>NZ_CADFGP010000067.1 GCF_902833905.1 Paraburkholderia tuberum STM678 | reverse complement strand
TCGCATTCCTGATCATAATGCAAACTCCGATATCGAGATACCAGTCGCTTTTCACAACGATGTTCCTGGCTTCGCACGATTACCAACGGTCATCGTAGTTCTTCCGTTCGCAATGGACGGAGACGCGCAACCAGTTGATACTTGTTGCCGTTCTTTGCGTTGCCTTCGCCTTTCTTCCTGCCTTTCGAGACGCGCCTGCTTTCAACGCACCGACAGTACGAGCTGAACTGGCCGACAGTGCGGAAGCGGGAAATGGTGCCCGTCTCCAGCATGATCGTGGTCGCGAGTGTGACTCCGATACCGGGCGCAGTTTTGAGGATCGCGAACTCGGGACGCAGTTTTGCTTCGCGATGAAGTATCGACTCGATTACCCTGATCTGTGCTTGCAGGGTATGCACGACCGCGAGGTTTGCTGCCAGGGCAGTCTCGATATTCGGTGGCAAACCAAGTGAGGTTACAGCCACGCTATCGAGATGGCGGACCTGCTCTGCGTTGAGGCGCAGATTCAACTGCCGGGCCAGGATGGTCTCGATGCTGAGAGTGTTCAGCGTGCTTTGCTGTACGAGTTGCATGCGCTTGCGGGCGAGATCACGCGGGCCTCGCTCCTCCGGCGGATAGATGTAACCTTCTGGCAGTAGTCCAAGGCGGAAGATATGCGCGAGAAACACGGCATCTCGTTTATCGCCGGCATACTTCAGGCCCTCGTACTGCTTGATGGCAGCGGTATTTGCCAGATGGACGGCAAAGCCCGCGGCCATCAAGCCATCGACAAGCCAGTACCAGTTATACGTCCTATAGAAACATTTCTATAGAACGTTTTATGGACGCCCGGGAATTATGCACGGTTTGTCGGTCATGCTGAGGTGCGACGCCCAATTCCTCTGGGTGCCAGGTAGCGCCTCACCATCGGCCAACCTTGCATAACAGATACTGCTCTTCCCAGATGGCTTCATCGCCATCTCTCAGGAGAGCGATCATGATCACGCCAGTCGTTTCTGAAGTTGTCGTGTGCAATCGCGCGCGGTACGGCGCACTTGGACCCGTCGTCGGGAATTTCACCGACTACTTGGGGCGTCACGGATATGCGGGTATTACTAAAGAGAACTATCTGCAATGCGCCTCCCACTTCGGACGGTGGTTGACTGCGCGACGCATCGCTATCAATCACATCGACGAGACGGTGCTGCATCGCTTTCTCACGGAGCACCTTCCCGTCTGCCACTGCAGCAAGCCACGTCCCCGCACCCCCGCAAACCTTCGCCGCGCGCTGCGTCATCTGCTTCACATGCTGCGCTCGGAGGGAATCATTCCCTCGACATCAGCGCCGGTTTCCAGTTTCATAAGTGAAGAACTTCGGCTCTTTGACGCTTATCTTCAGGATGTGCAGGGGCTAGCACCAGCAACGCGTCTCTACCGTCTGCGCTACGTCCGTGAATTCCTCATTGCCCGATTTGGCTGGGGGCCGCTTGCGCTTGAATGCCTCAAGCCAGATGAGATCTGTCGATTCGTGACTGATCGCGCCGCGGGCTGCCAACCCCGGACAGCAGGAATCATTGGCGACTGTCTGCGGAGTTATTTGCGTTTCCGTCGCATACACGGACAACCTACCGAACCCCTGATTGCCGCAGTCCCAAGAGTCGCTTACTGGCGTCTAGCGGCGTTACCGGATTCTCTTACCGATTCAGAACTGGCGGGGCTTGTGAATTCCTTCGATCATACGTGTCCAACCGGCCGACGTGACTACGCGATCATTCGCTGTCTGGTGGACCTGGGCCTGCGGGCGAGCGAAGTGGCTTTTATCCAGCTCGATGACTTGAATTGGCGAGAAGGGACGCTCCGGATTGCCAAAGCGAAGGCAAAGCGCACAACACTTCTGCCGTTGCCTTTGGAGACGGGGCGCGCGATCGCTGACTATTTGCGCTTCGGGCGCCCGCGAACGGAAAGCCGCGCACTGTTTGTGCGGCACCGCGCTCCGCGCGATGAACCGGTGGGGCCCAGCCTGGTGCGTAATGCCGTACGCTGTGCCTACGCCCGGTGTAGCCTCGCTCAGCGGTGGACCGGAACCCATGTGCTACGCCATTCGGTCGCATCAAGGCTACTCAGGGAAGGGGCAAGTCTCAAAGACATCGCCGATCTACTGCGCCACCGCAACGTCAACACGACGACCATCTATGTCAAAGTCGATCTACCCAGGCTCAACACCGTTGCCTTGCCATGGCCGGGGAGACGCACATGAAGCGCGCCACTACCATGGTGTCCCTGGTCGAGGACTATCTCGAATGCCGCCGGCGACTCGGCTTCGCTTTGGAGAGTGAGGAAAGGCGGCTGCTGTGCTTTGCACGCTTCGCCGATCAAATCGGTCACCGCGGTCCGATCACGGAAGAACTGGCCTTGCGTTGGGCCTGTTCGTCCAGCCGCACGACAGCCACCACGAGAGCAGGTCGGCTAAGAATCTTGAGCCCGTTCGCCAAGTATCGCCTGCAGTTTGATCCCGCCACCGAAATTGCATCGCCAGGACTCTGTGGACCAGGACATCGACGGTTGACCCCGCATATCTACTCGGAGGAGGAGATCGACGCGTTGCTGGATACTGCGCGACGACTTCCGCCCGCCGGCAGCCTGCGTCCAGTTACCTGTGAAACCGTCTTCGGTCTGCTTGCGGCCACGGGTTTGCGTATCTCGGAGGCGTTGGACTTTCGGCGATCGGACGTGGACTTGGAACGCGGCCTGCTCACGATCCGTCAGAGCAAGTTTCGGAAAGCCCGCCAGGTTCCTCTACATCCGACCACCACCGAAGCCCTCCGTACCTATGTGTGTATTCGGGATAAAAGGCTGCCCGCGTCGACGACCGACGCGTTCTTCGTGTCAGACCGCGGGAGGCCAGTGAACTATCGTCAGATCGCATATGCCTTCGCCCGTCTTCGAGCACAGCTCGGATGGCAGGCCCGAGGAGGTCACCCGCACCCGCGCATCCACGATCTGAGGCACAGCTTTATCTGCCGCCGTCTTATCGGCTGGTATCAGGAGGGGATCGATGTCGGTAATGCGATGCTGGTGCTTTCCACCTATGTCGGACATACCCAGGTCACCGATACGTTCTGGTACATAACGGCAATACCTGAGCTGATGACCATCGCAGGCGATCGCTTCGAGCACTTCGTTCAAGGAGGCAATCATGCTTGACCTGAACTCATCACCGACGTTTGCGCAATTGCTGCAGCAGTTCTTTATGGAGCGCCTGATACAGCAGCGTAACGCCAGCCCGCGAACGGTGGCCGCTTACCGCGACACTATGAGGCTGCTTCTCGAATTCACCGAACAGCGATTGCATCGGAAACCTGAACGCCTGGAACTCAGCGATATTGATGCACCACTGGTTCTCGACTTCCTCAACCATCTCGAAGTGGTTCGCCAAAACAGCATCCGCAGCCGCAACCTCCGGCTTGCCGCCATTCGCTCGTTTCTGCACTATGCTGCGTCCCGAGTACCAGAATCGCTCGGCACGATTCAACAGGTGCTCGCGATCCCGATGAAGCGTTACGAGCGCCCGCTGGTCCGCTTCCTCTCCCGAGAAGAAATATGCGCCTTGCTCGATGCACCCAACCCCAACACATGGTGCGGCCAGCGCGATCGCGTGATGTTGGCGACTCTCTATAACACCGGCGCTCGGGTATCCGAACTTATCGGCATACGCGTTGGCGACGTCGATCTGGATCGAAGCCCTTCTGTACGTCTTCACGGTAAGGGCCGCAAAGAACGTGTGGTCCCGCTCTGGCGCAGCACCGCAAGCCGGATCCGGCTCTGGCTTCGGCAAATTGGCGCTTCACCCGGACAGTGGCTCTTTCCAAATCGTTCAGGCGGACCGATGACGCGAACCGGAATAACCGATCGCCTTAACCTCGCCTACCAGGCTGTGGAAACTGATTGCGCGGGACTCAAGGGCCAACGCATCTCACCGCACCTGGTCCGGCACGCGACTGCCATGCACCTGCTTCAGGCTGGCGTTGACCTCACGGTCATTGCGCTGTGGCTGGGTCACGAGAACCCAGCGACCGCGCACATGTACATAGAGGCAGACCTGGCAATGAAGGAAAGAGCCCTCAGTACGCTTCAATTGCCCCACAGCAGGCAACGGCGCTACCGGCCCACCGACCGCGTGCTGCAGTTTCTCGAGGGCTTGTGATTATGCTCGGCCGCGTGAAGTGATCGGATCGGTTGGCCCAGCAATGCTCAGGAATTCAAAAGCTCGCGCGGCACGGTCCCGTACTTCGATTCATATCGGCACCCACGCCGCGCGCTCCGTTGTCCTCAACTACAAACCGTGCATAATTCCGGGGCGTCCATAAAAGGTCGACTCGACCACGACGCCAGCAAGCCCGTCTTTCCACGGCGCAAGGAAATCCAGGATCTTCGTCAGGTCGTTGGGCAGGCGCCTTTGAGCCACGATCCGGTCCGTTTCATCGATCACGGTAACCATGCTGTTGTTCGAATGCAGGTCAATGCCACTATAGTTCATGGTGAACCTCCTTCCGGTCAAAGTGCTTGGCAAACTCACTTTAACCCCGGCCGCTCCGAAGGGCGGCGGAAGGCCCGCTAGTGTCCTGAGTTAGAAGTTCGTTGAATCAATTCTCTGTTCTTTCCGGAATGACAAAGTGCTGATTAAAAAGTCGCTCGGACTCGCGCAGTCCTTCTTCCGTAAAGATCACGGACTTCGTCTTGTTGACTGGGTCTTCGATGAGGCCTCGTTCATGGAGCCGGTTCAGCACATCCCAGTCGAAGCCCTTCCATGCACGGTATCGGTCATGCAGGGTCAGGTAGAGGAGCGCGAGGGAAACTTCATCAATTGCGTCGGTATTGATATTCATGATGCTCCTGCCGCAGCCTTGCGGACGCGCACACAAAACCGTTCGAGGCTGGCCAGGATCTCATCGGCCGACTTGCTCCAGACAAACGGTTTGGGGTTCGCGTTATAGACATCCAGATAATGACGGATCGCGTCTTCGAGTTGACGTGTCGACCGATGCGTACCGCGTCGAAGGTATTTTTCAGTGAGCGCGGCAAACCATCGTTCGACCTGGTTAAGCCCATCTCCTTATACAGAAGTATCGTAGCCGTCGCGCAGGATCTGGATGGTGATCACCGCATCCATGACACGCTGCATGCCAATCCACAGTGTCTTCGCGCCGGGTTCACCATCACCCTTGCGTCCGAGGAATCCGCCCAGTGATGCAATCATCCGTATCATCTGGTTAAGCGTCGGTGGCTTTTTCGGGCGGGGTTTCTTGGAGAGCACGTGAGCGCCGTGTATCTCGTCAGCCTCAAAGAACAGCGAAGCATCCAGCTCCGGGCAGGTCCTGCCCAGCCGCATAAGCCGTGCGATACGCCAGGACACCACCATATACAGCACAAGCGCCTTCTCCACGCGCTCCATCTGCGAGAGCTGCAACGTTTCAACCCGGCAGGCGTTCTTCAGCACGTTGAAGAACATCTCGATCTCCCACCTCGCGCGGTACCAGTCGATCAGTTCGGTGAGCGCATGTGTATCGTGCACTTCGCGGTTGCTCAGCAGGCGCCAGACGACGGGCTTCACGTCAGTGGGCGCATCCACTTCACATGCCTCAATGCAGCTCAGCTCGACGCCGCCGCGCCCGGGTAACGTCACGCGCTGTGCACGCAGCTCCTGCTTCACTTCACGCGCCTTCTGGCCACCCCGCCCGGGCAGCACGAAGCTGATATGACCGAGCACCTCGCTCGCGTGTACCGTTTCCCACAGTTTTGCTTCATCCTTGAGTGCGCGGTTGTGCTGGGAGCGGATCAGCCAGTCGGCCGGTTCGCCCAACTCCTGCGCACGCTGCATGAGCGCCGCGATATCACCCTCGCGATCGGCCACATATACCAGCCGCGTGCCCGGCAGGGTTGCTGCCTGCTGCGCCACGATCTCATAACTTTCGATCCATCGAACGCTCTCGCACACGCCGCCACGCTGGCCGTTTTCGTCGCGCGGCTCGCGTGCCCACATCCAGGCGTTCATGACACCCAGCGCCTCGCGATCCGGTGTGACCGCATAGGTCGCGTGAAGATACATGCCAACCTGCGCTTCATAACTGAGCGGGCCGGCCCCCTCGATGTCCTGGCCGTTGAAGTTCAGCTCCGTTGTGTCAGCCACGCACAGGACTACCGGTAACTCGCCCATGCGCGCAGCGGTGCGCTCCCAGTGCGGCTGCATCATGTCGCGCCAGTCGATGTGCTCATTGCCCAGAAAGCGGTACGCCGCCATGGTCTCGGCCCAGCCCTCACAGGCACCCGGAATACTCGCAGTGGGACGCGCGGCAAACCGCTTCAGCAATTCCTTCGCCCGACGGTCCCGCCGCGGGTCACCAAGATCCAATGTTTCAAATTCCTCGTCCACCCACGCTCCCGGCTCATTACGAATCTGCATTCGAAAAGTCGAGAGTAAACGCGAAATTCAGGCCGTTAACAACCCCCATCACGCATGTTCATTGCTCAATGCGCTTTCGGACAAACGTCTCCTACTGCGCCACTTCTGTATAACGAGATGCGTTCGACCTGGTTAAGCCACGACGCCGAGGTGGGTGTGAAGTGAACATGGAAGCGAGGATGACGAGCGAACCAGGCTTTGATCGAGGGCGTTTTGTGCGTGCCATAGTTGTCCATTACCAGATGCACCTCCAGGTAAGACGGCACGCTGGCTTCGATGGTGCGCAGAAAGCGCACAAATTCGCTGCTGCGATGGCGCCGATGTACCTCGCCGATTACTTCACCAGTAGCGATGTCCAGCGCCGCGAACAGGGTGGTCGTACCGTGGCGCATGTAATCGTGGGTACGTCGCTCAGGGATGCCGGGTGCCAACGGCAACATGGGTTGCGTGCGATCGAGCGCCTGAATCTGGCTCTTCTCGTCCACGCACAGCACCATGGCCTTGAGCGGCGGGTCCAGGTAAAGCCCGACGATATCCCGCACCTTGTCGACGAACATCGGATCGCTGGAGAGCTTGAACGTCTCCTGCCGATGCGGTTGCAAGCCAAAAGCACGCCAGATTCGTGTGACCGCCGTCTGCGACAATTTCATTTCGCGAGCCATCGTGCGCGTGCTCCAGTGAGTCGCTCCGACAGGCACGGACTCGAGCGTCTTCGCGATGACCGCATCGACGCGCGCGTCATCAATCGTCCTCGGTGCGCCGGGCCGTGGTGCATCAAGCAGGCCGTCCACACGATGGCTCACGAATCGCGCCCGCCACTTCGAAACCGTTTGCTGTGTGACCCGCTGTTTCGCCGCAACTGTCTTGTTGTCCATGCCATCGGCACAGGCCAACACGATGCGCGCCCGCAATGCCAGGGCCTGCGCGGTCTTGCGTCGCATCGTCAGCGCTTGCAGGTCTTCGCGCTCCGAATCGCTCAGCACGAGTTCCCCTTTGGACCGTCCACTCATCGTTGCCTCCGCGTATCAAGTGCTACACAGGACACTTTAGTACGTGATCGGCATCATTCAATGAATTTTTAACTCAGGACACTGATATGGTCGCTGCGTGTCAATAAGAGAAACAGTTATTGAATCCCAAGGGTAATCGGACGATGCGGCACAAGTCCGTTGCAGCGACGATGGATCAGACTGATATCCGTGGGTTGGTTACCACCGTGCATCGATCCGTCAGGGAAGCTGCCTCGCTCTAGTGACGCAGGTTGCCCGCAGGCCTTCTGTACGTAGTGTCGACGAGGATTCTTCCTATCGTGAGCCGTACCGCATCGCCGGATTACCCTTTTATTTGATGCCCTGCTGTCATTCAGTGCGGCGCGCAAGACGGTGCCATGCGGGCGATCGCCCAGACGAAGCCGGCCAGTTCGCGCGCTACGGCGACGCATACCTTGTTGGCCTGGACGCCGCGGCTACGCAGTCGCTGGAACCTCGCGCACAGGCGAACCTGCGCCTTCCAGGCGTGTTCACGGATTGGCTGCGCGAGCGCTCGCTGGCGTGTGCGCAGCTCGTTGCTCAAGCGTGGTGCGAACCGGTAGTTCCAGGCTGATTCGGTAAGCAGTCGACGCGCGTGCGCGTTGCCGGTCTTGGTAATCGCACCGCGTCGCACACTGGCGCCGCTGGAATGCTCGGAGGGCACCAGTCCGAGGTAGCCCATGAGCTGGCGGGCAGTAGCAAAACGCCCGATATCGCCGATCTCGGCTACCAGTCCGATGGCACTGACGGTGTCGATGCCGCGCAGGGCGCGTAGTGCAGCTACTACCGATGCGACCTGTTCACTTAGTGCGCTGTGCTCCAGTGCACCGCTGAGGCGTTCCACGCGAGCGTGGGTGTCCTCGACGGCATGCTGATATTCGGCAAACGCCAGTTGGTCGGCGCATTGCTCAAACCGCTGATCGGCAATCCAGCGCAGATGCATGCGGCTCCATGCTGTCTTGCCGGGATAGACACGTCCATGGCGCAGGAGGAATGCCTTCAGTTGCTGACGCGCCTTGAGCCGCATGTTCACGGCATCTTCGCGGGCACGCCACAGATTGCGCAGTGCTTCGTGCGCGGCATCGGGTACCCAGATCGCCTTGAGTTCGCCGGCACGCGACAGTTCAGCCAGGCGCAGGCAGTCGCGCCGGTCGTTCTTGATCCGGTCTGCGCCTCGATGTGGGATCAGCGACGGAGCGATCACCTCGACCTGATAACCACGATCAGTGAGCTCGCGATACAAGCCATAGCCGGTTGGCCCGGCCTCGTATACCACACTGACCTGTGCAGCTTCGCCGTACTTGCGCAGAACCTTCAACACGGCCGCCACGTCGTGACGGATGGTTCCGACAAACCGGGCAGGCTCCCGACCGGGTTCGCACACCGCAATCGAGATGGTGTCCTTGTGCACGTCCAATCCGACAAAAAACTTGATAATCTTGTCCATGGCCCGTCTCCTGAAGTTCTGCGCCTGGCCCACCCAGGCGTATGTGGCTCGGCACACTTCGGTGCGCAACCCACGATACCCGAGACGGGCCCCTGCGGTCTTCACTCAGCAGCGACCATTATGTCTAGATGATTTTCAAGTTCCGCCGTCTGCTGCTGCGCTTTGAACGCATCAGTGACGTTCACTACGCGTTCAAGACGCTTGCCTATACGATGATTAACCTGCGCCACTACTGCTGAACCAGCGCGGGGCTCGCACTTCACTGACTGCGGCACGCGCCGTGATTGCTCACGCCTGTTGCATTCGCATTCCTGATCATAATGCAAACTCCGATATCGAGATACCAGTCGCTTTTCACAACGATGTTCCTGGCTTCGCACGATTACCAACGGTCATCGTAGTTCTTCCGTTCGCAATGGACGGAAACGCGCAACCAGTTGACGAGAAAGGACATGTCGATTGGCGAGGTCAGCCGGTCGATGGATCGACGGGCTGGCGATCCGCCACTCGGCTTGCAATCTTGGAGCAAGCAAGGCGTAAATGTGTCCACGCTTGGCTGTGCTGCGCCCAAGCGCAGCCAAAAAGAGCACACATATCGAGCACGAACACCGTGATGCGGCTTTGCGTAACCGCTGCCAGACAACTCCACCATGACAGTGCCGACGAGCTGTGTTGCTGTTGTGGAGTCTAAGTCGAACTCACTCTGTTCGCGGCCTGCCGCGCGAACGTCCATTGACGGATATTCGCGTGGACAACCACCCGTGCCGTGCCTCGAGCACAAATCGAGAGCCCATGAGTGTATTGCCCCCGCAAACCGTACAGTGTCCGAATAGCGCTCTCCCAATGTGTCTGGCGCCACCATCCGCCTGCGACTTATTCTGACTGTCATTCGTCCGCCAATCGAGCAAGGCGCGCATACATCCATGCTAGCAGGCGCAGGGGCCGCTGATACGAGCGATGCGACTACCCGTCAGGCTTCCATACCTAGTTAACGTGTGGAGACGGGTCGATCCAAAAACGCTCGGCAGGGGCACAGCGTAGCGCCGGTGAGCGGCTGCTGTCTCTCGATGGATGGTGTCACGGGTGTGGCGCCAGTGATCCTCCCATTAGTCAAGGTTCGCGACGATTGCCTCAAACCTCAAGGACCAGGAGTTGAACATGTCGGACAATGAGCAAACCAATCGGGCTTTGATGGCTCGCCGTTTAAAAGCTATTCCGCAAGGCATCGGCAACGCGCATCCGGTGTTTGCCGCGCGCGCGGAGAACGGGGAGATCTGGGATGTAGAGGGCAGGCGTTACATCGACTTCTGCGCCGGCATCGCCGTGCTGAACACGGGGCATCGCCATCCGAAAATCACGAACGCTGTGACGCAGCAAGCCGGAAAGTTCACCCACACCTGCTTCCAGGTCGTGGCATACGAGTCGTATATCGAGCTCGCGGAACGGCTGTCGTCGTTGACCCCTGGCGACTTCGAAAAGAAGGCGTTTTTCATGACCACGGGGGCGGAGGCCGTTGAAAACGCGATCAAGGTGGCTCGCTACTATACGAAGCGCACTGCGGTGATCTCGTTCGACGGGGCATTCCATGGCCGGACTTTCATGGCGATGGCCCTCACGGGAAAAGTCGCTTCGTACAAAGCGGGCTTCGGCCCGACACCGGCGGATGTCTACCAGGCTCCGTATCCGTCTGCGCTGCACGGCATCTCCATCCAGGACTCGATCGCCGGCATCAAGCGATTGTTCAAATATACGGTGGACCCGGCCCGTGTGGCCGCCATCATCGTCGAGCCCGTACTCGGTGAAGGCGGCTATATCCCGGCGCCGACGGAGTTTCTGAGGCAGCTGCGCGCACTGTGCGATGAGCATGGGATTCTGCTCATCGCTGACGAGATTCAAACCGGCATCGGCCGCACGGGGCGCATGTTTGCGATGGAGCATTCGGGCGTCGTGCCCGATCTCACGACGCTGGCCAAAGGGCTGGGCGGTGGCATGACGATTTCGGCCGTCGTCGGTCGCGCCGACGTTCTCGATTCCATTCCGGCCGGCGGGCTTGGCAGCACCTACGCGGGTCATCCGATGGCATGCGTTGCAGCGCTTGCCGTGCTCGACGTGATGGAGGAGGAGAAGCTGTGCGCTCGCAGCGAGGCGCTTGGCAAGCGCCTGCGGGATCGCCTGAACGCCTTACGGGAGCGTGTTCCTGAAATCGCCGAAGTCCGTGGCCTTGGCGCAATGACAGGAGTGGAGTTCTTAAAAGGCGGCGAGCCCGCGCCCGAAATTGCCAGCGCAGTGAAAGCCGAAGCGTTCAAGCGGGGCTTGTTGCTTCTCACGAGCGGGACGTATGGCAACGTACTTCGGATCATGCTGCCACTGACGGTTTCGAACGAATTGGTCGATGAAGGCCTCGACATCATCGAGGAGATCCTGCTGAGCCAAACGTGCAAGCAAGGAGCTAGCGGGGTTCTTGCATGAAGCATAGCTACATCGGCGCGAAATGGGTGCCGGGCAGCGAGGCTCATCGGGACATCAACCCGTCCGATACCTCGGACATCGTCGACGAGTTTTCCTTTGTCGACGAAGCGCTCACGAACCTCGCGATCGACGCCGCGTTCGATGCGTTCAAGAGCAGGCGCACGCTCGGCATTCAAGCCCGCGCAGATGCGCTCGACAAGGTAGGAAACGAGCTTATCGCGCGCGCTCATGAATTGGGCGAACTGCTCTCGCGCGAGGAAGGGAAGACTCGCCCCGAAGGGGTTGCCGAGGTCAAGAGGGCGGGTCAGATCTTCAAGTTTTATTCCGGTGAGGTGCTACGTCAGCGCGGCGAGCACCTCGATTCCGTTCGGCCAGGCATTACCGTCGACGTCACGAGAGAGCCGGTTGGCGTCGTGGGCATCATCACGCCGTGGAATTTCCCGATCGCAATTCCGGCATGGAAGATCGCGCCGGCATTGGCGTACGGTAATTGTGTCGTGCACAAGCCGGCCGAGCTCGTTCCCGCTTCGGCGTGGGCATTGGCCGAGATCATCAGTCGTGCGGGGTTCGGGGACGGTGTTTTCAACCTCGTGCTCGGGCGTGGTGCTGTGATCGGTCAAGCCATCCTGTCGAACACGAAGGTAAGCGCGATCAGCTTCACCGGTTCCACGAACATCGGTGCTCGTGTGATGGCAACCGCGGGCGCTCGGTTCGCCAAGCTGCAACTCGAGATGGGCGGCAAAAACGCACTGGTCGTCGCCGACGATGCGGATATCGAAGTGGCGCTCGATTGTGCGATCCAGGGTGCGTTCTATTCGACAGGCCAGCGATGCACCGCGACGAGCCGCATCATCGCGACGTCCGGCATCTATACGAGGTTTCGCGATGCGCTCGTTGAGCGTCTCTCCCGATTGCGAGTGGGGCATGCGCTTTCACCGAACACGGATATCGGCCCTGTGGTGGACGAGCGACAACTGAAGTCCAATCTCGACTACATCAGGATCGGATCGGAAGAGGGCGCAACGCTCTTGTATGGAGGAACGCTCAGGACTCGGAAACGGACGGTTTCTATTTGATGCCGGCGCTTTTCACCGATGTCGATGCGGGCATGCGTATCACCCGCGAGGAAATATTCGGCCCCGTTGCCTGCTTGATTCACGCGAGGGATTTCGACGATGCGCTCGAGAAAGCCAACGACACGGACTTCGGCTTGTCAGCAGGCATCTGCACAGGTTCGCTCAAGCTCGCGAGCCGGTTCAAGCGCGAAGCGCAAGCCGGCATGGTCATGGTCAACGCCCCTACCGCGGGTGTCGACTACCACGTGCCGTTCGGGGGCAGGAAAGCGTCGAGCTATGGTCCGCGCGAGCAAGGAAGCTATGCGGCCGAATTCTTCACGACGGTAAAGACCTCGTACACATACGTCGGGTAACGAGGACGTCTCGCCACTCGGCCTCGTCTCAGCATGGGCGGCGAGCCTGCAGCGCTGCAGGCTCATCTCCATCCATTTCCCTCAGGCGTCGAAACGACGCGTTCGTTGCCGTCGCTCCTTCGTTTTTTCGAATGCTCGGTGGCCATGCCTGCCGCGAGCGGAACACGCCGATAGCGCGTTTTCCGCTCGCGCGTTTCGTCGTATGTAATCGAATTTCGCGCGTGCACGTGTACGGCTTTCGCGAGCAACACAGCATGCTCGATGACCTCCCTGGCTGTGCATTGCCTGCGGATTTTGGCGTTAATAACCTGTATGACATCGAATCGGGTTACGGCAAGTTGCGTGGCCTGACGAATGAAAAAGTTAACCACCGGAGAACGTGATGTCACGAGATGTCGATCCGATTACGCTGGCAGTCGTGCGGGGGGTGCTGGAAACCACTCAGCGCGAGATGACTATGACGCTCGAGAAGACGGCTCGCTCAAGTGTGTTCAATGTCGCACACGATTACAGCAATGCTATTTTCAATGGTCGCCCGGAGATGATCCTGCAAGGACAGGACATTCCGATTCACCTTGGCGGTCTGATTCCCGCAATGAAGGAAGTGGCCCGCTTCTTCGGCGACGACATTCACGATGGCGACATCGTCTACCACAACGACCCGGTCTACAAGGGCAGTCACATCGTCGACTGCTGTATGTACAAGCCGGTGTTCTACCACGGCGAGCTCGTGTTCTGGACGGTCTGCAAGGGACACGTGACCGATATCGGCGGCCCGGTTCCCGCCGGCTACAACCCCGACGCGCGCGAGATTTACGCCGAGGGTCTGCGCATTCCGCCGGTCAAGCTATGGGAGAAAGGCGTCGAACGCTACGACGTCATCAACTTCATGCTGAGCAACATGCGCTCGCGGCGCGACCAGGAGGGCGATCTCAGGGCGCAGCTCGGCGCGGTCAACGTCGGCGCCCGCAATCTGTGCGCATTGCTCGACAAGTACGGCGTGGAGACGGTCCGCACCTGCGTGGACGAGCTGATGGACATGGCCGATCGCCACATGCGCCAGATCATTCGTGCGGTGCCTGACGGCATCTACGAAGCAAGCGCCAGGCTCGAGGATTCCGGGCATGGCTTCGGCGAGATCGATATCAAGGCGACGATCGAGATCAACGCTGATACCTGTCACATCAAGATCGAAAGCCCGCCGCAGATTCCGTACTTCATCAACTCCTACGAAGGCAACTCGATTTCAGGCGTCTACCTGGGCCTGATGATGTTCGCTCAGCTCGATCCGCCCTATAACGAAGGTCTTTATCGATGCATCAGCGTGGACCTCGGTCCGCACGGCACGCTCTGCAACGCGAAAGAGCCCGCGCCCCATGTGAACTGCACGACTACGCCGATGGAAACCCTCGCGGACGCGGTGCGTCTTGCACTCGAAAGGGCGCAAGGCGAACGGGCCGTCGGCTCCTGGGGCCATTCGAGCGGCATTAACATCGCGGGCCACGATCAGCGCACCGGCGATGAATACGTGACGATGGTGCTCGCGTCGCTCGTCTCGGGCGCGGGCGCGACAGGCTATATGGATGGCTGGCACGCATGCGGGCCGCAATGCTGCTTTGGCGCGCTCTATTCGGGTGACATCGAGACGCTCGAGTATTCCTACCCGATCGTCATCCATCGCTATGGTCTCGTCACCGACAGTGCAGGCGCCGGCGAATATCGCGGCGGCAGCGGCACGGTCTGGGAAGTCGAGCCGATCGGGCACGAGATGACCGTGGTGAGCTTCGGCGAAGGCCGCAAGCTGCCGGCGATTGGCGCCAACCACGCCGCCAGCGCGATGCCGGAACGCAAGCTCGGGCGAGTCGAGCTGAAGCGCCATGGCAAGGTCATCGAAACGTACAAGGAAAACGCGGTGATGACGGTGCGTGACGGCTATTCGCTCGCCACCTTCAATCCCGGCGGCGGCGGCTGGGGCTCGCCGCTGCGCCGCCAGCCGCAGCACGTCTCCGACGACGTGCGAAGCGGCATCGTATCGATCGAGGCCGCGCGCGCCGAGTATGGCGTCGTAATCGATCCGGAAAGCCTCTTGGTCGACTCGTCCGCCACCGAAGCGTTGCGCGCCGAACGCCAATCGTCCCAACATCAATGAGGTCTGACATGACGAGTACCCGATACCGCCTTGGTGTGGATGCAGGCGGCACCTTCACCGATTTCGTCCTCGCCGACGGCGATGGCCGGACGCGTCTGTTCAAGGCGACCTCGACACCGGAAGACGGCACGCGCGCGATCGCGGACGGTCTTGCGCAAATCTCCGAAGCGCTCGGAAAGCCGGTCAGCGAAATCCTGTCGAACCTGGATCTGTGCGTGAACGGCACCACGGTTGCACTGAACGCCCTGATTCAGCACAAGGGCGTCAAGACCGGCCTGATTTGCACGTCGGGTCATGAGGACTCGCTCGAAATCCGCCTCGGCCACAAGGAGGAGGGGCATCGCTACGACGCCAAGTACCCGCCGGCAACGATGCTCGTCGAGCGTTACTTGCGCCGGCCGATTCGCGAGCGCGTCCTGGCGGACGGCACGATCCATACGCCGATGAACGAGGACGACGTGCGCGACGCGTGCGAGCTGTTCCGCGCGCAAGGCGTCGAGGCCGTCGCGATCTCGTTCGTCTGGTCGGTGTCGAACGGCCTGCACGAACGGCGCGCGGCCGAGATTGTTCGCGAGCTGCTGCCCGACGTGTACGTGTCCGTCGGCCTCGAAGTATTCCCGCAGATGCGCGAGTACACGCGGACGTCGACGACGGTGGTCAACGCGTATCTCGGGCCGGTGCTCGCTCGTTACGTCAGCCGTATCGAGAGCTTCTACCTGGATAATGGTTTGAAATCGCCCGTGCGGTTCTATCAATCGAACGGCGGCATGGCGTCGCCCAAGGCGATGAGCGCGCGCGCGGTCAATGCGATCAACTCGGGCCCGGCCTCGGCGCCCCAGGCCGCGCTGTTCGCCGCGAAGCCGTTTGGCTACCGCAACCTGATTACGGTCGATATGGGCGGCACGTCGTTCGACATCACGTTGACGAAGGACGGCGTCACCAACGTCAATAAGGACATCGATTTCCTGCGCTACCGGATCGGCACCCCGATGATCCAGGTCGAGACCCTCGGCGCGGGCGGCGGCTCCATCGCGTGGATTGATCCGACGGGTCTTCTCAAAGTCGGTCCGCAAAGTGCGGGGGCCGTGCCAGGCCCGGCTTGCTACATGCGCGGCGGGCAGGAACCGACCGTGACCGATGCCAATGTCGCGCTCGGGTACCTCAATCCGGTCTCGCTACTCGGCGGCCGCGTGAAGATCGACGGTCACGCATCGCGCACCGCGATCGAAGCGAAGATCGCCAAGCCGTTGGGCCTCACCATCGGCAAGGCCGCGTATGGCATCTACAACATCGTCAACGTCAACATGATCAACGGCATTCGCCGGGTGTCGATCGAACGCGGCTACGATCCGCGCGACTTCGTCCTTATCGCGGCAGGTGGTGCCACGTCGCTGCACATTGCGGCGCTCGCGCGCGAGATCGGCGTCAAGACGGTGCTCGTGCCGAAGCTCGCATCGGGGCTGTGCGCGTTCGGACAACTGCTGTCTGACGTGAAATACAACTACATGGCGGCTTGTCCGATGCGGGTCGACAAGCATGCGAACCTCGGACGCGTTCAACAGCAGTTCGAACGGCTCGAAGCAGATGCGATCGCTGCACTGCAGAAGGAAGGCTTTGCGCGCGAGCGCATCCGTATCGAGCGCCAGCTCGACCTGCGCTACTGCGGCCAGGTCCACGAGTGCTCCGTCACCATCGGTTCGATGAACGTGGACGCAGACACGATCGACATCATCCGCGAGATGTTCGACGCCCGCCACGAGTCCCTTTATACGTACGCGGAGCCCGACAGCCAGGTGGAGATCGTCAACCTCGAGAGCACCGTGTACGGAGTGCTCGACCAACCGCCGCCGCAGTCGATCCCGCCTAGCGTCGGCGACCCGGCGGTCGTCGTCAAAGCGTATCGGGACATGATCTTCGGTAACGGCCTGGATATCGAAACGCTGTCGTCGCCCGTCTATGACGGTACGCGCCTCGGCGCCGACGACGTCGTCGCGGGGCCGGCAGTGATCGAGGAAGTCACGACCTCCATCGTGTTGCCGCCGAAATGGCAAGCACGCCTCGATGCCACGGGCGTGTACGTGCTGACCGACACGATTAAAAACCCAACAACAAAGGAGACCACACCGGGGCGGACGGATTGATCCACCGCGCCGGCGGCCGAAGCTGGTTGATTCGAGTTCTTAGTGGTCCTGGCGTCATGGTGATCGAGCCGGGCCGAATTCATTCGTTACGTGGAGCGCATATGGAACTGAAGGCACAACAGGACGGCTCGGATGATGGCTATTCGACGAGCGCCATTCCGGCAGATGCAAGGATGTCAAAGTTGTCTTTGACGATGGCATGGTGGGCGACCTGCAGCGCGATGTTCTGGCTGGTGGTGTCGGCAACGCTCGCCATCAATTTCGGCACGGTCAATACCCTGATCGGGCTTGGGCTTTCGGTCGTGGTGTACGCGCTGGTCAATCAGGTCATCGTGCGGTACGTGATCTCGAACGGCTTGTCGGTCGCGTTGTTTTCCCGCGTGCTGTTCGGTAGGGCGGGCGCCGCACTGGCCACGCTGATCTTCTTTGCCACGGCGATTTACTACGCGCTATTCGAGGGGTCGGTCATCGCCGTGGCGATCAATGCCTACTTCCCGGCCGTCTCCGTGAAGCTGGCTTACCTGATCGTCGTCATCTACAGCGTGCTGCTCGTGTTCGGCAGCGTGCAGACGTGGCTCGACAAGTTCAACGGCGTGCTGCTGCCGTTCTACCTGCTCGGGCTGGTGGGGGCTGTCGTTACCGCGCTGTTGAGCGGCGGCGACCATACGGCCTGGCTCCACCTGGGCCCGGCAAGCGGCGCGAAGCCCTACGGTTGGTGGAATTGCTTCACCGCGTTCATGGGCGTGTGGATCATGATGATGTACACGTGGGACTACGCCCGCTTCGGGCGCGCGTCGGATGCGGAGTACCACGCGAAATTCAACTTCGGCTGGGCGTTCTATACATTCACGTTCGTGATCAACGGCATCGCCGGAATTTTCCTGGCGAGCACGTTGGCCGGCAATGTTGCGTTAAGCGAAGTTTCAGTGGTCTTCGCGCTGCTCAAGCTGATGGGTTTCGTCGGGCTGATGTTTGTCTGGATAAGCCAGACCAGAATCAATACCGCCAATTTCTATCTGGCCTCGACCAACATGCATTCGTTCTTCACCGCCGTGTTCGGCCTGCATCTGCCGAAATTCTTCTGGTCCGTGATGGCAGGCGTGATGGTCTATTTCCTGATGCTGACGAACGTCTTCAGCTTCATTCTCCAGGCGTTGGCGTTTCAGGGCATCTTTGTCGTCGCGTGGGTCGGGATCGCCGTCATGCATATCTTGTCTCCGCACTACGAGGCGATCTTCGGCAAGGAGATCGAGTACCGGTCGGAACGCGTGGTCGCGTTCAACCCGTGTGGCCTCGTTGCGTGGCTCGCGTCGTCGGCACTCGGCATCGCGTTGCTCGAAGTCGGCGGCACCACCGCAACGTTCTCCGCACCCGCGGCAGTCGTGTCCTCCGCGATCATCTATCGCATCGGACTCTCGCTCGCCAGCAAGCGGCATTTCGTGCGCGAGTTCGCGTAACGCGAACCGAGCGTCGGCACGCCTGGCAAAACGATAAGACATCCAACGCGAGCTTCGGCCGTCTCAAGACGGTCGGAGCGGGCGTAAAGCAAAGCAATTAAATCGCGTCCATTTCGGGACGCAAACCGACAACGATAGGCTAGAAAGTGATGAAAAAGGCTGCAGTGGTAGGGGCAACGCTTGCGCTGATCTCCTTGGGGGCACGCGCGCAAAGCACGGTGACGTTATACGGTATCGTCGATCTCGGCATTGACTATGCGAACAATGTGAGCAAAGCGTCGAGCGGGACGGCGATCGCGGGAAGCGGTGCCAAGCTGGTCCAGATGCAAAGCGGCGTGCCGCTCGGGAGCCGCTGGGGACTGAAGGGCGAGGAAGACCTCGGCGGCGGCCTGCGGACGGTGTTCCGTCTCGAGAGCGGCTTCGATGCGGCTACCGGTGGGCTTGGCGGCGGGCTCGCGTTTTCGCGCAACGCGTACGTCGGCTTGTCGTCGAACCGGTTGGGGACGCTCACGTTCGGCCGGCAGTGGGATGCGAACGTCGATTTGCTGGAGCCGTTCACGCTGAACGGTCAATACGGCGGCTGGTATTTCGCGCACCCCAACGACATGGACAACCTCGACAACGGGTTCTCCGTACCCAACGCAATCAAATATGTGAGTCCGACGCTCGGCGGGGCGACGTTCGAAGGGCATTACTCGCCGGGCGGCATCGCAGGGCAGTTCTCGACAAACTCGACTTACAGCGCCGCGGTTGCCTACAACGGCGCGAACGCGAGCGCCGCTGTCGGCTACTTGCATATCAGCGATCCGTCGACGGCCGTCGCGGGCTACGTGTCGGGCGGCGGCTTCGCCAACGCGGTCTATGGCGATGCGCTGGCCGCTGCGCGCAGTCAATCCGTGCTTGCTTTGGGCACGGCCTACAAGCAGGGGGCGTTCAAGGTGTCCGCGAATTTTTCGAACACGGTGTTTCGTCCGAAAGCCGGCGGAGCCAATCTGACGTTCCAGAACTACGAGTTGTCCGGATCGTATCAGGTGACGGCTGCGCTCGTGGTTGGTGGCGGGTTGACCTACACCGTCGGCCACGACGATGCGACGGACAAGTCGCCCAAGTACGAGCAGATCAACCTGATCGCGCAATATGCGTTGTCGAAGCGCACGTCGGTCTATGCGATGGCAGCCGGCCAAAACGCGCAGGGCGATGCGACGGTTGCGCAGATCGCGGGCTTCAATCCGTCGAGCTCGAAGCGGCAAGTCGCGACGCGCCTCGGGATCACGCATTCATTCTGATCGAGGTTCTTCGCGGCGGCGGGACGCATGCTGCTTCGGTGCGCATGCGTCCGGTTTTGAAGGGATAGGCAGTGTGATGCCTCGTCAACAACGTGCAGGTTCGCGAGGCCAGGTTGCAATCATCGACGGAGGTATGCATGAAATGGTTCGGCCAGCGTAGTGGGCCTGAGTCGGCAAGGAACGACAATCAGGACCTGCTGATTTCGAGCATCTCGACGTTGCGAGAGCAGGGCGAACTGCTCGAGCGGGAGAACGACGCGCTCAGGGTCCGGCTCGAAGCGATGCAACGGGCGATGGATTGCGGGTGGTGGGAGGTTCACCTGGCCGATGATGCGTCGCCAATCGGCAAAACGGCGAGCGCGTGGTCCGAGCGGTTCTGCGAATTGCTGGGGTATGGCCACGACGAATTTTATCCCGTGCTCGACGCATGGATCGCGTGCGTGCATCCGGACGACCAGATTGCGTTGCTTACGGCATGGCGATCTGCGGCCGAAGGGAAGTCCAACGTGACGACGACAGTGGTTCACCGGGCCAAACATCGCCGCGGCGGATATCGCATGTATGAGATGCGCATTGCCGGATGCTACGAACGGCCTGCGGACGGGGACGGGCAAAGCGGCTTCACCGTGATCGGCACGCTTGCCGATATCGACGAAGCCTCGCAGCGCCATCACGAGTTCGAGAAAATGCGGGCTCGGTTCGAGTTGTCGCGGGAGCTGCTTGCCGATGGCATTTGGGATATCGAGGTCATCGCCGGCGATCCGCTCAATCCGAAGAACGTCTTCTGGTGGTCCGATCAGGTCCGGCAGCTACTCGGCTTCTCTTCTATCGCGGAGTTCCCCGATGTTGCCGAGAGCTGGACGTCAAGGCTTCATCCGGAAGACAGCGAACGTGCCGGGCAGGCGTTCATCGCGCATTTGTCCGACCGTTCAGGGCGTACCGGGTATGAAGTCGAATATCGCCTGCGCTGCAAGAACGGCGAATACCGTTGGGTGCGCGCGCGAGGCCAGAGCGTTCGCGACAAGCATGGCGCGCCATTGAGGACCGTCGGGGTGCTGACGGACATTCATGCGGCCAGGATTGCGCAGGAACTCGGCGCCGCCGAGGAGGTATTCAAGGCGAGCATGCTCGAGAGCATCAAGGAGATCGGCGAGATCGTATCGACCATCGGCGGCATTGCGCGTCAGACGAATCTGGTTGCGTTGAATGCCGCAGTCGAGGCCGCTCGGGCCGGAACCGCGGGCCGCGGCTTCTCCGTGATCGCCGGCGAGGTGCGGCAGTTATCGACACGCACCCGCGAGGCAACGGAGTCGGTCATGAAGATCCAGTCCGAACTCGCGCGCCGGCAAGGTGCGAAACACGCTCCAAAAGGAACCGCTCACGCGGCGGCGAGAAACTCGAATAGCGCGTTGTTGTCGCAATAGCCGACGTTGAATCGCAACCATGGAGTGGGTTCTTCGTCATGCATGAACAGATGCCCGGGGGCGAGATAGATGTCCTTGTCCAGCGCGCGACTGGAGAGCGCCCGGGAGTCTTCATAGTGAGGATGGCGGGCCCAGATGAAGAGCCCCTCCGGCGCCTGGTTGAACATGACCATGCCTGCGCCGCCGAGCTTCTGCCGCGCGGTGCATTGCGCGTGCGCGAGTTGCGCCCCAAGGCCCTTCAGATGCTTGCGATGGCGTCCGTCGACGAGCACCTGGTAGACGATGCGTTCGCCGATCTCGGAGGTCGTCAATCCCATCGCCATCTTCAGTTGCGCCAGATCCTCGATCAGGTCCGGGTGAGCCGCGATGTAGCCGACCCGCAGGCTGGGCGATATCGTCTTTGAGAAGCTGCCGACATAGATCACGCGTTCCAGCTGATCGAGGCTCGCGAGCGGCCGGCGTACCGCCGCGTCGATGTCTGCGCAGACATCGTCCTCGATGATGAGGAAGTCATGTTTTGCCGCGAGCTGCAGGATCTTGTGCGCGGTGGCGGGCGAGCACGAGATGCCTGTCGGATTGTGAAGACGCGGGTTCGTGAAGTACGCCTTCGGTTCGTGCTTGGCTAGCAACTGGGCGAACGCGTCGAGGTCGGCTCCGGTGGAGGTCAGGGGCACACCCACCAGGTTGACGCCGATGCGCTTCAGATGCGCGAACAGCAGGCTGTAGCCGGGCGAATCGACGAACACGGTATCGCCGGGCTTGATCAGATGATGAATGAGCAGACTCAGCGCATGGGCCGCGCCGCTCGTCATCAGCACCTGTTCCGGCGGACAGTAGATCTCGTGCTGGTTCAGGCAGTCGGATATCTTCCAGCGCAGGGGAAGGTAACCTTTCGGCACGCCATAGCTGGTGAGCGATCCTGTCGAATGCAGCGTCATGTTGCGCAGCGTGCGGCGCAGACCCTCCTCGTCGAGCCAGCGCGCGGGCAGCCACCCGCAGCCTGGGTTGATCTCCGCCGAGTGGCTTTGCCAGATCCGGTTCAGCATCCACAGCGAGTCGAACGAACTGCCATCTTTGGCAACGGCTTCCTGATTCAGATACGACGCATGCTGGAAGCTTCGAACGAAAAACCCCGAGTTTTGCCGGGGCACGAGCGAGCCGTCGGCCACGAGGCGGTCGTAAGCGTCGACGACGGTCGAGACGCTGACGCCGTGCGATTCCGCGAAGCTGCGGATCGATGGCACCTTCATGCCGGATTGGAGTTTGCCGTCGGAAATCAGCGTATGAAAGTGATCGACGATTTTTTGCGTCAGGGATTTGGCCGGGTCAGCGGACAAGGAAAGCATGATACGGATCCTTTCGACTACGATGTGACGGACAGCGGTTGGCTACGCACGGCGCGCGTCCGGTCTCCATGACGGCGCGCCGCCATGCCACTACTCTACGAAGTCGAAAAGAATCGGTCTTGTCCCCGAGCGTCCAAAGTGTTGGACCTGACCGGCCTGGTTGAGGCGGAGCGGACGAATCGCCGGCTCGGCGCGAGCCGGCGCTCATTGCTCAGTTGTTTGGAGCCGCCGGCTAAGAGGGGCGATGGTCGCCCGGCGGCAGAGGAAAGGGAGGGATCGAACCGGTTAAGGCCGTCGTCGCGGTTCAGTCTTGCCGTTCACTGATAGTCGGTGGGGGAATGGCCGCAGTCCTGCCGAAAAATCCGGCTGAAGTAGGCCGGATCGGAGAACCCCACGATCAGCGCAATCTGCGTGATGCCGAGCCTGCTTTGTTTCCGGTTGGCGAGAAGCCGCTTGGCTTCGGCGAGCCGCCGATTGCGAATGACGGTCGTGATCGTTTGCCCGCTATCGCCGAATATCTTCTGCAGATATCGCTCCGATACGCCGACCGCGCGCGCAACGTCGGCCGGCTGCAAGGTCGGATCGGAGAAACGCTGTTCAATAATTCTCGTCGCGCGAAGCCGGTGACCGCTGCGCACGGAAGTCTCGTTGCTGGTTGACGTGTCACCCGTGATAGCCAGGATCAGCAGGTCGAGCAGTTGCTGCTCGACTCGCGCATGGATCTCGACCGGTAACACCGCGACATGCCTGAAGTAGGACGCGGCGAAATCGAGAAAGAGTGCCGCGCAAGGCTCGGCCGCGGAGGCCACGAGCGCTACGCGGTCATCCACGCTGGGCAATCTCGACCTCAGCGACCGGCACGGGATGCGCAGCGTTCGTAGGCAAAGGTGCGCCGGGTTCGCGAAGCGGTAAGGCTCCGCTCCGCTCACGAGCGTGAAGTTTCCCGGAGCAACCAGCGCGTCGCGTCCGCGTTGCTGGATGAGCACGGGGCTCAACTCGGGCATTTCGATGACGTAAAACTCCTCGGCCTCCGCACGGGCATAGGACTGATGGCGCTCCGTCACCATCGGATCGCTGTGCAAGGTACAGACGCGGAGTTCGCCGACATCGATGTTCTCGATCGAACCGCCGCGAAAATCCGCACCGATCTTCACGTCCATCGGAAAGTAGCTGCTCTGAACCATATCGGCCCACTCGTGGGTCTTGGGTCCGCGTTGCGCGGACGCCGGTACTTCAAAATTGAAGGTCTGCCGTGAAGCTGGCGCAACTGGCGCGGGCTTGGTGGTCTCAGTCCTCATGATCGCGAACCTCGAACGATGAATGGGCACTGCAGGCTTGCGGATCAGGAACAGATGAAACAGATCATCTTTCGCGGCGCCAAAAAGCAGCTTGACTGACTCTACAACGCCGAAAACCCTTGAGCAATAAGGGTTTGAGCGGTCGGGGAATGAAGTGTTTACCGAAACACGGGGTGCTGTGCTGCTTCCAGCAGCCGCACAATGCGCGAATCGAAAGCTTCGCATGTATCTGGCAGCGGCATTTTTCGACTCGTAACCTGAATCCGGAACTGCCCCTTGGCACTGGCGAGGGAGCGGTGGTGACCCATCCGGTCGGTGCAACGCGTCGACGATCTGATCTTCAACCATGGATAGCGTAGATCTCGAAGTCCTGAAGCGCAGCGCCTTGTGGCTGAAGCAAGGGTGGCCAGTGCTGCTCGTCACCGTGTTGAGGACCTGGGGCTCGTCGCCGAGGCCGGAGGGAGCGATGCTCGCGATCCGTGCAGACGGTGCGCTGGCAGGCTCGGTCTCGGGCGGATGTATCGAGGATGATTTGATCCACAAGGTGCAGGCCGCGGAAATTCAGCCAGCGCTTCCGGTCGTGTGCCGCTACGGCGTGAGCGCGGACGACGCACATCGATTCGGTTTGCCGTGCGGCGGCACCATCGAGCTCGTGCTCGAGCCGTTGAGTGTGCGAAGCGGCATCGAGCTTGTGCTTGGCGCACTGGAAACCGGCAGGACGATCAAGCGCACACTCGACATGCAAAGCGGCGTCGCCACGCTCGAGACCGCGGGGCCGATCGACTGCGTGTCGTTCGACGGCCGCGCGTTCGTCAACGTGCATGGCCCGCGCTATCGAATGCTCGTGATCGGCGCTGGCCAGTTGTCGCGCTATTTGACCGAGGTCGCATTGGGGCTCGACTACCAGATAACGGTTTGCGATCCCCGCGACGAGTACTCGAGCGAGTGGACGATTCCGTCCGCGCGTGTGGTTCGCACGATGCCGGACGACGCGGTGATTGACATGAAGCTCGACACGCGAAGCGCGGTGATCACGCTGACGCACGATCCCAAGCTCGATGACCTGGCGCTGATGGAGGCATTGAAAACGCCGGCGTTCTACGTCGGTGCGATCGGCTCGCGGCGCAATAACGCTGCGCGCTGCGCACGTCTCGCCGAGTTCGATCTGACTGGCGAGCAAATAGCACGGTTGCGCGGGCCGGCCGGCATTTATATCGGCAGCAAAACGCCACCGGAGATTGCGATATCGATCCTCGCGGAGGTGACTGCTGCAAAGAACGGCGTGCAGTTACCGCCTATCGCAGGCGTCGCGACCGCTAAGCGATATCTCGAACACGTGTGCGATGTCGGTGCCGGTCAGCCGTCGTAGACCAGGCGCTCGTCTCTCTCGCAACACATAGCCCATTAAAGGACACCGCCGCATGCTTTCGAAGCGCGCCCCTCATCTGTACGTGGCCAAAACGGTCGAAGAGGCAGTCACGGCGTTGCACGACTATGGTCACGATGGCGAGCCCATCGCCGGCGCAACATGGATCATGCGCGCGCCTGTCAGGCGCGCGCCGCTGAAGAAGGCCTACGTGTCGCTCGCGGCGATCGGGGAGATGAACGCCATCGATGTCACCGAGCGCGAAATCAGCATTGGCGCCAGCGTGACCCATCAGGCGTTGGCAGCGATGCTCGGCAGCGTTCCGTCGTTGAAAGTATTGACCGATGCGGCAGCGAAATCGGCGAATCCTGCCGTTCGTGGTGTCGCGACGATAGGAGGCAACTTATGCTCGGCCGGCTTCCCCGCGGCCGATCTCGTGCCCGCGTTGATGAGCCTCGCGGCCGAGGTCGAACTGGCGACCGTGAACGGATCGTCGAGAACTTCCGTTGAAGCGTTCCTGCAGGCGAGGGCGTCGCTCGAGCCGGGTGCCATCGTGCGCCGCATATCGATACCGCGGCGGGCCCACTACTCGGCGCATGCGAGGCTTCCTTTGCGCAAGGCGGGCGACTATCCGGTCGCTATCGTCAGCGCGGCGCTCGAAGTCGCTCCGGATGGCCGCGTGAGCCACGCGACTGTCGCCGTCGGCTCGGTCGAAGAGCGGTCCCGCCAATGGCCCGAGCTGGAGAATGCGCTCGTGGGAGGTCCGTTGGACGCGGATCGCGCGAAGCTTATCGGCGCGCAGCATCTGCGCGTCTTCAAAGGTCGCGATGGTGTCGAGGCGCCGGGTTGGTACCGTACCCAGGTCCTTCCGGCGCTCCTCCATCGCGCGGTCGCCGACATCCAGGCGCAACTCGAGAAACAACAGGGGAGGTGAAATTGTCGATCTGCCTGAAAGTCAACGGCGAGGAATGCGCGGTACGCGGCGGCCCCCTGACGCCGCTCATCGATGTATTGCGCGACGAGCTCTTTCTGACCGGCGTCAAGCCCGTCTGTCGCGAAGGCTTTTGCGGCGCCTGCACGGTGCTCGTCGACGGGAAGCCGGCCGTCTCGTGCCTGACGCCGATCGGCACTCTCGCGGACCACGAAGTCGTCACCGTCGAATCGCTGGCGAAAGACGGGGACTTGTCCGCGATGCAAGCGGCGCTCGAAGCGCATGATGCCGTGCAGTGCGGAATGTGCTTTCCCGGCATGGTCATGACGTTGACCGCCTTTCTGGCGCGCGTTCCCGGCGCCACGCGCAAGGAAATCAAGGCCGCGTTGTCCGGAAACCTGTGCCGGTGCACGGGCTACGAGCGCATCGTCGAAGCGGCCGTATCGCTCGCCACCGTCAAATAAGGATCACCCGACATGTCCGACCCAACCACCGCGGTGCTGAACTTCCCGAGACGGGATGCGCGAGACAAGTTGCAGGGCCGTACGCGCTATACGATCGATCAGGTGCATCCGGGAATGCTGCATGGATTCGTGTTGCGCTCGACGGTGACGTCCGCGCGCATCGTCAGCCTCGACGTGACACAGGCGCGCCAGCTGCCTGGCGTGCGAGCGATCGTTACCGGCGACGATGCGCCGTTTCGGCACGGCATTGGCATTGCCGATGAGCAGTTGTTCGCCACCGACCAGATCCGCTTCGTCGGTGAGCCGATTGCGGCGATAGCGGCGGACACGCTCGAACAGGCGCGCGCCGCCGCCGACGCCATCCTCGTCGAATGGGAGGCGCTGCCTGCGGTGCTGACGATGGAAGCGGCGTTGGCGGACGACGCGCCGCTCGTCCATCCGGACTGGAAGGGCTACGAAGTCCTGTTCGACGGTGGCGCACGCGGCGGCAACGTTGCGTGGGAAGCGACCGTGGTTCGCGGGGATACAGACGCGGCATTCGCGCGTCCCGATGTGCGGATCGTCGATACGACGTTTCGCGTTGGCCGCCAGAACCATCTGTCATTCGAACCGCGCGCCGTCGTAGCCCGCTACGAGGACGGGCGCTTCCACATTGAAACGTCCACCCAGGTGCCGTGGACGATTCGCAATACGACGGCGCGCGTGCTAGGCGTTCCGCCGAGTCAGGTTCGCGTCACCGTGCCGCCTGTCGGCGGCGCATTCGGACTCAAGTTCGACTGCGCGCTCGAGCCGTTTGCCGCGTTGCTCGCGCGCGCAACGGGGCGACCCGTGCGCATCGTGAATTCGCGTCAGGAGGAGATGCAGATCTGCCTGTGCCGCGAGAATGCGGACATCCGGATCCGGTCTGCCGTGACCCGCGACGGCGAGATCGTCGGGCGCGAAGCGGTCGTGCTGATGGATTGCGGCGCCTATGGCGGCGAACAGATTTTTCTGACGACGATGACCGCCCATACGCTCGGCGGAAACTATCGGCTCGGCTCGGTGCGCATTTCGACGCGCGCGGTCTATACGAATACGCCGCCCAACGGCGCGTTCCGGGCCTGTAACGGCGTGTACAACACGTTCGCGCTCGAGCGGCATACCGATGAGATCTGCGCCGCGATCGACATGGATCCGTTCGAATTTCGCCGGCGCAACGTGCTCGGCGATGGAGATCTCGGTTCGACGGGGCAAGTTTTCCAAGGCAATGTCCTGGGTCCCATGCTCGACAAGATGGCGACCGCCGTCAACGAGCGGGGCTCGAAAAAACACTTGGCTGAGGGGCGCCTCTACGGGCGCGCGACCGTGGTCGGAACCTGGTTCATCTTCGTCGGTCCGTCGGCTGCCACGGTCAATCTCAATGCCGACGGCAGTGCGACGCTCGTGACGTCGGGTGTCGAGCTTGGATCGGGATCGATGATGCAGTCGCTTCCGCAGATCGTCGCGCATTCGCTTGGCATCAAGCCAGAGAACGTCGTCGTTCGCGCAGCGGACACCGATTCGGCCGGATACGACGTAGGGGTGGGCGGCGGGCGAACGACAGTGTCGCTCGGCGCGGCGAGCCTCGCGGCGAGCGTGGAGGTGAGAAAAAAACTGCTCGATGTGGCGTCCGAAATGCTCGAAGTGGCGGTCGACGACCTGATTCTGCGCGACGATCGCGTCGAGATCGTCGGCGCGAAGGGTTCAGGCATCGCGATCTCGAAAGTCGTGGAGCGGGCGCACAAGACCGTCGGTCCGCTCGCAGGCAGCGGCGCTTTCACGCGGCCGGGCGTCGCGGCGATGCCCGGTTGCGCCGCGGGTCATTTCATCGATGCAATCGACATCCCCGTGTTCGCCGTCCACGATTGTGAGATTGCAGTGGATCCGGATACCGCGCAGGTCGAGGTGCTTTCGTACACCGTCGTCCAGGACGTCGGCCGTGCGCTCAACCCGCGTGCGGTGTCCGGCCAGATCCAGGGTGGCGTCGTGCAAGGGCTCGGCTATGCGCTTCACGAAGAGATCAGCATCGACCACGAAGGGCGCGTTCGCCAGACGGGGCTCGACACGTTCCGGGTTCCGCTTGCGCAAGACGTCGTCCCGGTGGACATCCACCTCCACGAAGGCGCACCGTCGATAGGGCCGCTGGGTGTGAAAGGCGCCGGCGAAGTGCCGATCCTCAATGTGGCGGCGGTCGTCGCATGCGCGGTGTCGAACGCGATCGGAAAGAGCGTCTACGAATTGCCCCTGACGCCGCCGCGCGTGCTCGAGCTGATGCTCGGCGACGGCTTGCCGCTGATCTTCCCGCATATACGCGAGGCTTGGGCCGACAACGTGCTCGAGAAAGCGCAGTGCGCGTAACGAATTCCGAAGGGGCGGCAAGCGACAGGTATGAGCGCGCTGACGAAAGCCGCGATGCGATGAGCGCGAGGTTTCCGACGATCGACAGCGTGGTCGATAACCTGCGCGAGGTCGGCTACTACGCCAACCGCCGCCTCGCCACGGCGGTGTTTCTGGCACTGAAGCTGAATCGTCCGCTGCTGCTCGAAGGAGAGCCCGGCGTAGGCAAGACGGAACTGGCCAAAGCGCTCGCGAAGATGCTGCAGCGCAGCCTGACTCGTCTCCAATGCTATGACGGGCTCGAGCAGCGCGAAGCCGTGTATGAATGGAACTACGCGGCACAGCTGCTGCACATTCGTGCGGCGGAAGCGGCAGGCAAGGGTGGCGGCAGCGAAGCGACGCTCTACGACAGCCGCTACCTGCTGCGGCGACCGCTGCTGCAGGCGCTGCAGGCCCCAACGCCAGGGACGGTATTACTCATCGACGAAGTGGATCGTGCCGACGAGCCGTTCGAAGCTTTTCTGCTCGAGTATCTCGGCGAATATCAAGTGACGATCCCCGAACTCGGCACGATCAAGGCGGAGGTGCCGCCGATCACGATCCTTACCGGAAACCGAACACGTGAACTGAGCGATGCGGTCAAGCGCCGCTGTCTTTATCAATGGCTCGATTTTCCGGACGCGCAGCGTGAGCTGTCGATCATTCTCCAACTGGTGCCTGAGACAAGCGAGGTTCTCGGGGAGCGGATCGCCTCGTTCGCCCGGCATTTGCGTGAAGCACGGGGCACGACGGATTTCCATCGCGTGCCGGGCGTCGCGGAGACGGTGGAGTGGGCTCGCGCGCTGAATGCGCTGGGCATTGTCGAACTTGATCCGGACATCGTCGTCGATACGGCCGGCGTGCTCTTCAAAGATCCTGACGACATCAACGGGTTGACTCGCCAGCGCGTCGAAGGCTTCCTTCAAGCAAGCGGCGCCTTCGCCCGATGAGCGAAGCATGCGTTCCTGAACGTCACGCGTCCTCTGGCACGCGACTCTTACAGCACGTCGTTGCGTTTGCACGCGCCTTGCGCACCGCTGGCGTATGCACGGATGCATCGAAGATAGCGCTTGGCGTCAAGGCGATTTCGCTCGTGGGAATCGCAGCACGCGAAGACGCCGGCGCGGCGCTCGAATCAGTGTTGATCAGCCGGGAAGCTGACCGGCTCGTTTTTCGAGCGCTCTTTGCCGTGTGGTTTAGCGCCGGCGATTCGCGTGATCTGCTCTATGGGAAAGAAGCTTCATGTGAAGCCATAGGCGCGGAGGCGCCGCAGGAACTTCGACGGATCCGCGATTCGGCACCGGAATGGTCCAGACTGCGAACAGAACCCGGCGTCGAGTACCACATCAGATTCGACGGCCCGATGGCGGCCAGCGACAAGGAGCGGCTGAGGCATTCGGATTTCGGTACGCTCGACGCGAGTGAGTATCGCGAGGTCCAGCGGTTGGCGCGCGACATTACTCTCGCGCGTCCCGCCGAACGGGCAAGGCGCTACCGAACGACGCTTGGCCACAGGGGGGGCTACCGGATCGATTGGCCGCAAGCAGTGCGAGAAGGCGTGCGTACCGGCGGCGAGTTGATTCGCCTCCCACGATCGAAGCGCCGAAGGCAAGTGCTTCCGTTGCTTGCCATGGTGGACGTGTCGGGTTCCATGGAGCGGTATGCAAGGGTATTGCTCGCCTTCCTGCACGCGGCCGTCACGCGTGAGTCGCGAACTGATGTGTTCGTATTCGGCACGCACCTTACGGATTTGACGCCGTATTTCCAGCGCGGCGATGTCGACGCGATGCTACTGCTTGCGAACGCGGCGATCGACGACTTCGCGGGAGGGACGCGAATCGGCGGCTCGCTTGGGGAATTGCGCCGACGTTATCCGCATCGGTTCGTAGGCGGACGGACTGTTGTAGTGCTCATCACCGATGGGCTAGAAACCGGAAGTCCCGAGGTGCTGCACAACGAATTGCAATTGCTCAAACGCCGCGCGCGGTGCGTGCTATGGCTCAATCCCATGATGCGCTTTGAAGGCTACGCTCCGGCCGCCCGCGGGGCGAGCGCGTTGCACCAGTACGCGGACGCGATGCTTGCAGCTTATAACCTCAGCGCGCTCGAGCAGGTGGCTGGGCATCTCGCGCAACTGTTGGCGTCGTCACGATAACGTCGCTTCGCCGTCGCTGACAGACGCGTAGCTCGCACTGCGCAACGACGCAGGACAATTCAGATTTTCTGAATTTAATCGCGGCCAACCGACATTGAGGGGCGTCAAGGTGATCCCTAGAATGTCATCACCCTATCAAGCAAGAGGTGCAGGCCATGCAAGCCGTTGAAGCGACACAAGTTTCATCATTCCCTAGCACTAAGCAAATAGCGAGTCCGCTGTACACCGTCGGGCAGAATCCGAATCATGCCCGCATTCGGCATATCGAGATCGACACGCGCGTTCTCGAGCGGTTCTTCGAAGAAGTGAAGGATGTAAACAGCCAGAACCTCGAATACGTTCCCTATATGCGCTTCATCCTGGCGGGGAAACTCGAGCAGATGCTCGGCACGGGCTTTCGGGAAACGGTGCGCGGCATTCTTCGAGACCGGAATTCGGGTGGCCTGACGGTTGGCGTGCAGGGTGTGACGGACTGCGCCGAAGACTATGTAAAGTTCGGGACCGCGATAGCTCATCTCGTCGGGCCGGCAAACCACGATGCGATGTCCGGCACCTACTATGCGCGCTTCCTGGTGAAAGACACGGACAACAGCGACTCATATCTGCGCCAGGCGTATCGTCTCTTTACACTGCATACCGATGGCACGTTCGTGGATGAGCCGACAGATTGGCTGATGATGATGAAGTTCAGCGAGCGCAACGCCATCGGCGGTGAGTCGCGCCTGCTTCACCTTGACGACTGGGCGCAGCTCGAGGAGTTCTCGACGCATCCGCTGGCATCGTACAAATTCACCTACAAGTCGCCTCCGAGCAAGAATTTGGCGCAGGAGGTCGAGCGTCGGACGTTCTTCAAAGTCGATGGCAAGCCCGCCATCTGCTTTATCGATCAGTTCGCCCAGCCGGAGTCGATCGAGCATGCTCGCTACCTGCATAGGCTGTCGGACTCGATGGAGGCGTCGAAGGGCACGGCTGCCATCCCGCTGCCGACCGGCGACCTCGTGATGTTGAACAACCTATTCTGGCTTCACGGTCGCGCGCCTTTTGAAAAGAACCCGGACCTTCATCGCGAGCTCATGCGCATCCGCGGCGAGTTCGCAACACTGTGAGGTCGAAGAAGCGATGAAGCGGACATATGATTTCGCCATTATCGGCGGTGGCATTGTCGGGCTCGCGACCGCGATGGCGCTGACAAAGCGCTTCCCCGGCAAGGGGATAGTCGTTCTCGAGAAGGAGGCCTCGCTGGCATCTCACCAGACGGCGCATAACAGCGGTGTCATCCACTCGGGCATCTACTACAAACCTGGCAGCTTCAAGGCCCGGTTCGCGCGAGCCGGAAGTGAGTCGATGGTCCGCTTTTGTGAAGAGCACGCAATCGAGCACGAAATCTGCGGCAAGGTCATCGTCGCAACGAAGGAAGACGAACTTCCGTTGCTTGAGAATCTGTACAAGCGGGGCCTCGACAATGGTTTAAGGATCGACAAGATCGGTCCCGCCGAACTCTCTGAGATCGAACCCCACGTCCGCGGCCTACAGGCCATCAAGGTACCGGCCGCAGGCATCGTGAATTACAAGCAGATTTGCGAAGCGTATGGCGCTGTCATCAACGCGGCAGGCGGCGATATCAGGGTGGGCGAGCGCGTGCTGAGCATCCGCAAAAGGGCGTCCCACGTCGAGGTGGGCACTGGGACAGGCACTGTCGAGGCGAAGTTCGTCATCAACTGTGCCGGTCTTCACTCGGACCGTGTCGCGAGGATGGACAAGATCGCGGACGACCTCAAGATCGTACCGTTCCGAGGCGAATATTACGAGCTTCGTCCGGATCGCCGTCATCTTGTCAAACACCTGATCTATCCGGTCCCGAATCCGAACTTCCCGTTTCTTGGCGTGCACTACACGCGCATGATCGGCGGGCATGTGGAGGCCGGTCCCAATGCCGTGCTTGCCTTCAAGCGCGAAGGGTACAGGAAGCGGGACATCGACCTTCGCGATCTGGCCGAAGTGCTCGCATTTCCGGGCTTCTGGAAGCTGTCTTCGAAGTATTGGCGCGAGGGTCTCGATGAGATGATACGGTCCGTCAGCAAGGCGGCGTTTGTTCGCAGCCTTCAGGCGCTCATCCCCGAGATTACGGAAGCCGATTTGGTTCCTGCGCCCGCGGGCGTCCGTGCGCAAGCATTGAGGTCGGACGGTAGCCTCGTCGACGATTTTCACCTTCTGAAGAGTGAGAGGGCGATCCACGTATGCAATGCGCCGTCGCCCGCGGCAACGGCGTCGATCGAGATTGGCAGGCACATCGCCGGGACGATCTCGGCCACTGACCTATGACAGAGCAACGCGAAAAAACGCTCGAAGTCGGTTAATGCCTTCTCCACGAAGCGTCTCGGAATCATGTGTCAATGCGCGTTCGAGTGTTGAGCCGCGATTTCGAGCGCAATCGCGCGGAGGCTTGAAACGAAGGGTGAACTGTCGTTCCGCCTGAGGACGAGGAAGAGTTCGGAGTCGTCGCGGACGTTGTTCAGCTTCCTGAAGACGAGACCGGGAAGCTGTATGTTACTGATGCTTTCCGGAACGACTGCCACGCCATGGGCGGACGCCACATGAACGAGCGCGGTCAGGAAGTCTTTCGTGTGGAATTCTATGTTGGGCGTGAAGCCGGCGTCACGGCCGATAGCCAGGAGATGGCGGGCAAATCCCACATCCTTTTCGAACTGCGGAGCAGTGAATACCTCGTTGGCGAGCTCGGAGGCGTCAATCGTATCTTTGATCGCGAGACGATGTTTTTCAGGCAAGGCTACCACGAGCTTCTCTTTGAGCAGAAGTATCCGATCGACTTCATCATGCGGCCCGCTCGTCGTTCGTACCACGCATGCATCCAGTTCTCGCTGCTGAAGCCACTGAATCTGCGCAGGGCTCTCCAACGAGTGCAGCCTGATATGCACTTGCGGATAACGTTCTCCGTGAAGAGACAGGAGGCGTTGTACTACACCGGCGCACGCGGCTGAGACGACATACCCGATCTCAAGCGCGCCAATCTGGCCTCGTCCCGCCATCATGGCCACACGCTTTGCGTTCTCCGCGGCAGCCAGCGTGTGCCTTGCCTCTTCGAGAAAAAGCACCCCGGCGGCGCATAGTGAAACCGACCGCTTGGTCCGGACCAGAAGCTTTACGCCAAGTTCTTTCTCGAGAGACTGGATTTGCATGCTCAACGCGGACGGAGCGATGTCAAGCATATCGGCGGCATTGCCGAAATGCAGCTGTTCCGCCAGCGTGACAAAGTAACGTAGCTGCCTTAGGTCCATTGCCTTAATGTTGCGTCTGTATCGTTACGACTTAGCGGAGATTCAAGCCGGTCGTCGAGCGTGAGTCGACCGCCAAGTCCTTGGCTCCGCGCAGGCTGTAAATGCGACGTCGATTTCAAGAGTACTCAATGATACGGACCTTCTGCCATCGCGCAAGGTGGCACCCCTTACGTCACGATGCGATGTCCGCAGGCACTGCACCTGGCGCAGCACATTCTCTCGATCCCAACGAAACGTTTCGATCAAGCGGCTCCGGTCAGGCGCATCGCATGAGCCACATCTGGCAATAGCGGAGCAGCAGGTAGTTGGTCCAGCAATGCGGTGATGCGTCGGCGGAGGTTTTGTCGCATTAACGCGGTCAAGTAAAATCCGTCGACCGCAACGCATGAGAAGCATGATGGCAAAGACGAAGGCGCCGCGCAAGACGCTGCCCGCTGGCATTGGCAAGGTACTGAAACGGTTGCACTACCCGCTGGACATGATCCTGCTGTGCGTGCGGTGGTACGTGGCGTACTCACTGAGCCTACGTAACCTCGAGGAATGAAATGAACGCGTCCCACTTCGTGACCGAGTGAGCAAATCAAGGTGGATCCTCACTGGCCAACGGCATCGATGTACCCACGT
>NZ_CADFGP010000066.1 GCF_902833905.1 Paraburkholderia tuberum STM678 | reverse complement strand
CGAGCAAGACGTCATCCTTGCACGGCGTAAGCCGCCTCACCAACTCACGGGTCTAAGCGTCCGCAGAGGCCGATGACTTGTCCCCCAGGCGATGGCACGGAATGACCGTTCCACTCCGATACCTACCCTTAGAACAGAGACTGCTCGACCGGCTGCAACGGGTCGACTTGCGACGATCCTCCGCTGCGGGCCGGCAAGCGGTTCCATCGAACTATTGCATCGACCGGTTGAATCCGCCAGTGGAACTGGGACGTTCAAAGTTGCTTTGCCCCTTCACGTGGGCGATAGTTCAGAGGGTGGAATGACAAACCCAAGGCCCGCCAGATATAGCCGCTCACTCCAGTTGTAGCAATTCTGTAGCAAACCAAAATTCACCCCGCAGTACCGCGCCCATAGCCCCACGCGGCAACAATCGACCGATATCCGAACGTTGCGATATGACAGCGCCTCTTCATCCAAAAAAACCGTCTTATTTTCGCTCGAAGTCTGTCACCATTTCATGCGACACCGACCGTGAGCGTAGCGTTGGTCCTGCATTGCGGAAGTATGTCCTAACGGGAGAGTCCTGATGAGCAAGAAGTCCGAAACGAGCGGTAAGAGCGGCGCGAATGAGTCGACCGCTGCGACGCTGGCCGCGCTGGCGAATTACATCAGTGAATTCGTCATCAATGGGACGCTCGACACCCGATGCGCCGCGAAACTAGTTAAGCGCCTGAGAAAGGAAGCGGAAACCATTTTGGAAAATGGAAGCGCGACAAAGCTGGCACAAAAGGATCTGAAGAAAGCGTTCGACACGGTTGACGCTGCAGTCCAGGACCACGATGCGAAACTGCTGGTCACAGCTAACGCAGCACTACGTACAGCAGACGAGGAGAAAAAGGCGGAAAAGTAACACTGAAGACTCGCACGCCTTGACGCCGTAGTAGCTGCGTCCTCCGCCAAAAGCTGTCTCTCGCGCAGGAGCGTCCGCGTGACTGCTGGTGCTGATCAGACGTTCGGCGAAGTGTCAAAAGGTCTCTTGCGACAAGCCGAGCTGCACAAAGCGGTTCGCCGGCGCGTACGGCTCGAAGTATCGATCCATCACGCCGATGCACGCATTCAGGCTATGTCCGGCGCATGAATGGCAATGTAGGCGTTTCATGTCTCACCAGTCCGCCCCGCGCCCTCATCCAAACCGAACACAATAAGCAGGCGGCAAATGCGCTGAAATCAAATGCCAGCTTTCGCCGCCGTCGTCGGACGTCCATAGCGCGCCGGTGGTCGACGCCATTGCGAGGCGCGTGCCGGAGTCATCTACAGCGAGCCCGTGCCGATACACGAGGTCATACGCCGGTGCAGGCGGCAACCCGTTCGAGAAACGCTCGAACGTGCGGCCGCCGTCGCGTGTGCGCGTGACGACGAACTGGCCGTCCACCGGGATCCGGCACTGGTCTTTCACGGCGGGCACAAACCACGCGGTGTCCGGCTCGCGCGGATGCACGGCAACCGCGAAGCCGAAGCTCGATGGCTGCGCTTCGATCCGCTGCCAGTGCGCCGCGCCGTCGGTCGAGCGGAAGATCGCGCAGTGATGCTGCGCCCACAGCGCTTCTGGATTTGCGGCGCATTGCACGACGCGGTGCGGGTCTTGCACGTTGGCATCGCCGCGCCGCTCCGGCGGCATGTAGTCGGCCTCCATGCCTTCGGCACTAACGCGCCAGGTCGCGCCGCCGTCGGCGGTTTGCCAGACGCCGCCACACGACACGCCGATCGTCACGTGCCGGCTGTCGCGCGGATCGACCATCACGGAATGGATGCCCGGCGCGTCGTAGCCGCCTCCGAACCATTCGCGGCGCTCCGGGCGATCCCACAGCGCCCGGTTGAGCAGCCATGTGTCGCCGCCGTCGTCGGAACGGAAGAGCCCGCCGGGAATCGTGCCGGCCCACAGGACGCCCGGCTCGTCCGGGCCGCCGGTTTCGAGCGACCAGATTTGCTGGAGCGTCCAGGGAGGAGCCGGCGGGCTGGGCACGGCCGCGCTCGGATTGTCCGCGCTCGTGTCCGCGCCGTCACCGGCATGCGTCTCGTCGGCAGGCTGCGGCGGGTAGACGGGGACCGCGCACTCTTCCCAATCCTCTACGCCCGCGCGCCGGCGATGCAGCTTCACGCCGAAGTGGCCTAGATTGAGCGCGGCATACAGCGAACCGTCGCGCGGATCAGGCAGCACCATGCTCACCGGCTCGCCGACGAAATACGGCTCACCGAGCGTCCAGCCGCCCTCGCCGTCGGCTTGCAGAACGAACAATCCCTTGCGGGTTGCAACAAGCAATCGATCGCTCATGTGGAGTGTCTCCTGTCGACCAGAGTTGGCGCTTTAGCGCTTACTCCGGTCCCATGCAAAGCTCGAGGAAGAGTGGAACCTTCTTATCCGCCCGACAACGCCTGTATGACGTAAACCCGGCTTTCCTCGCCGAGCGCATCGGACAGATGTTGTCGGTCGCGCACCGGCCGACCGTCGACAAACACGGCGAGATGTCTTCGCAGTGAGCCCTGATCGTCAAGGATGTAGCCGCGCAGTCGAGGTTGCGCGGCGAAGACGGCCTTCAGTGCTTCGCCGAGCGTGCGCGCGTCGATCTCGCGCTCGGGCGTTGCGATATGCCGTTGAATCGAAGCAGCGAAGAAGATGTGCGCCATGGCGGGGTAGCCGAGCGGGAATGGCCTGTTCGTCGATTCTGCAGTTTAGACGATCCGCCGGGTGCTTCGGGGCATCGCCATACAACAGACGACAGGTTGCGCCTCCGAAGCGGCCGTTGCGGTGTCGCGAGTCCGAAAGTCGGCTCGGGCTCGCGTGCCGCCGAGCGCATCGAGCATCATTGACCAGATACAAACGTCCGCCGCTTGCCCGAATCGTTGCAGCCCGCGTTCTCAAGTCTCGCGATCGATTTCGCGCGGGCTGCAAGCGTCATTACTGGCCGGTTGCGCTCTTCACCGCGCATTGCCCGACGATACTCTCCCCGTCACTGAATTTGAACGTGACGGGAACCGTCGAACCGACCGTCAGCGGCTTCTTTTCCTTCTCGAACATCACGTGATACCCCCCCGGCGCGAACGCGAGTGTCCCGTTGGCCGGGACGGTCACCTTGTCGACCATGACCATCTTCGACGTGCTCCCGGTAGTCTGCGTCTGATGCAGCATGGACATCCCGAACGCATCGGTGCTAACACCTTCGAGATCGACGGGCTTGTCTCCCATGTTCATCAGCTTGAAGTAGCCGCCGGACGGCACGTCGCCCGGCATCGAGCGGATCCAGCAGTCGGACACCATCATGGCGCCCGACGAAGCGGCGAAAGCGGTTAGCGAAGCAGCCGCGAGCGGCAGCGCGATAGCCAGGCGGAAGAAGGGGTGGTGCATGGCATAACCTCCTGTTCTACGTTAAGGAAAATGTGATGGGTTGGCGGGACCTACGTCGCGGCAGCGGGGCGCCGCTCGATCGTCATATCGGTCGCATGTCTACATGGTCGCTCCGCTATCCGCTCGTCGGCGACGTATGGCCCAGCACCGCAGCCAGCGCAAGTACGGCTAGCATGACGAGCGCTTCGACAGAGACAACGCCGTCGAAGCGGCGTTGCGCGGCAGGGTAGTCCGGATCGTTCCGCTCGGCAAGCACGAGCAGATCGGGCAGAATCGCCATCCGGTTCCAGCCGCCGAGCAATGTCGCCAGGACCACACATGCAAGCTTTGCGGCGAGCAACCGGCCCCAGTGTGTGCGCAACAGCGGCGCGCTGGCCTGCGCCGTGTCCTGAACGGCGTTGTAGAAACCGGTGACGAGAACAAACACGAGCGCAGTCGTCGCCAGATGAGACAGCGCCGAGCAGAACGCAGCCCTCTGGCCGGGCGGACGGCCTGGTTCGCGTTCGAGCCGGCGCAGCAGGATCGCGGCGACGATGACACTGCCGGCCCAAAGCGCAGTCGCGGAAAGGTGGACGACGTGGATCGCCTCACGCCACGAGAAGTCGCCGGAGTCGGCCGCATGGCTCGCGGCTGCCTTGCCCGCGACCCACAGGACGAACCCCGCAGCAAAGAGCGCTGAGCCGCGCTCTTTCTTGAGGCCACTCAACGCCGCGAGCAGCGCGCCGGCAACGCCGATCGACCATGCCTTACCGAAGTGGGACTGCGTCAGTACTGGGGCGATAGCCGAACCAGCTTCACCGAGCGGCGAACCGCTCATGATTGCGGCCTGAAGCCAGAGGTACGCCAGGGCGGTGAGAGCGAGTGCGACTGACGCGACGGTCCGCCAGACTCGCGTCGTGTCTTGCCCAGGCAATCCGCTACGCGCGCCCAGCACGCCGCATGCAAGAGCGCCGGTAGCAACGGCAAACAGAATGTCCTGCATCGCGGCCAGTGCAATCTGGGCGACGACGAGCGGATCCACCGTTACTTCACCGTGAACGTGTAATGCCCCTGGGTGCGATGGCCGTCGTCGGCAACGGCGACCCACGAGACGGTATAGGCGCCCGGCACGAGGGGATTTAGCCCTACCGACATGTGCTTCCTGTTCGACGGGTCAACCGCAGCTTTGCCGCTCGTCACGGACTTGCCTCGCGAGTCGGTGACGGCGATCGAGCTGAAGGCGGGCTCCAGACCATCGTCGAAATCGATCGCCACGTCCTTCTGCGAGGTCGTGACGGTCGCACCGGCCCCCGGCGCCTCCTGGGTCGGGTAGGCGTGCGCCTGCGCGAGATTGCAGCCGGCGATCATCAGCGCGGCGATGGCCGCGCGTGCAGTCGTGTGCAGTTTCATGAGAGGACTCCTTACACGTTAGAACAGCGGCTTGCCGAGCGTTTTCGGCGCAATATCGTCGAAGAAAAGATGGGCCTGTACCAGGATGCCCACATGCGAACCGCTCGCGCTGTTGATTGGTATCTGGGCTTCGACACCGAACTGGCCATAGCGGTTGATCCAGATGAACCCTGGATTGATTGTGCCAGTGGTTTGGCCCTGACTTCTCGATAGCGGAAACTCGACGATGGGAACAATGTTCGAGAGCGGCTGCGGCAAGCCGAAATCATGCACCTGCTGCTGCAGATAGGGCAGGCTGTACTGGACCGTGAAACCGTAGTCGAAAGAATTGGGCTGACCGGCCCCGGTGGTCAACGAAGGCCCAGCTTCGGCGGTAATGGCAACGGGTCGGAGATAGGCCAGTGAGTCGGGCAGATCGCCCATACCCTTGCCCACGTAGATCGTCGGCGAGATGGTCGAAAAGCTGTCCGCAATCGCGTGGCTGCCGGTTCCACCCAATTCCGCATGCACCCCGACTGAAGTCATGAATTCGTGCGGGGCGTTCACATACAGCAGATACTTCAGGCCGACTCCAAAGTTATCGAACCCGCGCGCAGTCGGATTGTTCTGCATCACGTAAGCGCCGTCGACGGACAGGGCAAGCCTTGACGTGATCAGCTTGTCGTACTCGAAGCTGAACGTATTGATGCTTTGATCGCCGTTGTCTCCAGGAACACGCTGATGCCCGTATTCGAAGTTAGCTTCATCGCCGACACCTGGATCATCGACAGCCAACGTTGACGGAAAGACGCGGTCGCCCGCGATGGCATGGGCAGCGGCTGGCGATGAGGCGAGCAGGAGCGCAGTTGCGGCGAACGAGATCGTTGCCGTGGCGAAGAAGGGTTTCCCATGGCGCAAGGTATTGTTATTCATGTTTCATCCATTGATTGAGGTCGTCATCGCGCCGCCGCGAGTCTGTGAAGAGACACGACGACGCCTGGCGATGCGTTCGTGCACGGCATCGCCACCAGGGCTCAATTCAGGATGAAACGGGGGGCGCGCGCGGCTGGGCGGATGCCAGCGGTTCGACGCGACGGATGCTCTCGAACCGCGTCGCAACGCGATGCTGGATGGCCCAGACCGTGACCGCAAATTCAGGCTGGACGCTCGGCAGTACGGGCGTGTGCGCAATCAGGTTGCAGTAGCCGCAAGCATGCCAGTGAGCAGCCAGCGAGTGCGAGGTGTCCTCGTTGCCCGGCGGATTGCCTGGAGTCGAATGTGCGGAGCAGAGCGAGGCTGAAGGAAGCCCAGCCTCGTTGCGGTCAGCCAGTGCGTGCGAAACCGTCGGCGCGAGCGTTGCCATCAGGATTGCCAGCAATCCCAGATAGGAGCCCAATTTCCGGCAGAAGCAGCTCAGCATAAGGCCGACGATTCGATATTGGTCTGGTGAAGGTGAATGCGGCGCATTATGCCATGTGTTGTTACTTGCAGGCATCGACCTATGACAGCTTGCCGCGTTGCCGGAAATCTCAAGTAGCCCTGGAATGAGACGCTCGCAGGCCGCGCCTGACTGACTCCTGAGGGTCGACAACAGCCGAGCGGCATCGGGTGGTAGCCGGCCCATCTCCAGCCATTCGCCCGCACCTGCTATTTGCTGATGGGTCTTCGGCTGGCTCGACTGAGCAAAAACCACCACAGCGACGGCGCCAGCCGCGGCGACCACGAAAGCTTCAACGAACGATTTCATGAGCCGTGGGAGCAAGGTGGCCGAAATGCATTGGCGTCGGCAGCCTCACCAAAACTGAGCCAGCTACAAACCACCTCAGCGGGCAAAGCAGATCTTGACTTCTCCCGATCGACCGCTCAAACCGACTCCCGCAGCACCAGCTGATGCTGCAGGATGCGCGACGCTGGGCGTTGGCCGTCGAGCAACGCCAGCAGCATTTCGGCCGCCGCGGCGCCCAGCTCGACCATGGGCTGGGCCACGGTCGTCAGCCCCGGCTCGAAGATGCCAGCGATGGGCACGTCGTCGAAGCCCATTACCGCCACGTCGTGCGGCACCCGCCGGCCGGCTTTGCTAAAGCCCTTGATCGCGCCGATGGCCAACGTGTCCGACACGGCGAACACGGCGCTCGGTGGATCCACCACCGCCAGCAGCTTTGCCGCCGCCTGGCTTCCGGCGGCGTAACTATTGTCGCCAGTAACGCAGACAAGCTCGGGCGCAGGCGCGAGACCGGCGCGCAGTAGTGCTGCGTGATAGCCCTCGCGGCGCTGACGCGCATACAGGAAGCGCTCATCGCTGGTGATGAAGCCGATGCGCCGGTGGCCCTTGTTGATGAGGTACTGCACGGCATCCGTACCGGCCTGGCGGTGGTCGATGCTGACATAAGGCACGTCACTACCGGGCAAGAATTCCGAGCAATTGACCCATGGCTTGCCGTTCGCCGCCTCGCGCCGGGCTGCCGGGTCGGACTGGGCAACACGGCCACGGCCCCCGCCAATGGCACGCCCAATGCGGCCCGCATCGAGCGCGCTGTGGGCGTGCTGGACATGGCCATGGCGTTGCGTCGAGGTCGGCCGCATCGCGCGAGCGGCGAACTGGCGTTACACGTGCTGGAGGTGCTGGATGCCTTCGAATGCTCGTCGCGCGAGGGGCGGCACGTCGATATCGAGACCGTCGTGCAGCGACCCGTCGTCGTGCCATTGGGTCGAGGCGAAGAGGTGTTTCTCGCCGACTGACTCACCTGACTTCCGCAGTGATCAAGCCGGTTGCGACGTGATCCGACTGCGACCATCAGATCACGCCCCGGCTCATACAGCTCGCGCGACTCGCCTCGCCGCCGACTATCCACGACCGGGCACAGCCGCGCCGTCGCCGTTGCTGGCCGTCGCCGCGTCGCGCGTCTCGGGCATCGCCGCCCACACCAGCAGCACCGCGAGCGCACCGGCCGCCGCGAGGCAGAAGAAGCTCACCGTGTTGCTGAAACGATCGGCGACGAAGCCCGCCGCCGTCGTGCTCAACGTCGCGCCGATGCCGGCCGCGAGCCCGAACAGGCCGATACACAGGTTGTAGCGGCCCTTGTCGCCGGCGACGTCGGCGGCGATCAGCGGCAGCATCACGCCGAACACCGCGGCGCTCAAGCCGTCGAGCATCTGCACCGGCACGAGCAGATAGGGGCTGCTGATGCCCGCGAACAGCAGCGCGCGGATCGGCAACGCGGAGAAGCCGAGCAGCAGAATCGGCCGGCGGCCCCAGCGTTCGGCCGAGCGCCCGACCCACGGCGACATCATCGCGACGATCGCCTGCGGCACGATGATGCATGCCGCAATCACGAGCTGCACGTTGTCTCCCATGCCGGCCGTCACTTCGCCGGCGGCCAGGTTCAGCATCGCCGCGTTCGACAGATGGAACAGCACGATGCAGGCGGCGAACAGCAGCATGCGCTTGTCGCGCAGCAGCTCGCGCAGGCTTTCGCGCCGCTCGAGCTGCTCGGGGGTGGGCGCCGCTTGCGGCAGCTCGATCGTGTCGGTGCGCTGGATCATCGCGAGCGCGATCAGCGCGGGAACCGCGAGGCCCGCGGTCAGGACGAACACCGCGCGCGGCGAGTAGTACTCGCCGAACAGTCCCATCAGACCGGCCGCGACCGCGCTGCCGATCGACGCCCAGCGCGCATTGCGGCCGAGCCGGTCGCCGAGATTCGCGCGACCCACCAGCGCGAACGAGATCGCCGCGAGCGCCGGCGTCAGCATGCAGCTCGCGAAGCCGTGGAACACCTCGGCGGCGATCACCGGCAGCACGGTCGGGCTGATCGCGAGCAGCATCGCGCTGAGGATGATCGCGCCGATCGCCCACGCGGCCGCCGCTTTCTTGTTGCGCAACGCGTCGACCGCGGCGCCGCCGGGCACCTGGCTGACCATCGCGCTGATCGTGCCGACCGACAGCACCATGCCGATCTCGCCCTGGGTCCACTTGTGCGATGCGAGGTAGGACGCGATGAACGGCCCGAAGCCCGTCTGCACGTTGGCGACGAAGAAGTTGAGCCAATCGAGCGCGCGCAGACTTCGCGCCGTGACCATAGTACGGACCGTCATCGGACCGCCCGTGCGTTGGAAACCGCGACGGCCGACGACGCGGCCGGCGGCGCCGAGACCGCCGGCGCGGCGCTGGCGGCAGGCTGCGCGGGCGGCGCCGGCGACACCGCGCGAATCGGCTTGTCGCTCGCGTAGGGCGGCGTCGCGTTGATCTGCGCGTCGCTCAGATCGATCTGCGGATGCAGTTCCTTGTCGCGCGTGACGAAGCGCAGCGCCGACCAGTTCGCGGCGATCGTGCGCCGGTCGGGGCTGACCAGGCCGCCGACGTCGAGGACGATCGCCTGCGGCTGCGCGTTGCCGTCGATCAGCACGTCGACCACACGGCCCACCTTGGCGCCGTTCGCGCGCTCGACGGTCGCATCGAGTAGCGGCAGTTCCAGCGGGTTCGATTTGTTCGCGGTGCTCGGCACGGCCGTCGGGTTCAGCGTGATCGGCGGCCCCTTCGCGGTCGGCGTGAAGTGGAACGCGCCCCACGGGAAGTTCACCTTGCGGTCGCCGACGCCGAGGAAGCCCTGCAGATTGACGACCATCTCGCGCGGCTTGCCGGCTGCGTCGGCGATCATGTCGACCGCGCGGCCGACCACCTTGCCGTCGGGCTTCTGCACCTGGCTGTCGAGTAGCGCGCGCGCGTCGCTGCGCTCGATCGTACGCAGCACGATCAGCGGCGGCGGCGGCGGGGGAGGCGGCGGAGCCGGCACGACAACGGGCGGCGGCGGTTCGACCTTGTGCGGCTTCACGACCGGCTTCTTCGGTTTCTTCGGCTCCTCAGGCCCCTCGTTCGCCTCGCTCTCGACCGGCTCGGGCGCGGACGCGGCGACCGGCGCGCTTGCCGGCTCGACCGGCATCACCGTCGCATCGACGATCGGCGCCTGCTGCGTACCCCACAACAGGCTGCTGCAGCCGGACAGCGCGGCGAACGCGAACAGCGCGGCCACGGTGCACAGCCTGCGGAACAGTCGAAGCACATCGAGCGAATCAGGCGAATCGAGCGGGCGAAGCGATCCAAGCGGTCCAAACGGGACAATCGGCAGGCGCCCGGCGGGGCGCGGAAAACCGCCAGTCATCAGGAAAAACTCCACGGGCAGGTGCGGACGGGCGCGATGAGCCGCCGCGGTTGGATGGGGTACGGCCCAGAGTTTAACCTGCGCTGCCGCGCGGGCAGCCTTTCGCCGGTTGCGTTGCAGGCGGTTTCGCCGATGCGCTGGCGGTATAGCGCTGCACGCCGCGTGGCTGGAACGCGATCGCCGGGGTGGGTTCGGCGCGATTCGCGGCTGCTCGTATGCCGTAGGTGTATACGCGCGCAGCGCTCGCGCGAGCGACCGTCGCGCCAAAGATATAAGTCGCGCGACATGTCCGGCATGCCATTCATGCGATTGGACACATAGTTCGCTTCACCTACATTTCGACTCAGAAAAGCGTTACCCACACCAACCAATCCACGAGACGAACCTGATGACGGCCGCTTTAGCGGCCGTTTCAGCGCGCTGATAAAGGAGGCACTCATCATGATGGAACCCCAGGCCCTCGCGAATGCCGACGTCGCGAGCGAATCCTTCGACACCGAATCATTCCGCGGTAAGGGCTTTCTCGACCGCTACTTCGACATTTCCGCGCGCGGCAGCACGCAGCGCCAGGAGATCGTCGCGGGCATCACGACCTTCCTCGCGATGCTCTATTCCGTGTTCGTCGTGCCTGGCATGTTCGGCAAGGCAGGCTTCGATACCAGCGCGGTGTTCGTCGCCGTGTGTCTGACCACGGCGTTCGGCTCGCTGCTGATGGGCGTGTGGGCGCGTCTGCCGATCGCGATCGGCTGCGCGATCTCGCTGACCGCGTTCACCGCGTTCGGCCTCGTGCTCGGCAAGGGCCTGCATCCGACCGTTGCGCTCGGCGCGGTGTTCCTGATGGGCGTCGTGTTCACGACGATTTCGGTGACCGGCGTGCGCTCGTGGATTTTGCGCAACCTGCCTGTCGGCATCGCGCACGGCACCGGGATCGGCATCGGCCTGTTCCTGCTGCTGATCGCCGCGAACGACGTCGGGCTCGTGGTCAAGAATCCGGGCGCGGGGCTGCCGGTGTCGCTCGGCAATATTGCGGCGTTGCCGGCGCTGATGTCGGTCGCCGGACTCGCCGCGATCGTCGGGCTCGTGCGGCGGCGCGTGCCGGGGTCGATCCTGATCGTGATCGTCGCGATCTCGGCGATCGGGCTCGCGATCGATCCGGCCGTGGCGTTTCACGGCATCTTCGCGGTGCCGTCGTTGAGCGCGCCGGGTCATGCGTCGCTGATCGGCGCGATGGACGTGAAGGGCGCGCTGTCGATGGCGGTGCTGCCGAGCGTGCTCGCGCTCGTGATGACCGCCGTGTTCGACGCGACCGGCACGATCCGCGCGGTCGCGGGCCAGGCGGGGCAGCTCGACGAAAACGGCCGCATCATCAACGGCGGCCGCGCGCTGACCGCCGATTCGCTGAGCTCGATCTTCTCGGGCCTGCTCGGCGGCGCGCCGGCGGCCGCGTATATCGAGTCGACGGTCGGCGTCGCGGCGGGCGCGAAGACGGGGATGGCGGCGGCGGTCGTCGGTCTGCTGTTTCTCGTCGTGATGTTCTTCTCGCCGCTCGCCGCGCTGGTGCCTTCGTATGCGACCGCGCCCGCGCTGATGTACGTGGGGCTGCTGATGCTGTCGAACGTCAGCAAGCTGCATATGGACGACATGGTCGACGCGATGGCGGGGCTCGTGTGCGCGGTGTTCATCGTGCTGACCGCGAACATCGTGACCGGCATCATGCTCGGCTTCGCGACGCTCGTGATCGGACGCGTGGTCAGCGGCGAGCATCGCAAGCTCAATGTCGGGACCGTGGCGATCGCAGTCGTGCTGGTCGGGTTTTATGTCGGCGGCTGGGCGATCTGAGTTTCGTTGCGGCTCCTTGACTTTCGCGTCAGCGTCTCTAAACCTTAATCTTGAGGTCAAGCCCTGCATCCGCAGGAAAGGAGACGCAGATGGAACCGCAACATCGCATCGGCAGCCAGGAAGAGTGGCTTGCCGCGAGCCGCGCGCTGCTCGCCGACGAAAAAGCGCATATGCGCGCCGGCGACGAACTCGCGCGCAAGCGCCGCGAATTGCCGTGGGTCAAGGTCGACAAGGTTTATACGTTCGATACGCCGGAAGGCCGCAAGACGCTCGCGGAGCTGTTCGACGGCCGCAGCCAGCTGATCGTTTATCACTTCATGCTGGGCCCGGACTGGGAAGAGGGGTGCGTCGGCTGCTCGTTTCTGTCGGACCATATGAGCGGCATTCTCACGCATCTGGTCCATCACGACGTCAGCTATGTGACGGTATCGCACGCGCCGCTCGAGAAGATCGACGCGTTCAAACGGCGCATGGGGTGGACCTTTCCGTGGGTGTCGTCGAGCGGCAGCGATTTCAATTTCGACTACCACGTGTCGTTCACGCCGGAGCAGCTGGCGAGCAAAAAGGCGTTCTACAACTTCACCGAGCAGGACGTCGGCATCGACGAACAGCACGGCCACAGCGTGTTCTACAAGGACGCAAACGGCGACGTGTATCACACGTACTCATGCTATGCACGCGGCGACGAGCGCTTCGTGAACACCTACGCGCTTCTGGACATCGCACCGAAAGGCCGCAACGAGAACAGTGGTCTGACCGACTGGGTCAGGCATCACGACCGCTACGACGACCACGCGCGCGCGGCTTGCCCGGCGTGCGGATCGTACACGGTGTGAAGCGGTGAAGTGGTGAAGCGGGTCGACAAAGGGGGCGAGGGGCGCGCGCCGCGCTAGCTGGCGCGGCGCCTCTGTGCTGCACGAGCGCTGCATCAGCTCGCTACAGCGCCATCTCGAAGGCGGGTCTGAGGAACATTTCCATCGCCATCACGATGAGGCTCATCGCCGCGGCCGCGAGCGTCAGCACGCCGTATTCGTCGTAGCGCGTGTCGTACAGACACGCGACGACGAACAGAATCGCCATCAGGTTAGTCAGCCAGTCGAAGTTCAGCGCGAAGCTCATCGGTCGAATCGGGGCGTGTGCGCGACGGTGGAATCGCACCGTCAGGTGCCCGCGATTTTATCGAAAGGAGCTTACGGATTCGCAACGACCGCGCTTACATAGCTTACGTTGCGCGGCGCGCAAAGCCGCGTCAAACGGTGCTTTGCGGCCCCATCATGTCGCGTTCGATCCATTCGATCACCGACCTGCGCCGCGGTTGCCAGCCGAGCAGTTTGCGCGCGCGTTCGCCGCGCACGCGGCTGTTCGAGCCAAGACCGTACGAGGCCATTTCGTAGCCCCATTCCTGTTTCGCGTCTTCGAGCGGCCAGTCCTGCGGCGCGCCGAGCTTCATCGCGCGTGCGATCGCGGCGCTCATGTCGCGGAACGATGCTTCGCCGCTTTCGACGAAATAGAACGTGCCGGCGGGGGTTTTATCGAGTGCGAGGCGATACAGCTCGGCGACGTCGTCGATATGCACGTTCGACCAGACGTTGCCGCCGCTGCCCACATGACGCACGACGCCGCTTTTCTGCGCCTGGCGCACGAGTCGCGGCAACTGCACGCTCGCGCTGCCGGCCACCGCGCCGTGACCGTAAATCAGCGTGTTGCACAGCACGGCCGAGCGCACGTTGCGTTGCGCGGCGTCGAGCACCAGTTGATCGATCGCGACGCGCGCGGCCTTGTCGGCGGTCGGTGTGGGCAGCGCGTCTTCGTGATAGATGCGTGCTTCACCCGCTTCGCCGCCCGACGCATCGCCGACGATGCTCGACCCGCTGGTGTGCAGGAACACCTTGCCCGAACCGGCGAGTCCGTCGATCAGCGCGCGTACCGCGCCTTCGTGATCGCTGCTCGCGGCGTTGATCACCGCGTCGGCCGCTTGCGCTTCGGCGATCAGCAACGCGCGGTCGTCGAGCGTGCCGGGCACGGGCTCGATGCCGAGCCGCTGCAACTCGCCGCTGTGTTCGGGTTTGCGAATCAGCCCGCGCACCTGATGGCCGGCGCGCGCCAGATGCGCCGCGATCGAGCCGCCGATAAAACCGCTTGCGCCAGTAACGAAAATCTTCAAGACGTTCTCCTGAGGGAAATGCCAAGACCGCAATCTCTTGCATGGGATCGGAGTAAGCGCTAAAGCGCCAATTCCGATCGACAGGCACGCAGTATCGCTCGCGCGGATTCTCGCAAAAAGCGTGTTAGTCTCAAATCAATCTTGATCTGAAATCAACAATGAAAACCTCCACCGACGAATTGCTGGTGTTCGTCACCGTGATCGACAGCGGCTCGATTACCGCGGCGGCCGAGAAGCTGGGGCAGACCGTCTCCGGCGTGAGCCGCGCGCTCACGCGCCTCGAGCAGAAGCTCGACACCGCGCTCGTGCGGCGCACGACGCGGCGTCTGCATCTGACCGAGGAAGGCGACGCGTTCCTGCGGCGCGCCCGCGCGATCCTCGACGCGCTCGAAGAGGCCGAGGAGTCGGTCGCGCGCGGGCGGCAACGGCCGTCGGGGCGCTTGCGCGTCGATGCGGCGTCGCCGTTCATGCTGCATTGCGTGGCGCCGCATATGACCGCGTTTTCGGCGCTGTATCCGGAGATCCGGCTCGAATTGACCAGCAACGAGCGGATCGTCGATCTGCTCGAACAGAAGGTCGACATCGCGATTCGCATCGGCGCGCTGCAGGATTCGACGCTGCATGCGCGCGCGCTCGGCGAGAGCAGGCTGCGCGTGCTCGCGAGCCCGGCGTATCTGGCCGAGCACGGCGAGCCGACCACGCTCGACGCGCTGCACGCGCATCGGCTGATCGGCTTTACCGCGCCGGAGCATTTGAATCGCTGGCCGTTGCGCGAAGGGGGCAGGGGAACGAAGCGCGCCAAGGGGCAGCGCGACGAAGCCGCGCTGCTGAAGATCGAACCGTCGATCACCGCGTCGAGCGGCGAAACCTTGCGGCAACTGGCGCTGTCCGGCTGGGGCGTCGCCTGTCTGGCCGACTTCATGACCGCCGGCGACGTGCGCGAAAACCGCCTCGTGCCGATTCTCGGCAACCTGCTCGTCGATGAACGGCAGCCGGTGCATGCGGTGTACTACCAGAGCGCATCGCTCGCGGGGCGCGTGCAGTGCTTTCTGGATTTCATCGCGGCGCGGGTCAAGCTCTGATCCGCGTCGCAGAGCCTTCTGTCCTATAACCCAGATATCGGCGGAGCCGGCGTGTCCGGCTTCCCGTCAGCGAGAGCGCGCCAATTTTGGCCAGATGGCGACCCGCGCCGCGAAGGTGTATATACAACTGTGGGCTGAATCACGGCGGCCACGCCGACCCATGCGTCCAGCACACGCCGCCTAAGACCTGGCGCCAAACCCGCCGCGCGCCCGCCGAGCCACGTGCCAAATAATGGAAATCCCCAGGCACGAAATCTCGAAAAACAAGTTGTATATACAAGGCCCGCCGGCTAGACTTATTTGAACTTGTATAGACAGGACGACAACCATGATTCTGAAGCCCGGCTACCTGAGCCTCCCGCAACTGCGCCAGATCGCGCGTGAGCAGGTCACCCTGCAACTCGATCCCGCAAGCCATGCCGCCATCGACGCGTGCGCGCAGGCCGTCGCCGACATCACCGCCAGGGGCGAGCCGGCTTATGGCATCAATACCGGCTTCGGCCGCCTCGCCAGCACGCACATTCCGCGCGATCAGCTCGAACTGCTGCAACGCAATCTGGTGCTGTCGCACGCGGTCGGTGTCGGCGAGCCGATGTCGCGCCCGGTCGTGCGTCTGTTGATCGCGCTGAAGCTGTCGAGCCTCGGCCGCGGCCACTCGGGCATCCGCCGCGAAGTGATGGAGGCGCTGATCGCGCTGTTCAACGCGGACGTGCTGCCGGTGATCCCGGTCAAGGGCTCGGTCGGCGCATCGGGCGACCTCGCGCCGCTCGCGCATATGTCGGCGACCCTGCTCGGCGTCGGCGAAGTGTTCGCGAAGGGCGAGCGCATGCCGGCCACCGAAGGCCTCGCGCTCGTCGGTCTGAAGCCGCTGACGCTGCAGGCGAAGGAGGGTCTCGCGCTGCTGAACGGCACCCAGGCTTCGACCGCGCTCGCGCTGTACAACATGTTCGCGATCGAAGACCTGTACCGCACGGCGCTCGTGGCTGGCGCGCTGTCGGTGGATGCGGCGATGGGCTCGGTCAAGCCGTTCGACGCGCGCATCCACGAACTGCGCGGCCATCGAGGCCAGATCGACGCGGCCGCGGCTTATCGCTCGCTGCTGCAAGGCTCGGCGATCAACGTGTCGCACGCCGATTGCGACAAGGTGCAGGACCCGTACAGCCTGCGCTGCCAGCCGCAGGTGATGGGCGCGTGTCTCGATCAGATGCGCAATGCCGCCGAAACGCTGCTGATGGAAGCGAACGCGGTCTCCGACAATCCGCTGATTTTCCCGGACACCGGCGAAGTGCTGTCGGGCGGCAACTTCCACGCCGAGCCGGTCGCGTTCGCGGCCGACAACCTGGCGCTCGCCGTGGCGGAAATCGGCGCGCTCGCCGAACGTCGCATCGCGCTGCTGATCGACGCGACGCTGTCGGGCCTGCCGCCGTTCCTCGTCAAGGATGGCGGCGTGAACTCCGGCTTCATGATCGCGCATGTGACGGCCGCCGCGCTCGCGTCGGAAAACAAGACGCTCGCGCATCCGGCTTCGGTCGATTCGCTGCCTACGTCCGCGAACCAGGAAGACCACGTGTCGATGGCGACGTTCGCCGCGCGCAAGCTCGGCGATATCGCCGACAACACCGCGAACATCCTGTCGATCGAACTGCTCGCTGCCGCCCAGGGTGTCGATCTGCGCGCGCCGCACAAGACCAGCCCGAGCCTGCAGAAGGTCATGGACCTCGTGCGCAAGGACGTCGCGCACTACGAGCTCGATCACTACTTCGCGCCGGACATCGCGGCGGTCACGAAGCTCGTGCAGGCCGGCGCGGTCGCGAAGCTGAGCCCGTTCTCGTTCGCGTCGGAACAATGAGTCGTCGAGAGCGCGGATCACACCCATGAACGCACCCGCTTATCAGGGCATCAAGGACTTCATCCTCGCGCGCATTCATGCGGGCGAGTGGGCCGAAGGCGACCAGGTGCCCTCCGAAAACGAGCTTGCGCGCGAATTCAGCGTCGCACGCATGACGGTCAACCGCGCGTTGCGCGAGTTGACCTCGGAGCAGGTGCTGACACGTGTACAAGGCTCGGGCACTTTCGTCGCCCGTCCCAAGTACGAGTCGACCCTGGTGGCGATCCGCAGCATCTCCGATGAAATCGTTGCGCGCGGTCATCGCTATCAGGCGAGGGTGCTGAACATCGGCGCCAGCATCGCCGATGCGGCGCTCGCCGAAGAGATGCAGGTGAGCGCGGGCAGCCCCGTGTTTCATTCGCGCCTGCTGCATTTCGAAAACGAGGAGCCGGTGCAGCTCGAGGAACGCTGGGTCAATCCGGCCGTCGCACCCGAATACGCGCTGCAGGACTTCACGAACACCACGCCCAACCAGTACCTCGTGCGCGTCGCGCCGCTGCAGCGCGTCGAGTACCGCATCGAGGCGCTCGCCGCCGACGAGATCACGCGCGAGCTGTTGAACATGAGTGAACGCGAACCGTGTCTGGTGCTGCACCGGCGCACGTGGTCGCAAGGCGAGGTCGCCTCGATCGCGAATCTGTGGCATCCGGGCACCCGTTACCGCTTCACCGGGCATTTCTGAATTCGCTTTTTCGTCTTCGCCGAATCTTTATCGAACCTCTTCACGCATGATTAGGGACACCATGAACAATTCGAAACACATCGATCCGCGTCTCGATCCGACTCGCACGATCCGCGCACCGCACGGCGCGGAAAAGACCTGCAAGACCTGGATCGCGGAAGCCGCGTACCGGATGATCCAGAATAATCTGGACCCCGAAGTCGCCGAGCACCCGCACGCGCTCGTCGTGTACGGCGGCATTGGCCGCGCCGCGCGCAACTGGGAGTGCTTCGATCAGATCCTCGCGTCGCTGAAGGACCTGAACGAAGACGAAACGCTGCTGATTCAGTCGGGCAAGCCGGTCGGCGTGTTCCGCACCCATGCGGACGCGCCGCGCGTGCTGCTCGCGAACTCGAACCTCGTGCCGCACTGGGCGACGTGGGAACACTTTCACGAACTCGACCGCAAGGGCCTCATGATGTACGGCCAGATGACCGCGGGCAGCTGGATCTACATCGGCAGCCAGGGCATCGTCCAGGGCACCTACGAGACCTTCTTCGCGGTCGCGAACCAGCACTTCAACGGTGACCCGACGGGCCGCTGGATTCTGACCGGCGGTCTCGGCGGCATGGGCGGCGCGCAGCCGCTCGCGGCGACGATGGCGGGCTTCTCGATGATCGCGGTCGAATGCGACGAGACGCGCATCGACTTCCGTCTGAAGACGCGCTACGTCGACAAGAAGGCGAACACGCTCGACGAGGCGCTCGCGATGCTCGACGAAGCGAAGCGCGCCGGCAAGCCGATCTCGGTTGGCCTGCTCGGCAATGCCGCCGACGTGTTCGCCGAGTGCGTCGCGCGCGGCATCACGCCGGACTGCGTGACCGACCAGACGAGCGCGCACGATCCGATTCACGGCTACCTGCCGCAGGGTTGGACGGTCGGAGACTGGCGCGAGCGCATGAAGACCGCGCCGGAAAGCATCGTCACGCCGGCCAAGCAGTCGATGGCCAGCCAGGTGCAGGCGATGCTGACGCTGCAGGAACGCGGCGCGGCAACGCTCGACTACGGCAACAACATTCGCCAGATGGCGCTCGAAATGGGCGTGGAAAACGCGTTCGATTTCCCTGGCTTCGTGCCGGCGTATATCCGGCCGCTGTTCTGCGAAGGCAAGGGCCCGTTCCGCTGGGTCGCGCTGTCGGGCGATCCCGAGGACATCTACAAGACCGATGCGAAGGTGAAGGAACTGATCCCCGACGATCCGCATCTGCACAACTGGCTCGACATGGCGCGCGAGCGCATCGCGTTCCAGGGTCTGCCGGCGCGGATCTGCTGGGTCGGCGTGAAGGATCGCTATCGTCTCGGCCAGGCGTTCAACGAAATGGTCAGGAACGGCGAGCTGAAGGCGCCGATCGTGATCGGCCGCGATCACCTCGATACCGGTTCGGTCGCGAGCCCGAACCGCGAAACCGAATCGATGAAGGACGGCTCGGACGCGGTCAGCGACTGGCCGTTGCTGAACGCGCTGCTGAACACGGCGGGCGGTGCGTCGTGGGTGTCGTTGCATCACGGCGGCGGCGTCGGCATGGGCTTCTCGCAGCACGCGGGCGTCGTGATCGTCGCGGACGGCACGCAAGCCGCGCACCAGCGCCTCGGCCGCGTGCTGTTGAACGATCCGGCCACCGGCGTGATGCGTCACGCGGATGCGGGCTATGAACTCGCGCAGCAGACGGCGCGCGAGGCCGGTCTCAATCTGCCGATGCTGGGCCGCTGATCGTGACCATGGCCAACCACGCGGGCGGCATGGCAGGCGTCACGCTGATTCGCGGCGCCGATCTCGTGGCGACGCCGTGGAAAAACGGCGGCGGCATCACGCGTGAGGTCGCGGCGTTTCCGTCGCCAGGCGGCGGGCAGGGTGCGGCGAGCGCCGACTTCGTGTGGCGCGTGAGCGTCGCCGATGTCGCGCAGGCGGGACCGTTCTCGCGCTACGATGGCGTCGACCGGACGCTGGTGTTGCTGGCTGGCGCGGGCATGCTGCTCGATGAGCTGGGCGACGCGGGCGTCGCCTCGACGCATGTGTTGCGGCAGCCGCTCGACATCGCGCGCTTCGATGGCGCGACGCGCATCGACGCGCGGCTCGTCGACGGCGCGACGCGTGACTTCAACCTGATGGTGCGGCGCGACGTGGCGCAGGGCGAGTTGGACGTGTGGCGCACTGGCACGCAGCAGGATGCGCCGCGCGTGCTCGACGGCGACGTGGCGCTGCTGTTTTGCGCGGGCGGCGCGGTCACGGTCGGACTGGCGGCGGACCACGCGCAAGCCGTGCGGCTCGACACCGGCGACACGCTGTGCGTCGACGGGCCGAATGCGCTCACTTGCACGCTGACGGGCGACGGCGCGGTGCTCGCGATCACGATCCGCTACACGCGATGACGAATCAACCGTGATAGGGCCTCACATGCGCTCCATCGCGGACAACCCATCCACAGACACGCAACGAGCGGCAAAGAGCACGCGATGAAGCAAACCGTCTGGCATCACCTGAATTTGTGCCCGCAGGGCGATCCTCGCCACACGCTCGCCGATGCCGCGATTGCGGTCGACGGCGGCCGTATCGCGTGGCTCGGCGCTTTCGCCGCTTTACCCACGCGCTATGCCGCATGGCCGCGCGAAGATCTGCGCGGCGCATGGGTGACGCCGGGCCTGATCGATTGCCATACGCACCTCGTGTACGGCGGCCAGCGCGCCGACGAATTCGCGCAGCGGCTCGCGGGCGTCAGCTACGAAGCAATCGCGCGACAGGGCGGCGGCATCGTGTCGACGGTGCGCGCGACGCGCGCCGCGGACGAAGCGTCGCTGTTCACGCAAGCGGCCGCGCGGCTCGAACCGCTGCTCGCCGAAGGCGTGACGGCGATCGAAATCAAATCGGGCTACGGCCTCGATCTCGCGAGCGAGCGCAAGATGCTGCGCGTCGCGCGGCAACTCGGCGAACGCTATCCGGTCACGGTCTATACGACGTTTCTCGGCGCGCACGCGTTGCCGCCTGAATTCGCGGGCCGAGCGGACGCGTATATCGACGAAGTCTGCAACACGATGCTGCCCGCGCTCGCGGACGAAGGCCTCGTCGATGCGGTCGACGTGTTCTGCGAGCGGATCGGTTTTTCGCTGGAACAGAGCGAGCGCGTGTTCAACGCGGCCGCGCGCTACGAGCTGCCGGTCAAGATGCACGCCGAGCAGTTGTCGAACGGCGGCGGCACCGCGCTCGCGGCACGGCATCGCGCGCTGTCGGCGGATCACCTGGAGTTTCTCGACGAAGCCGGCGTCGCCGCGATGAAGGAAGCGGGCACCGTCGCGGTGCTGCTGCCGGGCGCGTACTACTTCATCCGCGAGACCCAGTTGCCGCCGCTCGAACTGCTGCGGCGCTACGAGGTGCCGATCGCGATCTCGACCGACAGCAACCCGGGCACCTCACCGGCGACTTCGTTACTGCTGATGACGAACATGGCGAGCACGCTGTTTCGCATGACCGTGCCCGAGGTGCTGCAAGGCGTCACCACGCACGCTGCGCGCGCGCTCGGCAAGAGCGATCGGCACGGTGCGCTGCAGGTCGGTCGCGCGGCAGACTTCGCGGTGTGGTCGGTCGATTCGCTGGCGGAGCTCGCTTACTGGATTGGCCGGCCGCTCTGCGCGCGCGTCGTGCGCGCGGGCGAAACCGTCTATACGCGGCGCGAGTCGCGTGTGACCTGAACTAGAACCTGAGAGATGACGCAATCCAATCAATCGCTGTTCGCCGCTGACGCGTATCTGCCTGAGGGCTGGCGCCGCAACGTGCTGCTCGAATGGGACGCTCACGGCACGCTGACCGCGGTCACGACGGATCAACCCGAGGCGCCGGCGGGGGTGCCGAAGGCGGCGGGCCCGCTGATGCCAGGCATGCCGAATCTTCACTCGCACGCGTTTCAGCGCGCGATGGCGGGGCTCACCGAATATCGCGCCAACGCGACGGATAACTTCTGGTCGTGGCGCGACCTGATGTATCGCTTTGCCGCGCGCATCACGCCGGAAGGCCTCGCGAGCGTCGCGCAGTGGCTCTACATCGAGATGCTGAAGGCGGGCTATACGTCGGTGTGCGAGTTCCACTACGTGCACCACGCGCAGGACGGCCAGCGCTACGCGAATCAGGCCGAGCTTGCGCAACGCGTGGTGGACGCGGCATCGGCGAGCGGTATCGGCATCACGATGCTGCCGGTGCTGTATCAGTACAGCGGCTTCGGCGCGCGCGCGCCGCGCGACGATCAGCGGCGCTTCATCAATACGCCTGAGAGCCTGCTCGATCTGCTCGGCACGCTACGCGCCGCGCGCCCCGAACATGCGGCGCTGCGTTACGGCGTGGCGCCGCATTCGCTGCGCGCGGTATCGGAGGCGTCGCTGCGCAGGTTGCTCGGCGGCATCGACGCAACCGTGCCTGTCCACATCCATATCGCCGAACAGACCGCCGAGGTCGACGCGTGCCTCGAAACCGAAGGCACGCGGCCGGTGCAATGGCTGCTCGATCGTTTCGATGTGGACAGCCGCTGGTGTCTCGTGCACGCGACCCACGTCGATGCGAACGAAACGCTCGCGCTCGCGAAGAGCGGCGCGGTCGCGGGTTTGTGTCTGACCACCGAGGCCAATCTCGGCGACGGCATTTTTCCCGCGCAAGACTATCTCGACGCGCACGGCCGCATCGGCGTCGGCTCGGATAGCCATGTCGGCGTCGATTGGCGCGCCGAGTTGCGTCTGCTCGAATACGGCCAGCGTCTGACGCGCCGGCAGCGCAACGTGCTGGCGTCGGCGCAAGCTCCGCATGTCGCGGATCGTCTGTACGCGGCCGCGCTCGACGGCGGCGCGCGTGCGGCCGGCCGCGCGGTCGGCGCGTTGCAGCTGGGCCATCGCGCGGACTGGCTCGTGCTCGACGCCGACCATACGAGCATCGCCGGGCATGAGCGCGAGGCGTGGCTGTCAGGCGTCGTATTCTGCGAGCACGGCGATACGCCGATCCGCGACGTCTACGCGGGCGGCGTCAAGGTCGTCGACGATCGCCGGCATCGCGACGAAGAGGGTGCCTATGCGCGCTATCGCGCGGCGCTCGCGGAACTGCTCAAATAACGGCCATGACCCGCCGAACTGATTCTCCGATCCCACTGATTCCGGACTGACATGACTGCTTCGAACCTCACGCCGGTTTTCTCGCTGCATCGGGGAAGCCTGCCGCTGCTGATCTCGATCCCGCATCTGGGCACGCAAATCCCCGCCGACATCGCCGTGACGATGACACCGGCCGCGCAACGCACCGACGATTGCGACTGGCATCTCGATCGCCTCTATGCATTCGCGAAGCGCCTCGGCGCGTCGATCCTGACGCCGACCTACGCGCGCTACGTGGTCGACCTGAACCGTCCGCCCGACGGCGCGAACCTGTACCCGGGGCAGGACACTACGGGTCTGCTGCCGGTCGACACGTTCGACAGGGAGCCGCTCTATCGCGACGGCCATCTGCCCGACGACGCCGAAACCGCGCGCCGTCGCGACGCTTACTGGAAGCCGTATCACGACGCGCTGACCGGCGAGCTCGCGGCGCTGAAGGCGAAGCACGGCAAGGTGCTGCTGTGGGAAGCGCATTCGATCCGCTCGCGCGTGCCGCGTTTTTTCGACGGACGTCTGCCCGATTTCAACTTCGGCACGTCGAACGGTGCGAGCGCCGCGCCGGGCCTGGCCGACGAACTGGCCGCGCTGGTCGGGCGTCACGGCGGCTATACGGCGATCGCGAATGGCCGCTTCAAGGGCGGCTATATCACGCGGCAATACGGGCAGCCCGAGCAGGGCGTGCATGCGGTGCAACTCGAGCTGTCGCAGATCACCTACATGGAAGAACGCCTGCCTTATGCATATGATGAAGACCTCGCCGCGAAGGTCGCGCCGCTGCTCGAAGCGCTGGTAACGACGGCTCTCGCTCGCGTGAAATCCGCCTGAAGCTTGTATTCCTTTCTCACCACGCGGATCACGATTGCTGCAGGAGCGCGCGGCATCGCGGTCCGCGTCGGCCTGCATCGGTCAGCGTATCGCGAAGGTGTAACAGCATGTGTCCGTGATTGCGCGCCGGCGCGTTCATATGGAATGGTTTGAGCGTCGAGCGCGCACAGCGTATCGTGCGCCGGCTGTTTCAAGACGCGGCGCGCCATGAAAAAAAGCCCCGCGAAAGCGGGGCTTTTTGATGTGCACCGCGTCCCTCGGACACGGTTTCACCGCCATTAGTGGCAGCGCTTTTCCCAATGATGATGCACGCGCACCTTATGGCACTCGTGGTGATGCTCATCGGCCTGAGCGGGGACGATCACGCTCAGGGTGGCAACGGCTGCGGCGATGGCGAGAACGATTTTCTTCATTACGAAACCCTTAAGTCAGTGTTGTGGAGCCAGCCATGCAGCACGACGCGTGCCGCATCGGCGTGTAAGCATGCCACATCAAGCGGCCGCGGATAGGACCGGCGCGCAAATACGTGTGTCGATGCAACACGCGATGTGTCGTAAGCCCTGTTTTAACGCGCTTTGCGCTGAATTGGCCGGTGCGTACCGTGTCAAATGTGTACCTTCGACATCTGGGCCCCCCCGCAGGCAAAGCGGCATAGCGGCATTGCACGCGACACCGCGAGACGACGACCCTTTCAAAACGATGACATGCGCGATGCGGTCATCGATTCATCAGGCGAAAAGATGGAAGACCCAGCGATGGAAGATTCCGACGAATTGCTGCTGCCAGTCTGGCGCGCGAACCTGGTGTTGCTGACCAGCGAGGTCGGCGCCGCGAGCCGGCTCGCGCGCATGATGACGTTTTCCGCGAGCTACCTGAAGCTGATGCTGTCGGGCCAACGCGAATTCAGCGAGGAATTCGTGCGCGGCGTCGAGGCCGTCACCGGTTTGCCGGGCGGCTGGATGAACGTGCCGCACACCGGTCAGGAGATCCCGCCAAATGCGCGCGAGGCGATCGACAACGAGCAGCCGCTCGCGCGCTTTCGGGGCACGGCGCATCCGGTGCGCAAGAAGACGGTGTTGCGGCCCGAGCCGATTTTTGGGCAGCCGCCGCCCGCGCGACGCCTCGAGGAAGAAACGCTCGATGTCGAAGCGCACCGCCGTCACGCGCATTTTCGCAAGGTGCGCGATCTCGCGACGCAGGAAGTGCGGCGCTTCGAGCGGCATCTGCTGCACGCGCCGGTCGAGCTCGCATCGATGCGCGCGAAGGTCGAGGACGTGATGGCCGCGGCCGAACTCGACGACCGCATTCAAGCCGACCTGGAGGGCCGGCTTGAACAGATCGACAAGCACCGGCACATGCTGCTGCGGCACGTGGAAAAACTGCAGGCGCTGCTGAGCCAGCTCGACGACGGCGAGTGAAGACGATCGACGCCGGCCGCTGCGTCGCGGGAGCGCCGGTGACTCCAATGCCGCTCGAGCTCGACGCGGCAACGCCGACCCCGCCCCGAAACGCACGGGTCGGCGATGTGCTACAACGACGACACGAACCTGGCCGAGGTGGATCTTGGGGAACGTCGTCGTCACGTTGGCGCACACGTCGATCGCGATGATCGGGCGCGCATGCCGCGTGCGCGCCGCGGCGTTGCTTGCCGCGCTATCCGCCGCGAGCGGCATCGCCTTGCCGCTTTGCGCGGCAGCCGGCGAAATCGCCACCTCCACCAACGAACGTGCCCCTGCGACGATCGAGCGCGACGTCCATTTGTTCGTGATCCAGAAAGACGGTTCCGTCGAGGAACACGACGACACGCTGATGCGCGCGGACACGGCCAGCGGCGTCGACGAGATCGCGCAACGCTACGTGTGGTTCAACAAGGACATCGAGCAGGTGCAACAGTTGGCCGCCGAAACGATCGACCCTGACGGCACCGCGCATGCGGTCGGTCCCGAGGCGATCCGCGACGTGCAGGAGCCGCGCTCGTCCGGCGCGCCGAGCTTCGAGGACGGTGTGTTGCGCACCGTGATCTTCCCCGGCGTCACGATCGGCTCGCGCGTGCACTTGGAATTTCGCAAGACCCGCGCGAAGCCGCTGCAAGCGGGCACCTTCGCCTATCTGGTCGAGCCGTCGCTCGAGCCCGTCGACGAGCAGCGTCTGATCTTCGACCTTCCCGCCGACGTACCGCTCTATGCGGATGCGCGCGGCTACGTCGCGATGCCGACCATCACCGCGAACGGCCGCACGCGCTACGAGTTCGACTACCGGCACGGCCCCTATGCGCGGCTCGAAGCGGGCGCGGTCGGCTACGCGAACTGGGGCGACCGGCTGATGGTGTCGACGGTGCCGGACTTCGCGAGCTTTGCCGCGCGCTATCGCGGTCCCGCCGACAACGACGCGACCCGCGACGATCCCGCGATCATCGGTCTCGCACAGCAACTGACGGCCGGCCTTACCGATCCCCGCGACAAAGCCCGCGCGCTGTACGACTGGATGCGTCTGAACATCCGCTACGTCGCGCTTTTTCTCGGCGAGACGGCGGCGATTCCGCACAAGGCGGCCGACATCCTGCGCAACCGCTACGGCGACTGCAAGGACCACGTCGCGCTATACGGCGCGCTGCTCGCGGCCGCCGGCATTCGCAGCGAGCCGGTGCTGCTCAATCTCGGTCCGTACTACACGTTGCCCGAGGTCCCCGGCTACGGCGCGAGCGCGATCAATCACGCGATCATCTGGATTCCCGAGCTGGCGCAATTCGCGGACACGACGGCGGGCGGCACCGCGTTCGGCTATCTGCCTGGCGGCGTCATGGACCGGCCGGTGCTGCTCGTCGACGACGGCGTGCTCGCGCGCACGCCGGCCACTCAACGGCGCGAACGCAAGGCGCGCGTGCAGATCGACATCGACGAAAACGGCACCGCACATTATGCGTACCGGGTCGAGGATCGGGGCTATACCGCGGAGCTCGAACGCAACACGTTCCGCCGCGCGACGCGCGAGGGCGCGCAGCAGCTTGCCGCCAGGCGTCTGCTGCAAACGGGCTTGCACGGCTCCGCGCAATTGCAGACCGACGACGTCGCCGTGACCGGCGGTCCGTTCGCGACGTCGATGCAGGGCAGCGTGCCGCATCTGATCTGGCCGGACGGCACGACTGCCGTGCGTGCGCTGACGAGCCTCGCCGGCGGCATGGGCTCGCAGGTCGAGGCGTGGCTCGCGGAGCCCGTCAGAACGCAGCCGTGGGCGTGCATCGGCGGGGAGTTCGATGAAACGCTGGAAATGAGCTTGCCGCGCTTCGTACGCGTGACCGACCTGCCGACCGACAGCACGGTCGAGGACCCGTTGCTCACGTTTGCGTCGCACTACGTCTTCGATCCGGCGACGCGCACTTTGCAGGTCAACCGGCATCTGCGCGCCGCGTTCGGCCATCAGATGTGTACGCCAAACGAATTCGCGGCGATTCGCGACGACCTCGTGCGCATCGAGCGCGATCTCGATGCCGAGGTGGTCGTCCGGGCGGCGAGCGCGTGGCAGTAGCGCGCCCCGCGCCGGCCACGCGCCGGGCAGGGCCGCGACGATCTACTGGACGTGGAGCTTAGGTGCCGCTCTTCGTCACGACCGGCACCCACGCGCCGTTCTTCACCTGATACAGCGTCGACGCGCCGCTCTTCAACGCGCCGGTGCTGTCGAACGAAATCTTGCCGGTCACGCCGTCGTAGTCGATCGACTTGAGCGCCGGACGGTACACGTTCGGCGAGTCGGATTTGGCCTGCTGCATCGCCTTGATCGCGACCCACGCGCCGTCGTAGCCGAACGGCGCATACGACAGCACGTCCGCGCCGAAGCGCTTCTTGAACTTCGCGTTGAAGTCCTTGCCACCCGGCAGTTGCGCGAGCGGGCGGCCGTATTCCCAAGCCATCGCGCCGTCGGACGCATCGCCCGCGAGCTTGATGAAGTCCTCGTCCATCACGCCGCCGCCGCCGACCAACTGTGCGTTCAGGCCGAGCTGCTTCATGCGCCGCGCGAAGCCCGCCGCCTGGCTGTCGAGGCCGGCGAAGAACACGAGGTCCGCATTGGCGCCCTTGAACTTGGTGATCTGCGTGCTGAAGTCGACCGCGTGGTTGTCGGTGTAGTCGCGCGCGACGATGTTGCCGCCGTGCGCCTTCACGGCCTTCTCGAACTCGTCGGCTTCGCCCTGGCCGAACGCGGTGCGATCGTCGATGATCGCGATGCGCCTGGCCTTCGTCACGTCGACGGCATAGGCGCCCGCATTGCCGGCGTTCTGCGCGTCGGTCGAAATCACCATGAAGGTGTTCGCGAAGCCGCGGCCCGTGATGATCGGATTCGTCGCGGCGGGATCGAGCACCGGAATGCCAGCCTGCTCGTAGACCTGCGAGGCCGGGATCGTCGTGCCCGAGTTGAAGTGGCCGACGACCACCGCGACGCCCGAGTCGACCAGCTTCTGCGCGGCCTGCACGCCGACGCGCGGGTCGGCCTGGTCGTCCTGCGAGACGATCTCGAAATGCGCGACCTTGTCGCCGATCTTGATCTTCTGCGCGTTGGCTTCGTCGATCGCGAGCCGCACACCGTTTTCCAGATCCTTGCCGTAGCCGGCATTGGCGCCCGTCAGCGGCGCGGCAAAGCCGATCTTGACCGGCAGGTCGTCGGCGAAACTGGCAACAGGCGCGACGGCAAACATCGCACCCACGAGCATGGCCAGCGGTTTCAGCGTGTTGCGAAGACTCATGGTCTCTCCTTGCATCGACGGTTGTTATGAAAGCGGTACGACAGCGAAGCGGTACGACAGCGAAGCGGTACGACACGTGAGGCCGAGGCAGGCCCTCGCGCATCGCAAGACTACGAAGGATCGCTCGCCGCTCACAATGCTGGAATACGCGCACTGGCGTTGAGCCTCGCAGCGTGTTCGCGACGTCAATCTGGGGCGAATATAGAAAGCCAAATTGCCGTCGTCTTGGCAATTCGTGGCGTTTTGGATGAGCATTTCGGCATAGGCGGCAACAGGTGCATGTGGTGCACATGGAGCGTGCGTGAGGCAAGCAAGCTGGCTTGCCGTGCAAAGGTCCGCCTGGGCTGCGGATTACGGCATATGCTTAAGAAGCCGGCGCGAGCGCGCCGGCCGGTGTTGCGGTGTTGCGGTGTTGCGTTGTCGGAGGAGATTCGAGCCTGTTGCCTAGCGCTCGCCTTGCTGGCGCAGCAGCTCTTCACGCAGACGCAAAAGCGGCGCCTTCGTGTCTTCGTCGGCCCACGTGTCGAGATCGTCGATCGCGCGCTGGCAGCCGTCGAGCACCACGTCGAGATCGACCGGCACGCCGTTGTTCAGCGCGAATTCGATCGTCTCGGCGAACTGCTGGCAGTCGTCCTCGCCGTACGAGATGTCGAGATTGTCGGCGATGATTTCGGCGATGTTGCTGCGTGCCTTGTCGTCGGCCGTCACCATGTCGACGATGCCGCGCGCGACGGCGGCCGAGTAGTAGAGCGCGATATCGAGCCATTGCGCGGGATCGAAGTCGGGCTGGTCGAACTGGTTCTCGAAGAACTCGATCGCTTCCTGTTCGTGCGCTTCGTCCGCGTCGACGCTGATGCACAACTGCTCAAAAAATTCTTCCCGCTCGCTGCGGATATGACCGTCCATCGAATGCCTCGTCTGCTGAATGCCGGATGCTGAAAATGCCATGGCGCGAGGGCGCAAGCCCTGGTCCACGCGGCACGCATTATAGGACGGCCGCCAGCAGGGTGCTGGCGAGGGGGCTCGGCAACGAGCGACGTGCCTAAGTTATCTAAGCCGTTTCCGCGACCCACGCATCGAACCACTCGCGCGGCTGGGCGATTTCATTTTGCATCGCCACCAGTTCGAGTTCATAGCGTCCGGCCTGCCAGGTCGCCTTGACGACCGCGTTGACCGCGGCGAGCGTGTGCTCGAAGGCCGAGCGGATCGAATCGCCGAGCAGCGTGCGCGCGACGAAGACCGCGCTCGTCAGATCGCCGACGCCGACCGGCTGGCGCGCGAACGGATAGAGCGGACGCTGTCCCATCCACGCTTCGCGTTCGGTGACGACGAGCATGTTGAAGCGGTCGGCGGGACTGTTGCGATCGAGCAGATGCTTGACGAGCACGAGCTTCGGCCCACGCGCGAGCAGCTCGCGGCACGCGGTGACGGCTTCCTCGAACGTCTCGATCTCGCGACCGACGAGGCGCTGCAATTCGATGTGATTCGGCGCGATCCCGTCGGCGACTTGCGGCATTTCTTTCACGAGGAATTCCTGGATGCCGGGCTCGACCTTGTAGCCGCCCGTGGCGCCCATCACCGGATCGCAAAAGTACCAGGCGCGGGGATTGGCCGCCTTCACGGCCTTGACGATGTCAATCACCGCCTGCGCCTGTTCCTTCGTGCCGAGATAGCCGGAGACCACTGCGTCGCAGCGCGGCAGCATGCCGATCGCGCCGATGCTGTCGACGAGATCTTCCATTTGCGATGCGTCGATCGCGCTGCCGCTCCAATGCCCGTATTGCGTGTGATTCGAGAGCTGCACGGTGTTGAGCGGCCACACGTTGACGCCGAGCCGGCACATCGGAAACACGGCCGCGCTGTTGCCGGCGTGACCGAACACGACATGGGACTGGATGCTCAGAACGTTTTTCGTCATGGTAAGGCTCGCGCAACCGGTCATGCGCGGTCAACAAAACAACTGGAAGGGGAGGCTCGCGCGGGCGGGCCGATGGCCCGGGCGCCGTGCGGCAGACATGCCTGATACAGATGGTGCAGGAAAAACCCACGAACTGCATAGCCGGCAAGTCAGCAAACGATACAGGAGTTTGACAGCCGCGAGTTGATCCGTCCCCGTGCTGTTGCGCCGAACCATCAAACGCGCGTGAAGATTAACGAAACCGGACCGTTCAACGTGCGGCGGATGCTTCAGACGAGCTCGCGATACAAGGCCAGATAGCGGTCGGCCGACGCGGCCCAGCCGAAGTCCTGGCGCATCGCGCGCCGCTGCGTGGCCTTCCATTCGGTGCGGCGTCCGTACAGCGCGAACGCGCGGCGGATCGCCGAGGCGAGTCCCTTCGGATCGAAGCGTTCGAACACGAAGCCGGTGGCGAAATCGTCGGCGAGGTTTTCGAGCGATGCGTCGGCGACCGTATCCGCGAGACCGCCGATGCAGTGCACGAGCGGCAGCGACCCGTAGGCGAGCGCATAGAGCTGGGTGAGCCCGCACGGCTCGAAGCGCGACGGCACCGCGACCACGTCGCTGCCGGCGATGATCGTATGCGCGAGGGTTTCGTCGAAGCCGAGCTCGACCGCGACCGATTCCGGATGCGCCTGCGCGACCATCCTGAGGCCATTCTCGAGCGCCGGATCGCCGGTGCCGAACACGACCAGTTGCCCGCCGCGCTTGACGATCTCGGGCACCGCGCCGAGCAGCAGATCGAGGCCCTTCTGCTCGGTCAGCCGGCTGACGACGCCGAACAGCAGCGCGTCGCTTCTCTGCGCGAGGCCGAAGCGCTTTTGCAGCGCTTCCTTGCAGGCGAGCTTGCCCGCCAGTCTCGACGCGCTGTAGTGCGTCGCGAGCAGCGTATCGGTGGCGGGATTCCACACCGTGTAGTCGACGCCGTTCAGGATGCCGCTCAGATCGTGCGCACGATGGCGCAGCAGTGCATCGAGCCCGCCGCCGTGCGCGAGCGTCTGGATTTCGCGCGCATAGGTCGGGCTGACGGTCGTGATGCGCTCGGCGTAGTAGAGCCCCGCCTTCAGGAACGATAGCTGACCATAAAACTCGACGCCGTGCATGTTGAAGAAATCGTGCGGCAGGCCGAGCAGGCCGAACTGATGCGCGGGAAAAATCCCCTGGTAGGCGAGGTTGTGGATCGTGAACACGCTGCGCGCGGGCGCGCGGCCGTGCTCGCGTTCGGCGGCCTTCAGGTAGGCGGGCGCGAGCCCTGCGTGCCAGTCGTGCGCGTGAACGATCTGCGGCGACCACGTCGGGTCCGTTTGCTGCGCGAGTTGCGCGGCGACCCAGCCGAGCAGCGCGAAGCGCTGCGCGTTGTCGCCGTACGGCACGTGTTCATCGTTCAGATACGGGTTGCCGGGGCGATCGTACAGCGACGCGGCGCGGATCACGTAGACGGCGAGCCCGTTGGTGGGCAGCGTGCCGCGTTCGAGCGTCACGTTCGGCGCGCCGAAGCGGCTGCCCAGTTGCGCGACCGGCTGCAGATCGCGCAGGCCGGCGAGCACGGCCGGAAAGCCCGGCAGCAGCACGCGCACGTCGGCGCCGCGCTCGATCAACGCGGACGGCAGCGCGCCCGCGACGTCGGCGAGACCGCCCGTTTTGAGGAGGGGATACAGCTCGCTTGCGACGTGCAGGGCGCGAATCGTCATAGGCCGGGTCTCTGTCGGGGTGGCAGGGTTGCTCGGGGTCGGCAAATAGTCAGCGGTGGTTCGGGCGAAGCCGGGCGATGCCTGGCCGGCGGCGCGTGGCCGCCGGCGCGGGCAGCGGTGGGCGCGCTACTACGGATGCTCGCGCAACGCCTCCTGCGTGACCAGCACGACGCCTTCGTCGGTGCGATAGAAGCGCTCGGCGTCGCGCGCCGGGTCTTCGCCGATCACGGTGCCTTCCGGAATCGTGCAGCCACGGTCGATCACGACCTTCTGCAGGCGGCAACTCGCGCCGACCGTGACCTGCGGCAATAACACTGCCTCATTGATATTACAGAACGAACTCACTTTCACGTTCGATGACAGCACCGAGCGCGAAATCTGCGAGCCCGAGATCACGCAGCCGCCGCAGACGATCAGATTGTTGCCGGAGCCCTGCAGCCCCTTCATGTCGCGTACGAACTTCGCGGGCGGCAACTGCTCCTGGTATGTCCAGATCGGCCATGACTCGTCGTACAGGTCGAGCGTCGGTATCGTCGACGCGAGGTCGAGGTTCGCGGCCCAGTACGCGTCGATCGTGCCGACGTCGCGCCAGTACGGCTCGACGCTCGGGTCCGACGACACGCACGACATGCTGAACGGATGCGCGATCGCCACGCCCCGCGTGACGACGCGCGGCAGGATGTCCTTGCCGAAGTCGTGATCGGTATCGATCGCGGCGATGTTCTCTTCGAGCTGCGTGTACAGGTAGTCGGCGCTGAACACGTAGATGCCCATGCTCGCGAGCGCCGTGTCGGGGCGACCGGGTATCGCAGGCGGGTCGGCCGGTTTTTCGACGAAGCCGGTCACGCGGCGATTTTCGTCGACGGCCATCACGCCGAACGCGACCGCTTCCATGCGCGGTACCTCGATGCAGCCGACCGTGCAGTCGGCGCCGCTGTCCGCGTGATCGGCGATCATGCGCGTGTAGTCCATCTTGTAGATGTGGTCGCCCGCGAGCACGACCACGTACTTCGGGCGGATCGAGCGGATGATGTCGAGGTTCTGGAACACCGCGTCGGCGGTGCCGCGATACCAGTGCGCGCCTTCGACGCGCTGCTGCGCGGGCCACAGGTCGATGAACTCGCCCATCTCGCCGCGCAGGAAGCTCCAGCCGCGCTGCAGATGCCGCAGCAGCGAATGGGCCTTGTACTGCGTGACCACCGCGATGCGGCGGATGCCGGAATTCAGGCAATTGGACAGCGCGAAGTCGATGATCCTGTATTTGCCGCCGAAGTGCACCGCCGGCTTCACGCGCTTGTTCGTGAGCGGGCCGAGCCGGGTACCGCGTCCGCCGGCGAGGACGATCGCGAGGGTAGTGCGCTGTAAGTCGTTCAGCCGTGCCGGAGTATTCATATTTGTCTCCTGTCGATCGGAGTGGCCCTTCAGCACTCGCTCCGACCGCATGCAAGATGGTTGCTTGATTGATATACCCCCGGGGGTGATCTGGTCGCTTCCTCTGCGCTGATGATTCGGGCTGCCTGGCAGTCGTGCCGCATTGCCGTTCTTCGCTGCCTGTTTTCGCGGGCCCGTCAGTCAGTTCTAGCACCGATTGGACGCGAGCGAATAATGTTTATTGCGGGGGCCGCGTGGCGGATCATCCTCAAACGATCGCCTGTTACGGCGCGTTTTTCGGTGCGGCGCAACACATTGGCCACGAGGTCGTGTCCGGACGATGCTTGAGCCCAGAACGCGCAATATGCATGCCATCTCGCCACGGCCGTGTGCCGTGTCCGCAGTGCACGATTGGCGGCGGAGTTCGGCGGCGCATCGTAGAATCGTGCGCTCCCTGCCTCGTGCATCCCTATTGCGTTTTTTGCAGAGCATCCCGATGAATCTTCACCGCCCATTCCTGCTTGCCCTGTCGAGTGTCTGCGCCTGCGCCATGTTGTGCGCGGCGTCTGTCGCGGTGGCCGCCACGCCGGCGGGCGCGCCGGTCGGCGAGGCGAGCCCGGCCGTCGCGAGCGCCGCGGCCGCGTCTTCGCTCGACGATTCCGGCCCGGCCTACGGTCCGGAGCTGCAGGGCTTCAGCTACCCGGCGCCGGTCGAACGCTTCGAATTCACCTCGCAGGGCGTGCCTTTGCAGATGGCCTTCATGGACGTGAAGCCCGCGCATGCGAACGGCCGCACCGTGGTGTTGCTGCACGGCAAGAATTTCTGCTCGGCGACGTGGGACGCGACGATTCGCCGGCTGAGCGATGCCGGCTATCGCGTGATCGCACCGGACCAGATCGGCTTTTGCAAATCGAGCAAGCCCGAGCATTACCAGTACAGCTTCCAGCAACTCGCGCGCAATACGCATGCGCTGCTCGATTCGCTCGGCGTCAGCGAGGTGACGGTGGTCGGCCATTCGACGGGCGGCATGCTCGCCGTCCGCTATGCGCTGATGTATCCGCGCGAAACGCAGCAACTGGTGCTCGTGAACCCGATCGGACTCGAGGACTGGAAGGCGAAGGGCGTGCCGTCGCTGTCGGTCGACCAGTGGTATCAGCGGGAGCTGAAGACCACCGCGGACGGCATCCGCCGCTACGAGCAGGCGACCTATTACGCGGGGCAATGGCGCGCGGACTACGAACCGTGGGTGCAGATGCTCGCGGGCATGTATCGTGGGCTGGGCAAGCAGATCGTCGCGTGGAATTCCGCGCTGCTTTACGACATGATTTACACCCAGCCGGTTTTTTATGAGCTCGGCCAGCTCAGCATGCCGACGCTGCTGCTGATCGGTCAGAAGGACACGACGGCGATCGGCAAGGACGCAGCGCCGCCCGAGGTGCGCGCGAAGCTCGGCCATTACCCCGAATTGGGCCGCGCGGCCGCGAAGGCGATTCCCCATGCGACGCTGGTCGAGTTCGCAGGGCTCGGTCACGCGCCGCAGATGCAGGACCCGCAAGCGTTTCATAAGGCGCTGTTGGAAGGGCTGACAGCGGCGCCGGAAAACCGTTGATCGATTACGTGGGTTTCTGTCGCGCCGCCATAGTCCTGCGTCGCTCTCCGTTAAGCGAAGCTGCCTGGGGCTATTTTGCGGTCCATCGCGGCGTTGCGGAGAGGGCCGGCTGCGGATAGGCGGTAGTCGGCCAGTTTCGGTCAGTCGACGGTGGCGCCCAGATCGTCGTCAATTGGCCTCCCTGACATGGAGATTAGTTATGGCATGGCCAAAGGGTGTTCGCGCAGTTAAAGGTCAGACGACATTTTTGTTCCTGATGGCAATTGCATTGGCAAGTGGAAATACTTTGGGGAAAGAGATAGTTCCTGTCGGTCCGGAACTCGCCCCGCGTGAGATTGGTGTCCTGCTGAAAGGTTATCCGATGCTGACCCAGCAGAACCCATTGGCACCCCAGGGAGTGGGAGTCATGCTGTGGGGGTGTGAATATCAGGTCGGAAGGGCCATCATAACGATCACTATAACTACTGAGCCCAGCGATCCGATGCCTTGCAAGCGCAAAGTGGCATTCGGCGAATCACCTCAGAAATCTCCCAAAGAACAATGAACTGCCCCCTGGTCGATGACGACACAATCCAAGCATATGCGCGCGCTGTGATCGAGGCCGAGGGATTCGCCGCGTTCCGACCTACCGCGCCCGCTTATCGCTACGCCGTCGCGGGTCTTTCTTCTGAGCGCTTCCCACCGGAACGCCTTCACACGCTGCCCATTGCCGAAATTGAACCGCCGCTACGGGACGTAGGCGTGGCTCTGTTTCCTCGGGCGAAACGAATCCTAGACGGGATGCTGCGCGGCGACGCGTTGCCGCCTATCTACCTCGAACTCTTGCCGGAAATTCCCGGGCCGTATCGCTACCGGACCACGGATGGCTTTCATCGCTTCCATCTTTCGCGCGTGCTGAGCTTCAGCCAGATCCCAGCGATCGTCTGGCTGTCTTTTGAATGACTATATCGCGACTACCGCCGCACCACCGATGATTTGTTTGAGCGACTTCCCGTCGCCAAGCTTGCAATTGAAAACTCTGGACGAGACTGGCCTGCGTATGAGAGACAAACTCGGCAGGCGTTGCGATTGTCGGGGTAATGTCACCGCCTGGCTAACCTACCAAAAGTAACTCGACCTAGCGGAGTTTCGTATGGGCATCGAAGCACAAATCGAAGGCTACGCATTTGGAAAGCTCAGTGAACTGGTTGAAAGTCTGTTCTGCGACGTTCGGCCTGCTAGAGAAAAACTGCTTGAGCACTACCCTACGCTTTTCATCATCGGCGGTTGTCAACGTACTTGTCGCGTCACCTCATGCGCACTGCTTTAGTTCTTCCGGTTGCATGCGCTCCGGATTGAGCCAGACTTCATCCTTCAAT
>NZ_CADFGP010000065.1 GCF_902833905.1 Paraburkholderia tuberum STM678 | reverse complement strand
AGAGCGACGGTGAACCGGGTGCCAAGACCATCTGGCGAGGGCTCGATCAGGTACTCGCTGCCGCTGACACGCTACGCGCGCTCCGCGACGGGCTCGGCTAAGGACTTATGTATAACGCTATGGCTATGACCCGGCAACATCGATAAAAACCTGCTTTGCGTTACCTGTTGAAACACGCTGGGTGCGCCCCTGGGCATCCGTGATACCTTTCGCGAGGACCCTCGAACCGACGCGTATCCGGTAACGCACCCGCGCTTGTCGCTTGCCAGTGGAGTCTCTTAGCTCGAACTGCTCATTGAACCGTTTGGCGGCACGCTCGCGACAATCGCACGCCCATGAGTAACCCAGGGCTTCGGCCATGTCGTAACCGTTTGAATACGACTTCAGCGTATCGAACGGAAACCATTCGCCGGTTTCGGCGTTCAGCGCCATTGCGGACGGCATTGGCGGGAAGTTTGAGTAGATTGAATAGGTGATACGGCAGAGCTGGCACTCTTCCTTGACGCCGGTTTCATCCTGTTTCTGCTGTTCCATTTGACCTCTGCTGATATTCCAGAAAAAACACCCGGCGAATTAATCATCTAAACGAGTCACGGTCAAGGACTTTAATTTGAGATAAAGCCGCTTTGACATATATTTACAATGACTCCGGAAATCTCATTTTCATGCGCATCTTTCCCGTATCGTGACTCGACAAAGAAAGCGGTTCAATACCGCATTTTTGTTGGCTCTCGCCTTCGGTGGCCATAGGCTCCAGCAAGAACTATTGTCAATGTTTGTCAAAACCGTCCTATTTCGAATTAAATTTATTGACCGCAATCCGTTTAGATGATCAATTCGTCCGGTGCTTCCTGACAGTTCAGAAAACGGCCAATCGAGCCCCAGAAACGTGAAGGTACCGGAACGCCTGTGGCGAGCCGGGAGACTTGGCGGCTTTACCGGATCACATATTCGATTTCTCACCACTTCCAGGCACGAACATGGGACTGCATGACCCGAATAACAAAAAACAGGCATGATCATCTGATCAGGTCTGATGCAGACAACTAACGGCCGCTGACCCACCACCCGCACAGCACGAAAAAAAAACGGAGCGAAAGTCGTTCGAGACTTTCGCTCCGCTACGCCAAGCAAGGACTGGCCAAGCCCTCGTCTACCCTCGCGTAAAAATCACCTCGTCACCGCGCTGCCACGCCGGTCAGAATCTGCGCAACCCCATCCACATAGCTGCGCGTGCCGAAGCGCTCCTGCGCGGTCCGATAGCCGTTCCTGACCAGTTTGTCGCGCAAGTCGCCGTTCGAGCGCAATTCGGCGAGCGTATCGGCGAGCGCATGCGCGTCGCCCGGCGTACACAGCACGCCGTTCTCGTAGTCGTCGATGATTTCGAGCACGCCGCCTGCGCGCGACGCCACGACCGGCCGCTGCGCGAGCATCCCCTCGACGATCACGCGACCGAACGGCTCCGGGGTGATCGACGTATGCACAACTGCATCGACCGCGCACATGCAGGCCGGAATATCGTGCTGGAAGCCGAGAAAATGCACGCGCTCGCCAAGCTTGTGCGCGGCGACGAAGGCGCGCAGTTCGCTCTCGTACTGGTCCTCGCCGAACAGCGCCGCGCCGACCAGCGCTGCATGCATCTGCGGATTGAGCACCATCGCTTCGAGCAGCACATGTTGTCCCTTCCAACGCGCAAGCCGGCTGAACGAGCCGACGAGAAACGCGTCGCGCGGCAGATTCAGGCGCTCGCGCAGCACCGCTTGCGGCACCGTGCGCAATGCGTCGAACGGTTCCGCGGCGATCCCGTTGAACACGACGTCGATGCGCTTGCTGTCGAACCGCGTGAGCTTCGCAAACGCCTGCGCCGACGCAGCCGAATTGGCGATCACGTGCGTGAGGCCGAGCCGCGCGCACCACTTGATGATCGCAAGCTGCTTGCCGCCGAAATGCTCGGCGCTGACGATGTCGCGCAAATGCCAGACCACCGGCCGTCTCACGAGCTTGCCGGCCACGGCGCCGATCACCATCGCACGCTGCGTGTTCGCGTAGATCACATCCACCTTGCGCGCGCGTTTCGCGGTGGCACGCACGAGCGAGATGAGTCCCTTCAACGCCTGACCTTTTGGCATCGAACCGCCCTGCTTGCGCACATTTTTGAGCGCGCCGGCATCGAGTACAGTGACCTCGACGCCGGTTTTCGCGAGTGCGGTGTTGAACGGCCCGTCGTCGAACAGCACGACCTCGATGCGCGAGCGCAGCGCCTTGACGATTTCGAGCAGCGACAGTTCGGCGCCGCCGAGCACGCCGCTCTGATCGACGGCAAGAATGCGCGGCACGTTCGCGGCGCCCTGCACGGCCGGCCGATACGGCGTATAGGCCGGCAGCGTCGCCGTGCGCAACGCGGGCACCGCCGCGCGCACCTGCGAGAAAAAGCGCTCGCGGAAATGCGCGGCCGAAAACTGCTCGGCGTTGCCGCGGCAATTCTCCGGCAGGAACCGGTGCCGAAGCTCGTCGAAACGATTCACGGCAGCGATGATCGAGTCGGTATCCTGATCATCGAAGAACATGCCGGTCGGCTTCGGTTCGGACAGATCGCGCACCGTTTCGAGCGCCCCTCCCTTGCCGTACGCGATCACCGGCGTGCCGCAAGCCTGCGCCTCGACCACCGAAATGCCGAAGTCCTCTTCGGCCGCGAACACGAATGCCTTCGCGCGGCTCATGCGGTCCTTCAGCACCTCGAACGGTTGATAGCCCATGATCTCGACGTTCGGCCCCGCCTTCGCGCGGATCTGCGCCATGTCGGGTCCGTCGCCGATCACGACGAGCTTGCGCTCGGGCATCCGCGCGAACGCCTCGACGATCAGATCGATTTTCTTGTACGGCACCATGCGCGAGGCGGTCAGATAAAAGTCTTGCTTCTCCGTGCACAGCGTGAACGCCTCGACATCGACCGGCGGGAAGATCACCTGCGCCTCGCGCTGATACACCTTCTTGATGCGTCGCGCGATGAACGCCGAGTTCGCGACGAAGCCGTCGACCGAGTTGGACGTGCGGATATCCCAGTTGCGCATGTAATGCAGAATCAGCCGCGCCAGCGCCGACTTCGGGCCGTTGGTCAGCTTCGACTGCTGCAGATACTGATGCTGCAAATCCCACGCATAGCGGATCGGCGAATGCACATAGCTGATATGCACCTGATCGGGACCGGTCAGTATGCCCTTGGCGACCGCGTGACTGCTCGAGATCACGACGTCGTACGCCGACACGTCGAGCTGCTCGATCGCGAGCGGCATCAGCGGCAGATACGAGCGGTACTTGCTGCGCGCGAGCGGCAACTTCTGGATGAACGACGTCGTCACCGGCTTGCCGCGCAGGAAGCTGCGATCGTCGAGAAAGTCCACGAGGCTGAACAGGTCCGCATCGGGAAAGCACGCGATGATCTGCTCGAGCACTTTCTCCGCGCCCGCGTAGGTGACGAGCCAGTCGTGCACGATCGCGATGCGCACGCTTTTGCTCGCGCGCGGCGCGGTACGGCGCGGTGCCGGCTGGATGCCGGGCACGCTCGTCAGTTCGTCGAGCGCGCTGCGCGTCGCGGGCCTCAACAGGTTTTTTTCAAGGACGTCTTGATTCATGCGCTTTTCCTCGGATTCAGTCGCAATAGCAGTGAACGCGCAAGATTGCGCAAGGCGGGCGTCATCGTGATCGACCACGCGACGTTCGCGCCGACCATCAGCACACCGGCGGCGATCGCGAGCGCGAGGCTCGGCAGGAAGCTGGCGAGCCACAGACTGGCGAGCAGGAAAGCGAGATGGGCGAGCATGTCGAGCACGATCTGGCGCGCGCGGATCGCGGCGAAACGCAGCAGCACCGCGTAGTCGAACAGCGCGCGGGCAGCGACCGCGACCGCCGCGCCCGTCAGCCCGAAATGCGTGATACCGAGCCACAACGCACCGGCGAAAAGCGGCAACTCGACGAGGCCGATGCGCGCGGCGGTGGCTGGATTGACCTGCGACTGAATCAGGATGCGCGTCACGTTCGCCTGGCCGACGAGCCACACGGCGACGATCATGATGCGGCCCACGGGCGCCGCGACCGTCGCGATCTCGTTGCCGACCCACAGATGCAGGAACGGTTCGAGCACCAGCATCGCGACGAGCGCGACCGGCGTGAACACGCCGTTCAGAAATTCGAGCGATTGCTGCGTGATCGTGTCGGCGTCGGCGCGGCCGACTGCGGAAAGCCGCGGAAACAGCGTGCGTACCAGCGCGGTCGGCACGATGTTCAGACGCGTGACGAGGTTCTGCGGCACCGTGTAGTACGTGACGAAACGCGCGCCGAGCCGTGAACCGAGCATGACGCGATCGAGCGAATCGGCGACCATCGTCGTCACGCTCGCGATCAGCATCCAGCCACCGAAGTTGAACAGCCCCTTTGCGACGCCGAGCCGCGGCGGCTGAATGCTGCGTATTTCAAGCACTTTCAGCGCGTAGCGGCCGAGCAGCAACGCCGCGAGAATCCGCGCGACGACTGCCGCGGCGAGTACGTTCTGCAAAGTCGCGCCGAGCCACCACGCGGCACCGAGCGGCAGCAGCTGGAACAGGAACGTGCCGATGGTCTGGTTCGTGTTGTAGACGCCGAAGCGTTCCGCGCCGTTGATCGCGCCCGCGAACACCCACGACACGTTCGCGATCGGAATCGCGACCGCGAGCCACGGCAGCGCCATATAGACTTCGTGCTGCAGCTCGGGCGATACCTTCGTGAAATACGCGGTGTACAGGAACGCGCCGAAGTAGATGATCAGACCGCCGACAACGCCGGTCGTCAGATTGAGCCAGGTTGCGCTCCAGAACACGCGCGCGCTTTCCTGCTGATCGCCCGACGCGCGCGCCTTCGAAATATGGTTCTGCGCGGCCATGCTCATGCCGAGATCGAGAATCCCGAAGTAGCCGATCAGCGTCCACACGAGACTGATCACACCGTAGCGCTCCACGCCGAGCAGCCGGATATACGACGGAACGGTCACGAGCGATACGAACGTCGGCAGCACGAGCCCGAAAAAGTTGATCGCCACGTTCCTGAGAATGCCTTTGTCCATCGAATCCCTTCGGTTTTGCGGTTAGATTGGGTGCGGGGCTGCGTCAGCGAGGCCAACGCACCTCAAGGCTTCCAGCGATACATCAGCACCTTGCCGCGCGCGTCTTCCTCGACGAACACCAGGTACTCGCCATCGCCGCGCTTCGTCGCGCTGATACCGTTCGGCACGTCGACCCAACCCGACGCGCGGCCCACTTCGGGGCCCGGTCGGATCACGCCGAGTTCCTTGCCGCTGTCCTTGTCCCACACGTGCACCGCGCCGACCGGCTCGACGCCGAACACGTACTGTCCCTCGACCGTGACGCCGATGATCGTCGCGATGGGCTTGCTCTGCGTCTGCCAAGGCAGCGTGATCGCGTAGCGCTGCACCGGCTTGCCGCTCGACCACTTGTCATAGCGCACCAGCACGCGGCCCACTTCCTTCCAGAAGCCCTGCGCGGTCGGCATATCGGCCGTATAGCCGCTCACGTACATCGTGTCGGTGTCCGATTCATAGATCGCGCGATGCAGTTCGCTGAACGGTGCCGGCACCGGGTACTGCGTCAGGTTCGAGTACGAGTAGACCGGGTTGCCCTTCGCATCGAGTCCGCCGAAACGGAAGCGATAGATGCCCTTCGTATCCCGGGTACGCCAGATGTCGCCGGCCATGTCGACCCACCAGCCCCAGCCGCCGGCGAGCTTCGTGCCGCTCGTGTTCAGCGCGTATTCGTCGCGATCGAAGCGCCCGTCGCCATTCGTGTCGCGCCAGATCCAGTCACCGCCCGGCGGTGCATTCGGCACCTTCGCGACCGCGCGCTCGCGACCTGCGATAAATCCCGAGGGAATCGCGGTCTCGCCGTCATGCTGCGGATCGAAGCGATAGATCTTCAGATGATCCGCATACATGTCGGTCAGATAGAGGAACGTGTGCCCCTTCAACCGCCGCGCGATCGGCAGACCCGGATACTTGTCGGTATGGAACACCGGATCGTCCGGGTACTTGAACCGATTCGACAGGAACCCCGCGTATTTCCAGTCCTGTCCAGACGGCTTCGACAAATCGAGTTCGAAGCGCTTGTTGCCGGTATAGACGCTGTCGGGCCGGGCCGGATCGATCCACGCGCCGTCGACGAACAGCAGCCCCTCGACCTGCCAGTTGCGCTTGCCGTTCGGCGCATAACTTTCGAGCGTCGCGCCGAGGCCCGCGCCGATCGGCTCGTAACGCGGACCGATGCCATTGGTCGACACGTACACGTTGCCGCGCGCATCGACACCCACGCCGGTCAACCCGTTGAATCGCAACGGTCCGGGCTTGCCCGCGACGCCGCTGAAAATGCCGCCGCGCTCGCCGAGCGTGCCCGACTCCGTGTAGCGGCCGTCGCGCTTCGTGAAGAACAGCACCTGCTGGCGCGGACCGTTATCGGCGATCAGGAGGCGGCCTTGCGCATCGACGGCGAGGCCGACCGCGACCGTATCGGCCGGCAGCGTGATGGTCTCGTCGATGCGCTGACCGGTCGCCGTGTAATGCTCGATACCCGGCGCGCGATCGCCGCGCGTGCCGCTGAGCACCCATAGCGTGCCGTCGGGCGCGAGCGCGATTCGTCCGGGCTCGTGCACGTTCCACGTTGCTTTCTGCTGCATCGATTCGGCATCGTAGACTTCGATGCGATTGCGCGCGGTATTGGCCGCGAACAGCGTCGTGTCGTTCGCGGCGAGCCCGCCGATCTCGGCGTTCGTGCCGGTCGGGACTTCGTTCATCATCAGAAAGCCGGCCGCGAGCTGCGCGTGCGGGTCCGCGTTTTTAGCGGCGGGCTGAAACGGTGCCACGCGCTTCGGCTCGTCGATCAGGCGCCGCGAGATACCAAACCATTGCTTGCCTTTGTCCGGCCACACGCCCGGCTCGACCAGATGCCCTTTCTCATTGCCGACCGCGATCGCAACGAATGCATATTTGCGGTTGACCGCGATCGCATTGCCGCCGGCGTTGCCCCAGCCATGCGTGCCGCCCGCGAAGCCGAGCATCTTGCCGTCCTGATAGACGCTCGCTTCGGCGCCGCTTTCGTCCCACGGCGCGTTCGTATAGACCTTGCCGTCGGGCGTGACCGCGATCGCGGTGATATCGATCTGCGTCCATGTGCCATCGCCAAAGCCGAAGCTGTTGCCGATCCATGAGGTCTTCGCGTTCAAAGCGGTTTCGGCGCGCGCCGGCAGACCGGCCGATGCGGCGACGACGCCGGCAGCGCAGGCTGTCAGGGCGAACCAGTTTTTGAACGTGATACGGCGCAAGGCGGAACCTCCAGTCGATGTCCGGTCAACGCGATGCACGCGGACCTGCGCCCGCTCGGGGCGAAATTCAGTGATGTGGCAAAGCGAAACGAAGCGCAACCGATTGAAGCGCGGCGCCTGAAGGCAGCCGTCCGCACGGCTAAGTTACGCGAAAAAAATGCAGTGACGAAAATAGAAAATAATTCAAAAATATTCGTTTGCTTATACGTCGCAAAAGAAAAGATTTTAAAAATCAATAAAAGCGCAAGCCTCGCCGCCAGGTCGCCTCTATCGCGACGATCCCCCGTTCCTACCGATGTGATATCACGCAATGCGCATTTATTACGGATTGCCCGATGCTCACCACATAAACATATAAATCTTTCGAGAATGGCCAAAGAAATACCCTGTTTCAATCTGATTCAATTAGCCCATTCCAACGGGTTTTTTCTCGAGTTTCTTTTCCCTAGAATCGATTGCACTTCAGTTGCGACGCGAAGCGCGCGCCTGTTCGCTGGCAATCCGTGGCGAACCGCGCGGCGCTTCGCCCGGCTCATCCGCTTTACACCATGGACGGTTCATGACAGCCAGCGCATTGCCCCTCGCGCCCTCCCATTCCCGCATCGTGCAGCTCGACGGTCTGCGCGCGATCGCCGTGCTCGCGGTGTTCGCGCAGCACGCGTTGAAAGCGCCGCTATGGATGGGCGTCGATCTGTTCTTCGTTTTGAGCGGCTTTCTGATCAGCGGCATCCTGCTCGATCGCAAGTCGCGCCAGCAGTCGTATTTCAGCTATTTCTATGCGCGGCGCGCGCGCCGCATCCTGCCGCCGTACCTGCTGCTGATGGCCGTGTCGTCGCTGCTGTTCGGCCTCGCGTGGGCGCGGCACTGGTACTGGTACGCGTTCTTCGCGACTAATATCGGCGATGCGCTCAATCAAAGCGGTCATGACAGCCTCAACGTGCTGTGGTCGCTCGCGGTCGAGGAGCAGTTTTATATCTTCTGGCCGTTCGTGATCCTGCTCGTGCCCGAGCGTCTGCTTGGGCTGGTGGCGGCCGCGCTGATCGTTCTGGTGCCGCTGCTGCGCGCGCTCGCGACGCCGTGGTTCGATTCGTTCTGGCCGATCTACTACCTGACGCCGTTCCGCATGGATCTGCTCGCGGCCGGCGCGCTGCTCGCGGTTGCCGTGCGGCGCGATCGCAATGCGCTCGAACCGTTCAAGGGACTCGCGGTGCTCGGCGCTCTGGCCGCGCTCGCGGTGCTGGCATGGCTGCATCTGCACTACCCGCGTTTTCGCGCAGCGAATACGCCGTTGTCGAATGCGGGGCTGTATAGCGTGTCGCTGGTGCTGTGCACGTCGATCGTCGTGATCGCGCTGCAGAGCAAGGGCATCGTGAAGCGGCTGTTGTGCAATCGCGTGCTCGTTTATATCGGCACCGTCAGCTACACGATCTATCTGATCCACCTGAGCGTGCTGTACATGGTGTGGCCGCTGCATCTGAATCGCTATCTGAGCGCCGCGATCGCGCTCGCTATCACACTCGTGTACGCGAGCATCACGTGGTTCGCATTCGAGAAGCGCCTGATTTTCGGCGCGCGCGGGTCGAGAGCGACGACCGGCGCCAGCGCCCACGTTGCGCGGCAAGCACCGCAAGGCCGCGCATGAACCGCCTGGCCGTTGTTGCTGCCCACGTGCTGGGTGTCGTGTCGGCGCTGATGCTGATCGCCCCGACAACGCGCGCGGCCGTGGCCGGGCCGGCAGCGTCATCGCCGACGCAACTGCTGATCGACGCTTACGGCGACTCGACCACGCTCGGCATCACCTGCAGCGATGGCCACTGCGGCCCGCAAGCCCGCAACGCCGTCACGTTTCTGCAGCAAGCGTTGCAGGCGCATGACGGCGAGCGCGTGCGCGTCACGAACTACGGCGTCGGCGGCACGATGGCCTGGCAGTTGCGCGACGGCACCGGCAATCGTCGCGCGGGGCCGACGGCGGGACTGCCGTGGCGCGAACGTCTCGCCGCCTCGCCCGCGCGGATCGTGTTGATCAACTACGGCATCAACGAAGTGATGCACAACCAGACGCCCGAGCAGTTTTACGCGGCCGAGACGTCGCTCGTGCAAACCGCGCGAGCGCTCGGCAAGGAGCCTGTTTTGCAGACCTCGAACCCGATGCCCGATAACCGGCTCAACGCCCGGCTCGCCGCGATGATAGCGATGACGCGACGCGTGGCCGCCGAACAGCAGGTGCCGCTCGTCGATCAATACGCGTATGTGAGCAGCCTGCCCGACTGGAAGTCGCTGATGTCGGACGGCGCGCATCCAAAGCCGGAGTTGTACCGGCTGAAGGCCGAACAGGATTATCGGGTCGTCGAACCGTTGGTGCGGCGGCTGCTGGACAACGCGCACTGAGCCAGGCCCTTACGCGCGTTCCGTTCTCTTTTCTCTCACAAACCAGAAGGCAAGCTATGAGCCAACCACGCAAAGCGATCATCACCGGCGTATCCGGACAGGACGGCGCCTATCTGACCCGGCTGCTGCTCGACAAGGGCTATCACGTGACCGGCACCTACCGGCGCACGAGTTCGGTCAACTTCTGGCGCATGCGTGAGCTTGGCGTGCTCGATCATCCGAATCTGCGTCTCGTCGAACACGACCTCACCGACCTCGGCTCGACGCTGCGCCTGCTCGACGGCACGCAGGCCGACGAGCTGTACAACCTCGCCGCGCAGAGCTTCGTCGGCGTGTCGTTCGACCAGCCGGTGACCACCGCCGAAGTGACCGGCGTCGGCGCGCTGAATCTGCTCGAAGGCCTGCGTATCCTGAGCCCGAAGACACGCTTCTACCAGGCGTCGACCTCCGAGATGTTCGGCCTCGTGCAGGCGGTGCCGCAACGCGAAAGCACGCCGTTCTATCCGCGCAGCCCGTATGGCGTCGCGAAGCTGTTCGCGCACTGGTCGACGATCAACTATCGCGAGTCGTACGACCTGTTCGCGAGCAGCGGCATTCTGTTCAATCACGAATCGCCGCTACGTGGCCGCGAATTCGTCACGCGCAAGATCTCGGACACGGTCGCGAAGATCAAGCTCGGCAAGCAGGACGTGCTCGAACTCGGCAACCTGAGCGCGCAGCGCGACTGGGGCTTCGCACTCGAATACGTCGAGGGCATGTGGCGCATGCTGCAGGCCGACGCGCCCGACACCTTCGTGCTCGCGACCGGCCGCACCGAAACGGTTCGCGATTTCGTGCGCATGGCGTTCACGGCGGCCGGTTATCAGCTGGAATGGTCGGGCAAGGACGAGCGCGAGACCGGCATCGACGTCGCGACCGGCAAGACGCTCGTGCGCGTCAATCCGAAGTTCTATCGGCCGGCCGAAGTGGACCTGCTGATCGGCTGCGCGGACAAGGCGCGCGACACGCTCGGCTGGCAACCGCAAACCTCGCTCGAGCAGCTTTGCCAGATGATGGTGCAGGCGGACATCGCGCGCAACGAGCACCACGAGACGTTCTAACCCGGCATCCGTGTGCGGCGGCGCTCGCCGCCGCACACTGCCCCGTCAACCCGCCAGTTTCCGGAACGTCTCCAGCACCGCATCGCCCTTGAACGGCTTGACGATCCAGCCCTTCACGCCGGCGGCCTTGCCGCGCTCCTTCATCGCGGGGCTGCTTTCGGTCGTCAGCATGATCACGTTGACGGTCTTGTTCGCGAGTTCGCCGCGGATTTTTTCGACCATCGTCAGGCCGTCCATGTTCGGCATGTTCACGTCGCTGACGATCAGGCGGATATTCGAATCCGTTTTCAGCTTCGCAAGGCCATCCTTGCCGTCGATGGCCGTCGCGACGTCGAGACCGTTTTTCGCCAGAAAACCCGCGACTTCATCGCGTACCGTGCTCGAATCGTCCACCACCAGAATCTTTGCCATAACCATTCCCTTGCGTCACCGACGCGTCGTATCAAAACAGATCGAGTTCGCCGGACTCGACGAGATCGTCGACATCCACCGCGTTTTCAGAAAAATCTTCGGGTGACCAGCTCAGGTTGAAAACGAAGCGCTGGTCGATCGATACCGACTGTCCGCTCGCGGCGTCGCTCAATCGATATTGAAACCGCAACTGCGGATTGTCCGAGCCGAACGAGATGTAGCGATGCTTGTGATTGACCAGCAGTGGCACCTGCACCTGCACCTGACTTGCATCGCGAGCGTTCTGCTGACCGAGGAAGCGGTCCTTGAATGCCCCCCAGATCAGATTGGTCAATTCGCCGAGCACGTCGTTCAGATCGCGAAAGCCCGGTTGCCCCGCGCCCATGCCGGGCTCGCGTGCCGCGCGATCGCGATCGATCATGCCGAGCAGCGGCTCCTCTTCGGCCTGCATCAACATATAGCCGCGACACCAGTTGCCTTCGAGCGGAATCAGGCTGAAGACCTCGCCGAAGATGATTCGATCGCGCACGATACTGGGCGTGTCGCGTTGCACCGTGACGCCGTCGAACAAAGTGGCGAGCCGCGCTTGCGTGATCTCCGCGATACCGCGCACGAGCGCGTTCGGGAAGTCGAGGCTGAAGATGTATCGATCGACGGCTTCACGCAGCGCCGTCAGATCGGCGGCATTGAAATGCGCGCATGCCGCGTTCGTCAACGGCTTCGGAAGCCGTTCGAGCGGCGCGTGGCCGCTCGAACGCAGGATCACCGGCAGTTCGGGGCGCAAGGCATTGATGCGCGCGGCGCTCGTCGCCGCCTGCTCGACCGATCCGCCGTAGTTATCCGCCAGCAGAACGCCGCCGAGATCGATATTGGTGGCCAGTACCGAGCCGAGGCGGTTGCTGTCGCGCACCTTCAGTGCGATCAGGTTGTGTTCGTCGAAAAAGAGCTTCAGCGCTTGCGCGTGTGCCGGACAGTCGTCGAGCACGAGCACCTTGCTGACGGGCTTGCTGGTATTCATCGTGTTTCAGTTTGCGAATGCAGTGTTGAGGGGCTAGAAAAGTTCGAGTTCGCCTTCGGCCTCGTCGGCCGTGGCGAGTTCAGCCTTGAAATCGAGGGGCGCCTGCGCGCATAGACATAACGTGACACCCAGCCGGGCCGCACCGCCGATCGTCAGCTCGTACGCCCACACGTGATCGGGCCGCAACTCGTCCAGATACTCGACACAGGCGCTGTTCAATTCATACGGCGTCGACATGCCAAGATCGGGAAAATGATTGACCAGTTGCTGGTTCATGTAGCCGCAGCACAGGTTGCCGAGTTCCATCAGCGTTTCCGACAGCGAACGCGTCGTGTCGCCGCTGGCGTAGTAGGCGTGCGTCGCGTCGTCCTTGCCGAAATGCAGCACGAACAGCAGACGAAAGCCGATCGACGAGATCGTCAACGCCATCGCGCAAGGTCCGGCCGGATGATCGCGATCCCACCTCGGCACCGCCGTGATCTCGCACGAATCGCCCGGCGTCGCGGGCAATCTCGCGCGCGCCGCGTGACAGAAGATGTCCGCGATGCTTTGCTTCGCCTGATCGGTAATCACGCTGCGGCCTGCTCGAGCCGGGATTGGAACTGGGTCGCCAGCACTTCGACGCCGCCGAGCGACGCCGTGATCATCTTGCCGCCGGCCTGGATGTCCTGGAACGTCGCCGCCGTCGTCAAGTCGTTGCGATGCAGGCTCTCGCGATAGCTCTTCGACAACTCCTGCGAGCGCGACGCCAGCGAGCGCACTTCGCCCGCGACGATCGAAAAGCCGCGACCCGCGGTGCCGGCGCGCGCCGCTTCGATCGACGCATTCAGCGAAACGATCAGCACGTGCTGCACGATCGCCGACAGCTCCTGGTTCTTCTTGTGCATGTCGCGGTTCTGCGACATCAGCGAAATCATCTGCTCGTGCCAACGCTCGAACGTGATGGTCAGCGTCTTCAGACGGCCCGCCTCGTGCGCGATCCGCGTCGCATGCTGCAGCCATTCGTCGCTTCGCGAACTCGCGGCGTCGAGCGACGCCTGCAACGCTTCGCGATCGTGCGCGCACTGCCCGGCTTGCGCGCGCAGATCGGCGAGCATCGACTCCAGTGCGGCGCGCTCGCTGTCGGCCTGCTCGCCGAGCCGGACCGCCGCGTCGAGTTGCTGCTCGAGGGCCTGCCGCGCGAGCGCGTCGACACGCTGCGCCTGCGCACCCGCGTGAAGCTTCCGACGATAAAAAATTCCCGTCGCGAGTGCGCAGAGAATACCGCCAACGCCTGCGGCCAAAAGATAACTTTCAAGCACAACCTGCTCCCATCGCTTCGATCAATTCATCAGGCCGTCAGCCTGCTACCGCATCCGCGTCACGCTCGCGCGCTGCATCGGCGGACGCGTCGAGACTGTCCACCGCCCAGTCCTCGGGGAACGACACGACGGTCTGAAAGCGGCGATAGTCCGCGCCGCGACGATCGTCGGTGAAACGCAATTCGATGCGGCCATGCTCGCGCCGCACGAAATCGCGCACGGCATCCATGCCGACGCCGCGGCCCGAAATCTCGCTGACGGTCTGCGCGGTCGAGAAGCCGGAACGGAAAATCATCTCGGCAATCGCTTCGTCGCTGAGCGCGGCATCGGCGTCGATCCAGCCGCGTTCGATCGCGGCCCCACGGATTTTCGCGAGCGCGAGACCGCGGCCGTCGTCGCTGACGGTGATCTGCAGCGCGTGATGGTCGATGCCCACTTCCAGTTCGATGACGCCGGCCGGGTCCTTGCCGTTCGCGACACGCTCGGCGGCAGGCTCGATGCCGTGGTCGACCGAGTTGCGCAGCAGGTGCGTGAACACATTGCGCAGCGTATGGCTGACCTCGCTGCGCACGCGGTAGCCGTTGTTGTCGATGCTGACGGCCGGCGCCTCCTTGCCGAGTTCGGCCGCCAGAGACGGCAGCGAGTCGAGCACGCCCGCGAGCGCTTCGTAGATCGATTCGGTGCCCAACAGACGCAGTTCGCGCTGCAACGATTCGCGCATCGCCACGAGCGCGTCCCGGTCGGCCGGATCGGCGCTTTCGAGCAGATCCAGCTGCTTCTGGATCGACTCGCGATCGACCATCAGGTAGCGATCCACCGCGCCGCTCTGGCCCGGCCCCTTGCGGCCGAGGCTCACTTCGTTGATCGTCGCGTAGGTTTCGAGCGCGGCCTTCACGCGCTGCAGATCCTCGATCAGAAGCTGCTGGTCCCACGCTTCGCTGCTGTCAGCGCGGCGCAATGCGTCGTAGCGCTGTTCGGTTTCGTGGACGATGCCGGTCAGATGCTGAAGGCTGTACGTGCGCGCATTGCCCTTGACGGTGTGCATGTTGCGGAACAGCTCGGCGACGGCTTCGTGACTCGGCTCGTGATGCTGACGGATGATCCGTTCGTTCTCGCTGATGAAGCCCGTCGCGCTTTCGACGAAGTGATGGAACTTCTCCTGACTCACCGCGAGAATCTCGCCGATCATTTCCAGCCGGCGCTTCTGTTCGCCGGCCTCGGCGGCGAGCGCGCGCAGTTCGGTCACGTCGCGCACGCACAGCATCAAACGCAGCACGACGTCGTGTTCGTCGGTGATCGCCGACCAGCTCAGATCGAGCGTCTTCACGCGGCCATCGGCCATCGGCTTGGCGATCTCGTTGACGAGCAGGTGCTGATTGAACTCGAAGTTCATGCTGTCTTCACCGATGCATGCCTGCAGCGCCGCTTCGATCTGCGAGAGCGCATCGCTGTTGATCTCGGTGCCGCCGAACACGAGATCGAGCAACGGACGGCCCGCAATCTCGCGCGTCTCGAAGATGGCCTCGAGATAGGCGGAGTACTCCGGATGCACGACCACGCCTTCGACCACCGTCAGAATCCCCTGCTGCATGTTTTGCAGCATCGCCTGGATATCGGCGGTCTTCTGCTTCAGTTGCAGCGAGCTTTGCTGGATCTTCTCGATCATGCCGTTGAACGCGACGATCGAATGACCGATCTCGTCCATGCGTCCGACCGGCACGCGGCGCGTGAAGTCCTGGCTCGCCGCGATCTCGCTCATCTCCACCTGCATGCGGCTCAGCGGGCGGGTGATCTGGCGATACAGCAGCGCGCTGATCAGCAACAGCACGACGATGGCCGCGCCGGTCGCGGCGCCGATCGCCGTCGTCGTGGTGGCGAGCGCGCTGTTCAGTTCGTCGATCGCGGCATCTTTCTGGCGGTTCTTTTCGATCCGCAGCGTCTCGACGATGCCTTCGAGTTCATCGCGGTATTGCGCGACGTTCGCGAACAGATAGGCTTGCGCCAGTTCGTTCTTGCCGTCGGCCTTCATCTTCGCGGTGTCGTTGACCGCGTTGAAATAATTCGCGAGGCTGTCGCGCGCCTGGCTCACGAGCCCGGTTTGGGCCTGACCTTGCGCGGCCTTCGCCTGCACGTCGAGCGCCGCCTGCAACGACGCTTCCTTGCTCTTCAGCAGGTCTTGAGCCTGCGAGACCATGTTCGCGTCAGGCGCATAGACGAGCGTCATCATCGCGAGCTGCACGTCCTTGACCTGCGATACGAGGTCTGCCGACGCGAGCGCGCTCGGCACGACGCCCTGGGTGACCTGCCTGACGTTGGCCGCGCTGTTGCGGGTCTGAAGCACGGCGTATCCGCCAATGGCGGATAGCGCGACAAGCATCAGAATGACGAGAAGCGTGATGCGGTGGCGGATGGTCATCTGAAAATCCCCGAGATCTGAAAATACAAGGTCCCCGCTTTCTGGCGGGACGCCCGTGTGTTTTTGTACTTTCGGGCGCGGGGATTATCGTCGCGGATGTGTGACGTAAACGTGACGAAGTCGACGCCGGGCGCCACGTTTCAGGGATTTGAAAAATAAGGTCGGAAAATCGCGGCCAAGGGCTGATCCGGGCTCAAGTTCAACAGAAAAGTGCCGTTATTTGCAGCCTATTTTTTTTGCCGGTCTTGCGGCGACATGAACGCGAGGCCCGAACGCAGCGATCCGAGCCTCGCCCCTTTTTTCATTCGATTGAACCGCCGCCGCTGCGCTTCAATGCAGCACGCTCCCCGCAATCGCTTCGGCATACACCGCCGCGACCCGCTTCGCGATCACCGCGTTATCGAAGCGTTCGCGCGCATAGCGGCGGCATGCATCCGCATCGGGCAACTTCAGCGTACCGTTCAGCGCGCCGGCGAGACCCGCGGCGATCGCAGCTGCGCCGGTCTCCGGCAACACCAGATCGGGCGACAATCCCGCCACCGCCTCGGGCAATCCGCCGACCGGCGTCACCAGCACCGGCGTGCCCGACGCAAGCGATTCGACCGTGATGAGCCCGAAGCCTTCCAGCGCGACGGTCGGCACGACGCTGAGATTGGCCGCGCGATACAGCGCCGCCAGATGCTGATCGGGCACGAAGCCGAGCAGCTTCACGTTGTGTTCGAGCCCCGCGTCGGCGATGCGCGCCTCTAGCTCACCTTCGAGCCGACCCTTGCCCGCGATCAGCAGCAGCACGTCGGGCGCGCTGCGTTTGAGCAGCTTCACCGCATCGATCAGATCTTCGAGACCCATGCGCCGCACCAGCCGTCGCACCGCCAGCACGATCGGTCGGTCCTGCGGCAATTGCAGACGCAGACGCGCCTCGGCCTGCGTGATCGGCAGATTGAACTGCTCGACATCGACGCAGCCCGGCACCACGCGCACGCGCTCCGGCGAGATGCCGTAGCGCGTCGTGAGAATCTTGCCGAACGCGTCGGACAGGACGATCAGCCGCGACGAACGCGCGTATACCGACTGCTCCAGATAACGCTTCGCGCGCTGGCCGAACGAATCGGCGCCTTCGACGTGGCTCTCGTCGGCCCACGGTCCCTGAAAATGCGACACCTGCGGAATGCCGCGCGTCACGTCGAGCCCCGGAAACGTATAGAGCGCGAAGTGCGACGAAATCACGTCGGGCCGCGACGTGCGGATTTCGTGGCGTAGCGCGCGGCGTGCCGCCATCAGCCGCAGCGGCAGCGATTGCGCGGCGGGGCCGAAGCCGTTGATCGCGCCACCGGTATCGGCCGCGACTTTCGGCGAGCCGGCGACGACGCCGCGCACCGCGACGCCCGCGCCCGGCAGCGCGCCGACCAGCGAGTAGTACATGCGGTCGAGGCCGCCCGCGCGTTCGGGAAACCAGTGCATCCCGATCTGCAGTGATTTGATTGAGCCAGTCGTCATGATGGTGTGCCCCTGTGTGTTGCTTGCGGTGAGTTGCTATGTGTAGACGTGGATGGCGCGCTTCGCGCGGTCATTCCACGCTCTTCTGTCCGGCGAGATGGTTCAGCGTCAGCGCATCGTTCTGCGCGACGACCGTCGCTTCCGTCTGGCTGCGACGGCGGTTTTCCTGCTGCCCCGCCAACTGCCGGTACAGCGCGATGTATTGCGCGGCCATGCGCGCCCAGCCGAAGCCGGTCGCGAGTTCGCTCGCGGCTTTGCCCATCGCGTGGCGCGCGCTGTCGTCGCCGGCGAGTTGCGCGACCGCGCGAGCGAGCGCTTGCGGGTCGTCGGGATCGTCCAGCACGATGCCGCACTCGGGCGTGATGATCTCGGCGCCGCCGGCCGTGCGCGCGGTCACGACGGGCAGCCCCGCCGCCATCGCTTCGAGCAGCGACAGACTCATCGCTTCGTAGCGCGACGGGAACACGAACGCGTCGACCGAATGCATCAGCACCGGCATTTCCTTCACGAGCCCGAGAAAATGCACGCGATGCGCGATGCCGAGCGCCTTCGCCTCGTCCGGATACGGGCTGCCCGGCAGAAAGCCGGCCACCGCGATCTGCACATGCTCGGGCAGATGCTTCAACGCGGCGAGCACGGTGCCGAGATTCTTGCGCGGCGTGCGCAGGTCGCCGACGAACAGCAGCAGGAACACATCGTCTGGTAGCCGGAACTTTGCGCGATCGCCGCTCGCCGCCGCGAAGCCCTGCGTGTCGACGCCGTTGTAGATGACGTCCACGCGGTTGCGCGGCGTGAGACCGATCGCGCGGATTTCGTCGGCGACCTTCTGCGACACCGCGGTGATCACCTTCGAGCGCCGGTACGCCCAGCGCTCGAGCAACGCGTTGCAGCGCGTATAGACCGACTGGTACGCGGACCACACGCCCTTCGTGAGACCGAACGGGTAGTACTTGCTCGCGAACCAGCCGCTATGCACGAAATGCGAGGTATTGACGTCGGCGCGCATCCAGGTGATGAAGCCGTTCACGTGCAGCACGTCGTAGTCGCGGCGATGCGCGCGCAGCCACAGTGCGCTCTTCGCCGCGAACACCTGCTGGCGCAGCAGATTGGTGGGCCACCAGCGGCCGATCTTCACCGGCGCCCAGCGCACGTTAGGATGCGCGAGCAGCTCCGGCGCCACGTGCGACGCGACCAGCGTCACGCGGATGTTCTCGTCGAGCGCCGCGCGCGCGATCTCGTGGTTGACGCGCCCCTGGCCGTCGTTATGGCGCACTACGTGCGTGACAATGGCGACTCTCAATCCGTGCCTCCGTGGAGAAATAGCGTGCGTGCGCGGTTCATTTTTTCGTGGTGAACCGCGGAAAGAATCGAAAAAGCGCCCATGAAAAGCAGCAGGCCGCCGGTGCCGACCAGCGAGTTCGTGAACACGAGCATCGCGAAGGTCGCAAGACACAGGCTCAGGCACGCGGAGACGAACTTGTCGTCGCGCAGCCTGAACGAGCCGAGCACCGCGCGCGTCAGCAGCCACACGATGCCGGACATGTACAGCAAGGTGCCGGGCCAGCCGAGCACGAACGGAATGTTCATCACGCCGCTGTCGAAGTTGCCGTACTGGCCGAGCTGGCCGCCGTCGTTGGACAGTTTCGTCGAGGTGCCGGTCGCGCCCATGCCCTCGCCCGAGACGTCGGTAAACGCGGTCTTCGCGAAGGTCGCGTAGAACTCGTTTCGCGCCGCGTAGCTCTGGTCGTCGTGCAGATTGACGATCGTGTTTAGCCGCGCCTGCATCCGCTCGGCCACCGGGCCGACCGCCAGCAGCGGCACGCACAAGCCGGCGAGCAGTACCGCGCTCGCGACGATGCGCACGCGCACCTTGTTGTTCGACTTCACGAGCTGGATCAGGAGCGCGATGACCCAGCCTCCCCACGTCGAGCGCACGAGGCTCAGCGCGAACGAGAAGAAGCCGAGCGCGGCGGCGATCCAGCGCACGCGATGCTGCGCGGCCATCACGAACACCATTGCGCCCATCATCGCGAACGCGAACGGGCCCGACGAGTTCATCGTGCTGAACACGCGTACGCCCAGCGGCACCGGGTCGCCCTGCGAGTTCATCTGCGAGCCGAGCATCCACAGCGCGTCCCACGGCGGCATGATGAAAAACTGGATCAGGCCGTAGCCGCCCATCACCAGCATCCCCCAGATGAACGTGTTGATGATCGTGTCGCGATACTGCGGATACTGGCGCGTGTGCGCCATGATGTGAAAGCCGATCAGGATCGGGTAGAGCCAATTTGCGAGGTCGTAGGTGGCCGCGAGCGGGCCGCTCGACATCACGCCGATCAGGAACGCGTAGATCAGGCCGAGCAGGATCAGCAGCACCGGCAAGCCTCGGCGCTGCGCGAGCAGCCGGTAGTAGCGCAGCAGCGACAGCCCGCTGATCATCGTGACGGCGAGCGGCGCGACCTGGATCAGGCTCGTCGGCGTGAACGCGCCCTTCGACCAGTCGGCGAGACGCCGTACTTCGGGGCTCAGGAACCACAGCCACCACATGAAGCCGATGTAGCGCGCCGGGCTCTTGAAGTAGAGCCACAGACCCGTGAGGATCGCCAGCACGGGGAACGCCAGCGTGAGCACCGTGCCCTGATGCGCGACGATCAGCACCGCGGCGATCAGCCACAGCAGGAGCGGCGGCAGCCATTCTCGCGGGCCGCCTGACAGCAGCCCGCTCGCGGCGTGTTTTGCAGGGCCGGCGTTGGCCGCGCCTGGCGGCGGCAACGGGTTCGCGCGCGGAATCGTCGACATCGCTTATAGGCCTCCGCGCGATTCGCGCCCGGGTGCGGCGGGCTGCGCGTGCGTGGCCGCGCCGGCATGCGCGCTCGCCTGCCCGCGCGCGCTCAGCATCTCGCGCGTGATCCGCACGTGCTGCATCGCGTAGTGCTGGGTGGTCAGATCGCGCGCGAGCAGACCGGCCGCGGCTGCCTGCGCCTGGCGCAGCGCCTCGTCAGGCTCGCTGGCGAGCCGGTCGAGCGCATCGCGCAGTGCCTGCGGATTGAACGGCGGCACGTAGGCGGCTTCGTCGGCGGGGAAATAATCGCGCAGCGCGCCGACGTCGGTCGCGACCATCGGCTTGCCGACCGCCGCCGCTTCGAGCATCACCGTGATACCCGACGCGTGCGAGTTCGGCCGCAGCGGCACGACGATCACGTCGGCCCAGTCGTACAGTTCGTGCTGCTTTTTGATGCCGGAAAACAGCGCGATCTCGACATTCGACGCGCGCAGCGACGCGGGAATGCGCCGCCGCGTCGCGAGCTTCACCGTGTAGCGCGGATCGTTGCCGACCGCCTTGATCAGCGTCTCCCAGTCGCGGTCGCGATCGTTGCCGATCGCCGCGATGCGCAGCGGCGTGCGCGGCGTCCACTGCGTCGGCGCGGTGACCGGGAAGTCGCGCGTGTTCAGGCCGTACAGCAGCGGCGTCGCGTCGCGATGGAAATAGCGTTGGCACAACCCGGCGTTTTCGCTAGCGAGTGTGGTCAAGCGATCCGCCCGCGTCAACAGCTTGCGATACAACCAGCTGCGCACGATGCCGTACGACGGCCACTTGTCGAGCAGCCACACGCTTTGCGCGAGCAGCAGCGGCGACGCGCCCGGCCCCGCCTTGCGCCCGCACAGCAGCAGCATCAGCGCGGCGGACAGCCACTCCTGCTCGGTATGCGTCCAGATCACGTCCGAGCGCAGCATCTGCGCGCGATTGCGCCACGTATGGATGAAATCGAAGCCGAGCGCGGCCTTCAGCGCGCGCCGTACGAGCCGCACGGGCCGGCTTTCGCGCGCGTCCTGCGAATAAGTCAGCGCGAATGCTTCGGACTGCGCATGGTGATAACCGTACAGGCAGCCGATATCGTCGCCCTTGCGATAAAAACGCGGATCGGCGCCGTAAAAGAGATGAACGTGAACCTTCGTACTCATGCGGACACTCCGCTCTTCGACAGCGCGCGCCGCGCCTCATGGGCGCCTGCGCGAACCTCGCGCCAGCGCGACAGCTTCAACTGCGCCTGCTTCGACAGCAGCGCGAGCGCCGCGTGCGTGAGGCCCGGATAAAGCCGTGTGCCCACCAGCGTCCACCACCACCACGCGGCTTCGCGGCGCAGCGGCGGCAACTGGTCGCGCAGGATCAAATGGAAGTTGAACGCGGCGTTGCGCAGCGCGGCCATCGTCTGCGCGTCGCGTTTGTCGTCGTCGAAACGCTCGGCCGGGAAATGATCGACCGCGATCTGCGGGTCGTACACGAGCTTCCAGCCCGCGTTTTTCACCGCGAGGCTGAACGCCATGTCGTTGTGCACCTGCGCGCCCGCGCCGCGCAGACGCGCGTCGAAGCGGATCGTGCGCACCGCTTCGCGCCGGTAGCTCATGTTGGCGCCCTTCAGGATGTCGACCTCGCGCGCTGCACCGACACCCAGATGATGATTGCCGATGATCTTGCCGTGCGCGGTCACCTTGCCGACCAGCGGCCGCTCGCCGTCGAGCACGCGGCCTTTTTCGTGCACCCAGTCGCGCCCGCCCAGCGCGCCGAGGCGCGCATCGGCTTCGAACGCGGCCGCGATGCGCTCGACCCAGTCGCGGCGCGGCGCGGCGTCGTCGTCGGTGATCGCGATCACGTCGCCGCTCGCGGCGTCGAGCCCGCGATTCAGGGCCGCGACCTGGCCGGGTATGTCCACCGGCGCGATCACGAGCGGCAGGCGGCCGCCCGTGGACGGATCGCGCAGGCACGCATGGGTCGCGTCGTCGTCGACGCGCGCGACCACGATCACTTCGTCGGGCACGCGCGATTGCCGCTCGAGCGCCGCGAGGCAGCGCGCCAGATCGGCCGGGCGGCGATAAGTCGGTACCAGTACCGTCAGTTTCATCGTGATGTCCTCTGTTCCTGTCGTGCAGAAGTCGGTGCTCGAGTGCGGAGCCCGCGTCACGTGCTCAGGTATGCCTGAGTCGCCGCGTAGCCGCGGTCGTAGCCGACCCGCGAGCGCGCCGGCATGCCGTTGAAGATGCCGCCCTGCACGTGGACGCCCGCCGAGCGCAGGCGTTTCAGCGCATCGGCCAGCTCGAGCTCGCTGTGCATGCCCGAGCGCATCACGAAGAACGTCGAGCCCGCATACGCGCCGATGATCGACGCATCGGTCACCGCGAGCACCGGCGGCGTGTCGATCAGGATCACGTCGTAGCGCTTCGCGAGGCCGTCGAGGTACTGCGGCAGTCGCGGCGACATCAGCAGCTCGGACGGATTCGGCGGACGGCGGCCGCACGAGATGAAGCTCAGGCCCTCGATGCTCGAACCGCGAATCGCTTCCTCCAGCGAGATCTGGCCGCTCAGCAGCTCGGACAGGCCGTTTTCCTGCAAGCCGCCCACGTAACGTTCGAGCGTGCCGCGCCGCATGTCGCCGTCGATCATTAACACGCGCTTGCCCGAATGGGCGAGCAGCATCGCCAGGTTCACGCTGAGGAAGCTCTTGCCGACGCCGGCCATCGGCCCCGTCAGCATCACGATGCGGTTGCGCGCGTCCATCAGCGTGAACTGCATCGCGGTGCGCAGGCTGCGCAGACTTTCGATCGTCACGTCCTTCGGCCGCGCGTTCGCAAGCACCGGACGCAGCCGTTCGCCGCCCCGCGCATAGCTGTTTTCGAGCTGCACCTGCTCGGCGCTTTGCGGCACGAGCCCGAACACCGGCAGATGGAACGCGCGCTCGACGTGATCGGGGTCGTCGATGCCCTTGAACAGATTGCGGCGCAGGAACACGAAACCGGTGCCCGCGATCAGCCCGAGAATCACGGCCGCCGAGATGATCAGCATCTTCTTCGGCTTGACCGGCGCGCCGGGGCGCAGCGCGGCGTCGACGATATGGACGTTGCCGCCGGTGCCCGCCTTCTGCACCGACAGCTCCTGCACGCGATTGAGCAGCAGCACGTAAATGTCTTCGGCCACCTTCGCGTCGCGCTGCAACTGCACGGCCTTCACTTCGGTGGCCGGCAGATTGCGGAAGCGGTCCGCGTATTTGGTGCGCTGCGCCTGCAATTCAGCCATCTGCTGACGCGCGGCGACGAGCGTCGGATGGTCGTCGCCGTAGCGCTCGGCGAGCTGCGTCATCTGCAGACGCAACGCGGCGATCTGCTGCTCGTATTGCACGCTGCCTTCGAGGTAGACCTTCGCCTCGTCGCTCGCGTTGATCGAGCCGGACTGACGTTGATAAGCGGTCAGCGCGGCCTCCGCGCGTTCGAGATCGGCCTTCAGGCGCGGCTCCTCGCTCTTCAGGAAGTCGAGCATCCTGCTTGCGTCGGCCTGCTTGGTCGACACGTGCTCGCGCAGATACGACTGCGCGAGCGCATTGGCGACGAGCGCCGCATGCTCGGGACTCTTGTCCTCCAGCGAGATCTGGATCACGCCGGTCTGCTTGCCCTGCTCCTGCACCGTGATCGCCGACTGGAACGCGGTGATCGCATCGAGATCGTTCGAGCGCACGACGGTGAACTCCTGCCCGGGGCGCGCGATCAGCGTATTGACGACCATCGTCACGCCCCCGCCCTGCGCCTGCTGCCCGACCTGGCCGCGCAGCAGCAGCGAGCCGTTCGGCGCGAACAGTTCATAGTGCTGCGCGTCGATCACGCGCAGCAGCAGCTTCTCGCCTTCGAGCGACGGCGTCACGTCGATCGAATCGACGTCGACTTTTTCTCCGCCCCATGCGTAGGACGTGAGCCCCAGCCACGCGCGCGCGGGCTGGCCCGGCGTGGCGAGGCGCGCGGCGATGCTGCCGAGCAGCGGGATCGTCTTCGGCGTAACGCTGAAGTTCAGCTTGAGCTGCTGCACGACCGGCGCGACCACGCCACGGCTCTTGATGATTTCGATCTCGGCGTCGGTCGGCAGCGACGTCGAGCCGCTGGTGATCGCGGCGCCGGTCTGCGTTTGCGTGAGCGCCTGCGACATGCTGTCGGACTGCTCGACGCGCACGTGCGCATCGGCCGAATAAGTCGGCCTGGCGAGGTAGCAGTACGCGACCGCCATCGCGACGATGATCGCGGTGATCGCGAGCAGCCACCAGATGTCGTCGAGGATCACCTGCACCAGTTGTCCGAGGACGACGTCTTCTTCTTCGGTCTTGATCGGACCAGCCATGTGTGGAGAGAGTTGATTGCTCACTGTTCCATCCCGTGTCGTTGGCTTCGGCTTTCGCGTCAGCGGTACTTCTGCTTTCGTTGCACGTCCCGCACCGCCCGGACAACAGCGGCGCGGGACGTTACAGGCCAAACGTTCAGCGCGTCAGCTGCTTCAGATAGAACAGCGTCTGCACGCTCGGCAGCACCTGCTGCAACACACGGTTGAACGTGGTCGACGCGGCGGTGCCCACGTACACGACGTCGAGCGGCTGCAACTGGAACTGCGAGGACAGCATGATCGAGTCCGGCTGCGTCATGTCGAGGCGGAACACCTCGGGCGTGGTCGGATGCTCGCGCATGCCGCGCATCACGTAGATCTGGCGCGGATTGGCGTCGGTGTTGAGGATGCCGCCCCCTTGCGTGAGCGCGTCGGCGATCGTCATGCGGCCGCGCGCGATCGGCACCTGGATCGGCGTCTTCACTTCGCCCAGCACGAAGATGCGGCTGTCGGTGCGGTCCGGCACGTTGACCACGTCGCCGTTCTGCAGCATCACGTCCTGGGTGGTATCGCCCTGATCGAGCATGCGATCGGCATTGAGCACATAGAGCTTGTGGTTGCGCGTGAGTCGCACGCGCTGGATGTCGGCGTCCGGGTTCGTGCCGCCCGAGCGCGTGATCGCGTCGACCAGCTTCAGCGGCACGTCGCTGACCGCGAGCGGTCCCGGCTGCTTCACTTCGCCCGTGACCTGCACCTTCTGGCTGCGATACGACAGCACGCGCACGTCGACCTGCGGATTGCGGATATATGGCACGAGGCGGGCGGCGAGCTGATCGCGCAGCTCGGTCGTGGTCTTGCCCGCGGCCTGGATGCGGCCGACGAACGGGAAAAAGATCGTGCCGTCGGCGGCGATGGTCTGGCCGTACGGATCGGCCTGGCCCGGCAGCGCGGCCGTATACGGCTGCTGCAACGCACCCGCGATCGTCTGCGTGGTATTGCCGCCCGAGGACAAGGTACTGCCCTGCGGCGTGGTCAGCTCGGGATGATCCCACACGGTGATGCCGAGAATGTCCTGCGGCGCGAGGTGGTACACATACAGCGACGGATCGGACAGCGCCGCTGGCGGCAACGGCTGGATTTTCGCGGCGGCGGCTTGCGCCTGCGCCATGATCAGGTTCGCGTCGATCAGATGGACCGGATAGGTTTCGCTCGGCGCCTGATCGTTGTCCTTGAGCCGCGACGTGTCGAGGTAATTGCCCGGTGCGGTCGCGCAGGCCGACAGAAAGGACGTCAGCAGAAGTGAGGCGGCGAGCTTCGTGCGCAAGCTCGCGAATGAGTTTTCGATGCGGGGTTTCTTCAGCATATTTTTTTCAGCCATCCCATGACCAGATGTTCGATGAGCACGAGACTCTCCCTGTATTCGTCTTCCGCGCCGCCGTGCGGATCGGCGACGTCCGAATCGGCTTCCCACTTGCCGAGCGGATAGACCTTGCCGCGCGCGGACGGATCGAGCGCTTCGACCTCGCTCACCTGCGCGCGCTCGGTCACCAGCACGAGATCTGCCGCGCGCACGAGCGAGCGCTCGAGGCGCCGCGCGTGGTGAACGCCGGCCGCGACGCCGCGCTCTTCGAGCAGGCGCCGCATCACCGGGTCCATGCCGTGGCCGTTCACCGCACGAATGCCCGCCGAATGAAACGCGATAGGTGCGGCCCCCGAGCGCGGCGCGCGCGCCTGGCTCGCCTTGAACAGCATCTCGGCGGCGGGCGAGCGGCACACGTTGGCGTGGCACACGATCAGAACGTTGTCGAACATGGCGGACTCTCTCGCACGGCGATCGCGGTGGCCTCAGCGGCCGGAGGCTGCCGTCGCGGCGAGGTCCGCCGCCTGCATCGAACCTTTCGCGCCGACACGCGCCGGCGCGTTGCGCAACGCATGCCGCCGGCCGATCGCGTGATACTCGATGCCGAGTTCGAGCAGCACGTCCGGCTCGTACAGATTGCGGCCATCGAAGATCAGCGGCGTCTTCAGCATGCGCTTCAGCGCATCGAAATCTGGACTCTTGAAGACCTTCCATTCGGTCAGGATCACGAGCGCATCGACGCCGCTCGCCGCTTCCATCTCTTCCCTCACGAACGAAACTCGCGCATGCTGCTGCGGCACGTCCTTCAGATCGAGCGCGAGCACGCGCTTCGCTTCGTCGATCGAGACCGGGTCGTAGGCCTTCACGCGCGCGCCGCGGCCCAGCAGCCCGGCGATCAGCTCGCGGCTCGGCGCCGCGCGCATGTCGTCGGTATTCGGCTTGAATGCGAGACCCCAGACGCCGAACGTGCGGTCCGACAGATCCTCGCCGAGACGCGCGACGATCTTCTGCGCGAGGATCTGCTTCTGCGCATCGTTGACCGCTTCCACCGCTTCGAGAATGCGCAGGTTCGCGTTGTGATCGGCCGCGGTGCGGATCAGCGCCTGCACGTCCTTCGGAAAACAGGAGCCGCCATAGCCGCACCCCGCGTAGAGGAAGTCATAGCCGATGCGCGGATCGGAACCGATGCCGCGGCGCACCGCCTCGATATCCGCGCCGACGCGATCGGCCAGATTCGCGAGCTCGTTCATGTACGAGATGCGCGTCGCGAGCATCGCGTTGGCCGCGTACTTGGTGAATTCGGCCGAACGCACGTCCATATACAGCGTACGCTCGCGATTGCGGTTGAACGGCGCATACAGGCGCTTCATCAGTTCGCGGGCCTTTTCGCCGGGCACGTCCTCGTCGCAGCCGAGCACGATGCGATCGGGCCGCGTGAAGTCTTCGACGGCCGCGCCCTCCTTCAGGAACTCCGGATTCGACACGACCGAGAACATCGGCTCGACGCCGCGCGCGGCCAGCTCGGCGGCCACCACTTCGCGCACGCGCGAGGCGGTGCCGACCGGCACCGTCGATTTGTCGACGATCACCTTGAAGCCGGTCATATAACGGCCGATGTTGCGCGCGGCCGCGAGCACGTATTGCAGATCGGCGGAACCGTCTTCGTCGGCCGGCGTGCCGACCGCGATGAACTGGATGTCGCCGTGCGCGACCGCGGCCTCGACGTCGGTGGAGAAGGTCAGGCGCCTGGCGCGGCGATTGCGCGCGATGATCTCCTGCAGCCCCGGCTCGTGGATCGGCACGCCGCCGTTGTTGAGCACGTCGATCTTGCGCGCGTCGACGTCGAGACAGAACACGTCGTGGCCGATGTCGGCCAGACACGCGCCGGTCACGAGGCCGACATAGCCGCTACCGATGATCGTCAGGTTCATGGATTGCACCTCGGTAAAAAAGTTGATTCAGGAATGCGCTCGCGTGATGCGTGGCATCGGCGCGGCCCGGCGCTCCGCGTTCAATAGGCGTTGCTGCCCGCGAAGCCCTTCCACAGCGTCAGCACGACGATCTTGATGTCGAGCCAGAAGGTCCAGTGCTGCATGTAGTACAGATCGAGCTTTACGCGGCCCATCATCTTTTCGATGCGATCGGTTTCGCCGCGATAACCGTTGATCTGCGCCCAGCCGGTAATGCCCGGCTTGATCCGGTAGCGGTGCATGTAGCCCTTCACCAGATCCTTGTAGATGTCGTCGTGCTCGAGCGCATGCGGACGGGGACCTACCACCGACATCTCGCCGCGCAGCACGTTGATGAACTGCGGCAGCTCGTCGAGGCTGGTGCGGCGCAGGAACGCGCCGACCGCGGTAATGCGCGGATCGCGCCGCGTCGCCTGGGTGATCTTGCCGGCCGCTTCCTTGTGGACCTTCATCGAGCGGAACTTGAAGATCTCGAACTCGCGGCCGTCGATCCCCTTGCGCCGCTGGCGGAAAAACACCGGCCCCGGCGAGCTGAGCTTCACCATCAGCGCGATCGCGAGCATCAGCGGCGACAGCGCGAGCAACGCGCCGAACGCGAACAGGCTGTCGAACACGCGCTTGGGCAGCACGCGCAGATCGGTGATCGGCGAGGCGGCCAGATTGATCGCGGGCACGCCGAGCAACTCGACCATCGGCTGATTGAACAGCGTCAGGCTGCCGACGTCGGGGATGAAGCGGATGTTCACGAAGTCGTTGCGCAGATCCATCACGAAGCGATGGATCGCCTTCTCCTTCGAGATCGGCAGCGCGAGCCACAACTCGCGGATCGCGCGCTGCCGTACCAGTTCGATCATGCGCTGATAGTCGCGCTCGACCGGCACGCCCGCGACCGCGTGCGCCGCGTCAGGGTCTTCGTAGGGATTGATCGTGCCGTCCTCGTCGAACACGACGACGGGCTTGAAGCCAGCTTCGGGACGGCCGCGCATCTGTTCGATCAGGAAGCGGCCGTACGGCGCGCCGCCGACGATCGCGACCGCGCGCTGATTGAAGCCCTCGCGGCGCAGCCCGCGCAGGATCGAATAGACGATAACCTTCGTGACGACCAGCAGCACGATCGACGCGAGCGCCCAGTAAACGAGCCACAGCCGCGACAGGCTGTCGGCGCGGTGCACGCTGAAGCTGATCAGCACGCCGGTCACTTCGACCATCAGCCAGCCGCCCGTGACGCGCGACAGCAGATCGTAGAGCGGCTTGCCACGCCACGACTGATAGATGCCGAGCGGCGGGAAGAACACCACCACGAGCAGGCAGCCGAACGCGAGCGACACGCTTTGCATATCGTCGAGCCATACCACTCTGCCGCTGTGCACGCCCGCCGCCAGCACCGCGGCGAGCGCGACCATGGCGATGTCGATGATTCTTGCTAGAACGCTCAGCATGCGCCGCCCCTCTGTTCGTCAGTCAAGTGCGATCCGTCGGTTGGTTGAAATGGCTGTTGCATGCGGGTTTCATCGTTGCGCTTTTTTATTTCCGATCTGCCTGGCGGCGCGACTGGACTGAATGAGCCCGAATGGCGAGACCGCAAAATCCGAATGCGAATGAGTGAATACCCTTGTTCATACATCAATAAAGCGGTATTAAAATTCCCACGACAAGACCGCAAAAAATCTCAAATTGTATCGGTCAAAATTTCGGCATTTTTTATGCATTTTGTGCGGCAATTGTTGCCGCAATGCGGTCCGACAGAAGGTTCCGGGCACCCAATCTCAGCGCTTTCACATGGAAGCTTTCGCTTTGCCAACAGTCCTGGCGCAAAGCTCGGGCGCTACTCGTGCTGTCATTCTTGCGCATCATTAAGCGAAAAAAATGCTTGCTGATTTTTTTCAGGTAATTTTTATTTATAAATAAATCGACGTGACATTTTTTGGCGAATTTCGAATAAATTCGACGCGCCTTTTATCGGAATTGTATTTAACGCGCTTTTATTGATTCGCGACTTCGTGATAAAACTCGACGCATTCATCCAGCCTCGAGGAGAGTTCACCATGACAGCTCCGGCCCCGGTCACGCCTGCCGGCACCCGGCCCACCCCCGCCCAATCGCCCATGCCCTCAACCGCAACCAGCGTCAAGCTCAAGGTTCATCCCGTGATTCTCGCGGGCGGCTCGGGCACCCGGCTGTGGCCGATGTCGCGCGAGCAGCATCCGAAGCAGTTGATCGGCCTGCTCGGCGAAGAGTCGCTGCTGCAATCGACGACCCGCCGTCTCGATGGGCTCGAAGCCGGTTATCCGCTTGCCGGCCAGCTCGTGGTCGTCGCCAATGAAGAACAGCGCTTCACGACGGCCGAACAATTGCGCACGAGCGCCAAGCCGAGCCGGCTGATACTCGAACCCGTGGGCCGTGACACCGCGCCCGCGTTGACGGTGGCCGCGTTGTCCGTCGCCGCGCAGGATGAAGACGGCATCATGGTCGTGATGCCCGCCGATCACGCGGTCACCGACAGCGCAGGATTTCACGCGGCGCTCGCCGCCGGCGTACAGCATGCGGCCGCTGGCCATATCGTCACCATGGGCATCGTGCCGACGCGTGCCGAAACCGGCTACGGCTATATCCGCATCGGCGCGCCGCTCGGTTCTGACGATGCGCAGACCGCAGCAGCGGCTCGCCCGGTCGCGCATCGCCTCGAGCGTTTCGTCGAAAAGCCGCATCTGGAACTCGCGCAGCGCTATGTCGCATCACGCGAATACTGGTGGAACAGCGGTATTTTCATCGTGCGCGCATCGACGTGGCTCAAAGCGATCCGCCATTTTCAGCCGGCCATTTACGCAGCATGCGAATCGGCCTTCGCGGGCAGCACGGCGGACGGCGACTTCTTCCGGCTGCAACGCGATGCGTTCAGCGGCTCGCCGTCGAATTCGATCGACTACGCGGTGATGGAAAAGCTCGGCGCCGATCAGAGCATCGCGTCGGGCGTGGTCGTGCCGCTTGCGGCCGGCTGGTCCGACGTCGGTTCGTGGGACGCGATCTGGGACATCAGCGAGAAGGACCCCGATCGCAACGTGAGCCGCGGCCGCGTGATGTTCGAAGGCGCGAACTCCACCTTCGCGCATTCCGAAGGACGACTGATTGCCTGCGTCGGCACGCAGAATCTCGTCGTCGTCGAGACCGCCGATGCGATTCTGGTCGCCGACAAATCACGCGTGCAGGACGTCAAGAAGATCGTCAACCGGATTCGCGAGGATGGCGGGCTCGAAGCGGCCAATCATCGCAAGGTGCATCGGCCGTGGGGCAACTACGATTCCGTCGACACCGGCGAGCGCTTCCAGGTCAAGCGGATCGTCGTGAAGCCGGGCGCGCGGTTGTCGCTGCAGATGCATCATCATCGCGCGGAGCACTGGATCGTCGTGCGCGGCACCGCGCTCGTCACGCGCGGCGACGAGCGCTTTATCGTGTCCGAAAACGAGTCGGCCTATATTCCGCTCGGCGTGACGCATCGCCTCGAAAACCCGGGCAAGATGCCGCTCGAAATGATCGAGGTGCAGTCGGGTTCGTACCTCGGCGAAGACGATATCGTGCGCTTCGACGATACGTACGGAAGGCAATGAGGCGCGAGCGGTCGCAATGACGAAGCGGGAACCTGCGGCGGCGCAAAGCGGCCGCGGGGACCGCCGGGCTCATCCCACGTATGAGATGAGTTCTTTGTAGGTTGCGGATAAGCGCTCCGCGGTGCCGCTGTCGGTCGTCACCGTGGGCGTGCTTGCCCCGCCCGCGGTCGCGGTGTCCGACGGATAGCGGCGCAGCGTCCCGCGTAATGCATTCAGTGATGGCTTCAGCGGCCCGTGCAACGGCGCGCCGTGATTGCCCGGGTGATTCGCGATGCCATTGACCGATGCCGGTTCCGGCGCATGACGCAGGCCTGACAACGAACGGTCCGCGGACCGCTGCGCAAGGTTCGCCGACGCGGGCGCGGCCGTTGCGTGGACCATGGTCGTGGCCGCCGCGTCGGTCGCGCATTCGCGATCGATCCACTGACGCGCCCAGTCGAGCGCGAACTGCTGCGCGTGCTGCGCATCCGCGAAGCGCGGGCCGACGAGGCCAGAGCGCTCGACGCGCTTGCCGTCCCTGATGATCTCGGCCCACCCGCGATACATCGCATTCGGCACTTCCTCGACCACCACGTAGATCAGATAACCGCGCGAATCGGCGACCTGCATGCCGCGCGGGGCGAGGCCCATCGTCAGCGACGGGCGCGGGTCGTCGACCGCGACGGTCTCGACCGTTTCAAATGCGGCCGGTTCGACGCGCATCTCCGCCGCCGTCGCGGACGTCGCTACTGCAGACGTCGCGAACGCCGATGTCGCCCCCGCGCTCGCCGGCGCAAGCCCCGACAATTGCCGCGTGATGTCGCCGATCGGATCGGCCGTACGCCATTGGCTCAACGCGCTCGCGACGCCGGGCGCCTGCCACGACTCGGGACTCTTCCACGACACGCCGCGCAGATTATTGTCTTCGCGCGGGCTCGGGGTTTGCGCAACCGGTGCCGCGGGTCTGGCCGTAACGGGCGGCGCCGGTTGGGGAATGTATGCGAAGGTACGCCCGCTCTGCGACAGCAGACGGACCATCTCCAGCAGTGTGCCGTTCAGTTGCCACTCTTCGAAGCGGCGGCGGCAGGTGGGACCGGACGGATAGCGGCCCGGCAGCTTCGACCACGGCTCGCCGGTGGTCATGATCCACAGCACGGCATTCGTCACGATGCGCGGTTCGGCGCGCGGCCGGCCGCGCCGGTTCAGACGGACGGCCGGCTCGTCGGAGACGAGCGGCGCGAGCAGCGCCCATTCGTCGTTGTTTAGCTCATCGAAAAACATTGGATTTTCTCCACGCGGCCTGGCCTGGCCGCGGCGTTGGGCCTGCCACGGATTCTCAGCGTTCACGACCCGTGTGCGGCCCTCGGTTGCACAAATTTGTTTGGTCCGTTCGGCTCGCTGGAGCAGGCCGCCCACACGTGGTGCGGCTCTTCCCTATTACGAAGCACAAAACGCGGTCTCACTCGTGCGTGGGAAAATTTGTGCACGAAGCATACCATTCCAATCTTTGCATGAGTACAGTTGAGACAAGTGTTACGGATAGAAACAATCTTGTCGATTTCGCTGCGTCGATTCTCGTATTGCCGTAACAGAAGCCGCTGCTTATCCGGCATCGGATCTGTCTATTGCAAAGCACAATACCGCATGACCGAACAGAATGGGATTTAGAAATGTCATTGCCGATCCAGCATGCATTTCTATGCGCTTTGATGGTTGATGTGAACATCGGTTTCGAGTGTCGGCGAAAGGACTGCGACGCGCCCGCGCGGTGACGTGGAGGCAACGGGAGGCGGCCGCCGCGCATGCGCGGAGTTCGAGGCGTGACAGAAGCGATGAAGTCGCTTCGAACGACGTTACGGGCGCACTGGTTTCGATGCGTGCTCGCCGACGACCGTGGTCCATTCGCGCACGCGCCAACGCGTAACCAGTCCGGAGAGTACGTACGGATCGGCGGTAGCAAAGGCCTCCGCCACCGCAGGCGACGCGCCGGTGAAGAGCAGCACCGCACCGTCCGTCGGCTCCGCGAGCGCGCCGGCGAGCAGCAGTTCGCCGCGCTCGGCGGCGGCCCATGCGAGTTTCAGATGCGCGTCGCGATGCTCGCCGCGCCGTTCCAGATAGTCGGGTACCAACTCGTACATCAACAGGTAATGCATGGTGAGTCTCCTCGCGAGGTTGAGGGTTGGCAGGGAGCGGCATGCGCCGGAGCGCAGTTGAGGATAACGGCGACTACCGAATTTCATGCCTATTTTCTATTCGGTTGCATTCGCAGCAATATGAAAATTCTCATTGCCTGTTAACCATAGATCAAAATAGCGGGAACCGTAATTTCGTTTCAATAAGCTTGAAATAAACGTCACGAGCAATCTGCATTGCATGACAAAATTCGCGCTCTCGTTCATTCGATTGTTTCAAACGCCGCAGCGCCAGGTGCGCCACGCTGCTCAGGGAAAACGAGCGCGGACCGCTGTCAACCGGAATGCATTTTGAGCCGTTCTGGCAGACGGCATTTGCCATAATGGATGCGCCGATGGGCCCATGGATGCCGTCGTCGCCCGCGCGCATGAACGATCAGAAACGTTTTCACCACCGATGGAGTGTCCCATGAAAATCCAATCCGCTATCGCTACGCTGGTGTTGGGCGCGGTACTCGTATCGCCGGCGTTTGCGCAGAACAGCCAGCAAACCAAGATGGCCGACTGCAACAAGCAGGCCGGCGACAAGAAAGGCGACGAGCGCAAGGCGTTCATGCAAACCTGTCTTTCCGCGAAGCCGGCCGCCGCCGCGCCGATGAGCCAGCAGGACAAGATGAAGGTGTGCAACAAGCAGGCGGCCGACAAGAAAGGCGACGACCGCAAGGCCTTCATGAAGACCTGCCTGTCCTCCTCGGCGCCGGCCCACTGAGCGAAAGGTGTAGCCGTCCCCCACGCCGGCGCCCTCCGATCGACGCGGCGCCGGCGCATCGTTGCGCCCACGCGGCGCTCCGATCGAGTCCCCCGCTTCGTCGTCCACCCGCCGCAACGCGCCGTTTTCTTCTATGATGGCTGCGGAGACGGCCCACCCTCACTCATATAGAACCAAACAACTACGCGGGCCGCCATCTTGTCGTTGGTGCTACTGAGCATCGATCGGAGGCAAGGATGGTATCGAAGCACAAAAACCGCTGGTTAAGGCGGTGGTTGCTGGTCATCATATTCTGGGCCGTGCCTGTGGCGATCGTCGCGGTCAACGAGATCCGCGAGGAAATGTCGTACAACGCGGTCGATCTCGACCGCGCGCTGACCACCTGGAATTTCACCCAGGCGCAGCGCGCCGCCGGGGCGCCCGCGCATTGCCATGGCAAGCCCGACGAGGCCAAGGCGGCCGGCTGCCCGGCCGACGTACTGGCCGCCAACGCGCCGCGCCAGCAGGACGCGATCAACGAATACAGCGTGCGCCGCTCGACGCTATTCGCCTATCTGTGGCACGCGTTCGTCGGCTATTGGATGGTGCCGGCGGCTATGCTGTTCGCGATCGGCGCGATCATCGGCATGGTGCGCCGCGCGCTGCGGCGCCCGCCTGCGGTCAAGAGTCCGGCGAATCATGGGTGAGCGGCGGCCGCGCCGCTTGCACTTCGCCGCAATTTGCTGCGCCGAAACAACACTCTCATTGCCATGTCGATGGGCCGCCGCGCGACGCGAAAATCGGTAAAAACCGGCGCATCGTGCGGCCACGCCGAAGCGTCCCCACAATCGCCGCGACTCGGGCGCTGTTCGGCGTCGCCCCTCGGATCGTCGCGCGACGCGTGCTCGGAAGTCGCGCGCAAGGCCGGTCAAATTTACTGGGAAGACCTCTTGCGATCAGGCTCAAACCCTTGTCCCATAAGGCTTTTCGCGTTGTCACGCAGCGCGCCTTTTGCACCAGCGTGTGTTATAACTCAAAGGCAACCAGGCGACACCACCACGGTTGCGCCCCGGATCCATGACGGAGAAAAACGATGCAAAGACGACACTTCATGTTGAAGACGACCGCTGCGCTTGCTTTCGGAGGCCTTGCACTCGCCGGCTGCACGACGACGGGCAACACGCCGGAAAATGCTCATGTCGACGCCTCGAAACGACAGTCGATCGACGCCAGCGTCGATGGCACGCTGTCCAAGCTGTTCACGACCGTGCCGGGCTCACGCGAGCTGGTGTCGAAGGCGCGCGGCGTGCTGGTGTTCCCGTCGGTGCTGCAGGCGGGCTTGATCGTCGGCGGCCAGTATGGCGAAGGCGCATTGCGGGTGGGCGGCGCGACGGTCGGCTACTACAGCACCGTGTCGGGCTCGTTCGGCCTGCAGGCGGGCGCGCAGTCGAAGGCGATCATCTTCCTGTTCATGACGCAGGATTCGCTCGACAAATTCCGCAACGCGGAGGGCTGGTCGGCCGGCGTCGATGCATCGGTCGCGCTCGTGAAGATCGGCGCGAACGGCGCCGTCGACACGACCACGGCCACCGCGCCGGTGCAGGTTTTCGTGATGACCAACGCGGGCCTGATGGGCGACGTCTCGCTGCAAGGCACGAAGGTCACGCGGCTGAAGATCTGAGCGCGCTCATCGGCGCGCTTCACTGATCACTTGCGCGCATCGCGGCGAAGGCCGCGCGGAGGACCCTGCGCGGGTCGTCGCGCGGTCTTTTTGTTATGTATGCCGATGCCGACGCTCGGGAACGGAAAAACTCGCGCGATCGGGTAGGAGGCGGGGTTGCCCCCGCCGTCCTCCCACAACACCGGACGTACGGATCACGTATCCGGCGTTTCCTGACGACTGGATTGCTCCAGCGAGCTTCGTTTCGT
>NZ_CADFGP010000064.1 GCF_902833905.1 Paraburkholderia tuberum STM678 | reverse complement strand
AAACTGCCTCGTCCCCCTCCTCGACGCGGCTGGTCTCGCCCGCTTGCCCATTCCGTTGACCGCCGCCAGATCGCTTCAACCGAAACTCGCAACCAGTTGTCAAGGAATCTAGCGGATCCGGCGGAAATCGGCGAAAGTCATACCCACAAAGGCCTTCAGGCAAATTTAGCAGCCTTGAGAAACCCGCAACCAGTTGTCGCCTACGACGACTTTGAGCGCGAGGTGGCGGCGTCCGACCCGTTGAGCCTCGCGGAGATCAATGACGAGGTAACGCCGCGCGAACTGCTCGCTCTGGTCGACGACGTTTCCGATGCGAACGGACGGGCAGAGTACCTGTCGATCTGTGCGGTGGGACTACGCGAAAGCTCCACGGATGCGCCACGCGCTGACTGCTTACCTGGCGGTTCGCGACCCCTTGGGGCCGGATGCGTTGCTGGAGGCGCGCGCGAATGCGATCGCACGGTTCCTGCTCCATACGGAACGGCAAGGCAGGCAGTGAACGTGTGTTGTGGTTCTCTGTGTCGCGAACCGTCTGTCGCAGACCGTTCAAACCCGCCATTGCGATGCGCGCGAGCGACTGCTTCAGCGCCAATTGGCACGTTTTCAAGGCGTTTCCCGGTGGTATGGAACTTGCCACTAGAGAAACGTCCATCCATCAGGAGCACGTCATGTCTGCTTCGCTCAATGCCCAAATCGCCGAAGTTTTCGACGAGCCGGGTTGCGACAAGAATCAAGGCAAGAGCGAGAAGGAGCGCAAAAGGGGCTGCACGAAGCAGCTTTCGCCGGGTTCGGCCGCAGGCGGGTGCGCGTTCGACGGCGCGAAGATCGCTCTGCAGCCGGTGGTGGACGTCGCACACCTCGTGCACGGGCCGATTGCCTGTGAAGGTAACTCGTGGGACAACCGGCACGCCGCTTCATCCGGTCCGCAACTCTATCGCACCGGCTTCACCACCGATATCAACGAACTCGACGTGGTGTACGGCGGCGAGAAGCGCCTGTTCAGGAGCGTGCGCGAAATCATCGAGAAATACGATCCGCCCGCAGTGTTCGTCTACCAGACCTGCGTCACTGCGCTGATCGGCGACGACATCGAGGCAGTCTGCAAGCGCGCCACCGAACAATTTGGCAAGCCGGTGATTCCGGTCATTTCCCCCGGTTTCGCCGGGCCGAAGAATCTGGGCAACAAGCTTGGCGGCGAGGCGATCCTCAACCATGTGATCGGCACGCGCGAGCCCGAGTACACGACGCCGTATGACATCAACGTCATTGGCGAATACAACCTGTCGGGCGAACTCTGGCAGACCAAGCCGCTGCTCGACGCGCTGGGCATCCGTATCCTCTCGTGCATCTCCGGCGACGGGCGCTACAACGAGATCGCAAGTTCGCATCGCGCCAAGGTCAACATGATGGTCTGCTCGAAGTCGATGATCAACATCGCGACAAAGATGCAGCGGCGCTACGGCATCCCTTACTTCGAGGGCTCGTTCTATGGGATCGGCGACATGAGCGACACGCTGCGCCATATTGCCAGCCTGCTCGTGCAGCAGGGCGCGCCGGACGATCTGCTCGAGCGGACCGAGCGCCTGATCGCCGCCGAGGAAGCGCGCGCGTGGGAGCGCATCGCGCACTACAAAGCGCGCCTTACCGGCAAGCGGGTGTTGCTCATCACAGGTGGCGTGAAGTCTTGGTCGGTGGTTTCCGCGCTGCAGGAAGCAGGGCTCGAAATCGTCGGCACCAGCGTCAAGAAGAGCACTAAGGAAGACAAGGACAAGATCAGGGAGATCATGGGCGATGACGCCCACATGATCGACGGCATGACGCCGCGCGAGATGTACGCGATGCTCAGGGACGCGCGGGCCGACATCATGCTGTCGGGTGGCCGCTCACAGTTCGTCGCATTGAAGGCCCGCATACCGTGGCTCGACATCAATCAGGAACGCCACCACCCTTATGGCGGCTACGAGGGGATCGTCGAGCTGGTGCATGAGATCGACCGCGCGATCTACAACCCGGTGTGGCAACAGGTGCGGATCCCTGCTCCGTGGGGCGACGACGGGGGAGCGCTCGGTGTGGTCCAGGCGCAAGCCGCGCGCCCGCTGTCGAGCGCCGTGGGGTGGGGGCGATGAGCCTCGAACCCGGTATACCGACCTGACGCCCCCGAACTCGAGAACATGCCATGGCCGATGTCGTCGAATCTATGAAAGCCTGTGCGGTCAATCCGCTCAAGATGAGCCAGCCGCTGGGCGCGAGCCTCGCGTTCCTTGGGCTCGATGCCTGCATGCCCGTGATGCACGGCTCGCAGGGCTGCACGTCATTCGGCCTCGTGCTGCTGGTGCGCCACTTCAGGGAGGCGATCCCGCTGCAGACGACAGCCATGGACGAAGTCACCGCGGTGCTCGGCGGCTACGAGAACATCGAGGCCGCGCTGCTCAACATCCGCAAGCGCGCTGCGCCGAAGGTCATCGCGATCTGTTCAACAGGTCTCACCGAGACCGAGGGCGACGACGTGGACGGCTATCTCGTTACCGTGCGCAAGCGCAAGCCCGAACTCAACGACACTGAGATCGTCTATGTGTCGACCCCCGACTATGTCGGCGCATTCGAAGACGGCTACCGGCATGCGATTACCGGCATCGTCAACGCGCTGGTCAAGGCCTTGCCAACGGTGGCCAATCAGGTGACGCTGCTGCCCGGCAGCCATCTGTCGCCTGGCGACATCGACGAACTGCGCGAGATCATCGAAGCGTTCGGCCTCGATGTCATCGTGCTGCCCGACATTTCCGGCTCGCTCGACGGCCATATCGCGCCGGACTGGCGCGGCACCACACTGGGCGGTACCACGCTCGCGGAGATCCGGGCCGCGGGTGCATCGGCATTGACGATCGGCGTGGGCGAGCAGACGCGCGACGGCGCCGAGGCATTGCATGCTATCGCCGGCACACCGTTCGAAGTGTTCGGGCGGCTCACCGGACTGGAACCCAACGATCGTCTGCTGCAATTGCTCGCGCAGCGCTCCGGACGACCCGTTCCCGCGAAATACCGGCGTCAGCGCAGCCAATTGCTCGATGCGATGCTGGACGGCCATTTCTACACCGGAGGCATCAAGGTCGCGATCGGCGCAGAGCCCGATCTGCTGTTCGCGGTCGGCAGCATGCTGCACGAGATGGGCGCGCAGTTGCGCTGCTGCATCAGCACGACGCGATCGCGCGCGCACGCGTTGCTGCCCGCTGAACAGGTCGTGATCGGCGATCTCGAAGACATGGAGCGCGCCGCGGCGGACTGCGACCTGCTGATCACCCATTCGCACGGCAGGCAGATGGCCGAGCACCTGCAAAAGCCGCTCTTCCGGATCGGTTTTCCGGTCTTCGACCGGGTTGGAAACGCACATCGACGCTACGTCGGCTACCGCGGCACGATGAACCTGATCTTTGAGATCGCCAACCTGATGATCGAGCAGATTCCGCATCACGATCCGGGCGACTGGCCGCTGCCGCAGGCCGCTATCGATCTGGCCGCGCGCGATCCGGCGCGCGAAGCGAACACTCCTGTCGTCGCGGCCGGTGCTTGACCCACCTAAAGGAGCACACAGCATGAAGATCGCGTTCGCCACCCAGGACAGGCAGTTCGTCGATGCGCATTTTGGCTGGGCGAGGAGCATCGTCACCTACGACGTCACACCGGACGGCTACCAGTTCGTCGAGGCGTTCGACTTTGGTGACAAGCTCGAAGAGGACGGCGACGAGGACAAGCTCGCGCCCAAACTCGAAGCCGTCAAGGATTGCGCGATCCTGTACGTCGCCGCAATCGGCGGCTCGGCCGCGGCTCGAGTGGTTGCGCTGAAGATTCATCCGATCAAGGTGCCGCGGCCCGAGTCCATCGAGGAGACTCTCGGCAAGTTGCAACAGGTGCTGAAGGGCACGCCGCCGCCGTGGCTGCGCAAGGCGCTGGCGAAGGATGGCGAACGTGTATACGACTTTGAAGACGATGAGGTATCCCATGGCTGAAACATCCGCAATTCCGTCCAAGGCCAACGACGAAATGCTGCTGGTCGCACCGTTCGTGCAGCAGCTCGTCAGGCAGTTGCGCGCGCAGGACACCCACGGCGTGTGGGACGGAAAGACCGACCTGCAACTGCTCAAGCCGTACATCCACACGCCGGAGGAACGCCGCGCGATTCCGATCATGGGCGACCCCGACCCCGAAACGCTGTGGCGGCTCGAGCTTTTCTATAGCGCGATTGCGGTGGCGATCGAGCGTGAGACCGGCCAAATGGTTTCGCCGATGATGAAGATGAGCCACGAGGGCTTCGGCCGCATGGTGTTGATCGTGGGGCGGCTCGTTGTCGTCAACAAGCAGTTGCGCGACGTACACAGGTTCGGCTTCGCTTCGCTGGAGAAGCTCGCCCAGGCGGGCGCAAAGCTTCTCGACGAAGCGGTCGAGGTGATCCGGATGTACCCCGCCGTCGCACAGTACGGCGCCTGAAGGAATCGTGAGGGGACCGAGACGATGAGCACCGATGCCGATGAACTCAAGGCGCACCTGAAGAAACTCAACGCGCAAGCGACCCGGGCGAAGTTGGACCTGCACGACCTCTCAGAGGAACTCCCGACCAACTGGGAGAACATTCTCGCTGTCGCCCAGCGCTGCCATGACGCCCACGCCGCGCTGATGGCAGCCCGCAAGGCTGCCGCTGCGGCAGAGGCCTGAACCAGCGAAGCCATGGAGCCACATCATGAGCGATACCTTCAGCGTTACGCTGCCGAGCGGCGCCACCTGGACGCCGACCTTCGTCAACAGGCTCGACGAAGAAAAATGCATTGGTTGCGGACGTTGTTTCCGTGTCTGTCCGCGTGGCGTGCTGCAGCTCGTCGGGCTTAACGAGGACGGCGCGCACGTCGCACTGGACGGCGACGCCGAAGACGAAGACGACGACGAGTACGAGAAGAAGGTAATGATTATCGTGCATCGGGAACTGTGCGTCGGCTGCACCGCGTGCGCGAAGATCTGCCCGAAAAAGTGCTACACGCACGCGGCGGCCGTTCTCTGAGCGATGCCGCGATGGACGCCTATGCAACCCTGATGGCGTGTGCGGTGGATGCGGGCGATCCCACCGTGCTGGCACTGGCCGGCGTGCTGTCGAGCGGGTTCGAGCACCACGGCGTCGAGGTGCTGCCGATGCCCGGACTGGACGCCGACCAGACGCGCCGGATGCTCGCGCGCTGGTTCCCGGGTGCTGGCTCGGCGCTCGGTCTTACGTGCGTCTTGTCGCCCGCCACGATGCCGCGTGGCGACGAACTGGAAGACCTGGTGGCGTTGCTCAATCACCATGCCGATCCGCGCGCCGGCCCGGCAGACGAGGCGAACTGCGTGGCCCATGCATTGGCCTGCGCGAGCCTCGGGCAAAACCACCTTTGGCAAGACCTGCTTCTGCCGTCGCGGCGCGAGTTGTCCGCATTGATCAGCCACTGGTTTCCGCGGCTGGCCGCGAAGAATACGCATGACATGAAGTGGAAGAAGTTCTTCTACAAGCAACTGTGCGAGCGCGAGGGCCTGTTCATCTGCAAGGCGCCGAGTTGTGGCGTCTGTTCTGACCATGCGCTTTGCTTTAGAGCGGAGTAGGCAGCACGCGTCGGTCACCGCTTCGATTGTGTCGCGTCGCGGGTGGCCGACTTCTGGGGCTGGGCGAAGCCGCTGTCCGAGCATCGGCTGGCGCCGCACGCGCGTCATGCCGGCCGGACGCGCTACACGTACGACACGGTGCGTAGCTGGTTTTTCACTCCGGCAGCGGGCGAACGGCTTGCGGGCCATGTCACGAGGCGCTCTCCATGAGACCCATGCCGCCTGCCGTTGCCGTAACGGTGCGATCCGAAGCGCAGCCCGTCATGAATCAGAACCGCGGCACATGCCTTCCCGACAGCAGTGCGAGCCTGTCGCTGGAGCGCGCGCGGGCACATGTCGCGAGCCTGCAGCACGAGTTGTTCGCGGTTGAGCAGGCGCTGCTCGACGAGCGCGCATTGACGCGCGCATTGAGCGGGCGTCGATGGGTTTATGTGGGCGGGCGGCCAAGCATCAACGCCGTGCTGCGTGCGCTGGTGGAGGCGGCCGGAGGCGAGTTCGTTCATCACACCGGGACCATCGACGACGATAGCCGTGCCGAAGGCTTCGAGGCTTTGCTGTCAGGCGCCTACCGGGTGCTGTGCCCATTGGATCTGATCGACCCGGACTCGCTGGTCGCGCTGCGGCGATTGTGCGCGCGTCACCGCGCGCCGTGGTCCGCTTTGCGTTCGTCAAGCGTGACGAGCTTCATCGCGGGCGTGTTGCGGGCTCGGCCTGCCCAGCCGCGCGGCGCGGTCGCAGCGTCGCGCTTCTGCCTGAGGCATGGCTGACGTCGTCATGACTTTACGTACCACGAGATGTGGGCGCAAAACTTGCCTTTGACGTGGTCTTTCCACGAGAGGGCCTGCCATGTCGGATTCCGCACAACGCTACGGCCTTTTCCTCAACGTCGAGAACCCCGACGGCGACGCGCGCGATGCGCTGACGCAAACCGTGCGTAATCCGCCGGCCATAGCTGGCATTAAGACATGAGGCGTCGACGTAACAGCGCCACCGACAGAAAGAACGGCAACACCGTGCAAATGCAGAGAGCGCCAATATGCAGGGCAACACTGCCCACCGGGCGTCCGAGCATCGCGGGACGGATAAGGTCGACGGAATGTGCGAGCGGCAAGAAGCGCGCTACGTCGCAAAAAACGGCAGGTAGCTTACTGATCGGAAAGATCACGCCGCTCAGGAGCACCATGGGCGTGAGAACGAGCGTTTGATAGAACACGAAGTAATCGTGACTGGGTGCAAGCGCCGTGAGGATCATCGCCAGACTCGCGAAGGCGAGGCCAGTCAGGGCGATGGCAGGCAATGCATAGAGAATGGATGACCACGCTGCATAACCCAGTACGGTGGCTACCACCATGACGGCGATGCCGGCAAAAAAGGCCCTGGTGGCGGCCCATGCCAGTTCACCGAGAACGATATCGCCGAGCGTGAGCCGTGTACACAGGATCGCTTCCCACATGCGCTGAACATGCATGCGAGAGAAAGCTGCGTAAATCGTTTCGAAGGTCGCGGAGGTCATCGCGCTCGTGGCGACCATACCCGCCGCGAGAAACGCGATATAAGATGCGCCATCGACGCGACCTACCATTATCCCGAAACCAAAGCCGAGGCCGAACAGATAAATCATAGGATCGGCAAGGTTACCGAGAATCGAGGCAAACGCGACTTTTTTCCATGCCAGATAGTTGTGGCGCCACACTGCAACCCAGTTCCACACGTTCGCGGGCAGGGCCGCTGCATAAAACTCTCTCATCGTTCACTCCTTCATCCCGCGTCCGGTTAACTGCAAAAAGACATCCTCGAGATTTGCTGGACGCTGTAAAAGGCGCAGCGCCGCGCGCCCGCGCAACTGTACACACACCCGTTCCGGATCGGACACATAGCAGAAGAGGGTCCCACCACTGACCTCGATACGCTGCGCGTGCGGCGCGATCAACGTGCGCAGCTCATGCGGATTGCCGCCGCGGATCTCGACCACGTGGCTCCCGATCTGTTCTTCGATCAGCACGCGAGGCCCGCCTTCGGCGATCTTTCGCCCCTCCTCCAGCACACACAGTCGGTCGCACAGCCGCTCGGCCTCTTCCATGAAATGGGTGGTCAAGAGGATCGTCTTGCCGCGCGCCAACAATGACCGCAGGCTTTCCCAGATCAGGTGGCGCGCATGCGGGTCGAGACCCGTTGTAGGCTCGTCCATGACCAACAACTGTGGATCGTTGATCAGCGCGCGTGCCAGCATCAGCCGCCGCTTCATGCCACCGGATAGTTCGGTGACGCGCGCATCGACCTTGCTTTCGAGGCAAGCGAATTCGAGCAGCGACGGCACGACCGCTTCAATTTCACGTGTGCTCATGCCGAAGTAGCGCCCAAACACCAGAAGGTTCTCGCGCACGGTGAACCCGGGCTCAAGGTTGTCGAATTGCGGCACCACGCCAATGCTCATACGTGCCGAGCGAGCGCGCGCCGGCACTGGCTCCCCGAGCACGATGATCTTGCCTGCGTCGGGCGGCGCCATGCCGAGAACCATACGCACCGTCGTGCTCTTGCCCGCGCCATTTGGCCCTAGCAGACCGAAGCACTCTCCAGGCGCGACGCTGAACGACAATCCGTCGACTACGATCTTGTCGCCATATGACTTCCTTACGCCGGTGAAGCTGATTGCTGCTTTGGACATGGAGATAAGAAGGAAATTACGCACTCGTCTTAAAGAAAAAGAAGCCGTTCTGCTGCCGCGGCCCGATTGAAAACGCCCTGGTCGATAGAAGATCCTTGCCTGCCAAGCGCGAGAGTTACTGACAATCAAGTACCAGGATTTCGGTGAATGCACTGGCGTTGGGAAGACGACAATCGAGCCTTTGCGTGAGACGATCGCACTCCAGCGGACCAGTGCCGATGGTGGGCGGTTCTGGGTTGGCGCAATACTCGAGATCTATATGTACGATTAACTAATCGCCATCGAATGCTTCGTGAGACGTCGCTAATGTTGAAGACTCGCACGCTTGATCCTGCCGACGGTGTGGAGTCGCAGATCTTGACGCTGAAGTGGCGTTCGGCTTTGTAACCGGATTCGGAGTATCTACCTGTTTTTCACGAACGTTCGATACGTTCCCTGCAGAGCCACGGGACAGCCAATCGCTATTGCTCAATGTACACAGCGCATAGACTTTCAGGGGGAGCAAGAGAAAGAGGTTAATGGGTGTGTGAAGAGAAAAGCCAAGAAATCGAACCTGGCGAGCGCGAACCGATGCCACGCTACAGCGGATCATGGTCGATGATGCGATTATCAGGGCAGTCCACCACGGCACTGTCGCTGTCAATGCGAGCTGCGCGAGACCCGCTAGTAGCGATAAGCCGAGAAATAGCGAGCCCAGATTGTGTCCGATCACGTCCAGCGTAAGGTAACGATCGAGACGGGGCAGCAGGCGCAGCGAAAGCAACGTGTCCCGATACGTACTGCGCGCCCAGCGCAGTTGTTGGCGCAGATACGCCCCCAGTCTGTCTGGAACGACTGTCGCCGCAATGGCGTCGTGAACGTACACGGTCCGATAACCTGCCGTCAGCATGAGAATCGTCAGATGACGGTCCTCGCCGAAGTCGCTCGGCTTCCCGCGAAAAAGTTGCGTCTCGTACTGATCTAGCAGCAAAAGGAGCGCGGACCGGCGGTACATAGCACATGGACCGCAGCAACACATAACAGCGCCGAAGCGAGCCTGTGCGGCGCGTTCTTCATTGCAAGCCAACCAGTACTCCATATCGATCAGAGGGGTCAACCAGGTGTCGCTGCGGTTGCTGGCCGTCAACTGCCCCATGGCGGCGCCTATCGTCGCGTCTCGCATTGTCAATACGAGCTTCTTGACGACATCGGGCGCCAGCGTCGTGTCCGAGTCGACGTTGAGTACCAGTTCCCCGGATGAAGAGCGTATCGCGGCGATCTGTGCCTTGCGCTTTCCCATATTTTTGGGAAGCGTAATGAAGTTGAATCTCGGGTCGCGCGAGTACTCATCGTATACCGGCCTCACGGCGTCGAGATTCGCAGAACCATCATCGACCACATAGACGCGCAGTTTTGCGGCGTAGTCCTGGTTTGCGATGGACTCCAGGCATGCCGAGAGCGTGCGCGGGTCCTCATTGAAGCAGGGAACGATGACATCCACGCCCGGCAGAGTGTCGGAGTCGATCAGACCGTCCGACAGCGATGACACGTTTGTCGGCTGAGCATAAAGCGTCTGGGTACTTTTATAGACAGTCGAGAGCAGCGCATAAAACGAGACAGCGACAGTGCTAGTTGCGGCAAGCATGTTCATAGGGTATCTGGTTCGTCCGGTGAGGTTGAGGAAGCGATCGGATTGCAAACCCCCGGTCATGCAATGCAGGAATCTTGAGGGAAAGCGCCGTGAGGGTCTGCTCGCGCCGACCAGCGTGATTACATCGTCCCAACTCATCGGGAGGGCATCCGCCGTGCAAGAGCACAATTGCACCCGGCCCGACAGAGGCCAGCACTGCGCTGACAATCGCGTCCATGCCGGGACGAGACCAGTCTCGCGGGTCTACCGACCAGTGGAGGGGCGCCAGACCAGCGCTCGCTGACGTAGTGAGCACTGCTTCGGTCCACATTCCATACGGGGCACGTATAGATGGCCCGAGTAAATCGAGCAAATTCGGTATGAAAAAGGAATTGGTACTGTCGTCAAAGGTTAAGTAGACGTCGCGACATCCGGCGCGATTGTGGCACTCGTCGCGCGCCGCGGATACGCAATTGAGGACCTTCACAGCTCTGGACCGTTTCGTTCAATTATCGAGCCAGTAGGCCGATCCACGGTCGATAGTCCCAACCGAAAGGCTGCGACGGGCACGGTTCCGGTAAGCTTAGGTGGCGCGTCGAGAGATACATCTAAAAGTATGATCATCATGAAGACACGTCTAAACATTGTCGTACTACTTATAAATTTGAAGTATTCGATCAATCAACTTCGATTCCGATTTCCGCAACGAGAGGCTTCACTGTGCAACACAAAAATTGATTTGTAAAATCGATTGCGTTGATGCCTTGCATCTATAGCGTGGATATGTTGAGAAATGGGTTTTAAGGGTTTCGATCTAAGTCTGCTCGTTGCGCTCGAGCGTATAGACCAATCCGCTGGCGTTAAGGTAGCTCCGTTTTTGGAGCGACCGACGATGCCGGCTCATCGCACAACCATGCGCAAAATCAAGGAAGTACTCCGCCTGAAGTGGGCATGCGATCTCACGCACCGCCAGCGTGCAGGGCGCCCTCAGCGTCGGTCTGGGGACGATCACGCAGTATCTTCAGCTTGCCACAGCGGCAGGACTGGGCTGGGCGTCGGTCGAACATCTGGAAGAAGACGAGCTTGAGCGGCGCGTCCTGTCGCTCGCGTCGTCACCTTTGCGGTACTCGACTGCGAAAGTCATATCAGTATCTGGTCGTGGTCCTGCGCAGATTGCTCTGTCACGAAAGATCATTTAGGCGCGACACGACAGGTAGAGCACACTTGCAATAATTATGACCGTCCCGAGTGCTACCTGTAGAGAAATGACCTCCCCCCAAATAAAATAGTCGAAAATGATTGCCCATACAATGCTGAGGTAACCAAATGAGGCGACGATTGGGGTGGCGACAGTCGCGACTGCGATCGTTAGCATAAGTTGCGCTACACCTGCAGTCAGCCCAAAAAGAACCATGTACCCGAGATCCCTTAGATCTGGCGCTACCCAAGCGACGGGAAGTGACACTCCGCTAACAATCGTCGCTATGATTGTGTAATAGAAGACGATTGTCGCTGGCTCGTCAGTTCGCGAGAGTCTCTTGACCTGGATGACTGAACCGGCGCTAAACATAGCACTCAGCAGAATTAGAATCATTGCGCGCAGCGACGCACCATTGGCGCTAAATGGTGAGGAAGCCACCGCGACTCCCACGAATCCGGACATCGACGCTATCGCCGTAGGTAGACGAAAACGCTCGCCCAAGAACACGATGCCGAAAAAGCAGACAAAGATTGCTTCTGTCTCCTTCAGCGTTACAGCAGTTGATAAAGGCAGATATGGCACGCCGGCAATGAAAAATCCTACTGCGGCAAGCCCTGTGGCGGCTCTGATGAAATGACCGCCTAAGCGATAAATCGTCAGTTCCTTCCATTGAATGTGACGAGTCCCGAACAGGAACGCGGCGGGAATTAATCCGGATAGCATCCGAAAGAACATCATCTCGTTCGCCGGATATCTTGCCGGAATGATCCTCGCAACCGCATTGCTTATTGCGAAGAGCAGAATCGCGTAGAACATGAACGCAATCCCGCGCAGCTTTCTAAATCGTGTGCGAAAAAGCCGATTTTCGGTCGGCAACTTGTAGCCAGACTGCTCCGATGTCTCAAAAGAATCGTGACTTATATGAGCATTCCCTAACGTAACACAATTCAAACCGACATACCGCAGAAGGCAGAATTTCGTTGTGCGCGTCATCACGAAAAGTTTTTTCATGTTGCGAAGGTCCCGCGAAAAAGGAGTGCCTGCTCGATCGCGTGTGGTAACGAAGCCCACACGGCGCATACCGGCTAACTGTCGGGGCCATTTCAGCGTGGACGGAATTGAGCCGCGTTACGGGACGTCGCGGTTTGTCGAAATATCCCAGGTCGGATAGCTGTCTGCATGCAGCTTTCGCACCATGTCGGCCTGAAAGCTCGAAATCCCCGGTGAACGAACTTTTGGCGCATTTCGCGAAATTGCCTCGGCTGACATTGCCGACGTCGGATTCCCGACAAACGGCGCGCGGTTTGTCGCAAGCGGTGCCTTCGTGTCCCGTCCTGGCGCGCGATTGGGTCTGTCACACTTCACGACGGATGACCCAGTCGCGCAGCGTCGGCTACTACGCGACGACAAATGGAATGAACGCCCCTACGTACAGATTGGGAGGCTCTATTGGAGGTGTTCGCGGGCCTACGGCACTAGGGCGCCAAATTGAAGATCATTGAGATGTATCCGTCAGCGGAACCCGTGTTGTAAGAAGCTCGCACCAACATACCTACGCGATCCGAGTGCCAAAACACCGTTTTGGCCTTATAACCTTTCCGCACAGATGATTGTTCAGCGGTGGTTAATACGCATTGCCTTACAAATACGTCGAGATTCGGACAGATCTAACTCAAGATGCTGGATTTGTAACGTTCGCGACATGATCTGCACTGGACGAGGAATCGCATCTTGTTCTCCTCACCACATTAACCGGTACATGAGCCGTTTAAAGAGGTGGCCTCGTTCCGCGGTGGCACGTTCGTTGCGTGCCGTCGTCGCGCTAACGCACAACTACTGATCGACGTTCAGCCTTGCATGACGTCGCAATATTGGGTGGCGTCACAGAAAACTTCTGTTTGTTTATGCGGAGATGACATGTCATTAAGGTTTCCAGTTTCAATCATCGGCGCCGGAAATTGTGGATGCGCTTTCGCGGCCGATTTGGCGAGTCGTGGATTCGAGGTTCTCCTTTACGGGAATCCAGATCATCGTCGTAATATTGATGCGATCCGAGCGAACGGTCGCTTGTTGGCTAGCATGGCTATCACGGGTGAGTTTTATCCGACTGTAACTACTGATATGGATGAGGCCGTAAACTTCTCGCGTTTTCTCGTGATTGCTGTTCCAGCATACGCGCATGACAATCTCATTGGTGATCTAAAAAATTTCGATTTGAGTCGACATGTCATCATAGTCAATAATGCCAATTTTTTTTCCCCAATGGGTTCAAGAGAGCTAAACCCGCAGGCAGTTCTAGAGACAAATTCCTCGCCCTATGCGTCGTCGGTCAGGGACGGCGAAGTCCGGATCACTGGAATTAAGAATTGTTTGCCGATTGCTGCCTTTTCGAACGCCATGGATGAGAAACAGTTATCGCAAATCACCGCGATCTTTCCGGAAAGGCTCTTGTGGTGGGATAACATTTTCGCAATTGGAATGCAGTCGAATAATGGTGTCATTCATCCTGTCGGAGGTATTTTAAATACGGGATGGATAGAAAGCACAAAAGGAGATTTTTTCTTCTATCGTGACGGGATCTCACCCTCTGTCGGAAGGGTCGTAGAGGCGTTGGACAATGAGCGATTGAGAATCGGAGAGGCTTTCGGTTTTCGACTGCCGACAGTCCTCGAGGAAATGATCGGCTTTTACGGCGGAGATTGTTCCAACTTCTCCGATTTCGCTTTCCAATCCAAAACTCATAACTCCACGAAGGTCAAAACGCCTGATCGTATGCAACATAGATATATATGTGAGGATATTCCATATATCTTGGTCCCTTGGTACGAACTCGGCGCCAGAGTGGGCATAGAGTCTCGGGCAATCAAAGCCGTGATCGAAATCGCTTCCTCCATCAACGGCGTTAACTATTTTCAAACTGGCCGTAATCTGAAGCGCCTCGGTGTAGACCACATGTCGAAGGCGGAGCTTTTGCGATTCGTAGATAGCGCGACTTTCCAATTGCCGTTAGCTTCGGCTACTAAGAAGTGACCGGATCCATCGGGTAACTTGAATCGCTTTCGGAATTCTGGAGGCCGCTTGGTTTAAGTCGATACCGGCTGCAACAGTATTGTTGAATTGCCGGTAGTAGTTTGCTTCAGCATCGTCAGGCGGGGCGGGATATGGTTGAGCAGTTCCATCACCCTATGGCAGTTGGGCGCCGAAGAAAGGGCCGACGCAGGCACGCGCTGATGCGACGAACGCGCGCCTACATGTGCAAGCGCAAACATCACTCGCAGGAGATCACCGCGGAGGCCCGGCATGTGGGTGCGCTGGTGAGGACGCTCTCCGCTTCTGTAGCAACTGGGCTGGCGCAAGGCGCCGCCCAACAGGTTCGCTCGGAACGTGGACGAACGTCAATCGAGCGATATCTGGCCCGGTTTAGAATTTATGACGCAGGCCGACGCGTGCAACCACCTGATTGCGATTCGACGATACGTCATCGGCCACCGGCACAAAGGCAAAGTCGAGAACGCTGCCAGTACGGTCACCACCGACGTGCTGATACGCACTCTGTACATAGACGTCCGTGCGCTTTGACAGTGAGTAATCAGCCATCAGCCCCGCAGTTTCGTAATTCGGCTTTAGCTTTCCAGTGGTGGCGTTGAAACCGCTCAGGGTGTACGTATACATCGCCCCGACGAAGAAGGCTGGCGTGAACTGGTACTTGCCGTTGATTTCGAAATTCTGGTAACGCAGGTTGGAAAGCGTGCCCGAGGCTGGCGTAATCTTGCCGACGTATCCCGAAGACACCGGATTGGCGACGAAGGTATTCGAATACGAAATGCCCACGTTGGCCGAACCAAACGTGTAGGTTGCCCCCGCGCCGAAGATGCGCAACTTGTTCCCCAGAAAATTTTCATCCGCAGCGGGATTGTTCCCGATTGCACCACCGGCGGTGGACGACTGGTTGTTCGCCTGCAGATAGGCGGCTTCCAGCAGCAAGCCGCCTATGACGTATTGGACGCCCATGCTGTACGCGCGATTGTTGGCGAAGTTAGTGTCGTTGCTAAAGCTGTACGTGCCGCCAAATTTAAAGCCAGCAATCTCGGAACTTGTGTACTTGACAGTATTGTTGACACGGAAGGTGTTGTCCGTGTTGTCGTTGTCGTACGGATGGGAGAACATGCCCCCGCCCCATGTGCCATTCGCCGTCGTTTGAGCCAGATAGTTGACGACGGAGTCGTACTGTCGACCGAGAGTAACCGTCCCGTATTGGTTGGATGCGACGCCGACCCACGCCTGTCGCCCAAACATCAGGCCACCCTGACCGAGCTTGCCATTATTGACATTAAAGCCGCTCTCCAACTGGAAAACTGCCTTAAGACCGCCGCCGAGATCCTCCGCTCCCCTCAAGCCCCAACGACTCCCTTGGACCGTACCGCTCTGGAGCTCGAACAGCTTGTCGCCACCGACGTTATTCGTATAGTTGATTCCTTCATCGATCAGACCGTAGAGCGTCACCGTACTTTGGGCCATTGCGGGAGCTGCGGCGGCTGACATCACGAAAGCTGCAAGAAGTTTGATTCTCATTGAGGTCTCCAAACCTTATATTCTGTGTCTCGATGCTTTTTTATGCGCAACCCTGGGTCGGGCACGCGGTCTGTTTTGCTGGGCAGTTGACGTCGATTAACCGCCGTAAACGTCGAACGTGAAGTACTTCTTTGCAATTCGGTCATACGTCCCGTCCTTGCGGAGACTGTCGATCGCACCGTTGATTGCTTCGAGCAGGGCTCTGTCACCCTTTCTCACACCGATGCTGACGCCGGGACCGAAGATGGCGGCGTCGTGGATGGCCGGACCTCGCGCGAAACCGAAATCACGACCCTGCGCAGTATTCAGGAATCCCGACTCAGCCGTCGGCCCCGAAACCAGTGCCGCATCGAGCCGCCCACCCGCGAGGTCATTCCACACCTGGTCTTGCGAAGGGTAGGGCACAATGTCAACTCCATTCGTCCAATGCTTCCGTGCATATAGGCTTCCTGTGTGCTTCCCTGCAAGACTCCGATATGCTTTTCGTTGAGCGATTCGGGCATTGCCACCAGAGCCGAGCCGTCCCTTACAACCAGCGCTTCGAAGTTGGCGTATATCTTGTGGCTGAAACCGATTGCCTTCGCGCAAATTGCATTACCCAGATCAATGTCAAATCCAACGAGCTCGCCACTTGGGGTTTTCGACTCAAATGGCGGGTAAGCGCTGTCGACTCCGAACTTAAGTTCCTTTCCATCGTACGCGAATGCCGCAAATGGAATGCACATTGCGCACAAGGCGACCAGTAGCGTTTTTATCTTCATTTTGGTTTCTCATAAACTCCAAGTCTGGATTTGCGGCATAGTACTTCTGCTTTTATTGCGTCGGTGGCGTCGGACTCGGACGCCCATCGAGCGCCGCGCCGGATGTAATGGCATCTAGGTTGGAACGGCATAGCCGTCGACCACAAGCCTCTTGAGGGTGTCGATTTGAAGCGGTCCAATCTCGGGAAGAATGTCGTTGTCCGCCACAAAGTCCCGACCGTAACAAGCGCCGAGAATTACCACGCCGCCCTCGTGCAAGGGTGCTCTCACCCCAGCCAGCTCGGCGAGTCGAAGCGTCGGTACCAACCCGAACGGCACGTCTTCGAGCACGTAGCGTGTGGCGATGTCTGTCGGGCCGAGCGGATCACTCCCTTGCCGGACCAGTTGCTCCGATATTGCCGAAAGTGAGTCACCAACCACGCCAAAAGACAGCCTGCAATGATCAAAGGTCGTTCTCACTGACTTTCCGAATGCTGCTGCAATGGTAAGTCTCTCTTGGTCTAGAGCCTCAAGGAGCCTCCCGACTGTTGGTGTCAGATTGGAGTTTTGGCTCCAGCTTTCGCCCTTCTCAATACGGGTCAAGTTGGCTAGCGCAATACCCATGTGATCTTGCGGATTAATGTTGCTGAGCGTCAGCGTCAGCATGTCGTCCTTCAGTGCGAACCGGTCTCCGAAGAGTGAAACGCAAGTGGTATGAATGCGGTGGATGTGGCGAGTTGGAAATGCGGCCATGTCGACCTTGGCGCGGATCGTGCGTACCGTGATAGCTCTCGCAGACTGAGTCTTGCACGTTAGCACCGTGGTGCTCCAAGCTGCTATGGGGATGACGAGCCCCCGCGCCGCAAGGCGCTGGGAAATGTAGAGAGCGGCAAATGAAAGATGAGCGCTGATGATTACGCTATGGTGTGCGCGGATATGAGGGATGATGCTGTCGAGGACGAATCGGTATCCGTAGGCCGGCAATGCCAAAATAATGACATCGGCGTCGCCAACATCTTCCGCTTTCCCGCAGACTTCCAAGTAGAACTCTCCCTCGACCGCTCCCTTCACGTGAAGGGGGAGTCCAGTAACGAAGTCTGCAGTCCGGGCTCCCGATGGAGACCAAACTTTCGGTTTATGTCCATTCTGTATGAGATACGCCGCATAACCCAAAGCGATTGCGCCGGCTCCCACGATTGTCACTTGCATGTACCTTCTACCTTGGAATAGTCCACTGGCCGTGCACGACCTGGGCGGTTATGTACTAAATTTCTCAGCCCAAGCCCGAACCCATCGTCTTTAGGAGAGGGCAAACGAAACGTCACGTAGACGTTCTTCGCATATGAGATAGCATCGATCTGCAAAACAACATTGAGTGTGGTGGGTTTTGGTGCTCAATGCGATGCTCTTACGTGCGAAAACACTATCGGTTGCAAGACAAGCGTTTGTCCTTGTAAAGGCTCTTATTGGCTGCATCAAACTGCGGCAGAAAAGGCACGTTCCGTCTTATCCAGTGAGAAGCAAAGCTAATGGGGCTCAGAATAGAGAGGCAAAAATCTCGTGTCAAAGTCCGGTTTGATCGTGGATGTATTCTGGGAGGTTATGGGTGCGGAGTTGCCTTTAGGGAAGCGAGCAACTCAGGCAGTTCGCCTCGCACCTTTGCTCCAAGCCATTTGTCTTCATCGTTTCAGCAACGTCTGCAGCTTGGTGATCTCCCGCGCTGGACGTCGAGATCAGTGCATCATTCGGTACGCTGCGTGTGGAAAGGGGCTTCGGTCCCGGACAAAAACGGCATCCCGTCCGTAGTGCACCGACATATCCCCGCCTCTTTCTGGCGTTTATGCAGAGACGATGTACTCGCCAATAGACCCTGCATTTTGTTAAATGCTCGGGAGAAAGCAACGCAGCGCTATAACCTTCTGGAATGTTGACGTTTGAAAATCGGACTTTGATTTTTCGACGAGACGCGCCTAACATGTCTCGTCACTCGAGTGAGCATCGGGAGGGTTGGCAGTAGCATCAGCGCACAATCGTTATTAAGGACGGTCGGGCGTCGCAGATCGGCGTAGATGTTGCCAGAGGTGGTCGGTTCGGGTTACTTGCGAAAAGCGGCATTCCGATTTTTTAGGGCAAGTACTCGCATGTTCATTGACAAAGCTTCGAGTCCCCTTGGAGACGTTACGACCCGTCCGTCGTATCCGTGGCGACGACCAAGGGCTTCCATCGGATCCCTGGGCGGTCGCACACGGTGCAATCATTTTGAACATAGATTTGTGCGTTACGCACGTTTGGTCGGTCACATAATTCTGGAACGTCATGAACAATCCTCCGCCTGATGACGAGCTTTCTCTGCAGCAAAGCACGATTCATCGTATTGCATCTTATGTCGTCGAAGCTCGCGGTAGGCGGGTGTCCGGGGTTGCCAGGGAATCTGCGCTAAAACGCATCCTCGACCTCTTATGCGCGGTGGGGGCAGGGGCTAGCGAACCAGGTGCTGTCGCGATTCGCGCGACAGCATGTAAATATCTGGGATCGGGCGATATACCGATGTGGTTCACGGGAACGGGCAGTTCGGTCGTCGGTGCTGCGTGGGCGAATAGCGCGGCTGCGTCGATGCTAGATCTCGACGACGGGCATCGACGCGCGCGCGGGCACCCGGGCGCGGCGGTCATTCCGGTGGCCTTTGCGGTTGCGGCTGAAATGGGAGCCGGGCTGGAAGATTTGATCGCGTCAATCGTCATCGGTTATGAAGTCGGCGTATCGATCGCTGCGGCCCGTACAACATACGGTACGACAGGTACGTGGTCATCCTACGCAGTTGTCGCGACAGCCGCGGCCTTGAGGTGTGCCTCGTGTAGTGTAGTCGAGCATGCGTTGGCTATCGCAGGCGAAAGCGCGCCCAATTCGTTGTTCATGAGCGCGCCACCGCTCTCCTTCCCAACACCGGAGAGCAGCGACATTAAGGAGGGCATACCATGGTCCGTAGTGACCGGGATGCTCGCGCTCGATCTCGCAGAAGGCGGGTTCACCGGTCCCCGGAACATACTTGACAGCGGTCTGCTCTATAGGTTTGCCGACGTATCGCCCCTCGGGGAGTCTCTGCATATCTGCAATGCCTACTACAAGCTCTATTGCTGCTGTCGGCACGTTCACCCGCCCTTGGAAGCCACCCTGAAGCTGATCGAGCAATATCAACTCGATGCGAAGGCGATTGAGGCGATCGACATCGAGACGTACGGCGGGGCGCTGCGCATCGCGAACCAGACCTGCCCAGCTACCCTTGTTGACGTTCAGTACAGCATCCCTTATTGCGTGGCCCTCGCCGGCCTCGCGGGACGAGAGTCGCTTTTGCCCCTCACGATAGACTGCTTAACTTACGAGGGAGTGAGCGCACTCGCCAACAAGGTCTCGCTAACGGTCGACGCCGAAATTGATAAACAATTCCCTGCCAGAACACTCGCGCGAGTCACAATCGTGTGTGGGGGACGTCGGTATGTATCGGAGGTTACCGAGCCACGCGGCGAAGCCGGTGACTCCCTCTCTTGGGAAGAACTCAAGGCAAAATACGTTGCGGCGACGCGGTTTCACGCCACTGGTGCGCAGCAAAAGCAACTGCTCGCCGCGGTTGAAGAACTGCGCTCAAAAGCTGACTTGGAGCCGTTAAAGGCCTGTATGAGTACTTCGTTCGAAAAGAGTATTGCGCGTCCGAATGCCTAAGAAGCTCTAATAATATGATTTTTGGGGGGGATAACTTCAAGGATTGAGGTTAGCCTCATCACCGTTTCGGTGATGAAATGCGTGCGAATCGGCGAGGACATCCAGGAGAAGCTCGACTACGCACCGGGTGTATTTACGTTAGAGGGACATATCGGGGACAAGTGGTATGCCGCCTCGGCTACAGGCGTGTGAGCTTCGTGCGCTTTGCCGCCGGCGAAGACGCGCGTATCGGCCGGTGGCTTACTACGCTTCGCGCAACTCAATAGGCAAGACCCGCACGCAATCTCAAGGACATCCTCACGCGCCTGCCCACGAGGGCCAAGCCCATCGCCGCATTATTGCCCCATCGCCGGCAGCCCGAGGCAAGCCAGCGCCTACCTCGCCCTTCAAGAGATCATTGGTCGCTGATGACATTGGTAGTCAAATTGCGGGCGCTCTGCCGATCGGCCGAAGGCAAACGAAAACCTTGGAACAATTTCGACCCTCAAACGAGCGTTAAATTGGATCGAAGAGTAAAAGGGGCTCAATCACGGGAGGTTCTGTGATGTGTTGGCTCCTGGAGACGGCCATTTTCCGAGGCGTGCGGCGGGTCTCCTTGACATCAGAATGCTCGCATTGCGTACGTGGTGCAAATCGTGCCAAATCCAGAACGGGTACGCGACCGAAGTCGTGGGACGCAACCTCAACATGCGCTCGTGCGACCCGCAAACGTGCCCGATGTAACGCAAGGCAGGTATAACCCGGAGGAATACCATCGTGTCTCAACTCGACTTTGACACCCAATTTGGGCATACGTATTCTGAGCTTATCCGCAATCGCTCGGCGCTGAGACGGGCGTAAATCGAGCGAACGACCGGCGGCCGCCTTTTTTCGTCCGTCGAGTGTGCTTGGCGCTTCCATCGCGTTCATTGCAGGTCCGACAGCGCAAGGCAGTACAACGTTTAATTAATATCTATAACGATAATCCTTCTCAGGTTGACGTAAATGTCAAACCTGAGATATTCAGTCATGAGGAGATGAGATGAAGGTGGTTAATGCACTTCGATCGGCGTACCAATCTGCGAGTTACGCCTTGTCAATGACCCCAGAGGCGGGCGGGACCACGATCGGCATGGTGGGCCACAAGACACCGGCTCTCGTAGCCGATGGCATATACAAAAATTATGGCGTTCACGAAGTGCTCAAAGGGGTTTCGCTTCAAGCTGAGCGGGGCGACGTGATCTCGTTAATTGGCAGTTCTGGGTCGGGAAAAAGTACGTTTTTGCGATGCATGAATCTCCTTGAGGTCCCTACCAAAGGCCGCATCGCGGTGGGGCAGTGCGAGATCAGCGTGGAAACCGACGCAACCGGTCGCGTCGTCGGGATGGATCGCAAGAAAGTTGACCAGATGCGCACGCAACTCGGTATGGTCTTCCAGGGCTTCAATTTGTGGTCCCATATGACCGTGCTGCAAAATGTGACGGAAGGGCCAGTCCATGTGCTGAAGCTGCCAAAGAACGAAGCGCGCGATAGGGCAATGGATTTCCTTGGGAAAGTTGGCGTTGCGGACAAGCACGCGTGTTACCCATCCGAGTTGTCTGGTGGGCAGCAGCAACGAGTAAGCATCGCGCGTGCGCTCGCGATGCAACCGGCTGCGCTCCTTTTCGACGAGCCGACCTCCGCACTCGATCCCGAATTAGTGGGAGAAGTGCTGAAAGTCATCAGGAAGTTGGCGGAAGAGGGGCGCACTATGATAGTCGTGACTCATGAGATGGGTTTTGCTCGTGATGTCTCCAACAAGATGATCTTTCTTGAAAGGGGACGCATTGAGGAAGAAGGGACGCCAGAAGAGGTTTTCAAAAATCCAGCATCGCCGAGATGTCGTGAATTTCTCTCGCGTGTACTTTGACTGACTTAAAACGCGATATTGAAATTCCGAGAATCGTAAAACGAAGAAGATAGGACATAGTCCAGGAGATGCTCATGAAGTTCCTGAAAATCGGCGCGCTTATTGGAATGCTGTCTGCTGCATTGATGCTCTGCGACCCTGTTATGGCCAAGGAGTACAAGAGAATCACGATCGGTACCGAAGCTTCGTATGCTCCGTATGCCTTCAAGGACAAGAGCGGCAAGATGGTTGGCTTTGAGATCGATGTAGCTAACGACTTGTGCCGACGGATGGGATTGCAGTGTGAAATCGTCGATCAGGCCTATGACAGCCTAATTCCCTCTCTTTTGTCCGGTCGGTTCGATTCAATTATGGCTGCAATTGGGATTACACCCGCCCGAGAAAAAGTTATCTCATTTTCCAGGCCGTACGTAACCACTCCGATGGTTTTCGTCACCACATCGGCGAGCGATCTAACCGCTCTCAAAATATCGCCATCAAATCTGAATTTGGACAAATTTGATGCTGATGAGGAGTCAGCGATAAAAAAAATCACCTCCGCTCTGAAGGGAAAAACCGTTGGGGTACAGGTGGGCAGCAACTTTGAGACGTTCATGAAGAAGTTCATGCCGACCGTGAGAGTTTCGACATATGACACCACGGATAACATGATGCTCGACTTGACGGCTGGGAGAATTGATGCAGGAATGGTTTCGTTCAATTTCCTCAAGCCGTTGATGGAGAAGCCCGACGGCAAGAACCTGCGGACATTTGGCCCTAGTATGACGAACGGGCCGTTCGGCAGCCGAGTGGCCGCTGGATTTCGCAAAAATGACGATCAACTACGTGCGATGTTCGACAAGGCGATCGGGGAAGCAATTTCGGATGGCAGCCTGCGCAGACTTGCCATCAAGTGGTTCGGCTTCGACAATTCGCCGAAGGAATAGGTAAGTGAATACGGTCGTTTATGCATAGCCGAACTCAATTTGATGGGGAATGAAAGTGAATATTTCAGTGCTCGCATGGGGAAGCACAGCGTGGGTTGATGAATTTGCGCGTGGCACCCTTATGACCGTTGCCGTCGCGGTGTGTTCATTTCCCGTCGGCATTTTGCTCGGCTCGGTTTTTGCCGCGGCAAAACTCTCTCGCTTCAGTTTGCTGCGTTTTCTAGCTGACGTCTATACGACGGTCGTACGCGGAATTCCCGAGCTGCTGATAATTTTTCTGGTGTTCTTTGGTGGGGATACGTTGCTCCGCTATGTCGCGAACGCTGTTTTCGGCTTCGAAGGCTATATAGAACTGCCCGTGTTCGCAGTCGGTGTGCTCTGCATCGGCATCAGTGCCGGCGCCTATGCGACAGAGGTCATACGGGCGGCGGTCATAGCCATTCCAACAGGACAAATTGAAGCGGCAGTGGCAATGGGATTGGAGCGGACAGTGCTACTTCGTCGGATTCTTATCCCACAGGCCGCGAGATTCGCCTTGCCCGGTCTGGGGAATGTCTGGCAACTGGCGTTAAAGGATACCTCGCTCATTTCCGTTGTTGGGTTGGTTGAAATCATGCGCACAGCTGCCATCGGAGCTGGATCTTTCAAAGAACCGTTTACGTTTTATCTGGTCGCCTTCGTGATTTTCCTTTTGCTTTCTTCGATTTCTAACCAGGGATTTCTGAGAGCAGAGAAGTGGGCTAACCGCGGCGTAAGGAGTCGGTGATGGATTTTCAGCTGATATATGAGTCGTTTCCCAAGCTTCTTGCGGCGGTTCCCGCGACCGTCGCATTGGCTTCCGTGTCGCTTTTTGTTGGTTTCCTGCTTGCGGTCCCAGTTGCATTGGCTCGGCTTTCACACAGTAGACTTTTGGCTTCTCTCGGTTATGGTTACGTATATGTAGTGCGGTCCACGCCGCTTCTGGTGCAAATGTTCCTGATTTATTACGGATCGGGGCAGTTTAGAATTGTCTTGGAACACCTCGGCCTGTGGGCGCTATTTCGCGATGCGTGGTTTTGTGCGATTTTAGCTCTGTCGCTGAACACTGCGGCATACACCAGCGAAATCATTCGTGGTGGTGTTCAGTCAGTACCATGGGGACAAATTGAAGCGGCGCGGTCAATTGGCATGTCGAGCGTCCTTTTATTCCGCAGAATTGTCTTCCCGATCGCAATGCGGCAAGCACTCCCAGCTTATGGAAGCGAACTTATGATTATGATCAAGTCAACGTCACTTGCGTCGACAATCACCATAGTCGAAGTGACAGGAGTGGCCAAGCAAATCATCTCTGAGAGCTACCGCCCCCTAGAGGTATTTCTGATAGCTGGCTGCATATATCTCAGCATGAACTTTCTTATCAGCAGAGTTATATTCATGATCGAAAGGCGGATTAGTCCGAAGAGACGCGATCGCGGCACGTTCGGATCTTCTGCTGCAGCGGCCATGCATTAAGCACTTCGGTACGGTGTCCGTCGCCCATGAACGCATCAACAGTTCGACGACGTAGAAGTGGCCTGACGGCACGAACCGACATTGTCCCGTTACGGGCGGCTTCGTCCGGGTACACGAGGGTAGTTGGCCCTTGTGTACAGCTTTTTTCTCATGGCCGACGGCTTGATGTTTGAAGAGTGCCCCGGCTGCGTCGATTATGGCAGGCCGACAGCAAAACGGGATCGTGGGTGGACATCGCGGTGTTGCGCATTAAAGTGTCACTTGCAGCCAACTATCAAGTTCGAAATGTTCAATTGATGTTATCGAGGCACCATGACGACTAATGTGATCGAGGACGAGCGTTATCCCCAAGGCGGGATCGTCCAAAAATTTTCCGCTTATATCGTGGAGGCGCGGGAAAATCGAGCTCCAGAAGAGTCGCTGGAATTCGCGCTCAAATGTATCCTGGATCTGCTCAGTGCTGTTGGCGCTGGAGTTGGGCAGGCGGCGGCCCTTGCGATCCGAAAGACGGCTCACGAAACGCGACCTCCTGGCGACATTCCTATTTGGTTTACGGGAGAGACCAGTTCCGTCATTGGAGCTGCTTGGGCAAACAGTGCCGCCGGTTCTGCGCTAGACCTCGACGATGACACGCCGGCATCTCGGGGCCATCCTGGCGCCGCCGTCATTCCAACAGCCATTGCCGTTGCCAAAGAGACGAAAGCCACCTTGGGAGAGCTATTAAATGCGATTGTCATCGGTTATGAAGTGGGTACGGCGATTAGCGCTGCGCGCGCCTACGGAAGTAGTGGTACTTGGGCGCCTTATGCGGTCGTCGCAACGGCTGCGGCGCTTCGCCGGTCCTCCCGCGAGGTGATTGAACACGCTTTGGCGATTGCTGGGGAAAGTGCACCCAATCAGTCGTTGGCGAGCGCTCCCGCTCCCCGAAAACCGCATCCCGAGCCAAACCATGTCAAGGAAGGCATCACGTGGGCTGTCGTGACCGGCTTGGAGTCGCTTGCATCAGCGCAGAACGGATTTCACGGCGCCCGCAATATCTTGGACGCAACGCGTTACTACAATTTTCCGAACGATCTAGACCTCGGTTCTTACCAGTACATTCGCACGACAGGCTTTAAGCCGTATTGCTGTTGCAGGCATTTACACGGTGCGCTTGATGCATTAATCGAGCTGATCAAAGAACATCGGTTAGTGGGTCGAAGTATCGACAGGATTGAGGTCGAAACATACGGGCCGGCCTTACGCATTTCGAACTGGAAAGAACCTAGAGATATAATGGATGTTCAGTATAGTCATCCATATTGTCTCGCGTTGGTCGCGCACTACGGTCACGAGGCTCTGTTGCCACTGACTGGCGATGTCCTAAACAATCCCTCTGTCACTGCGCTTTCACACAAGGTGGAGCTTTCGCTAAGTCCGGAGCTGGACAAGATCTATACGGAAAGCGGCATGCTGCCGGCCCGTGTCACGGTCACATGCGGGGATCAGCGCTTTGTTTCACCTGTAACCTTCCCGAAGGACAACGGTCTTCCGTGGGATAAACTCGAGGATAAGTTTCGACAGGCCACGCGTTTCGTTGCCACTCCCGAGCAGCAGAACATTGTGGTCGGGGCCATTTCGGACGCCAGACGAGGCGACATGCGTGGTTTGACGGAAAGCTTGTCGGAGATCCAGTTCGTTTAAGAACGGTATTTGTGTAGCCCGCGTAGTTCGGAAACTCATCGGTCATCGATGTAAGAAATGACAAAAATGTCTCCGCTTGTTGAGGATCGTCCGCAAGCTGTGGCTACCGGTGCATACAGCGAGCGAGTTGCATTGTCTACCCGGCATCCAAGGAGCTGAAAATGGGTTGCATATGGAAGTGACTGCTAGCAGGGACGCTCAGCGGTGCCGGGTAAACGCTGCGACCGTCAGAACAAGCGTTCTTCACAGCTTCAAAAGGACAGATCGGCGACGCGGGCTACATCGGCGTAGACAAGCGCGAGGAAACCAGGAGGCTCGTTTACGAGCCGAATTCCCCGAAATGAGCGCCGATTCGATTCGTTATCCGGAAATTTCGACGCCTGTTCTTCTGCATGCCGAACGGGCCGCACATTAATCAGCATTTTCCTAGTCTAGGAATGACATTAGAAAAAGCAGCCGGCATATGAAAAGACAAATTCAACTACGGCAGATAGAGGCATTTAAAGCTCTCATCGAGCAAGGCACGGTGAGTCGAGCGGCCGAGGTTCTTCACGTGACCCAACCTGCCGTGAGCAAACTGCTAGTCCACCTTGAGGAGGAGACAGGTCTTCTACTGTTCGAACGAGTTAAAGGCCGACTAACTGCGACGGCACAAGGCATGCGCTTGTACGGTGAAGTCGATCGAGTATTTGCGGGTCTAAGACAAATTGAAGAGGCGATCGCAATCATCCGGCGGAAGGACATGAGTCACTTTGCTATCGGAGTGCTTCCAGAATTATCCGGATCATTCATCAGGCGGGCGACGATGATGTTCCTCTCTCGGTGTCCAGACGTTCGTCCGACGATCCATATGCGAGCGTCCAACATTGTGTCGGATCGCGTCGCCACGCGTCAGATGGACGTTGGATTCACAACGAGCTTGATGAGCAGCCCAAATTCGGTGGTGACGCCTATCATGGAGAGCCCGTTAGTTTGCATCATGCCAAAAGGACACCCGCTGAGCCAACTTGAATTTATCACCCCCGAGCATATTGAGGGAATCCCTTTTATCGGATATGCGGCAGATAACCGAACGACCAGTGCTTTCAATGACGCTATCCGTTCCTACGGCGTCGACCTCAACGTCGTGTTAGAAAGCGAAACTACGCCCACCCTGTGTGAATTCGTCTCGGCGGGACTGGGGATTTCCTTGGTACATCCCCTATCTGTCATCGACATGAGCTGTCGCTTAGATATCAGGCGGTTCAAGCCCGATATTCCCGAGTATTTTCATTTCTGTCATGCGAGATTGGCGAAAAACATCGAGCGTGTTCAGGAGTATGAACGATGCGCTAAACAGGTTGCGGAAGAGGCGTGGACGGAGATATTCGGTGAGTCGGCGACAAAGCAAACCTAGCAGAACGCTGAAATTGATCATCGTACTGATGAGTGCACTAAATAGTGCGGGATGCCTTATGCGGGCATGAAGACGAAGCGTTCGCGAGAAGACGGATTGAGGGCGCTCAGACCTGGCAAACATGACTGCCGGCCGGGCAGTGGCTGATTGAATCATGACCTTGCCCCTGTTTGGCGAATCCCATAGCTGAGAGATTTGCGCGGCTCGCCCCTCTTGGGCGGCGAACCAGTTTTTCTCGAACGTCATGGGGCTGACGTAGTCGAGCGTCGAGTGTGGTCGGCGCGAATTATACAACGCCGTACGCTTGCATTCGACTTTGGGGTATCTGTCGCCCGTTGCCTACGAGGCGAAACCGACAGTGAAAGAACCTATCTGCCTGTCCGAAATAACTTGGCCACTACAGAACGGCCTTGATTCCGCGTCGGCTTCAGTTGTCATTTGCCACTACTGCATGCTGACCTGTGTTTGGGATAGCATGAACACGGGATCGTAGGGGCTTACGTTGAGCGCGCGAACATCCCGTCACCTTCTTCAGCGTGCGCACCGTTGCTTGCCGAATGCTCCCGCGATGCTCGCCAACCAAAGCCTTGCTCGATTGAGTTGCCTTTTTTTCTGCGGGATGGCGTAACCCAACTGGGGCGTTTGTCTCGACCACAGCCGAACGCCGCCACAGAAGTTTCGTTGGCTGACTAAATTCGCGGTCAGCTACGGCCGCCTAACACGGTCCATTGATCGTATCGCCTTGGCAATGAAGTTATGCGTTGGGACCAATCATGGAGTGTGGCGTCTCGTTGCTGGGTTTGGGGCTCTTGCGAGCGCCCGTGCTGCCGAGATTGTTGTCGTGATGGAAGCGGTCGTCGCACTCTATTCTCGTATTCCACGGGCACGCGAGCTCTATCGCCTACCGGGGGCGCCCGCGTTTTGGACCATAACCGCTGAGAATACCTCGTACCTGAAATTCGACTTTGACGCCTTGCTGTGACGATCATAGAGTTAACCAAAATCATTCAGGAAAAGAGGCGGGCTTGATACGCGAAAACCATGACGTCGTCATAGTTGGCGGCGGTGTTGTCGGCTGCGCATTGGCGCACGGGATGCTAGGGCGAGGGAAGCGTGCGCTTGTGCTCGACGGGGGTGATTGCGACCCGCGCGCGTCGAAAGCGAATTTCGGTCTTGTCGGCGCATACGGGAAGGGATATGGCGCGCCCCGCTACCAGCAGCTGTCACGCGAGAGCGTCGCACTTTGGTCCGCTTTCGCAGCAGCGCTGCACGATGAAACTGGCATTGATGTCGAGTATGAAAACGATGGCTGCTTGCGCTTTTGCCTAAGCGGAGCGGATTTTGAAGAGGAAGCCGAATTCCTCGCGAGCTGGAATGCGCAAAGCCCGAAAATCGACCCGTGTTCGCGCATGATCGATCGATCGGCATTAGAAAGGCTGCTGCCTGGTACACGGCTCGGGCGGGAAGTGGTGGGGGCTGGAATTGGCGTTGCCGATGGCCATTGCAATCCGCTTAAGCTGTTGCGGGCGCTGCAGCAAGCCATTGAGTTACGTGGCGGCACTCTAGCTGGCAATCACACGGTGTCGAAGATTGAGCCATGTCCTGACGGTAGTTTTCGTGTTCATGTGCAAACCTCGACAGGTCCGCGTTGTTTCGAAACGGGACAGTTGATCATTGCGGCCGGGCTTGGTTCCACAGCTCTGGGGGCAATGGTGGCGCTCGACGTCCCGTTGCGTCCCCTGCGTGGCCAGTTGCTGGTCACTGAACGGCTCGAGCCAATTCTGCGCCTCCCCGCTAGCGGCATTCGCCAGACTCGCGACGGTACAGTAATGATAGGTGTAAGTCATGAGGAAGTCGGTATGGATCTCGGTACTACTACCTTCACCGCTGCCAGGATGACAAAGCGAGCCCTACGAATTTTGCCGGACCTTGCTATGGCTCGCCTTGTTAGGCATTGGGCATGTCTGCGCATCATCACCCCGGACGAGCATCCGGTATACGCACAATCTTCAACGTACCCTGGTGCTTGGATCGCTCTCTGTCATTCCGGCATCACCCTCGCGGCGGTTCATGCTGGACCAGTTGCGGATGCTCTCGCGCGCAACGTACTGCCAGAAAACTTCGAGTTCTTCCATCATAGGCGCTTTGATGTTTCGCAAGTTATCTAATCCCGCCGAGGACGCCGTGGTCACGGTATCGATCGACGGCAGGCGTGTGAACGCCGAGCGAGGCGAATCCGTGGCGGCAGTCCTCTTGCGCGAGGACAACCCCGTCGCTCGCACCACGCCGCGAAGCGGCAGTCCACGCGGACCTTTTTGCATGATGGGTGTGTGCTTCGAATGTCTTGCTGTCGTTGACGGTGTAGCGTCCACGCAGACCTGTCTGACGATCGTGCGCGACGGGATGCGCATCCAACGCCAACACGGTCGCCGCAATCTCAGTCAGGCGATCGCTGAGTCAGAAGACGGTAGTGGCGATCTTCGGAGTGGTGAGGTGCATTCGTGATGCGAACGTTCGATATTCTGATTGTAGGTGCAGGACCTGCCGGCATGAGTGCCGCAATACGTTCTGCTCGTCTTGGAATGACCACGATCCTCGTAGACGAACAGCAGGCACCTGGCGGTCAGATATGGCGCGCCATCGAAGAAAACGTCCGACGTGGTGTTCATCAAGGGTTAGGCGCTGCGTACAGCGCAGGCGCGGCAGTGGTACAGAACTTTCGCGAATGCGGTGCGCACTACCTGCCGGAGACCCGTGTATGGCAGATCGAGCGAGCGCCTAGCCCAGGGAAACCGGCCGGTTCCGGGGAGTGGATTGTCTTTTTGAGCCGCGCGGATGGCGCCGAAAGTATTCGCGCGCGCCATGTGTTACTAGCGACGGGCGCACAGGAACGGCCCATGCCTTTCCCAGGTTGGACGCTTCCGGGTGTAATGACAGTCGGCGCCGCGCAGATTCTGCATAAAAGCGCTCACCAGATACCCGATCAACCCGTCTGGATAGCCGGTAGTGGTCCATTGCCACTGCTCTACATGACCCAGCTGCTCGACGCCGGCGGTAGGATTGCAGGTTGGCTTGACACGACTCCCCGCGGCGCCCTCCGTCGGGGCCTTCCGACTCTACGTGGTGCAGTTGACGGCTGGCATGATCTCCTTAAGGGGCTACTGTGGTCGGCAAGATTGCGCGGGAGGGGGTTCCCCATTGTTCGAAACGTCAGTAGCCTTCGCGCTTTCGGTATCGGCCGTCTTGAACAGATTGTCTATCGCACCGAGAACGGGCTGTCGGGCGATGTGGCTGCCGACATTCTTCTGGTTCATGAAGGCGTCGTGCCGTCTATCCACTTCACTCAGGCGATGGGATGCAGCCATCGATGGAACGAAGCACAACTTTGCTTTGAGCCCGAAGTTGATACGTGGGGTGAAACCAGCATGACTGGTCTCTATGTCGCAGGCGACGGCGCCGGCATCGGCGGCGCGAAAGCCGCGTGCACACGCGGTGAACTTGCTGCTACCGGCGTCGCGCTTTCCTCGGGCGCACTCTCAGTCGAGCGCGCAAGCGAGCTTGCAGCGCCGCTGCATCGGCGGCTCGGACATGAGCTGGCGATGCGGCCTCTGCTTGATTCGATCTATCGGCCGCGTACGGAGATTTTCACGCCGCCCGATGAGACGATTGTCTGTCGCTGCGAAGAGGTAACCGCTGGCGATGTACGGCTGGCCGCGCAGCTCGGCCAGCCGGGGCCGAACCAGCTAAAAGCGTTCACGCGCGCGGGCATGGGCCCGTGTCAGGGTCGTCAATGCGGCTACACCGTTGCTAATTTGCTTGCATCTGCGCAATGTCGCTCCGTTGCTGCGGTTGGTTTCCAACGCGTGCGGCCCCCACTAAAGCCGATAACGCTCGCGGAGCTCAGTGCACTTGAAGAGTCGTCATGAGGGCGTGTGGGCATGCCTCGGAGCTCACGGCATGGCAATAAGAGAGCGTGGGTGCGGATGTTTCAGGTCCCGGGAAGGTGGAGCGTGTCGCGAGACTAATCGGATTTCCCCCTTTCTGAGAAGCGTGCGCCGCCGATCCTGGCATGAAGATAGTGCTAGTCGAACGATATTCGGCGTTGCGCTGCGTGTGCCTGAACGTTGATGTAGTCGATCGGAGGGCGCCGCTGCACACCGCGCTCGTCGTCGAAGTTGCCGAGGTGTCGCGTGACGCTAACTTGGAAGTCACCTTAAGAAGCTGACGGGCGGGTTCGCCGGGATGGCGAAGGCGCACAAGGTCGAAGTCGTGACGGGCGTCGGCGCGTTCGTCGATCCGTGTATCACATCTGGCACGCCTGTCGGAGCCGGTACCCGTCAGTCGCGATCGATCTCACGGATGAATGGCACACGGAGTTGCTTTACCGCTCGGACTGCGGCTCAGGACGTCCGGTTCAAGTTGCCGCAGAAAATATCGACGTTGCCGTCTGCCGCACTCGTACGCAAGACGACGGCGCAGTCGGGGTATGCACTACGGCGAGAGCCGAAGGACGGTACCTAAGAGAATTTGAACGCCTGAGAACGGAGCATAGCTATGCGGTTTCTATGCTGATGGCACAAAAACGCGCCGGAGTTTAGCTATGCGGCGTTCGTCCGTGAGGTTTCGAGCGGAGCAATCGTATACGGTCAGAGCACCTCAGGAGCATTGATATACGGTTGTGGTGCCGTCGACGTCAAACCGCATATTCATGCTCCGGCGCACTCATGGCACTTTCGACGGCAGACCGCACATTTATACTCCGGCGCACTGTTTGATCACAACTGACGGGGGCGCGGGAAAACGACGACTCCGCCTAAAGTCTCTACGAAACAACCTCAGCGCGTCTTGTTCCATCTAATGCACGATTTATTTGTCGAAAGGCCCCGATGTGGCGATATCAGAATACATTCGGTGGATTTTGGGAGAATTCCATAGCAACTTTGCCCAGGTACGACATTACAGCTTTGCCGTGACATCACATGTCGAGGCCAGATTGAAATGTCGGGGTTCCAGCAAGATACAGATGTCGGGGTTGAGGGTCGGTTTTGGGTGGTGGGTTAGGGTCGTTTTGCAGTCCTTTTATATGTCTCTGGAGGGGTTTTTAGCACCGAGCCTCCCGGGTTCTGGTGTGTCCCCATGACTGCCGCATTCCAGTCCTCGAGCGTGACTTCGCGCTGCTTCCTCGTGCCAGGCAGCCGCGCCTTCGTACGCACGGGTTCACCGCGGTTCGTGCGTGACGGTGAGCCGGATATCCGGCGGTTGTCGCGCTGCGCCTGCAGTGCCTGGGCTACCTTCAGCGCATGACCAAGACGCTTGTGCTCCACCACCGCGCCCTGGTCGATCTCGGCAAGCTTGTCGTACTGGACACAGGGCAGCGCGACACCATCGGCGCGGATCTCGAGGCGTCCGTCCGGATACCCCCCACGTCGATGTAGCGGTGAATCAGCCTGCGGTTGGCCGGCGTATCGTCAAGCAGCCAGATCACGCGGTCGTTCAGCAGCGTCAGTGAATCCGAGACCTTGCGCAGAACCCGCCAGGTCAGGATCGCGTCGAGATTCTCGTCGGCGCGCACGGGTCGATGCGCATCGAAAGCGCTGCGTGGCGGCTTCGCAAAGCGCGCGTTTTAGGCTGCCATGTAGGCGGGCGCCCAGGTGTTGGCGGCCTCGATGGTGCTGATGCCGCGCAGCCGGAGCTCCTTGACGAGCCGATCCTGCAGCGTCAGGTGGGCGCGCTCGACGCGCCCCTTGGCGGGGCTTGAGTTCGCGCAGAACGTGTCGATGTTCAGCTCGTACAACGCCCGGCCGAACTGCGTGACACCTTTGCCCGCTGTCTCCGAGCGTCGCTTCACGTAAAAAACGCTGGCCCTGTCGCTGTAGAACGCCACCGGCTTGCCATGCTGCTCCAGATACGCGCGCGTCGCCTCGAAGTAGCTGAAGGTCGATTCGGTCGCCGTGAAATGCAGCATCATCAGGCGGCTCGTGGCGTCATCGACGTACACCAGCAGCGTGCAGGCCGGCGCCCGGTCCTCGAACCAGCGATGGTCGCTGCCGTCGATCTGCACCAACTCACCGAAGCACGCGCGCCGGGCCCGCGGCTGGTAGACCCTGGGCGGCCGGTCCTTGCGGGGAATCCACAGACCGGCGGCCATCATCAGCGCGCGCACCGTCTCGACTGACAAACTGATGCTGTGGCATTCCCGAAGCTTCTCGCACGCCAGTGTCGGTCCAAAATCGGCATAGCGCTCGCGAATGATCGCCAGCGCGCGTCGCGCCACACCGTCGGACAATTGATGGTTGCCCGCCCGACCGCGTTTGCCGGAGACCAGTCCGGCAACGCCTGCGGCCTGATAGCGCAGCACCAGGCGCTCAAGCTGACGCACGCTCAACGCGAGCCGGTCCGCGGCCTGGCCCGGCTTCAGCCGCCGCTCGCAAACGGCCTGTACCACCTTCAACCGGTCCAGCTCGGTCATCGACATGGTGATCGTCCCAGATGCGTTCATGGCCGGCGCTCCTTAAGGAATGCTGGCCACCAGCCTGAACCCGCAAACACGACATTTCAATTTAGCGGAAACGCGACATCTGAACTTTGGACTAACATTCGATGTCGAGGCTATTTTGAAATGTCGGGGTTCCAGCAAGATACAGATGTCGGGGTTGAGGGTCGGTTTTGGGTGGTGGGTTAGGGTCGTTTGGCAGTCCTTTTATCTCTCTCTGGAGGGGTTTTTAGCACCGAGCCTCGCGGGTTCTGGTGTGTCCCCATGACTGCCGCATTCCAGTCCTCGAGCGTGACTTCGCGCTGCTTCCTCGTGCCAGGCAGCCGCGCCTTCGTACGCACGGGTTCACCGCGGTTCGTGCGTGACGGTGAGCCGGATATCCGGCGGTTGTCGCGCTGTGCCTGGATCGCCTGGGCGACCTGCAGCGCATGACCAAGACGCTTGTGCTCCACCACCGCGCCCTGGTCGATCTCGGCAAGCTTGTCGTACTGGACACAGGGCAGCGCGGCACCATCGGCGCGGATCTCGAGGCGCCCGTCCGGATACTCCCACACGTCGATATAGCGGTGAATCAGCCTCCGGTTGGCAGGCGTATCGTCAAGCAGCCAGATCACGCGGTCGTTCAGCAGCGTCAGTGAATCCGAGACCTTGCGCTGAACCCGCCAGGTCAGGATCGCGTCGAGATTCTCGTCGGCGCGCAGGGGCCGGTGCGCATCGAAAGCGCTGCGTGGCGGCTTCGCAAAGCGCGCGTTGTAGGCCGCCATGAAGGCGGGCGCCCAGGCGTTGGCGGCCTCGATGGTGCTGATGCCACGCAGTCGCAGTTCCTTCACCAGCCGGTCCTGCAACGTGAGGTGGGCGCGTTCGACGCGCCCCTTGGCGGGGCCTGAGTTCGCGCAGAACGTGTCGATATTGAGTTCGTACATCGCGCGGCCGAACTGCGTGACACCTTTGCCCGCTGTTTCCGAGCGGCGCTTCACGTAAAAGACGCTGGCCCTGTCGCTGTAGAACGCCACCGGCTTGCCATACCGCTCCAGATACGCGCGCGTCGCCTCAAAGTAGCTGAAGGTCGACTCGGTCGCCGTGAAATGCAGCATCATCAGGCGACTGGTTGCGTCGTCCACGTACACCAGCAGCGTGCACGCCGGCGCCCGGTCCTCGAACCAGCGGTGATCGCTGCCGTCGATCTGCGCCAGTTCACCGAAACACGCGCGCCGCGCGCGTGGCTGGTAGATCCTGGGCGGACGCTGCCGGCGCGGCACCCACAGGCCGGCGGCCGTCATCAGGTGCCGCACGGTTTCCTTTGACAGCACCAGCCCATGGCATTCACGCAGCTTCTCGCAGGCCAGCGTCGGCCCGAAATCGGCATAGCGCTCGCGAATGATGGTCAACGCACGCAGCGCCAGACCTTCGTCGAGCTTCCGGTTGCCCGGCGTGTCACGTTTGCGCGAGGCCAGTCCCGCTGCGCCCGATTCACGATACCGCGCCACCAGCCGCTCGACCTGGCGTACCGTCAGGCCGAGCCGCTCCGCGGCACGGCCGGGTTTAAGTCCCATGTCCACCACGGCCTGGATCATCTTCAGACGGTCGAGTTCGCGCATGTTCAGTGTCACAAGTGTCACGGGCTTCATGGATGGCTCCTGCAGGGCTGCAGTGAACCGCCAGCTTGCCAGTGGTTGCAAAACACGACATTTGTATCTTGCTAGAACACGACATTCTCATATTGCCGCTACATTCGAAATGTTGATAATTTAATTTATGTCAAATTCGGGATTTCTGTCCTCGTGCATATCGATCGCCGGTCGGTCTGCATAAAACTTAGTCCCACTCTTTTCGCAATTTTGCTCTCAGCTCTGGACGTGCGGAGTACGTCGGCGAGAGAACCGCCTTTGGCGGCATGGCGTAATCGCGAGTGAGATGTCGTTCGAGCTTCGAACATGACTTCCACTAGAATTACATCTTCTCACCCGCCAGGAATAGATGATGATTCGAGCCTTCGTCTCGTACTGTCATGCAGACGAGCAATATCGCGCAGAACTCGAAAAACACCTTTCGTTGCTGCGGCGACAGGGGGTGGCCCCCGGCGTCAGACTACTTGTCGTGTTATCTGAATCTTATAGACATGGTCCGGGGGCGGTAAAATCAGGGTGAATGAAAGCCTACTCAGCAGAAAGAAAAGAAGCGCTGGTGCGTCGCATGATGCCGCCGGAAAACGCGTTGGTCTCAGCGCTGGCCAGAGAAACGGGGATTACCGAACAGACGTTGTACACGTGGCGCCGACAGGCGAAAGGACAAGGGCTGGCCGTGCCGGGCGATGGGAAGAATCCCGAGGGATGGTCTTCGGAAGACAAGTTTGCAGTAGTGCTGGAAGCCGCCCCGCTCAACGCAGCGGAGCTGGCCGAGTACTGCCGGCGCAAAGGACTCTATCCCGAACAGATCGCGGCGTGGCGAGCGGCCTGCCAGGCAGCCAACGCGAATGCCACCGAGCAGGCACGCGAGCAGCGCCACCAGTCGAAAGACGACAAGCAGCGCATCCGGCAGCTCGAGAAGGAATTGCAGCGCAAGGAGAAGGCGCTAGCGGAAGCGGCGGCGCTGCTGATTCTGTTAAGGCTTGTTCGACGCCTGCCCTTGTGTGCCGACGCGTGAGCGCACGACGACGCATGCGGGCAGGCGTTGGACAAGCCTCGAGGGAGGAAACCGCGGAGTGGACCGATGCGGCGTGAGCTTGAGC
>NZ_CADFGP010000063.1 GCF_902833905.1 Paraburkholderia tuberum STM678 | reverse complement strand
CAGTCTTGCGTTGGGAGTCGCCCCGGTCGCATCGAACCACGAATGCGCAAACGAAGACCGAAGTCCTACCCATGGCTGAAAGAGCCTCGTCACATCGCACGTGAGCGCGTCCAAAAATATGGGCACGCTCCACGGGCTTAAGTAAGTGCCATTCTCCTTAGAGCCTGTTCGTGCCAGCGAGGCTAGTCAACCCCGCAGCGCGACATCGCGGAGCGGGTTTTGCCCATTCGGGGTGTCCCGCGCCGCCGGACGGGACGCCAAGGACTTCGCCGGCGAGCGGTTACAGGGGATAATCGGTTGGAAGCAATCGATCTAAAAAAGCGGAGAAAGAATGGACAAGCAAGGTTTCACCACTGGCATCGTTCACGGCGACAGAATTGCGGGCACCGAGCACGGTGCCTTGCGTCAGCCAGTTCATACGTCCGTGCAATATGGTTTCGAGCGCGTCGAGGACCTGATCGGCGTGTTCCAGGGCACGAAGAAAGGCGGCTTCAATTACGCACGGCAGGGCACGCCCACCACGGCCGCGCTCGAGCGCAAGATCACCAGCCTAGAAGAAGGCGTCGGCACGGTCTGCTTCAGCACAGGCATGGCCGGCATCACTGCGACGTTCCTGACGCTGCTGCGCGCGGGCGATCATCTCGTGTCGAGCCGTTACGTGTTCGGCAACACCAACAGTCTGTTCGGCACGTTGCGGGGGCTCGGCGTCGAAGTCACGACCGTCGACGCGTGCAACGTCGACGACGTGAAGAACGCAATCCGGCCGAATACGCGCATGGTGTTCGTCGAAACCATCGCGAATCCGGGCACGCAGATTCCCGACCTGCAAGGTATCGGTGACGTGTGCCGTGAGCGCGGCATCGTGTACTTCGTCGATAACACGATTACCTCGCCCGCATTGTTCAAGCCAAAGGCGGTCGGCGCGAGCCTCGTCATCAACTCGCTGACGAAGACTATCGCGGGTCATGGCGCGGCCCTAGGCGGCGCGGTGACGGATACCGGTCTGTTCGACTGGAGCGCGTATCCGAACATCGCCGACGACTATCGGCGTTCGGCGGCGAAGGATCAGGGGCTGCTGCAGATCCGCAAGAAAGGCCTGCGAGACATGGGCGCGGCATTGTCGTCCGAGCAGGCGCACTCGATCGCGATGGGCGCGGAAACGCTCGCCTTGCGCGTGAAGCAAAGCAGCGACAATGCGCTCGCGCTCGCGCAGTTTCTCGAAGGGCACGAAGCGATCGGCAACGTGTTCTATCCTGGCCTGAAGAGCCATCCGCAATACGAGATCGCACAGACGCTGTTCAAGGGCGCATCCTGGCTGTTGTCGTTCGAATTACTCAACGTGGATCGCATGGTCGAAATCGTCAACGCGCTCAAGCTGCCGGTCAAGGCGACCGGTCTCGGCGACACGCGCACGCTGATCATTCCCGTCGCGCCGACGATCTTTTTCGAAGCCGGGCCGGAAACGCGCAAGGCGATGGGCATTTCCGACGGCATGCTGCGGCTGTCCGCGGGCATCGAGGATATCGACGACCTGATTGCGGATTTCGCACAGGCGCTCAAGTTCGCGGCGTAGTTTTTCGGGCTTTCGAAATTCTGAGCGAGGCTGGTACGCCGGCCTCGCTTGTTTAGTTCCTGGCAGTGCAATCGGACGCCGGGGTATCAGTCCAGAAATTCCCGTATTCGATGGAGTGTTGAATGCAGGTGACATGCTCTACATTCCACGAGGATGGTGGCACGAGGCCGCTCCGTTAATGGGAGAGCCGACTTTTCATCTGGCTATCGGCGCCCATACCGCGAAGTTGGTTGATTACTTGGTATGGATAGCAAATGAAGTCTTACCAATGAATCAGCTAGCTCGTACATCGGCAATTGGCTCGATGAAAAGGGATGACTTTGTCACCTTTTCCTCCCTTGCCGCCGAAACTTTGGCTGATCCCAAAAATTATTCGAAGTTCAGCAGTCAGATTGAACAAATGCGGAACGACTACACACCGTTCAACCTGGAAACAATGGTGAAGTCGGTAACAGAGTAATTATATTTAAGGTATGGATAAATGAGACCTCTAACAGAAGCTGAAATTGAAATGGTGTCGGGCGCCGAGACCATTACTTATACCCTCCCCGCTGGATCTTCCGTCACCACGACCCTCCTGGGTGATTCTTCGACGTCAATCACCGTCAACATACCCGGAGTTCCCAGCTACACTTGGAACAGCGGCATTGCGGTAACGTGCTTTATTCTAGGAACGGGATTCGGGATGACAGCGGGAATTTTGTCTGGAAAGCCGACAGTTGGTGCTCTCACCGACTTTCTTGTTTCTAAAAGCTGCTCTGCTGTAATGAAAGACATACAGCAACAGACTCCCACCGACGACGGGGATGGCTAAATGCAATTATGGAGTTTAAATGAAAATAGCAATGATGCGAATTAGTTGGTATTTCGCGCTAGCCTTAATCGCGATCGGCTTTAGCAGGATTCACTTTGTGAATCTCTTCGGCGCATTCATGCCGGCGTTGGCCGCGTATGTTCCTGCGTCATTGTTTTGGCTCTTTTTTGGGGCCATCGTGACAGGCAAGCGGGGAGTACCGTCTACCACATTCGGCGTGCGCACCAAGAGTTTGGGCACGATCCTGCTTTTCGCAGGGATTGCCCTATCTGTTACTTTGGTGCTCACCAATCGAACGGTCGCAGCAAGCTTTGCCATCATGCTGGCTCTCGGCGGAGCGGAGTTGATTCTGATGTCTCGTGGCGCTGAAGCGCAAAACTCCTAGCGGACCAAGAACTTCATCACCTAACCCTGTTTCAGTTGCCACCTAGCCCTCCGTCACCGGAGGGGCTAGGTGATTTTTCATGACAAATCCATACGAACCAAGTAAAACGGGTCTTTTTCGTGAGCAGGCAATTAATGCACGTCGCGACAAATACACTGGTCAGATTTTGCTTAGCTATCCACTTCCCACCTGGATATGGTCAGCGTTTGGGATCATCGCAGCGTCGCTGATACTGTGTTACGTCGCATTCGGTAGTTATACCAAGAAAGTGCTCGTAAGCGGACAAGTAGCTTAGTCTCTAGTTCCAAGTGCAACACCTTGAATGAGGTAGGGTGTTGCGATGAAGAAGAACTACAAGCATTTGAGTGCGGAAGAACGCGCGGCGATCATGATCGAACATCGAAAGGGCGACAGCATAAGAACTATTGCGGGGCTGCTGGGGCGCAGCGCTTCGACGGTGTCGCGCGAACTGGCGCGTAATTGCAGCGTGGACGCGCCGCGCTACTGTGCGACGCAGGCGGCCTCGGCCTATCGGCTGCGTCGTCGGCGCTGCGTGCGGCCGCGCGAGTTGATCGAAGGCAGCGCGCTTTATCGGCATGTGCATGATCACCTGGTCTACTGGCGCTGGTCGCCGCAGCAAATCGCTGCCAAACTGCGGGCCATGTATCCAGACGACCCAAGTCAGCACGTCAGCCACGAGACGGTCTACGCTGCCATTTACACCTATGCACGTGGCTCGCTGAAACCGGCCATGATCGCAGCCTTGCGCCAAGAAAAACCGGCGCGCGGAAATCGGCGCACGACGCTTGCTGGCGGCAGCTATGTTCCCGAGGATTTGCGCATCCAATATCGCCCCGAGCAGATCGAGCAACGGTTGTCCCGGGACGTCTTCAGCTACGTGTTCATGCATTATCGGGACTACGGCAGCATGCGTGAGACACACGGCGCGTACACGATCGACGAGATTGCCTCCGATGCGCTGGCCCTTGCTGACGGGCTCGGATTTCACACCTTCAGCCTGATCGGTCATTCGATGGGCGGCATGGCGATCGAGCGCATCGCCACATTGGCGCCCGGCGCGTGTCAAGGTACTTGTCGCCTCAGTCATGCAGCCAAAGGCTGTTTAAGTGTGGCATGCGAAGCCATCGTGACGACTGACTCGCGCTCCGGATTGAGAGTGACGGCGCCGATCGGCGTCCAGTCTCGCGTGCAGCCTGACCAGCGTGCGGGGTTGCGTTCCCGCGCCTGGACATATACCTCGTGACGCGCCGCGAGGATCACGTGATCGTCGCCGTCATGGCGCTGCGCCGGGCTGACGTAGCGGATGCTGCTGTGGCGGTGGTCGAAGTTGTACCAATGCACGAACTCGCTCGCCCAGTCGCGTGCAGCATTGAGATCGGTGAAGCCCGTGTTGGGTTGAAGGTCTGGGCTACTTCCTGCGCCGCTGATACATGAGCTTCACGATATCGGTCGTCGGCCCGCTGGTCATGAGGCGACGGATCTCGTCCATGTGAACCCAGCGACATCTGGATATTTCGTTACTCGGGCGCGCTTTGGCCCGATTCGGGATTTCGCAGGAAAACACGTGATGGTGCTTCTGCTTGCCACGGAAGTCGAAGAGATGCTTGGCCGACTTGCCGGATAGTTGAGTTTCTTCCTTGAGTTCCCGAAGTGCGGCGTCCGTGCGATGTTCTCCACGCTTGAGGATCCCGCCCGGTAAAGCCCACTTTGCTTGACTACGTGCGACCAGAAGGATTCGCTTACCTCTGCGACAGATCACGGTGGCGCGTTTCTTCAAACCGAACTCCCACTTATGCCCCAGATGCTCTCAAGACGCGCACCACACGGCGGCGTATCGGGCGTTGCCAGACATAGTTGAGCATCCTAATACAGAACAGCAGAAGGCGGTAATGTTTCGAAACGAGGACAGCGGACGCGCGGCAGCTTAATGTATGTCATCACCGCGTCACAATCTCGGCGCTCGAGGGTCGCTATGGTAAGGTCTCGGCAAATGAATTTCTATCCGACTCGAGGCTGCAATGGATATGGATGGTGACTGGTCCTTGCCACGGCCAAACACTCTCTTCAAAGTCAACCGCCGGACGGCCGGTTCATCACTTTCAAAAACGAGTTCCATCGCCAGTACCTTCTCGTCGCTGGCGGCGCCAGTGGTGGCCGAAGCCGTGCAAAGGGCAAGAGAGCTATCCGCGCAGAGCGATGCAGAAGGGTTTCATCAGCTTCGCGTCGCTTTCAGAAAGCTTCGGGCTTTGTACTGGGCGTACTCTCCATACCTCGGAGAGGAATCGACCGCGCAAGCCACCGAAGAATTCAAGCGTCTTGCGGCCGTGGCAGGCCGAACCCGTGACTGGGACATAGCAGGCGATCTGCTGAGAGCCGCCAAGGAGTCCGGCGCCTCGATCGAACTGCTGGTGGCCGCAGCGCGCGAGAAGCGCGCGCAGGCGGTGGTGCATAGCCGGACGATGATCAAAAGCGACGATGTCGAGGCGTTTCTGAACGATGTCATGTTTCGCGCGCAAACCACACTGCTGTCGCGTTGCGACAATCTACCCATTCAGGCGTTCGCCGAGAAGCGTGTCCGTCTAGCGCGGCGTGCACTTCAAAAGCGAAGCAGACGCGCTGCACGCAGCGAGGACACCCACGAGGAGGATCTTCACGACGTTCGAAAGGCAGGCAAAAAACTGAGGTACCTGCTGGAGTTTTTTCAACCCGTTATCAAAGGCGGACACGGTCGCACCATCAAGGAATTGACATCCGTGCAGAACAAGCTGGGGCAGTTCAACGACATTGCCGCAAGCGAGGCGCTGATTCGCAGCGCATCATTCAATGAGGTTCCGCCCGAGGTCGTGCGGGAATCGCTGCAATGGTTGGGAAAGCAGAAGTCCCAACGGATGCGGGAGGCATCGCGGCGGGTCCGAGGCATCTCTAACTGAGGCGGGCGCGATCTGACTGAGTGGATGCCGAAGTATCACCGGGTTGTCGCGCGGTTGGTAAACGGCTGCGCTCGGCCACGAAGAGCCGCTCACCGGAAGCATCGCCGGGACAGTCAAACGTCAGTGACAATCTGGAAAGCGGAGATCCAATCGGGACACGACGATATGCTCAGGCGCTTTTCTCGGGTGGCGAGCCGTTGGTAACTCGCATGAAAGGACCGCAATCGAAGCCTTCCAGGTTAATTCTTGACAAATCAATCTGCCTACCTACCCTTAGCAGAACTTGGCAACAACTCAATCGCGTGCGCACAACCTGTAAGGCAACGACTGTTCGGGGAGATGCTTTCCAAAGTCAACGTCGATGGGTCGGTCTCCCGAAGTCAAGCTCGCTTGACTTGGCAAACTTCCACCGGCAGGTAACGGAGGGTCGTCGTGGCGGCAAGAGCGATTCATCGCGCATCGTTAAGCACGTTGGCCGGCGGCGCGCACGGTCGATTGACGATGCCGCTGACGACGCGGCACCAGCGACTCAACTCTTTCTGCATCCTCCATGCCATGTGGCTCATGGGCCTGGCACCCGTGCCGGCATTGGCGCAGCAGACGGTGACTGAACGGCCCAATCTCTCCGGGAGCGAAACGATCGACATCCCCGCCAACAACGTCCTGTTTGTTGGCACCGATAACACGAGCACCAGCTTCTCCGGCACGATCAACAATGCTGGCGTTGCGAGCGATCCAACGTCGCAACAAGGCCAGTTTGTCAAAACGGGCGGCGGAACACTGACGATCGACGGCGCAAGGATCCGGGGGGGCTCCGCATTCGTGATTGGCGGTGGACTGGCGGCGACGAGCAGCGACGCCGCCATCGACTATCTTTCGCTGGGCCTGGGCAATGCCCCAACTCTTCCCGGATCGACGTCGTCTGGCACGTTGAACGTGAGCGGCGGCACGCTAACGTTCAACTCCGCGCTCCAGGTCGGCGACTTCGGCGGCACGGGCACGGTTACGCAGACCGCGGGCAACGTCGTCTTCGGTATGCCGGGCACGCCGGTGTCGCTGAACATCGGCAACCAGGGCGGTACGGGCACCTACAACTTGTCGGGCGGAACGGTCACATTCGGCAACAGCACCACCGACTTCATGACGCTCGGCCGCAATACGCAAGGCAACCCGAGCAGCGGCACGCTCAATCTGAGCGGCGGCACCTTCAACGTGGCTAATGGGACGCTGTTCATCGGCTCGAACGTCGTGTCCTCGGGTAGCCAGGGCACCGGTACGATCAACCAGACCGGCGGTACCCTTGCAATCGGCAGCGCGTCGAGACTGTTCCTCGCGGCGGCCGGCAACGGCACGTATAACCTGTCGGGCGGCACACTGCAGATTGGCGGAAGTTCGCTGTTCGGCGACTTCAACAATCTGGGTGGCACCTATGCATTCAATCTCGGTGGAGGAACGATACAGGTGGTGGGTTCGGCGCTGAGCGCAGGCGTCAACGCAACGCTGGTCGGAGGCACGACGTCGACCATCGACACCAACGGCATGGGCGCGACTTGGTCCGGCGTGCTCTCCGGAAGCGGGGCACTGGCCAAGGCCGGCAACGGCGTGCTCACGCTGACCAATGCGAATACCTATACCGGCATGACGACCATCTCTGCCGGCACGCTGGCGCTGACGGGAAGCGGCAGCATCAATTTGACCAGCGGGATGTTAAACAACGGCACCTTCGATATTTCGGGCGTCACAAGCACTCCGATTCCGGGGGTCGCGACGGGTGTCGTGCCGCTGCCGAACCTGTCGGGCAGCGGCACCGTGATCGACGGCACGAACATACTGGTGGTTGGCACCGATAACACGAGCACCAGTTTCTCCGGCACGATCATCAATGCCGGCACGGCGAGCGACGCGCTGCACGGCATCTTCGTCAAGACTGGCGCAGGGACGTTCACGATCAACGGTGCGCGGATTCAGGGCGGCTCGGCTTTTGTAGTGGGCGGTGGACTAGCGGTCTCCAGCGGCAGCACCGCGATCGACTATCTTTCGCTGGGCCTCGGCAATACCCTCGCGACGCAGGTCCCCGGATCGACGTCGTCTGGCACGTTGAACGTGAGCGGCGGCACGCTCACGTTCAACTCCGCGCTCCAGGTCGGCGACTTCGGCGGCACGGGCACGGTTACGCAGACCGCGGGCAACGTCGTCTTCGGTATGCCGGGCACGCCGGTGTCGCTGAACATCGGCAACCAGGGCGGTACGGGCACCTACAACTTGTCGGGCGGAACGGTCACATTCGGCAACAGCACCACCGACTTCATGACGCTCGGCCGCAATACGCAAGGCAACCCGAGCAGCGGCACGCTCAATCTGAGCGGCGGCACCTTCAACGTGGCTGATGGGACGCTGTTCATCGGCTCGAACGTTACGTCCACGGGTAGCCAGGGCACCGGTACGATCAACCAGACCGGCGGTACCCTTGCGATCGGCAGCGCGTCGAGACTGTTCCTCGCGGCGGCCGGCAACGGCACGTATAACCTGTCGGGCGGCACATTGCAGATTGGCGGAAGTTCGCTGTTCGGCGACTTCAACAATCTGGGTGGCACCTATGCATTCAATCTCGGTGGAGGAACGATACAGGTGGTGGGTTCGGCGCTGAGCGCAGGCGTCAACGCAACGCTGGTCGGAGGCACGACGTCGACCATCGACACCAACGGCATGGGCGCGACTTGGTCCGGCGTGCTCTCCGGAAGCGGGGCACTGGCCAAGGCCGGCAACGGCGTGCTCACGTTATCCGGCCAGAACACCTTTACTGGTCCGACCAGCGTTCGCAATGGCGTGCTCAATCTGACCGGCTCGTTGCAGTCGCCGGTCAATGTGGAGGCGAACGGAACCCTGGGCGGTACAGGAACGGACTTGAACACCGTCACCAATGCCGGAACGGTTGAGCCGGGCTTCGGGCTCCCGGCAGGGCAATTCGGTGCGATGACTGTCAAAAATTTCGTGGGTGCCGGCGGCACGCTCGCGCTGCGCACGTTCCTCGGTCTGGATGGCTCGCCGTCGGACAGACTCATCATCAACGGCGGCAGCGCCGACCCTTCAGCCGTACGTATCACGAACGCAGGCGGCTCCGGTGGATTGACGACGGGGAACGGCATTCTCGTCGTCGAGACAACCAACGGTGGCACCACGGCGTCGGACGCCTTTTCGCTCGTCGGCGAGGCGCGCGGTGGCGCCGAAGACTATCGTTTGTTTCGCGGTGGCGTCAACAGCAGCAATCCCGAGGACTGGTTTCTGCGCTCGTCGTTCGTCGTGCCGCCCCCACCGGGGGGAGGCGAAGAGGAACCGGAAACTGGACCTGGCACCGAGCCCCCACCGGATCCGCTGCCGCCTGGCGTCTACCCGATCATCGGGCCGGAACTGGCCACCTATGGCGTAGTTCAACCGGTCGCCCGGCAGATGGGTGTCGAGATGCTCGGGACGCTCCATGAGCGCATCGGCGACACGCTCACGACGGAGAGCGGCGGCTCGGGCGGCTCGGGCTGGGCAAGCTCCGCCTGGGGACGCGTGTTCGGCGGCCAGATCGACAACCGCTACGAGGCTTACGCCGATCCGCGCGTGAGCGGCGGAGTCGGAGGCGTGCAGACCGGTCTCGACCTATGGCGTGGAAGCGTCTGGCCCGGTCATCGCGACGCTACAGGCGTCTACTTTGCATACGGCTACGGCAGTGCAGATGTCGATGGCCTGGTCACCAACGCAGCGGCAACCGGATACACGCTGGAGCACACCGGCTCAATGCATCTGAATGCATATACAGGCGGAGGCTACTGGACGGACTACGGCCCCAGTGGCTGGTATGTCGATGCGGTTGTGCAGGGTACGCACTACGACGGCGCCGCGACCACTCAGTTTGCGAATCTGCCAGTCCGGGGTACGGGCTTCGCGACATCACTCGAGGGGGGCTATCCGATCCCGCTGCCGCTCGGCCCGGGTTTCGAGCTGGAGCCGCAGGCGCAGATCATCTGGCAGCACGTGTCGTTCTCCGACGCGAACGATGGTCTGGGTGAAGTCTCCCTCGGCTCCACTTCGGGCGCGAGTGGCCGCCTCGGCGTGCGCGGGAAGTGGACCATCGAAGGCAGCCAGGGAGCGGTGTGGCAGCCGTATGTGCGTGCCAACCTGTGGCGGGATTTCAATGCCCAGGCCACCACGACCTTCGCCAATGACCGGGTGCCGCTGAATGTGCAGGCCACGCGACTGGAACTCGCCGGCGGTGTCACCGCCAGGCTCAAGGAGCGGCTGAACCTTTACGGACAGTTCGGCTACCAGTTCGCCGTGAGTGGAGACAGCAATGTCCGCCGTAGTGGCGTCGCGGGCGATCTCGGCGTGCGCTACCAATGGTAGGGCCTCTAAAGTGCAAGGTGTCCTGCATCCCGACCTTCCAGGTCGTGGATGCACAAATGTAGGCAGGCAAAGGAGACTTATAACTGCCTTGCCAGTCCTGATATCAAGAGTCGACTACGGTCGAGAAGTCGTCAGCGATCGCCCCGGCGACTGGCCGAAGTGCATCAAAAACAGCCTCAGGATGCGGAAGCCGTCGACCGGCAGCAGCGGATCGAGCCTGCATGAAAACGCGTTGATCGCCTGAACTGGATCAACTCATTCAGCATGGGTGACCGGATGAAGCTTTAGTGCAGCGTGTAGAGAGTCTGCGGCCCCTCGGCATAGAGGGTCATGGCGACCTTCAGGATCTCATTGCGATTCCGGTCGAAGGAGGCCAGCACCTCGGCTTCGTCAGTACCGAGGGCGGAGTCGAAATTCTTCAGTACGCGGTCTTCCACAAAGAAGGTAATCTCGCGTGCTTTGTCGTATCCCCAGAACCACACGCCATGCCTGATCCCATCATAGCTGCGGCTGGGGTTGGAAAAACTGAGTGCCATGTGTCGTCCTTCGTTCTACGCCTCAGATGGACCGGGTTGCACGCTCACTACCCGCGCGGAGCGCTCCCGCTAGTGCGGATCGCCTTTCATGCTTTCGGCTTCCATCGCGGCATGCAATTCCTCATATGCCTCGATTGGTTCCATGTCCTGATCGACGAACGCGGCTGCGCGCTCAGCGGCGCTCGATGCGTCGCCCGGGATATCGCTCTCGCTGTCGTCTTCGGTACTTGGCGGCAGCAGCATGTCCTCAAGCATCCCGCGCAGCTCGGGAGTATTCCATGGCTTGCCCAGCTTGGCCTTCCTGTTCAGGTAATGACGAATTTCCGAGTCTTGCTCGGCCGTGAGCGGAAGCCCACGAAAAGTGGGGTCCGAGTGGTGATGGATCATGATGCACCTCCCGAAGCGGTTTGCGCCTTCAATGTGGAGATATCAATTTACTGCGATGAACGTTACAAGTTGCATGTGATCGTTGTGCCGCGTGTCCGCGGCCAACCGATTTACGTCTTCTTCTTGGCGACACCTTCGTTCGCAACCCGCGAACGAACCGTGCTGAACGGCTTTGCCGGCACTGACGGCTTCGCGGGTTGCTTGGGCTTTTTCGCTTCGCGAGTGCTGCGTAATTGACTCTTGGCCATGGTGTTGCTCCTGGTGCGTTGCGTGACAAGGTGGTATTCCCAGCATACGCGCTTAGTTTGGTCGCGGCGTCAAAATGAACTGATGTGGAGGGTCGCTACGCGGAAAACCGACAGGGTTGGCCCATTTTAGCGAAGTGCAGCCGCCACGGCCTCGTCAATCTGCAGCGCAAAGCGCGCTTCAACATCGGGCACCGCGTAGCCAATTGACAGTTCCAGATACGCGTCGCCTAGCACCAACTGAACGAATGTCGCTGCCCGCAATACAGCAGTCGATTCGTCAAATCGCTTTCGCAGAATTTTTGCCGCGAAGGCACGCACGACCTTTGCGCCATTTTCGTAGAACACCTGGCCGAGTTCCGGAAGACGCTCGGCCTCAGCGACGATGGCCCGGTAAAGCCGCAGGTAATCCGGCACGATAAGGCTTCGTGCCACCAACCACCCCAACTCGTGCAACTCGACTTCGGGTGATCCATCGGATTGCTCGTCCTGAGCCCCGGCAAGAAGTCCACCCACCTGAGCGCACATCGAGCTCACCAGACCAACGAAGAGTGCCTCCTTCGACTTGAAGTGGCGGTAGACCGTCTGTTTGCCGACACCAGCGGCCGCGGCGACATCGTCCATTGTTGCCAGGCCGAAACCTTGGCTTAAAAAAACGGTTCTCGCGCCTTCGAGGATGGCGGATCGCTTACGGCGTTGCAGCGGGCTCAGGTCGGGGAGAGAGGGTGTGTTCATCCCAGATAAATAACAGATCGCCGAGTAGTTGACAAGACTGGTCAGTCTCGTTTAGATTTGTCAAAACGAGACCGGTAAGTCTCGTTCGTGTGACTTATCAACTTCGCAGGCAATCATCGAGGAGAACGCTATGGAACTGTTCATGACAGGTGGTACTGGCTACATCGGACAAGCGGTCGCGCGCAAGGCAATCAGCCGCGGCCATCGGGTGACGGCGCTGGTGCGCCAGGACAGGTCGGCTGCTGCCAGCGCGCTGGCAGATCTCGGCGTGAAACTGCATTCCGGCGACCTGCGTGAGCCACAGTCTTTCGCTGCGACTGCCGGTGCCGCCAAGGGCGTGGTGCACATGGCGTCGACCAATGATGCTTCCGCCGGTGCCGTTGATGAGGCTGCGGCTGTAGCGATGCTTTCGCATTTGCAGCCGGGCGCGGCGTTTGTCTATACGTCGGGCACCTGGGTCTACGGCAATACGGAGGGCGAGCCCGCGACTGAAGCTTCGGCGCTGAACCCGACACCACTCATCGCCTGGCGGCCCGCAGTGGAGCAACATGTGCGGGCGCTAGCGGCGAGCCGCTCGATTGCCGCAGTGATTCTCAGGCCGGCGATGGTGCACGGCTACGGCGGTGGCGTCTTCGGCATGCTTGCCGGGATGGTCCGTCAGACCGGCAGTGTGAGGGTCGTCGGCGATGGTCGCGATCACTGGCCTGCCGTTCACGTCGACGATCTCGCCACGGCTTACCTGAGCGCGGTGGAGCAGGCGGCAAGCGGGGACGGTCGGGTCGCGGGACAGATCTTCAACGTGGTCGCGGAAGATGCCGTTGCCGTTGCCGAAATGGGTGAAGCGATTCGGGCCTCGGTCGGCGCCGATCGCGTCGAACTCTGGTCGCTCGACGATGCTCGCAAATCGCTTGGACTGTTCGCTGACGCACTGGCGCTCGACCAGACAGTAAGCGGCCAGCATGCCCGCCGAGTTCTTGCGTGGGAGCCCCATGGCCCCGGCCTGATTGCGGACCTCTCTGCACAAAAACACTTTCAGCAAATCAACGGAGCATGACGATGGCGTGGAACAGTGCGTCTTTAGAATCGATCCTCGCGACGATCGTAGCGGTTCTGTTCGCGGTTGCTGGGGTGGTCAATCTCGCAAGACCCGGCGCGGTGAAGCGCGACTTCGCACGCTGGGGTTATCCGGCATGGTTTCAGTGGCTCTGTGGCGCTCTCGAGTTGTTGAGTGCGGCACTTCTTGCTGGACGACAAACCAGAGTCTTAGGCCTAACGCTGGCCGGTGCGATCATGATCGGTGCGCTCTTCACGTTGCTACGAAATCGGGAACCGTTCCGGCATCTCGCCCCGGCGCTGATCTTCTCGGCTCTCATTGTGGTTACTGCGGCGGTCCGCGGTTGAGGCTTCCTTGCCAGCAGGCGAGTGAGCCCGGGACGCTAACAGCCCGTGCGGGCAATCCGTGCTGCAGGTACTTGAATACGCGCACGGATAGCTGCACTGGAGCAACTCCAGTTTGATCGCGTGCGTCATGCTTGCGCTTTTTGTAGCGATGGCTGGGCGCTCCGGGTCGCCTGCCGCAGATCGCCGCTTTACGTGCCACGGGAAACGGTCCCTCATGCATGGGGCAGCGCGCGGCCACTACCGGCCATTCGTGGCGCATATCGCCGGCGTGGAAAATGGGATCGGAGACTCGCCCGACGTGCCAGAACTGGGAGACGATCAGACCGCCGGCTGCGTGAACCGCAGAGGTCACCTCCTTCCAGCCCGCGACCTGCTTTTCCGTCCAGATGCCCGCGCGCGACGAGCGGACGCTCCGGCGCCTTCAGTGCGGCGCCGGAGCGTCGAGATAGACGCCTGCCGACAACCCGGCCTTCACCTGCCGCGTGAACTCGTCGGTGGACACTTCCTCCGCCCCTGCCTCGATCGCGTCGTATGCCTGACGCACGACGTCGGCCGGCGTCGCCTTCGGCACTTCCAGCCCGCGCGTCAGATCCGTATCGATAAAACCGGCATGCAGCCCGACCACCTGCGTGTGCTGCTCGCGCAGCGAGTGACGCAGGCCGTTGGTCACCGCCCACGCGGCCGACTTCGACACGCCATAAGCCGCGAGGATCGGCCGGTTTATCCAGCTCGCAACCGACAGTACGTTCAGGATCGCGCCGCCGCCGTTGCCGGCAAGGTTGCCCGCGAACGCCTGCGACATCGACAGCATCCCGAACACGTTGGTGTCGAAGTGATCGCGTAACGCGTCGAGCGCGCCGTCGTCCGTCAGACTGCCGAGCCGCGCGATGCCCGCGTTGTTGATCAGAAGCGTGACGTCGCGCGCCGCGTCGGCGGCAGCGGCCACGGCCGCCGGATCGGTCACGTCAAGCTTCACGGGCACGACGCCCGGCAGCGTTACGCCGGCCGGATCGCGCGCGCCCGCATAGACCTTGCGCGCTCCTCTTTCGAGCGCCTGCTTCGCGAACTCAAGGCCAAGCCCGCGGTTCGCACCCGTCACGAAAACAACAGCACCTTCGATCTTCATATCTCATCCTTTCGCATGATGAATCGCATGGGCGCCGGTTCGCAGCGCGCCTGAAATCCGGAGAAAACAAACCTGCCCTTGCGTACTGAACCGTTGCGCCGCCGAACGGCGCCAACGTCGGTCGCCCGCCGCCCGCCGCCCGCCGCCCGCCGCCCGCCGGCATCAAAGAACCGCGATGGACCCGAACTGCCATCCGTGCCACGCCGGCGTTGCTTCGCGTTGTGCGCGAAAGTCGGCTACACTCATGACAATGTCGATCACCATCGTCTTACGGCGAATTGTGTCGACGTAATTCGGGTATGTCAATGGTGATCGACATTGTGTTTTTCAATCGACGCGATCGCTTGTATAAGGGAGAGATCGATGGGGGTGTCACGACAGCAGGCCGCCGAGAACCGCAGCGCGATCGTCGCGGCCGCCGAGCGGCTTTTCCGGGTACGCGGAGTCGATGCCGTGGGGCTGACGGAGTTGATGAAGGAAGCCGGTTTTAGCCAGGGCGGCTTCTACAACCACTTCAAGTCGAAGGATGCGCTGGTCACCGCGGTCATGGAAACGGCAATGCAAGACTACGCGGATTCGCCAAGCGGCGGCAGCCTGGGGAAGCAGGCGGCACGCTACCTGTCCGCCTCGCACCGCGACAACCTCGCAGCAGGGTGCCCGCTGTCCGGCTTCGCTGGCGACGCTCCGCGGATGACCGACGCGGCGCGTGCGTCCTACGCGCGCGGCCTCGCCGCGTATCTCGACCGGCTTGCAGCCATGATCGCCACGGAAGGCGCGACGACGGAACAAACCCGTCGCGATGCGATTGCAGCGTTCAGTCAGATGGTCGGGGCGCTCGTGCTGTCGCGTGCGATCGCAGGCGCCGATCCGGCCTTCGCCGACGAAATCCTCGACGCGGGGCGGCGCACGCTCGTCGACGCGCTCGACGACCCGGTCACGCCGGACAGCGGGCGCCGCAGAAGGTCGGATCGCTGATACGCCGCCTGCGGCCCCGGGGGCCCTGCGTGAAGTTGCCTTCAACATTGACAATCCGGCGGACGTCTCCTGGATATGCGTGTGCAAACAGCATCGCGATCGATCCGCCTATCGAGTGACCAACGACATCAACACGTCTTGCTCCGAAGCGTGCGTCAGCGAACCCGCGAATATGCTCGACTTGCGCGGGTAAGGAAATCTGCTCGAACGGGACGGACCGATGCTCTCCATAGCCGAGCAAATCGGGGGAGGCGTGCTTGGGTTCGTATTGCCATACGTCCAAGGTTCCCATGAAGCCGTGAATGAAAATGACGGGCGGGCCGTTCTTCATATCGGTCGTCCTCTCTTTGGGCGTGTTTCGGTTTTCTTCAGTTCGTCATCAAGTTCTGCGAGTTCAAGCAAATGAGTCCGATCGTGGTCAAGTAACTCACGCACGAGTTCTTCGAGAGTCATGTGCCGCATACCATCGCGAAGCCCGCAACGCATAAGCTGCTCCGCTCGCAACCCAGATTGAACGGCACATGAACCGGATTCCGGACGGCGTCCACTCTTCGTCAGCCTATGACACGACGACTGTAAATTCGACCCCTGATTCAAAGTCGAGCGTCGTGGTCGAAAAGCGCGGATCGTCGTCGAGGTAGTGCTTGTATGGCCGAACGGCGTCCTCGGCGGTGTACATGTTGTCGGCGAGAACGATAGATCCTGGGCGTAGCAGGCGCTCAATCTGCTTGAACAGATTCAGATAGGTGTTGGCCCAGACGTCGATAAACACCATGTCGAAAGTGCCGTCCAGCTCGGAAACGGTCTGGAAGACGTCGCCCTCCCGCAGGTCAACATAAGCGTCTACGCCCGCCGTTCTGACGTGGGCCCGAAGTTGTGCGCACTTAACAGCATCGAGTTCAGTCGCTACAACCGTCCCACTGCCTAACGTGCGAAGGGCCTCGGCGAAATACAGCGTGGACACGCCGCAGGAACTGCCGAGCTCGAGGATTCGGGCCGGCTTGTGCGAAAGCACCATGTTGCGTAAGAACCGTCCCGTTTCCGCTGACACGGCTAACGATAGAGCAGTGCCTTGCGAGGATTCGAAATCTTCGCTCGATAGCCCGAGCGTTTCGAGAAACCGTCCACGGAGTCGAGGTACGAGCGTTTCGTATTCCTCCGCGAGACTCAGAAACTCCTCGCTCGATACCTGAAATTGCGCCTGTGCGCGGGCTATCACTTCTGTCTGGCTCTGTTCGTGAAGCTGTCGCAGAAGATCCGTGGTTGATGAAGCCATGTGCGCTCCTTGAGGAGATCGATAATACTGACCACGGCGCCAGGCGGCCTGCGCTTTTCTTAAAACGCGTAACGCTATGCCGTTCTGGCGAGCTTGATCGCGCGTTCAGGGCACGCCGTCACACAAAGACCGCACGACCGGCAGGCGTACGCGTTCGGTGTGTAGGCGACTTTCATTCCATGCACGCGTAGCTTGAGGCGGTGCATCAAATCGAGGCTGAGATAATCGACGTCATCGATGCGCCGGATCTCAAACACATTCTCAGGGCAGACCTCCAGGCAATCGCCCTTGCCTTCGCAACGTTTCAGGTCGACGACTGGCGCAATCACGCCCGGCTTCTGTTTGCAGTCGTCCGTTGATTTCTCGCGCATGTTCAATCTCCCGCGCGCCGGTCGCGGCCCGATCGCCATGCCGTCTGGAAATGCTCCCGTTCTTCGGGCGTCATCGCTTCCCATTTGCGCCAGTGACGCCGTTCGCGCCAGCCGCCGTGTCCGCGGAATCCGCCAAACAGGATGCGGCTCAAAACCAGCAAGCCCAACGCGTGCGCGAAGTCGATCGCACGGGCGCCAACGAATAGCGCCGGAATCACCCAATTCCATAGCGTCATGACCACCCATCCGAGCACGGCTATGGCGACCACCGCCAGCAGCGCTTTGCCCACACATCTGATTCGAAACTTCATCCCTCGACTCCTCTATATATCCAGTTCGTCATAAATGGCCTGCAATCGGGCGCGCAGATGCAAGACCGCGTAGCGTTTGCGCGCGAGCAGCGTATTGAGCGTGACGCCGCTTTCCGCCACCATGTCTTTGAAGGGCCGCCCCTCCAACTCGTGCGCGATAAATACCTCACGTTGATTCGGCGGCAACTCATCGAGCGCATCCTGCAAGGCCTTGAGCAATACAGCGCGAGCGTAAAGCGCTTCGGGGCCTGCATCGTGCGCCGGCAGGGCGAGGTCGAGGCGATACTCACCGGTGGTCTCGTCCTCCGCCTCCGACAGATCGGTCAGCGGTTGCTCCTTCTTCTTGCGAAAACGATCGATGATGCGATTGCGCGCGGCACGGAAAAGCCACGCGCTCGCCTGTTCGATCGGAGCGGGAAGCCGGTAAGCCTGCACGAATTCGTGGAACACATCCTGCAGGATGTCTTCGGCGTCGTCCGGGTCGCGTATTCGACGCCGGATAAAATTGACGAGCCTCGTGCGCTCACGCACCACGGTCGCGGTGATGTCGCTGTCTCGGTCGGTCATCGGGTGCGAGGTGGGTGGCGGTTCCATGCGCCTGAAGACGTTTCAGGAGCGCGAATATTGTGGTGAGCGCGAAAAATCTTTCCTTGAGCAACTGCCGCTTCGCTTGAGGCAGTGCGTGACAGGGTTGCGACCATGGATTGACCGGAAGACGTGGGTGCGTTTCCGTAGCGATGCCGCGCAATCCAACCAACGTCCATAAGACCGACACTCGATCCAGGCATAACCGCGTTCGTTTCAGAGAGAGCCGCCGCAACGACAACCGCGCATGTAAGTAGAATCGTCAACATTCGGCCCGGCATTTGATGGCCGTTCCCAATTGGCGAGACACAGCGATGAAGGTAACGATTGCGTACATCGAAGAACCCCCGTTCGGTTGGACGGAACCAGATAGTACCCCCACGGGCGCTGACATCGATCTGGCCGACGCGGTTCTTCGGGCGATCGGCGTAGCCCGGATCGAGCATCATCTGACGTCGTTTAGTGAACTCCTGCCCGGCGTTGAAGCAGGCAGGTGGGATATGAACGTTCCGCTGTTCGTCACACGCGAACGCGCCAATATGGTCGCGTTCGCGTCCCGGTATGGGGGATCGCAGACGGTTTTCTGGTTCGGACTGGAAACCCGAAAGCGCTCGACAGCTACGTGTCGCTTGCCAAACGCGCTGATGCGCGCCTTGGCATCATAGCCGGACAGGTGCAGCACGACTCAGCGAAAGCGTCTGGCGTAAGCGAGGACCAAATAGTCGTCTTCGAGCATCAGGCCGACGCTGTCGAAGCGGTTCTCTCTGGCGCCGTCGATGCGTATGCGAGCACGGCCTTGGGGAATCGGATCATTGCGAACCGGATCGGAGGCTCAATGCTCGAGGCTATCGAGCACGAACCGGGAACGAAGGGCAAGCAGCAGAAGCCTCCGCTCGGGGCATTCTCGTTCAATAGAAGTAACAGCGATCTGATCCATGCGGTAAACAAAGCCCTTCGTTCATATCTGGGCTCGCCAGATCATCGTGCTCGCATGGCGGAATTCGGTCTGACATACAACGAGATCGATCCCGCTCTCGCGGGTCGAGTATAAGACGGGCGTCGGCCAGGTCCTGCACCGAACCGCAAAATGCTACGATTGCCCACCGTTATATCCCTTGAGGGTCTCGCCCACGTTCATGATCAAGCCCGCCTCTCTGCTTCTGTCGACCGCACTCGCCACGCCGCTTTCGGCTCTGGCGCTCGGCACCGATAATCCAGACTACGATCAATGCATTCTGGGTTCGCTAGGAAATAGCCAGAGCACTTTCGCGGCACGCGTGATTAGCGATTCGTGCAACGCGCTTTACCGAAATGGCGCACTGCTTCTGCCGCGGGAAAAGTCGTATCACGTGTGTGTGCTGCAGAATGTGCAAACCGTGCGAGGGGCATTTGCGGTTCAGCAGATATTGCGGGCATGCCGGCGTCAGAATCAGATGTGAGTCAGGGCAGTCAGGACCTGACATCGCTGGTGCTCAACCGCGCGTGGATGTGATGATCATCACACGCACTGCTCAGGCGTACATCGCCACGCATAAGCAATACCGCCGCTCTCGCATCGAGAGCGGCACTTCTCAATTGCGCGCTTAGCGCTACATTCCAATGCTCATCCCGCCGCCCGCGCTTGTGCCGGTGTTCGTGCCGGTGTTCGTACCTGAGCTCGACGTCGTATTCAGATCGATTCTTCCGTAGACGCCATCGGCTTCGTCATTCGGCCCCGCCGCGAAGAAGAGCGTGCTGGAAGGCTGATTGCTGAGATCGTTGCCGAACGCGATGCCCCACGCGCCCAGCTCGACGATCGGACCGCCGTTCGGTCCATTGATCTGTCCCATCGACTGACCGCTCGACGCGTTGAACGCATTGGTCGGCCCTACGGCGGTGCCCAGGCGGTGATGGTGCCGCCTTCGCCCGTGAAGATGAACGCAGCGACTCCAGACTTGCCGTTTTCCGTGACGCGGAAGCTTTGTGTTCCATTGAAAACGATGCCCGTGGGCGATGCGGAGCCGTTCTTGCCGTCGGGTATCGTGACGACCAGCGATTGCGGCACGCCATTGCCGTCATAGAGCGTCGCGACGTTGGTGCCGTTGTCCGCGACCCAGACGAAACCTTTGGGATTGAAGGCCACGCCCCAAGGGTTTTTCAGATTAGCGTCGGTGTGTGCAGCGGGCACCGCGCCATCGGATACGAGGGCCGTCGCTGCGAATAACGACTGGACGGATGGGCTCGCGCTGCTCGAACTCGAGCCACTGCCGCCGCCGCATGACATCAGAGTCGCGACGGCCGCGCCGCATGCAACGACGCCGAATAGAGCGAGTAGAGACTTCATGACCGCACTCCTTGTTCTGCCCAAAGGACCTAACGGTCAATGAACGAGAACAGCGCGGGATTTGTTCCGGCGGAGAGCGGCTTATTTCGCGGCAGATTTCGTGCGATCCAACGGTTGAATCCGCCTCCCACGACCGCCACTCGGTGCGCCGCCGATCGCTTCGCTACCTACAAAAGCACGCGGCACGCTGTTTGCGACATTGCTGTAGCGCAGGCGGCAACTGTCTGCGTCTATCTTCGAGTCCAATTAAGGAGGGGCGGATCATGAGCAAGGCAACCATCACACTAGTCGCGGCCGTCGCCGCACTCTCGCTGTCGGGCGGCGCTTTTGCGCAGGCGGCCGGAGGCCAGAGCGGCAGCGGTTCGACCGGTACAGGCGGCAGCACGGCTAGTCCGTCGAACCAGATGAACGGCGCAACGACGGGCGGCTACGGCATGCCAGGCACCACCAACTCGGACAGCGGCATGGGCGCCAAGGCACCGAACTCGGGCCTGCCGAGCAGCAATAGCAGCTCGACGTCTGACACCACCGCCGCTCCCAAGAGCAACAACACGCTGGCGACCCCGAGCGTGGTGTCGCCAGCCGCTACCGGCCATTGACAGCTGGTAGAAATGACCGTCAGCCGCGAATCAGCGCAAGCACAAAGGGCTGCGATCGCAGCGACATAGGTGCAATTGCGACCGGCGCGCAGTTTCCCGGATAGCAGGCGCTAGCTAATACGACCGATCTACGCGGTTCCATGCTGTCGCTATTCGACATTTCTACACCGGGAATTACGCGCCGGGTTTCCAGGCAAACGCATGAACTCCAGGATTTACGGCTCGCATCGGAAGCCGCGGAGCCGGGTAGGCCGCGCGTTGCCGGTCACTCGATGCCGTGCAGGAGCGTATGGCCGTCACACGCGAACCCATTTTTCACAATATCGATGCCAGTTCGGGCAATCGAAGCTCGGTCAATGGGTTGCATGTGACGCGTAGTGGCTGGAGAGAGGCGCCTGGCATGAGCATGCGGCCCACCGCCTCCCTATTGAAGCCTCATGGAGAGGCTCAAAGCCACGTGCCCCCTTGCCGCGCGCTCGGCTCTTGCGCAAGCGCATCGAAATCGTGAATCCAGTCGAGGTGATGCAGCATGCTGTCGCGCGCCCCTAGCCGCGCGTTGCGTTCCTGCGCGGCGGGGCCGTCCGGCAGATGCAGCACGTCCGCGGTGCTGATCGACGCGTACTGCACTTTGCGCGTGCGGCCCCGGCGCAGACGCTCGTAGGCTTCCTGCGCTTCCCGCCACTTACCCGGGCCCGCCTTGGCGAGTTGCGCGGCCAGCACCACGGCATCCTCGATCGACTGGTTGGCGCCCTGGCCGTGATGCGGCACGAGCGCATGCGCGGCATCGCCGATCAGCGTCACGCGGCCCTTGCTCCAGCGGCCAAGCGGCGGACGGTGAAACAGGCCCCAGCGCTGACTGATCGGCACGGCCGTGATCATCTGCACGACGGCCGGATGCCAGTCCTTGAACAGGCGCAGTTGCTCGCCTTCGGTCGACGGCATGACCCAGTCGCGCGACGGCCACGGCGACGGATGACGCTCGACCAGCAGGAAGTTCTGATCGCCCTTGTCGCCGATCGGATAATGCAGCAGATGGCCGCCGGGCCCGACCCAGAACTGGATCGTCTCCGGATCGGGCAACAGGTCCATGCGCTCGGCCGGCACGATGCCACGAAAGCCCGAGCAACCGGAATACAGCACGTCGTCGTAGCCGAGCATCCAGCGCCGCGTGATCGAGCGTGCGCCGTCGGCGCCGATCACGAGATCGGCATCGATGCGCCGACCGTTGTCGAACGCGAGACTCACGCGATCGGGATGCTGCACGAGATCGATCAAGCGATGGCTGAGCTCGATGTGCTCGAGACCAACTGCCTTCGACAGCACCGCCTGCAGATCGGCGCGATGAACGCCCCAGTACGAGCCACCGAACTGCTCGCGATAGCTGGGCATGCCGCGATGATGTCCAATGACGCTGCCGCTGCGGCCGTCACGATAAATGAGCCCGGGTACTTCGGCGCACACGTTTTCGAACGCGGAGCGTAGCCCCATGCGCTCGTAAAAGCGCGTCGCGTTGGCCGACAGTGCGACGGCCGCGCCCACTTCGCGCAACTCATCGGTCTGCTCGTAGAGTTGCGCATCGATGCCATGTTCGCGTAGTGCGAGCGCCAGCGTAAGGCCGCCGATGCCGGCGCCGACGATCGCGATGCTCAGATCCATCCGGTTCATGATTGTGTCTCCGATTTGCGGGTTTATCGATTCGGGCCACTCTGGAACGCGCGCCCGGCGCGTCGCATGCGGATACCGTGTTGGTATTTTCAGCACTAGACGATCATTGCTCAATAAGATGAAATGAATCTACTTCATCACTGAAATGAATGACCTTAAGTCATGCCGAGACCATGGAACTGAGCGATCTCGATCTCAACCTGCTGCTGCTGTTCCAGCGGCTGATGCAGGAGCGGCGCGTGGCGAGCGTCGCCGAGCAAATGAACATGAGCCAGCCGGGCGTCAGCAATGCGCTCGCGAAGCTGCGCCGCCTGCTCGGTGATCCGCTGTTCGTGCGGGCGCCGGGCGGCGTGGTGCCTACCCCGTTCGCGCTGCGTCTCGCGGAACCGGTCTCGCAGGCGCTCGCCACCTTGCACGCCGCGCTCAATCCGGTGACGGGCTTCGATCCGCTGCGCGAGATGCGAACGATGACGATCGGCATGACCGACATCGGCGAAGTCGTGTTTTTGCCCGCATTGCTGGAACGATTGTCGCGCGTCGCGCCAGGCATCGCGATGAATACGGTGCGCAATACGAGCGTCAATCTGAGCAACGAAATGGCCGACGGCCGGGTCGACCTGGCGATCGGTCTATTGCCGCAGTTGAAGGGGGGTTTCTATCAGCGGCGTCTGTTCGATCAGCGCTACGTCTGTCTGTTCAGGCGCGCTCACCCACTCGAGGACGCGCCGCTCACGCTTTCCGCGTGGCGCGAAGCCGAGCATCTGGTGGTGGTGTCGGCCGGCACCGGCCACGGTCAAGTGGACGAGTGGCTAAAACGGCGCGGCGTGCGGCGTCAGGTGCGACTGACGGTGCCGCACTTCATGAGCGTCGGCTACATCCTGCAACGTACCGACCTGATCGCCACGGTGCCCGAGCGCCTCGCTCTGGAGTTGGCCACGCCGTTCTCGCTCAGCCTGCGCGCGCTGCCGATGACGCTGCCCGCCGCGCCGATCCATTTGTTGTGGCACGAGCGCGTCCATCAGGATGAAGGCAATCGCTGGCTGCGCGAGGTCGTGATCGACCTGTTCGCCGATACCGTGGCGCGTGGCAGGCGAGCGCGGGACGTGAGGAAGAAATAGGCCTCCGTTTGTAAGCGTCGATCGGAAGCTTCGCGCTTACTCGAACGTTCCGGTTCGGACTTCGCCGTTGCGGGTGTAGCGCGTGATCAGCACGCCGCCGGGGGTGCTGGTCGCGTGTGCCAGCCTGAAGGCGGACGCTTGCGCGTCGTTGCCGAACAGGCGTTTGCCGTGCCCGAGCATGACGGGATAAATCAGGAGTTGGAGTTCATCCACGAGGCCCGCCGCCAGCAGTTGGCGCACCATGTCGCCGCTGCCGAACGTCAATAGATCGGCACCGTCCTGAAGTTTCAGCGCGCGTATCGCGTCGGCAAGGTCGCCCTTCAGTGCATGACTGTTGTGCCAACCGAGCGTATCGGATCGATGCGTGGCCACGTGCTTGCGGACCTGATTGAACTGGTCGGCCATGTCGCGGTTGCGTGAATCGGCCGGTACATATGGCCAATAAGACGCGAATATGTCGTACGTGCAACGCCCTAGCAGCAACTCGAACGGCTGCGCGAGCAGATGATGCACACTTGCGCCGACCGCTTCGTCGGCGTAAGGGACGATCCACCCACCCAAACGAAAATCACCACTGGCATCCTCCTCGGGCGCGCCGGGGGATTGAGCGACGCCATCCAGACTGAGGAACATGGAAACGATGTGCTTGCGCATGATGTGCTCCTGGGCGATGAACCTGATCGGTTCCATCTATACGACGAACGAGTCGCGTGCGGATCGACAATCGACGTCCGCACCGGGCGAAGCCGCGTGAGCGAGCATCGCCCGGTCGGCGCACAATGACTGGACCCACGGGTGCCTGCGCCGCAGGTGTGAAGGTGCGCACCACTCGCCAGCGCATGGTCGGAAGATCGCCCGACACAGTGATGCGGACATAGCAGCCGGCGTAACGTCCGGTCGCCCGTGGCATTTCGTTCGATGGCCGATGGGTTTCAGCGGCCGTATTTGGCGTGCCCGTGCGACGCGTGGCAAGACGCGAAGCAGCCGCATCTGCCCGACATTACAAAAAAAGCACTGCTGTGGCCTGCCCACACAGTGCACAAAGACAACATCACCAGAAAGATGTCCGTACCTTCAGCAACGACCGGATCGCGCGATTCCGCGCGGTTATTCACCCAACCGAAAGTGCTCGTCATTGTGGCGACCGTATGCTGCCTGCTGTGGGGCAGTTCGTACCCGGCAATTAGAATTGGCTATGTGTTGCTCGGAATCACGCAAAACGATATTCCTTCAAAGCTGATCTTCGCAGGCTACCGGTTCGTGCGGTCTCGCCTACACGACCGGCGTTCGCGGTTCGATCCTGAATTCGACAACGACCTTCTTCAGTGCGCTGCTTGCCCATTTCATCTACAAGAACGACAAGGTCTCGCCACGCAAGGCACTTGGATGCCTGCTGGGATTCGTCGGCGTGATGGTCGTCAATTTTGGCGGCGGTCTGTTTGAATTTGCGTTCACCTTTTGCTATCCGCGATATGTCTGAACGAGAACATCATGGAATTGAAGAATCTCGTCGCGCTGGTGCTCGTATGCGGGGGGATCTGGCTGGTCACGCGGCCGGCGCAACGGAGCGCTGGCTATTCGAAGGCTGGCGCGGCTTTGGGGCAAGGTCGAGGCTGAGCTTGTGGGGGTTCCGAAGCGCCGACTCCCCCTCAAACACTATCCGACGCAACCGGCAACCCCTCCGTCCTCCACCGCAGCATCCCACCGGCAAGATTCGCCACCTTGCCGAACCCCGCCTTCGTCAGCAACACGCTTGCCTGCGCCGAGCGCACGCCGGACCGGCACACCGCGACCACCGGCCGCTCGCGCTCCAGTTCATCGAGCCGCCCTGTCAATTGCGACAGCGGCACCAGCTTCGCGCCCGGCAGATGACCCAAACGATCGATGAACTCGGGCGCCTCGCGCACATCGACGATCTGAAACGCGGCGCCATGCTCGAGCAGCGCCATCGGCTCGATTTCCCACACGCCGCTAAAGCGCAGCGTCAACGGTGCCCAATCCGGCGTTTCGGTCGCAACTTCGGCGCCGCCTTCCGGCTGCCCGCAACGCATGTTTGCGGGCACCGCGACCGCCATCTGCTTCGGATGCGGCAAATTCAGGTTGTTCATGTAACCGGCGAAATCGCCGACGTCGACGTCGCCGCCCAGACGCGGATTGAAGCGCCGCTCCTCGGTCACGCTCGTCACCGTGATGCCGCGATAATCGTGCGCGGGATAGAGGAGGCAGTCGTCCGGCAGTGACAGGATCTGCTCGCGCACGGACGCGAACAACTGCTGCGGACTGCCCTGCTGGAAATCGGTGCGGCCACAGCCGCGAATCAGCAGGCTGTCGCCGGTAAAGGCCATGCTCAGATCGTCGAGCACGTAGGTCAGGCAGCCGTTCGTATGGCCAGGCGTTGCGCGCACGGTCAGATGACGCGTGCCGAAGTCGATCCGATCGCCATGCGCGAGCGCTCGCGTGACGCCTTTCGCCTCGACGACCCCGGCAAGCCCGATCTCGCTGCCGCAACGCAAACGCATGCGCCATGCGCCGGTTACGTGATCAGCGTGCACGTGGGTATCGAGCGTCGTGAGCAGCCATAGGCCCAGCTCGCGCAGCAGCGCCTGATCGCGCGGCACCTGCTCGTAGACGGGGTCGATGAGCACCGCCTCGCCGCTGTCGCCGAGTAAGTATGTGTAGGTCGACGAAGCAGGATCGAACAGCTGACGAAAAATCATCTGTATCCCTTAGGAAGGTCGGCACGGCGGCCGCAAGCGGCCGCCGTGCCACATCTGTCAGCCCGGTTGTTTGGTGGTGCGCAGATACGGTTTGATAGTCTTGAAACCAGGGAAAATCTGCTGCGCCTCGTCGTTGCTGACCGCGGACGTGATGATCACGTCTTCGCCCTGCTTCCAGTTGACCGGCGTCGCGACCTTGTGTTTGGCGGTCAGTTGGATCGAATCGAGCACGCGCAGGATTTCGTCGAAGTTGCGGCCGGTGCTCATCGGGTAGGTCAGCGTCAGCTTGATCTTCTTGTCGGGACCGATGATGAAAACCGAGCGCACGGTCGCGTTGGTCGCGGCGGTGCGGCCCTCGCTGGTATCGCCCGCGTCGGCCGGCAGCATGTTGTACAGCTTGGCGATCGCGAGGTCGGTGTCGCCGATCATCGGGTATCTGACGGCGGCGCCCTGCGTTTCCTCGATGTCCGCGGCCCATTTTTCGTGGTCTTCGACCGGATCGACCGACAACCCGATCAGCTTCGCGTTGCGCCTGGTGAACTCCGGCTCGATCTTCGCCATGTAGCCCAGTTCAGTCGTGCAAACCGGCGTGAAGTCTTTCGGATGAGAGAACAGGACCGCCCATTGGTCGCCGATCCAGTCGTGGAAATCGATGGTGCCCTGCGTGGTCCGCGCGGTGAAGTTGGGCGCGGTGTCATTGATACGAAGTGACATATTGCCGTCCTGTGAAGTCGTGGTTAAGCGGAAGACCCGAGCCAGGCCTGTCTGCAACGGTCCAACACGAGCCCGGTTAATCTCGGGGATTGAAAATCACCAACGCTCACAACGATAGACGAAGCTTTCGCGGCGCATACACGCGCGGCAAGTAGGGCGTCGCCGTGCAGAAGAAGCTCGAGATCGCCGCCTGTCGGGCGAATACGAGCATTGCCGCATCGCAGTGAGATTTCAAATATAGCGCGTTACGCACAAGCCATGCTGACACCCATCGAAGTCAGTCCGGCTGGCCACTTCGAAACGGCTTAGGGGAATGACGTTTACCGGTAAATCATGGACATTCGACTCACCGGCGTGTGTTCGATAGCGCACAGATTTACCGACCCTGATTTGATCAGACCGTTCGGTCGTCCACGTCATGCGAGCAAGCGCGAGGCGCGTCGGAGCGTGCGGTACTGAAGCGCTTGCAACAAACGCAGCCTCCGTCCGCTCGAAAAACATCTGCTGAATGCTCGCCATGATGGCCCGGTTTGGCGGCGAAGTGCGGATATTCGCGATTGCGGCGGGTCAGTCCGCAGTGCCTGGCGAGTCAGGCGAACCCGGTTCGTCAAAGACGACTGCCAGATCGCCTTTTCACTGATAAACGGTCGGAACATGGCTGGCGGACGCCGCGCATCTTTCGGAGACGGGATAAGCGGCTTTTAAGGTTGCAGGGCGTACCTTCATATCCACGCACTGAATACCGGTCACCCCGTCGATCGCTATCTGTTCGCGGTCCACCTCAGCGTGAAGATCGACTCGCTTTCAATGCAGTTAGCGTGGTCCATTCGATCCATCGAAATTTGCCTATTCACCAAGGAGCCAATTTATGAAAGTCCTTATCGCTCATGCGATCCTCGCAACCACAATCGCCATTCCAGCGCTCTCGTCGGCGCAGCCCCTCACTCGCTCCGAGGTGGAAGCGAACGTCATACAGGCCGAACAGAACGGCACGCTCCATCAGTCGAAACTGCACTATCCGGACGAGAGCAGCCCGCGGCAGGCACACGCGAATAACGACTACGGTTCAGGGCCGGTAGTGAATTCGCAATCCGGACATCGCCTTTCCTTCGCAACGCCCTCAGATAACGCGATTTTCTCGCATCACTGAAGTGCTGGTGAGCGTTCGACATTCCAGACGAGCGCGTTTCGATACTTCCACACGCCTAACTTCCGGTTCTCATGCGGACGTCGCGCGTCCGATCCAACGTCGATATGAAAAAGCTAGTGCGCTCGATTGACTTCATTCTGTTGACCGCCGCGTCGGTGGGCCTCGTCATGTTTGTCGTCTGGCGAGTGGCGACGGTAAAGGGGTGGTTTTAGGCTCACGCGAAACGGTGTCCGTTAAAGGATCGCCCTGTGGTTGGCGTTCCGAATCGACATTGCACCAATACCTCGCGGAATGAAACCTTTCGCATGCTTCGCGAATGTGGATGAGCCGCAATCAAATACTAAGGAGTTCTGCGTTCACACGTCTGCGAAGCATGTGCAGCTTCCACCATCAGGTCTTCCGGGATACCTGCGAATCGCGCCACGATATCCGATACCGCGTAATCAGTCGAAACAATGCCGTCATAATTCATCCGCACAATCCGACGCCACCAACAACCACAAGAAAGTCTCGTGATGCCTCATTTTCGCGTCCCTCTCCCGCTGCGCCTCACGGTGCTCGCAAGCGTGGCGGTACTAGCCGCGTGCGGTGGTAGCAATGATTCTTCTACGCCGAGCGCCTCGAACACTTCGACGACGACGGCGACGGCCACGATCCCGGCGCCCCCTGCCGACCCCGGTTTTGTCGACAACGCCGCAATCCCCGACGTGCCCGCGTTCGTCGACACGATTGCGACTAACCAGCGCGGCGATGCGCGATATGCGACGCTCGCCACGAATGCGGGCGTGCGTGTCGTCTCGCGATTCCTCGACATCTGGCAACCGTTGACCGAGATCGTCGATGCGGGCGTCTCCGCGCCCGCCAATGGTTCCTTTCCGGCTGTCGTGCAGTCCACGTGGACAGGACTACCCAATGACGGTACGCCGGGTGGGGCTGTCGTGAACAGTGCCGTCCATGCCGCAAACATTCAATTCGTGGTCGCCGAGACGACCAACCGAACTCAGGCACAGGCCGACGCAGCCTACTACGACGACCGGCGCGGCAAAGGTTATAGCGTGACCGATGGCATGGGACCGCTCACCAATGCGTGGCGCGCGGCGGCGCAGCAGGTAACGACCATCACGTCGATTCCGGCGGATGCGACGACCGTTCTGTACAACGACAACGGCAACAACATCGGCGTCGGCAGCAGTGGCGGCAACACCAGTTTCGGCCAGGTTGTCGACCTGCTCAACATCATGGGCAACAACGCGTCCACCGAGCCGGCCAAGCGCTTCTACAAATACGCCCGGCCATACCGCTGGAGCACGAGTGTCGTGGTAGATCCGACTCTGGTGCCTGCCGAGAGCACCACGCCTTCGACCGATGGCGGATTTATCAGCGGTCACGAGGCGGAGGCCATGCGCGACGCGATGACGATGGCCTACGTGCTGCCGGAGCGGTTCCAGGAGATGGCGAGCCGCGGCCTCGAACTTGGCGAAAACCGCATTTTCGCCGGTATGCACTCGCCGCTCGACGTCATTGCTGGTCGAATGTTTGCACTTGCGGCGACTGCTGCGAATCTTTCCGATCCGAGCAACGCCGCGTTGAAGAGCGCCGCATTTAGCCAGGCGCACGCGGCCCTGATGCAGTCGACGAATACCAATTCGACGAGCTTCGCTGCTTTCGCCCACTCCGGCACGGCAGCGACGGACCGCTTCGCCGACTACGCGACGAATAAAGCGGACTTCACTCGCCGTATGACGTTCGGCTTTGCTCCGATCGAATCGACCAATGCGCCTCCCGTTGTGCCGAAGGGTGCGGAGGTGTTACTGAAGACGCGCTTTCCGTATCTGAGCGCTGAGCAGCGCCGCGTGGTGCTCAAAACGACCGAGCTTCCTTCCGGCTATCCGGTCATGGACGATGCGGAAGGGTGGGGCCGCCTCAACATGTTTGCAGCCGGAGACGGATATGGTGCGTTCCATGGCAGCGTCATCGTTTCGATGGATGCGTCCCTGGGCGGATTCAACGCGTCGGATTTGTGGCGCAACGACATTGCCGGCGCAGGGAAGTTGACGCTGCAGGGTAGCGGAACCTTGAAGCTCGGCGGCAACAACACCTGGTCGGGCGGCTCCCAGGTAAGCGGCGGCGTGCTCGAGGCCGATTCTCCGAATGCGTTCGGCACGGGCGACGTGTATGTGGGTGCGGGTGGCATCACGATCGCGGCGGCGTCGCCCGTGTCCATCGTCGGCAAGTACACGCAGCTTGCCGGCACGACACTCGAACTCGACATTGACGGTAAAGGCGCCGGCCAACTGCACGTTGGCAATCAGCTGACCATCGCCGGCGGCACGCTACACGTGAAGTTCGTGAGCGGCTATGCGCCCAAGGTCGGCGACACCATCGATCTGATCGATGGCAACGGGGCGACGAAGCAGTTCACGACGATCACGGTCGACGGCCACAAGGCGACGCCGGTCTACTCGTCGACCGGCGTGTCGGTGCACATCGATTCGTAATCCGGCCATATTGGCGTGGCTATGCGACGCCCGGATAACCCGCTGTCTGTAATGCGGAGCGTCCGGCTATGACCGTCTGTCGTTGATCGTCTAAAACGGCGATTCCTTCGTCAAAAACCGCCTGATGGCAACGGAGACGATTTCTGGAAACTCTTCGTGAATCGCGAGCTTGCCCTTCATGACCCATTCAACCTGAACATTTGGCAATTGTCCTAACGCCTCCATTTCGACACGCGATTTCGGCGGCGTCTGATCGCCGTAGATCACGAGGATCGGAATGTTGGCTCGGCGCGCAAGATCAAGGAACGCCGCACGGTTGGCGACCCGGTCTAGCGCACCGGTCACAAAGCGTACCGAACTGTGCCGGGCTCCGGGTGCACGGGTGACGGCGAGTTTGGCCGCGAGACGATCGCCGCCAAGCCAGTCAGGATCGCTGTAAACGTGTTCTCTCGCCATCATGGTGATGACATGGCGGCTGACATTGAGCCGGTAGAGAAGCGGGCCAGCGAGGGGGTGATCAATGGCAGAGCGCACACGGGAGAACCAGGCCCGCTGGCCACCCATCATCGTCGGCAACGGGCCGCGCCACGTCGGTGCGATGAGGACCAGGCGATCAACCGTATCCGAGCGCAAGACGGCCTGGTAAAGCGCGTAGGTGGCTGCATGTCCGGCCGCCACAATGGCGTGCGGTGGTGCCACGATGTCGCTTAGAAACCAGTTAAGAAACTCCGAGAGAAGCTCCGGCGACCATTCTTCCTTTGGCCGCGCCTGATCGCCGAACCCCGGCCAATCAACCGTCGTCACGTGAAACTGAGGCGCGAGCAAGTCGAGCAGCGGGCGCATCTCCAGGCGCGTGGAAATCGTACTCAGGGCCGGCAGGAGGACGACCGAAGCGCCGCTACCGGCCTCATCCACGTCCAGCGCGAACTCTCCACTGTCCCACTGGCAGCGTATCGTCTTCGTCATTGCCTTTCCAATTTGACCTTCATACGAATCACGCGGTAGATATTGATGACCAGTTTAGCTAGAGGCCGGTCTCCGGCCATGTATGGATGCGTTTTTCGTGCTGTGGAGTTGACCCGCTTTCGTGGACACCTATCCTTTGGAACAGGAGGTGTCCATCATGGGAAACTTACCGCAGTGGCAGAAACGGGTCCGGGCGCGGCCGGGCGCGGCCGGGCGCGTCGGACGGGTGTCGGCTGGTTTCGCCAATCAGATCTAGCAGGTACGTCACTGCGTCACCTGCGCTGCCCGTTCTAACACTACGGCTGCCTTGTGCCTCCGGTGATCGCACCTGAACACCAGGGAAAGGAAGTCGAAGCGTCGGGCTGCCAGCCGCGAGGGCGCTGCTCTGTAGCTCCAGACGCCCGACGTTTGCATCGCGGGACTGCCTGGAAATCAAATGCGCCACGCCTGTCTTTGACGTTTAGCCTTCGGAGACGCGTCGTAGCAGATACACGACAATCACTGCGGAACCGCTGACAAAGATTGCCAGCCCGATCGCTTTACGCGCGAGCGTGCGAACGCGCGCGCGGAGCGTGTAACGCACAAACCAGGAACTGGTTCTGCGCAACATCATTCACTCCATGGGCGCCTTGACGGGCGCGTCGCGTCGGGGAGAGACAGCCCCCTATGTTGCCGGAGCGCAGGCCGTATCGCGACGTGTATGTGCCCTGATCTTTGCTTGACAGTCTTTACCACTTCGAGCTCTTTGAACTGAGGATAGCGGGATAGAGCGGGTAGATGCCGGTATCCGGGCATTCCGAAACCGGCAACTGCAATTATCGCACCTCAGGTTCAAAGGCACAGAGCAGATGCTTTACGGTCTGCTGACAGGTTCTTTGCACCAGCCGGTCCAGACCAAATCCAGGCGCACATGAACCGGCCCGTTTGGGCATTGGCGCAATGCAGGGATGTTCTCAGGAGGAACTGCGGTGAGCCTTTGCCGGTTGCCGCCACTGTTCAAGGAAAAACTGCAAGCCGCCCAATTGCTGTGCGATGTAGCCGCCCGTGGCCATCGATTCCGGTGCGCGCCGGTCGCCTGTAGGCGGGTACTCGGCGGAGAAGTCCGCTGTACCAAACACGACGTCCCAGATCGGGAACACGGCGCCGTAGTTACAGGAATTGCGGCCGGCCGCGCGCAGGCCATGATGCAACCGGTGAAAGCGTGGCGAGACGATCAACCGGTCCCCGAGCCAGCCGAACGAAAGCTTGATATTGGCGTGGCTCAGGCTTTCGATGAAGCGCATGAACAGGAACAGCAGCGGAAACTGCAGCGGCGGAATACCGATCGCGAGGCCGACGATGCCGAACCAGATTGCGGCGACCAGGTCGTCAAGCAGATGGTTGCGGTCGTCCGACCAGAAACTCATCTGCCGCTGCGCATGATGCAACGCATGCAGTGCGTACCAGCTACGGTATGAGTGCGACAGGCGGTGACGCCAGTAATCGGCACAGTCCAGAATCAGCGCGTACGCGATGAAGGTAATGACCGGATGTCCGAGAAGCGGCGGTATCAACGTCTCAAGCGTTGGCGGTATGTAGCCGTGATCGACCACGAAGCCGTTCACCCACATCTGCACCTGGTAGAACAGCAGGAAACTGACGACAGGCAACACCCCCACGCGGTTGAGGATCGTATAGAACGCGTCGGTTACGACGGCTTTGCGGTCATCCCAGCGTTCGATCGGAAAGAGTGCTTCGAGCGGCCAGCAAACCGCATACGTGACGATAACCGCGAAGAGGCCATAGACGCAGATCAGCGCCCAGTCGAAGGAAAGCTCTTCCCATTGCATCCAGCCGAAGTGATACAGCAACGGCAGAACGAGATACTGGTCGATTTCACCGGCCAGCATATTGAAGAATCTGTCGAGAAATATCAGCATGATGGACGTTAGAGCATTTCGGCGGTAACGAGACCTGGGCGGCTCATTTCGGTGGTGAGGAAGATGCCGTGCGGCGAGCGTCCGACATTAATGGTCTCATAGTTACCGCTGGCTGGATCGAGTACGGCGACCTGCTCCCGGAAACGCAGCGTCACCCATAACTTGCCGTCGGGGCCAACAGCAATATCATCTGGCCCCGCAGCGTGGAACGGATAGGTACGACGAAGCTCGAGGGTGGTTGGATCGAGCGCCACCAGCGAGCCGCCGATCCGGTTGCTCACGTAGAGCGTCGCACCGTCGGGCGTAAGAAAGACATTGTGCGGGCCGACGCCGGTTTTCACCCGCCGCAGCACGTTACCCGTCACTGGATCGACTTCCGCCACATGGTCGCTGCCCATCACGCAGACCAGTACCTTGCCGTTGTGCCAGAGCACGCCGGCGGGGGTCGATCCGACGTTCGACTTCCAGCGCATCGTCAGGTTCGTCAGGTCGAATGAAACGAGCGTGCCGGACTCCTGCATCGAATTGAAGCTCCAGCGCGAGTCCGGCGAGAAGTCGAGGTGGCTCGGCATGCCGCCGGGCGAGAAGCGCTTGACGAGCGTCAGGTCGTCGGGGCGGTAGATGTCGACATAGTTGAGCCGCAGTGCATTGACGACGAGGTAGCGGAAATCCGGCGTGAAGCCAAGCTGGTACGGATCGGCGATCACCTTATGGCCAAGCGCCAAACCGGTGTGCGGGTCGACAATGAACAGTGCATTGCCGCTGGCGTCGGCAATATAGAGCTTGCTTCTGTCGCGCGAAAGCGCCCAGTGACTGGGTTCGCGCAACGTCGGCAATGTCCGGACGATCTTGTGCGACGCCATGTCGATGACCGAAACGCTGGCTTCGCCGGAATTCATTACGATAGCGAGATTGGGGGGCGCCGCGCTGGCGATACCTGAACGAAGGGCGAGGAAAGGCGACAGGCCGAGACTCAGGGGAATGGCCAGACTACGGCCAAGTACTTCGCGACGTGAAAGCTTCATGGAGGGCATGCATGAGAGAATTAACCACTCATTCTGCTGGATGGATTCACCGTCGCGCAAGGACGAATTGCGAATGGCGCTGATATGGAGCGATGCTCAAGCGCTTCCTGTCAGTTGCCTAACAAATTTCGGGCGAAGCTGACGATGCGCATGCGATTTCGCCGTATTTGACCGAGCTTCCCGCGGCCCCGGGCGCGCTTTGCGCAGCACCCGCCCCGATCATCCGCGGAGTTTGGCCGTTGTATATTGCCATCACGCGCTAAAGAACCTGGAGTAATAGCAGTGCCACGTACGTCCAGAGAAGTCGGGAAGTGTCCATGAACAGCACTGCCGGCAAAAATACGCTCACAGATCGCACGACTGTTGCGATTCGCGATGTGCTGGCCGGCAAACGACGCGGCTTGCGCTCTGCGCTGCTGTTCGCCGGACCCGCAGTGATTGCCTCGATCGCCTACATGGACCCAGGCAATTTCGCGACCAACATCCAGGCCGGTTCCCAGTTTGGGTACACGCTGCTGTGGGTGGTACTGATGGCCAACGTGATCGCCATGCTGTTCCAGGCGCTCTCTGCCAAACTCGGCATCGTGACGGGCCGTAATCTGGCGGAAATGTGTCGCGAGCAACTGCCGCGCAAGGCCGTCTTCGTCATGTGGTGTGTCAGCGAAGTGGCTGCGATGGCAACCGACCTGGCCGAATTCCTCGGTGGCGCAATCGGCCTCGCGTTGCTGTTCAAAATGCCGTTGATGGCCGGCATGGCGGTGACCGCGGTGGTGACATACGGCATCCTCGTGTTTGAAAAAGGCGGCTACCGGCCAATGGAGATCATCATCGGCGGGCTCGTTGCTGTGATCGGTCTGTGTTACCTGGTCGAATTGTTCATTGCGCCCGTCGCATGGGGACAGGCCGGATTGCACTCGATCTTGCCCTCAATGCCGAACCGGGAAGCGCTGACCGTTTCGGTCGGTATCGTGGGCGCCACCGTGATGCCACATGCGATCTATCTCCATTCCGGGCTGACTCAGGGCCGGACTCCGGCGAGCGACGCGAGCGAGCACCGCGCGCTGCTGCGTTTTTCGAACCGGGAAGTCATCGTTGCGCTTTTCTTCGCAGGTCTCGTCAACATGGCCATGGTAATCATGGCCAGCGCGGCATTCCATGCCGGCCACCGCGACGTCGCGGAAATCGAAACTGCTTACCATACGCTCACGCCGTTGCTCGGTGCGGGCGCGGCGGCGGTTTTCCTGATTTCGCTCATCAGCTCGGGTATCTCCAGCTCCGTTGTCGGCACCATGGCTGGCCAGATGATCATGCAGGGCTTCGTCGGTTTCCGGATTCCCGTCTGGGTGCGACGTCTGGTGACCATGGTGCCGGCGTTCGTGGTGGTCGGCCTCGGCGTGAATGCCACCCAGGCGCTGGTGATCAGTCAGGTCGTTCTTTCGTTTGCGTTGCCGATCCCGATGGTGGCGCTGGTGCTCTTCACCCGCCGCAAAGACATCATGGGCGAGTTCGTCAATAGACGACTAACGGACGTTGCAGCGATTGCCGCGACGGTCGTCATCCTCGCGCTGAATGCGGTGCTATTGCTTCAGTCGTTCGGTGTCAGCATTCCGGGCATGCCTGCAAGCTGATGCAGCCCACCCGGACTCTTTGGGGATGGGCCACGCTCCCGGTGCGATGGACGGCGAAGTTTGTTCGCTAGCCATCGACTGACCGCTGGGGGACCAGAGCTCCTGCTCCAAAAACGGCTTGTCGATTCGTTCGCTTTCGTCTGTGATGCCGGTGCATGCCTATGGACGATCGCTGCTTCCATGTTCGCCTTGAGTTGTGAAACATACGGTAAGAACGGCGTTGACCCATGGGCACCTGGCTGGCTATGCGGATGAGGTCCGAGGCGGCATCTCCTGGTGCAAGCGTACGTCGACCTGGCGGGCTTCTCCGTTGTCTGGGCTGATCGTCCCAAAGAAAGCCTCGCCGGTGCGAGGCCCGGGGGTGGCTATCTGTACGGTCAGGCAAGCGCCGGGTAATCCGTGTACCCTTCTGCCCCTGGGTGATAGAACATCTCGGGCCGCGGCTCATTGAGCGATGCGTCCGATCTAAGTCGGCGCGGCAGGTCCGGGTTGGCGATGAACATCTGCCCGAAAGCAACCGCGTCGGCCTCGCCGACCGCAAGCAAACGTTCGGCGGTGTGCTTGGTCATCTTTTCGTTGGCGATATAGATGCCACCGAATGGTGCCTTCAGTGCGGGTCCGAGCCGGTCGTCTCCCAGCGCTTCACGCGCGCAGATGAAGGCAATGCGGCGTTTGCCGAGCTCGCCTGCGACATAGCCGAAGGTTGCCGCAGGTCCGAATCGCCCATCGACTTCACGTCACCGCGCGCAGACAGATGCACGCCGACCCGGTTGGCGCCCCATATGGCGACGCACGCGTCCGTGACTTCGAGCAGCAGTCTCGCACGGTTCTCGATCGACCCACCATATGCGTCAGTGCGCTGATTGGTGGAGTCCTGCAGGAACTGGTCAAGCAGATAACCGTTGGCGCAGTGGACTTCCACGCCGTCGAACCCTGCCTTTCTGGCGTTTTCAGCGCCGTGCCGGTAGGCCGCAACCACGCCGGCGATCTCGTCGGTTTCCAGGGCGCGCGGGACCTCCCTATGTGTCCGGGCGATCTTTCACGATAACCGGGACCGCGCATGACCAAACCCACCAGGAAGCAGCAATCTCCGTCCCGTCCCTCTGTAGACGCGGCAGTCTCAAGAGTCAAGTGCAACGTTTAGCTAATCCAGCCTTCTCTAACTCTTTAGCCATTGCTTCCTCGGGGGAGTCCCAGCCGAGCGTCTGGCGAGGTCGCCCGTTGAGCAATTTGGCGATGTCATTGAGTTGGGTCTGCGAGAGCGTCGAAAGGTCTGTGCCCTTTGGCAGAAACTGACGCAGCAAGCCGTTGGTGTTCTCATTGCTGCCGCGCTGCCAGGGCGCATGCGGATCAGCAAACCAGATATCGATATTGAGCCGCCTGGAGAGCTCGACATGGCAGGCCATTTCCGTTCCCCGATCGTAGGTCAGGCT
>NZ_CADFGP010000062.1 GCF_902833905.1 Paraburkholderia tuberum STM678 | reverse complement strand
GCGCCATGAACTGTCACACCATATCTGTTTCCATCCTGACCCTATTGTCGCCTTCGACAAACCGATAGCCCCATTTCCCGCAACTATCGATCCCGCTTCACCGACTCTCACCTGTCGCTGACATCATGCACGCCCGCACAAAAGCGAAACCAGCAACCAGTTGATCTATTCTGAAGTTTTCGGAGTGAGGGCCATTTGCATAGGCAAGTGTCCTAGGCGTCGAGCTGCAATTCGGCATAGCTGGCAGGATACTTAGCCGCTGGCCACGTTCCTGGTCGCAGACAGGTGAAGGCCCAACGATGTCAATACTTTGAGTACCGTGGCGAATTCCGGATTGCCTTCGCTACTTAGCGCGCGATAAAGGCTTTCGCGAGCGAGGCCGGTTTCTTTCGCGACGTTGCTCATACCTCGCATCTTCGCTAGGCCGCCGAGAGCGTTTATCGCAGCAGCCGGATCAGCCTCTGCCAGTGCGGCATCGAGGGAGGCGGCCAGTTCATCCTCAGATGAGCTGGCCGCGGGTGTAACCGATTGCTCCGCGTCGAAATCGCACCCGCTTGCTTCAGTGGCTTCCTCGATTGCCCGACCAGAAGCATTTTGAGGTCAGCGTCGTTGTCATAGTCGAAGCTGACGAACATTTTTTTGCGTGCCATACGGTTCCCCTATCGTGGGTCAAAGCGACTGTGCCAGCAAGCTCCATCTCTTGCAATAACAACGCGTTGGCATCTCCGATGCCAGATGAATATTCTTTCTTTCGACGGTCTGTATTCCAGTTGTGAATTTCGACGCCGGTCGACGTCGTGCCACTTGCCGGACTTCGGATGCGCTAAGGGGGCTGCGTTTGCCCTTTGGATAGTTTTGTCGTGCACCGATGATGCGCACAATTTCAATCACTCCGGCCTGTTTCCTGATGCGATAGACCAACACATAATTTGGCGTCAGGACCATTTCTCGGGTGCCACGCACTCGTCCGGACTTGTACAGCTCGGGACGGTCGGGTAGGGCGTCGGTCTGTCGTTCGATCCGGTCGTCGAGCTCAAGCGCGGCGTTTGGGTTGTCCTGTGCAATGTAGTCAAACAGGCTGCTGCGCTCCTCGCGCGCGATCGCGCGCCACTCCGCGATCAAGATTTAGCCCCGCCGCGCGCGAGCTGCTTGCGCAACGCCGCCTTTTTTACGGCCATTTCCTTCTGTACCTGCGCGTGCGGCACGTTCGGGCGCGGATCGTCTAGCGACTCCTGCACCTGTTCACGAAACCACTTGTCATAGGCGCGCGCAGCATGTGCTTCCTTCAACGCAGCAGATCGATCAGGCCGAGTCGTGCGTTCGATCGAATTTGGATCGTAGTCGGCCGCGTCGACTTCGAAATGGCTGATACCCATGTCGCGCAGAAAGCCAACGAGCGTTTCGAGCTTCCGAAACACCCGCACGTCGCCACGTTTGGCCGACAAAAAACGTTCGGTGAGGCCATATTTTGCCGCGATCGTCCAGCCGTTACCGTGGCCAACGACGTGTGCTGCACGGACTGCGCCGGCTTCAACGAGCTGGGAAAGGGTCTTTTGATCGATGGTGTCGGTTGCCATGACTATCCTCGCGGCGGTGGTCTCGGGGAAACAGACACTATTCTACGCCACCCCGATTAATTGTAAATTGGTGTTGCTTTTATTGTTGATCGGTAGTTCAACGCAAAATTGAGTTGCTATTTTCATAGCGTAACGTATGATATCAATCATAACGTAACGTATCGAAAATTATCATGGGTCGCGAAGCCACTATTACGGCCGAACAGGTCACCGCCGTCGCTGATGCGATGAAGGTTGAGGGCATCAAGCCAACGTCGCGAGCGGTTCGCGAGCGCTTGGGTAACACCGGCAGCATGGGAACGATCAATAAGCTCTTGCAACGGTGGAAAGCAGGGCAGGTGCGGCAGGCAACGGCGGCGCTCGCACTTCCGCCGGCGCTTCAAAAGGCGCTGATCGACTTTATGGATGCGGAACTGACAGCAGCTCGAGCGACGCTCGAAGCTGAACTCGCCGAGCAGCAGCAGGAAGCCGCCGACCTTGCCACGGAGAATGAGCGACAGGCCGAACTAATTGCTGCACGCGAGGAGGAAATCGAGGGGCTCGCGATCGAGAAGGCTGAGGCGGAAGGCAAGGCAAGCCAACTGTCTGCCGACCTGGACGCCGCACGCATAGAGGCTGTGCGTGAGCGTGAGGCAGCCGAGCAGGCTCGCACGGAGCTCGCCAAGGCTTTGTTACGTCTCGAAGCAATGCCGAGGCTTGAAGCGGACCTCGTAGCCGTTCGCGCCGAGCTCAGCACGGAGCGACATGCGCGCGTGACTGCTGAGCAGTCGGCCGCAGTGCTTGCGGCTCAGAAGGACGATTTGACGGGGCGTCTGACCGACGCCAGCTCACGACGCGAGCGCGCCGAAGAGACACTATTGGCGCAACAGCAACGCGCTGACAAGCTCTCCGCAGAGCTCGCCGACACGCGCGCATCGCTGCAGGCGACCGAGGCCCGCGCGAAGGCATTCGAACGCGAAGCTGCCACGGCCGCGGCAGCTGTCGAGCGCGCCCGAGGCGAGGCTAAAACAGCCGGCGAGCAGGCTGCTCAACTGCGCGGCCAACTCGAAGCATCGCGATCGGTGCAACCGACGCGTAAGCGCCCGACAGACTGAAAACCCAGCAATGCTGGGCTTCGTTCGACCGTTTCTCTGTGTCAATTAACCGCTTCGCTGTTTGGGAACAGGACATCGAAGTTAGGCACCGGGATGACCCGACCATCGTTCAAACACGCTGCGGCGGCTACAAGATGCTCGGACGCTGCGCGTTGCGGGTGAGGCTTCCAGTCGAGGTGATCGAGCGCGGTATTCGCTTCTTCAGCAAACACGGCAGCGGCTTCTTCGGGTCGAATCCCTTGCGACTTGATGTGCGCGTTGACCAGTTCGATCAATGCTTTTCGAAACGCTTCTTTCCAATCGATGTTTGACATATTGCTTTCCAATTAGGCTTCAGTCTCGTTCTCGATATCACGCTCAATTTCCGCACACAGCCTGGCTTGCTCCAGGTGTTCGAGTAGCGCTGCCTCTCCTACAGGGTCGCGCACCAGCTTCGCGGCGCGCATTCAAGCAAAGCGCGGCCAACACTCAGATCGGTAAGTTTCTGCATCAGACAGTGACTTGCCTGCTCGCTCACCGGACCACGCCCCCGACATTGAACGCTGAGCAGCCGTCAACCGGGAAGCCCATTTTACGACATGCGTTCGTTACGACGTGGCCGCTTATCGCGATCTTTGGCTCCCTCTGTCGGCTTGGTATATGCTTTTCCCTTGCGGTCGTTTCAGATTTTTCGTGCTGTCGGTTTCAGCCGAAAAAAACTCTCATTTGCCTCAACGATTGCCTGAAGCCTAGTCTCTCGCACCAGTCTGTCGTACTCGTTGACCACGACAATACAACGCATCTTCCAGACCTCGTCCGACAGACCGTACCACTGCTGCAGAAAGTAGATGCGCAGCATACGCTCCAAGCCGATCGGCGGCCGACCTCGCCCGCCCTTCGGGTAGTGCGGCTCGATCGCCGCCAGCAAGCGCGACCAAGGCACGACGCGCTCCATTTCGGCCAGAAAGCGCTGGCGTCTCGTCACACGTTTCTCGCCCGCACTTTCCGCTTCCGCAAAGCTGATCTGCCGCTTCATCGTCGATCGTCCGTCCCGTGAACTTCTTCTACAACGCCCTCGACCACATCTGCGATGACGGTCGCACGAAATAAATCAGTGTTTCCCTAGTCGGCCAACTGCGATTTGTGCGACGTGCGCGTTGCCAAGCGCGGCGGAGTGCTTGCAATGCCCCACGCTTGAAGCAGCCCATCGAACGAAGGGGCGGGCGTTGATTTGAGTGTCGGCAGCGGTTGCCCCGTCAAGCGGTACTGAACACGTTCGTTCGCGCTCGCACCAGGCCGCTTCACCCGTTCAAAAACACCATGACGCACGCCGTACTGGACTGCATCCGACGCGTCCCGCGAATCCATCACTCGATTAGCTGCGATCTGCGCGACCGTAGCTGGCTGATGTTGTCTCAGCCAACGAACCAACTTTTCCGCGTTGCCATGTGCTTTCGTCGCCGTTTTCCCTGGTCTTTCGCCGCGACACCGCGCAGCTTCAATTCGGCGTCGATTGCCGCGAGTTTGCCGTTTGTTCACTGCTCGCCATTCTGCGCTTGTCATCCAACCGCGCGACCAAACCGACTAGCGCCAAGCTGGAGACTCCCCACGTGCCGATGCATTGTACGTTCTCGATTCCAAACACAGTCAACGGCAAGCGCCGAAACCGGTCGTTCCAGACGTAGACCACACCCGCAACGATAGAAACCGCGAGTACGCACAAGACGATGTTCATGCCGTGATTTTCCTAGTTCATTTCATGCTGTCGCGCGTCAACTTCGAGTGGCGCTTGCTCATACCCGAATGTCGCAATCTGCTGCAAATATATCGGCAAAAAAGTTGCAATCGAACCGGCAGTTTCATACTGGTGAACGTGTCGGAATTCATGGGTCAATAATCGGCGAGTGGCGTGCCCGTTGACGACAATGACGGCATGACCCAATGTTAGCCCCACCATGTTCGGACCCAGTAATCCTGTGCTGATCGCTACGCTTCTCAGAGTTGGATCGTGCGGCAGCGGCAAGCTCGTGACGATGGCGACCCGGATTAACTCCGGCGCTTGCACACCCACCGCTCGCGCGTCTGCTATGCAGTGTTGCGAGAGGGGTGCGCCGGTCGAGAGCACCAACGCGGACTGCTGTTCCGCCCAAGCAATCGCACCAGGCAGGATCGAGGGCAATAGTGCGGCTAAGTCCATTTGCGTTTCCTTCCCCTTTCTGTTTTCCGGTGGTTTAAAGCGCTCGCGCGAAGATCGAAGCCCCGGCAGACATAACCAGGAGCGTCACCCCGCTGTAAATCCAGATCACCGCGTGGGGCGGTGCCGCAAACGCGCCGATACAACCCGATGATCGCCCCCGCGATCGCGGCTACCAGTATGAACGAACAAAAGAGTTTGACACAACGTCCCCAATTAAATCAGATACCTAGCGAAACACGTGAATCCGCCCCGACGGAATAGAGTTTGACACAAGCGCTCCTGAAACCGATTCCCGCAGACTTCTTGCGACAAAAGAGTTCGACACAACCCGTTAGGCATGCAGCCCCACAAGAGCGCGGCGCCCAACTGCGTCTGCAAGTTCGTGCATCGCTGCGACCGCCTGCGCGGTCGTGCATGGCGTACCCGGCAGCGGGAACGCAAACACTCGCGCACCGAAGTGGTTCTCCAGATCTGGGTTGAACCCGTAGGCGGACTTTTTACGAATGTCGAAGCGGTGCAAGAGTAATTTGTCGAGAACCCCCTTGTAGACGAACACAATCACGGAAGGGCGATGCACCCGGATCTGTTCCAGAATGCGGTCCATACCGGCGACGTACTCGGCCCGCAAAGGCTCGTTCCCGTACTCTCTCGGAACCTTGACGATGTCCGTGATTCCGAAACCATGATCGAGCAGGGAGTCATCCTCGAACGGGGTGGTGGCTTTGAAGAGGCCATGCTCCTTCAAGAGGTTCCAGAACATTCTGCCCTGACGGCCTTGAAAGTAGTGACCTGCAGCGACGCTCTTCGGTGCCGGGGTCTTGGCGACGAATAACACTTTCAGTCCGGGCCGCTCCGGGAGGATGTCGCGAAGTGTCCGAATCTCGCGCCCATCGACGGTCGTGATCGTGCTGTTATCGGTGGTCAGTAATGACGACGGCATGGCTACTCCTTACCAACTTGGGCGACGACGTGCCCTCTGAAAGCCGCATGTGCGTTCGGAAGAGCCACGCCGCGCAGCATAGCGAACGACACGCCAGTTTGTGTCAAAGTCTATTGTCTTGTGTCAAACTCTATTGTTCGTTCGCAACCAGCCCCATAATCAACGCAATTAGCCGTGTCATTTTGTTTTCCGATGACTATTGCACGATGACGAGTTCGCCCGCCTCATGTGCGGTTTCAAGGAAGTACTGGCTCGAATGCTTACGTTCAGCCTCGCGGTAGGATTCGATCGCGTCGATCACCGAATTACGCCAAACGTCGATGCGTTCCTCTCCAGTCACACGGGCCAGCACTGCATCGAGTTCGCGCATCGCTTCGACTGGAGTGTTTCCGCTGCCAATCGGAAAGTCTTTGCCGGAACCGTGACCAAGAAACATCTGAAGCGTCGTAGCAGGGATATCCGGGCCGGTAAGCTGCTCCTCGATCCATACGGCATCGTGGAGCGTGTATGTGAGAATCGCGCTGTAAGCACGTCCGTAACGCTCACGGAATACGGTCAACGCGAAGGCGGTTGCTTCGATAACGCGGTTGATATTGTCGAACATAATGTTTTCCGATTAGTTACTGATGCACTTGCGCGTTGTTGAATCGTTCGCATGCCGCAACTACTCGACTGCGCTCCACGACTGAATCGACGCCCCCATACTTCCACTGCCCCGCTCTCCAGCGGTCGAACGCACTTAGTACATCATGACCGGTAAGGAGAAGCACGCCTCCGCTCCACCGAGTCGCAAGGTCGGCCAATGAGAGGCCACGTTCAGCGTCTTCCAGTACGCCCACGATGTTCTCATCGAGCACATCAACCACCTCTTGCGCACGCTGCCCTGGGAATTGCGACCAGTACGCTTGTTCGCCAGCCTGAGTGATGTTCAACCGATCGCCTTCAGCCTTTACGACGAGGCCACCGGTTATCCACTCATCGACCTGCCGTCGCTCCCTTTCCGAAAACATTTCGGGATAGCAGTCAAGCGACCGGAGGCCCGCAAGAGACACGCTGTCGGTTTCCATAATTTTCCTATAAAGCCTTGCTGCGCGGGCTTCCCAGCCGGTTGCGCCGCGATCCAGCCCGTTACCACACCTGAAACGCAATGCCGGTAAGTCTACTTAGCGCCGGTGGCAGCATCGGGCGCGGGCGGGCCAGCGCCCTGAGCCTCAGCAGATCATTTGCGTTTTTTCATACCGTAACGTATCATAACAATCATAACGTAACGTATCAACAGGATCCGAGATGGGACGCGAAGCCACCATTACCGCCGAGCAGGTCAATGCCATCGTCGACGCGATGAAGATTGAGGGCATCAAGCCAACGTCGCGCGCCGTGCGTGAGCGCTTGGGAAATACCGGCAGCATGGGCACGATTAACAAGCTCCTGCAGCAACGGAAAGCGGGGCAGGCTCGACAGGCAACGGCAGTGCTCACGCTCCCGCCCGCGCTTCAAAAGGCACTGATCGACTTCATGGACGCGGAGCTCACCGCTGCTCGCGCGACGCTCGAAGCCGAACTCGCGGAACAGCAGCAGGAAGCGGCCGACCTCGCCACAGAGAACGAGCGACAGGCCGAACTCATCGCCGCTCGCGACGAAGAGCTTGAAGCGCTCGCGATCGAGAAGGCCGAAGCGGAAGGGAAGGCCGGCCAGCTTTCAGCGGACCTCGACACCGCCCGCGATGAAGCCACGCGCGAGCGTCATGCAGCCGAGCTCGCGAGAACGGAGCTCGCCAAGGCGCAGTTGCGCCTTGAAGCGATGCCGCGACTCGAAGGCGACCTCGCGGCCGTGCGCGGCGAGCTCGACACCGAACGACAGGCTCGTGTGGCGGCAGAGCAGTCGGCCGCCGTGCTTGCCGCACAGAAAGATGATTTGACCGCTCGCCTGATTGACGTCGGCTCGCGACGTGAGCGCACCGAAGAGATGCTATCTGCGCAGCAGCAGCGCAACGACAAGCTCTCTACCGAGCTCGCCGACACGCGTGCATCGCTGCAGGCGACCGAGGCCCGCGCAAAGGCATTCGAGCGTGAAGTGGCCACCGCGACAGCAGATGCCGAGCGTGCTCGAGCAGCGGCCAAAACAGCCGGCGAGCAGGCGGCTCAACTGCGTGGCCAATTCGAAGCATCGCGACCGGCGCAGCCGGCGCGCAAGCGTTCGACAGAGTGACCGACGCGCTAATAGGCGGACCGATAGTCATTACCCTGCGCGAAGCGATTCTCCCAATGCTGAAAATAGCGTTGAGCAGGGCCAGGGCCGCGTTGTTCCAGACCACCAGCACATTCTCCGAGTTGCGGCTGGCCGCTGACGCGGAGTAGTTGAACGAGCCGGTCTGAACGTGCCGCCCATCAACGACGACATATTTGTCGTGATTGATAGCTTAACGGTCGATGGTGCGGGTTGGGATGCCGGCGTTGACGAGCAGGTTCAGCGCCTGTTGCGAAGTCTTCGACCGGTTGCCCTTGTCATCCACCGCGACCGCCACGTCAACACCGCGGCGTTCCGCATCGAGCAGCCCACGAACCACCTTCGGCGACGTGAACGAATAGCCTGCGAGCCGGATCGACGTGTGCGCGGAATCAATGACTTTCAGTACGGGGTCCCCTTGATTTCGGTGCAGTTTGCCGGCGTAGGACGATCTAGCTGCGACGAGGGTTAGCGCTCCGCCCCCAAAACAATAATCAATCAAATCAGCCACTCCCTGACTGGTCTTTCTGCTCTTCCTCAACACCTCTGCGCCGGGCCCCAGCGGGCGTAGGCGTGCATTCGCCGGCACGGTCGAGCCTACATGGCGGCGATAAAGGACGGACGCAAAGCCGCACGCGGAGCGCAGCCCAACGGGCGAGCACCGAACGGGTGCCGCGGCCGGCGAAGCGCATCCTTGAGCGGGAACGGTCAAGGGCGACGGTCGCGTTTGGGACGACGAGCTCAGGGACTGGTGGCATGCGGATACGTGAGGCAGCACGAGCTCGCCGTGCGGCGAGCGCCCCTTCGAGCGGCCCAAAGGCCGGGAGACTGGACAGGCAGGCCCGCGTGTCGCGGCATCAACGCGACACGCGGTTTGCGCTATCCTTTCCGGGAGATTTTTTGGAGATAGGCGATGCCGATCCTGATTCGAGCGCAGGGCGGGAAAATCAAGGTGATCCGGAAAGTGAAAGCAGCGGATACCGGCCGATTTCGACAGCGTGTCGTCGGCACGTTCGTGGCGAACGATCCCGTACGCGTCGCTGCTCGAGTTGCTCGACAAGAGCGAGCGCCGGGCGTTGGAGGCCTGGCTCGGCGCGTATCGCAACGCGGCCGAGATTGAGCGCGCGCGTAGCGTTGACTGATGCCTCAGCGCGGCATGCATCGATCGTCGATGCGCTGGGCATCGCTGCGGATACCTTGGCACCGCCTGAGGCGGACCGTATCTGGGAACAGCTCCACGCGATCGCACGAACGCTACGGCGTGCGGGCCATCGTCGGCCACGGCGGTCGCGTTCGCCTCAGATTTCAGTGGCCGGTCAGAGACTCGGTTGATGAATTGGCGATGGCCGAGTAACTCGATACGGTCATGTGGCACATCGCGGCGGCCAGGCTTGATCTTGCCGCCATCGTGAAACGCAGGTAGACGAGGTTGCTCCGCCCATGAACGAGAAAGAAACGGAACCGAGCCTGGGCCAACGCCGCTTCACGGTCTCGTTCGACGAACCGATGCGCGTGGCGACTGGCGGCATGCTTGCTCGCCTGGATCTGGCCGTGGAAACGTATGGCAGGCTGAACGACAGTCGCGATAACGCGATCATGATTTGCCATGGACTGACGGGAAATCAGAATGCGGCCGGAGCCCCGCTTCCCGGCGGGCCGCCGCAGCCATGGTGGCAACTGGCGATCGGCCCGGGCCGGATGTTCGATACCGATCGCCACTTCGTCGTCTGTGCGAACGTGCCAGGCGGATGCGCCGGATCGACTGGGCCGGCAGCCACGGATCCGCATACCGGCCGGCCTTTCGGCATGCGCTTTCCGCGCATCACCATGGCGGACATGGCCGATGCATGGGTCAGATTGCAGGATCGCCTGGACATTCCCCGTTTTCGCGCAGTCGCTGGCGGCTGCATGGGTGGCTTCCAGGTACTGGAATTCGCGCGACGTCATCCGACTCGCTTGTCGTGCGCGATCGCCATCAGCGCGACGCCGTTCACGTCCGCGTACACCATCGCGTTGTGGGAGCTGATGCGGCAGGCGATCTACGCCGATCCCGCCTGGCAGGGCGGCGATTATTACGGACACACGCAGGGGCCGCTGGCCGGCATGGGGCTGGGTGCGATGATCGGGTCCGTGCTGTGGCTCGACCGGGACACGCTGGCGGAAAAGTTCGGCAGGCGCCGGGCCGATTCACCGGCGGCCGATGGCGGTGTGCCGCCGCTCGCGTTTCCGGCACCCGAATTCGCCGTCGAAGCCTTTCTTGCCCGCGTGCGCGCGAACGCAAGCCTGCGCTTCGATCCCAATTCGCTGATCTGCCTGACCAAAGCGATGGATCTGTTCGATCTGGCGGACGGATATCCCGACCTGTCGTCCGGCGTGTCGGCCATCGACAAGCCGATGCTGCTGGTGTCCTACGAATCGGACTGGCGCTACCCGCGTGCCGAGATCGCGCGGCTCGCGGATGCGATCGCGAGCAACGGCACCGCCGTCTCCCATCATCATCTGACCAGCCCGTTCGGGCACGGGGCTTACCAATTCGACGTCAGCGCGCTGGCGCCGGTCGTGGCCGGTTTTCTACAGGCCATGTCGTGAATCGCGCTTGGCGACGAGATGGCTGCAGCTCATGTGCACGTGCCCGGTCAGTTCCGATCCGATAAGCCGTTGCGCGGCGAGGCGCAGTCCCGAGATGCCGATCGCCTCGGTAAAGCGGTCCAGGGTGACCAGATACTGGCCGGAAAATCCGTGCAGCGCCTCCATCACGGCCGTCATACTGCGCCCCGACAGGGCCGCCGCCGCATCGACCGTGAGCGCGTGCGGCTCGAGCGCGATCATGCCGTGACGCAAGAGATAGGGGCGCCAGCGCCGAAAGAAACGAACGAGATCGTCCTGCGCGGCGGACGCATCGACGAGGCTGCCGTCGGGCCGCGCGAAGATTCCGTCACCGGCATTCGCACCCGGAAGGCCGGCGCGCGCGCCGTGCCGTTCCGCATGCGCCGCCTCCGATGGCGACGCGTCAACCAGTTCCCGGTCGTGGATGACTGACTTGTTGACATGGAGCGCATCGGCAAAATCGATTCCGTCGACGGCGAGACGCGCGGCAATGGCGTCCGGGTACGAGATGTCTCCGCGTATCAGTACGTGCTTCGCTCCGCAAGTTGCCAGCGTGCGCTTCGCCGCCTGCTCCGCCACCGGATTGTTTTCGACGCCGACCAGCAGAAGATTTTCCGCGGCGTCCGCCGAAGCGGGGTCGCCCGCAATGGCACGAAGCAAACTCACCAGTAACGTCGCTTCGCCGCAGCCAACGTCGACGACGACCCGTGGCCGGCTGTCCCCCCGGCTGCGATGAAAGAGCGGCACGGCCATTGCCGACAGGACAGGCGCGCAGCTGCGCTGGAACACTTCGGTCGAGAAGCGAATGTCGGCGGCACGGTCCAGGTGACGCTCCGTCGCGTCGCCGCTGCGTGCCAGCGCGATGCCCGGATCGCCGAACAGGAGCGAGTCCATGCGGGTCAACATCGGCAGGTAGGACAGCGGATAGCGGAACTGCCCGGAAAAGGCGGCCGCCATGCGGCCTTCCGTTGTCAACTGCGGGGCCGCCGCCGGTCCGTCGACCCAGCCGAGCCATCGCAGCGCCGCCTGCGCATGCCGGCCCGCGGCGCCGACGGGCCAAACATCGGCCGGCAACGGGAAGGATTCAGGCCGAAACGGCGGCAAGCACCCGCTATCAGCGAGCGTCAGAAGCGTCGGCGCCGCCACGAACGCGAGCAATTCAGTCGCGATGCGGTCGGGGAAATCGCTGGCCACTCTCCAGGCTCGCAGCAGGAGGGCCGTCGCGCGCTGCGCGTTGCCTGGCTCGCCAGCCAGCAGCGCGTGACACAGGTCCAGCAGGGCGGGCACGTGACGATAGTCGTCCAGCCGCCTCAACCAGTCGTGATTCGCCGCATCTCCCGGTGTCAGCCGGCCCTGCTGCGCCAGCGCACGCCGGGCGACGCCGACGAAACCGGGATTGCGCGATGACGCGGACGGGACGTCCGTATCCGCGCGCGCGACCACTGCATCGTGACGGATCAGGCTGTCAATCGCCGGAGCGATGGCCAGTCCTTCCGCCATATGGCAAATCTGCCGCCAGACCCGCGCCTGGCGGGCTTGCAGTTCGGACGCCGATGACGGCGCGCTATGATCACGCGAAGGAGCTGTACGCATCGTTCACTGAGTGGACACGGTTGAATGGACTGCGGTGAGTTTGCCGACGACACGAACGGGGCAATCATGAGCGTCTCCAGAACTTCCCTCCCGCCGGGCGGAGAAGCCCTGTCGCAACACGTTCGCGACGCGTGGACGTCGGGGCGGCGAGAGGACGCCCGAACGCTCGCCGACCGGCTGGCCGAGGCCGCGGCCGAGCGCGGCGACGCAGCGGGATTGCACCTGGCTGCGGCCGTCGCGCTGGCGTGCGGTCTGCCGGAACTGGCGCTTGCCCGGCTCGACGCCGCGTTGCCGCTGGTTCAGGCGGCGGGATCGGCGCCGTTGTGGAACGATCGAGGCCGCGCGTTGCTTGCGTTGGGGCGGGCGGCGAGCGCGGCAAACGACTTTCGTCGCGCGCTCGCCGTCGATCCAGGCCTCGTGGCGACGCGCTTCAACCTTGGCGCGGCCCTCGCGGCGCAAGGCGACCTGGATGCCGCCATCGCGCAGGCACGTTGCTGCATCGCCGATGCGCCGGAATTTGCGCCGGCCTATCCGTTGCTCGCGAGCTGGCTCGCGGATCGCGGCGAACACGCCGCGGCGCTCCCGCTGTTGTTCGACGCGGTGCGACGCTGGCCGGCCGATCTGTCTGTCCGTTCGCGACTGGTCGATCTGCTGAAGTCTCATCCGGACGCCATCGTGCGTTCGGCCGACGACGAAGCGCCGCTCGTCGCGCTGTTGCGTGATGCGGACGTCGACGCACAGCAACTGACGGCGGCGGGATGGCTGCAACAGGCGCGCGACCCCGGCCTGGCACGCCTGATCGGCGCGGATGGGCACGCCGAGGATCCGGCGGCACTGGCGTCGCTGCTGAATGCGCGTCTCCTTGCGCTGGAACTGATTTCGCAGGGCTTGCCGCCCAATCGAACGATCGAGCGCATGCTGTCCCGGGTGCGGCGATGGCTGCTGCTGTCGCACGAGAGCGATCGCTATCCGGCGTTGTGCTGGGCGTTGGCGGCTCAATGCCGGCTGAATGGCGGCGCGTGGCCGGTGCCGGCCGACGAAGCGGCGCGCTGCAGGCTGGATGCGGCCCGATCGATCTGCGAAGCGTATCCGGACATCGAACCGGCGCACACGGCGCAGGGCGTCGAATCGGGCGACGTTGCCGCACGTCTGCGTGCGCAGTACGAAGCGCATGCCTACCCGGTCTGGCAGCGCATCACGCGCAGGCCGCCGCAAGGCTTTGCCGGATTCTGCGGACCGTTCCGCCACGCGTCGTCCCCGGCGCCCCGCGGGCGGCCCCGGATCCTCGTGGCGGGTTGCGGCACGGGACGACATGCGGCGCAACTGGCATCGGCGATGCCCGACGCCGACATCGTTGCCATCGACGTCAGCACCGCCAGTTTGCGATATGCGGAAGCACGGGCGAGGGCGCTGAGGATCTCGACGATTTCGTTCGCATGCGTGGACTTGCACGATGCGGCGTCGCTGGGCGGGGCCTTCGACCACATCGAATGCGGCGGGGTGCTGCATCTTCTGGCCGATCCCGAGGCCGACTGGCGCGCGCTGATGCCGGCGCTGGCGCCCGGCGGCACGATGCGGATCGGGTTGTACAGCTCGCTGGCCCGCCGCGGCGTGGCGGCGGCGCGCCAGCGCATCGCGGACCTGGTCGTTCCGCCATGCGATGACGATGCGTTGCGGGCGGCGCGCGCCCGGCTGCTTGCCCTTCCTCATGACGATGCCCTCGCATCGGTCTGGCGCTACACCGATTTCTATAGCCTGGCCGGCTTTCGGGATCTGATGGTCAATGAACATGAAGATCCGTTCGACATTCCCCGCATCGCCCGCGCATTGACGGCGCTGGGGCTGGCATTCCTCGGTTTCGATCAGGTCGATCCGGACATCCATGCGTGCAAGCGCGCGTTGCTCACCGCGGACGACGATTCGGATCTCGCCGGATGGGCCGCGTTCGAAGAGATTTATCCCGATACCTTTCGCGCGATGTACCAATTCTGGTGTCGGCCGGCATGACGCAACGCGTTCCCGTGGAATGCCGCCGTCATTCCGCCAGCAGCAGCCCCGACGATTCGGGGCCGGCCGTGATGTAGCCGCCGGGAAAGCGTTGGCGGGCCGGCAAGGCCGGTACGTCGCCGTTGACCGGCAGCGACAGGTATTTTCCGCCGAGGGCGAGCAGCCACCGGTTGCCGATCAGCGCGTCCCATTCTCCCGGCGCGAGCCGGCCTCGGTCGATCTGCGCCGATGTCGCTCCGCCGTCGCACAGCGCCAGTATCCCGGCTGCTGCCGCCGACACCTGGCTCACGCGCTGGCGCGCGCAGGGACGCGTATCGAGCACCGTGGCGCCGCCGTCGGCGCGCGGGGTAACGCACAGCAGCGGCTTGGCGGCGGCGTCGTGAAGCTGCCGCCAGGCGGTCACGGCCTGATGACACAGGGCAAGGCCGCTGCCGGGCTCGATCGGCGGGCTCGCGCCCGGAATCGAGTCGCCGGTCGTTTGCAGGCGCGCCTTGCCGAGGGTGTCGAAGTTGTAGCAAAGCTGGGCGAGCGGCTGCTCCGCCAACGGGTAGATGTAGCGGTAGGGCCACGCGGGCGCAATGTTCAGCTCGTAAAGCTCGGGCGTTTTCTGGTACGGGCTGAATCGTTCGACGCGAATCCGCACCATCGCCTGCGGCGGCTGCAGGTGGACGAGGGCCGGGATCAGCCCGGCCATGTCGCGGTAATCGTCATCGTTCTCCTGGGGAAGATCGAACAGGATGTTCCAGGACACGGACAACCCGTCTTCCCGCGCCCATTTGAGCAGGCGCGTGTTGATCAGCGCCGTCGTTCCCTTTGCCATCTGCTTCAGCAGATTGTCGTTCAGGCTCTCGATGCCGGGCTGGATCCAGGCGATGCCGGCATCGCGCATCAGCGCGACCTGGTCGCGACGAAGGTTGGCTTTGGTTTCGTAGAAGATCTGCCAGTCGCCGGCGTGGTCTTCGCGCAGACGAGGCAGCACGGTCTTGAAATAATCGGGGTCGATGATGTTGTCGACCACCATGAAACGGTTGATGCCGTGCCGGTCCGCGAGCGTCGAGAATTCTCCGATTGCCCGTTCCGGCGACTTGGCGCGAAACGCCGTCGAACTCCCGTTCAGGCCGCAGAACGTGCAGTGCCGCACGGCGCCCCACCAGCAGCCTCGCGCCGTCTCGATCGGGAGGCCGGGGCGGATCAGGTCGCGCAATGGCGAATGCGACAAGCGGCGGAAATAGTCCCGGTAATCGGGAATCGGGCTGCCGTCCAGCCGCTCGACGCGCGCCCGCCCGATGCCAGCGGGCGGGGCGACGCCCGCCGGCCCCCCGCGTCCCAGGACACCGGCCGGAAGCAGGGCCGGCGGGGTCTTGGCGCGGTATCGCAGCGCATTGGCGACCAGGTCCGGCAACAGTTCATCGGCTTCGCCGGACACCACGTAGTCGACAAAGGGGAAATTGCGCCACGTCGCGAGCCCCATCTCGTCTTCGCAGTTCGCACCGCCGATCAGCGTGACGATGTCGGGATCCGCATGCTTCAGGTGCCGCAGCAGCGCAAGGGCGGCGCAGTGCTGCTGGAACATCGAGCTGACGCCGACGATCTTTGGGCGCCGCGCCACGATTTCGCGCACGGTGCGGGCGATGAACGCCTCGGCCAGCCGGCGCACGGGCCACAGTTGCGCCGCGATTTCGCGCGCGGCGGCTTCGGCGACGGACGGCTTCAGTATCTCGCCAAGCGTGCGCATGTAACCGTCGTGATCGCTCTCCGCGCCGGGAAACGCGGCGCCGGCAAAGGTCCATTCCCCGGCCATTTCTCGCGACAGTCGGGAAATCGCGTCATAGACGGGCAAGCCGATCTGCTCGGCGAACGTGATGTTCGCGTAGTGGACGCCCGCCGAAAAGCCGTGATCGACGAGCACCTGCTTCAACAGCCCGAGCGCGATGGACGGACGTTCGATTGCGCCATAGGGCAGATAGACGAACAGGACGTCGCACGGGCCATCGTCGGCGTCGTCGTCGTCGTGGTGGTTCGATCCAGGGTCGGCGTCCATCCGCATCGGCATGACCTCATTCCTCCGCGGCCGTTTCGGGGCGCGCGGCGACCTTGCCCGTGGTGTAGTCCGGGCGCCAGACGAAGCCGCCCGGAAATTCCGAGCCGTCGGGCAGGCTGGGGAGATCGCCTTTCAACGTCAGCGACAGGATCCGTCCGTCCAGTTCGATGGCGTAGGCCCGTTCGAGCAAAAAGGCGAGGGCGTCGGCGATCTGTTCGTCACTGCCGGCGAAGCGCCCGTCCGAGCGCAGCTTTTCCGGCAGCGTGGCGGTGTTGCGCGCGCCGTCGCACAGCCTGAGGATGGCGGCGGCAGCGCCATCGAGCCGGACCTGCCGCTCGGCCGCCATCGGTCTCGTGTCCAGCAGGCGAAGCCCGGCGCCGTAGGGTTCCTCGCACAGCACCGCCGGCATGCCGGACCAGAACGCCCTGGACCACGCCACCAGCGCCTTGCGCAACGCATCGGCTCCGGGGCGCTCCAGCGTCAGCCCGACCGACAGGTTGCGGCCCAGGTCCGCGACGCCGCGCTCTTCGAAGAAATAGCTTTGATCCATCAGGTCCGCCGGCGACAGCGGATAGACGTACTGCAGCAGCCGGGCCGGAACGAGCTCCAGGCCATAGTCCGCCGCTTTGCCGTGATACGGGCTGTAGCGGTCGAAACGAATGTGGATCATGCCGCCGGGCGGCTGCATGTGACAGATCTTCGGCACCATGTCGGCCATGACCTGGTAATCGGCGTCGTCTTCGCCCGGAAATCCGAACAGCATGGCCCACGACAGCCGCAGGCCGAATTCGCGCGACCATTTGAGCAGCTGCACGTTCATCCAGGCTTGCGCGCCCTTGTCCATCAACGCCAGGACCCGGGAATGCAGGCTTTCGATGCCCGGCTGGATCCACGTGACGCCGGCGGCCGCCAGCGCGGCGACATGGTCGCGCCGCAGGTTCGATTTCGTTTCGTAGAACAGGCGGAAGCCGCGGCCTTGCAGTTGCGGGAGCAACGTCTCGAAGTGGCGCATGTCGAGGATGTTGTCGACGACCTCGAACTTGCGAATGCCGTAGGATGCCGACAGCTCGTCGAATTGCCCGAGCACGCGTTCCGCGCTGCGGCTGCGATAGGCCATACCGCCGCCGTTCAATCCGCAAAACGTGCAGTGCTTCTTTTGCCCCCACCAGCAGCCGCGCGAGGTTTCGACCGGCAGGCCCGGATCGATCACGGCGGCCAGCGCGCTGTCGCGCAGGGTGTCGAAATAGTCGCCGAAGGCGGGCGTCGCCAGATGTTCGATCGACGGCGACGAGTGGCGCGGCACGCCGTCGTTCGAGCCGGGATCGACAGGGTAGCCCGCCGTTCGGTGACGCGGCGTCAGGATCGCATCGGGCAGGCCGTACGGAACCGCGCCGGGCTTCGCCCGCAGGATCCTGCCGACGACATGCGCGATGATGCTGTCGGCCTCGCCGGAAGCGACATAGTCCACCCAGGCGAAATTGCGATGGGTGGTTCGGCCCATGACGGTTTCGCAATTGGCGCCGCCCATCATGGTGACCGTGCCGGGTGAAATTTCCTTGATTCGCCGCAGCAGCGCGAGCGACGCAAGGTGTTGCTGAAAGGTGGACGAACACCCGACGATGCGCGGTTGCATCTCGAGAATCCGGTTCGCGGTATCGGTGACGAACCGGTTGGCCGCATCACGCATGCCGTGCAGCGTGCGGCGCAAGCCGTCGAGGCCCAAGCGCTCGCGGCTTTCCGGGAGCATGCGCTCCAGCAACTGCGCCAGATAGGCGTCGTCATCGGGCTGGTAGTCGGGGAACGCCGCTTGCCGGAATGTCCATTCGCCGACCACATCCTCGGATCGCATGATGTCAATGAACTGATAGGCCTGAATGCCGATGCGCTCGGCAAAACGCACATTCGCGTAGTCCGAGCGAACCGAGAATCCGGCATCCGTCAGGATGCGATGCAACAGGCCGATCGAGATCGACGGCCGCTCGACGCCGGCATACGGCATGTTGATCAATACGATGTCGACGCCTGGGGGCGGAGCGTCGGCCGCGGATTGGGGCCCCCTGGTCATGCCGAGTCCATGGCCTTGACGGCGCCGACGCGTTGCACGACCGGTTCGGCCTCCGCAGGTTCGGTATCCAGTGCGCCGAGGCGCAACAACTCGTTGAGGATGTTGAACGTGTCCACCAACGGCGTGCCGGTTTCGTCCTCAATGCGGGTCGCGACGTCGGCCGCAGTGTGGACGCCGTCTCGCAGCAGGCGATCCAGCGCCGCGAACGCGGGGAAGTTGACCAGGGTGCGCTTGACCCAGATGGACGCAATGTCGTAGCCCTCCCGGGTCACGGTCGTGGCGACGAGGCAGGGGTTGAGGGCGACCGTGGTGTCGTGCGTCACGACATGCCCGGCGCCGTCGATCAACCGGATCAGGAGCTTGCGCAACTGCTCCGCGTTGTCGAAATGTCCTTGGGCCAGCACGCGATAGCCGTTCGGCCAGCGATCCGATGCATGGCACGGCGTCACCATCCGGACCGAGCGGTCGACCATGTTGAAGAGGAAGCCGCTCATGCAAGCGATGGTCTGCGGCTGTTCGTCGCTCGTCTTGGCATGGCCGCGCGGCGACTTGACGCGGGCGTGGCCTGCATTGGCCTTGGGCACGCCGGACTCGCGATTGAGCGGCAGCAGCTCCACGTTGATCAGTTCTTCCGGGGTGAAGCGACTGTGGACGTCGTCCAGCATTTTCAGCGTGAGAATCGAGAATCGCTGGATCTCGCCGGCGCAATCCCTGACCATATCGAGGATCTCGCGCGTCTTCGCCTCGTTGCGCAACGGAATGGCGGTGGTGGTCTGCGGATACCGGCCTAAAGCGCGCCGGAAATCGGTAATGAAATGGATGTAATCGGGATTGTCCAGCGGATCGGACGCCCAATAGCAGAATCCGTTGAAGACAGAATCGCCAATGACGTCGCGACACACGTCCAGAGTGTCGCGCCACAAGGCCGCATGCTCGGGCGAGTAGGCAAAATGAGCGCTCAGCTTCTCCGCGCCCACTCCACAGAACCAACATCCGACCGAACATCCTTTCTGCAATTCGAAGGCCACCGTCGCGTGCACGAGCCCCGCCGACTTGGCTGGCCCGAGTTCCAGCGTGCAGCGATGCATCTGCTGCAGCCGCCACAGGCCGAACCGGCCGGAAACGCCTGCCTTGACGTCGCGCATCCAGTCGCGAAACGCCAGCTTTTCGGCAATGAAGGAACGATAGCGCCGCACCGAGCGGGAGTCTTGGGGGGTGGGCAGGCCGTTTGCCCGATCCTGCTTGCGTTGACGCGCTTCCTGTTCGTGCCACAGGATCCGAACGTTCTGCGGATCGATGTCGATGCCGTAGGCGTCGCATGCTTCCTGCGGATGCTCGTAGAGACGGGCGCGGAACACGTTGTCCATCGACCACCGTTCCAGCAGGCGCTTGGTCCGGGCGACGGCGCTGACGTATTCGGAATCGGCGCAGCCGGGAACGGTAAACAGCGGTACAACGTCCTCGCCAAAGCTGCGCGCGATCTCCCAGGCCCGCTCTTCACGCTCTTCACGCTCTTTGCGCATGTCGGCCATACCGTCTCCTCGTCCGTTCAACGCTGGCGCCGGCGTCGGTTCGCCCTGTCAATGGGCGCATCGGCTCACGCGATCCCCAAACGCCGGCGATCCGGGGATCGCTCACCGCGTGTCGAACAAGATCAGGTCAGCACGGCGGCGCCGACCGCGACGACCACGCCGGCGGCCGCGGCCTCGGCCGCGCCAGCCACGTCCGTAGCGCCAACCACGTTCTGGACGCCAGCCGCATTGGCTTCTCCCACCGCATTGGCGGAGGTGTACAGATTGACGGCTTCCCAGCCGGCAGCCAAGGCGGTGGCCGCCGCCGCATCGGTGTAAGGCTGCAACGTGGTTTGGGCCGGCGGGACAGGCAATACAAAATGGCGCGTGTCCGCGGTGTCCTGCAGCAGCGTGACGCGCACGCCCTTGGGCAGTGGAGTAATCGCCTTGAGGAGCTTCGCTCCGGCAACGGGGTCCGCTTCGAGGCGGTGCTGGGCCGGCAGTACAACGTACTTGTTTTGCGAGCTGTTTTCCAATGCCGAGACCTGGACCGAGTCGGGCAGGGTAAGACCGGCGGCCGCCAGCGCGGCTTTGGGGTTTTGCAGGACGCTCGCCTTGTAGGCAGGATCGCGCCAGGCATGCGCAATCACATTGGCTGCCACACCGCGCCATTTATCGCTGTTTGACATGGGTATCCTCGCTTCATTCATTCATTCAGTCAGAACGGGAGTGTTCGTGCACGCTCGACGAAGCTTATGAAATGTAGATCGTCAGTTCAAGTGATTTTGATTGAACATTTTGCATTACATTGATTTTGATTAAACATTTTGCATTACATTGATTTTGATTGAACATTTTGCATTACTTTTAATTGAATTATTCTATAAATTATTTGACGCCGAATGAGCAGGGCTTCGCGCTGCTGAACAGTGTGGCGGCGAAGGTCACGCCCGGCTTCGATCCATGGGCGGTGACGGTCGGCGTGCGGACGTCGTTCTGATTGAGGCGCGAGTCCTGGCGATGCGATGCACGTACCGAGCCGCCCCGTAGTTGCGGTTAGATGTCGATCTGCGTTAATGGGGCGCCGGAACTCCATTAATCGCGACAGCATTTAGTAGGAAGCGACAAACCCACGGCAAAGGCAGGCGTTGCCGCGTGCAGATCTACATGAGCCATCGAGAGCGGCGAGTAGCGCTGCTTTCGCCCCATCAGGAAGTACCTGATTTTATTTAGGATTATTTTAGTACCGAAGCGCTACGCCTTTCGCAGCTAGATCGGCCTACGCCGGGGCAAATCGCACGAAAATCAAGGGAACCCCAGTACGAGTGTTTCGGCGCCGCCTTCCGGAGAAAACCCCACTTCAACGGTTTGTCCGGCCGGTGCATCGAGTGCGTTCGATGTCGATGGTGATGCCGGCGACGTGAGGCTGCGCACCTGATCAAGCAGGGAGCCGGTCAGCGATTTGCCGGTGGCGAACGGCGCCGCGCAGATGAGCGCTGTGGCCAGGCAGGAGATTGCAAGCCGCTTTCATGGCATCATATAGTTCGTATTCCTATGTAATTTGACATAAGTAAAGTTATCAACGTCAAAGCTGTTAGTCCAAAGTTCAGATGTCGCGTTTCCGCTAAATTGAAATGTCGTGTTTGCGGGTTCAGGCTGGTGGCCAGCATTCCTTAAGGAGCGCCGGCCATGAACGCATCTGGGACGATCACCATGTCGATGACCGAGCTGGAACCCTCATCAACGTTGTTGCGGCCTGAAGCGGGTTTCAGCCGATGCCGCGGTTCTATGTTTAGTTCGATTGACACAAAGCAGCATATCGTCCGATTGCGGCCTTCCATCTTTCGGATTTGCTCCTATGATCAACGGCATAGGGAACGGCCTCCCGCCCCGACCGTCTTGGTTGGCGGGCCAGCGGAGGACGTGCCGTATCGCGCTGCGTATCCCCATGTCTGTTTAACTTGGCCTTTGCACTGCGGAAGAACGGTTCGGTACTTCCGTTGCATGAACAAGCTTGTCACGGTGCTTTTCATATCGAGTGGATGAAAATTGCACCGGAATGGCGCTTGTTGAGCGAATGCTGTAATTCGACCTGATTAACGGCGGTAGAAGGAGCATTCAATGACGCAAGTGAACAGATCCGCTTTTGCGCGTGCGTGGCCGGCAGTGGTGGCGCGTCTTGTCGGGCTGCCGTCCGGCCGGCGTCGGCCTGCCGAAGTCGCCGCGGTCGAATACGCGCAAAGAGCAGCGGAAGCGCAAACCGAACCCGGGCAGCCGTCCGGGGTTCGTTCCGCGCCGGCGCCCCAGCAGCCTCCAACCTCGCCGAACGACCATGCGATCTGGCTCGATGAGCGGTCGTTCTGTCTGTACGTGCCGACTGGCCCGGATAGCACCGAAGGACAGCTCGCGGCGTGGAGCGACCGGCTGCGCACGCTCGGCCTCGCGTCGGTCGTGACGACGGTCGGCGAGCCGCTCGGCGACAGCGTAGATGTCCTGAACGCCGGTTGGGACGCCGGCTCGGGGCCGGCGGTAGCCGAGCCCTATCTCGAAGTCGTCGTCGGCGGCGAGATCGGCGCATTTCTCTACTACCGCGGCGACGAGATGGAACGCGAGCTGTTCGCGTTGCGCGAAACGCTCGGCCTGCGGGCCCCACCTCGCCGCACGGAGTCCTGACGGGCGCTTGCCCGTATTTCACGACAGGAGGCAGCGTGGCGTCGCGCGACGCCATGTGTGTGCCTGTCTTCGATGAGGAGGCTGTCGCGATGTCCATCGAAGTCATTCCGAGTCAGGCGTTCGTTTATCAGCAATGGGTGCAGGGCGTGAGCGACTCGTACGAAGCGTTTCGCCGGCTCGCCGATTCGCAGATGCGCATCGGCGAGCTTGCGCTCGACGTCGGCGTCGCGTCGCTCGAATCGTTCCAGTCGGTGCTGCGCGTCGCGATCGACGAGAACGCCGCCGGCAAGCTGCTCGGTCAACCGCTGCGGCAGGCGATGACCGCCGCCGTGCGGAGCGCGTCGTATGCGCCGGCGAACGACGATACGACGACCGTTCCGGCTGCGAAGTGAGTGGAGCGCGCAATGACTGCCTTTCTTCTGCAGCGAATCCGGTCGTTCGGCACGCGGGCATGCCTCGTGTCGGCCGGCGAGACCGTCACGTACGAATCGTTCGGCGAGCGGATTGACTTCTGGTGCGCGGAACTCGATCGCTGGGGCGTGCGGCGCGGCGACATCGTCGCCGTGTGCGGCGATTACGTGCCAGACGTCTGCGCGTTGCTGCTCGCGCTCGCGTTTGCTGGCGCGATCGTTGTACCGATCGCATCGGCCGGCGTGAAGCGCGACGAGTTTCTCGGGACCGCCGAAGTGGGGCTCGTCGTCACGTTCGACGGTGCGGGCCGCCCGCAGGTCGAACGTTGCGCGACGCTCGCCGACGCGCATCCGCTGATCGAGCGCCTGCGCAACGACGGCGCGGCCGGGCTGATTCTCTTCAGTTCCGGCTCGACCGGCCGCAGCAAGGCGTCGCTGCTCGACTTCGACCGGCTCGTCGCGAAGCTCGAAAAGGCGACGGGCCGCGCGTACGTGACGCTCGTCTTCCTGATGCTCGACCACATCGGCGGGATCAACACGCTGCTCAACGTGCTCGCCCAGGGCGGCACGATCGTGACGCCGGCCAGCCGGTCGCCCGACGCGGTATGCGACGCGATCGCGCGACACCGGGTGGAACTGCTGCCGACGAGCCCGACGTTCATCAACATGATGCTGATCTCCGATGCTGGCGCGCGCTACGACCTGTCGTCGCTGAAGCTGATCACGTACGGCACCGAGCCGATGCCGGAGACGACGCTCGCCGCGCTGCACGACGCACTGCCTGACGTGAAGCTGAAGCAGACGTACGGGCTGTCCGAACTCGGCATCCTGCCGACGCAGTCGAAAGACTCCGGCTCGCTGTGGATGAAGCTCGGCACCAACGGGTTCGAGCACAAGATCGTCGACGGCGTGCTGTGGGTGCGATCGGAGACGGCGATGCTCGGCTACCTGAACGCGCCGACGCCGTTCGACGACGACGGCTGGTTCAACACGCAGGACGTTGTCGAGACCGAGGGCGAGTACGTGCGCGTGCTCGGACGCCGCTCGGAGATCATCAACGTCGGCGGTGAGAAGGTCTACCCCAGCGAAGTCGAGAGCACGCTGCTCGCCGCCGGCAACGTCCGCGACGTGACGGTGGCGGGCCGGCCTAACCCGGTGACCGGGCATGTCGTCGTCGCCCGCGTGTCGCCGATCGAGCCCGAGGCGCCGGCGGCGCTTGTCGCACGACTGCGCGATTTCTGCACGAACCGCCTCGAACGTTTCAAGGTGCCGGTCCACATCGAGATCGACGAAGGCGCGCATCACAACGACCGGTTCAAGAAGGCCAGAGTGTCACGACCTACGGAGCAACCCAAATGAGCGACGCAGACGAGGTGGTCATCATCAGTGGAGGAAGCAGGGGGCTGGGGCTCGCGCTTGTGCGCGCGTTCGTCGCCGCAGGCAGGCGCGTCGCGACCTTCAGCCGGTCGCGCACGCCTGAGATCGACGATCTGATCGAGCGCGATACGCGCGGCGCGGGGTTTCACTGGCGGCAGGTGGACAGCACGGACAGCGCGGCGGTCGCGCGTTTCGTCGCGGACGTCGCCGAACGGTGGGGCGGCGTCGCCGCGCTCGTCAACAACGCGGGCGTGAGCCAGGACGGGCTTCTCGCGTTGATGCGCGAGGACGCAATCGAGCAGATGATCGCGGTCAACCTGACGGGCACGATCCTGCTTACGCAAAGCTGCGCGAAATGGATGATCCGCGCGAACCGCGGCGTGATCGTCAACATCGCGTCGGTGAACGCGATTCGCGGACATACCGGCGTCGCCGTCTACAGCGCGACGAAGGCCGCGCTCGACGGCCTCACGCGCAGCCTCACGCGCGAGCTCGGTGCGCGCAATATCCGGGTGAACTCGGTCGCGCCAGGCTACTTCGAGAGCGACATGGTGCAGCACCTAGATGAGACCGCGCGCGCGCGGATTGCCCGCCGCACGCCGCTCGGCCGGCTCGCCGACACGACCGACATCACGAACGTCGTCGAATTTCTCGTATCCGATCGCGCCTCGTTCGTCACGGGGCAGACGATCGCCGTGGATGGAGGCATCACATGCTGACCCAACACTTCGACCGTCACGAGACCGAGCGTCTCGTCCATACCGCCGTGGGCAAGGTCATGAGTCAGCACGGATTGCCGGCGCGCGAGCTGCGCGACGACGACAAGCTGAACGCGACGCTCGGCCTGAGTTCGCTCGATCTCGCGCAACTGGTGTTCGATCTCGAACTGACCTTCGGCGCTGACCCGTTCCAGTCGCTCGTGCCGATCACGTCGGTCCAGACCGTTGGGCAGCTCGTCGGCGCGTACCGGCGGCTCTTCGACGACACGGCGTTGCCGGCCGACGCACCCGACGAACTGGCCGACGCGCAGGCGGCGAGCGAACGCCGCCGCCAACGGCGGGGAGCGCGGGAATGACTGCGACGAACCCGCAGGAACGGGAAGGCGTGGCGAACGCGAGCGCGCCGGCTACGGGCTGCGGGGTCGCGATCATCGGCATCGGCTGCCGGCTGCCGGGCTCGAACGACTGGCGCGCGTACTGGCAGAACCTCGTCGACGGCGTCGAGTCGATTCGCTTCTTCGACGATGCCGAACTGCTGCGCGCGGGCGTCGATCCCGCGCAGCTCGCCGCGCCCGATTACGTGAAGGCGTCGCCTGTCATCGACGATTTCGACCGTTTCGACGCGGGTCTTTTCGAGTACTCGCCGCGCGAGGCGCGCGTGATCGACCCGCAGCACCGCGTGTTTCTCGAAGTCGCGCACGATACGCTCGAAGATGCCGGATACGCGCCCGGCAGCTATGGTGGCTCGATCAGCGTGTTCGCCGGCGCGGGCGGCGTGGTGAGCAGCTATTTCGCGTCGAACCCGGCGCTGCGCGGCACGACGGGCGGTGTCGAGCACATCGGCAACGACAAGGATTTTCTCGCGACGCGCGTGTCGTACAAGCTGAACCTGACGGGGCAGAGCGTGACCGTGCAGACGGCTTGCTCGACGTCGCTCGTCGCGATCCACCTGGCGTGCAGCAGCATTCTGAACGGCGAATGCGACATGGCGGTTGCCGGCGCGTCGACCGTGCGGGTGCCGCACATCGCCGGCTATACCGCACGCAAAGGCGACATCCTGTCGCCGGACGGGCATTGCCGCGCGTTCGACGCGAACGCGCAGGGCACGGTGTTCGGAAGCGGCGCGGGCGCGATCGTGCTCAAGCACATCGACGACGCGCTCGCGGACGGCGACCACATCTATGCGGTCATCCGCGGTACGGCGATCAACAACGACGGTGCGTCGAAGGTCAGCTATACGGCGTCGAGCGTGATCGGGCAGGCGAAGGCGATGCTCGACGCGTTCGCGTGCGCCGGGGTTTCGCCGCGCGCGGTCGGCTATGTCGAGACGCACGGCACCGGCACGGTGGTCGGCGATCCGCTCGAAATCGACGCGCTCACGAAGGCGTTCCGGCGACACACGCAGGACAGCGGCTTTTGCGCGGTCGGCTCCGTGAAGACGAACATCGGGCACCTTGAGCAGGCATCGGGCGTGGCGAGCGTGATCAAGGCGGCGCTCGCGCTCGATCGCGGGCAGATTCCGCCGAGCCTGAACTTCACGACGCCGAACCCGAAGATTCCGTTCGCGCAGACGCCGTTCTTCGTCAATACGGCGCTGTGCGACTGGCCGCGTGACGCGACGCCGCGGTTTGCGGCCGTCAACTCGCTCGGGCTCGGCGGCACGAACGCGTTTGCCGTGCTGGAAGAAGCGCCCGCGCGCGTGCCGTCGCCGGTGGCCGACGATCGACCGCTGCACGTGCTGACGCTGTCGGCCCGTTCGCAGCACGCGCTCGTCGCGCTCGCGGACCGTTGGGGCCAGTACCTGACGAGGACCGACGAGCCTGTCGCCGACATCTGCTATACCGCGAACACGGGACGCGCACCGCTGAACGTGCGGATGACCGCGATCGGCAGCAGTGCGGGCGAGCTTGCCGGGCAGCTCGCCGCGCAGTCGTCCGCCGGGTTGCAGCCTTCCGCGGAACGCGGCGGCAAGCGGCCGCTCGCGTTCCTCTTCACGGGCCAGGGGGCGCAATACGCCGGGATGGCCGCTGCGCTGTACCGCACGCAGCCGGTGTTCCGCGACGCGCTCGAACGCTGCGATGCGCTCCTGCGTCCGCAACTCGGCAAGTCGCTGCTGTCGGTGCTGTACGGCGATGCGCGGTCGAAGACGCGGATCGACCAGACCGCGTACGCGCAGCCGGCGCTCTTCGCCGTCGAATGGGCGCTCGCCGAGCTGTGGCGGTCGTGGGGCATCGTGCCGGACATGGTGCTCGGCCACAGCGTCGGCGAATACGTGGCGGCATGCGTGGCCGGCTGCTACGACCTCGAAGCGTGCATCGCGTTGATCGCCGCGCGCGGCCGGCTGATGCAGGCGCTGCCGAAGGGCGGCGCGATGGCCGCGCTCTTCGCCGACGGCGAGACCGTCGAGCGGCTGCTGGACGACAACGATCCGCAGGCGATTGGCATCGCGGCGTACAACGGGCCGGAGAACACGGTCGTGTCGGGGCAGGCTGAAGCCGTCGCCGACGCGTTCGCCCGCGCGCAGCAGGCGGGCATCGGCGGCCGCGAGCTGACGGTCTCGCACGCGTTCCATTCGCCTTTGATGGCACCCGCGGCCGCGGCGCTCGAAGCGCTCGCAAGCAGCTATGCCGCCCAAGCGCCGAAGATACCGCTCGTCGCGAACCTGACCGGCGCGATCGCGTACGGCCCGCCCACGCCTGCGTACTGGCGCGATCACGCGCTGCAGCCGGTGCACTTCATCAGCGGCGTGCGCACGCTCGCGCAGGCCGGCATCGTCGATTTCGTCGAGGTCGGTCCGGGCACGACGCTCGTGTCGCTTGCGCAGCAGATTGCCGGTGCGGGCGAAGCGGACAAGGCGGGCGGCCGGCGCTTTCTCGCGTCGATCGGCCGCGACCGCGAATGGAGCGAGCTCACGGCGACGCTTGCCGCGTTGTGGCGCAGCGGCGCGCCGGTCGACTGGCGCGCGTTCGATCAGCCGTACGCGCGCCGTCGCGTGTCCGCGCCGACCTATGCGTTCGAGCGCGAGCGCTACTGGCTGGATGCCGCGCGGAGCAGCGCCGCGGCCGGCCCCGGCGCGGACATTCCGGGCAAGCGGCTGTCGTCGCCGCTCGCCGCATGGCAGTTCGAGTCGACGTATGACCTCGACGCGATCCCGTGGCTTACTGATCACCGCATCTTCGGGATGGCGGTGCTGCCCGTGATGGCCGGCCTCGTCGCGCTCGCGGCGGTCGGGCGCGAGCGGTTCGGCGGTGCGGCCGTCGCGGTCGAGTCGCTGACGTACGACGACGCGCTCGTCATCCCCGACGACGGCGCGCGCGTCGTGCAGACCGTGCTGCAGAGCGAGGGCGGCGATGTCGACGGCGAGCTCGTCAGCCGCGGCGCAGCAGACGACGACGGATGGCGCCGCCACATCCGCGCGCGCGTGAGCGCGCTCGCGGCACCCCATATTGCGCCGGTCGCGACGCCGCTGCCCGCATCGGCGGGCGTCGCGCGGATGACGCCCGTCAAGCCCGCGCGCTACTACGAAGCGATCGCGCCGCTCGGCTTCGGCTACGGGCCGGGCTTTCGCGGCATCGTCGAGTTGTGGCAGGGCGACGACGAGGCGGTGAGCCGCGTGCAGTTGCCCGAGCACCTCGACGCGACCGCGTACCCGCTGCTGCATCCGGCGCTGCTCGATGCGTGCCTGCACATCTATCCCGCGCTCGTGCCGGATTACCGCAGCCTCGCCGGCCTCGAAGCGAAGCCCGGCGGTACGTGGCTGCCCATCTCGATCGAGCGGTTCGAGATCGACCGGGCCGGCGCGAGTCGCGTGTGGGTGCGCGCGAAGCGTCGCGACGTCGCGCAGGCGGGCGTCGTGACCGTCGACATCGAAATCTACGGCGACGACGGCGCGCCGGTCGCGCTGATCGGCGGGCTCACCGTGAAGCCGATCACTCGCACGCAGATCGCGCCGCAGGCGGCCGCGTCGCGCTACCGCGCGCTGCATCGGCTCGAGTGGGTCGAGCGTCCGGCGCTGTCGCTGCCGGACGTGTCCGACGCGGCGGCGGACGGGCCGACCGAGTGGCTAATCGTCGCTAGCGCGGCGCGCGGCATGGCCGATGCGCTTGACGCGCGGCTCCGCGCGTTCGGCCGTCGTACGTCCGTACTGCCGCTGCCGGACGGCGACGGCACGGGCGCGTTCAATGCCGCGGATACTCAGGCCACGCTAAGCGCGGCGCTTGCCGCGCGGGCCGATGCAGCGGGCCCGGCCGGCCACATCGGCGTCGTGCTCGCGCACGGGCTCGGCGAACACGTCGACGAGGCGACGACAGTGGAGAGTCTTGCCGACGCCGAACGCCGGTTCAGCGGCGGCACGCTCGCGATCGTGCGCGCGCTCGCCGCGTTTGCCGAAGCCCATGCCGATGCCGTGCCGCGCGTGTGGCTCGTTACCCGCGGCGCGCATGCGCCGGTACCACGTACGCCGGGTGCGGACCCGCTGCAGTCGTCTGTCTGGGGGATCGGCCGCGTGGCGGCGCTCGAACATTCGGAGCTGTGGGCGGGAATGGTCGACGTCGCGGGCGACGACGTCGCCGCGCTGGCCGCGGAGCTGCTTGCAGGCGACGGCGAGGACGAAGTCGCACTGCGCGGCGGGCGCCGCTATGCGTTGCGTCTCGATCGGGACGACGACGCGCCGGTGCCCGAGCGGATCGTCCCACCGTTCGATCCAGCGGCGACATATCTGATCACCGGCGGGCTCGGCGCGCTCGGACTGAAGGTCGCGGACTGGCTCGTGAGCGCGCAGGGTGTCCGCTATCTGGTGCTGACGGCGCGCCGTGCGCCCGGCGACGCGGTCGCGGCGGTCATCGAACGGTGGCGGCAGCAGGGCGCGAACGTGGTGGTCAAGCAGGCCGACGTCGCACATGCAGCCGACACGCATGCGCTTATCGAGCAGATCGGCGCGGAGTTGCCCCCGCTGAAGGGCGTGTTTCATTGCGCGGGTAATCTGGACGACGGCGTGCTCGTGCAGATGGATTGGGACAAGTTCGCGAGAACGACCGATCCGAAAGTGCTCGGCGGCTGGGGGCTGCATGCGCAAACGCGCCATCTGGCGCTCGACCATTTCGTGCTGTTCTCGTCGGTGCTGAGCGTGACGGGTGCGATGGGGCAGGTGAACTATGTGGCCGGCAACGCGTTTCTCGACGGTTTGACCGAATACCGCCGGCGCCTCGGTCTGCCGGCGCAGGCCATCAACTGGGGGCCGTGGGGCGGTTCGGGGCTCGCCACCGAATCGGGCGAGCGCGGCGAAACCATCTGGCGCGCACGCGGCACCGACTACATCGACCCGGAAGACGGGATCGCGCTGCTGCACGCGATTCTCGCGCGCGGCGTCCATCAGAGCGTCGCTACGCTCACCGAATGGCCGCAATGGGCCGCGCAGTATCCGAAGCGGCCGCCGCTACTCGAATGGCTCGTGCGCGGCGCGCCAGCGCCCGCGGCGAACGCGCTCTTCACGCGCGCGCAGGTCGAAGCGCGGCTCGCGGCCGCGCCGGAGGACGAGCGGCGTGCCGTGCTGCACGACATCGTCGGCCAGATGGTTCGCGCGGTACTCGAAATCAAGGGCGATTTCGATCCGGCACAGCCGTTGCGCGAGCTCGGCCTCGATTCGCTGATGGCGATCACGCTGCTCAACCAGCTCGATGCGGCTGTCGGGGTGCGCCTACCTGCAGCGGCCATGCTGAAGGGGCCGAGCCTCGATCAGCTCGTCGACGAACTGCTGCCGAAGGTCAAGATCGCGACCGACGCGGCGGCATCCGAACCGTCGGCGATCGCTGCGCGCGCAACGACAGCGTCGACCGCCACGGTCGCCGTCGTGCCGCGGCCGGCGTCGTCGAGCACCGCGCCTGCCGCGGGCGCGACGCAGCAGACGGTGCCGGCCGCGCAGCGCGAGCGCTGGTTGGTCGAGATCAGGTCGAATCCCGACGCGCGCTACCGGCTCATCTGCTTTCCGTTCGCGGGCGGCGGCTCGGCGATCTATCGGGCGTGGGCCGACGGCGCGGACCCGCACGCGGAGATTCTCGCCGTCGAGCCACCCGGTAGACTGTCGCGGATCAACGAGCCGCCGGTGAACCGGATCGACGCGTTCGTCGACGGACTGCTCGCCGAACTGCGCCCGCTGCTTGACCGCCCGGTAGCGTTCTTCGGCCACTGCATCGGCGGTCTCACGATGTACGAGACGGCCCGTGCGCTGATCGAGCGTGACGGCGTGACGCCGGTGCACCTGTTCGCGTCCGGCGCGAGGCCGCCGCATCGGCTCGTCGCCGACGCCGCGTTCGAGCGCAAGCTCGCCGCGGCGCTCGCCAATCTGCGCGATTTCGACATCATCGCGCCGCTCTATCGACAGACGGACGACGTGCTGGCCGAAGCGCTGCGGCACTTCCAGATCGACGCGACCGAGCAAATGCTCGCGATTCCGGAGCTGCGCGAACTGGTGCTACCCGTCGTGCGCGCGGAGTTCGAGATGGCGAGCCGCTACGTGTTCGTGCCGGCGTCGCCGTGGCCGGTGCCGATCACGAGCTTTCGGGGCAAGGACGACATTTACGTGACGCACGAGGATGCGCTCGCGTGGCGCGATTTCACGACCGACGCGTTCAATCTGTACACGCGCGACGGTGCACATTTCGGCGTCGTCGAGGACCGCGCGTTCATTCTGAACGCGATTTCGGACGCGCTTGCGGCGTGAGCGCCCGTGAACTCCGCCCCCGCGATGACAAACCCGTGGTTTCCGTCGGCGACGCCGACGGCCGCTGCGCGGATGTCGCTCTTCTGCTTTGCGCACGCGGGAGCCGGGGCGTCGACGTTTCGCGGCTGGAGTCGCGCGCTCGCGCCGGCGATCGATGTGTTCGCGGTGCAACTGCCCGGCCGGGAAAACCGGCTCGACGACGTGCCGTTCAGCAGCATGGACGAGGCCGCCGACGAGATTGCCGTGGCGATGGCGCCGTATCTCGACCGTCCGTTCGCGTTGTTCGGCCACAGCATGGGCGCGGCGATTGCGTCCGAGCTGGCGACGCGGCTCGCCGGCGCGCCAGTGCACCTGTTCGTGTCGTCGTGGCCGTTGCCGAACCTCATGCGGCCGCGGCGGCTGCCGCACCGCGCGACCGACGCGGAACTGCTCGACGCGGTGTGTCGCTACGGGGGCATGCCGGACGCGCTGCTGCGCTATCCCGAATTCGCGCAGGAAGTCGTGCGCGTGCTGCGTGCCGACATGACGTTGCTCGACACCTACCGGCCGTCCGTCGTGCGGCCCGGCTGCCCGGTCACGGTGTTCGGCGGCGCCGACGACCCGATCGTGCGGGCTGCGGACCTCGAACGCTGGCATGCGTGCGAGCGGCTGGTGGCGGTGCGCGTCTTTCCGGGCGGCCATTTCTACCTGCGCGATGCGCAGCGGGCAGTGCTCGATGCGATCGCGCGGCAACTGTCCAGCACGACCGCGGACCTGCAATGAGCGTCGCCCGACGGCGACGCAAGGAGCACCGACCATGGACGACGATCTGCTGTACCTGTGCGACATCAGGAGCCGGCTTCAACGCATCCGCGAATACACGCGGGACGGGCGCCGCGCGTTCATGAACTCGAACCTGATGCAGGACGCCGTCGTGCGCAACATCGAGATGATCGGCTACACGTGGACGTGTCTGAGCCCCGAATACCGGCTGCAGCTGCCCGATTTTCCGTGGCGGCTGATCGGCGCGCGCGTAGACTACCTGATGCATCAGCGCGATCCCGACCGGCTGAAGAAGCTCGTCTGGCTCGCAGTGCGACGTAGCGTCCCGGAGCTGGAACGCGCGATGCGACGGCATTTCCCCGATCTCAACGAGGGCGTCGTACGGCCGCGCGTGCCGCCGGAGCTGCCGGTCGTGCCGGCTCCGGGCGCGCGCGCCGATACCGGGCCGCCGGACGGGCGGGCCGCTTGACGCGACGCGTGTGGTCGCCTCGCGACAAGCGCCTACAGCAGGGCCAGGCCAGCGCTGCATGCATGCGCGAGAACGACAGCACGCCCAAGCGAAACGGAGGGACAGATGAACCTTGCCGGAAAGACCTTGCTCATGTCGGGCGGCAGCCGCGGCATCGGCCTCGCAATTGCGTTGCGCGCGGCCCGCGACGGCGCGAACGTCGCGATCGCCGCGAAGACCGCGACGCCGCACCCGCATCTGGAAGGGACGGTCTATACCGCTGCGAAGGCGATCGAGGACGCAGGCGGCCATGCGCTGCCTCTCGTCGCCGACATTCGCGACGAAGCCCGCGTGCAGGCGGTCGTCGACGAGACGGTCGCGGCGTTCGGCGGCATCGACATCGTCGTGAACAACGCGAGCGCGATTCGCCTGACGGGCACGCTCGATACGCCGCCGAAGCGCTACGACCTGATGCACGGCGTGAACGGACGCGGCACGTTCGTCTGCGTCCAGGCGTGCGTGCCGCACCTGCGCCAGTCGACGAACCCGCATGTCCTCACGCTGTCGCCGCCGCTGTCGACGGACACGCGATGGTTTCGCGACTTTCCGCCGTACATGATCGCGAAATACACGATGAGCCTCTTCACGCTCGCGTTCGCGGCTGAGTTCGCGAGCCTCGGCATCGCGGTCAATTCGCTGTGGCCGCGAACGACGATCGCGACGGCGGCCGTGCGCAACGAGATTGGCGGGGAGGACATGATCGCCGCGTCGCGCAAGCCGGAGATCGTCGCCGATGCGGCGTACGCTATCCTGACGCAGCCGGCGGCGACGTGCACTGGCAATTTTTTCATTGACGACGAGGTGCTGCTCGCCTCCGGCGTGCGCGATTTCGCGCAATACGACATGCAGCCCGGGGCGCCGCTGCAGGCGGATTTCTTCGTCGACGCGCTGCCCGGCATGCGGCCTGCGGACAGTTTCGCAAAACGCGATGCGTCGCCATGACGCCGCCAGGGCGCACAACGTCCCGCCGCGACCCGCCGCGACCCGAACCTGGGGGGAACGACCATGAGCGAATCCCGATTCAAGGCATTGATGCTGAAGAAGGCGGGCGGCAGCGTCGTGCCGTCGATCGAATGGCTGAGCGTCAACGATCTGCCCGACGACGACGTCGTCGTCGACGTCCACTATTCGAGCGTCAACTACAAGGACGCGATGGCGCTCGCCAATCGCGGCATCATCCGGACGTTTCCGGCAATACCGGGCATCGATCTCGCCGGTATCGTCAGGACGTCCGCGAGCCCGCGGTTCCGGCCCGGCGACGCCGTAGTGCTGACTGGGTGGGGGATCGGCGAGCGGCACTGGGGCGGTTTCACGCAGGTCGAGCGCGTGCAATCCGACTGGCTCGTCCCGCTGCCGGCGAGCCTCACGCTGCGGCAGGCGATGGGCGTCGGCACTGCCGGCCTCACGTCGATGCTCTGCGCGCTCGCGCTTGAGCGGCACGACGTGCGTCCCGCGAGCGGCGAGATCCTTGTGACCGGCGCGAGCGGCGGCGTCGGCAGTCTCGCGATCGTGATCCTCGCGCGGCTCGGCTACACTGTCGTCGCGATGACCGGGCGCCCCGAGCACGACAGCTATCTGAAGTCGCTCGGCGCGTCGCGCACGATCGGGCGTGACGATTACTCGGCGCCGCTGAAGCCCGGGCGCCACGGGATGGAACCGGAACTGTTCGCCGGCGTCGTCGACACGGTCGGCGGACCAGTGCTGTCGTCGGCGATCGCGCGGCTCGCGTATGGCGGCTGCGCGGCAGTCTGCGGGCTCGTGGGCGGCATCGACCTTGAAACCACCGTATTTCCCTTCCTGCTGCGTGGGATTACCGTCGCCGGCATCGACTCGGTCCGCTGCCCGACGCCGCGCCGCGTCGAGGCGTGGGAACGGCTCGCGCAATGCGTGCCGGGCCCGGCGCTCGACGGAATGATTCGCGAAGTGACCCTCGAGCAGCTCGTCGATGCCGCGGGCGAGCTGGCGAAGGGGCAGGGACACGGCAGGACGGTCGTCAATCTGCAGGCCGGTTAGTGAGCGTGTGGCGCATGGCGCCGTGGCAGCGGCACCTGCTTCGGCTGGCGATTTCCGGTGATCGCCAGCGACGCGCGGCAACCGCCACCGGCCCGCGCGCCCATGCCGGTTTTGCGGCGACCCTAGCGGGCGCACGACGTTGGTTTTTTTGCAACCTCACGCCCTTTAGCCCGGGTGTATTTCTGCCGTTTATCCCGGGATAGGGACGAGCATCGGCTCGCGCGCGACGCATCCAGGCCAACCCTCTGAAAGACGTCCTCACCCGATTGCCACAATCCATCGAGCCGACGACATCGCTCAGTTGCTGCCGCATCGCTGGACACCCGCCACTGCCTGAACGCAGGCAGCCCAATACCTCGGGTGCCTTTACCGGGTGCTTACGGTGCAACACCAGCGGCTCGCGCTGCTCGCGATGCGCGAGCTCGTTGACGAGGCCGTGCGCCAGGCGCGCGCCGTCGATCGGGACCTGGTGGTGGGCGATTGCCCGCTCATGCAGCTGCGTGTGCGTCTCGCGCGGGAGATCCTGCGCGTCGGTGGCGAGCAAGAGATCGACGACCGCCGACTCGATCGCTCGCGGAGACGCTGCGCGAGCAATTACGGCCGCGATTCGGCCGCTAAGGTGGTCGAGACCGAAGGACGCCGTCATCGGCGCCTGCGGAGTGCGTGACTGGTTGCCGCTATTCGGGCTAGGGGCGCCTATACGATGATCGTGCGACACGAAGTCGCCTGTAGAAGTTGTTCCCACTTCAATGGAGGAACCACCCGTGTCACCGGGTGCATCTAGACCCTTCTGGCAGCCATAAGCCGGATAAGTGCCAGACAGTTGGTATGGTGAACATATGTAAATATGCGTTAAAGATCGTTATAGATAACAAGGCGGAAATGGCTAATACGCTTGAACCAAAAAAGGTAATGGAGGTGGGAGCGACGTCCTCAGACTTGCGTCCTCGTGACCCATACGCCTCCCGGTCGATAGCAGGCACCTAACCCAACATACTTCTGCAAGTGGAACGTGGAAAAGCCGTACCGCTCCCTTCGGGGACAGCAGACTGCAAAGTCTGCTTATGGTGATGCGGCAATAGGAAAGCGAAAGAAGCGGGCCTGTTGCTGCTCGGGCGCGGGATCAAACTCAAGGTCATCGCCGGGCAGCTTAGCGTGAGCGGACAAAGCGTCTACAACTGGTCGCATGCGCGGCGCGACAGTGGCGTGTGCGGCCTCATCGGCGGTCATAACGGTGGTCGCCGACCGGCGTTGTCCGAAGCGATGATCGCCACGGCCCTCGAGGTGGCGCGGCCAGGTTAGCGAAATTCAAACGGATTTACCAGGAACAACTTAGTCGTAAAATGCCAAATAACGAACACGAACAGCTATTGCATGTTGACGCGTCTTGATTGCCTGGCCATGTGATACAGTGCCTCAGGATCAAGCATCTCGACCCTCCTGAAGTCAAAAGACGCATCTTCCTTACCCAACACGCAGGCCGCCACATGGTAATGCGTACCGGCCTCGCGCGTGAGGCTTGCCGATTCGTCGGCATTGGTGTCGTCCAGACGCCATGCGCCTGTCGCGTCTACCACGGAGAAACTGTTCAGGCCGCGCGAAAGTCCGTCGCCAGTTGCCTTCAGATAAGCCTCTTTCGAAGTCCACACTCCAAGGAACGTGGAGTACGGATGGACGCTATTTGCAATAGCATTCCGCTCCGAAGCACAGAAAAAACGATCCGCGATGGCCGGCCAATCCCGAGTCTGGCGTTGTGCCTCAATATCAACGCCGCATGGTCCATGTTCGGATACCCCCACCGCGACCCAGGTTCCTGAGTGACTGAGATTAAACGAAAACCGCTCGACATGCTCAGCAAGCTCCGGTTTGCCGCGGCTGTTCGCGTTAAACTGCAGAGCAGCAGGGTCGGGCAAGCCGAGATATCCGGCCGAGATTATGCGCAGAAGGCTATGTGCGAGCAGATACATATCACGGTCGCGCTGGTATCGAAATCGATTCAGACGCGCGTGCTCGTCATCGCTCAGGATATCGAACAAGACATCGACATGATTGCGCCCGACGGAGCGAGCCAAGTCTTCCGCCGTGGCGATCCAGATTATCATATCCGCATGCATATCTTTGTCAGTAGAGAAGTGAGATGTGATTCGCGGTTAGATGTATTGGCAATAAACGGGTAAATTCTAAGAACATGTTACTCGGTTATCGCTTTGATGAACGCATAGAAATGAAAGCATCGAAAAAATCGCGCACCATTTGGACTAGCTCTTTGTTCCTCAATGAGAGGGAGTAATAGTCAGTGGACATCCTCAACATAAATTACTCTGTGATCCACGGGCGGGTCAATCGAGGAGGAGGCACGGCGTCAGTCCGCTTGCCTTTGTCGTTCATCCAGCGACAGATGCACTGTCTGTCAGAAACACACGAACTCTCGCTCAAAGCGTCCTTCGTCTCAGCGATGAGGCGGATCAACATCGTGAACGCGCGCGAAGGGGCGGTACAGTAGACGAGACCGGCGTCAGTGTGACGCTTAATGCCGCGCTCGAGCGCAGTGCTGTGAAAGTCGCATGGTGCGTTCTTCGGGGGGGCGCGTTCCCGGGAGGGGCTGCGGCTACCCAATTACTCGGCGGAGTAAGGTCTGTAGTGGTCTAAATTCCTCGGACAGGTCGATAGGAGGACAATCCGGAATCGACGAGGAAAAAGAGCGGGATGACTAGAAGGCGCCGACAATTTGACACCAGCTTCAAGCTGGAAGTGGTACGGATGGTATCTCTTCGAACCGCCCGGCGTCGACGCACCGGTGAAATTCCAGCACCAGGGAAAGTGGTGAGGTGGAGATCCAGGTCGTGGCAGCGGCACTGAACTTCCGTGACGTTATGCTTGCAATGGGCCTATTGCCCGATGAAGCCGTTGAAGGCGGCGCTTTTGGACATGCTCTTGGAATGGAGTGTTCTGGACGTATCTGCACTGTCGGGGAAGGGGTGGACGAATTTGCGATCGGTGACGCAGTAGTAACGTGCGCTCCGGGCGCCCTTCGCAGCCATCTGGTTGTCGACGCGGGCTCGGTTGCGCACATGCCGCTTCACCTCAGCTTCGAAGAAGCGACCACGATTCCAATAGCGTTCACTACGGCCTACTATGCTCTCCATACATTAGGTCAATTGAAGAAGGGCGAACGGGTGCTTATTCATGCCGCTGCTGGCGGTGTCGGACTTGCGGCGATCCAGCTCGCGCAGGCAGCCGGCGCTGAAGTTTTCGCCACTGCGGGCACCCAGGTGAAACGCGATTTGCTTCGTGCATTGGGCATCCGTCACGTGGCCGATTCGCGGTCGCTTTGCTTTGCCGATGAGATCTTGGAGGAAACCGGTGGCGATGGCGTCGACATCGTGTTGAATTCACTCTCTGGCGAGTCGATTTCAAAAAGCTTCTCGGTCCTTCGGACATATGGGAGGTTTATCGAAATCGGGAAGCGAGACATTATTGAAAATAGCAAAATAGAATTGAGGCCGTTTAGGAAAAACTTATCTTACTTTGGCAACTGGTTGCGGGTTTCTCAAGGCTGCTAAATTTGCCTGAAGGCCTTTGTGGGTATGACTTTCGCCGATTTCCGCCGGATCCGCTAGAATTCCCGATCTTTG
>NZ_CADFGP010000061.1 GCF_902833905.1 Paraburkholderia tuberum STM678 | reverse complement strand
TTGCCACCGCCCCATTCAGCTTTTCCTTCATCGCTCACATCGCTCCGCTCGGAACCGACAGCATAACCGAACGCCTTATTGCGACGGAACCGAAGTGGGCACTACCAGCGAATGTACGAGTCGTCGTCAGCTATGAAGCGGGCCAAGACGCGTTCTGGATCTGTCGTGCGCTGCAGGCTCGCGGGATCGAATGTCATGTCGTCGATCCCGCGAGCATCCCCGTTGAGCGCCACAAACGGCGCGCCAAGACCGACCGGCTCGATGCCGTCAAGCTGGTCATCAACCTGCGTGCCTGGCTACGCGGAGAAGGCGGACGCATGCGGGTAATCCGGGTGCCGTCACCGCAGGACGAAGCATCCCGCCATCTGATGCGCGATCGCGGGCAACTGCAGAAGGAAGTCCTGCAGCACCGCGACCGCATGCGCAAGCTGCTGGTCACGCTCGGTTGCTGGGACGAGGTCGACAGCAGGAAGTTCGCCGGCCGGCTCGCCCGCGGCGAGTTGCGGTGTCACGATGGCGCGCCGCTGCCAGCAGAGCTCCACGAACGGCTGCTCCGCGAGTGTGAGCGACTGACACTCGCCGAGCAGCAACTGGCCGTACTGGAGAAGACGCGCCAGACCAGTCTGCCCGAGCCTGCGCGAGAGCGGATTGCTCACCTCACGCGCCTAAACGGCATCGGCCCCGTTGGCGGCTCGAGACTGGCGTTGGAACTGTTCTGGCGACAATTCAGTAACCGGCGCCAAGTCGGCGCATGCGTTGGCCTTGCACCGCAACGCTTCGACAGTGGCGAGAGCCAGGTAGATCAAGGCATCAGCAAACAAGGCAACAGACGCGTGCGTGCGCTGCTGATCGAGATGGCGTGGTCCTGGATCCGCTACCAACCCGCGAGTGCGCTGACGCAGTGGTTCAATCGGCGTACCCAAGGCACGGGGCCCAATCGACGGGCGCGTCGCATTACCATCGTCGCCGTGGCGCGGCGTCTGGCGATTGCGCTGTGGCGCTATCTGAAGGACGGGGTGATTCCCGCTGGAGCGCAACTGAAACCCGCATAAGTCGTCACAGTGCTGGTCGCACCAGACCTGATCAACGATGTGAGGTGAAGCAAATATGGTTTGAAGCGAGCATGCCCGTAGGCGACAAGGGTTGCACAAGCAGGCAACCGATTCTCTAGATGGGGCATGCTCCCGGTCATGATGCCGGCGTAACGCGCGTATAGGATGAGGCTGGCTTCACGCCAGCGGATAGAAGTTAGTGAGACTTCAGCTCTCACGGGCGCAAGGATCGACTTCGAACCATTGCAATTCACCGGCAACGCAGCGGACCCGTTGTACACGTTGGCGCAATATCCATTTATTGATGATCAGCCGCCCCGCCAAATAGCTTGACAAAGGACTACTCATAGAAGTTGTCGCCTCTGAATTTTCTTAATTTAAAGAACTCAGAGGTGCAGGTTGAATGCCAAACAGACGTATTCTGTCGAATTCAGGGAGCAAGCGCTGGCAAAGGTCCTGCAACGAGGCAACCGGTCCGTAGGAACGGTTGCCTCGGAACTGAACATGAACGTATTAACCTTGAGGAAGTGGATCCGCGTGTCTAACGCCGCAAACCGCAACCCGGGACCAGCCGATGCACGGCGCCCGGAAGACTGGTCTTTGGAAGAGCGCCTGCTGGCATTGCAACAGAGCCATGGACTGAGCGACGAGGCGCTGAACGCGTGGTGCCGTGAACGGGGCTTGTTTGCCCATCATCTGAACCAGTGGCGCGCCCAGTTCTGCTCGGCCGGCACTGCGAGCAGCGCACGTGCAAACGCTCCAGAGCTGCGCGAGCTGAAACAGGCCAATGCGCAGCTGCAGCGCGAACTGAAACGCAAGGAGAAGGCTTTAGCGGAGGCAGCCGCGTTGCTTGTACTTTCAAAAAGGTATCAGGCGCTGTTCGGGAACGAGGACGAATGAGCTCCCCCGAAGAGCGCGCAACATTGCGGGAGCTGATCGGTGAGGCGACGACAGCGGGGGCTCGTCAGGCACGCGCATGTGCCGTGCTCGGACTAAGCGCGCGCACCGTGCAGCGCTGGCAAGGCGGCGGTCCTGAGGCGGTGGATGGGCGCACCTTACGCCATCATGATGCCGGTCACAAGCTGTCGGCCGATGAACGTGCTGAACTACTGGTGGTGGCCAACTCTGTCGAATTCGGTCATCTGCCGCCGAGTCAGATCGTGCCTCGTCTGGCTGACCAGGGCCGCTACATCGCCTCGGAATCGACGTTTTACCGGGTGCTGCGTGAAGAGAAACAGCTTGCTCATCGGCGCAGTGAACGACCGGCCCGCGTTCGCAGCAAACCACGCGCCGTATGTGCCGACGGGCCCCAACCAGTTGTTCAGCAGGGATATCACTTACCTGCCGACGACAGTTCGCGGGCAGTATTTCTATCTCTATCTGTTCATGGACGTATTCAGCAGGATGGTCGTCGGCTGGCAGGTCTACGCCGACGAGAGCGGCGCCCAGGCCAGCGAGCTTCTGAAGGATCTATGTGCGCGCGAAGCAATCAAGCCGGGCCAGGTGATTTTGCATTCGGATAACGGCGGCCCGATGAAGGGTGCCACGATGCTCGCCACCCTGCAGGCTCTGGGTGTCATGCCGTCATTGAGTCGACCGGGCGTGAGCAACTACAACCCGTTCTCGGAATCGTTGTTCAAAACACTGAAGTATCGGCCGGCCTATCCTATGCAAGCGTTCGACACGCTATTTGCCGCGCGCGCCTGGGTCTCCGGGTTGGTGCGCTGGTATAACCACGAACATCGTCATAGCGCGATCCGTTTCGTCACACCTGCCCAACGGCACATCAACCTTGACCAGCAGATCCTCGATCGCCGCGCGACGCTCTACGAGGCAGCAAAGCAGCGCAACCCACTACGATGGAAAGGCTCCACGCGAAACTGGAAGCGCGTACATACGGTCCATCTGAATCCCGATCAGACAGATAACTTCGAACCCATCAAACGCGACCACCGACACTCGTCGAATCACAGCGGCCGTTCGAATGGGACCGGCTGGGGCAGCATCTTCCGTACGAGTGGATCGAGTGTGCGGTACAGGCCAGTGGCAGTGCGAGCATTCGTCGGCGCCGGCTACCCGCGCAGCAGGTCGTATGGCTGGTGATTGCGCTGGCGTTGTACCGGCACCAGTCGATCAGTGAGGTCGTTGACGAACTGGACCTTGCCCTACCCACACCGCAAGCGTCATTTGTCAGTAAAAGCGCCATCGGCCAGGCGCGGCAGCGCACCGACGCCGCTCCTCTGGCGTGGCTGTTTCACGAATCAGCCAGGAACTGGGTCGCGCAGGATCAGGCGAAGTATCTCTTCAAGGGCTTCGCGCTGTTCGCGATGGATGGCACCACGTTGCAAACCGCCGACAGTGCCGCCAACCGCAAGCACTTTGGCGCCTCAGCCGCCACTCATGACCGGGTGGGCAGCTATCCTCAATTGCGCGCAGTCACGCTCACCACCATTGCGACGCGTCTGGTGCGCGATGCCAGCTTCGGTCCTTACGACATCAATGAGATGATCTGGGCGCGTGAGCTTATCCCGCGCGTGCCAGATAACTCCATTACTGTGTTCGACAAGGGGTTCCTGTCGGCCCAGTTGCTATGCAACCTGGTCTCGGGTGGCGAGAACCGGCATTTCATCATCCCGGCCAAGTCCAATACGCGTTGGGAGGTGGTGAGGGGGCACGACGGGGACCAGATCGTGCGCATGCGCGTTTCGCCGCAGGCACGAACGAAATGCCCGCAACTCCCCGAATTCTGGGAGGCTCGCGCGGTGCTTGCCGTCGATATCCGCGGCAGGCAACGGATCTTGCTGACGTCCCTGACCGATCGACGGCGTTTCAAGGCGGCCGACATCGTGGCGTGCTACGAGCGTCGCTGGCAGATCGAGACCAGCTACCATGAATTGAAGCAGTCGATGCTGGGCATGGAGCTGACGCTTCGCAGTCAGACTGTGCAAGGGGTCTACCAGGAGCTTTGGGGCGCCCTGGTCGCCTACAACCTGATCCGTCTGGAAATAGCCAAAGCCGCGCTTGATGCTGGGCATGCGCCAGAGGATCTGAGCTTTATTCGGGCCTTCCATATCATCCAGTATGAAATGACATGGGCGGCCGTGACGCGCTCGTACGGCAAACTTCCTATGCTGCTGACTCGCTTGCGCGAGCGGCTCAAGCAGCTTCGCAACGAAAAACGGCCCGGGCGCACTTGCGCCCGGGCCGTCAAATCCAGACCTTTCCGTTACACCGTTCGATTCCTGAAGAGAGACCTTAACTGAACGGCATTAGACACTAGTGCCACCTTTGCGATAAGCGACAACGGCTCTCCTCGAATCTTGCTTTCATTTCGCCGCGTTATTGCGCATCGCCACTGCGATGACTGCCGCGCCGCACATCAGGACGAACGCCACCAGGTACGAACCAGCGCTTATCTCATGCGTGAGCGCTGTCAGTGAGCCGATCGCGGTCGGAGCCGTGAGACTGCCGAGCTGGCCGATGCTGGATATCAGGGCGATCGAGCCCGCGGACGCTGTACCGGACAGGAAGGTTGCCGGAATAGTCCAGAAGATTGCTGTACACGTCAGGTACCCGATGGCGACGAGAGCCAAGCCAGCGATTGCAGGTCCGAAGGAAGAATGTGTTGCGCCGATAAGCACCGCCCCGAGAGCCGATACCAGTGCGCAACTAGCGAAGTGCAAACGACGCTCGTTCCGGGCGTCCGAGTGCCGGCTCACCACCAGCATACCTATTGCGCCAATGAAATACGGAACAGCGGACAACAAGCCGATGTGCCACGGATTCGCCACGCCCGCCTCACGAATGACGGACGGCGCCCAGAAATTGAGAATGCTTCCCGCCCATGTGATGGTGAAATACCCGAAGGCGCAGACATACACTCGCCAATTTTTTAGCGCCGCGCCGAAGTGTGAAATCTGGTGGGAAGTGGAGTCGGAGAAGCCTTCCAGTTCCTGGACAACGATTGCCTTTTCGTGTGCCGACAGCCATTTCGTGGTCTGCGGGCTATCTGGCAGATACCATAAGGCGCACAGCCCAACAAGCACGGGCGGGACGCCTTCCAGAAGGAACAGCCACTGCCAGGCATGCAGCGCATGCCACCCTTCAGCATTGTTCAGAATCCAGCCTGAAACCGGGCCGCCAGTAATACCAGCGACCGCAATCCCGAGCACAAAGGCAGAAAGCACTCTCGCACGATACCGGTTAGGGAACCATGTCGTCAGGTAGTAAACAATGCCCGGGAAAAAGCCAGCTTCCGCAATGCCAAGAGCAACCCGTGCGATATAGAACTGGGTCGGATTGCGCACGAACATCATCGAGAGAGACACCAATCCCCAGAGAACCATGATGCGAGCTATCGTCTTTCGGGCTCCGATCCTGCGGAGCAGCAGGCTGCTGGGAACCTCGAACAGCACGTACCCCACGTAGAAAATTCCGACGCCGAAGCCGTAAGCAGCTTCGGTAAGTCCGAGGTCGTTCTTGAACTGCAGATGGGCGAAGCTGACGTTGACGCGGTCAATGTAGTTCAGAACGTAGCAGAAGAACAGGAACGGAATGAGCCGTAACGCAATCCGTTTGAAAAGTGCGTCCGCGGTTGCGGATTGAGCAATACTCCCTCCACTCGAGCTCACCTCAGTGCTTGCGAGTGGTGCGTCCAATATTCCATCCTGCCGAGTCAGAGCCACGGTCGTCCCCCTAAATACGTTGCCTCAAAATTTGTAATCTCTTCTGCGTGCTTTAACGTAGCACCAACCTCGTCAATACCCTCGATAAGATGCGTTCTCTGGGCTAGCTCCATGTCGAAGTGGGCATGAAATCCATCGGAGGCCGACACCGACCGCCTAAGAAGGTCAACGCAAAGTTGATAGCCAGGCGTTTTATCTACCGCCTTGAACAGGTAAGAAATTTCATCGCCAGTCAGAACAACCGGAAGCATCCCGTTCTTGCAGCAATTGTTGTAGAAGATATCGGCGAAGCTTCGCGCAATCAGGACGCGGAATCCGTACTGCTGAAGAGCCCACGGCGCATGTTCGCGCGAGCTGCCACAGCCAAAATTTCGACCGGCGAGAAGTATCGACGCACCCGCGTAGCGCGGTCGGTTCAGGACGAAATCCGGCTTAGGCAACCGCTCCGTCGCCGGCTTCCCGTAGTAACCGGAGTCTTCGAACCGCCATTCGTCGAACACATACGGCCCGAAGCCGGTCCGGGCGATAGCTTTCATGAACTGCTTCGGCATGATGGCATCGGTGTCGACGTTGTCCCGCTCCAGCGGGACGGCGATGCCAGTGTGAGTGACAAATGGCTGCATGACTAGGTTTCCTGGCGCGGTTTCAGGGCGCGTACGTCAACGAAATGACCCGCGACAGCGGCCGCTGCAGCCATTGCCGGGCTGACCAGGTGCGACCGTCCGCCGGCGCCTTGCCGACCTTCGAAGTTGCGATTCGATGTTGATGCGACCCGTTCGCCTGGCTCCAGATGGTCAGGGTTCATTCCGAGGCACATCGAACAACCGGCTTCTCTCCACTCAAATCCGGCCCCGATGAAAACCTGGTCCAATCCTTCTTGTTCCGCTTCCCGCTTGACTGCACTTGACCCGGGCACCGCGAGAGCGAGGCTGATATTCGGCGCCACATGGGCGTTGAGCGAACGCAGCACGTCGGCAGCAGCGCGCAGGTCCTCAATTCGCCCATTCGTGCAGGAGCCAATGAAGACCTTGTCAACTGAGATATCCATCATGCGTGTGCCCGGCTTCAAATCCATATAGCGCAGTGCAAGCTCATAGCCGGTGCGCCGGTTCTTGTCCGCCAGGGTCGCGGGGTCGGGGATGCAATCCTCGATGCCCACGACCATCTCAGGTGACGTCCCCCATGTGACTTGCGGCGTCAGGGATGACGCATCGAGAGTGACGTGTGCGTCGAAAGACGCGTCATCGTCCGAGCGCCACGCGCCCCACTCAGCCGCAGCTTTTACCCAGTCCTGCCCCTTTGGCGCGTAGGGGCGACTGCGACAGTAGGCAAGCGTTGTTTCGTCGACTGCAACCAGTCCGGCTCGCGCTCCAGCCTCAATGGACATATTGCACAGGGTCATCCGTCCTTCCATCGAAAGGGCATCGACGACGGGACCAGTGAATTCGATTGTGTGACCGGTCGCCCCAGCCGTACCAATCTTGCCGATGAGAGCAAGCGCAACGTCCTTCGCGCTGCAACCGGACGGGAGTGCTCCGGTCACCACCACGCGCATGTTCTTGCTGCGCCTTGTCAGCAGCGTCTGGGTGCCAAGTACGTGTTCAATCTCAGACGTCCCGATGCCGAACGCCAAAGTGCCGAACGCACCGTGTGTGCTCGTGTGCGAATCGCCGCACACGATAGTCATTCCAGGCAGCGTGGTGCCCAACTCAGGACCGACGACGTGGACAATTCCCTGTCGCTCATCGTCCATGCCGAAATGCTGGATGTTATGGGTCTTGCAATTCTCGCGCAGTCTTTCGACCTGAATGCGGGCAGTCTCGTCGGCGATACCTGCCAAGCGGTCGGTTGTGGGCACGTTGTGGTCCGCGACCGCAAGAGTCGACCTGGGTCGCCAGATGGCGCGCCTCTCCATGCGAAGCGCTTCGAACGCTTGCGGACTGGTCACTTCGTTCAAAAGGTGACGGTCAATGTAGAGAAGCGTAGAACCGTCTGGCTCCGCACGCACGGTATGCTTGTCGAAAAGCTTGTCATAAAGGGTACGGCTCATTGCATTTTCCTCGGCCATCAGCGTCGGCCACACGATCGTGCTGCAATCAGGCGCCCGACGCGAATCTGAGCAACTCGGCGCCGAAGCGCTGCGGGTTTTCCAGAAACGGCGCGTGCCCGCTGTTTTCGTAGATGGAAATGCGGGCATGCGTGACCAGTCGGCCTAGTCGCGCGGCGAGCGCGGGCAAGACAACGCGATCCAATTTGCCGTGCGTCACCAGCACGGGAATGTCGAGTGCCGCGATGACGCTGTCATAGTCGAGCACCCTGCGCCGCATCCAAAGACGATGCTCGGGCGAGACCAGCCGCACCGCGGACGCAATCGACTCGAAACTCGCGTTGTCGGGACCGATTCGCAGGACGTCGGAAACGAACCGTGCGGCGGCGGCCTCGGCGCTCCTCGGCTCGCTCGAACAGAGCGCTTCGAGACACAGGTGGTCCGGCCCGATCGCCGTGGGGTCGGCCACGCTCGCCGCGGCAACGAGATTGATGCCTGCGAGCGTCCCCGTTCCGTAGTAGCGGATGTAGTCGAACAGCATTCTTCCACTGTACGACCACGCCACGACGGTCGGGCGGCGAACCCCGCTCGACTCGATCACGGCGGCCATGTCGTCGGCCCACAGTTTGCCGTCGAGGTAACTGTCCGCTGTACTCGCACGCCCCGACGCGCCATGGCCGCGCAAATCGGGGACGATGAAACGGCACGCTTCCAACAGGGATGCCTGCTCGTAAACTGGCGCCCAGACGCTGTGATCGAGTGAGAAGCCATGCAGCAAAACGATCGGGATACCCGACCGATTGCCCCAATCCCAATAGGCGATAGGCAAGCCGTCGCTTGAGACACCCTTCCCGCGCCGCAGTTCGCAGTCGGCGGTCCGGCTGCCTGTCGCGGACAGTGCGTCAGGCATTTGCGACGTCCCCATAGTGCTGCGCGCGCAACGCCCGCCACTTTTCCATGTCGGCATCGACCAACTGGTACCTGTCGGCAAAGAACCGTTCGCTCACCGGCACGTTCGTTGCAAATTCGAGGCGCAGTCCGTTCGGATCGTAAAAGTAGATCGAACGGCAGTAGCCATGGTCGATCTCGAACACCTCGACGCCCGCACCTTCGAGCTTCTTCTTGTAAGCATCGATCGTCGCGTCGCCGCCTTCGACTTCCATCGCGATGTGATGGCAGAACTGGTCGACCTCAGCGAAGTCTGCCGGCTTGAAATGCACTGGATAGTCGAAGAACGCAAGCGCGCTTCCGTCGGCGAGTTCGAAATACAGGTGCATGTAGGGCTTCGGCTCGTTGGTCAGCGGGTCGATGGGTTCGATGCATGCCGCGACAAGCGGGAAGCCCAGAAGGCCCTCGTAGAACGCACGCGTTTCCTCTGCGCTACGGCAGCGAAACGCGTGATGGTGAAGCATCTTCACCTTGTTGCTGGCGCGCCGCTGCTGCGCAATGGCGCGCGCCTTCTCGATATCGATATTGCTCGGGGTCCAATTTTCCAGACTCATTTTTGCTCCTCCAGATGGTTAGCTGCGCACCCTTTACCGGTCCTTTTCGTATGGTCGGGTGGCGCGCCGCAGTTCGTTGCGAATTTCGCTGTCGTGCTCGTTCAGTAACGGCGGGGCCGTGACGTCGGATTCACGCTTGCCGTCAAACGTCACCGGGAACCGTATGGTGCGGAACGGCCCCACCTCCGGGTGCGTCGTCGCCACTTCGAGCCCGAGGTGTTTGACCTGGGGATCGGCAAGTGCTTCGCGTGTGTCGTACATCGGGGCATGCGGTACGTCTTCGGCGGCCAGCCGTTCGCACCAGACATCCCGCGTTTCCGACGCGAAGATCTCGCGCAAGAGAACGATCAGATCTTCGTAATGCTCGATGCGCGCTTCACGCGTAGCAAAGCGCGGGTCCAGGAAGATGTCGGGGCGGCGCATCGCCGTCGCAAGGCCTTGCCAGAACTTCTCGGGCGACGACATGTGCAGCGCGACCCATTTGCCGTCCGCGCAACGGAGCACGTAAGACTGCGAAACGCTCGGCCGGCTGAACGGGCCCATCACTTCGCCCTCGGACAGCAGGTGGGTGAACGCGTCCAGATTGAAGTGGCACATCGCTTCGACCATCGACACCTCGACGGAGCTCGCACGCCCCCTGCGCCCGCGTTCGTAGAGCGCGCCGAGAATGCCGAACGCCGCATAGTAACCGGTCATCGCATCGGCTACCGCGGGGCCGACGACGCGTGGATCAGCGGGGTTCACGAGCAGGTTCAGATAGGCACTCGTCGCTTGCGCGACGGTATCGTAACTGGGCCGCTGAGCGGCCGGTCCGGTTTGCCCGAAGCCGCTGATTGCGCAGTAAACGAGGCGCGGATTGAGTTCGCGAAGCCTTGCCTCGCCAGCGTTCAGCCGCTCTGCAGCGCCGGGACGGAAGTTCTGGATATAGACATCCGCGCTCCGGATCAGATCATCGAATACGGCCTGGTCTTCGGGGAGCTTCTGATTGAGCGTAATGCTGCGTTTATTACGGTTGTAAGTCTGGAAATGAGGACTGTACAAGCCGCCGCGGAACGCGCGAAACGGATCTCCCGTACCGGGCTGCTCCACCTTGATGACGTCCGCACCCATGTCGGCGAGAATCATCGCAGCAGCCGGGCCCGTGATGAAAGTGCCCTGCTCGATGACTCGCACGCCCTGCAGTACCTTGTTCATGTTGCTGATTCCAGTCGAATAGGAAGACACTTACTCGGAGGCAGGGCCGGTCCCGGTCTGCGCGGCCGGGACGCCATCGAAGACGAGTTCGCGCGTCGCCTGATAAGAAAGCGCGAAGCCGATCGGCCGCTCGAGTTCCTCCGTTAGATGCGCGATAAGGCCAGCGGTGCGAGCAAGAATCGGCACGCCTTTCAATGCGGCAAGTGGAAAGCCGACGCCGAGCAGCACGGCCGGGATCGCGGCCGAGACATTGAGCTTCAGTTCCTTGCCGATCACCTGCGGAATGGCGCGCTCGACCGCTTCGGCGATGGCGACGTACCGCAGATTGATCGCGCGGTCGCGCGCGACCGAAAAGAGCGCGTCGACGCGGGGATCGCGCGCCTTGTGTAGCGGGTGGCCATAGCCGGGAATGGCACGCTTCGCGGCGCGGTACTCCTTGACGACAGCGAGCGCAGCGGCGTTGAGGTCGCCGTCGTTGCCGGCGCGCTCGGAGACTTCGCTGAACATCCGTCCGGCCGTTTCCGCCGCGCCGAGAATCACGGAGCCGCACCCGAGAATGCCGGCTGCAACCGCGCCCTGCAGTGCGTCAGGCGCCGCGGCGAGCGTCATGCGGCTCGCCTGCACGCTGGGCACGAGACCGTGCTCAGTGATGGCGACCAGCGTCGCGTTCAGGATCGCCGTCGCGTTCTCCGACGGGCGCGATCCGGTCAGGAGCAGGTAGAAGTACTCTGTCAAGGAGATTTTGCCGATCAGGTCGCGGCACAGATCGGCGCCGCGCACGGTGATCGAATGCTCGTCTGATGTCGAGATTGCTGTTCTGGGTATGGTTTCCTTGCCGATCTTCATTTCACGCTCCTCAATTGCAGCCCCGCAAAGCACCGCTGCCGCGATGGGCCTTCTCCGCCGTCCGCGTGCCGATAAGGACACCCGGTCTTGTAGCGAAGGATAGCCAGGCGGATTCAGTTGTTGAAATGATGATTTTGCATCGATACAATCGATGTCATCGATTGTTACGCTGGACTTGCGACGCATTATGGAACTCCGTCATCTGCGCTACTTCAAGGCGCTGGCCGATTGCCTTAACTTCACGCGCGCGGCGGAGCGAGTTCACGTTTCGCAATCAACGCTTTCGCATCAGATCAAGCAACTCGAAGACGAACTCGATCAACAGCTATTCGAACGCGTCGGCAAGAAGGTGGTGTTGACGGAGCCGGGCGAACTGTTCCTTGGCTTTGCGACGCAGGCGCTCGAGGCGGTCGATCAGGGACTCGGCGCGCTGAAGGAATCAGGCGGCGTGCTCGGCGGCGAAGTGCGTGTCGGGGCAACGCATACGTTCAACCTCGGATTCATTCCCGACTGCGTCGCGACATTCCTTGCGCAGTTTCCGGCAGCGAAAGTGACGGTCAAGGAATTGTCTGCTGACGACATCATCGCTCAGCTCACGGCCGATCAGCTGGATTTCGGCATCGCTTATCGTCCGCCCGAGCGCAACGACCTATGGTTCGAGCCGCTTTATAACGAGGAGATGGTGCTCGTCGTGTCGGACGAGCATCCGTTCGCAGGCCGCAAACGCATTCGGCTCGTCGAGCTGCATCATCAGCAGATGGTCCTGCTGCCGAACGAGTTCACGACGCGCGTCATGTTGAACGAATGCTTTCAGGCATCCGGGGCAGAGCCGCAGGTCATCGTGGAGATGAATACGATCGCGCCGATGCTGGGGCTCGTCGCGCGCACGAAGATCGCCGCGATCGTTGCAGCCAATGCGGTCGCCCACCAACCGGGGCTCAACGTCATCCCGCTGGAAAGTCCAACGCCGATCCGAACGCCCGGCATCCTGCGCAAGCGCAGCAAGAAACAACAATCTCTCCACGTGCGGTCCTTCTGCTCCATCGTCAGGAAGCTGGCTTCGCAGCGAAACGCGAAGCCGCGCTAGAACGCTCTTCGACTGCGTCGCACACCGACGCATCTATCGATAGCATAAATCGTTACGGTGCAAAAAAACCATTTCTGTCCATGCACGTGTGTCCTTAGACTCTGCGCAAGCGAACGCCGACCGTGTCGAGACGGATCTGAACAGGGCGTTACCGCATCTAAGGAGACATGCGTGACCGCCCGCAAGTTTGATATCACCGAACAAGTTCTAAAGAGCATGAAGCCTGCGAACGCGCGCTTTGGTGTCGTGATGTCGGCGCTTGTGCGCCATCTTCACGACTTCGTGCGCGAAGTGGAGTTGGAGGAAGCGGAATGGATGGCGGCCATCGAACTTCTCACGAAGGCCGGGCAGATTTGCACCGCCAAACGTCAGGAATTCGTCCTTCTTTCTGACACGTTGGGCGTCTCCATTCTCGTTGACGCCATTAATAGTCGTTTGCCTGAAAGTGCCACGCAGCAGACGGTGTTGGGACCGTGCTACTGGAAGGGTGCGCCGGAGCTGCCGATGGGGAGCGATCTTGCCAGGGGCGTCATTGGCGAGCCGTGCTTTTATTCCGGGACCATGCTGACGCTCGACGACGGGCCAATCGAGGGTGCCGTGCTCGACATCTGGTCGGGCGATGGAGAAGGCGACTACGACATGCAGCTCGGTTCCGACGAGATGCGCGCGCGCGGGCGTCTGGCCACGGGACCCCGACGGCAAGTACTGGTTTCGGTCGATCAAGCCGTTCTACTATCCGGTACCCGCCGATGGACCGGTCGGTTCGATGCTCGCCGCGATGGGCCGCCATCCGAATCGGCCAGGCCATATTCACTTCATCGTCTCTGCGTCCGGCTACAAGTCGATCGTCACCCACCTCTTCCCGTCTGACGGGCCGTACCTCGACAGCGATGTCGTATTCGGCGTGAAACAAGGCTTGATCGTCGATTTCAAGCGACATGAGCCTGGCATGGCGCCGACCGGCGAGCAAGTCGACGTGCCCTTCTGGACGTGCAATACGACTTCCGCCTCGTTCGCGGCGAACAGCGAGCGGCATGACACGCCATCGGGACCGGCGGGCAGCCAGGCTCGGAAGAGTGGTGAGCCAAGACGACGCGACATCGAAAGCATATCAATCCCTGGTCAGTTCACGGACTTCCGGCAAGACATCGGGGCGCGGGAAGGCGCGGGCCATTCGTCGTCGCTGCGCGTCGCTGATCCTATAGACGGCAGGATTAGTACCGCTCATTTTTAAGCAATGCTAATAATAATGGAGACAAACATGGGTATTTCGGTCCCGTACCAAAAGGCGCAACTTCGGCCTCGCCGGCGCGCTTATCGGTCTCATATTGCAAGCGTCACCGGCACAAGCGGACGGCTATTTTCAATGGCAGATCAATTCGTTAGGCGGAGGATTCACGCCGTACGGCCCGACCGACTATCTCTACGGCAACGGTACGCCCAACAAAAACGTGTTCATGGGACAGTTCGAGCATTTCGGCCAAAACCGCTTCGGCAGCAACTGGATCGATTTCGAAAACTATCACGGCGCTGATATGACGCGCGATCTGATCCTGCATCGCGGAACGCTTTCGCCGGAGCACTCCAGCGGCACTTGCGAGGTTGAACAATGTATCAGCAAGGCGGGTAATCGGCGATGCCAGGTAAAGCCATAGAGCGACGGCCAGACGCCGTGCGAGCGCAACGATACCGGTGCGCCGCAGTCGCTTGCTAGCGCCGCCATAACGCTCGTTGAACGAATGGATCTGTCGCTCGTCAGTTGCGACGATGTTCCGCTCTGCCGTTTTCATCAGCTCGCCATTGAGACGGTGATGCGTGACGCCTCGCTGCTGGGCGCGCGCGGCTCAACTGCTGCTGTCGCACATCGAAGCGACGGGCGAGCCCGAAGCCGGCAGCCTGCCGGCGTGCTTCGAGCTGCGGGGACGCTGTGGCGTGGGCCCTGTTGTGCGTGCGCGTGCATCGGGTCGATAGCGAGTCTCACGCGCGCGTATCGGCTGATAGAGAGGCCACACCCGTCAAAAGAATATGAAGCAAATCGCACCTGCCTCGGTCTCCAGGCACTCGCCGTTGGTTTTGACCGTCGCGAGAAGACCATCGCATATGAATTTGAGAATAGCCGTCAGAACGAACATCTGATCCTCCATTGGACGAACGGTGCACCGTGACGAGCGAGCCCCGATTGACGGGTGCACGCAGGTTCTATCGGCGCGGCTTTCCTTACGCGACCGGCTTCTGAGTGCCGGTGTTGGGTACATCGTGGTGATTTGACGCCAGAGCGGCCTCGGCCAATGCTTCCCGATTGCTCATCTCCACGAAGCTCCGGCGCATCGGACCCAGCACCGTCTTGGAAGCAAGAGCCGTGATCACGCTGATTGCCGCGCACACGATGAACACCGTCGACCAACTTCCCGTCGTTTCTTTGATAAGGCTGCCGAGCGGCACCAGCAAGGCGGCCGTGCCCTTGGTCGTGTAAAGCGCGCCCGCGTTGGCCGTCACGTGCTTGTTGCCGAAGGTATCGCCGACCAGCGCTGAGGAAATCGCGTAGATCTCGCCCCAGAACAGGAAGATGAGCGGCGCGAAGATCAGAAAGCCGACCGGTGACTGGCCGAACTGGACTAAACCGATCAGCGCTGCGCCTTCGCCGAGGAACACGATGGACATCGTGTTCTCACGTCCGAACTTGTCGGAAATGAAGCCGCACAGCGGTCGTGTGAGCCCATTCACGAGATTGTCGATTGACAGCGTCAGTGTGAGAAGCGGTAGCACCGTCCCCAGCACGACGATCGGCATCTTCGCGATCCCGAAATCACGCGCAATAGGTCCGATTTGTGCCGTCGCGATCAGTCCGCCCGCGCAGATCGCGGTGAAGATGAGGTACATGACCCAGAACACCGGCGTACGCAGCATCTGCCCGGTCGTGAAGTTGTGCCGCGTTTCGATGACCTTGCGCGATACCGCCTTCGCGCGCAGCCCGGTCGCCGGGCGCACCATGAAAAGCGAAAGGACCAGAATCGCACCGCCCAGCACCATGGCGAAGGTCGAGAAAGCGTTCTGATAGCCGTTCGCCTTGATCGCATTGGCGATCGGAATCACCGTCAGCGCCGCGCCGACACCGAAGCCCGCCGCCGTCAATCCGGAGGCAAAACCGCGCTTCTCCGGGAACCACTTGAGCGCGTTGCCCACGCACGTGCCGTACACGCAGCCCGCACCGAGCCCGGACACCACCGCGGCGGCATAGAGCATTGGCAGCGAGTGCACCGTCGAATTCATCGTCCAGGCGATGAAGATCAGCACCGCCCCGCCAGCCACCAGGGGACGCGGGCCAAAACGGTCCACCAGCATCCCTTCTACCGGCACGAGCCACGTCTCGACGATGATGAAGATCGAGAACGCCAGCTGAATGCTCGATTCGGGCCAGCCCATGGTGTCGTGCATCGGCCGGACGAAAAGGGTCCAGCTGTACTGCAGATTGGCCACCAAGCCCATGCATAGAATGCCGATCACGAGCTGTAGCCAGCGGGTTCTCGAATGAGCCGTCGCAGGCTCGTCATGCTTCGCTTGTTTCATGAGTGTCTCCTCTCACAGTGATGGGCGAAGGGGCGAAGGGCAACTCAGGACACCACCGACTCTATCCAGCGCGCCGCGCCGCTAATGGTGCGGAAATCCGCGAGCGACCGTGCCGGCACGCCGGGATGGCTTAGTTGAAGCATGCGCGACAGCGCTGCGCCGGGACCAAGTTCGAAGAAGGCCGTCGCGCCGCGCTCGATCGCCGACTCCATGCATAGATCCCAGCGGATCGCCTGTCGTAGCTGCGCGGAGAGACACCGGGTCGCGCGGGGCCATGCATCGACCACCGAGCCGTCGATGCCGGCGAAAACCGGAATGCCCGGATCATGCGCGCCGCACGCGGCCAGCACGAGTTCGAATTCGGAGGCGGCATCGCTCAGCGCGGCGGAATGCGAGACGATCGCCACGGACAGACGCCGCACGGTGTGTGCGCCCTCCTGGACGGCGTGCTGTTCGATGGCATCGAGCGCGTCGTGCGCGCCGCCCACGACGAAGTGATCGTCGCCATTGGCGATGGCGATCGCCGCCTCGCGCCCGGCGCATAACGCGCTCACGTGCGCTTCGCTCAGGCCGCGCAGCGCGAGCATGCCGCCGCGTGCGCGCGCGCAGGCGTCCATCAGCGCGGCGCGGCGTTGTGCGAGTTGCAGCGTGCCGGCGAAATCGAGCGCGCCCGCGCAGCCATACGCCGCAATCTCGCCGACGCTGTAGCCAGCGAATGCGAGCGGCGGTGCTTCGATGCGCGGTGCCAGCGCGCGCCAGGCGCCCAGCACGGCGGCGCACACGAGCGGTTGAGCGATGGCATTGTCGAACAGGCGTGCGCCTGGCGCAGCTACTTCGAGCCGCAGCAAATCGATATCGACGAGATCGCTCGCGGCCTCGATCACTTCACGCACGAGCGGATCGCCAGCAAGTGTCGCGAACATTCCCGCGTGCTGCGTGCCTTGCCCAGGACAGAGAATGACGAGGCCCATGACGTCAGAGCGATTGCAATGCGCGAATGAACAGCGTCGCGGAAAGCATGTCGGCCGCACCGCCGGGACTGAGATTGCGCCGCATGAACGCGGCATTGAGCGAACTCGCGCGCTGCCGCCAGTTTGGCGCGAGCACGCCGCCCTCTGCGAGAAACGCCCGGCTCTCTCGCTTCACGAACTCGACGCCCGCGCGGCCTCCGCGATGAAACAGATTGGTGTCGTCGAGTACGGCCATCACCGCGAACAGGGTCTGCACGGCGGCAAGCTCGCGCGACAGGCCATTCGCGAGCGCGCCTTCGAGCGCCGGAAAGGCGGCTTCGCACAGCACGCGAAAGCCGTGTGCGGCGACTTCGCGCGCGCCCGCGATTCCATACACGGCGTTCACACGCGTTCCGTGGCTCGGGCGCGCATCCGCATGGCTGGCCAGAATCGCGGCGCCGTATCGCCGGCTCACTGTCGCACACAACACGTTCACATCGGGATGGGCGCCCTGTGCATGCAGCGCGCCGGCTGCGGCCGCGAGCAAGCCGAGCGTGAAGATCGCGCCACGATGCGTGTTGACACCGCGCGTCGCGCGCGACATCGCGCATTCCGCCTCGATGCCGAGACGCCGCAGTCCGTCGAACGGCGCGCCGTGCTCGCCCGCCCGTGCGATGCGCGCGAAGTAATGCCGCAAGGCGAACAGGCTGCGCACGAACAGCGCAGCGCTCATATCGCGATGACTGCCGTCACTGGAACGCGTGACGAGCCCGGGCTTCGGGTCGAGCATCACTTCGGCGTACAGCGCACCGATGGCCGCGCGCGCCACGGCGCACGCAAACTCGTCGGTTGCGAACCCGGACGACGGTTGCGCGAGATCAGGCGTCAGGCTCATGCGGCCGCCTCCAGCACGCGTCCGACGATGTCCGCAGCCAGCATGCGGCCGCCTCGCGCGCGCCCTGTTTCGCTACGCGTGTCTTCGTTCGACGATGCCTCGAGCGCGTCCTCGAGCGCCGCAGCCAGATCGCCGTCCCACACACCCTCGACGATGCCGAGCTTGTGAAAACTCGGCACGCCCGGCGCAAACACGGCCGAGTTCGCGCACAGCGTCTCCAGCCGGTCGAGCGGAATCTGCGTAATGCGGCTCATCGCGGGTAGGTTCATCACATGAATGCGCGCATCCGGCAGCGCGTACGTGCGATCCGCGATCATTCCCGCGGCCAGAAAACCGCCCGAGACCGCCTGATCGTAGACGAGGCTCAACACGCGATGCCCGCGCGCTCGCGCGACCTCAAGACATTTCGCCAAATGCGCGAGATACCCGTTATTGCCGAATAGTTCGTCACGCCGCGAGAGCCGTTGGCCGGCATTGTCGACGAGCAGCAGGATCGGCATGCGTGGCTTCTCCTGCACTACGCGCAGCACATGCGATGCGAGCGCAAGCGCGGTATCGACGCCGATCGGCGCGTGGTCTACGGTGCCGATCAGCGCCACATCGCCTCGCACGCGCGTACCCGCGCCCGCGATCACGCCCGATTCCACCGTCGTGCGATGACCGGTGGGAAAAAGACTGTCGAGCAATTCAGCGAGCGTCATCTGTGTGCTCCTCCCGTGTGGAAGCGCGCGCGGACGTCGCTGCTTCCAGAAATGCATCGGTGTCGAGCGCAGTGATGCGCGCCGCGTCGTCGATGCCCATTGCGGCCCAGATATCGAGTGCATCCTCGCAGGCGCCGAAACGCGCGAGGCGCTCTTCGAGCCGCGAATGTTCGGCCAGCACGGCATCGAGATCGAGTGGCGCCGACCGATTCAGATAGGCCGCGGCGCCCTGCCGGAACGCAGCCAGTTCGTCGTCGACGAAGCGGTCGATCTCGCCCAGCAGATACCGATGCTTGCCGCCCATCGTGCGCCAAACGAGCGCGCGATCCTTCGCGTCGAATTCCTCGACGCCCTGCGCCGTCTCGATCACCTCCGGCCCCGACACGGACAGCCGCGCGGCCTCGCTCATCACGATGGCATCGCAGCAGCGGGCGACGATCCCCATGCCTCCGTAACAGCCGTTGCCGCCACCGATCAGAACGATTACTGGCACGCGCGCGCGGCGGGCATCGAACACGGCGCGCTGGATCTCGGAGATTGCGACGAGCCCTGCGTTCGCCTCGTGCAGCCTCACACCGCCGGTTTCGAGCATCAGAATGACGGCGGCAGGCCGTTCCTTCTCCGCGCGCCTGATGAGACCAGTGAGCTTCGCGCCGTGGATCTCGCCGACCGCGCCGCCCATGAAGCGGCCTTCCTGCGCGGCGACGAACACCCGCTCGCCGGCTATGCGTCCCGCGCCGATCACCACGCCGTCGTCGAACGCGACGGGCACATCCAGCGCGGCAAGATGCGGACTCGTGAGCCGCTCGCGCGGATCGAGCCATTCTGTGAAGCTGCCCGCGTCGCACAGGCCGTGCGCGCGTTCGCGCGCGCTCGCCTCCTGATAGCTACGCTGGCGCGGCGTCGTTCGGTTGAGAGGCACTCCGTCATGGATATTCATTCCGGTGCCTCATCGAGTGCCTGTGCGGCCTGCGCGAGACGCAGGCTGACAACAGCGGGAGTCGCTCCACTGTCATTGACGATGACGCGCGTGTTGGCGAGCGGCCGCGTCGCGACGAAGCGCTGCATCACCGCGCGCCAGGTCGTTTCGAAGCCGTGCACGGATGTGCGGATGTCGATCTCGCAGCGGCCGTCGAGCGCGTGCCGTTCGACCAGAATTTCGACATCGCCCGAGGCCACCACGCCAGCGATCGCGTACACGCCTCGATCGCTTGACTCGAGGCCGTCGAACGAAAAGCAGAGCTGCTCCATTGCCCGATGCTCCTTGCTGAATGAATCCCGTGAATGAGTCGGAGGCCTACCAGTTGCGAAAGCGTTTCGGGGGATCGTAGAGGCCGCTCGACCAGCGCACCAGATCCTTGATCGAACGCGCGGCGAGCAGATCGCGCGTCGCGTCCAGCGGATTGATGCCCATGTCTTCGGGTCGGCGGATCGCGCCGCGCACGCGCAATTGTTCGACCATGCGCTCGTCGCGCGCGAGGCCGGCTGGCGTGAAGCCGCTCACCCCGCGTATCGCCTGTTCGCGTTCCGCTTCATCGCGGCACAGCAGCAGGTTCGCAATGCCTTCCTCGGTCACGATGTGCGTGACGTCGTCGCCGTAGATCATCACCGGCGGCAAGGCGAGATCGAACTTGCGCATCAGTTCCCACGCGTCGAGTTGCTCGACGAAGGTCGGCTGCATCTTCTCGCCGAAGGTTTCTACCATCTGAACGACGAGCTTGCGACCGCGCGGCATTACATCGCCCGACGTCGACGATGATGCCTCGCGTCCGGCCTTGAGCCACGCGTCGCTCGTATGGCGGCGCGCGCGCGAATCACAACCGAAATTCGGCGCACCGCCGAAGCCGGTCATGCGGCTCTTCGTGGCGGTCGAACTGTTGCCTTGCAGATCGACCTGCAGCGTCGAGCCGATGAAGAGATCCGAGTAATGCCCGGCAAGCTGGCAGAACACGCGGTTCGACCGCAGGCTGCCGTCCGGCCCAGTGAAGAACACGTCGGGACGCGCGGCGACGTACGCTTCCATGCCCAGTTCGGAGCCGGCGGAATGAATCGACTGCACGAAACCCGATTCGATCGCCGGAATCAGCGTCGGGCACGGATTCACCGACATATGCGTGCAGATCCTGCCGCGCAGACTGAGGCTTTCGGCATAGGTCGGCAGCAGCAGCTCGATGGCGGCTGTATCAAAGCCAATGCCGTGATTCAGGCGCGTCACGCCGTATTTCGCGTAGATGCCCTTGATGACCATCATCGCCATCAGGATCTGGATCTCCGTGATCGCCGCGGGATCGCGCGTGAAGATCGGTTCGATGTAGTGCGGCTTCGGCGCGCGCACGACGAAGTTGACCCAGTCGGCGGGCACGTCAACACGCGGCACGCGATCGACCAGTTCGTTCACCTGCGCGATCACGATGCCGTTCTTGAACGCCGTCGCCTCCACTACGGCAGGCGTGTCCTCGGTGTTCGGCCCGGTGTAGAGATTGCCGTCGCGGTCCGCGCTCTGTGCGGCGATGAAGCACACGCGCGGCGTGAGATCGCAGAAGTAACGGCCGTAGAGCTCGAGGTAGGTATGAATGGCGCCGACCTTCACCTTGCCCGCATCGATGAGCTGCGCCATGCGCACGCCTTGCGGACCGGAGTACGAGAAGTCGAGCTTACGCGCGATGCCCTTGTCGAAGATATCCAGATGCTGCGGCAGCGCGATGTTCGACTGAACGATGTGCAGATCGTGCACGGTCTGCGAATTCGCCTTCGCCAGCGCCGCTGAGAGAAAGTCCGCGTGCTTCTGATTATTCCCCTCGATGCACACGCGATCGCCCGGCTCCAGGACCGCCTCGAGCAGCGACGTCATGCTGCCCGCTTCGACGAACTTCCCATCCGTCACGTGCGTCGCCCGCGCGAGGCGCGCGGCCTTGCTCTGAGCGAGCGCGTTCCATTGAACCTGTGCATCACGCTTCATGAAGTCTCCCGATCGTGGCGTGCACCGCCGTTCAGCACAATGAGCCAAGTTGTCCGCAACTGCACGTCAACTTATATGTTACTGATATTTATCAATTGCAAAGCGTAGTTCAGACCGGCCTGGCAGGCAAAGGACGTTTACCCTATGAAAGGCGCGGAATGCGCGTTCTAGCGGACTGCGGGAAGCGCGCGGGCGGCTTCCTCGATGGCACGGCGCGCGATGCGCTCGGCGCTGTCGAGCAGGCGATCACTTGCGCGCGCGGCGGAGTCGGCATTGCCGCTGGCCATCGCGAGCGCGAGGGCCGCGTGCAGGCTGCCGGATTCGGCGATGATTTCTGCGTCGCGCGAGCGCTGGAACCAGAAGCGGCGCGACGGGCCTTGCATCAGGCGCATCGCATCCACCACGAAGTCGTTCTTGCAACTCGCGAGACACAGATCGTTGAAGGACTTGTCGGCGTGCACGAAGGCAAGCGTGTCGGCGTGTTGCGCGGCCGCTTCGAAGCGGCTCGCCAGCTCGCGCAACGTCGCCTTTTGCGCATCATTGCTTTCGCGTGCGACGAGACGCGCGAGCAGGCGCTCCACTTCGCGACGGGTTTCGAGCAAGCGCAATTGCGCATGTGGATCGATGGGCCGTACGACGATGCCGCGCTTGGGCAGCACCACCAGAAGATTCTCGCGTGCGAGACGCCGCACGGCTTCGCGCGTGGACATGCGGCTCATGCCGATCAGCTCGCTCAACTGAGCCTCTGTGACGGTTGAGCCAGGCGCGATGCTTTGCGTCACGATCGCTTCCTCGAGCAGCCGATAGGCGCGCAAGGTCAGCGACGCGACCGAACCTCCGCCGCGATGGGCGTCGGGAAGCGTCCGGGCGGGCCGCCGTGCCGTCATGACGGATCGATCAGATTTCGACCAGCGTTGCGCGTGTGAACTCCTCGATATTGTCGAGAAGCGCATCGAGCGCCTGGCCTGCGAGATCCATGTCGCCGGCCGCGATCGCCTCCGCGACCGCGCCGTGCAGCCGCGCCATCTCCGGAAGATCGGCGGCCTGCTTGTAGTGGACGTACCAGAAGCGGCGCGCGAGTCCGTGCATCAGCCGCATGGACGCTTCCGCGAACTCGTTGCGGGCCGCGATGAGACAAAGCTCGTTGAATTCGCGGTCGAGCCGCACGAAGCTCACATCGTCGTTGGCCTTGGAGGCCTCGGCGAATTCCGCGGCAAGCTGCGTGAACACTTCGCGCTCCTGCGGCGTGGCGCTGCGTGCGGCGCTTCGGCAGATAAGCCGCTCAACTTCGCGGCGCGTCTTCAGCAGTTTCAACTGCTTCTTGACGTCGATCTCGGGCACAAGCAGACCGCGCTGCGGCAGGATCAGAATCAGATGTTCGCGGGCCAGACGCTGAATGGCTTCGCGGATCGGCGTTCGGCCGATGCCGGTCATCTCGCTCAACGACAGTTCGGAAACCGTGGTGCCCGGCGCGATCTGCAAGGTGACGATCGCTTCCTCGATCTGCGCGTAAGCCTGCTCGGTCAGACTTTCCCGCTGGACCGGCTTTTTTGCGCCCGCCCGCGGCGCGCGAGCCGGCGTGGACGACTTCGCGCGCGTGGTTTTCGGTGGGGCGGCGCTCTTGCGGGCGACGATGCGTTCAGCCATGGATGAGCCTGCGAAATTGTTCCTCGGATATACCCATTGTATAGCAGTTGCATCTGTAAGCACCCGCGCAAGAACGTCACACCGAGACTTCTTCCAGCGCCCTGCCGCGTGTCTCTACGCCGAGCGTCAGCACCGCCAGCGCCGCGACCAGAAAGGACACCGCCCCCAGCGTAAAGACGCCGCTCTGTCCCATCGCCGGCAGCACGATTCCCGCGATGGACGGTCCGAGCAGCGAGCCGAGCCGCCCGATCGCAGAAGCAAATCCGGAGCCGGTCGCTCGCGCGCGCGTCGGGTACAACTCCGGCGTGTAGGCATACAGCACGGACCACATGCCGAAGAAGAAGAACTGCATGCATGCGCCCCTTGCGATCAGCTGCGCGGCCGGCGCGTGAGAACCCGCCGCTTGCCCATAGAGATACGCGAACGCGGCGCTTCCGATCAGCGTCAACACGCAGGAAGGCTTGCGCCCCCATGCTTCGATCAGCCACGCGAAGGTCATGAAGCCCGGAATGCCCGCGAGCGAAATCAGCACGGTATAGAATACCGACTTCGTGACCTCATAACCCGCACCCTGCAGCAGTGCGCCCAACCATGTCGTCAGTCCGTAGTATCCGAGCAGCGCGAAGAACCAAAGCGTCCACGTCATGAGCGTGCGGCGCGCATAGCTGCCGGTCCACAATTGCGCGATGCTCGCCTTCCCCGTCGCAGCATGCGCAGGTGGCGCGACCTTCGTCACCGGCGCGACCGCCGGCAGCTCGGCGCCGCCGAGTGCGGCTCTCACGCGCGCTTCCATTTTCGCGACGACGGCATCTGCATCGACGATGCGTCCCGCGCTCTCCAGCCAGCGCGGCGATTCGGGTACAGCGCGCCGCACCACGAAGACGAACACCGCGGGCACCGAGAGCGCGATGAAAATCCCGCGCCAGCCGATCACCGGAAGCAGAAAGTAGGTCGCAACACCTGCCGCGATGAAGCCGATCGGAAAGAAGCCTTCGAGCAACGCGACGTAGCGTCCTCGATTCTTCGCGGGCACGATCTCGGAGACGATCGATTGCCCAATTGGAAATTCCATCCCCATGCCGAAGCCGAGCAGCACACGGAACACCATGAGCCACGTGACATCATGCGCGAAGCCGCACAGCAGGCTGCCGATACCCCAGAAGATCATGCTCACCTGGAACACCGGCTTGCGCCCGAAGCGATCGGCAAGCACGCCGGCCACCGCTGCCCCGGCAAGCATGCCCAGGAAGCTCGCGCTCCCCAGCAAGCCGGTTTGCGCCGTGCTCAGATGAAACTCCGTCTTGATGGAGCCCAGCACGAAAGTCATGATGCCAAGATCAATCGAGTCGAACAGCCATGCCGTGGCAATCACGGCGAAGATCGAGCGCTGATAGCGCGTCAGCGGCAGACGTTCAAGGCGCGCAGCGACGCCGTGTCGGATCGCCACGGCGTCCGGTGAAAGCATTTCCATTGTCTCTCTCCATGTATTGCGAGGCGTGCTCTGCGGCGTACCTTGTTCGCGGAATGATTGAACGTGCTCGGGTTGTGTTGATCTCCTGCCTGGCGAGCGGGTGGGATGAGGAAAAAAATGCGGGGCTGGTCAGTACGCAGTCATCACACGACGTTCGTCTTCGGTGAGTTCCGGGCCGTCGAGCGTGACGCGCGACTGGTCGCGCTTGAACTTCGCGATCACCGGGCGCAGCTCTTCTTTCACGTGCTCTTCGCTGTAGCCGTTGAAGAGCGTGCCGAAGAAACCGCGGCGCAAGTCGCTGCTGCCGAGAACCCAGTCGGCGATCGGGAACGTGAGGTTCATGTTGTACTTCATCATGATCCCCATGTTGTGGTGCGCGGTGTGATGACGGCGGATCGTGTTAATAAACGGCATGTTGCGCACGAACCAGTTGTCATGCACATGACAGCAGTAATGGAACGTCTCATAGACCAGATACTGACCCACCATCGTGAGGAACACGATATAACCGGCGTTCGCATCGAGGATGCTCGAGGCGATCGTGCCGAGGACAGTACCGAACACGCCGAGCGTGATCAGCACACGCCACGGGAAGAACACGATGCGGAATTCGCGCGTCGTGTCGATGGTCGGCTCCGAATCGGTGAAGTACTGGTGATGCTCGCGCGTATGCCGCTCGTAGATGGCCCGCAACGCAAACACGTCGATGCGTCGATGCATTACGAAGCGATGCATCCCCCACTCCACGAAGTTGCCACCGAGGAAAACGGGAATCATGAGCAGCCATTCCCAAGTCGCGGCGTGCAGACGACTCGCGCAATACCAGATTGCGGCGATGCCCGCGCAGTACAGCACCGAGATGTGCAGCAGGCCGTTGTACAGCGGATTGATATTCGATTTGTAGTCGGCGCGGAACTTGCGTTGTCGTTCGGTCATCATGATGTGTCTCCTGAATTCGTGCATTACACAACTGACATATTAGTTGTACGTCAATGTAAGTCAAGTACGGTGTCGCTTTGGGCGGACGGGGTTTTCCCGAGGTCGCCGGTCCACGCACGGCGCACGATTTCCGCGTAGGTCGCGTCGGCATCGGCCACGGGAAAAGCTTTGGTAAGGCGCGTCACGCCGAGCGCATCGCGCGTGAGCGTCTCGAGTGCCGACTCTTCAACGCCGAGCCCACGCAGATCGGTGGGAATGCCGACACTGGCGATCAGATCCCGCAAGGTTCGGCACAGGTGGTCGATGGCGGTATCGGCGTCACCGTGGGTGTCGACGCCGAAGTCGGCGGCGATGTCCAGCAGTTCGGCGCGGCGCGTGAGTTTCAGCGCGCCGACCGCGTAAGGCAGTATCACCGCGTTGGTCGTGCCGTGCGAGCGATGCGTGAGTCCGGCGACCGCATAGGCGATCCCGTGCACAGCGTTGAGTCCTGCGCTGCCGTACGACATCGCCGCATAGAAGCTCGCCTGGCACATCGCAGAGCGCGCGGTTTCGTCGGCGCCGTCGTCGAAGCAGCGCTTCAGATAGCGTGCGCACAAGCGGATGGATTCGCGCGCGAAGAGCATCGTCAGCGAGGAGCGTCCGCTATAGCCGGGATCGGGATGACCCGCCCGTTCGTACACCGCGGAGTCGATCGTGAGATAGGACTCGATGGCATGCGTGAGCGCGTCGATGCCCGCATCGGCGGTGACCTTCGGCGGGCAGGTCATTGTCAGCTCGTAATCGATCAGCGCGATCTGCGGGCGCAGTGCGTTGTCCATCACGGCGACCTTGGTCGCGTTCGCAGGATCGATGAGGATCGCGCCCGGCGTCGCCTCCGAGCCGGTACCGGCGGTGGTCGGCATGGCGAACAACGGCAGCGCGTCGAGCGGGCCGCGCGCACCGACGAAATCGCTGATTGGCACGCCATTGCGCAGCGTCACGCACAGCGCCTTCGCCAGATCGATGTTGCTGCCGCCGCCGAGCGCGATCACGTGGTCGGGGAGCGCGCCGTCGAGGGCGTCGCGCAGCGTGCGCGTGGCGTCGTCGCAGAGCGTAGTGGTCGGATCGGGCAGGCCGCCCTCGAAAACGTGCGTGACTACGCCGAGCGCCGCGGCCGACTCGACATACTCCCGAACCCAGGGCGTGCGTGAACTGAAGAAGGTATCGGTGACGAGTACGCCGCGCTGATATCCCAGATGTGCAACGAGTCCGGGCAGCCGAGCGCGCGCGCCCTTCTCCATGATCAGACGCGCCGGCGCACAGAAGTGGATGAGGTCATCGGTTCTCAACGGTTCACTCCGTAATAAAACATCAGGTGGAAAGGAAGCGCCGCAAAGAGGCGGCGACTTCGGCGGTATGCGAAGTGGGAATGCTGTGACCCGCGTCCGCGATGATCTCGAGCCGCGCGGTGGGTAGTCCCTCCAGCAGCCAGTGCGCGTGCTCGATCGGACTTTCATCGTCGACGGCGCCGTGCAGGATCAGCGTTGGGATGTCGATGCTTGCGAGACTGGCGCGCTGATCCGTGTCGCGGATCGCCTGCCAGGTCCACGCGACGGCGTTGTGATCGGCCGCTTCGACAAGTCCGAGGCGTGCTTTGCGCGCGGCGATTTCGGCTTCCAGCGCGGCGCCGCCGGGCGCGTGGAACCATCGCAGCGCACGGAGCGACGGCGAGCCGGACATCAGGATCAGCCGCTCAGGACGGTGCGCGAGCAGGGGCAACGATGCCAGCGACACGGTGACGCCCATGCTCCAGCCCGCGAGACAGTACGGCTGGCCATGTGTGCAGGCGTCGATGGCCAGCGCGAGCTCGCCGGCGAACGCTTCGAGCGAGTAATCGGCCGCATAAGTCCCGCGCATGGCTACGCCGCGGCCGCGCAGATTCGGCAACATCAGGCTGACTTCGTGCTCCATCGATTCGGCGAGCGGCCGCCAAACCGCGCGCGTGCCCTGAATTCCATGAACGGCGACGATGTGCCGCGGGCCGTCTCCGTGCCGGACGATATCCATTGACCGAGTCTCCGTATGCTACTGATATGTTAGTAGCATGGTAGATGCATTGGTCGCGCGGCGTCAAGCAAGGACGTGCGTCGCCCTGGCGCAACTTCGGATGTATTGGTCGCTGGCCTTGTCTTCGTTCAGCATGTGAAGAGAAGACGGCATGAGGCGTTCCCAGGAGACTGGATGCCTTTTGCGAATCGGTGAATACGGTCTTATAGAGGTGGCGCTGAGAATTCGGGCAGGTCGGTAAGTGGAAAAGCTGGGGCGTGAGTCGGTCATAATGGCCGGCAACAAAGAACCAGAAGATGACGAAACGCAACCGACGGACACACTCACCGGCGTTCAAGGCAAAGGTGGCACTCGCGGCGCTCAAGGGCGACAAGACGCTGGCCCAGCTGGCCCAGCAGTTTGATGTGCATCCGAACCAGATCACTGACTGGAAGAAGCAACTGCAAGAGCATGTTGCCGAAGTGTTCGAGACGAGCCAAACATCGGCCGAGCCCCCGGTCGATGTGAGGGTGTTGCACGCGAAAATCGGGCAATTGACTCTGGAATCTTGATTGGGGTGGGGCGGAGATGCGCCACCGTCGCACACATGAGGGCCGATCAAAAGACAAGACGCATTCGTTAGCAAGTTACCGCAATCAGCACGGAAACCGCGCCAGCATATGGCCGGATACCGGCCTCTAAACTGGACATCAATATCTACCGCGTGAGTCGTATGAAGGTCAAATCGGAAAGGCAATGACGAAGACGATACGCTGCCAGTGGGACAGTAGAGAGATCGCTGCTGGCGACATAGTTCTTAACGACGGCTTTCTTATGCGCAGGCAATCCGTCGATAATCAGATGAACCGCTCCTTTGCGATTGAACATCAACTTCTTGAGCAGTTCCACGAACAACTCACCGGTAAGCCCCCTTCATACGTTGCAAACCAGAAAGCCCCCTTCGAATTAACAGCGGACGCGGCGCTCATGCTTTGTCGCTCGCCGGGCCGCTCGACCACGGGTGTTTCACCACGCGGCGCCCACGTCCTGCCATGCACCGAGTCAGCGCGGAAGCCCGATTCGTCCCAGAAGAAAATGTCCGCTTTCTGCTCACGAGCCTGCCTGGCAATGCTCGGATAGGTGTCACGTTGCCAACGCTCGATGGCTTCCGGATCACGCTGGTAAGCCCGCTGCAACGGCTTTTGCGGCGTCAGGTTCAGCCGGGCTGAGCATCGCGCCGATCGATGCCAGACTCAACATGACGCCGAATTTCTGTTGCACCAACTCACGAACCAGGTTGCGTGTCCACAAGCCAAAGTCAAACCCGTACTGCATTGGATTCTTGCCATTGATCCAGCGCAGTACCCGCTGCTCCTGCGTCGCAGTGAGGGTGCGCGGGCGACCCGTACCTTTGGTCGAGCGCAGCGCCCGCACACCATGGCCACGGCCTCGTGCCTGCGCCCTGATCTTGTACGCCCAGGAGCGATGCATCCCAAACGATGCCGCAACATCACTTGGATGCTCGCCTTCAGCCATACGCTGAACCGCAAGGATCGCATTTCTTCAAGCGTGTTGTGAGCCAGACTCCGGCTATCCCGTTTCATGGGCGATCCTCTCAATAGCTATCGCTCAAGCAGAGATCACGTGTCCGCAAAATTCCTGACTTATGAGTAAGCCGGAATAGTTGGCCACAGGTTCCCCCGTGGGCGCGTGGACCAGATTTAAATTCTTGAAGAGCGTCAGCGCCCATCTTTGAGACTGCGACGCACATTGCGACTGCGGCTCAAACGTAATGTCCGATGCACCGTCACGCGCGTTCCGAAAGCGACTCCTCTACGAGTTCGATCCAGTGGCGAACCGGAGTCCGGCTTGCACCGTTCAGATGCGTCTGGCAACCGATGTTGGCGGTGACGATCGTATCCGGCTTACCGCTCTCGAGTGCGTTAAGCTTGTTCTCTCGAAGCTTGGCTGCCAATACGGGCTGAGTAATCGAATATGTACCAGCTGAGCCACAGCACAGGTGAGCGTCTGGGACTGCTGTGAGATCGAAGCCCAGTTGCTGAAGAATACGTTCAACGGCTCCCCCCAGCTTCTGCGCGTGCTGCAAGGTACACGGGCAGTGAAACGCGACGCGCTGGGTTGCCCCATCTCTCAACTCGTTCAACGGCTCTGCCGCGAGAATTTCAGCAAGATCACGGGCGAGCGCGCTAACGCGTGCCGCCTTGTGAACGTACGCTGGATCGCGCTGCAGCAGTTCACCGTACTCTTTGACGAAGGCACCGCATCCGCTCGCCGATATTACAATTGCTTCGGCGCCCGCTTCGATTGCGGGCCACCATGCATCGATATTCCGTTTTGCACGCTCAAGCCCAGCTGCGTGAGCCCCGAGGTGATAATCAGTTGCGCCACAGCAACCAGCCTCCTTAGCAGGAAAAACGCTAATGCCAAGTCTGTCCAGCACGCGTGCAGCCGCTGCGTTCGTGTTCGGCGACAGCGAGGGTTGGACACAGCCTTCGAGCATCAGCATACGACGCTGATGCTGAGTTGGTGGCCGAGGTTTCGCTGCGACATGGCGAGTCGGAATTTTCTGCTTCACTGAAGCTGGCAACAGCGGATACATTGCCCGCCCCGCCTTGAGCGCAGTAGCAAACACTCTTGCGCGAGGTACTACGTGGCGCAAAGCAGCGCGAAGCAGCCTTTCGGTTGTCGGCCGCGCAACGCGACGCTCGACCTCCGCACGGCCGATATCAAGAAGCTTGTGGTACTGCACTCCCGACGGACACGTGGTTTCGCAGTTGCGGCAACTGAGGCATCGGTCGAGATGAAGCTGCGTTTCGCCAGTGACAGGCTCTCCCTCGAGTACCTGTTTGATCAAATATATGCGCCCGCGCGGACCGTCGAGTTCATTACCAAGCAACTGATAGGTGGGGCACGTTGCGTTGCAGAACCCGCAATGTACGCAAGAGCGGAGAATGCTCGCCGCTTCATCTGCGCGCTCGAGCTTCTTTGCTTCTTCGCTGAAATTCGTTTGCATCGGATTACTCGCTGGCAGTCGCTCAGATTTCCGCGTAGATGCGGCCCGGACTAAAGATGCCGTGGGGATCCAGCCGCTGCTTCAACTGACGGTGGTACCGCAGCAGGGGCGCAGGTAGCGGGTGAAACGGCTCGTTTGTCTCATGCGAACGGAAGGCAGTCGCATGTCCACCATGGCTTTGGGCGATCTGACGCAGTTCATCTGCTGGCGCTGAAGTGGTAAGCCAGCGTTGAGCGCCCCCCCAATCCAGTAAGGTATCGCCCGGCAAATCGATAACGGGAGCGCTCGGAGGCAGCGAGATTCTCCACAACGGATCCCGCCCGTCAAAGAACGGAAGACGAAATTCGCGCAACGCTGTCCAGAAGGTGTCGTCAGCCTCCTCACCACCAATGAGCTCGCGTGCTGCACGAACGGAGCCATTGCCCCCTTCGATCCGAAGGTGAAGCATGTTCGACGTGTAGCACGCGCCAGCGATGGGCAGCCCTGCACGTCGCCACTCGCCAAGCTTGGAAAGTGCATTCGCGACGTCGGTCTCAAGTTCCAGGTGAACTGTCGCGCGCGGCTTCGGCAGGACTTTCAGCGAAACTTCCGTGATCAACCCGAGGCAGCCGTAGCTTCCTGTGAGCAAGCGCGAAACGTCGTAGCCCGCGACGTTCTTCATCACTTCGCCACCAAAACGCACATGTTTCCCGTTGCCAGTGATCGCGCGACAGCCCAAGACGAAATCGCGCACCGACCCGGCCCACGGACGGCGCGGACCAGACAAACCACTCGCCACCATCCCACCAACCGTAGCAGCTCCCCCGAACGCTGGCGGCTCGCACGGCAGCATTTGACCGGCAGCATCCAGCACGGCATTTAGTTCAGCGAGAGGAGTGCCAGCCCGGGCGGTAATCACCAGTTCGGTCGGATCGTAGCTGACGATGTCTCTATGCTTGCGTGTATCGAGAGGTTCTGCATCGACTACACGTCCCAACGCCAATTTGCTGTCACCGCCGCGGATTCGAAGTGGTGTCCGCGTGCTGATGGCCTGCATCACTTGCTCAATGAGTTGCGCGCTGTTGTCGGGGTTCATATCGCGGCGCATCAGAAGCGCTCCAGTTCAGGGAAAGGAAGTTGTCCGTGATGCACGTGCATTGATCCAAACTCGGCACAGCGGTGCAGCGTGGGTATGTTTTTGCCAGGGTTCAGCAAACCGTTCGGGTCAAACGCCGCCTTCACCGCGTGAAATACGAGCAATTCGTCGCTGTTAAATTGCGCGCACATCTGATTGATCTTTTCGCGACCTACGCCGTGCTCACCCGTAATGCTGCCGCCCACTTTCACGCACAATTCGAGGATTCGCGCACCGATCGCTTCCGCTCTATCCATCTCGCCCGGGACGTTTGCGTCAAACAGAATGAGCGGATGCATATTGCCGTCGCCGGCGTGAAATACGTTCGCAACGCGCAACCCATATTCGATGGACAAGTCAGCAATTCCTTTTAGAACGTGAGGCAACTGCCGGCGCGGAATCGTGCCATCCATACAGTAATAATCTGGAGAGATTCGACCGACAGCGGGAAACGCATTCTTTCGTCCTGCCCAGAATTTCTGACGCTCGGCTTCGTCCTTCGCGAGACGCACATCCGTTGCACCCGCCATACGCAATATCGCGTCGACGCCCTCCACGTCCTCCTGGACGTCCGAGTCAGATCCGTCAAGTTCGCATAGAAGGATTGCTTCAGCCTCGACCGGGTAGCCAGCACGGATAAAGTCCTCGGCAGCCCGGATGGCGAGGTTGTCCATCATTTCAAGACCCCCGGGAATGATTCCATCGCCGATAATCTTTGCCACTGCGGCACCGGCGCGTTCGACATCGTCAAAACTGGCAAGCAACACCTTCGCGCTTTGCGGCTTCGGAAGCAGCTTGACCGTAACTTCAGTCACGATTCCGAGCATCCCTTCCGAGCCAGTAAAGAGCGCCAACAGATCAAATCCAGCGCTATCCAGGGCCTCAGAACCCAACGTCAGCCGCTCACCCTCGATAGTCAAAATCTCCACTTTCAGTATGTTGTGAACGGTCAGACCGTATTTGAGACAGTGCACGCCGCCAGCGTTCTCGGCCACATTGCCGCCAATCGAACATGCGATCTGGGATGACGGGTCAGGAGCGTAGTAAAGGCCGTACGGCGCCGCTGCCTGTGAAATTGCAAGATTGCGGACGCCCGGCTGCACCCGCGCCGTACAAGCATCTACGTCCAAGTCGATAATCTTGTTGAAGCGGGCCATCACGAGCAATATCCCCTTCTCAAGAGGCATCGCACCTCCCGAAAGTCCCGTGCCTGCTCCCCGGGCAACTATCGGTATCCGGCGCCGGGCAGCGTACTTCAACAATTGCTCGACCTGCTCAATCTTGTCGGGCAGAGCAACAAGCATTGGCGCGCATCGATACGCTGAAAGCCCGTCGCATTCAAAGGGCCGCATGCCCTCTTTGGAATCCAGCAATTCCATGTCCGGCAGGAGGGTCCGGATCTCCCTCACAAGCGTGTCCCTGTCGTGCGACGGAAGAACGCCGTCGATCACTTCGTCGTAGAGGTAGCTCATTGCCCAAACCCCGCTGTCATTGCTTGACACCAGGCGGCGCAAGTACTCGGGGCGTGGACGGGAGGCAGAATCGGCCTGACGAGCGGATGATGGAATTTCTGTGACATTTCGCCTCCTTCACATCGCAGCCCTCGCATAACGCACGCAGAGCTTCGACCCTATGGTTCTGTTTGGTCTATTGGCCGACTGGTCGACCACCTGACCAGACGCATCCTAGTCGCGTGCACCGACCGTGGAAACGGGTAGAAACCCTAAAACGGCACGCCTCGCCAGAAATGAAGCCAGCGCCCTAGACGGCAGATTGCCTGTCAGTTGGAAACAACCAGGAACTTCACCACCCAAACGCGAGATGACTCGAAGGCCTCCGTTAGAATCTGATTCCTGATGTCCTCACCGCCCCACCCAAGTCCCCGCCCGTCCATCGCCCATAGCGGCCCCCGACGGATCGATTGTTCCGTCACTCGGAACATTGACGAGCGACCATACTGCCTTTACAGTTCCCGGAATGATCAAATCCCCTTCCTGGACCATACTACCCTTATGGTTACTAAATCACACCGGGGTCCGGAGACCTCGTATACCGGCACCACTTCGGAGCAGGACACGTTTGCGCGCGATGTTCTTGAACGCGTTACCTCGAAATGGCCACTGAAAGTACTTCAGGTGGTCGCCGGAACAGAGCAACCACTACGATTCTCAAGGGTTCTCGCGCACGTCGACGGTATAAGCCAAAAGATGTTGTCCCAAACCTTACGAACGTTAGAGAAGGAAGGACTGGTCACGCGCACTGTATTCGCGCAGGTTCCTCCACGCGTCGAATATGAATCAACCAGGCTCGGCCGCGACTTGCTCGGCGAAATCGTCCCGGTTTGTCGCTGGATTGCGGCCCGGGAGTCGGCGTTTGTAGCAGCGAGAGCAGCGTTCAGTTGCCCGACGAAATCAAGAGAAAGTTGAAGCGTTGATCGCATTTGCGACCAGAACTTCCCGCATGAATCACGCGGGAAGTTGAACTAAAAAATCTAGAGACGCGAAGGAGCCGGCGCCGATGTCTTTCTCCCCAATCACCCCACCACCCAGATTCCGCCTGTCCGACGCCGTCTGCGATCAGCTCGAACAGCTGATCGTTGACGGGACACTGCGAGCTGGAGAATCGCTACCATCGGAGCGCGACCTGGCGCAACGTCTGAATGTATCTCGCCCGTCGTTACGAGAAGCATTGCTCCGACTGGAAGGTAGCAAACTGATTCAATCCAGGACGGGAGGCGGATATGTCGTCGCAAACTCCAGCTCGCCCCTCATCGCGGACCCGTTGGCGCACTTGATAGCGCGCCACCGCAAGGCGGCGGGAGATATTCTGGAAATGCGTGAAGGGCTGGAAGCCGTGACAGTCGAGTTGGCAGCCACACGGGCGACGAAATCGGACATCCGGCACGTCAAAGATGCCTTAAACGCCCTCGAATCGGCGTTTACCAAGGAGAACCCATACGCCGTGCACGCCGGCCAAACATCTCTGCCGCTACTTGATGCCGCTTTCCATTTGCGAATTGCCGAGGCTACTCACAACATCGTCCTCGTTCATGTGATGCACGGTCTGTACAACCTCGTACAGAAATCAATTGAAGAAACCTACTCAACATTCGAGAAAAGAGACGCAGACCTGTCGCATCTGATGGAACAGCATCGGCATATCTGCGACGCTATCGAGCGTCACGACCCGATTGCCGCACGCAACGCGCTAGTCACCCATCTTGGCTTTATCCGCGAAAATGCTTCCCGCTAGAAAGAGCGTTATCCGACGCACCGGCCCGAGGACCGCCGAAAAGCATCCGCAGAAGTATTCGGTAGAAGGCTGACGCGCAAATAGCAATAGCCTGAGCGAAATCTGACAGTGGTGGATTTCTCCTGCTGCCCGGTGGACGCGGAGAACGTGGACCGAAGCGACAGCGTGTGCGGCGAACCGCAAGGAGTCCATCAGGTTCTGTCGCAGTAAGCGTGACGAGACGACAAATGTCAATATAATCAGTATTGCTTACATAACAAGTGAATAAAACTGCCGGGAAGCAGACAACGGGTCTTTGCCCACACATTTCATCTGTCCTTTCCTGATCATGTGCATTACCTCGATGCCGCCGAGAATGACCCTCGCACTGTGGAAATCCTTGAACCCTAGCATAGGACGGGTCCGGCGTTTGATAGCCCGATGGTCCTGTTCGACGATGTTATTCAGGTATTTGATCTGGCGGACCTTGATCGGCGTCTCGCGATCGGCATTCACCGCGTTCAACGCGGCCAGATTGGAGCCGCTTTTGTCGATGGTCACGGTCTCTGGCGCACCATTGTGGGCGATGGCTTTTTCAAAGAACCGCCGGGCTGCAACCTTGTCCCGCCTGGCCCTGAGCAGGAAGTCGATCGTGTCGCCCGCCTTGTCCACCGCCCGATAAAGATATTTCCACTCGCCTTTGATCCTGATATAGCTCTCGTCCATTCGCCAGCTTTTCCCAACCGGAAGCTTGTGCTTGCGGAACGTCTTTTCGAATAGCGGCAATAGCTTCCGTACCCAGCGGTACACCGTGGAATGATCAACCGCGATACCACGCTCGTCCATCATCTCCTCGAGATTGCGCAAACTTAACGAATAGGCGACGTACCATCGCACGCACAGCAAAATCACTTCAAGCGGGTAATGAAGCCGCTTCAGGACCTTGGCCAGGCCCGGGGCAAGCGTGGTTCGCGGTGTCTTCGTCTTCTTCATCAGACAGCTCAGAAATTTTGCTACCCAATTTTAACCCAGCCCCTTACTGCAACAAAACCCGATGACGTTGTTGCGCAGCATGACGCTCGAGATCAAGAACAACTTCATGTACGTGCGGCGCGTCGAGAAGGGCGTCAATCGTCCTGCCGACACGCTACGCCTGCGCAGCGGCAGTTGCCGCGATTTCGCGGTGCTGATGATGGATGCCGTCCGCTCGCTTGGCCTCGCGGCCCGGTTCGTCAGTGGCTATATCTTCGTGCCGGACCACGACACCACCCTGGGCGGCGGCGCGACCCACGCATGGCTGCAGATCTATCTTCCCGGTGCAGGCTGGGTCGATTTCGATCCGACCAACAGCATCGTCGGCAACCGGCATCTGATTCGTGTGGCGGTAGCGTGGAATTACGATCAGGCGCTGCCGCTCTGGGGCACATGGCACGGCGCGATGCATTCGTTCCGCAGTCTTGAGGTCGACGTGAGCGTGACCGAAGGCGCCTGAGCGCTCAGCGCGTTACGACTTTATCAATGGAAGGATGGTCAGATGAAACTTCGCGTGGGCTATGAACTGATCTACGAGTGCGCGCAGCCGACACCAATGATGTTGATGTTGAACACGCATTTTTCCCGCGTGCAGGATGTCCTGTCTGCCGATCTGCTGGTGGTCGATCCGCCGGTGGCGATCACCCAGTATCGCGATAGCTTCGGCAATCTGTGCAGCCGCATCGTCGCGCCGCAGGGGCTGATTTCGCTCTCCACCACCGCGCTGCTCAACGTCTCCGATCAACCCGAGACGCGCGAGCCGTTCGACTATCAGCATGCCGTCGAAACGCTTCCGGATGAATGTCTGGTGTTCCTGCTCGGCAGCCGCTATTGCGAAACCGATCTGCTGTCCGACATTGCCTGGAAACTGTTTTCCAATACGCCTCCGGGCCGCCACCGGGTGCAGGCGATTTGCGACTACGTGCATCGCCATGTCACGTTCGGATACGAATTTGCACGGCCGACCAAGACCGCGTTTCAGGCGTGGCAGGAACGCAAGGGCGTGTGTCGCGACTTCGCTCATCTGGCCGTGGCGCTATGCCGCGCGATGAATATTCCGGCGCGCTACTGCACGGGCTACATCAGTGACGTCGGTGTGCCGCCGCCGTGGAGCACGATGGATTTCGCGGCATGGTTCGAAGCCTATGTGGGCGGCTCCTGGCAGACCTTCGATCCGCGCAACAACGTGCCGCGTATCGGTCGTGTGCTGATGGCGCGCGGCCGCGATGCCGCCGACGTTGCGATCAGCAACACATTCGGTCCGACGAAGCTCATCAAATTCGACGTCCACTGCGCGCCTGAATGATGACGAGTGGTCATTCGTTGGTGGTGTCGTAGAGGACGGGTTTGGGTCGGGATTCATCAGATGCATCAGGCAGCGGTCGGCCATGAAGTGTCATTCGCCCGTCCCATCGTTCGGACGCTCAGTAGTCGGCTTCGCCCTGTGATTGGCCATTCGATTGAGAGGCTGCCACCAACTGGTCAACGCGCCCCAAAAAATATAGCGCGGAACCGACCCTGTCCCGACGTTCGCGACACGGAAAAGTCGCCGTTCGCGCCACTCCTTGATCGCGGCGATACGGAAGCGGTCGCCCAACAATGAGACTTACAAAGGACGAAACTCATTTCGTGCTCAGCGGCCCCTCACGACGCATTTGATTCAGAAAATCGACGAGCAGGTCTTCGGTGCCGGTTCGTCAATCCGCCGCTGTGCGCCGTTGGCGACAAGCTGGACCGCAAAACCTGTCGCTGCAACGGAACCTTCGTTCCGAATGAGGTGCTCATCATTCCCCGTGTCCACCAACGTCGTACCATTGGCTGTGCCCGGCCCGTACACTTTCTGGGTACAGTCGGTGTGGTACTCGGTTACCTGGCCCGACGTGATGATTATTAGGCTGTGCCCGGGGTGCTTATGCCAGCCTGTGGTCCCACCCGGCGCCCACGTGTTGGTCTGTATGTACAAGTCTGACGGTCCCTCGGTCTTTTCGAGCGAGGACCACGTATCACCAGGGAATCCAGGAGCAAGCCGCTGAAGCTGGTCCTGTGTGAGGCGGTTGATGACTTGAAACTCGGTGAAAGTCCCTTTGGCCAGGGTCATGCCCGTGAATCCGCTGGGCGGGGTCGCTTGGGCAGATTCCACCTGAGAGAGGGCCACGACCATACATACGGCAAACCACAGCGGCAACGACATGTCCCGCCGCGGCCGTTTTCGACTTGAACACCGTGTCGCCGAGGCGAGCCCCTCGGCCCAGCGATCCTTCGCCGCGTCCTTTTCATCCCGGAACTCGAGCTTCTTCGCCGCTCCGCCATCGTCTTTCATCTCATAGCCTCGTTTCCAAGTTGGTTGTCCATCTCCTGTCGCGCCTCTTGCGCCCGTGACCGGTCCGACGTGTGGCGTCGCGGCTGGCAGACCCTGCAATGCCACAGGTTGAAGCCGCAGGTGTGGACAGCGCCTGACGAAACGTCGACACTAACGCAGTGCTTTAGATTCCGATGTCAGCGATGCGTTCCCGCTGCTTGGCGCCCCCGAGCGCGAAGATACGCGAGCCCGTAAGTGGCTCTCCGCCCGCGAATGGACGGCCGATCCCGAGACCGAAGAACGGAGCCGCGGCGGCTACACCGTTCATATGGAACCCAGGACGATGCGTGGTCACCCGTGACAAACTCTGGCTGCGGTTCGGCCCGGGGTCGCCCTCGGCGACAAGGCCCGTGCCTTGATAGGAATCGATACGCGGGACCGCGGCTTGTGCACACAGACTGCGGCGCCTTCCTCCTTTCTGGATTTGCACGTTTGAAGGAAATTGCTATGAAAACCGGTTACGCCATCGTATTGGCAATGCTCGCTGGCATCGGAACGGGAGTGGTGGGCGTGCATAGCATCGAGGCTCAGGTCAAGCCGCCTGTCTACATGGTAGGACTGGTCGATGTCAGCAACGCGGACGGTTATGCGAAGGAGTATCTTCCACGCGCCCGGGCTTCGATTAAAGCGCATGGCGGAGTCACATTGGCTGCGGGACCGGGAACGGTGATAGAAGGAGCCCCGCCCGGAACACGCTTCGTCATTCTTCGGTGGGATAGCTTGGAGCAACTAAAGGATTGGCGCGATTCACTGGAATACACGGCAGCGCACAAGGACGGCGAGAAGTACGCGAAGTTCAATGTCGTTGCGGTTAACGGCGTACAACCGTAGCAGGTAACCGGCACTCTCAAGCCGTGACCAAAGGTGAAGATCCCGGTTTGCGACGACCGTGCCGGCACGAGTTCGCCCCTCGTCGGTGAGTTCCATCGGGGGCAAAGTTCCGCTGCACGCAGCGAGCACTCGCGTAGACCGCGCGATGGCTGGCAGGGGCTAGCCAGAATCAACTCCGAATAGAAAGCGGAACACTTGGCGCGTGGTGTGAAGGGAGGTTACTGCGGTTGACAATAAGCGGCGCAGATAAAGGGATGGCTGCTGTCCTCGGAAAGCGGCCATACAGGTGGCAGCAGGCTCTATGTCCGTAGTGGGTCGGGAGTGTGAGTTCGCTGATGCAGGAAACTGCCATCGGGTTGCTCGATGCCACCGCAGTCAGCAATCCGCCACATTGCTGACGCACAACCCGGACCGTCCCAATGACGGCAATGGCCGATTCGGGTAAGAAGACCGGATGGAACCGGTGTGGCGGAAAAATAACGGCAGACAATATATTTCCCATGGCGGTTTCAAAGGTGAAGCGCAACAGCGGGTTAATCTTACTGTGTCACAAAATTCATTTGCAGCAAGGTGATACCTGGTAGTATTAAATAATACAGACTTCGGGCGATCACGATGAGTGGAG
>NZ_CADFGP010000060.1 GCF_902833905.1 Paraburkholderia tuberum STM678 | reverse complement strand
CAGATTCCGCCTTACGACGGACACCCTTGCCGTTCAGCTAGCACTTCCCCTTGCCGGGTGTGCAGAGGACTTTCACCCCCAAGTCATCCGGCTCGCCACCACAGCGGGTCGGACAGCGCCAGTCACGGCGCTACGCGCCATGCCTGGCGCACCAAAAAAAGCAGGGGCCGGTTTCCCGGCCCCTGCTCTTCACCAGCAATACGCTGGCTGATCCTGCCTGATGCTTAGATGCGGTCGGCTTAGACGTGCTCGCCGATCACGGCCACCGTCACATCGACGAGAACGTCGGTGTGCAGCGAAACCTGAACCGGGTGCTCGCCAACCATCTTCAGCGGGCCTTCCGGCAGACGCACTTGCGCCTTTTCCACTGCGAAGCCTTGCTTGCCGAGCGCTTCGGCGATGTCAGCGTTCGTCACCGAGCCGAACAGACGGCCGTCGACGCCAGCCTTCTGTTTGATCTGAACGGTCTGGCCTGCCAGCTTTTCGCCTTGAGCCTGAGCGGCTGCCAGCTTTTCAGCGGCGTGCTTTTCGAGTTCTGCGCGGCGCACTTCGAATTCAGCGAGGGCTTCCTTCGTTGCACGGCGAGCTTTCTTGTTCGGGATCAGGAAGTTACGTGCGTAACCGTCCTTGACCTTCACGATGTCGCCGAGGTTACCCAGATTGACGACTTTTTCCAGAAGAATGATTTGCATTCGGATGCTCCTTATCGCGTCGTCGGGTTAGGCCTTGTGCTGGTCGGTGTACGGCACCAGCGCGAGGAAACGTGCGCGCTTGATAGCCGTGTCCAGCTGGCGTTGATAATGCGCCTTGGTACCCGTGAGACGTGCCGGCGTGATCTTGCCGTTCTCGCCGATGAAGTCCTTCAGCGTTTCGATGTCTTTGTAGTCGATGTACTCGACGCCAGCAGCCGTGAAACGGCAGAACTTCTTGCGCTTGAAGAGCGGGTTCTGTTGCTGACGACGCTTGTCGAATTTCTTACCAGTCGGGCGGGGCATGATTAGTCCTTTCCAATGTCCTGCAATGCTGTGATGTGAAATACCAGAGTTCGCGCGTTACGGTGCTTTTTAGCCAGAAAACCTGTGAAGAGCGTTTCGACGCCCATCTGACAGTTTTCGAGCTTACCGCTCGCTTCGCCCGCGGCGACCGCCTGCATGGTCAGTTCGACCTGACGGGCAATGCCCGCCTCGACGACTTCCGTGCGGTGGTACAACGTGCAGCTTGCAATCGGAACGCCGGCGGGGGTGTACCGCACCGGTTCGCGTTCGACGACGCTCGCCGTAAGTTGCAGCCGGTTCATGTACCTGTTTATGTCTTCGTGTACGTGAGCGGAGCGACGCTGCGTGTCTGGCAGCTTAAATAACGAGTCTTAAGCCTGCGCTTCGGTCGGCTGAGCTGCTGCCGACTTCTTGGCTTCTTCGCGCTGCACTTCCTTCATCATCGGCGACGGGCCGGTTTCGGCCTTCTTCATCTTGACGATGAGGTGACGCAGAACGGCGTCGTTGAACTTGAATGCGTGTTCCAGCTCGTCGAGCGTGGTCTGGTCGCACTCGATGTTCATGCAGACGTAGTGAGCCTTCGCGAGTTTCTCGATCATGTAGGCCAGTTGGCGACGGCCCCAGTCTTCGACGCGGTGGATCTGACCACCGTGCGACGTGATCGTGCCCTTGTAACGCTCGATCATGGCGGGCACCTGCTCGCTTTGATCGGGATGCACGATAAAGACGATTTCGTAATGACGCATTACACACTCCTTGTGCTGACTTTTGGATAGAAGCCGCCCGGGCGTCGGAACCGGTGCGGCAAGTGAGAAGCCCAAGAGTCTAACCCGAATGGGGACGGGTTGCAAGGAATTCCGCCGATTCGGCGGCGGAATCGGATGTGTTTTCAAGACCTTAGGGTGGGGGTCGCGGAAGTCGGGCCGTCCTTGCCCCTCAACCCGCTTCCGTGCGCTGGCTGCCGCTCTGCAAACGCGCTCTGAGCGCCGCTTCGAGTCCCTTGAGCGCATCGGGTGCGGCGTCCGAGATCGCCCACCAGGTCATGCCCGCCGCGTCCCAGTGCGCGATCGAATAGCCGTCGTGGGCGAGCGATGCCGGCGCCGCGCCGTCAATGCCACGCGTCGTGGACTGCGGAAACACATACACGTCGATCACGTGCTTGCCGTAGCGGTACACGAGCACCGCGACCCGCTGGTGCGCGAGGTAGTCGAGCCGGCCCCCCTCCAGCGCGAAGCCGGCCGCCGCGAGGTCCTCGACCGGCGGCGAATAGTCGAGCCGACCGTTGAACCATGGCTTGACCGTGTGACGGTCGGTCGAAATTACGTCGATGTCGCGGCCGGAAACCTGCGCGCGCACATGGCTTTCGATGAGTTCGTCGGTGAATGGCGTGAATTCGGCGGGACGGCGCAGCGTCAGCGTCAGCGTCAGGACAGCGGTGGCCACACACAGCGCGATCACGAGCACCGCGAGACCGCCGCGCGCGACCACGCGGTTGGCGCCGCCGGCGGCATGCGGTCCGTTGACGCCGATTAGCCGGCCGCGTGAATCGCCCGAGCGACCCGGACCGCTGAAGCCACTGAGCCACCGGTAGAGCCACGCGGGCCGCCGCGCCCAACGACGCTGACGCTGAGGTTCGTACGTCGCCATGTCGGTCATTCCGGCGCTAGCGCTGCCGGTAGACTCCTCCTCCGCATCTTCAGGCGCCGCCGTCGTGGCCAACCCCGCAGTTCCTCCCTCGACCGCGCCGGGCAAGCCCGCCACGATCCGCGCCCGCAACGACTGCGGCGCCCGATGATACGGCGCCGCGCGCAGCGCGCCGCTCAGCGCGCGCAGGTTGTCGCTCGCGCGCCGGCAGTCGTCGCAGCTCTCGATATGCTGCTGGACCCGGCGCGCATCGGGTGCCGGCAGTTCGTGATCGGCATTCGCCTCGAGGAGCGGCCGAGCTTCGTTACAGTCCATCCGGCGTCTCCTGAGCGGGGTCGGCGGCAGCGCCGGGAATGTTGAGGGGCCGGCCGTCGGCAAACGCCCGGAGTTGCGTCACTGTTGCGGTGGCGGGCACGACCGCCGATGATGCCGCGCGGCCGTCGCCGGAACTTCGCGGTGGCCGGTCGGACGGCGCGCAGGGCGTGGACGACACCGAGGGCGCGACTGCCGCCGACTGCACGACTCGCCCGGACTGCGCCCCCTGCTCCAGCGGCGCTTGCGTCGACCCGCGCCGGTCACCCTGCCCGCCTTTGCGCCCCCCGCCAACCGACTCCCCCCCGCCTCGCTGCTGCGCCATCAATACCTCCGCCAGCTTGCGCCGCCCACGCGCGAGCCGCGACATCACCGTACCGATCGGCACATCGGCCACCACCGCGATGTCCCGATATCCCATCTCCTCGAGCTCGCGCAAGATCAGCACCTCGCGATACTCGACCGGCAAACGCGCCAACGCGTCGTGTACCTGGCGTGCATCCTCGTCGCGGATCAGCAGCGTCTGGGGATCGTCGCCGCCCGCGCTCCAGCCGTCGAGGGTCGCGTCGTCCATCGTTTCGTCGAATTCGAGCCTGTCGTGCGACGGCGCGCGACGGCGCCATTCCGTGTACCAGGTGCGGCGCACGATCGCGAGCAGCCACGGCCGCGCAGAGTCGCCGCGAAACGTATCGAAGAAGCGGAACGCGCGCATGAATGCTTCCTGCACGACGTCCTCGGCATCGTTCGGATTGCCGCACAGCCAGCGCGCGAGGTTGTACGCGGCGTCGAGATGCGGCATCGCCAGTTGCTCGAAGCGGCGGCTTTTCGCTGCATCGGCATCGGCGTCTGAATCGGTCTGGACCACGTGGGCCCCTCCAAGGGCATGGCGGCTGCGTCGTGCGGGTCGCTGTTGCGCGTCCCGCGTAGTGTCGTTCCTGACGTGTCTTTCACAGCAGAACTGGCCATAGACCGAGTTTATTCCCGACTCAGGCGAGCATTCGCAAGAAAGACCGCGATCGCCCGCGCGCCCCGCTCGCCAGCTAGTACGATGGCCGGTTCCAGTAGTCGTCGCTCGCGTACACGTCTTTCAGATAGTCGATGAAATAGCGCACGCGCGCCGGCACGAAGCGCTGCTGCGGATAGACCGCAAGAATGTCGTAATCGGGCAGCGCATATTCGTCGAGCACGGTTTCGAGCTCGCCGCGCGCGAGCTGCCGCTGGATTTCCCACGTCGAACGCCAGCCGAGTCCGAGCCCCTCCGAAACCCAGCGATGCAGCAGTTCGCCATCGTTGCAGTCGAGCGAGCCGCCCACCCGCACCGTCGCGAGCTTGCCGTTGCGGCGGAAATACCAGCCGCGGTTCTGCCCGCCTTGCAGATTGAACGCGAGACAGTTGTGGGCCGGCAGATCCTCGAGCGTCTTCGGCTTACCGTGACGGCGAAAATAGTCGGGCGTACCGCACACCACGCGCCGGTTCGACGCGAGCTTCACCGCGACGAAGTTCGGATCGACGGCGCCGCCGATGCGGATCGACAGATCGTAGCCCTCGCGCACCAGATCGACGACCCGGTCGGTCAGATTGAACGACATCTGCAACTCGGGTTTGTCGCGCAGAAATGCAGGCGCGAGCGGCGCGACGTGCTTACGCCCGAACGCGGCGGGCGCCGACACGATCAGATGGCCGTTCACCGCGCGGCGCCCCGCGCTCAGTTCGTTTTCCGCCTGATCCCATTCGCTGAGAAGCCCGCGGCAGCGTTCGAGAAACGCGGCGCCGTCCTCGCTGACGACGAGCCGCCGTGTCGTGCGATACATCAGCTTCACGCCGATGCGCTTCTCGAGCGCATCGATGCGCCGCCCGAGAATCACCGGCGACACCCCTTCCTCCAGCGCCGCCGCCGCGAGACTGCCCGCATCGGCGACCCGCACGAAGGTTTCGATCTGTTTGAAGCGGTCCATGTTCGTCTCCCACCTGTCTCTTGCCGGGCTGATGCCGGCCGTGCGCCGGGCTTCACGTCATTCCATACTTTTTGTTTCGGAATAAGCGACCCGGACTGATCTTATCAAACCTTTGGCGCAGGCCTACAGTGTCCCTCAACCGACGTAATTCCCGACCTTGAGGAGACATTCATGGCCAAAATGAGAGCCGTCGACGCCGCCGTTCTGGTGCTCGAAAAAGAAGGCATCGATACCGCGTTCGGCGTGCCGGGCGCCGCGATCAACCCGTTCTACTCGGCGATGCGCAAAGCCGGCGGCATCAGCCACGTGCTCGCGCGCCATGTGGAGGGCGCATCGCACATGGCCGAGGGCTACACCCGCGCGCAGCCGGGCAACATCGGCGTGTGCATCGGCACCTCGGGCCCCGCGGGCACCGACATGATCACCGGTTTGTACTCCGCGCAGGCCGACTCGATTCCTATTCTGGCTATCACAGGCCAGGCGCCGCGCGCGCGTCTGTACAAGGAAGACTTCCAGGCCGTCGATATCGAATCGATCGCCAAGCCCGTCACCAAGTGGGCCGTGACCGTGCGCGAGCCGGCGCTGGTGCCGCGTGTGTTCCAGCAGGCGTTCCATCTGATGCGCTCGGGCCGCCCGGGCCCGGTGCTGGTCGATCTGCCGATCGACGTGCAGCTCGCCGAAATCGAATTCGACATCGACACGTACGAGCCGCTGCCGGTCTACAAGCCGAAGGCGACCCGCAAGCAGATCGAAGCCGCGCTCACGCTGCTCAACGATGCCGACAAGCCGTTGATCGTGTCGGGCGGCGGCGTACTGAACGCCGTGGCCGAAGACCTGCTCGTGAAGTTCGCCGAAACGCTCGGCGTGCCGGTGATCCCAACGCTGATGTCGTGGGGCGCGATTCCCGACGACCATCCGCTGATGGCCGGCATGGTCGGTCTGCAGACCTCGCATCGCTATGGCAACGCGACGATGCTCGCGTCCGACTTCGTGCTCGGCATCGGCAACCGCTGGGCCAACCGTCACACCGGCAGCGTCGATGTCTATACGAAGGGGCGCAAGTTCGTGCACGTCGATATCGAACCGACGCAGATCGGCCGCGTGTTCGGCCCGGATCTCGGCATCGTGTCGGACGCGAAGGCCGCGCTCGAACTATTCGTCGAAGTGGCCAACGAATGGAAGGCCGCGGGCAAGCTGAAGGATCGCGCCGCGTGGGTTGCCGATTGCCAGCAACGCAAGCGCACGATGCTGCGCAAGACGCACTTCGACAACGTGCCGATGAAGCCGCAGCGCGTCTACGAAGAGATGAACCAGGTGTTCGGCCGCGACACGTGCTACGTGAGCACGATCGGCCTGTCGCAGATCGCCGCCGCGCAATTCCTGCACGTGTACAAGGCGCGCAACTGGATCAACTGCGGCCAGGCCGGCCCGCTCGGCTGGACGATTCCGGCGGCGCTCGGCGTGCGCGCGGCCGACCCGCAACGGCCGATCGTCGCGCTGTCGGGCGACTACGACTTCCAGTTCATGATCGAGGAGCTCGCGGCCGGCGCGCAATTCAAGCTGCCGTACGTGCATGTCGTCGTGAACAACTCGTACCTCGGGCTGATTCGCCAGGCGCAGCGCGCGTTCGAGATGGACTACTGCGTGCAGCTCGGCTTCGAGAACATCAACTCGCCGGAGATGAACGGCTATGGCGTCGATCACGTCGCCGTCGCCGAAGGTCTCGGCTGCAAGGCGATTCGCGTGTTCAAGCCGGAAGAGCTGAAGCCGGCGCTGCAAAAAGCGCAGTCGATGCTCGCCGAGTTCAACGTGCCGGTGATCGTCGAAGTGATTCTCGAACGCGTGACCAACATCTCGATGGGCACCGAGATCGACGCGATCAACGAGTTCGAGGAACTCGCGGAAAAGCGCGAGGACGCGCCGACGGCGATCAGCCTGCTCGATTGAGCGTTGCGTCTTCGCGGTATTCGCAGCATTCAGCGCGCTCGATGCGCGAGGGCCGAGTTCATGCTCCGCGCCCTCGCCTCATCACGACCAGCGCGCCACTCCCTGACCGACCTGAGAGACAAAAGCACCATGCCTAAATTCGCAGCGAACCTGACGATGCTGTTCAACGAAGTGCCGTTCCTCGACCGTTTCGCGGCGGCGGCCAACGCCGGCTTTCATGCCGTCGAATTTCTGTTTCCCTATCCGTATTCGATCGCCGAATTGAGCGAACGTCTGCAACAGAACCGCCTCAAGCTGGTGCTGCACAACCTGCCGGCCGGCAACTGGGAAGCCGGCGAACGCGGCATCGCGTGCCTGCCCGATCGGGTCGCCGGGTTTCAGGAAGGCGTGGGCCGCGCGATCGAATACGCAAGCGCGTTGAAGGTGCCGCAACTGAACTGCCTCGTTGGCATTCCGGGCGCGAACGTCGACGCCGACACCGCCCGCGCAACGATCGTCGACAACCTGCGGTTTGCCGCGCGCGAGCTCAAGAAGGCCGGCATCCGGCTGCTCGTCGAGCCATGCAACTCGTACGACATTCCGGGCTTCGCGCTGAACCGTTCGCGCGATGGACTCGACGTGATTCGCGAGGTCGGCTCGGACAATCTGTTCCTGCAATACGACATCTATCACATGCAGCGGATGGAAGGCGAACTCGCGGCGACGATCGAAAAGAACCTCGCGCAGATCGCGCATATCCAGCTCGCGGACAACCCTGGGCGGCACGAACCGGGCACCGGCGAGATCAACTATCCGTATCTGTTCGCGCTGCTCGACTCGCTCGGCTACGACGGCTACGTCGGTTGCGAATACAAGCCGCGCACGACGACCGATGCCGGCCTCGGCTGGGTGCAAAGCGTGGCAGGTCAGGCGCGTGGCGCGGCGCATGCGGCGGCTTGAGGCGCCTTGGGGTTCCTGATGGAACCCTGAAGCCTCAACGCACGCCCCCTATCAACCTGGAGATTCACACACATGGCAAAGATCGGCTTCATCGGACTCGGCATCATGGGCGCGCACATGGCGCGCAACCTCATCAAGGGCGGTCACTCGCTGTTCGTGAACGGCGCGTATCCGGTACCGGACGACATCGCGAAGAGCACGAGCGTGGTCGCCAGTTCGACCGCGGTCGCGCAGGCCGCCGACATCGTCATCATCATGGTGCCGGACACGCCGGACGTCGCCAACGTGCTGTTCGCCGACGACGGCGTCGCCGCCGGCCTCACCAAAGGCAAGCTCGTCATCGACATGAGCTCGATCTCGCCGCTCGACACCCAGGCGTTCGCGAAGAAGATCAACGCGCTCGGCGTCGACTATCTCGATGCGCCGGTGTCCGGCGGCGAAATCGGCGCGCGGGATGCGTCGCTGACGATCATGGTCGGCGGTCCCGCGAAAGCCTTTGCACTGGCCAAGCCGTTGTTCGAACTGATGGGCAAGAACATCTCGCTGATCGGCGACAACGGCGCGGGTCAGACCTGCAAGGTCGCGAACCAGATCATCGTCGCGCTGAACATCGAAGCGGTCGCGGAAGCGCTGCTGTTCGCGTCGCGCTCGGGCGCCGACCCAGAGCGGGTGCGACGCGCGCTGATGGGCGGCTTCGCGTCGTCGCGGATTCTCGAAGTGCATGGCGAGCGCATGACGAAGCGCAGGTTCAATCCGGGTTTCCGGATCGAGTTGCATCAGAAGGACTTGAATCTCGCGCTCGATGGCGCGCGTAAGCTCGGCATCGCGCTGCCGCATACCGCGAGCGCGCAGCAACTGTTCAGCGTCTGCGCCGCGAACGGCGGCAAGGCGTGGGATCACTCGGCGATGGTGCGCGCGCTCGAAATCATGGCGAATCATGAGGTCGCGCAGGCGCCGGATAGCGAGGAAGCGAAGGCGGCTTGAAGTCTTCGTGCTTCCTCTTCAGTTCAGCTCGCCGTTGATTCCGCCGGTTGCCGCTTCGGCATCGGCGAGCTCACGGTGAACACAGGTGGGGCGCCCGTTCGTTGCACGGCAGCTTGGGTTGCCGGCGCGGCGTAACGGGCAAATCGCGCCGCTCTGGGCTGAGAGCGGCAAGTGGGGTCCGCAGCGGCACCCGTCGGTGACGGGGAAGCCTTGGTCCGGTCAGACGTCGTCGTCGGGTGTCCGGCTGTCGGATTCGCCAATCAATACGTATCGAACACCTTCTGCAACGCCGCCGGCGCAGTGTGGCCCGCGGCCAGCGCCAGCATCAGCAGCACCCTCGCCTTGTACGGATTCAGCGAACCGGCGCTGACGAAACCGAGCGCGTCGTCGGCCGCCGCGCCGTTGCGCATCACATGCCCCGAACCCACGCGCGACGAGCGCACCACCGCCACGCCGCGCAACGCGGCATCCGCCAGTGCCTGTTGCAACGACTGGTGGATCGAGCCATTGCCCGTTCCCGCCACGACGATGCCGCGCACATCCGCGGCCACCAGCGCATCGATGGCGATCCGCGACACGCCCGCATAGCTCGTGACGATCTCCACCTGCGGCCACGCCGCATCGATTGCGAATTCACTCGCGACCGTATGCGCGCGCACCACGCCGCGCTGGAACTCGACGCGGCCATCCTGCACCCAGCCGAGCGCGCCAATTTCGGGCGACTGGAACGCATCGACCGCATAGGTGCTCGTTTTCACGACGTCGCGCGCGCTGTGAATCCGGTTGTTGAACGCAACCAGCACGCCCTGCCCGCGTGCCGCCGCGTGCGCGGCGACCGTCACCGCGTTTAGCAGGTTCAGCGGACCGTCGGCGGAGAGCGCCGACGCTGGGCGCATCGCCGCGGTCAGCACGACCGGCTTGTCCGATTTGACGGTCAGATGCAGCAGATAGGCTGTTTCTTCGAGCGTATCGGTACCGTGCGTGACCACCAGGCCGTCGACGTCGTCCGTCGCGAGCAGCGTGTTGATACGTTGCGCGAGTGTGGTCCACAGCGGCAGCGACATGTCCTTGCTGTCGACGCTGGCGATCTGCTCGGGCGCGATTCGCGCGACCGCGGACAGCGCCGGCACCGCCGCGAGCAGTTGATCGACGCCGACGACGCCCGCCTGATAGCCCGACGTATTGGCCGCATCCGGGGCCGCGCCGGCGATCGTGCCGCCGGTCGCGAGCACCGCGATGCGCGGCAGCGTCGGCGCGGTGCTATGGCCGGGGGAAATCGGGAGAGAGGGAGAAGTCGAGGTATTCATGGCGGCGATTGTAAGCGATGCGCTTCGCGTCGCCATGCGTGGAAGACCGGACGCGGGTTCGGCTTGCGCGAGCGTGCGCAACGCGCGAGCGGGCTTAAATCTCATGCGGTGCCCAATTGCACTCATCACCACAAGTATCGACGACGGGTGCAAGTCCCACCCTAAGCTGCTCGCAGCCCTAAGCCGCCTCGCGCAACTGCGCCGCGATGTCCGCCTCGCTCAACTGCGGCGCGAACATCTCGATCAACCGATAGGCGTACGCGCGCAGGAACGCGCCCTTGCGCAAGCCGACGCGCGTCGTGCTCGCCTCGAACAGATGCTGCGTGTCGAGCGCGACGAGTTCGCTGTCGCGCTTCGGGTCGTAGGCCATTGCCGCGACCACGCCGATGCCCATGCCGAGTTCGACGTAGGTCTTGATCACGTCGGCGTCGATCGCGGTCAGCACGACGTCGGGCAACGCACCCGCTTTCGCGAACGCCTGATCGATATGCGAGCGGCCGGTGAAGTCCTGGTCGTAGGTGACGATCGGGAATTCGGCGATCTCGTCGAGCGTCAGATTCGCTCGGCCGACGAGCGGATGATCCTTCGGCACCACCACGACGTGATGCCACGAATAGCACGGGAACGTGACGATGTCGGGAAAACGGTCGAGCGCCTCGGTCGAGATGCCGATATCCGCCTCGCCGTTGATGATCATCTGCGCGATCTGCTGCGGGCTGCCCTGGCGCAGCGCCAGATGCACTTTCGGGAACACCGACGTGAACTGCCGAATCACCTTCGGCAATGCGTAGCGTGCCTGCGTGTGGGTGGTCGCGACGACGAGGTGGCCGCTGTCCTGATCCGCGTACTGACGCGCGACGCGGCGCAGATTCTCCGCATCGAGCAGCATCCGCTCGATCAACTGATGCACGGCCTTGCCCGGTTCGGTGAGCCCGGTCAGACGCTTACCGCGGCGGATGAAGATGTCGACCCCGAGTTCGTCCTCGAGATCCTTGATCTGCTTCGATACGCCCGACTGCGACGTGTAGAGCACGTTCGCCACTTCGGTCAGGTTCATGTTCTGCCGCACGGCTTCGCGCACGAAGCGCAATTGCTGGAAATTCATCGTTGTGTCTCCGGTTCCGCCAGAGTTGAGTTATTGGAGCCGCACATGCCAGGCGAAGCACGCGGTACGGCCGATACGTTCTCTCTTGTCATCAGCGCCGCACAGCGGCGCCGCCACCTCACTGCGCCGGAAACACCCGCAGCGCGCGCGGCACCGCGGTCACGCCGTCGCCGATCGCGAGTTGCAGATCACGCCACGTTTCGCGATCGAGTTCGGCTTCGAGCAGATTGCCCTCGCGACCGGCGAGCTCGACGCGCACCGAACCGCCGAGCGTCACCACGCGCCGCACGTCGACGACAATGCCCTCGCGATGCCCCGCCGCCTGCGGATACAACTGCAGATCGTGCGGCCGCACATAGGCGAACGCCGGGCCCCTAAAACCCGCCGCGATAGCGACCGGCAGCGCCGCGCCATCGACGACGAAGCCTTGCGCATCGACGCTGCCGTGCAGACGGTTCGCCGCGCCGAGAAACTCGTAGACGAACGGCGTCTGCGGATGGTCGTACACCCCCTGTGGGCTGCCGACCTGCTCGACATGCCCGCGATTGAGCACGACGATGCGGTCCGCCACTTCGAGCGCTTCTTCCTGATCGTGCGTGACGAAGATCGTCGAAATATGCAGATCGTCGTGCAGGCGACGCAACCAGCTGCGCAGTTCCTTGCGCACCTTCGCGTCGAGCGCGCCGAACGGCTCGTCGAGCAACAGCACCTTCGGCTCCACGGCCAACGCACGTGCGAGCGCGATGCGCTGGCGCTGGCCGCCGGACAGCTCCGACGGATAGCGCTGCGCGAGCCAGTCGAGCTGCACGAGCTTCAGCAACTCATGCACCTTCTCACGAATCACCTTCTCGGACGGACGTTCCCTGCGCGGCTTCACGCGCAGCCCGAACGCGACGTTTTCGAACACCGTCATATGCCGGAACAGCGCGTAGTGCTGGAACACGAAACCCACCTCGCGCTCACGCGCGCCGACCGCCGCGACATCCTGGCCTTGCAGCTCGACCCGGCCGCCGTCCGCGTATTCGAGGCCGGCGATCACACGCAGCAACGTCGTCTTGCCGCAACCCGACGGCCCGAGCAGCGCGACGAGTTCGCCCGGCGGAAAGTCGAGCGACACGTTGTCGAGCGCGACGAAATCGCCGAAGCGCTTTTGCAGGTTACGAACGGTGATACCCATTTACAGCTCTCCTTGCTTGAGCGGATGTCGCTGCGACGCAGGCGTGGCGTTGACGAAAAACGAATGAGAAGCGGACTGCGCGCTATTGGCCTGCGAAGCGCCGGACGGCGACACGGGCCCCGCATACGCAGGCACTTCGCGCGCCGCCGACAGTTCCGCCGACATATGACGCTCGGCCAGCAGCTTGAGCCCCAGCGTGACCAGCGCCAGCAGCGCGAGCAGCGAGGCCACGGCGAACGCGGCCGAGAAGTTGTACTCGTTGTAGAGGATTTCGACGTGCAGCGGCATCGTGTCGGTCTGCCCGCGAATATGGCCCGACACGACCGACACCGCGCCGAACTCGCCCATTGCGCGCGCATTGCACAGAATCACGCCGTACAGCAGACCCCACTTGACGTTCGGCAGCGTGACGCGACGGAACGTCTGCCAGCCCGATGCGCCGAGCACGTGCGCGGCTTCTTCCTCGTCGTTGCCCTGCGCCTGCATCAGCGGAATCAGCTCGCGCGCGACGAACGGGAACGTGACGAAGATCGTCGCGAGCACGATGCCCGGCACCGCGAAGATGATCTGCACGTTGTGATCTTCGAGCCACGGGCCGAACCAGCCCTGCGCGCCGAACATCAGCACGTAGATCAGGCCGGAGATCACCGGCGACACCGAAAACGGCAGATCGATCAACGTGGTCAGCAGCGCCTTGCCGCGGAATTCGAACTTCGCGATACACCACGACGCCGCAAGGCCGAACACGAGGTTCAGCGGCACTGCGATCGCCGCGGTGAGCAGCGTCAGTTTGATCGCCGACAGCGCATCCGGATCGGCGAGCGCTTCGAAGTAAAAACGCAGCCCCTTGTTCAGCGCCTGGTAGAACACCGCGGCGAGCGGCACGGCCAGAAACAGCGCGAGAAACAGCAGTGCGAGGCCGATCAGCAGCCAGCGCACGAGCGCCGGCTCGCTGACCGGATCGGGGCGACGCGCCACGCTCGCCGGGTGGGTCGGAACGCGGCTCATTGCACACCTCCACCAATAGCGGCGACGCTCGTGGCCACTGGCGCCGATCCCGTCTTGCCGCGGCTCGTGCGCCGCTGCAGATACCACTGCAGCGTGTTGATCGACAGCAGCATCAGGAACGACACGACCAGCATCACGACCGCGAGCGCCGTCGCGCCCGCATAGTCGTATTGCTCGAGCTTCGTGATGATCAGGAGCGACGTGATCTCCGACTTCATCGGCACATTGCCGGCGATGAAGATTACCGAGCCGTATTCGCCGAGCGCGCGCGCAAACGCGAGCGCGAAGCCGGTCAGCAGAGCCGGCAACACGGCCGGCAGCACGACGCGGCGAAACGTGAGCCAGCGCGACGCGCCGAGACACGCGGCCGCCTCCTCCTGCTCGCGCTCGAACTCCTCGAGCACCGGTTGCACGGTGCGCACGACGAACGGCAGGCCGATGAACGTCAGCGCGACCAGCACGCCCGCCGGCGTGAACGCGATCTTGATGCCGAGCGGCGCGAGGAACTGGCCGATCCAGCCGTTGCCCGCATACACGGCCGCGAGCGAAATGCCCGCCACCGAGGTGGGCAACGCGAATGGCAGATCGACGACCGCATCGACGATACGCTTGAACGGAAACGTGTAGCGCACCAGCACCCACGCGACGAGAAAGCCGAACACCGCGTTGATCAGCGCGCCGCCTAGCGCCGAGAAAAACGTCAGCCGATACGACGCGAGCACACGCGGCGACGTGACCGCGCGCACGAACTGATCCCAGTCGAGCGTCGCGGTTTTCAGAAAGGTCGTCGCCAATGGAATCAGCACCACGAGGCTCAGATAAGCCACCGTGATGCCGAGTGTCAGGCCAAAACCGGGCAATGCGCTCGGCTTGCGGAAGGTCAACGTGGTCATGCTGGATACTCGTTCATGGTTGATGCTCGCGCGGTTGTTCGTTTTGCCGTGCTGCCGTACTGCGGTACTGCCGCACTGCTGGCCACCGGACCCCGGTTAGCCGAAAGCGCGCCCATTGGGCGCGCCCTTTTTCCCCTGGCTGTGATTCAGGCGGTGGTTCTTACTGCGGCTGATAAATCGAATCGAACACGCCGCCGTCCGCGAAATGGGTCTTCTGCGCGTTGGTCCAACCGCCGAACGAATCGTCGATCGTGTACAGCTTCAGCTTCGGAAACTTCGCGGTCAGATCGGCGGGCACCTTGCTGGAACGCGGACGATAGAAATTGCGCGCGGCGATCTCCTGACCTTGCTCGCTATACAGGAAGTTCAGATACGCCTCGGCCAGCTTGCGCGTGCCGTGTTTGTCGACGACCTTGTCGACCACCGCGACCGGCGGCTCGGCCAGAATGCTCACCGACGGCACCACGATCTCGAACTTGTCCGGACCAAACTCCTTCAGCGACAGGAACGCCTCGTTTTCCCACGCGATCAGCACGTCGCCGATACCGCGCTGCACGAAGCTCGTGGTCGCGCCGCGCGCGCCCGAATCGAGCACGCCGGCGTTCCTGTACAGCTTGCCGACGAACTCCCTGGCCTTCTGGTCGTTGCCGCCCGGTTGATGCTCGGCGTACGCCCACGCGGCCAGGTAGTTCCAGCGCGCGCCGCCCGAGGTCTTCGGATTCGGCGTCACGATCGACACGCCCGGCTTCACCAGATCGTCCCAATCCTTGATGTGCTTCGGGTTGCCCTTGCGCACCAGAAACACGATCGTCGACGTGTACGGCGATGCGTTGTCCGGCAGACGCTTTTGCCAGTTCCTGTCGACGAGCCCCTTGTTCGCGAGCGCGTCGATGTCATAGGCGAGCGCAAGCGTCACGACGTCGGCCTGCAGTCCGTCGAGCACCGAGCGAGCCTGCGCGCCCGAGCCGCCGTGCGACTGCCTGAAGGTGACGGCTTCGCCGGTCCTGGCCTTCCATTCCTTGCCGAATGCCTGATTGATGTCCTGATACAGCTCGCGCGTCGGATCGTAGGACACGTTCAACAGCGTGGTGTCGGCGTGCGCGACGCCGCTTGCGCCCAACATGCCGAACGCACCCGCCGCGCCGACGGCGAGCGCCGCGATCAGTTTTCCGGTTCGAGCCGCAAGCCCCATATGCCGATGGTTCATTTCAATTTTTCTCCGCGTGATGGTCCGCTGATGAGAGTCTGGTGTTGTTCTGCGTCGCGGTCACGTGCACATGAGCGCCAACCGGAGGGCAGTCTATCGAAGCGCTTTCATTATTAAAAATAATGTTTCTTCATTTTTTAATACTCAAAAGTGGTAACGACAGATGCGCCGGCGGTTGGGACGCCGACAACGCCGTCATGTCGCCGATAAACGACGCCCCAGCGTGGCCGTTGCGCCGAACTTAAAGTAAAGCTTGAAATGCGCCGAATACTGTATAAAAATACAGTCACCTGTTCATACATACAGTGGCCATGACAAAACTCACCGCACGACAGCAGCAGGTTTTCGATCTGATCCGCCGCGCGATCGAACGCACCGGCTTTCCGCCCACTCGCGCGGAAATTGCCGCCGAACTCGGGTTCAGCTCGGCCAATTCCGCGGAAGAGCATCTGCGCGCGCTGGCGCGCAAGGGCGTGATCGAACTCGCGGCCGGCGCGTCGCGCGGCATCCGCCTGCTGTCCGGGCAGGAGGACGCGCCGTATCAGTTCACCCTGCCGCATGCGGGCCTGATGCAGTTGTCGTTGCCGCTGATCGGCCGGGTCGCTGCGGGTAGCCCGATCCTCGCGCAGGAACATATCTCGCAGCACTACGCGTGTGACCCGGCGCTGTTCTCGAGCAAGCCCGACTACCTGCTGAAGGTGCGCGGCCTGTCGATGCGCGACGCGGGCATTCTCGACGGCGACCTGCTCGCGGTGCAAAAGCGCACCGAAGCGAAGGACGGCCAGATCATCATTGCGCGGCTTGGCGACGACGTGACGGTCAAGCGTCTGAAGCGCCGGCCGAACGGCATCGAACTGATCGCCGAAAACCCCGATTACGACAACATCTTCGTGGAAACCGGCAGCGCCGATTTCGCGCTCGAAGGGATCGCGGTCGGGCTGATCCGCCCCAGCGAGTTCTGATCTGTCGCTGTCGCCAGAACGCTTGCGCCGGTTTGTCCGACCCAAGCCGCATTTACGCCTGCATCTACGCCGAATCGCCTGGAGAGACTCATGGAACGCCTTGCCCGCCTGTTGCCCTTTCGCCAGTTCGGCCGTCTGCGCCATCTGCGCAAGCTCACGCCCTGCGCGCTAATCGAGGCGCCCGCTGCGCGCACGCCGTCGCTGTTCGACGCGGTTGCCGAAGCTTCCGGTCTGCCGTCGTCGTTGCCGGCGTTCGCGCGCGTGTCGCTGAATTCGGCGCTGAACATCGCCGAGCCCGCGCGTCGCGCGCCGGTGCGGGTCTATCATGGACCGTCGCGACTGATCATGGTCGGCACGGTCGACGCCGTATGCCGTATGATCGATCGCTGCATAGCCGACGAAGCCAACGTGCACGGCGCGGTGTTCGAAGCCTGAGCGAATCCTGAGTACGCAAGCAACAAGCACTTCGGATGTTCAGAGATTCGTGTGGGATGGGATCGTTCCGACCTCGCCGTGCTCGACGTTAGATCATCACTGACGTGGAGTCCCATTCGATGACAATTCGGAAACGCATACAGGGCAGCGCCACCCGGCCGCTGCTGATCACGCTGATCGTGGTGATCGTGATTGCCGCGCTGGGCTTTATTTATGCGTCACCGTATCTCGCGGTGAACAATCTCAAACGCGCCGCCGATGCGCGTGACGTGCAAACCGTCAATCAATACGTGGACTTTCCCGCGCTACGCGATAGCCTGAAGCAACAGGTGGGCGCCATGCTGACACGCCGGCTCGAGGCGGATGCCGGCAACAAGATGGCCACGATCGGCGCGGTGATCGGCGTGACGCTGATCGGCCCGCTCGTCGATGCCTATGCGACACCCGACGGCGTCGCGGCGCTGCTGAACGGCATGCCGCCGCGTGGCACGCCGGGCGAGCAACCGTCCGCGCCGCCAGCCGCGGGCGGCGAAGCGCCGGCCGCACCAGCCGCGGGCGACACCACCACGCAGGCAAGCGCACCGCCGCCCGGGCGTCAAAGCACGGCCGGCTATCGCAGTCTCAACGAGTTTGTCGTCACGTACCGGCGTGGCGAAGGTAACGCGAACTATTCGGCAATCTTTCGTCGCGAAGGTCTGGTCACGTGGAAGCTCGCGGCGATCAATCTGAACGAGTGAGATCGAAGCCTGGCCGGATGGGATGCGTGGCTGGCCATCGGGGCCGGCCACGCGACAGGGTCTATTCACATCTGGGCTAGATGACGGGGCACGCGGCTTCGCGTCCCTCACTAGCCCATTACGCCGCAGCCGCCTGCTGCTGCTCCTGCGCGGACGAGCACGCCACCAGAATGCTGCACGACACGCGGTCGAGCAGCGGCGTGTTGCCCGCCCCCATCCACCACCGTGACAAACCAGTCCGGCAGCGATGACCCACCACCACGAGGTCGACCTGCAACTCGTTGGCAAGATTGGCGATCTCGTCGATCGGATGACCGAATGCGAAATGCCCTTGCGCGCTCACGCCTCGCTCGGTCAGCCAGTTCACGCCCTCCTGCAGAATCTCGCGGGCCGTTTTTTCGAAGCTGCTGCAGGCGACGTCCGTCAACAGGCCCGCGCTCTGCGCGATGCTCGAACGCATGTCGACGACCGACAGCAGATGCGTTTCTGCCTTCAGTTCCAACGCCAGATCGGCACCGCAACGCAGGGCTTTCCGGCCTTCGCGCGAGCCGTCGTAGCACAACAGGATTTTCTGGTAGCTCGCCATCTGTTTTCTCCATTCGCGCGGAAAGCGCGGTCTGAATCAATCATGGTGCGCCGCAATTCGGCTTGCAAGGGATGGAAAACGCTAAGTGCATACTCGGTGCATGCCGATCCAGTCTGCACAAGCGTTGGGCGACCCGACGCAGCGTTTGCACGCGTATGCCGCAATGCAAAACTTCGTTTGCGAACGCTGCGTCGACACACTGCGGGCCGGTTGACGTGCCAGTCGTGCCACCGCCAATCAGCGGCGCCAATCGACACCGACGAGCGCATCGCACCCCACGCATGATGCGTTCCCGGACACCCGCTCGCATCAGCGATCCGATACCTGGAGTAAACGGCTTCGCGTGCGCAATGCGTGCATCGCAGGTATGTTGTGTGTCGTGCGCGTACGTTGTGTCTTTTTCCGGAGCCTTGCTCGAGCCATGCCCACCGCCCCCATCGAATTCCATCAGGTCAGGAAAAGCTACGGCGAAAAAACGGTCGTCGACGGATTGTCGTTTCATGTGAACACCGGCGAATGCTTCGGGCTGCTCGGCCCCAACGGCGCCGGTAAGACCACGACATTGCGCATGCTGCTCGGCATTGCGGCGCCCGACGCCGGCGCGATCCGGCTGTGCGACGAGCCGATCCCGGGCCGCGCGCGCCTCGCGCGCTCGCGCGTCGGCGTGGTGCCGCAGTTCGACAACCTCGATCCCGATTTCACGGTGCGCGAAAATCTGCTCGTATTCGGTCGCTACTTCGGTATGAGCGCCGCGCAGTGTCGCGCGGCGGTGCCGGGTCTGCTCGAATTCGCTCGCCTCGAGAACAAGGCGGACGCGCGCGTGAGCGAACTGTCGGGCGGCATGAAGCGGCGCCTCACGCTCGCGCGCGCGCTGATCAACGATCCCGACGTGCTGATCATGGACGAGCCGACCACCGGTCTCGATCCGCAAGCACGCCATCTGATCTGGGAGCGGCTGCGCTCGCTGCTCGCGCGCGGCAAGACCATTCTGCTGACCACGCACTTCATGGAAGAAGCCGAACGGCTCTGTCATCGACTGTGCGTGATCGAGGAAGGCCGCAAGATCGCCGAAGGCGCGCCGCGCGAGTTGATCGAGTCCGAAATCGGCTGCGACGTGATCGAGATCTACGGCCCCGATCCGTTTGCGTTGCGCGACGAACTCGCGCCGCTCGCCGAGCGCACCGAGATCAGCGGCGAGACGCTGTTCTGTTATCTGAGCGACGCGCAGCCCGTGCATATGCGCCTCAAGCAGCGCGCCGATTTGCGCTATCTGCATCGGCCGGCGAATCTCGAGGATGTGTTTCTGCGGCTCACCGGTCGCGAAATGCAGGACTGAACCCATAGCGAGACACTTGATGGACGCACGTACTTACGAAACCCACGACGGCACGCCATCGGCGCAAGAACCGTTCGGTGCCTTCCCCGCCAATGCCACGAACTGGATCGCGGTGTGGCGCCGCAATTACCTGGTGTGGAAAAAGCTCGCGATCGCGTCGATGTTCGGCAACTTCGCCGATCCGATGATCTATCTGTTCGGTCTCGGCCTCGGGCTCGGGCTGATGGTCGGGCACGTCGACGGCGTGTCGTATATCTCGTTCCTCGCGGCGGGCACGGTGCCGTCGAGCGTGATGATGTCGGCGAGCTTCGAGTCGATGTATTCGGGCTTTTCGCGCATGCACGTGCAGCGCACGTGGGAAGCGATCATGCATACGCCGCTCACGCTCGGCGATATCGTGCTCGGCGAGGTGGTGTGGGCCGCCAGCAAATCGGTGTTGTCGGGTGTGGCGATCATGCTGGTGGCGGGCGCGCTTGGCTATGCGAGTTTTCCGTCGATGCTGCTCGCGCTGCCGGTCATCGTGCTGGCCGGTCTCGCGTTCGCGAGCCTCGCGATGATCGTGACGGCGCTCGCGCCGTCATACGACTTTTTCATGTTCTATCAGACGCTCGTGCTCACGCCGATGCTGCTGCTCTCCGGCGTGTTCTTTCCGATCTCGCAACTGCCCGGCGCCGCGCAAGCGGTGACTGCTGCGCTGCCCCTCGCCAATGCGGTCGATCTGATGCGCCCGGCGATGCTCGGTCGGCCGATGGAGCACGCGGCGCTCCATGTGAGCGTGCTGGCCGCTTATGCGATCGGCGGCTTCATCGTGTCGGCGATCCTGTTTCGGCGTCGCATGATGAAGTAAGCCGAGCGCGCGGGCGGCGCGTTGCGCCTGCACCCGCGCAAGACGACGCCGCGTCGGTCGTCGCACGGCGTGTTTGCTATCGTTGTGCGCGCTCAGTCCTCGTCATCGGTCCACGGAATGTCGACGTCGGAGATGAACGCGACCGTCGCGAACGGGCCGCCCTCGTGACGCCCGATCTTGCCATCGGCGCGCTGCCATTCCACCCGGAACACGGTGACCGGATCATCCGCGATCAGCCGCACCGTGCGCAATTCGTCGGGATCGGCGTCCTCGACCGGACCGTCGAGCGAAATCAGCAGCGCCTGTGGCCATAGACCATCGGCGGGATCGTAGATCTTGTCGCCGTCGTGAATCAGCGTGAAGGCTTCCACGCCGATGGTCGCCGACGCATCGACGATCATCTTGGCGAGCGCACGCAACAAGGCGGTCGCCCGCGCCGAGTTCGCCTGACGGATCGCGAGATCACCGCGCGTGAGAGCCTGCTCGAGTTTTGGATTGGTTTTCTGTTGCGCCATGGCTGTGTTGGTCCTATCGCTCTGTCGTGGGCAACGCGCCATCGGGACGACGCGCCGCGTTTCTATTTGGGTCCATCTATTGCCGCTTGTGTGCATTGCAGCATCGCGGGCTGGGCGGCAGATCCGCGGTTCGACTGTCATTGTTCCGCGTTTGCCCTGATCGTGGCGCGCACCATCAGGGTCGTTTTCTCAGGGCCGTCCTTGCCGTCCACCACAGTTTAGGTCGTGATTCGGATTCCGGGAGAACATTTGCCGCTTAGTGCGCGGCATGTGTCGCATTTCATGCATCGGCTCGCGGGCGCCGCGGCGTACGTTTACCGCGTCCACCGGCGACCTTCGACGCCTGCGCCCCGACCGGCTTCGCATCCGCGATCCGCGCGATCAGATGGTCGCGAAACGTGCGCACCGACGGGGGCAACTCGCGCCCCGCCATCGTCTGCACCTGGATGCTGCGCTGGCGCATCTGCGGGTCGGTGAGCGGAATCACGACGAAGCCGTCGTCGGCATAGCGGTCGCGCACCGACAGCAGCCCCGTGAACATGATCGCTCCGGACCGCTGCGCGTAGCGATAACTCGCGCCGCTGTTGTTGCAGATCAGGTCCGGCTCGAGGAGGATGCCTTCGAGCGCGCACGTGATGTCGATCAACTGGCGAATCGTGGTGCCCGTCTCCGACAACACGAGCGGATAGCGACTCACCTCGGCGAGCGACAGTTTCGCGCGCGCCGCAAGGGGATGATCGGCGCGCAGCAGCACGAACACCGGCGCGCGTTCGGTGTGCTCGACCTTCACGCCCTTCTCCGGCGCGAGGCTGAACGACAGCGCGATATCGACGTCACCGTCGCGCACGTGGCGAGTGGCGTCGGCCGGCGACATCACGGTCAGCGTGAAATCGATGCCGGGGCGCTCGGCGCGGAAATCCGCAATCGCGGTGGGCAGGAAGTCAACCGCAAAACCCTCGGCGGTCGCGATCTTGATCCGGCTGCCGTGCAAGCTCGCGAGGCCGCTAATCTCTTTCATCACGTGCTCGGCTTCGAGCAGGCTGCGTTGCGCGTACGCAAGCAGCCGCTCACCGGCCTCGGACAGCGTCATGCCGCGCGGACGCCGCTCGAACAGCGTCACGCCGAGCTCGCTTTCGAGCCGCACGATTTGCCGGCTGATCGCCGATACCGCGACGTGCAGCCGCTCGGACGCGTCGCTCAGCGAGCCGCCGCGCGCGACTTCGACGAAATAACGCAACGCGATGCCATGCAGTGAACGTGCCATCCTGGACGCCTCGATCGAATCAGTTGCAACGGTGCCATGGGTGGGCGGGTGCCGCGGTTCAAGCCGACGCGCGACGCTTTGCTTTTCCGGCAAGGCAAGCTTCGAAACATGATCATTGTGACAAAAATGGCGCGCTTCTAGAATCGGTCGCAATCACGTTGCAGACGATTCGCCTGAACGCCGCGCCGAGCATCGAGCCATCGAGCCTCGCGGCCCTCCGCCCCTTCACCCATCCCCCGCATCGGAGACATCGACATGAGCCGCAACCAGGCCATCGAGCTTGCCACCCGGCACTTCGAATCCGGCGCTTTTCTCGCCGATCTGAACCGTCGCGTCGGTTTTCGCACCGAAAGCCAGGAAAGCGATCGCGGCGCACTGCTGCTGTCCTATCTGACCGACGAAATCCAGCCCGAAGCGGAGCGCCTCGGCTTCAGCACGCGCATCGTCGATAACCCGGTCGATGGCTTCGGTCCGTTCCTGATCGCCAACCGTCACGAAGGCGATCATCTGCCGACCGTGCTGATCTACGGCCACGGCGACGTCGTGCGCGGCTACGACAGCCAGTGGCGCGCGCCGCTGACGCCGTGGGCGGTGACCGTGGAAGGCGAGCGCTGGTTCGGTCGCGGCACCGCCGACAACAAAGGCCAGCACTCGATCAACCTCGCCGCGCTCGCGAGCACGCTCGCCGCGCGCGACGGCAAACTCGGCTTCAACACGAAGCTGTTGATCGAGATGGGTGAGGAAACCGGCTCGCCGGGGCTCGACGCGATCTGCCATGCGCATCGCGACGAACTCGCCGCCGACGTGCTGATCGCCTCCGACGGTCCGCGTCTCGCAGCGCGTCGTCCGACCGTGTTTCTCGGCTCGCGCGGCGCGGTCAATTTCAGGCTGTCGCTGAACCTGCGCGACGGCGCGCATCACTCGGGCAACTGGGGCGGCTTGCTGCGCAATCCGGCGACGGTGCTCGCCAACGCGCTCGCGAGTCTCCTCGATGCGCGCGGCGTGATCGCAGTCGACGGCCTGCGTCCGCCGCCGATCCCCGAGACCGTGCGCCGCGCACTTGCCGACATCACGGTGGGCAACGGTCCGGGCGACCCCACCGTCGATGACAACTGGGGCGAGCCGGGTCTTTCCGCGCCCGAGCGCGTGTTCGGCTGGAACAGCTTCGAAGTGCTGGCCTTCAAGGCGGGCAATCCGGAGAACCCGGTCAACGCGATTCCGCCGTCGGCGTTCGCGGTCTGCCAGTTGCGTTTCGTGGTCGGCACCGATTGGGAAAACCTCGGCGAGCATCTGCGCGCGCATCTCGATGCGCACGGTTTTCAGCTGGTCGAAATCGACGTCGAACGCGGCGCGCCAGCCACGCGGCTGGATCCCGACGATCCGTGGGTCACGTGGGCGATCGCGTCGCTCGAAGCGACCACCGGCAAGAAGACCGCGCTGCTGCCGAATCTCGGCGGCACGCTGCCGAACGAGGTATTCGCCGACACGCTCGGACTGCCGACGATCTGGGTGCCGCATTCTTATCCGGCCTGCTCGCAGCATGCGCCGAACGAGCACCTTCTGGCTCCGGTGGTGCGCGAGGGCCTGCAGATGATGGCGGGACTGTTCTGGGATCTCGGCGAGAACTCGCCGCTTGCGGCGAAGCGCGAGACGGTGGATACGGCAAAGGCCGCGGGTTGAGTTCGGCCGACGCCAAGTGATTCGCTGCGCCTTGCGGCCGCCCCGGCAATCGACCGGGGCCACCGCGGCAAGCGCGTCGCGCTTACCTCGACATCAAGGCGCCGGATTCGGCTGCAGCTCGTGCAGCCTGTCGATTTCCGCCAGCACTTCCGGCGACAGCTTCACGTCCGCGCTGGCGATGTTTTCCTTCAATTGTTCGAGCGAGGTCGCGCCGATCAGATTGCTGGTCACGAATGGCCGGCTATTGACGAACGCGAGCGCGAATTGCGCGGGGGTCATGCCGTGGCGCTTCGCGAGCTCGACGTAACGCGTGGTCGCCTGCACGGCTTGCGGCTTGCTATAGCGCTGGAAGCGCTCGAACAGCGTGATGCGCGCGCCGGCAGGACGCGCGCCGCCTTCGTACTTGCCCGACAGCCAGCCGAACGCGAGCGGTGAATACGCGAGCAGACCGATGTTGTCGCGATGCGCGTACTCGGACAGACCCACTTCGTACGTGCGGTTCAACAGGCTGTACGGATTCTGGATGCTGACGATGCGCGGCAAGCCGAGTCTTTCGGCCGCGCGCAGAAACTGCGCGACGCCCCACGGCGTTTCGTTCGACACGCCGATATGGCGCACCTTGCCAGCCTTCACGAATTCGGCGAGTACCGTCAGCGTTTCCTCGATCGGCACCGTGTACGCGTCGTCGACCCACGGATACGACGGACGGCCGAACGTCATCGTGCTGCGATCGGGCCAGTGCAGCTGATACAGATCGACGTAGTCCGTTTGCAGACGTTCGAGGCTGCCGTTGAGCGCCTCGGTCAGGTTCTTGCGATCGAACTGGTTGCCCTCGCCGCGAATATGACGCGGATTGTGCGGCTGACGCGCGGGGCCCGCGATCTTGGTGGCGAGCACGATCTTCTCGCGCGCGCTCTGGTGCTGCGCGAGCCACGTGCCGATGTAGCGCTCCGTCGAGCCTTGCGTTTCGGCGCGCGGCGGCACCGGATACATTTCCGCGGTGTCGATCAGGTTCACGCCGTGATCGAGCGCGTAGTCGATCTGCGCGTGCGCTTCCTGCTCGGTGTTCTGCTCGCCCCACGTCATCGTGCCGAGACCAATCAGGCTAACCTGCACGTCGGAGTCGCCGAGTCTGCGGTATTCCATCTAACTTGTCCTGTTGAAGAGGTGAACGGAAAGCGCAGACGTTATCACGCCGGCGCATTACCTGCAGCAAGGCTAGAATGCGGGGCCATGCGTTGCAGCGCGCCGCCTGGTGCTTGCGCGTTGCGCGCTTTGCGCTCTCGATGCGCGTTTCATCATGACCTCGTTGCCATGAATCACGAACACCTCGAATTGCTGGTCACGCGCGTGATGCCCTACGGGAAATATAAAGGCCGCGTGATCGCCGACCTGCCCGGCCACTATCTGAACTGGTTCGCGAGCCAGGGCTTTCCGCCCGGCGAGATTGGCCGTCTGCTCGCGTTGATGCACGAGATCGATCACAACGGTTTGAAACCGCTGCTCGGCCCCTTGCGCAAACCGAAGCGCCTGGAGCGTTGAGACCGTCGCCGTGAAAGCGTTGCCAGACCGGCTGAAAGTCGCGGCGCAGGCAAACTGCAAGCAATGTAGGACAGTACAAATTCATACAGGTTTTTTCTTGCGGATCGCGTTTGCGTGGCCTTTAATCGGCATAGGTCGTCGCGCTGTGAAACGTCGAGAGTGAAGCGGATCAGTCGTCATTCGCTGAACGATTTCGATGTGTTCCGGCGCCGTGCGATCCCCCCGCCTTCGTGACTCCCTGCATGTCCATGTCGCAATTCAGCCTGTCGGCGTTGCTCGAATTCATCGGCCACGATCTGTCGCCGGTGCGCGCGGTCATCCTGTTCTTCGTGATCGGCTACGTCGTGGTCGGACTGCCTGTGCATTTTCGCCAGGGCGCCGCCTCGCGCGACATCTGGGGCACGGCCGCCGGCGTGACGATGGCCGCGATCTACGCGGCGTTCATTGCCGGCGTGTACCCGTGGCTGCATCACGTATCGGTGATCGCGCGTTGAGCGTCGGCCGCCGTCAGGTCGGGCCGAGACCTTCCCATAGCGGTTCACGCAATTCGCCTCGCGGCTGCCAGCGCCGCATCGACGTTCGATACAACGGTCGGCGCATCTGTGCGGAACTCGCGGTACTGACACTCCGCATCGTCTCGCGAAATGCGAGGCAACGTTCGTCTCACTCGAGCCCGCAATGCGCGAGCATGCGACGCCCGTTCGCCTCGCAAGCGTCGACCAGCTCCTCGTGCTCGATCTCGATCATCACGCCCGCGGGTAGAACGCGCCGCCAGCGCGTTATCAACGCATCGTACGCGCGCTGACAGCGGCCCGGCTCGCCGAGGTGGCAGCCGAACGACACGTCGTAAAAATGCGCGAGAAAATCGATAGACAGGTCTGTAATCGCGACGGCGGCCATGATCGATGCGCGCGTTCGGCAGCGCGAGATGAACGAGGCCGACGTTGATGAAGTTGAACGGGTATTGGTCGGCAAAGCGCGCGAGCGGGCCAAGCGATTCCGCCTCGTTGTCGCGCATGCCCCTGGCGATACAGCACGTTGCCTTTGAGCAGATGATCGAACGGGGCGGGCACGCGAATCGCTTCCGACTTAAACGACGAATCGTCCGATGGAAGTTAGCAGCCACGCCCTTCAGTAACGTATCAGATCGTTAACGAAGTGTTACCGCAACGCCGCTCGGTAATACGCGAGAAGATTGGCGAAACGGTCGAGCGTCGCGGCAACGGCTCGCGTGGTCGAAGCCCCGAGCGCGCACCGCCGCGCCGGCGCGGGTAACGCTCGGACACAAACGCGGCTGAACTCCGTTGCGCGCGGTTTTTCTGAGGTTTACGTGAAGGAGAAAATCGTGACCAGGCTCATTGCATCGATGACGCTGCTAGCGGCCGCGGCAGCGAGCATCACTGGATGCGTCGTCGCGCCGCCTGCGGACTACGGCTATGCGCAACCCTACTATCCCTACGCGTATGGACCGCCTTACTACGGACCGGTGTACGGCTCGGTTGGTATCTATGGCGGTTTCGGAGGGTCGTGCTGCTATTACGGACATGGGTATTGGCACGGGCGCGGCGGATGGCATGGCGGTGGCGGGCACGGCGGGCACGACGGATGGCATGGCGGGGACGGCGGATGGCACGGTGGCGGATACGGCGGCATGCACGGCGGCGGCAGCTCGTGGAGCAGTGGCGGCGGGACGGGGGGACATGGACATTAAGGCATTGACGCATTGACGCATTGACGCATTGACGCATTGACGCATTGACGCATTGACGCATTGACGCATTGACGAACCGGTGCCCGCCTCTGTCGCGACAGTGATATGGCTCCAGCGCCCGGCGGCTTCTGGCCTTGCGGTAAAATTATTGTTTTGATTCAAGCCGCCTGGCCGCTCCATGTCTTTACCTCGCACTCCCAGCCCCCGCCGCGTGTCCGTTGCCCCGATGATGGATTGGAACGACGAATTACCGAAACGAACCGACAGAAAAGGCGGGCGGCGATTGGCCAGACAGTTGCGTAGCACTGGCGTAGCACGGGGAAAGCAGCGGATGTTGTTACGTTCAACGCAACTCAAAACAGAAAAATGTCGAGCCCACCACAAGTTGCAATCGAGTCAATCAGATCCGTGCATCTCACGATGAGTTTTTCCGGTCAGTCTCTGTCGACTGGAACCGGATTTTTTGTGCGTAGCGGGAGCGGGAGAATATGTCTTATCACGAACCGTCACAACGTCACGGGGCGTGACCAAAACACGGGGAACACACTTTCGCCTACCCTCGCGATTCCGGACGCGCTCACGATTCGAATGCCAATTTTGGGCGCCGTACCACCGAACTATGGGACAGGCGCGGCCGGAGGGCAACAGGTGAACTGGGCGGATATCAACTTGAATCTGCTCGTAGATAACGAGCCGCAGTGGGTCGAGCATCCTGCGCTCGGCGAACGAGCGGACTTCGTCGCGATCCCGATTAACGGTGCTCCCGCAGACGAGCAGTTGCTCTATGAAATGGTCACGCCTATTGATAGCCAAATTCTGCTCCTCCCGACCGATCACGTTTCGATCATCGGTTTTCCGCTTGGCCTGGCAGCCGGGGAGAATCTCGCCATCTGGGTCAACGGTACGGTCGCTTCGGACCCAGACGTCAGCTACAACGAACTGCCAGTGATGTTGGTCGATTGCAGGGGACGACCCGGTCAATCCGGATCACCGGTCATTGCATTCCGCTCCGGCGGCATGGTGAAGTTCCGTAGCGGGAATACCGCCGTGATGAATGGGCCGGTCAGCAACTTCATTGGTATCTACAGCGGACGCATCCACAAGGATTCAGACATAGGGATGGTCTGGAAAGCGGAAGCGATCCAACAACTTCTGGCCACGATCTGACTTTTCGGGGAAGCGTGCCTAACGCGGCTTTCGTACGCCCGTTCGCCGGGCTCGCGCGGCTCGTCGCCGATGAACCGCCGGCTGATCATCTTGCAATTGAGCGAGGTCGGCTCCTGCGCGATCGTCCGGTTGCAGAAATGCAAGGTTGCGACGACGGCGAAATACTCTGCGTCGTACCGCTTCATGCCGCCATCCGATGCTCGAGTACGGCCGATCGCGATCATCTAGGACGGCGTGCAACATTGCCAGATTTGCCGGATCAGGACTCAACCACGCGTCGATGTTCTCGGGCTTGATCGGAACGATGCATCGGTCATCACCTGTTGCCGAGACTTCCGGGCGGCCGCTCGTCGGCGACCGCACACGACCCAACCCGGCCGCTCTCAGTGCGTGCAGGTGAATGTCGGCTATTATGAATCAAGGGCCGTCCGCAGTTCATTGGACTGAGGGCCGGCCCTCTCAAACAATCCGAGCGCGACTTTTCGCAAGCGGAAACTTTGCTTCGGCGAACTCTGCCGCTTTCAGCGCGCCGCGGAGAAGTGTATGGCGAGAACATCTAGCAAAAAAGTCGCTACCGCCTCGGTAAAAAGGTTACTTAGCATTCGGCGCTTTCGAAGAGCGAGTTCGAAGGACTCTAGCTGGACGGCGGACTCGGTTCTTCGGCACCCGCTGCTACTGGTTGTTGTTGGTTTTCTCCTAACTGCTCTTGTTGGCGGGTGGTTAACGACCCGACGAGAAGCGCACGAGAAGACGATGGAACAGCAAGAGCGGTCTTTGAACGAAGCTATAACTATTGTGCGCGGCCTAGCGGCTGACTACGCTGCTTACGAAGTACGCGGGGATCTGTTGGTGCGGGCGATGAAAAGAGGAGCAAGCCGTACCGAGTTAATCACGCTAAAACGTGATTTTGACGAGAGCTATGCAAACCTGAAGGTTTCAGCTTTTACGACGGGGCAGAAAATCGCAAATATTTATCCCTCCAGCGGTGAGGACGCCATCGTTTCAGAATACGGGGAACTCGGGCAGATGATGGAGCATACTACCGCTTGCATAGATGCCGCCTACGAAACTGGCAAAGTCTTCAACGCCGATCAGCCGTCGGGTTTATACGCGTGCAGATTTCCTAGCACTTCCTTCCCCAGCTCGCTCCAGGTGGCGATGGACGAGCTTTCGAATTGCAGCTCTTTATTCCTACTCAGCTTGGGTGTAGCCCTCGACAGGTTTCCCGCTTCGCCGTGGCAAAGAGCTGCCGAAGCAAATAAAGTATTTAAAACAGCGCCTTTTGGCTGTTCAAAAAAATTAATCGTTCATGGATTTCCAATGCCCAAATAGGGCTCGATATCTGCGAACGCTGTTCGGAGCGGACTTTCGGACGTCAGCGGATGGGCGCGGGCCAACGACCGAAAGTGGCCGCCTCCTGCCGCTGGACCGCCTTCCATCCTAGGCGCACGGTCGATGGTTACACCCGCACCGGTGCCCCGTCACGCCGCCAATCGATGCTCGTAGTACGGCCGCTCCCGATCGTCCAGAATCGCATGGAGCGCGGCGAGATTCGCCGGATCGGGGTTCAGCCACGCGTCGACGTTCTCGTGTTTGATCGGCACGATGCACCGGTCGTGGCCCGCCGCAGCAACTTCGGGCGGCGGCTCGTCTGTGATCGCTGCAAACGACAGCAGGTCAGGTTCGCCGGGCGCCGTCCAGCGCGACCACAGACACGCAACGAGCATTTCGCCGCCGGCGCGCGGCCGGAATTCAAGGACGACGTTTTCATCTTGCTCGCCCTGCTTCAGTTCGCGCCCCTCCATCTTTGCCCGGCTGACGTTCTCATAGAACGCAGACACGATCATCACGCCATGCGAGTAACCGAATAGCTGCTTCCAGAAGCCTTCGAGATTGTCGCGGCGCGCGTTGTAGGTGCCGGGATACTTCGTGTCATAGAACTTCGGCTTGCCCGCGGGCCGACACTGATACCGCATTGGCTTGATGACCCGATGCCCGTCCTCGATCACCATGACGGGCGCATACCCGCCCGGGAAAATCCGGGAATCACGATCCATCAGTTCGACCCGCCGGATGTCGTCCAGGCGTCGCCGGGCCGCGTCGATCTTGTCCGTCGCGATGCGCCTGCTTTCCATGGCCGCCTTGGTGGTTTTGGTTTGGAGCGTTCGCTCAGCGTCCGCGAGCCGTTCGCGCTGCCTGAACAACTCCTGCTCAACCGCTGCCGTCTGCTCCATATTGAATTGGTCGATCAGCGCTTTGATTTCGCGCTCGATTTCGTTTTTCGGGTCGGCAAATGCCGCGTCGACCGCCTTGGGAATCTTGACCTTCTTATTCTTCGAGCGCTCCCAGTACAACTGCGCGAACTCGCGGAGGCTGACGTCCGCGCCAAACTCCTTCACATACTTGCGATAGTCCGCTTCTATCTGTGCCGAGTAGCACATAGCGCCACCTCTTTTTTGAGATGACATCTATGATACCGCCGTGAACCGTCGATATACTGTGTTTTTATACAGTGTTTCGTCGTGACCCAGTTTCGATATCCTGACGCCGCGACCGACCACCACTGCCGTCTTTGTGAGCATTGGGGCGGCGACGTCGCAGGCGGAGCACATGCCCTATGTCTGTGGCACGGGCAGAAGCAGGTTCAAGCTCAGCCAGAGAGCGGATGCGTGCATTGGATACGAGCGATCGGATCAGACGATGACATCGAAGAGCGTCCACGTCGACGCTAGCTGGGAGCGGAATTTCTGCCCTGCGCGAAAAGCAGCGCGAAGATTTCGGAGTTGTCCGACAGCCCGCCACGGGCAAATCTAAGAGCCTTCATTGGCGGGCCGCTTCCCCTGGGTCCGCTTTGTCAGATTGGCATCTTTCCGCCGCCCCTGTCCGGGCGGCGGTTTTTTATTTTTTCGGCGAATTTCTGGGCCGATAGCGACCCCAAGCGGTCAATGGCGCTGCTTTAGAGCAGCCACTCAGCAAGAGCGTTGGTCAACCGTAACTTCGGATAGCATAGTAGCGATTCACGACTCTGCCTTTCTGGCAGTTCGGAGGGGAAATGAGAAAGATTCCTGTTGTGATGAAAGATGGCATGGGAAGACCGGACTGGCCGGAGGGAGAAGCATGGCCGCCGCTCGATGAAAACATCGTCGGCGTTGTTTGCAACGGCAAGGAATACATCATTTACGAAGAGGGCGACGATCTGCCGCCTCAACTGAAGACCTCCGTCCGGTTCTTGCGAGACATTCCTGACGACACGGTCGTGTGGCGATATATGCAGGACGACCGTTTTCTAGACCTTCTTAAGAAGCAAGCCATTTACTTCACACCTGGCTACAAATTGCGAAGAGGCGAGGACTATGAGTTGCGCGTTCCAGTACGTTTGGCGGAGACAGAAGCAGCGTACCGGGGGGAACTGTTGTCTTCTTGGATCAGCGATAGCGACGAGCTAGCTCGCCGACTCGCGGCGGAGGAATGGTCCGACGACGCAAAGTACCTCTGCATGAAAGGTATCTCATGCTGGCATGTGAATCCCGTGGAAAATCACGCCATGTGGCAGATCTACGTCGGGAAGGAAAGGTCCGGCGTAGCTATTAAATCGACTGTTGGTAGGTTGAAACGAGCAATCGACACCCGCAAGCGTTACGTGCATGCGGACATGGTCACGTACATTGACTACTCCGACGGCACCTACGAGCGGCACCCCAGCGCGACTGGCTACGAGCGCATTTATAGCAAGTCTCATTTTTATCGCTTTGAGAACGAGCTACGCATAGTTTACGACTATCCAGGATTCGCCTGGGAATACGATGACCCTCAGCAGCGACAAGCTCTACTCAAAGAAAGACCCCCGGCTCGTTTTGCACACACGGATCTCAGTCACTTTCTAACTAACTTTCCGTACGTACCGGTCAATTTGCACGAGCTGATTTTAGAAGTTGTTGTGAGGGGCGTTGGCAGTTCGACATATTTAGATGAAGTTAAGGCGATTGCGAAGCAGTATCTTTCTCCTGACACGACTATCGTAGCGTCAGCCGTTTACAAATGGCCGAATGACGATCTTGTTCCGTTTCATTACGACCCAACCCACTTTTCTCAGCAAGATAACAATGTGAAAAAAGTGCGTCATCCGTCTAACCCTGTCGTCGTACTTTCATCTTCTGCAATTAAAACAAGTACAACAAGTCGCTAGCGAACGAAATCGAATACCCAGAACGGCATGACTGTCGACAATTTCGGCGGGGACGTCGACCGTCCGTTCCTGGCCGGCATCGGCCACCGCATTGGCCATCGATCCCAGAGATACCGGACCAACGGTTTTTCATCGGCTGCTTCCAAGACACAGCCGCCACTCGCTCCATCGAGTTGTCCGGCGAGTCACCGGCCCTTGCTATCCAGACGGAAGGTACGCGCCTTGGTCGGCTACGCATGCGCGTCGGGGCTGCCATCGGATGACTTGCGACGTTGGGTATCCAGCCGGATAAACTCCCTGCCTTTCCCGGTAACCCAAAGATGCAGTCGATGTGCCGCCAGTCGCATTTCTGAAAGGCGCATGTAAAGAAATGGTGGTCGCGGAAATCGTGATCTAGGATCCAGTACGGCTCCGCTCTGTCTAAACAGCTCAAACAGATTTTCTATCGCAGCGGCTTGAATGTTCTTTTTGTTTATCGTTGCATACGCAATCTCATTGGAAAATCCAATGTGCGCGTGCGCAAAATCGATTTTTCCTCGCTGGACAATCGGCGCATCGTTTATTATAAACTGATTTGTGCCGTCGTCGGACCTGATATTCTGAAGAGCGTTGGCATTAAAGCTTTGAACCCCAACAGCAATCCGGCCCGCTTTTCCAAGCAGTATGTCGAATACAAAGAAGTTAAGGCGACGGGGCGACGAATAGCATTGTCGCGATACCGACTGTTCGCACGCAATCAGGTGCTTCTTCTGAAACCCTTTGATGCTGTACTTACCGTTTTCCCAATTCATCGGCTCAACCACGGCAAGCAGGATTTCTTCCCCTCCCCTCACTTCCCCTAGTGATACCGTTGGATAATCCGGTTTTTGATTGTTGTTTGCGTCCGTCATCGTTTAACGACTCACGCACCAAGATAATCTTTCAAATCCTGGGGAATCCCACCTCCCGCAATAGCCGTATTTTGTCCCGGTACGAAGGACCCGTTCCGAAAATATGTATAACCGTAATCGTTGTCACCCTCAAACATTGCGGTTGCTTTCTTCGTGCCGTCTCGCCACTCAAGCGTTACCATCCCATCAAACGCTATGCTTGGCTGCGGCAATGGAATCTCGGGGGGGAGCTCGCTGATAAATACAAGTGCCTCGGGCACAGCGGCAAACAACTGTTTTTCGGCTTCCTCATCCTCAAGTCCTTCTAGACTTAGGAAGCGGATAATGGACCGTTCAAGCAGGAGTTTTTCTCGGGCTCTATCGGTAGGCCGTGTTTCAATGACAATTTCGGCGACGTCGGCGGCTCCAGCAGCATTAGGTTTCACAATGGAAAAAATCGAGCCGTGTAGATCGGTACCAAATGACCACTTCAAGTCAAATGGTACTAGTTGACCAATCTGAACGGGAAATTCAAATTGTTCCGCTTTGCCCAAATCCGGCGAGAGAGCCGAAATGACGCTAGTCAGTGGAAAAGAATTCCGGTAAGCGATTGGTGTCATTTTCTTTCCTCAGGTTGCATTAGATCGATCAGCTCTGCTTTGCCAAGTGAAAGGAATGTCTTGCGCGCCAAAGAATGCGCATCTTCGAACCACTGCATTATGTGGCCGTGTTCTGTTACGCCGTTTTTCTCAATAGACAGTTGGAGTACGCAGCCAGGAGTCTGGTTGATCTGTGCTTCTGCCACTTGAACTACAACATGTGAGTCTCGGGGTTCCGCCACGGGTAGCCGCGTTTGAAAATTAGTGGCGATAACATCTGCGGCGGCTCCGATGCTTTCAATAAAGCGATCGGGCAGAACGGATTTCAATCCCAAATACTTCGACGTAAATTGCGCATACGTTTGGAAGTCGTGCTTGTCAGTAAACGCATTGATATATTTCAGCTGAAGCGATTTCAGCCTAAGAAATCGGTTTGGTGTAGGAAATGACTCCAAGAGTGCACTGACAGCCGAGGCCACGGCGGGCTGAAAGTCGGGCCACCCGGTGTAGGGTTGACCGGCCATGTTCACCGTGAATAGACCAGGCCCGAGCTGCACCTTCGGCCAAGTATCGGCGGTTGGTGCGAACCTGACGACAGGTTGCCAGGCCAGAAATTGACGTGGCACTTGTGGTGGTGCGAGCTCTTGGGATTGCGGAAATCCTGCCGCGATCAATCGTGGTGCAAGGTCGGCGCGTACCACATCGAAGAACGGATCAATTCCGCCAACAGCAGGCATTGCAACCGCGGTCAGTTCCCAGTGGAGTTCGCATATCACCTCCACAAGGGAGGGATTCTTATAAATGGTTCCCATTAGGGTTCGCTTAGCGTGCCAGTACGTTGTTTACGCAAGGATATCAGGAAAGCTCGTAGGGCAGTCGCGTTCGGTGGACGCGCACTGCCGTTCGTCTCGCCCAGCTCCGCGGAGGTCGGCCGTGTCGATGTGACCGGATCACGGTTCAAAGTTGATGAAGATCGAGAGCAGGCGAAGCGGCGAGCGATGGCGGTTGGTGTAGCTAAAGTACGCCGGCGGCCAATCGGAATGATCTCACTCGACCTTGGGTAGCCTTGTATTTGCGACCGGCGGCTATGGCGCATGACGCGACGCGTTGGTCCGTGAACGGCCGGTAACTGCACGAAGCCGACGCCCCACTGCCCGAAGTACGCCAACGGCCAAGGACCGTTCATGGCCGGCATCGGCCACTTCCTTGGCCATCGATCCCAGAAATGAGGATAGAGCGCCTGCACTAGACGTCGCTAACGGACCCCACACACGCGCAGTGCTTCACGCGCGTAATCCTGCATTGCGGTCAGCTTCCGGATTGCGCGGTCGCCGTCGCTGGTGATGCCGAGAAGCGCGTCAGCAGTCGGTCCGTCAAGTTCGGCTGTTCCGGTTCCATCAGTTCCGCCGGCGGCGGCGCCAGCACCGGGCATGCCACCGCCACCGGCTGAAGCGGTGCAACTGGCAGTTGCGACGCGCAGCCGGACATCGCCAGCACGCACATCGGCGCGAAGAGTATCAATCGTCTTTTGAGCATTGGTTTGTTCCGTTCGGTAGGTTTGTTCGACTGCGGCGACAGCCGACGCCGCGCGCACGGTTTCTGCGAGCGCGGCGTCGGCCGCCGAGGCGGCCATATCGGAGATCGCTCTCAGTTCGGCCTCGTGTTGCTGCCGAGCGTTCGCAAGATCAGTCCCAGCGCTGGCGATCTGCGCGCCGAGCCGCCATTGCTGCACCATGCCGGCGACACAGCAGCCGAGCACAAAGGCCGCGATAAGTGCTTTCCAGTTCAACTGTCCCCCTCGCCCCGATCGTCCGGAAGCTTGCCGATGTACTTGTGCACAACGGCCTCAAGCACTACTTGCCCGCAAATGCCTAGCGCCGAAGCGATGCCGACCAGGCCCGTCGCCGGAAGATCCGGAAAGACAGTCAGCGTGGCCCCGGCGCTCATGGACAGGCCCGCACCGATAATGATCCGCCCGGCCACAACCCGCACCTCGAAGCGTTCGCCGCTCAACAGCCACTTGGCGAAACCGATCACCGCCCCCACACCGAACAGCGTCAAGAGCTCCTTTTCGTGTTCGTTCAGTTGCATCAAGCCTCCTCTGCATTCCGATATGCAACCCCGGCGTCGACAGCCTGCCGATGGAAATCTGGCCACGACTCCGGCCGTGGCTTGCCGGGCCGCCACGTCCGCAGGTAGAGCGCCCACGCGCCAGCCGTATCATCGGCCGCCGGCAGCTTCGACGGGTCCGTGAAGAGGAGCAGCCGCGCGACACCAGCGGCAAGCACATCGTCGTGCTCGAGCGCCCCGTAGATCGCGACCGGATCGAACGCGACATGACGTGCCTCGCACAGCACGTTCAGCCAGTAGCGGCTCGCATCGTGCAGGTAGACGCCCCACACGCCGCCGCGCGACTTCGCCGTGCCCTGCTCGAACTGCCACAGGCCGCGGGCTGGACCACCGTTCATCTGCCGCCGGGCCGTGAAATGGCTCTCCTGCAGCCCGATTGCCGTCAGCATGACGCGAGCGGGCTGCGAGTCCATCGCAGACGGCAGGATGGCAAGGGCGGGCGCAACGGCGCTCCTGATAACTTCGTCTAGTGACACTGCTGTTCTCCGCAAATAGAAACGGCCGCACGCGGCGGCCGTAAACGAAAAAACCCGCCGAAGCGGGTGTGGTGATTGATTTACTGCGTCAATTACTTGCCAGTATGTGCGCCAACCGAGTCAAACCCTTCGGCGTTACGCGCACCTGCTCGACCAGCTTCTCGGAACCATCTGAGCGCGATACTTCGGTTACCTTGTGCTCAAGAAATCCGGCCTGTACCTTCTCCTGATAGCCGAGCCACGATGAAGTACCTGCCCGGCGGTATATCCAGTGAATCTGCTGCAGCCATGCGAAGAACCGCTTCGGCGACTCCTGAAGTGCCTTTGCCGCGTCGGTAACGCACAGCGAACCGTTCGCCGTCGCGATACGCTCCAGCGCCTCGACCTTCGGCGCCTGCTCAGCGACCTTGCTCTCCAGTACGAGCACCTTCTCGGTATAGGTCAGCAGCAAGCCGCGCATTGCCGCCGGGTCGCCCAGCATCTGCATGGGATCAACCGCCTTCGCGCGGCGCTCGCACTCGATGAAATAGTCGCGAACCTGCTTGCCCTTCGCGCAGCGCGACATCATGGCAACGTGCTTGGCGCACTCCAGCGTCAACGCGTACTCGATGCGAGGACGCGTGGAGTTTTCCCCTTTCAGGGGGAATACTTCAAAATCAATACCTTGCGCGAACATCTCGCCAAGCTGCACCTTGATCCAATCGCTGAAGTCCTTCGATACCTCGAGGAACGAATGCAGATCACGCGCATTGACCGTCTGCACATGCTCGTCGCCGATCGTGCGGCTCACCACCGTGATAAGTTCGTTCATTGCACGCCCTGGTTGTAATCGGCGACACGAGCATCCCACTCGCCGTTATCGAGGCTTTGCAGCGCCGCATTGAGCGCCCTGCGCAATACCTCTTTCGAAACGGAAAAGCTGCCGTAGATGCCCGCTTCGAGGCGACCGTTGCGGTGGCGCGAAAGGATGAACTCGCCCGGCTCTGTTTCCTGCGCCTCAAGCCGCTCGCGCTCGCACCGGCGCAGGCGCGCTTCTATGAAGCGCGAAACGGTTTTGGGGTAGCGCCCGCGCCACGATTGGCGGACGGGTTCGCGCGCGGCCGTGGGCAGTGCGATGACGTTGGCAAAACCGGCCTGGCCGACGAGTGTGATATTCTTCGTTTGCATTAAGCATTGTTCCTTTGTCAAGGGTTCACTGCATCTGACGCCTGACCGGCTGCAACCGGTCGGGCGTTTTCTTTTTCCAGGCTCGCAATCAGCCTGACGTTGATCTCATTGTTCAACGAGCGGAAATTCCGCTGCGCTTCGTTCGTCAACCGCTCCTTCACGGCTCGATTGAGCCGAAGCTGAAACCCCGCGACTTCAGTGTTTCGCATCCCAAGTCCTCCTTCATTGATTGGAACCATCATCATAGTATCCAATTGATATGATATCAAGTACGTATCATAGAGAAAATATCAAATGGCTAGTATCTTCGCGGGCATGAGCAAAGACACCAAGCCACCCAGCCGAACTGCAGACCAGTTCGTCGTTCGCTTCCCCGACGGCATGCGCGACCAGATAGCGGCTGCCGCAAAAGCGAACAATCGTTCAATGAACGCAGAGATAACTTCTCGCCTCGCACAGTCGCTCACTAACGAAGCGGAGACGGAACCTCTCGATCCGTATAGACCCGATTTCCCAGGGGTCAGCGTTGTACTGGATTCGCGCGGCTATCCAATTTCTTGGGACGAAATCACGGAACACCTCCGGGCGATCCGTAAAGGCCTGAACGTCGACGTCATCTCGATGCACACATCAGTGATCACGCCCGACCTCGCGAGTAGCTCGAAACGTGCACAGGCGTCTCACGATTTGGCGAATTACTACGCGGAGGAACTGCGGCGCCTTGACGACAGCGAATCCGCCAAAATTGGCCCGCGGAAGATATCGAAAAAATCTGGTCCGAAGGCAAAAACCTGACCTTCAGTGTTTCGCATCCCGAGTCCTCCTCCAAGTTGATGCCAAGTTGGCATAAAGGAAATGTAGTTCCAACTCGGAATCATGTCAAGTCGGCATCATCGAAAATATTCCGAGTCGGCACTATGATCCCGCCATGGACAAAAAACCCTATCCCAGCGAGACCCAGGAACGATTCATCGTTCGCCTTCCCGACGGCATGCGCGACAAGATCGCTGCCGCTGCGAAGGCGAGCGGGCGGTCAATGAACGCGGAGATCGTTGCTCGGCTTCAAGAGTCGTTTGAGTTAACGGACGACGTCAATCGAGGCAGCGCTCTGACGCTGCCCACCGGGTTAATCAAGAAAATCGGCGAACAGGTCGAGGCCTCCGTCAAACAAGCCCTGCGTGAGCACCCGGCTGAAACGACGAAAGCGCGCCGCGTCGAGGCTGATTTCGTCGGCCCCCGACGCACGGGCGCACACAGGAAGACCAACCGATAGCCCATTGCTCAGGTAACGTTCGACGAGCGCGCCTTCCGTAAGCGAAAAAACCGCCCGAAGGCGGTTGAAAGAACGCGGGCTCTATGCCCACACGCGCAATGGCGCTTTCGGTGGATCGATCACAAACTCGGCGAGCCGAGCGCGCTCACCGTCGGATAGCGGCCGGCTCATGCGCAGGTTCGCGTGCCAACCCGGTAACGTGGTGGCCACATCTCCCCTATCCTTGAAAAGGACGAGCTCGCCAATCATGTCCAGTTGCATACCGTCGCACGATACGTACTCACCGCCCCCAAGCGGCTCGATCAACTGCGCCGCAAGCAAAGCCTTGCGCAGTTCGTCAGCATTCGGCGCGCGCAGGTAGTAATCATGGAAGGTCATGTCAGCCTCGTTAAGTCGGAGAGTGTTGCGTCGTCGAACCGGCGCGGCCAGTACTTAGCCTCACGTGCCCAGATACTCGAGATAGACGTGCCGCGCCTTGAACCGATCGACATCTGTGTGATCGTCACTGGAACCGGGCGCATGGCAATCGATGCCCCGCCGTTGATCGAGGTCGACGCAACACTCCAGTCTCCGGACCATGCGATCGCAACCCGAACCCTGTCGCCCTCACCCGCGGTTACGCCGAGCGATGTCGCGTTGTTGCCGATATACGACCACATCGCCCCGGTACCGACTGCCTTGTAGATGCTGACTCCGATGTTGGTGCCATCGTCCAGCGAGATCAGGCACGCACTGCTCGCGGTCGCGACACCAACGATCACGGCATCGATGAGCAGCGTGCCGTCGCCGGGTTTGAAAAAGTCCAGGTTGCTTGTGGTCAGCCGGTCGAGGGCGCGCGTCGCGGCCGCTGAAGTCGTCGGAATATGGCTCGTCGCAAATCCGGCCTGCTCAAGTCGCGAGCCTCCGTGATACAACCCGGATACCCCATCACCCGGATAAGTGATCGAGTCGC
>NZ_CADFGP010000059.1 GCF_902833905.1 Paraburkholderia tuberum STM678 | reverse complement strand
ACGAAACGAAGCTCGCTGGAGCAATCCAGTCGTCAGGAAACGCCGGATACGTGATCCGTACGTCCGGTGTTGTGGGAGGACGGCGGGGGCAACCCCGCCTCCTACCCGATCTCTTGAAACGTTACGCTAAACGCAGCCATGACTTACCAAACCAGATTAATCGGACCGATAGACTCGCATCTAACGATCTGAAAACAGTTTCCATACGTCCTCGGCCAGTTCAAGACGGACATTTTGTCGCCCGACACGGAAGCGCTTCCTGTGCCAAATATCCCGCTGCGCCGGGCGGGCACGCCCGAAGCGGTCGCAAAGATGGATCATCTTCGTCCGATGCTCGGATGCGGCGAGTTATCTCACGGGCACCGAGGCAGCAATCAATGATGGACGACACCTGTAATCGGCTGCACCTGGAGTAGACAAATCGCAGTTGATTTGAGCGACATCAATGGAACTCGCGTTCCTAACGGAATCCACGCAGCGAAATCGCAAAAGCAGAAAATAAGTACATCAAGGCACTACAGTTTCACCGTCCTTCCATGAAAAAGCATTATCTTTTGAGGTCAGCCCGTGAAATTGGGCGCTAGATCGAGGATGATATGCAACACAATGCCCGCAAATCCGAACAAGGTGACGGGGAGCACGGTCCCCACAACGGGGACGTCGTCATGCTGCATATCGCTTCCGTGCGCGAAAGGCCTGGCTCAAAGTCCGAGACGGACCACGCGGTCCCTATTGTGCAGTGGCACGAGAGCGTGCTTACCGGCATCTTCGAAATATCGAAGGTACTCACCGCCCCCTACCGGCTCGAAGTCGCGTTGGCCAACGTCATCGATCGCCTGCAATCGTTTGTTCAGATGCGGCTCGGTATCGTCTCTCTCTTCGACGATGATGGCGTACCGGACATTACCGTTGGCGCGGACTGGAGCGAAGGCAGCGATGAGCACTACCGGACGCGCCTGCCGCAGAAGGCAATTGACCAGATCATGGCGACGGACAGGCCGCTCGTCGCCGAGAACGTAGCGGTGCATTCGGGCTTCAGTGCCGCCGACATGGGCGTGCTCGGTGCCTCCGACAACATGCGAGTATCGTTCATTGGCGTCCCTATTCGCATCGACGCGAAAGTCGTAGGCACGCTGACCATCGACCGCATCCTGGACTATGGGTCGAACTTCCGGCTCGATTACGACGTGCGGCTGCTTACCATGGTCGCCAACCTGGTGGGGCAGACGGTGAAGCTGCATCGCTTTTTCAAGAGCGACCGCGAGCGACTGATGGCGGGAAAGGACGGGCTGCAAAAGCCATTGTCCGAGCTCAAGCACCCTGCAGGTGAGCGTAAGAAGTTTCAGATCGAGGGGATCATTGGCGACAGCCCGGCGCTGCGCGGGCTGCTCGCGAAGATCGCGGTGGTAGCCGAATCGAACAGCACGGTTCTGTTGCGCGGCGAATCCGGTACCGGGAAGGAGCTGGTCGCCAAGGCCGTTCACGAGCTGTCGCCGCGCGCCAAGCGGCCTTTCATCAAGCTCAATTGCGCGGCGCTCCATGAGACGGTGCTGGAATCCGAATTGTTCGGTCATGAGAAGGGTGCCTTTACCAGCGCTTTCAATTCGCGCAAGGGGCGCTTCGAGCTCGCCGACAAGGGGACGCTGTTTCTGGACGAGATCGGCGAGATCTCGGCCTCGTTCCAGGCAAAGCTGCTGCGCGTCCTGCAGGAGCAAGAATTCGAGCGCGTCGGCAGCAACCAGACCATTAAGGTCGATGTTCGCGTGATTGCCGCCACGAATAAAAACCTGGAAGAGGCGGTGGCAAGGAACGAGTTCCGCGCCGACCTTTATTATCGCCTCTGCGTGGTTCCCTTGCTGTTGCCGCCGTTGCGTGAAAGGCGCAGTGATATTCCGCTCCTCGCCGTTGAGTTTCTCGAGAATTTCAACAGCGAGAACGGCCGTACGCTGACCTTCGATGCGAGCGCGATTGAAGTATTGATGAACTGCGGTTTTCCCGGCAATGTCCGCGAGCTCGAGAATTGCGTGCAGCGGAGCGCGACCTTGGCGCCGGGACCAGCGATCGTGAGAAACGACTTTGCCTGCTGCCACGGCCAGTGCCTGTCCGCGATGCTGTGGAAGAGCCGATCGGACGAAATTGCGCTGCAGCCCGGGCGAATCGTACCAGTGCCCGTGAAGCCGGCTACGCCGCGGGCTGAGGCTGCTACGTCGGGCGCAGTTGCTGCGGTCCAGCCTGTCGGCAGCGAGCGGGCTCCGTTGGCGGCTGGCGGCGCAGTCCTCGGAAGTGATGCGAAGATGACCAACCGCGAGCGTCTCATCGCCGCCATGGAAAGGTCCGGCTGGGTGCAGGCAAAAGCGGCGCGGCTGCTTGGACTGACGCCGCGCCAGATTGGCTACGCGCTGAGGAAATACGGTGTCGAGATCAAGCGTCTCTGAAAGTAGGGGTGCCCTCGAGAAACGGATTTTTTCGTACGCTAAGACTTTGCCCTAGCCGATTTTGCGGTGCGCAGCGGCCTGAATCGCCCCTTGGCAACGCGTTTGTTGGCATGCCATACGTAGTCGCCGGTTAGGTTGATGTGATTCCAGCCGAGCGGCGCGACGTGGGGGATCAGACTCTCGTCGACCTCGCGCTGCTCCCGCAAGCCGGCGATTGAACGTTCCAGATACACCGTGTTCCACAGCGTGATCGCAGCCACCACCAGATTCAGGCCGCCGGCCCGGTAGCGCTGGTTCTCATACGAACGGTCCCGTATCTCACCCAGCCGGTAGAAGAATACGGCGCGGGCCAGTGAATTACGCGCTTCGCCCTTATTCAGCCCGGCGGACACGCGCCGGCGCAAAGCCGGGTCCTGCAGCCACTTCAAGGTGAACAGTGTGCGTTCGATGCGGCCGAGCTCGCGCAGGCCGACCGCAAGACCGTTCTGCCGCGGGTACGCGCTCAGCTTGCGCAGGATCAGCGAGGCCGTCACCGTACCTTGCCGGATCGACGCAGACAGGCGCACCACGTCGTCGAACTCCCGTTCGATCAATTTCCGGCTGATCGATCCTCCGATCAGCGACGACAGCGCCGGCCAGTCGCCCGGCTTGCCGGGCACATACAGATTCTTGTCGGCAAGATCGGCGATGCGCGGCGCGAACTCGAATCCGAGGAAGTGACACAGCGCGAACACGTGGTCGGTGAAGCCAACTGTGTCCGTGTAGTGTTCCTCGATGCGTAACTCGGACTCGTGATACAGCAAGCCATCAAGCACATGCGTGGCGTCCCGCACCGGCGAATTGATGACCTTGGTCTGAAACGGCGCGTACTGATCGGAGATGTGCGTATAGAACAGCACGCCGGGTTCATTGCCGTATTTCGCGTTGCGATATCCGCCGGCCTGGCCATGGCCGCCGGCACGGAAGCGCTGACCATCCGATGAAGAGGTGGTGCCCTCGCCCCAGTACGCGGCAAAGGGCAGGCCATGCTGAAAGTTGATCAGCTCCGCCAGTCCCTTCTGGTAGGTCTCGTCGCGGATATACCAGGCGACCAGCCACGACAGCTTGGCAGCGCTGGTGCCCGGACAGGCGTCCGCCATTTTCTCGAGCCCGAGGTTGAATGCGTCGGCGAGGATGGCAGTCAGCAACAGCGTCCGGTCAGGCGGCTCAGCTTCGCTTTTCAGGTGCGTGAAGTGCCGCGTAAAGTCGGTCCACTGATCGACCTCAAGCAGCAGATCCGTGATCTTCACGCGTGGCATCAGGTCATATAATCAGGTCATATACCTGCTGTGTGGGCACGTCGGCCTCTGCTGGTGTCGCGTCATCCAGCGGTGTGATTTTGAGCCCCTTGTCGTTCAGCTCGACGTCCGGCAACTCGCCCGCTGCCGCAAGCCGGGCTGTTTCGTCGAGGGCTTCGCGTAGACGCTCGAATCGCTCGTCGAGATAGCTCGTCGCCGACGTTTCAACAGCCAGCCCAAGTCGATTCTCGCGATGGTGTGTGTCAAATGTGGCGCGCGGCATCAGATACTCATCGAAGTCCTTGAACTGACGGCTGCCGATTACCGATACGTCACCCGAGCGTAGCGCGTTCTTCAATTCGCTCATGGCGGCCAGCTCGTAGAACTTCCGATCGATACCTCCTTCCTTGACGCGGCTTGACGAAGCCTTTCGGTGCGTCGGCTGGCACCTTGCGCGCATCGGCACGATTCATTGTGCGCAGCGTTCCGATCTCATCCATCAGATCCTGGCGGGCGGCCGCCGCCCGGAAATCGAAGGTGTCGATGAAAGTTCGGGGAATAGCGCTGCAACTGCGTGTAGTGGTCAACGAGCAGTGCCGTCGAATCGAATTCCGCGTCACGCGCGAGCTGTTCGGCTTCGTGCACGCTTGCGGTAAAAGTCTCCCACGGCACAATAGCCTCGATCGCCCGGAACGGATCGTCCCCGGTTTCTTTTGCGGCGATCAGTGCGCCGCCGACTTTCGCATAGAGACGCACCTTGTCATTGACGGCTTTACCCTCGGCAGCGAAGCGCTTTTCATACTTGTGCTTGGCCTTCGTGAAGAACGATCCGATCAGGCGATCATGCAGGTTGAGAATCTCATCGGTCAGCGTCGCGGCGGTGTCGAGCAGAATCGCGACCAGGGTAGCGTGGCGCCGATCAGTTTCATATTCCTCAATCTGGTAGACCGCAGTTTGTTCGCCTTCACGTGCCAGCCGCAGTAGCCGGTTCTGATGGATATCGCGGCCAATGTCCGGCGGCAGGCCCAGCGCCCGGATCTCTTGCAATCGCTCGATATGAGCCAGCACGGCCTTTGCGCTGGGCTCGCCAGGCGATTGCCTTAGCCATGCCAGCTTGCTCACGGGACGATCAGTCAGCAACGACAGGCGCTGATCGAGCGAATTGCGCTGTTCGTCCGTCAACGGCGCGGTCAGCAGCCGGAACACTTCGCGCTGCGCGCGGGTGGCGACGGCGGCACACCGTTTTTCGAGCGCAGCTACCGGCGGCAACAGCACATGCCGGCGTCGAAGTTCTTCCACGGCGGCCTGCGCGAGCACCATGCCCTGCGTGGTCTGCATCGCGACCGGCAACAGCAACTCGACCAGCGCACGATAGTGCAGTCGGCTGAATTGCGCCAGGCCCAACCTGGCCAGGAGTTCCTGCAGATGTTCCCGACGCGTTTCGTCGCGCGTCGCGTATACGTCCCACACCGCCGGCGTGACGCCCAGTTGTGCAGCGACGATACCGATGATCGGCACGTGTGGCTTCTCGGCCGGCCCCAGTACTCGACCCGGAAAGCGCAGGTAGACCATCAGCACTGCGATGCCGAGCCGGTTGTGGCCGCCTCGATGCTGGCGCACGAACGCGAAGTCCTCCGCCGACAACGTGGCCGGGCGAATCAGTTCGCTTTCATCTTCTGGAAAAGCAAACAGCTGGAATCGCTGCGCAGGCGTAAGGAGTTCGCGGCGGGGCACGATTCACCGCGCCGAGCGAAGATACTGATACAGCGTTTCGCGGCTAACGCCAAATTCACGAGCGATCTGGGCTTTACGTTCGCCAGCGTCCACGCGACGGCGAAGGTCGGCAACCTGCGCGTCGGACAAGGCCGGCTTACGACCGCGATAGGCGCCGCGTTGCTGCGCCAGGGCGATGCCCTCACGCTGACGTTCGCGAATCAGCGCACGCTCGAATTCCGCAAAGGCCCCCATTACCGACAACATCAGATTCGCCATCGGCGAGTCCTCGCCCGTGAACGTCAAGCAGTCCTTGGAGAACTCGATGCGCACGCCGCGTTGGGTCAGCGCCTGCACGACATGGCGCAGGTCGTCCAGATTCCGCGCGAGCCGGTCCATAGTATGCGCGACTACCGTGTCGCCGCTGCGCACGAACGTCATCATCGCGTCGAGCTGCGGCCGCTTCGTGTCTTTCCCCGACGCCCTGTCGGTAAAGGTGCGATCGAGCTCGATTCCGTCGAGCTGGCGCTCGGCGTTCTGCTCGAACGAACTGACCCGCACGTATCCGACACGCTGACCGTTCATGGGGAATTTCCGACAAAGGTGTCAGCCTGAAATCTATGACTTCGGCAACTCCCGCAAACAATTGACGGGAAGGCCCTATCCTGACGACTCTGACGGTCTTGCCTGACATCAGGTTAGGGTATGCCCAACCCTGACTCACCCCATCGGGCCCTTGCGCCCAATTGTCCCCGAGACTCCGCCACTACCTGCTCACGTGCCACAGGGTCATCGCACTACAGATGCCTCTGTGCAGGCTCTTGAGGTGGACCGCGTCGGCGGCCTGGCACCAGCTTATCGCTGCCCAGGCTCATTTTCCGTTGGGAATGCGTCCTGGATCAGCTCCAAAACCGCCGTCCAGGCTCATGAGCCGGTGGACAGCACTGAGTGTTAACAATGGTCAAGTCTCTTGTCACTAGTCAAAAACTTCAGACAATTAAGACTAGTCCAATTTACCTCGCATTGGTTAGACAGATATTCTAACCGCCAGCATGCACTCAATGCTCGACTCGACGTCCCAATCCGACGGCTTACTCTCCCGATCTCTCCTTCGGAGATATATACGATGTTTTCCAGAATGCGCGCGGATTTCTCCGCGTCTGCCGCCATCGCCGGACTCATCGCACTTGTAGCAACCTATAGCGGTCCGGTACTGATCGTTGTGCAGGCGGCACAGGCCGGGCATCTTTCTCACAGTCTGCTATCGACTTGGATCTGGGCGGTTTCGATCGGTGCTGGAGCATTAGGTCTGTGGCTTAGCGTACGGCACAAAATGCCGGTCATCGGCGCTTGGTCGACACCCGGCGTAGCACTCCTGATCAGCGGTCTCGCCCACTATCCATTCAGTGATGTTATAGGCTGCTATCTCGTTGTGGCGATCATCATCGCAGTTGTCGGCCTGTCAGGTCTCTTTGGTCGACTGATCCAGTACCTGCCAGCGCATCTGCTCTCCGCCATGATCGCCGGCGTGCTCTTCGAATTCTGCGCTGGGATATTCCAGTCTCTGCAGTCTGCTCCCGCCGTTGTCCTGCCGGTCATTGTTGCGTATGTCGTCTGTCGGCGCATCATCCCGCGCTACGCCGTTGCGCTTGCGCTGCTGACTGGTGTGATCGCGGCGATGTCTGGCACAAACTTCACAGTGCGAGGACTTGACCTGAGTATCGTAAGGCCCGAACTCACGGTTCCAAGCGCTTCTCCCGAAGCGCTGATTGGCCTTGGGCTGCCTTTGCTTCTGCTTGCCCTTACCCAGTATGCCACCTCAATCCACGTTCTCCGTAACGCGGGATACGATATATCGCCCAGATCGGTAGTTGGCGTAAGCGGACTAATGTCCATTCCTCTCTCCCTTTTTGGAAACTCAGGCATCAACCCTGCGGCCATCGTAGGTGCGATGTGTGCGAGCTCCGAATGCCATGAAAATCCACAGCGTCGATACATCTCCGGCGTTGTTTGTGGCATTGGCTACCTCTGCATCGGCACGTTTGGCGCATCCATCATCGCGCTCTTTGCCCGTTTGCCTGAAGGTCTCACAACCACCCTGGCAGGTCTGGCGTTGCTCGGAACGTTCGTCTCAAGCCTCTCGTCCTCCCTCGCCAATGAATCTCATCGCGAATCATCGGTCATTACTTTCGCGGTCACGGTCTCCGGCATGTCTTTCTTGGGCTTAGGCTCCGCACTGTGGGGACTGGTCGCCGGGGTTGTGTTTTCGCTAGCCCTGTCAAGGAGGCACCCCGCAAGTCCCGCCAAGCAATCAGCTGTTGGCGCTCCCGAGAAAGGGACGCCAAATACAGGCCTCTCAGAGCGCACCTGATCCCAATATCGCCAACCCACATAGACAACGATGGCGTACTGAGACATGGCAACCGAGAACAGATGGGTAGTGAAGATTGGCAGTTCGTTGCTTACCAACGACGGCAGAGGGCTTGATCGTGAAGCACTGGCCCGTTGGGTAGACGATATAGCCGGACTGCAGCGCGGCGGCATGGAAATCGTTGTCGTGTCCTCCGGCGCAGTCGCCGAAGGCATGAGCCGGCTTGGATGGCGCAAGAGGCCAGACGACCTTCCATTTCTGCAGGCTGCGGCTGCTGTCGGCCAGATGGGCCTCATGGAAGCATACGGGGCGAGCTTCCGCCGTAGCGGCATATGTGCAGCCCAAGTCCTTCTCACGCACGAAGACTTCGCCAGTCGTCAGCGATACATGAATGTACACGCGACCCTTCGTAAGCTCGCTCAAATGCGCGCCATACCTGTCATCAATGAGAACGATACGGTTAGCACTCGAGAGATCTGTTTCGGTGATAACGACATGCTGGCAGCGCTTGTTGCCAATCTGACCGCTGCCGACCGCCTAGTGATTCTGACGGACCAGCGAGGCCTGTTCTCCCACGATCCACGGATGGATCCGGGTGCCGACTTGATAAGGCAGGCTTCCGCTGAGGACGACAGCCTTTTTGACATTGCCGGAAGCGCGAGCAAATGGGGCCGAGGCGGGATGCTAAGCAAAGTGAAAGCGGCCAGGATGTTCGCCCTTTCGGGTGGCATCACAACGATAGCGTCAGGACGTGTGGAGGGGGTACTCGGACAGATTCGATCCGGCATGGCTGTCGGTACAGAACTACGCCCCGGCCAGCAGCGTCTTCTCAAACACAATCAATGGTTGGCCGGACAGTCAATTACGCACGGCACGATCGTGCTCGATGCTGAAGCCGCGCGCGCGGTTGCGCAGCATGGCCGAAGCATTCGACCGGATGGCGTACTTCATGTACGAGGTAATTTCGACCGCGATCAAGTGATCCAGATTACAGATCCCGAGGAGCGAGCTCTTGCCAAAGGCCTCAGCAATTACAGCGCACGAGAAATGAATCGGATGGTCGGCCCAAGGACGTCTATGGCACACCTTCCACGGAGTGATCAGAGCATCACGGAGTTGGTACATCACGCAAACATCGTTTTGGAACTTTACAAAGGGAGATTGTAGACATGGCGACCAAAACCCGCCTCGTAGGCCGCATCAAGTTCGACAACGCGTTGCTCAAGAAGGATCTGAAAGTGCTGTCCGAGCTGCCAATCATCAAGGAACAGTACGACGAATTCAGTTCAGGAACCTGGATAAACCATTCGCTCTGGAACAGAACTGGCGAATGGACCGACACCCAGTATTCCGACTATGACCATCCGGCCATCCGAACGCAGGTCGGAACTGCGACCGCCTATCTCAGTAGGATCATTGAAGAGTGCTTCGATGTCGAACATATGCGAATGGCACGCGTACGCAATCTCGTCAAGGGACTTGTCATCCCGCACACTGATTTTCTGGAACTCTCCGAAGAAAAAGACCGGTACGTCCGCATCCTGATACCTCTCGAAACCAGCCTCGATTCATACCATACTGAGGAAAATTTCGGGGTCTTCCGGATGCGAAAGGGCGACATCTGGATACTGGAATCAACGGTTCCTCATGCGGCGCTCAACCTCACCACCGACAACCGCCGGATTCTGAGCCTCGATTTTCAGTATGCCGATATCCCAAACCCGCATTACTCTCTGATTTTCAAGGACCGATCAATCCACGACGAGACGGTCGCACCCGCACTGGTAGCGCGCACGAAGCTTGAGCCCGAAGACTTGCACGATTATCTGGAACTCCTGTCCGAGCGCTTCAAAGACAAGGACGACGCTGAACAGATACTGGTCAATCTGTCGGAAATCCAGTTGCGCTTCGACTCACCGGTCAGTGATATCTACCACAATCTAACCGCAGTCGCCCGACTGACTCAACGACACGACCTCATTGAGCATTGTGAAAAGATGCGGAAATTTTATATTGGATCGCGCGTGATGAACGAACGGTTCCCACTTCGCAAGGGCCTCTTCTAGGCATCAGCACCGATGCTGCCGGCGCGCTCTCGGGATTGTTCAATTTGCCCAAAGCGTCTCGGCAGCGTTTGCCGAAGGGATCTGCATCGTCAGGCCTATTCCCGTCCGCTCACACGACGCCAGAAACCTCCAAGCTTATGTCAGCTACACCTGGTGCTTCCACCGTCACGCCTTCGAGTGCGCTCGCACCGCACTTGCAGTTGCATGTTGCCACGCTCCTATTCGGTATCGCCGGAGTCATCGGCCGAGCGACATCTCTGTCTCCATTTACGCTCGTCGAGGCGCGCGCAAGCCTCGCCGCCTTCGCACTGATCTATGTTGCATGGATCAGGAAACTGCCTTTAGGGGTCGAACTCGCCCATCGCCTTTGGTTCGTTATGCTTGGGCTGCTACTTGCTTTCCACTGGTACAGTTTCTTCCATGCCATTCAGCTGTCCGGGGTAACGATAGGTCTTTTGTCCTTCTCGTCGTTCCCGATCTTCGTCGTGCTGCTCGCCCCTTATGTTGACCGGTCGCGTATGAGAAAGCGTGACCTCATACTTGTCCCAGTGATGCTGATCGGACTGCGTCTCATGTTGCCAGGGTCAGATATCGATCTTCACAATCTGGCAGGTCCATTGTGGGGATTGGCGTCCGGCTTAACGTTTGCAATTATGCAGATAGTCGGTCGCGTACTTGTTAAACACCATAGTCCGATCAAGGTTTCCGCGTACCAGAATGCGATTGCGGCTCTCGTTCTGTTGCCATTCATGGTGCATGCGGTGCTGCCCGAAACAGGTATTGAACTCGGTGAAATACTGTTCTTGGGCCTCTTTTGCACAGCGCTGGCCCATACGCTCTTTATTTCCGGAATGCGCTCCGTCACCGCGCAGACGGCGAGCATGTTTACCTATCTGGAACCAGTCTACGGAATCGGCATGGCAGCTCTGCTGCTCCACGAGATACCCAGTGTTCAGACGCTGTCCGGTGGTGTGATTATTCTCGCATCGGTTTTCCTAGCATCGAGGCCCGATGAGCGCTAAAAAAATCGTCCCGGTAGAACGCGCGATTAGTTGTGTAGGCGACAGGTTTCTCATGCAGAAGATTCTCTGAAGCTCATCCGGCGATCCACTGCCCATGCATTCGTAAGTGATGTGCCGCCCCCTCCCGCAATGGAGACTTCCTCGGCAATGCGGTCCACCTGGTCGACCCCCATGTCTGAAGCATACGTTCAACGCGCCGTAGAGTCTGTCGTCCCCACTCACGCGGATATCCTCGACGGTCTTCGCGTCGCAAGCGGTCGACAGGCGGAAATGTACCTCCAGCCTTTAGTGTTTTCCGAATTGCTACGCCGCGAATTCATCGAATGCGAACGCCAGAAACGTCCTGCCTGCGAGCAAGGTGTTTGCGGTATTGATGGCGCGTATCTAAACGTCTCAATCACGGCGCGCGGATGTGCTGCGCTCGACTGGCTACTCAGCATCACGCGATCACCTCGATGGGAACAACTCCGGTGGATGCGCTACGGCGACTAAGTATGCGTACGCGGCGTATATCGCAATTCTCGAAACTGAGGCCGGACAGGCACCGCCAGTTAACCCGAGCGCTGTCGAGTACGAGGAGGTCTTAGCGTACGTAAAAGTCCGTTTCTTGAGGGCACCCCAAGTACTGTCGGACTTGCGGCGTGTCGGGGCCGCGATATCGCGACTGAGGCGGATGGCTCGGAGAAGTCAAATCTGGATTTGGCGCGGACCTTGGCACGATCACTATCGGAAGCGGCCCCCGTGTCGGTGCTAATTCGGTAAGCGTCGAGAACAGCACTTTCGACCTCAGGGGCGGTCGGTATCTCGACTAAGCTGGTGCGAACGCGGCGCTGTCATCGCCGGTTCGACGGCCCTGTCGCGCTCGACCATCAGCTCACGCCGGATGCGGGCAGCGACACAAGCGGTGCTGTTAGCAGCCATCGGCGCGGCGCACCACGAGATGCGCATGTTCCAGCGACGCGAGCAGGCGCAGCACGGTGCTCTTATACAGGCGCGTGCGTCCCGCGAGCGCGCTCAATGACAGAACGGGCGTGCCGTTGCCGAAGGCAGCCAGCAGGGTCAGCGCACGGTCGACTGCTGCCACGCCGCCGGCTGCCAGATTGTCGTCGGCCAACGATGCGATGGCGGGCTGTTTGGACATCGTGTGTCTCCTCAGACGGACCGTTGCAGCAACGCTTCCACTACGCCGAAGCCGAGGTGATCCGCCGGATCGAGCTGCCGTAGTTGTGCGATCAACTGTGTGGCGGTCTCGCGTTCGCCGCGCCGCAGGCCGATGAAGGCGAGCGCCTTTAGCGTGAACAGCCAGAAGCGGGCGGGACCGGGCGCGTGGAGGTTCGCGTCGCCGGCTTGTACCATCTGCCAGTTCTCATTCAACCCGGCGGCATGCGCAGCTGCTATTGGTCCCAGATGGGCCGCGCGGCGGCGGCCGGTTCTCGGTGCAAGCAAACACATGTCGTTCTGGTCTGGCAATGACGATGTTCCTCAACCGAACTTGAACAGGATGCCGTGACCACCGCGCGGGTAGTCCCACTCGATATTCTGGTGGTCGGTACAGAGGATGCGGCAACTGCCGCATTCGAGGCAGCCGTCGGTGATCAGCGTCACCGCGCCGTTGCCTTCGGCCTTGTAGCACGAGGCCGGGCAGACGAAGGTGCAACTCTTCGCGCTGCATTCGCTCTGGCAGACGTCGGCATCCTTGATGTGGACGTGCGGCCGTCCTGCATCGACGCGATAACGGTTCTGGAACAGCTTTTCCTCTACGTTGACGGGTAGGGTGCTCATCGGAAGGCCCTCAGGAGTTTGTAGGCGTCACCCACGATGCCGGAAAGCGAACGGGCTGTGCGGAAGCTCGAAAAAATCTCGCGTTCCTTGCTTTTCTTGTCCTTACCGTCGACCGTAATCATCGTGCGCGCGGCGCGTGCCATGAGGTCGGGGTAGGTCGTGAAGAACTGCGGATTCTGGTGCAGCACGGCCGGCATGTCGCGATACTTGTGCAGGTCTTTCATCACGAAGCTCTGATCGAGCGCGGCCTTGTAGGCCTTGAGCGTGCCGGCGCGGTAGCCGTGGCCCGCGGCTTTCGCGTGGATCACCGTTTCGGCGGCGAGGCGTCCCGTGGTCATCGCAAGATTCGATCCTTCTCGGTGCGCGGCGTTTACGAAACCGCCTGAATCGCCAACGATCATCCAGCCGTTGCCGTAGACCTGCGGGATTGCGTGAAAACCGCCTTCGGGAATCAGATGCGCGCAATACTCCTTCATCTCGCCGCCCGCAATCAGCGGTGCGATCGACGGGTGCTGCTTCATCTTTTCGAGGAGCACGTAGGGGCTCGTGCGGTTGGGGTTTTTCTTGAAGTCGCTCAGCATGCAGCCCACGCCTATGGTGAGCGATTCCTTGTTGGTATAGAGGAAGCCAGTGCCCATCATGCCGTCGGTGATCCTGCCGACCATCTCGATCACGACGCCGTCGTCCTCGCCGACGTTGAAGCGCTGGCGGATCGTCTCCTCCGGCATGAAGAGAATCTCCTTGACGGCGAGCGCAACGTTGCCGGCCCCGATCTCTCCATGAAAGCCCGCCTTGCGCGCGAGCGTCGAATTCACGCCGTCGGCGAGCACCACCACGTCGGCATAGACATCGCCGTGCTCGCGGTCGCACTGCACGCCGACCACCCGGTCGCCGTCCATGATCAGTTCCTTCACCGTGGTCTCGCAGAGCAGCAGTGCGCCGGCTTCGCGCACTTTCGATGAAAACCACTTGTCGAACTGCGCGCGGATGATCGTGTAGCGGTTATAGGGCGGCCTGTTGTAATCCTCGCTGCGCACATGTGTACCGACAAACGACGTATCGTCGAGCACCCACATCCGCTGCTCGATGATGTGGCGCTCCAGCGGCGCATCGTCGCGGAAGTCCGGGATGATCTCTTCGAGCGCCTTCGCGTACAGGATCGCTCCCTGAACGTTTTTGCTGCCCGGATATTCGCCCCGCTCGATCTGCAGCACTTCCAGACCTGCCTTGGCCATCGTGTAAGCGGCAGCGTTGCCGGACGGACCGGCGCCGACCACAATCACATCGAACTGTGAAGGTTTTCTCATCGTGATTCTCCTCAGGCAGCCTGCTTGCGGCGCCGGGTCAAATGCTCCACAAAAGCTTGCTTCAGCGCGGGCAACACTTGCAGTGCATTGCCGACAATCCCGTAGTGTGCGAAATCGAAGATGGGTGCGTTCGGGTCGGTGTTGATCGCCACGATCACGTCTGCGCTTTCCATGCCCACGCGGTGCTGGATCGCGCCGGATATGCCGGCGGCGATGTAGAGCTTGGGCCGCACCGTCTTGCCGGTCTGTCCCACCTGGCGCTCCCCCTCGACCCAGCCGGCCTGCACGCATGGCCGGGTCGCACCCACTTCGCCGCCGAGCACGTTCGCCAGATCGAACGCCAGCTGGAAGTTTTCCGGGCTCTTCAACCCCTTGCCGCCGCTCACGATCACATCGGCATAGGACAGGTTGATCCGGTTGCTGCTCGCATCCGGGATAAAGTCGAGCAGCCTCGTGACGATGTCCGTCTCGATCATCCCCAGCGTTCCATGGACGATGTTGCCGGTGCGTTCGGCGTCGCGCAGCGGCATCGGCATCACGCGCGGGCGCACCGTCGCCATCTGCGGACGGTACGCGAGCGTCATGATCGTGCACAACAGCGAGCCGCCGAAGGTGGGGCGCGTCGCCGCCAGCGCCCGCGACGCGGGATCGATGTTGAGTTCGGTGCAATCGGCGGTCAGCCCGGTCAGCAGGGTCGTCGCTACGGAGCCGGCGAGGTCGCGGCCCATCGACGTCGCGCCCAGCAGCAGGATCTCGGGCTGATGCCGGTTGACGAGGTCGGTCAGCCCTTTCGTGAACGGCTCGTTGCGATAGCCTTGCAAGACCGGGTCGTGGACGATGTACGCATCGTCCGCGCCGTAAGTGAAGGCTTCTGCGGCGAACTGTTCGAGCGGTTCATTCGCGCCGCCGAGCACCGCGATGCCCACTCGGCTGCCGAGCGTGTCGGCCAATTTGCGCGCTTCACCGAGCAGTTCCCACGAGACGCTGTGCACGTGTCCACGGTCGTGCTCGATAAAGACCCAGACGCCTTTGTAGGCCTTCAGGTGTTTCGGCAGTTCGAGATTGCGTCCTGCGCGGCCGGCGGGTTTCTTCGCGGGGGCGGCGGGTGTGTTCATGAACCCTCCTTCATCAGCAGGTCAGCTTCCAGGGTAGGATGGCGCGCGAAGATCTTTTGCAGCAGGTTCACCGACACGTCGCAAAGACTCGATGCGTCGAGGTCGAGCATCTCCGCTTTCTCGCTGCGCGGCGTCGGTCCAAAGACTTTGCTGACCACTGTCGGCGAGCCCTTCAGGCCGATCTTGCTGAGATCTTCGATGCCGGCCTGTTCGCAGTTCCATTTGTGCACCGGATAGCCGGCCGCATGAATCATCGCGGGCAGCGTCGCAAAGCGCAGTTCGTTGGTGTTCTCCAGCATTGTGATCAGGCACGGCAGCGCAGTCCTGAGCACGTGCACGCCGCCCTCGGCGCGGCGCTCGACGGTGATCGTGCGCGCATCGAGAGCGGTCTCGACGATGCGCGACACGTAGGTCAGCAGTTGCAGCCCGAGGCGTTTGGCGATACCGGGGCCGACTTGCGCGGTGTCGCCGTCGATCGTCTGCTTGCCAGTGAACACGATGTCCACCGCCTGCTCCTTCGCGATCTGCTGGATACCCGCTGCCAGCGCGTACGACGTAGCGAGCGTATCCGCGCCAGCGAATGCACGGTCGGTGAGCAGCACGGCGTCGTCCGCGCCGAAGCTGATGCACTTGCGCAGCGCTTCCTCGGCCTGCGGCGGGCCCATGCAAAGCAACGTGACCTTGCCGCCGAAGCGGTCCTTCAGTCGCAGCGCCTCTTCGAGTGAAAACAGGTCATACGGGTTGACGATCGCCGGAACACCCTGGCGCATGATCGTGTTGGTGACCGGATGAACGCGGATCTGCGTCGAGTCCGGGACCTGCTTGATGCAGACGACAATGTGCATGGTCTTAACGATGTGCATGGTCTTGCTCCACCTGTCAGGCAAGGGTGCGCGCGGGCAGCGACGCGCGCAGACTGTCGAGTGAAACGTGCTGCCGCCCATTTGTGTCCCGGAACACCTTGAACACTTTTTCCTGCGCCGGCGTGGAGGTGACGAAGTCGCCGTAAGCCTTCAGCAGCAGCGCGTGATATGACGCGAACAGGGCGGGTTCGTCGCCTTCCGGCAGCGCGTCCTGTTGCTGGATGTACTGAAAAAAGCGCTTGAGGATGTGCAGTCGACTCACGTTGACGACCTTCTGGTCGAACGCAATGCCGAAGAACTGCAGGAAGTCCTCGGCTGAGGACAGCGCCTTGAGTTGCTGGACAAAGCTTTCCATCGCGTTTACTCCTTGCAAGCGGATGAGGATAGGTATGGACAGAGCGTCGGCTCGGCGAAGTACTTGTCGCAGGCGCCGCTGGTGGCGCTGGTGGCGCACGGCGTCGTCGCGCCCGACTGTTCGGGTCGCGCGACGCACTTCGTGAAGCCGACCACAGCGCCGCTCATGACAATTCTCCGACGGTGTAGCGCAACTCGATCAGGAAGCGATACAGGTCGGCGGCGCTGGGCGTTTGCTTGTGCTGGGCGGCATGGTGGCGGATCCGGGTCAGCAGCAGCACGAGCAGCTTTTCACTGACGGCCAGGCCGAGCGCGTCATAAGCCCGGCGCACGCTTTGCGAACCCGAATGCTTGCCGAGCACGACCGAGCGTTCGCGACCGAGTTCGGCGGGATCGAAGCTTTCGTAGGTCGATGCATTCTTCGCGAGCCCGTCTGTGTGGATGCCGGACTCGTGCGTGAATACGCTGGCGCCGACAATGCTTTTGTTAAGCGCGACCGGGCGTCCTGAGGCCCGTTCGACAAGCCGCGAGATGCTCAATAGCGCGGTCGTGTCGACGCCGGTGTTGCGACCCATGATATGGCGCACGCCCATCACGATCTCCTCCAGCGCGGCATTTCCGGCGCGTTCGCCGAGACCATTGACAGTGGTGTTGGCGTGGGTTGCGCCGGCGCGCAGTGCGGCAAGGGTGTTCGCGGTCGCGAGCCCGAGGTCGTTGTGCGCGTGGATTTCGATTTCCAGATCGACCGCGTCGTGCAATCGCGCAATCGCTTCATAGGTCGAAAAAGGATCGAGGACGCCGAGCGTGTCCGCAAAGCGGATGCGTTGCGCACCGCACTGTTGCGCGTGCCGCGCCACGTCGGCAAGGAACGAGGGGTCCGCGCGCGAGGCATCCTCCGCGCCCAGCGAAACCTTGCGGCCGCTTTTGACGGCGGCGCTGATCACGCGATTCACCTGCGCGAGCACCCACGAGCGCGGCTGGCGCAATTTGTGTTGAAGTTGGATATCGGACACGGGAATCGACAGGTGAATGATGTCGGGATTGCAGCACAAGACCGACGCCAGGTCCGCGTCGGTGAGACGGCCCCAGACCATCAGATCGGCGTCGAGATTCAGCGCGACGATGGTCTGGATGCAATCGATTTCCTCGGCACCCATCGCGGGGATACCGATTTCCAGTTCGGGTACGCCGGCGCTTGAGAGCGCCTCGGCAATCGCGCATTTTTCGGCAACCGTGAATGCGACGCCAGCGGTCTGTTCGCCGTCGCGCAGTGTGGTGTCGTTGATGATCGGATTCGACACGGGAAGTTGTCCTTTAGGCATTTGAACATACGGTTTGCAAGTACTGCGCCATGCACGCTTAGTGCGAATAGCCGCTTGCCGCGGGGCTTTCCGGTGTTCGCTGGCGCTGTGATGAAGCGGTTCCAACGAAGACCTGTCGCGAATGTCCTGTTTCGAACAGCCAGGTGTAGCGATGAACACGGCGCTGCAGAAAGCGATGCGCGATGCGATAGGCGTGGTCAGCCAGGACGTGCGCTCGCGGCGATGACCGCTATGGCGCTTGAAGAGGCCGCACAGCGCTAAGGACGCATGCCCTCAATGCTCACGCGCGAGCTCGCGCGTATGTGGCGGCAGTTCGATCGTCAGGTCGGCGTCGTGCAGCTTCACGCAGCACGCGAGACGCGATTGCAGGTCAAGGCCCCACGCATTGTCGAACTGGTTGTTCTCCTCGTCGTCGGGAGGCGCCAGTGAGATTTTCCTGATTGCCTCACACGGAAAACGAATTGCCGCAGCCACAGGTGCTCTGCGCATTGGGGTTGTGAATGACGAAGCGCGAACCTTCCAGGCCGTCTTCGTAGTCGACGCGCGCGCCGGGCAGGTATTGCTGGCTCATCGAATCGACCAGCAGCGTGACGCCGTCCGTGACGGTCTGCATGTCGTCGTCCGCCACCTGGTCGTCGAACGCGAAGCCGTACTGCAAGCCCGAACAGCCGCCGCCGGACACGTACAGCCGCAGCTTCAGGTTGGGATTGCCTTCTTCCTCGATCAGCGAGGCCACTTTCGCAGCGGCCTGAGGCGTGAATTCGAGTAGGCCGGGCATGACGCCGGGTGTGGCGGAAGCCGGTTGGGTGAGCGTTTCCATGGAGGTTCCTCTCAGGCTTGAATGGACTCACTTCGGGTTAGACGAGCAGGTCGGTTGCTCGGCGAGTTACAGGTCGTCGGCTGCTGCGCCTCGAATCGTCTGGCGCGAGCGAAAGTCAGACACGGCCGCCTTGATCGCGTCCTCGGCGAGAATCGAGCAGTGGATCTCGACCGGCGGCAATGGCAGTACCTCGACGATCTGATGCGTGCACAACGTCCCCGAGCGCATGCCGCGCTCGTGGACGCCGCCGTGCATTTGGCGCGCGATCCGCATGCGCGGCCGGAGCTCCACGAGGTCCAGACAATCTCGTGCGGGTCCCCGTTGACGAGCGAGCTGACCTGCTCGCGGGCCAGTTCCACCGCTTCTTCGCCGACCGAGCCGTAGGCATGCGAACGGCTGGCGGGATTGCCGTACATCTCGCTCAGGTAAGGCGGCATGCGTCTGATCACGCGCGGATCGACCGGCGTGGTGGCGGCATGACCCAGATGCACCGGGTTGGCGCCGCGCGGATGGAGGCCGGTATTCACGCGTTGGAAATCCGACATCGCAGGCTCCTGAAAGCGGGGTAATGCGACCTTCAGGGCAACTTCCATGCCAGTGGATTTTCACGCTCTAGTGGCCTCTTTCAGCTGGGCCGCTGTTGTTTCGCTGTTGTTTTTGTGTCGATGCGCCCGACGAGTGAGGATTGCCGCCGTTCTTTTTGTCGGATTTGTCGTTACGCGCGCTGGATTGACATGCGCGATGGCTGAATCGTCAGGCGTAGAAATGCGCTTACTTCAAACGCTGTGTCTTTGCGTCGATCGTGCGCCTTGCGCTGGTACATCGAAAGCGCGCAGCGCACGAAGGGGAAGTCAACGGTGAACATTCAGGCAAGCGTTGGACGGCAAGCGTTGGACGGAGTCTACGAGGTGAGCAAGACGCTGGTTTCGTCGCTCGATGTGGCGAAAGCCTTCCGCGAGTCCCTGAACTATCTTGTGCAGACGATGGAGTGGCGGCGCGCCTTTGTGGTGCTGGCCGAACCGGACGGGCAACTGCGCGGCCTGAGCGCTACGGGTCTTTCGCGTGACGAGCAGCAGCGGACGACCGCACGTTCGCGACATCGCAAGCCGGGGAAGCCGGAGGGTGAACGCGAACGATTGATCTGGTTTGTGCGGGTCCATCTCGCTGGTTCAGAACATGCTGTCCGGGTCGTGTGAGATTTGTCGCAACACCGACACGACGCAACGAAATTGTAGGGATACGTCGCGCGCCGGGATCAAACAGAACTGCGAAATATATCCTAACCCGTTGATTCCTGGCGTTCTTGTCGAGTGGCATGGATCTGGCTCTATGGCTTGCGCGCGGCCGCCGTTGGTTGCGAGGAGATATCCATGCAAGCGAGTTCAAATGCGAGCGACTTGCCCGCAGCGGCCTATATCAGCGTCGGGCAGATTAAACCGCTCGGCGTGAAGATCGAAGACCCGTCCACCGGTGGCGGCTGCGGCACGCACGGTGGCGAGGGTAAGGCCAGCTGCGGCGCGTCGGGTAGTCTCGACGACATGCCGCCGGACATCTGGGAGAAGGTCAAGAATCACCCATGCTACTCGGAAGAAGCCCATCATCACTATGCGCGCATGCATGTGGCGGTGGCGCCGGCTTGCAACGTCCAGTGCAACTACTGCAACCGCAAATACGACTGCGCGAACGAGTCGCGTCCCGGCGTGGTCTCTCAGAAGCTAACGCCGCAACAGGCAGTGAAGAAGGTCGTGGCGGTCGCAAGCGAGATTCCCCAGATGACGGTGCTTGGCATCGCCGGTCCCGGTGATTCGCTGGCGAGCCCGAAGAAGACCTTCGAGACGTTCCGGATGCTGCAGGAACAGGCGCCGGACATCAAGCTGTGCCTGTCGACCAATGGCTTGGCGTTGCCCGACCTCGTGGACGAAATCTGCAAGTACAACATCGACCACGTGACAATCACCATCAACATGGTCGACCCGGCGGTGGGCGAGAAAATCTATCCGTGGATTTTCTTGAAGCACAAGCGCGTGACCGGTTACGAAGCAGCCCGCATCCTTCATGACCGGCAGATGCAGGGTCTCGAGATGCTCACCGCACGCGGCGTGCTGACCAAGATCAACTCGGTGCTGATTCCCGGCATCAACGAGGAGCACCTGATCGAGGTCAACCGCGACGTCAAAAAACGCGGCGCGTTCCTGCATAACATCATGCCGCTGATCTCGCAGCCCGAGCACGGCACTCACTTTGGCCTGAGCGGCCAGCGCGGACCGACTGCGCAGGAACTCAAGGCCGTGCAGGACGCCTGCATGGGCGGCGCCAACCTGATGCGTCATTGCCGCCAGTGCCGCGCGGATGCGGTTGGCCTGCTGGGCGAGGACCGCAGCGAGGATTTCACGCTCGACAAGATCGAGCGGATGGAAGTGGTCTACGACCTCGACCGCCGCCGTGAATACCAGCAGCGCGTCGAAGCCGAGCGTCAGGCGCAGCACGACGCGAAGCAGGAAGCGCTGGCTGTCTCTCGCGAGATCGACGTCGCCGACGACATGAAGGCGCTGGTCGCGGTCGCAACGAAGGGCGGCGGCCGGGTCAACGAGCACTTCGGCCACGTCACGGAGTTTCAGATCTTCGAGGTCTCGGCAGCCGAAGCGCTGTTCGTCGGCCATCGCCGGGTGGACCTGTATTGCCTGGGCGGTTACGGCGACGACGAGCAACTCCCGTCGGTCGTGCGCGCGCTCGACGACTGCCACGCGGTGCTGGTCGCGAAGATCGGCGCCTGCCCGAAAGACGAACTGGCGCAAGCGGGCATCGAGCCGGTCGATCAGTACGTCGGCGAATTTATCGAAAAAGCGGTGCTTGCCTGGTTCAACGACTACCGCAGTCGCATCGCCAGCGGCGCCATCGTGCACCGGGACCGCGGCGATGCTTCGATCCGCCAGGGCGCTTACACCTCGTCAGCCTCAGCGGCGTGACACCCCACACCCTTCCAGACAGGACAACAGGAGAGCCTCCATGCCTCTGAAGATTATCGCGTCCACCTGTACGGGATGCTCGGCCTGCGAACCGGAATGCCCCAATGTCGCGATCAGCGACAAAGGCGGCGTGTTCGCGATCGACCCCAAGAAATGTACCGAATGCGAAGGCCACTTCGACGACCCGCAGTGCGTCGCCGTGTGTCCCGTGGACGGCTGCATCGTTCAGGTTTGAGTCTGGCTCGTGGCCGGGCCGGCCATTCATCCATCAGGAGACTACGCATCATGCTGTCCAACGTAACTGTTACGAGCGCCGCCGAGAAGTTCATGCGTCGTATCGTGCGCTTTTCGGGCCTGCCGGCTGGCGCCGGCTTTCGTCTGGTGGTGAGCGCCGGCGGCTGTTCCGGGTATACCGCGGAATTCACCGCCGAGCCGGCGCTGCAACCAGGCGAACAGGAACTCGACATCAACGGCCTGCGCGTATTCCTGCCGGCTGAGAGCCGGCTGATGCTCGAAGGCATAACGATCGATTTCGCCGACACGCCAACCCAGTCCGGCTTGATCTTCTTCAATCCGAACCAGGCCGCTTGTGGTTGCAGCAGCAGTGCGGAATCGGCGCCGCCGGGCGTGGCGACCATCGATGTCAGCGCGATTGGCCGCGGGCGGCCGCCGCTGCCGCGTCAGATCTCCTGAAGAGGAGCGATGGCGATGGAGTCCGGCGACCGTGCCCTCGACGACGTAATGACCGCGTTTGCGCAGAGAACGATTGGCGGCGGCTTGCCGTCGGGCGTCAATGCATTGATCGCCGAGGCGGGTCGGTTGCGCGAGCGCCCCGACGAGGCGCTCGCGCTGTTGCAACGCGCCCGCGCCGCCGCGCCGCGCCATCCGGTGCCGTTGATCGCGCTGTACCGCTTTTACTTCTACGGCCATCAATTGGCGCAGGCGCGTGCGATCGGCGAAGACGCGCTGGCGGTCGCCCGCACCGCGCTGGGCTCGGATCTCGGCGACGAACCGCTTGCAACCGCGATCGTGACCACGCGTTATGACGCGGCCGCGCGCTTTTATCTGTTCACGCTGAAGGGCCTCGCGTACCTCAACATGCGTCTCGGCGACTTTGAAGAAGCGCGCATGCGACTGCGCGAATTGCGCCGGCTCGATCCCGAAGACCGGGTGGGAGGCGCGCTGCTTTCGCAAGTCTTGGATCGTCATGAGACCGGCGTCGGGTCCGACGATGCAATGGATGCGCTGAGTGCGTATCCGACGCGCGGCTGGACGGGGACGCAACCATGAACGTACAGAACGTGCGCGTACCAGGCGGCGACATTGCACCGCGCCACTGGCAGGGCGGCCCGCTCGACTGCGCCGGCCGTCGGGCGAGGTCGCGAACCTGATGACCACCGGACAGACGCAACGATCAGCAGGAGATCAGCAGGAGTGAAGCATGGCTGACATCAACCGCGACGACGACCTGCTCGAGGTCGCGTTTCCCCCGCGCTTCAACTACGGCGAGCGCGTGATCGCACGCGCGGTGATCCGCAACGACGGCACTTACAACGGCAAGGACATCGGCGAAGTGCTGGTGAACAAGGGCGAGATTGGCTACGTCACCAGCATCGACACCTTCCTTCAGCAGTTCTATATCTACGCGGTGGATTTCGTCGAGAGCGGCCACCGTGTCGGCATGCGCGCGAAAGAGCTATGCACGCTCGACAACCTGCCGGACGACGTGCTGCAAGGCTTGGGCGAGCGGGCCGAAGCGCTGCACAAGATCGGCACGCGGGTCCAGCCGGAAACGTCGCAACCGCAGGAGCCGTCAGCATGAGTATCGAACCGGTTCAGCCTGCTTATCAGTGGGGCATGCGCGTGATCGCGCTGGATGACCTGTGCAACGACGGCAGCTTTCCGGAGCGCGGCCAGGACGATTGTCTGGCCGAGGCGGGTACGGTCGGCGAAATCGTCAACGTCGGGCAGGTGGTTGAGAGCGGCGAGCCGGTCTATCTGGTGCAGTTCGGCAACTGTGTCGTCGGATGCACGGAGAATGAAATTGCGCCCGCACCCGCCGGCCTGCTACCCGAAGAAGGAGCCATGTCATGACGGTTCAGGCGAGCGCGCCAGAAGCGGCGCCGCCGCGCGACGGTTTGCGCGCGGGCCGCCCGTTCGACCTGACCCAGCGCCAGATCGAGCAAGCGTTGCGCGAGCGTACCCGCTACCGCTATGTGCTGCCGCGCGTGCTGCGCGACGGGCAGGGGTTCCGTGTCGAGAGCCCGTGCTGCTCCCGCAATGTCGACGCGAATGGCGGGCTGATCGACATAGCCTGGCTCACGCGCGATGAAGACGGTACGTGGCACCTGAGCGCGCGCGATCATGCGTCGCACCGATGGATGCCCCAGCATGAGAGCACCGATCTGGCCGAGCTGCTGGACACGCTGTGCATCGATCGCGAATGCGTGTTCTGGCCGTGAAGCAAACTAACGGAGCCGGGCGACGATCTATCTCGACCACAACGCGACCATGCCGCCAGCCTCCGCCGTGGCAGGCGATGCTGTCCATCCTGACGGATGTGTGGGGCAACGCGTCGTCGCAGCATGCCGTCGGGCAGCAGGCGAAGGGCACGCTCGCTGCGGCCCGCGCGACGATCGCGCGAGCGCTCGGTGGCAAGCCCGCAGAGTTGATCTTCGCCAGCGGCGCCACCGAAGCCAATCACCTGGCTGTGTGCGGGCTGCACGCGGCGGCGCCGGAGGGCCGGCACCGTGGCGTATTCAGCGCGATCGAACATGCAGCGCACCTGAAGCCGGCGCGTGCGCTGGCTGCACACTGCTGGAGGAAGCAGCGCATCCCGCTTGAACCTGGTTTGAACCTGTCATCAATCTCCGGAGTCCGCAACCATGAAAGTCATGATCCGCAAGGACAGCAAGGGCGCGCTGAGCGCCTACGTGCCAAAGAAGGACCTGGAAGAGCCCATTGTCGCGATGGCGCAGCCCGGGATGTGGGGCGGTCTCGTCACACTTGCGAACGGCTGGCAACTCGAATTGCCCGCGATGGCCGACGATACGCCACTGCCCATCACGGTCGAAGCGCGGCGCATTGCTGGCGTGGAGGAGTGAGATGAGCCTGAACGCCGAGCAATTGGACTTCGCGGCGAACCTGCTCCGCACGGCACCGACGCTACGCGACGCCGCCGCGCAATGGCACGAACGTTATCCCGAGGTGCGCACAATGCATGTCAGCGCAACGGTGATGCGCGACGAGACAGCAGCGCTCCGGTTCGGTGTGCGCAGTATCTATTTCGCGATATCGGCCGGGTATTACAGGACCATCACGCAGCGGCCTGAAGAGGCCGATGGGTTGATCCTGACTGAGGACAAGGCGCATGGAAATCGATGAGATCGCGCTGAGCGAACCGGCCTGCGCGGCGCGCGAGATCGATCTCGTCAACGCGGTGCTGCAATCCTCGCGTTGGAGCGACGGGCCGATGCTTGATTCGTTCGAGCGCGCGTTTGCGGGCTGGGTTGGCCGGGAGCATGCGGTCGCGGTCGCGAGCGGCACGCTCGCCACCTGGATTGCGTTGCGCGCGACGGGGATCGGCCCGGGAGACGAGGTGGTCTGCGCGTCGCACACCTGGCATCAGGTGGCGCAGGCGATCACGCTGGCGGGAGCCGTGCCGGTGTTCGCCGACATCGACTACTGGAGCGGTTGTCTGAGCGCCGAAAAAGCCGCGCAGAAGATCGGCCCTCGCACGCGCGCGATCCTCGCCGGCAATACCAACGGCCACCCGGCCGCGTGGGCGCTGCTGCGCGAACTGGCCGACGCGCAGCGCTTGCGGCTGATCGAAGACAGTACTGAGGCGTTGGGCTCGCGCTACCGGGGCCGCAACGTCGGCTGTTTCGGCGACGTATCAGTGTTCGACTTCTCCAGCCCGTCCGCGCTGTGCACAGGAGCGGGCGGCATGCTCGTCACCGACGATGACGAACTCGTCCATGAACTGCGCTATCTGCGCGAGCGGCGCGTCACGGACCGCGCGTCCGTCTCGGTCGGCTCGCGGGTGCCGCTGCAGGCGGGCATCAGTGATCTGACCGCCGCGCTCGGTCTCGCGCAACTGGCCGAACTCGACACGCGCCTCGCGCAGCGAAAGCAGGTCGAGACCTGGTATCACGAAGAGATGCAAAGCTTCGAAGGGATCAAGCCGGCCTACGTGGCCGAGGACGTCGAAGAAGTGCACTGGATGCTCTATGTTGTGCATTTGGGCAAGCGTTTTACGCAGAGCGCGCGCGCCCAGATGATCGACGACATGAAATCTTGCGGCATTGAGACGGTGGCCTACAGCCATCCGCTGCATCAGCAGTTCCACTACATGAACGCGGGCGATGCGATCGGCCGCAAGAGCGGCCTGTTGCCCGACACCGAGCGCATCGGCGATCGCGCGCTGGCGCTGCCGCTGCACACGCTACTCGACACCGACCAGGTCAAGTACATCGTCAAGACGCTGAAAGACACCGCGACCAACGTGGGCGCCGGCGCTGCCATTTATCTGTGAGGCGCACTCCTTGACCGTTTCACGCCGAACGCCTGTGTGCGGGCGGCGTCATTCCGTACCTGGGACCGGCGCTACTCGCGCTGTGCCCCGATACGGCCGTCCCTGCCACGCCGCTCGCGCTCGCCGAAATCATCACGGCCAAGGTCAGCGTGCTGCACAAGATCCGCACCCGGCTGACCCAGGCGGCGCAGTTCATCGAAAACTTCAAGCATCGGAAGTCGCTGGTGAGCGTCATGAATGAGGCCTTCGCCATGACGCCGACGCCGTCGGCACCGCATTGCGCGCTGGCGCAGGCGCGGCCGCAGGGCGGCTGGGCGCAGTTGCAGGGGCTGTCGCAGGCCGAGCATTTCGGCCATTGGTTCGCGGCCTATAGCGCAGACGGCGCGTCGCTGGATGACGTGCCGGCCTCGGGCGCGCTGCTCTACAAGCCGGCAGGACGTTTCCGTCGTGGTCATCGAAGCGCGCGAGCGCGAGGGCGGCCGTGCTGACGCAATGTTGCGAAGCCACGCGTCGAGATACGGGCAGATGCCCTTCGCGCGTTCCAGCAGGCTGTCGGCGGTGGCCCGATCCAGCGTGCCGGCCATGAAGACGGTGAGACTGAGTGCCATCCCGTAGGCGCCCTCGAGGTTCATCGACATCGACAGCGCGATTCCCCGTTGGGCTCAGCGCAGCAGCTTGCGGCGCTCGGCCGGCGAATAGTTGCTGAGGTGCCCTTCGCGCGCCGCCTGACGCCGCGCGCGGGAGATGATCGCGCGGCTCTTGCCGGGCGAGGCCGGCGCGCTGACCTGCTTGTCCAGCGCGGTGCCGCCGCATTGCGGGCAGACGGGCGTGTGGCCGGCGCGCACCAGCGTTTCGAATGCGTGGCCGCAGGCCGCGCAGCGGTAGTCGTACAGGGGCATAGTGATCAGATCTCCGTTTCAGGTGGATGGGGCGCAGCGGATCGCCCGCTGGTGCGAGCTGTGGTCTGTCATTGCGCGCTCGCTAGAACTTCATCCCGACGCCTATTCCCAGTACCAGTGGGTCGATGTCCAGCCGGCCCAACGAACTATCGGCGACCGAGGCGTCCGTGTGCATCCAGATCTTTTTGATATCCGCGTTGAGAAAGACGGTCTTCGTGATCTGCACGTCGACGCCAGCCTGCACCGCCGGACCGAAGCTGCTGCGTGACACCTGGATGCCTACGGGGCCCGCGCTCAGGCCGTCGTTGTAGAAGTAGGTGTAGTTGACCCCCGCGCCGACATACGGTCGGATCATGCCAGCATGGTTGAAGTGATATTGCAGCAGCAGCGTCGGTGGTAGCACGTTCACGCCACCGAGATCGCCGAGGCCGGACGTCACGTGATGCCGCGAGGTGGCGAGAATCAGCTCGATGCCGATCGCGTCGCGGATCATATAGGTCAGGTCCAACTCCGGCACGAATGCGTTATTGACACCCACGCCGAGCGACGACAACGTGCCGCTGGTGTGAACGTCCGGCTCGATCGAGATGGCACGCAGACGCACGAGCACGTCGCCGGCGTGGATCCCATCAGCCGTCACCTCGCCTGCCATCGTGCTTCCGTTCGCGCTGACGTCATCCGCGTATGCCAGCACTTCGAACAAACCGGTAGCGCACAGGCTTGCCACGATCATGACGGCCTTAATCATGTGCTTCATCGCTTTCCCCTTGTTGACGTATGCGGGGAATTGTCGACGCGCAAATCAGGGCTGCCCTTGCGCAGGGTCAACCGGTCCCGATCCCGAAGTCAAGATGCGACACCGGGTCACGCGTAGGAATGTCGAGATAGCGGGAGCCTTGAGGCCGGACTATTGGCCTTCAACCGCATTGACTGGTACCCAAGATGTTTCTCGCACCCGCAGACACCGATTTCGCAGCCATTGCCGGACTGGCTGCAGCCGCCGAACGGCACGCAGATCACTCTGCTACTTCTGCGCATGCAACAAGGTCATTACGCAAGCTTCGGCGTACAGGACTTTGCTACCGACGTTCAGCAGGCTGTCAATCGCATCCAGCCACTCGATGTGGTGGAACGCGCACTCAGCGGCGCACTGCGTCAGTGCACCGCACCCCGCCGCTTTGTTCGTCCTTGATCGACATCAATCACAAAGCTGGTCGGTTGTCGGACCATGACGCTGCGAGTGTGATGCCGCATGCGTCAAGCCAGCTTGAGGTCAAAAGTTCCACAACCCGGACTTAACCACTATGACAGACGGAAAAGCCTTAAGGAAACGGTCGATAGCCATCGTCACGACATTGAGCGCCTGTCTATCGGGATGTGATCTGACTGTGCTTGATCCAAAAGGGAGCGTCGGCGCGGCCGAGAAGTCGCTGATCGCCACCGCCACGTGGGCGATGCTGATCGTCGTGATCCCGGTGATCCTGCTGACGCTGTTCTTCGCGTGGCGCTACCGTGCGTCGAACCGTCACGCGGTCTATGCACCCAAATGGGCGCACTCGACGGCGATCGAGATCGTCGTCTGGACGATCCCCGCCCTGATCATCCTGTACCTCGGTATCCTGACGTGGCGCACCACGCATGAGCTCGACCCGTACCGGCCGCTGCAGTCGAGCGTGAAGCCGATCGACGTCGAGGTGGTCGCGCTCGACTGGAAGTGGCTCTTCATCTACCCGGACCTCGGCATTGCGTCGGTGAACCAGCTCGCCGTGCCAGTCGATACGCCGGTGAATTTCCGGATCACGTCGGACTCGGTGATGAACTCATTCTTCATCCCGCAACTCGGCACCCAGGTGTATGCAATGGTCGGCATGCAGACCCGTCTGCACCTGATCGCGGATGCACCGGGAAATTTCGAAGGCATGTCCGCCAACTTCAGCGGCAAGGGATTCGCCGACATGAAGTTCCGCACGCTCGCGACGAGCGCCACCGACTTCGACGCATGGGTGCGGAAGGTCAAGGCTTCGCCGGACCGCCTGAGCATGGACGAATACGCCGAAGTCGCGAAGCCGAGCGAGAAGCAGTCGGTACGCTACTTCTCATCGATCGATCAGTACCTGTTCCGCAACGTCGTTGCCCGATACAACAACGGCAACGTCACGGCCTTCCGCGACGCCGCCTGTCGCACGCAGACCACGGAGTAAGCCATGTTTGGAAAACTCACGCCCGGCGCGATTCCGTTCGATCAGCCGATCATCATGGGCGCGGCCGCGTTCATGGCGCTCATCGTGCTGGCGGTCATCGTCACGCTCACGAAGCTCGGCCGCTGGAAGTGGCTCTGGACCGAGTGGCTGACAAGCGTCGATCACAAGAAGATCGGCATCATGTACATCATCGTCGCGGTGCTGATGCTCGTGCGCGGTTTTGTCGACGCCGTAATGATGCGGCTTCAGCTCGCGATCGCGTTTCACGGCCCGGGTTACCTGCCGCCGCACCACTACGACCAGATATTCACCGCGCACGGTGTCATCATGATCTTCTTCATGGCGATGGCGCTGATGGTCGGCCTCTTCAATCTTGTCGTGCCGCTGCAGATCGGCGCGCGCGACGTCGCCTTCCCGTTCCTGAATTCGCTGAGCTTCTGGATGACGGCGATCAGCGCGATCCTGATCAATCTGTCGCTCGTGATCGGCGAGTTCGCGCAGGTCGGCTGGCTCGCGTATCCACCGCTGTCGGAGCTGCAGTTCAGTCCCGGCGTCGGGGTCGACTACTACATCTGGAGTCTGCAGCTCTCCGGCGTCGGTACGCTGATTACCGCGATCAACTTCTTCGTGACGATCGTCAAGCTGCGCGCGCCCGGCATGACGCTGATGAAGATGCCGGTGTTCACGTGGACCGCGCTGTGCTCGAACGTGCTGATCATGGCAACGTTCCCGATCCTAACCGTGACGCTCGCACTGCTCGGCCTCGACCGCTACGCAGGCATGCACTTTTTCACCAATGAGCTCGGCGGCAACGCGATGGTGTACCTGAACCTGATCTGGGCGTGGGGCCACCCGGAGGTGTACATCCTCGTGCTGCCCGCGTTCGGCATCTACTCGGAAGTGATCGCGACCTTCGCGAAGAAACCGCTGTTTGGCTACAGAACGATGGTCTACGCGTCGTGCGCGATCACGGTGCTCGCATTCCTCGTGTGGGCGCACCACTTCTTCACGATGGGTTCCGGCGCGGACGTCAACGCGTTCTTCGGCATTATGACGATGGTCATCGCGATCCCCACGGGCGTGAAAATCTTCAACTGGCTGTTCACGATGTACCGCGGTCGCATCGAGTTCACCACACCCGTGCTGTGGACGATCGGCTTCATGGTCACGTTCACGATCGGCGGCATGACGGGCGTGATGATGGCGATCCCGGGCGTGGACTTCGTGCTGCACAACAGCCTGTTCCTGATCGCGCACTTTCACAACGCGATCATAGGCGGCGTCGTGTTCGGCTATCTCGCAGGCTTCCATTACTGGTTCCCGAAGGCGTTCGGCTTCAGGCTTGACGAGAAGCTCGGCAAGCGGGCGTTCTGGTGCTGGTTCGTCGGCTTCTACGTGTCGTTCGTGCCGCTCTACGTGCTCGGCTTCATGGGCATGACCCGGCGCCTGAATCACTACGACAACCCGACCTGGCATCCCTGGCTGTTCGTCGCCGCATGCGGCGTGGTGCTGATCGCACTCGGTGTCGTGCACCAGATCGCCCAGGTCGTCGTGAGCGTGATCCATCGCAACGAGCCGGAATACGGCGACCTGACGGGCGACCCGTGGAACGGCCGCACGCTCGAATGGGCCACCGCGTCGCCGCCCGCTGTCTACAACTTCGCGCGCATACCGGTCGTCCACCAGATCGACGCGTTCGCGCACATGAAGGAAAGCGGCGCAGCAAATGCCGCACTGGCGCATTACGAGGACATCCACCTACCGTCGAACACCGCGGACGGGTTCCTGATCGGCGCATTCAGCCTCGTGCTCGGCTTCGCCGGCGTCTGGCACATTACGTGGCTCGCCGTGCTGGCCTTAGTCGCGATCGTCGCCGCGCTGATCGCGCGTAGCTTCCGCGACGACCATGGCTACGTGATTCCGGCCTCGCGCGTGCGCGAAATCGAAGCACGTCGCGGCAGCGCACGCACCCCGGCCGCCCTTGAACTACCCGAATCCGCGGAGACCTGATCCATGTCGCAATCTGCATTACTCGTCCATCACGGCAGGTCGAGCGCTGACCACGGCCCAACGCCCACCGTATTCGGCTTCTGGCTGTACCTGATGACCGACTGCATGCTGTTCGCGTCGCTGTTCGCCGTGTTCGCCGTAATGGCGCACCAGTTCGCGGGTGGCGCGTCCGGACGGGACCTGTTCGACATCCCGGGTGTCGCACTTCAAACCGGCGTGCTGCTGCTGAGCAGCACCACCTACGGCTTCGCGATGCTCGGCGCGCAGCGCCAGGGGCGTGGTGCCGTGATCGGCTGGCTCCTCGTGACGTTCGTGCTTGGCGCGCTGTTCCTCGCGTTAGAGCTGCGCGAGTTCTCGCACCTGGTCGCCAATGGTGCTGGGCCCAGTCGCAGCGCCTTCCTGTCGTCGTTCTTCACGCTGGTCGGCACCCACGGCCTGCACGTGACAGCCGGCCTCGTCTGGATGGCCGTGCTCGTCGTGCATGTCGTCCGCTCGCCTGAACTGTCCGGTCGCGACCTCACGAGTCTGACATGCCTGAGCCTCTTCTGGCACTTCCTCGACATCGTGTGGATCTGCGTGTTTTCGTTTGTCTATCTCGGGAGCATGCTCTAAATGGTCCATTCACACTCGACGTCCACGACCGCCTCGCGTGGTGACGTCGCCGGTTATATCACCGGTTTCGTGCTTGCCGTGGCGCTGACGGCTGGCTCATTCTCGATCGTCACGCAACGGTTGCTGCCGTCCGGCTCCGCGATTATGGCGCTCGCGTTGCTGGCGTTCGTGCAGATCGTCGTGCATCTGGTGACGTTCCTGCATCTCGACCTGTCGCGCGGCCAGCGCTGGAACGTGCTGGCGTTATGCTACACCGCGCTCGCCGCGCTGTTCCTGATCTTCGGCACGATCTGGGTAATGCACAATGTCAGCATGAACATGATGTCGCGCTGACTCGCCACCAGCGCGAAACGGTCTGGTCACATCATCGCGGACACGGCATGCAGCCGTCGGCCGCGTGCGTAGTGTTGTCCTGCACCGCTCTACCGGTCTTCTTCATGAACAGTCCGAATCACCCCGTTCCCGCCAATGAGCCATTGCCCCATCGCAAGGTCATCCGCTCGTGGCTGACACCGTTCGCCGAACGCCGCACCGCCTACGCGCTTCTGCTGCTCGTGTTCGACTACGTTTTGCTATTGTGTGCGCTCGCCGCGAGCGTGTTCGCGCACGGGTTCGTGCTGAAGACCGTATTCGGATGCATGGCGGGCTTTGTCATCGGACGGCTCTTCGTCATCGGTCACGACGCATGTCATGAGAGCCTGACCCGGCACCGCACGCTCAACCGCTGGCTGGGCCGGATCGCCTTCCTGCCGTCGCTCACGCCGTACAGCCTGTGGCAAGTGGGTCACAACGTGGTGCATCACGGCTACACGAACCTGAAAGGCGTCGATTTTGTGTGGGCACCGCTGACGATCCAGGAATATCGCGCCTTGAGTGGGCCACGGCGCGCACTGGAACGTATCTATCGCAGCGGCTGGGCGCCCGGTCTCTACTACATGATCGAAATTTGGTGGACGAAGATGTTTTTCCCGTCGCGGGCCGCAATGCCGACGCGGCGCCCCGTGTTCTTCCGTGACTGCACGCTGGTATCGGTGTTCGCACTGCTGTGGATCGGCGCGCTCGCGTGGATCGCTCGCGCCACGCAGCGGGGAGTGGTCCCGTCAATCGCATGCGGGTTCGGGGTGCCGTTCCTGTTCTGGTGCGCGATGGTGGGTTTCGTCGTGTACGCGCACCACACGCATCCGCAAATCCGCTGGTACGACGATCGCGCGAAATGGGGGCGGTCGGATCCGTTCGTATCCACGACGGTGCACTTGACCTTTCGCTGGCGTTTTGGCGCGCTGTTTCATCACATCATGGAGCACACCGCGCATCACGTCGACATGAGTCTCCCTCTATACGGGCTCGTCGGTGCTCAGCGAACCCTCGAAGCGATGCTTCCGGAACGGATCGTCGTGCAGCGGTTTTCGTGGCGTTGGTACTTCGACACCGCACGAGGCTGCAAACTATACGATTTTTCGACTGATCAGTGGACCGACTTCGCTGGTCGCGCGACGCACGTTCCTCTTAAGACTCGCTAACAAAGCCTGTCATCCGAAAGCAAGCAGCAGTTGCAGCCCGAGGTCGGCTGCCATGTCGAGCGCGCTGCGGCCATCCGGTGCGCACAGTTCTGCGTTCGCCCCATGCGCAAGCAGCATCTGCAGGACGTCGAGGCGAGCGCTCGCGGCTGCCTGCATCAGGCATGTGATGTCGTCGTCGTTCACATGGTCGATCGGCGCGCCGGCGTCGATCAGCCGCAGGATGGTCGCGGGGCCGCCGTGCAGGCACGCGAACCAGAGCGCATGGTTGCCGTCGTCATCGAGCGCGTCGGCGCGTGCGCCGAGTGCGAGCAACGCTTCGACGACCGCGTCCTCGCCATGCTGCGCGGCGCGCATCAACGGCGTTTCGCCGTTCACGCAGCGCGAATGCGGAGCAGGGAAGCCGTGGTACGCCAGCCAAGTGGAAAGTGCGGTGGGCACGATCGTTTCGAGTTGTGCATCGGGGTTCCGGACAACGCGCGAGGCCAGGCGTTCGCGGACGACGAAAGCAGTATCGGTGTGCATGATCATGGTCGCGTTCGGGTGCAAGGGAACATCGGTTGGCGCAGCCGCGCGGGCGGCGGCCGCAGGGACCCGAGCCTCAGACGGGCCGGTTCTCGTTGGGGTTGCGCACCGGCCCCATCAATTCAAGTCCTTCGCTGTAAGTGATCGTGTCGAAGGTCACGTCGAACTTGATGGCCGCGTCCGCTACCGCATCCAGCTTGCCGCCTGAGTCCTTTTTCTTCAATTCGTTCTTTTCGAGGTACAGCAGTTCGAGCATCTCGTTGTAGACGGTGGACTCGAGAATCGGCAGCACATAGAACATCGCGCCCTTGTACGGCACCTGATATCGCTTGCTCAGGTCGATGTTGTCGCAAAACAGAAAGTACTTGCCGTCCGCCGAGAGCGTGTCGCTGAGCACCTCGGCCACGTCCTTCAGATGCTCGAAGCTCAACAGATACCCGGCGAAGAACGGCAAGTGCTTATGGCCGATCGTCGCGCATGCCATCACCTGATCGCAGGTCAGCTCCGGCGGCCGCGCTTCGTCGGCGAGCTTTGGGGCAAACCGCAGCGCAAGTTCGCCGCGGAAGCCGACCCGGCCGAGCCTGTTCGTCAGTCCCTTGAGAACCGGGTTGAGCAGACGGCCTTCATGTTCGAGACGGGCGAACGCGGTGTCGTCGATCTCCTTGTGCGCGAGCGTTTCGGTCATCACAGATCCTTGGGTTAAACAGCGTTGAAGAGGGATTCACGTCTGCGTATTGCGCATCCGGTCGGCGATTTTGAAAAAGGCCTGCATCAGTTCATCGCGTAGCACCGGCTCGACACCCGTCTCGTCGAACGCGGCGCGCATGCAAGCTAGCCACGCATCCCGTTCGGCGGTGCCGATCGCGAATGCGGCATGACGCGTGCGCAGCCGTGGTTGGCCGCGCTGTGCCGAGTACCGCTTGTCGGCGCCGAGCCATTCGCACAGATACAGCACCAGCACGGCCTTCGTCGAAGACAGGTCCGGGTGATGCATCGCGCGAATGCGCTGCGCGTCGGCCCGCGTATCCATGTGCCGATAGAACGCATCGACCAGGCGGATGACGGCGGTCTCGCCGCCTAGACGGTCGAAGTGCGTCTCGCGCGGCACGGGTCGCGAAGCTTGGGTGGCTGGTGTGTCCATGGCGCGATCAATGCAATAACCGAACCAGGCCGCAACCCGGCGATTGTCCGGCTGCACGCAGGCCAATACGACAGAAATCGCACGACAAACGCGCCCGAATGGTTTCATTGGCGACGAAGTTCGCGTGGTTTGTCGCGAAATCGACAAGACAGAAGAGGAGTCCGCAAAAGTCCCGAACCAACCGCCGCAGCGCGGCGGGGCGGACGCGACGCAGTACCGCTGGTGACGTGGCACAGAAGCTGCGTTTGGAGTCCAGCGCGGACACAGGTCCGGCCGATGCGTGACTCGATATAAGAAGACCCATACAGGCACGACAGGCTGACATGGTCGCGGTTACGCAACCCTGGTTTCAACCCTTCTTCCTGAATGGAGAAATGCAATGTCTAAACTTCGGCAAATCGCGTTCTACGGTAAAGGCGGTATCGGCAAGTCGACCACCTCGCAGAACACCCTGGCAGCCCTGACTGAACTCGGGCAGAAAATCCTGATCGTCGGCTGCGATCCCAAGGCGGACTCTACCCGCCTGATCCTGCATGCAAAGGCGCAGGACACCATCCTGTCGCTAGCGGCCGAAGCCGGCTCGGTGGAGGACCTCGAACTCGAGGACGTGATGAAGATCGGTTACCGCAACATCCGTTGCGTGGAGTCCGGCGGTCCGGAACCGGGCGTCGGCTGCGCGGGCCGTGGCGTCATCACGTCGATCAACTTCCTCGAAGAAAACGGCGCCTATGACGGCGTGGACTACGTGTCGTACGACGTGCTCGGCGACGTGGTGTGCGGCGGTTTCGCAATGCCGATTCGTGAGAACAAGGCGCAGGAAATCTACATTGTGATGTCCGGCGAAATGATGGCCATGTATGCGGCCAACAACATTTCAAAGGGCATTCTGAAGTACGCGAACAGCGGCGGTGTGCGGATCGGCGGGCTCGTGTGCAACGAGCGTCAGACCGACAAGGAACTCGAACTCGCCGAAGCGCTGGCGAAGATGCTCGGTTCGAAGCTGATCCACTTCGTGCCGCGCGATAACATCGTGCAGCACGCCGAGTTGCGCCGCATGACGGTGATCGAGTTCGCGCCCGAATCCAAACAGGCGGAAGAGTATCGCCAGCTCGCCACCAAGGTGCACAACAACGCGGGCAACGGCACGATCCCGACGCCGATCACGATGGATCAACTGGAAGACCTGTTAATGGAGCACGGAATCATGACGTCCATCGACGAATCGCAAGTCGGCAAGCCTGCAGCGGAACTGACCGCCTAAGCGAGCGGCGCTGCGCGCGGCCCGGTGTTCTTCTTCACGCGAAGAACCGGGCCATGCCGGCTACCCGCTGCCAGGCTTGATACTCACCCTATGGAGCATTCCCCCATGAGCGTCACTGTTGAAGAGCGCAAGGCCGCGAACAAGGCCCTGATCGATGAAGTGCTGAAGGCCTATCCGGAGAAGATGGCCAAACGGCGCGCCAAGCATTTGGGCACCTTCGAGGACGGCAAGCCCGACTGTGGCGTGAAATCAAACATCAAGTCATTGCCGGGCGTGATGACGATTCGCGGTTGCGCGTACGCCGGCTCGAAGGGCGTGGTCTGGGGGCCCATCAAGGACATGATCCACATCAGTCATGGTCCGGTCGGTTGCGGCCAGTACTCGTGGGCCGCGCGTCGCAACTACTACATCGGCACTACCGGTATCGACACCTTCGTGACGATGCAGTTCACGTCGGACTTCCAGGAAAAGGACATCGTCTTCGGCGGCGACAAGAAGCTCGACAAGATCATCGACGAGATTCAGGAACTGTTTCCGCTGAACAAGGGCATCTCGATCCAGAGTGAATGCCCGATCGGCCTGATCGGCGACGACATCGAGGCCGTCTCGAAGACGAAGAGTGCGCAGTATGAAGGGCACACCATTTTGCCGGTGCGCTGCGAAGGTTTTCGCGGCGTCAGCCAGTCGCTGGGCCACCATCTGGCTAACGATGCGATTCGAGACTGGATATTCGACAAGGCCGATCCGGACAAGCGGCCCGAATTTGTTTCGACGCCTTATGATGTTGCGATCATCGGCGATTACAACATCGCCGGCGATGCCTGGTCGAGCCGGATTCTGCTCGAAGAGATCGGCCTGCGCGTGATCGCGCAATGGTCGGGCGACGGCTCGATCGCCGAGCTCGAGAATACGCCCAAGGCCAAGCTCAATTTGCTGCATTGCTACCGCTCGATGAACTATATCAGCCGGCACATGGAGGAGAAGTACTGCATTCCGTGGGCGGAATACAACTTCTTCGGCCCGTCGATGATCGAGAAGAGCCTGCGCGAGATCGCCAGCCACTTCGACGACACCATCAAAGCCAACGCGGAGAGGGTGATCGCCAAGTATCGTCCCCTGGTCGATGCGGTGAACGCGAAGTTCAGAGCGCGCCTGCAGGATAAGACCGTGATGCTGTTCGTTGGCGGCCTGCGTCCGCGCCACGTAATCGGCGCCTACGAAGACCTCGGCATGAACGTGGTCGGCACCGGCTACGAATTCGGCCACAACGACGACTATCAGCGCACCACGCACTACGTGAAGGACGGCACGCTGATTTACGACGACGTGACCGGCTACGAGTTTGAGAGGTTCGTCGAACAGGTCCAGCCCGATCTGGTCGGCTCCGGCATCAAGGAAAAGTACGTGTTCCAGAAGATGGGCGTGCCGTTTCGCCAGATGCACAGCTGGGACTATTCCGGTCCATATCACGGCTACGACGGCTACGCCATTTTCGCGCGCGACATGGACATGGCCATTTCCAGCCCGGTGTGGGGGCTCGCCAAGGCGCCCTGGAAGAAAAACCTCTAAGCGCCGGCCACCGCACCGATCACCGGACTGATCACCGGCCGGCAGGCCATTGAACTGAATATCAGGAGCATCCCGTGCCCCAATCCGCAGACCAGATTCTCGACCAGGAACTCCTGTTCCGTGAGCCCGAGTACCAGAAAATTTTCCGCGCGAAAAAGGAAAACTTCGAGTTCAACCATTCAGACGAGCAGGTCAAGCAGATCGTCGAGTGGACCAAGAGCGAAGATTACCGGCAAAAGAACTTTGCACGCGACTCGCTCACCATCAACCCGGCCAAGGCCTGCCAGCCGCTCGGCGCAGTGTACGTGGCCAACGGCTTTCACAAGACGCTCAGTTTTGTGCATGGCTCGCAGGGCTGTGTAGCGTTTTATCGCTCGCACTTCTCGCGTCACTTCAAGGAGCCGACCTCGTGCGTCAGCTCGTCGATGACCGAGGACGCGGCGGTGTTCGGCGGCATGAACAACATGATCGACGGCCTCGCAAATGCGTACAACCTGTACAAGCCCGACATGATCGCGGTCTCCACGACCTGCATGGCGGAAGTGATCGGCGACGACCTGGACGCGCTCATCAAGAACAGCAAGCAGAAGGGCAGCGTGCCGGAAGACTACGACGTGCCGTTCGCGCACACGCCGGCCTTCGTCGGCAGCCACGTGACCGGCTACGACAACGCGCTCCTCGGCATCCTCAGGCACTTCTGGGACGGCAAGGCCGGCACAGCGACGCCGCTTGAGCGCGTGCCCGACGACAGCGTCAACTTCATCGGCGGCTTCGACGGCTACGTGGTCGGCAACATGAAGGAAATTCGCCGCATCTTCGATCTGTTCGGCGTGACGGTGAACATCATCTGCGACCCATCCGAAACGTGGAATACGCCGACCGACGGCGAGTTCCGGATGTACGAAGGCGGCACGACCAAGGAGGAAGTCGAGCGCGCGTTGAACGCGAAGGCGACCTTCGTGTTCCAGGAATACTGCTGCGAGAAGACCAGCAAGTTCATTGGCGAGCATGGACAGGAAGTGGTGGTGCTGAACTCGCCGGTTGGCGTCGCGGGCACCGATCAGTTCCTGATGGAAATCTCGCGCGTGACCGGCAAGCCGATTCCGGCGCAACTGGAGAAGGAGCGAGGCCAGCTCGTCGATGCGATGGCCGACAGCCAGGCTCACCTGCACGGCAAGCGCTTTGCGCTCTACGGCGACCCGGACCAGATGCTGGGCTACACGCAGTTCCTGCTGGAACTCGGCGCCGAGCCGGCTCACGTGCTGGCGACCAACGGCAACGAAACCTGGGCTGCGAAGGTGCAGGCGCTGTTCGACGCGTCGCCCTACGGTGCCGGCTGCAAGGTGTATCCGAAACGCGATCTGTGGCACATGCGCTCACTGCTGTTTACCGAGCCAGTGGATTTCCTGATCGGCAACACCTACGGCAAATATCTGGAGCGCGATACCAAAACGCCGCTGATACGCATGGTGTTCCCGATCTTCGATCGCCACCATTACCATCGCTTCCCGACCTGGGGCTATGAAGGTGCGTTGCGGGTGCTGGTCACGCTGCTGGACGAGTTCTTCGAAGCGCTCGACGCCAACACGATCGACGTGGCGAAGACCGACTACAGCTACGACATCATTCGCTGACGAGGAGAGCGCGGCCATGGCAGACACAGCAGATGCATCGGGCGCGGCAGATGCAGTTCTGGTCAAGATGACGCAGGACGGCCGTAACGTCGAGGTCATCAGCGGCTAGGTTTGCCTGGCCGGTGTGGGCGAGGCCGACCACCTCGTCCCGCTGCTCGAACACCCGAACCGGCAGATGATCGCCCAAGTGCTGCCCGGGGCCCCGCGCATGTGGCCGGCCGGTTGCCATTGACGCACGAGGAGATTGCGATTGCACAGGGTGCGATGTCGGCGGCTCGGTGGCAGTTCGACGCGAGCCCGGCGGGTATCGCGCCGCGGTTACCTCGCGCGGTGTGGGCGAAGATTGCGGCGGAGGATGTCGAGTAGCGGGGCACCGCTGAAAACGAAATTGCTGCGCTGTGTGTAGCTAGCCTGCGTGACGAACCTCAGCGAGGGAGCGGGGCATGATCTATGTAGTCGCGCAGTCTGACTCCGTGCCGCTGCGTGCCTGGTTCGCAACCAGTTGATGGTAGAGATCGCCAAACTGGCTGGCCGGATAGCGTGGATTTGCGACGACGTTGGAACGCCGTGGGATGTTCAGGATCGCAAGCAAGCTGTGACGAAACTGCTCAGTCTGAATATGGGCGGCGAGATCGGCAAGCAGAGTGGAAAGAGACATGGGGCCAACGAAGATCAAAAAGATCCTCATTGGCCGCAGCCTTGCTGGCGTCTAAAAAGACGCCAGCAAGGCTGCGGCCGCGCGAAGCTGGCTTCACGTCAAGTGTTTTTTTAACTTGATTGAGTTCCGGCGCGGCAGACGCGCTTAACTTGGGTGGATCGAGGTGCTGCCGGGTGCCGGATATCGATTGCGCGAAAACCATACCCGTTTTCCGGATCAGTGCCGCAGGCGTCAACGAAGTTGCGCGCGTACAGGCTCATCGGTCGTCAGATGGATCCCATATTCCAGGGCGGTTTCAAAGGTGAAGCGCAACAGCGGGTTAATGAACGGAAGCTGAAGTTATCGAAGCGGTTGCGAGCATACGTTCGAACACCTCGAATGGCGAATGAAATACATGCGTAG
>NZ_CADFGP010000058.1 GCF_902833905.1 Paraburkholderia tuberum STM678 | reverse complement strand
CCAAATTACGAGAGTAGACGCGATCCGGCCAAAGTTTACAAGCACGGCTTTCAAGTCATTGAATGTAAACGGCTTGCTGGCGCGGGCGGCTGCCGCAGCGAGATGTGTATAACGCTATGACCTCCAGGCGCGTCCTTCGGAGGTCTCTTCGGCAGTGGATCGCGTTCTGATCATTGCCTATCGGAAGAAGAAAAAAGAGAGCCAGCGCCGTTTCTGGGCTCGCTTTGGCGTCACGCAATCGCGCGGCAGCCGCTTCGAGTCGGGCGCGGAGATCCCGGCGCCGGTGTCGATCCTGCTGGGTTTGTACTTCATGAGGACCGTGTCGGACGCCGATCTGGGTCGCGCCGAGCGTGTGATGTACAGCCGCGACGCGGCCGCGCTGCTCAACCCGGGTCAATAAGCCCAAGCTGCGCCGCGATCACGGCTGCCGCACGCCGCGAATTCACGCCGAATTTCGCCCTGATGTTTTTCATATGGAAGTTCACCACCGCTTCCGAGCAACTCAGGATGTGAGATATCTCCCACGTGGATTTGCCGCGTGCGGTCCATTTCAGACATTCTCGCTCGCGCGGCGTGAGCTTCGGCATCAAGGTCTGCGCATGTGAATTCAGATGCTGTTTGCTGGTGTCGATCACCAGGTCGCGCAACAGCACGAGGTTCGGCAACGCGGCGTTCACATGGCGCCTGAACCCGTCTGACGGCTTGTCGTCATTGACGAAGCACATCATGCCGGCTTCCTGATTCGGCCCATGAATTGGCAGCGTCACGCCCGCGCTCAGGCCGTACGAGCGAGCTTCCTCATACAGGGATTGCTGCGCCGGGCTGGCGAAAATCTCGGGCGTCCAGACCAGCGGCGATGAGCGTGACAGGCAGTGTGCGACCGTCGGATCGATATGCACCATGCCTTGCTCGTCGTACGTCTGGCGCCATGCCGGTGCGTAAGTGCTGCGCAGGTAAGCGTCCTCGAGACGCATGGTTGGCCGCGGCAGCATCGCGACCAGAATCTTGTCGAAACCCCACGTTTCGGCAAAGCCCGTAATCACGCCGAACCATTCCGCCTCGTCGGCGGCGTCCAGTAGCGGTGCCATCTGCTCGATAAAGTGTAGCGGCAATTTTTTGGCTCTCTCAGGCTCGCAAATATCCCGTTCGCGGTTATTGGCAGACAAACTTCGGTCCGCTCTTTTGGTCCGCATAATCTATCACTAAAAACTCGAACGCAATGCGCCGGTGCTCCGCGGGGTAAACGATAGCCGCCACGTGATAGCAACGCCGGCGTCGCCTATTATTATGCTGATTGAAATAAATTTTTAACCCGGCCGGGCTTCTCGGGTGCGCGGCGCGGCTAATCGGCATCCGGCGACAGATTTTAATATGTTTCGTTGACGGCATTATTTCGTCGCGCTTTAAACTAAATCGTATTTACTCGATTATCTCGGAAAGCGGGTTATTGCTCGCCGTGTCCTTGTTGCCAAAAAAAGCCTGCGCCGATTCCGCTGCCTACAGGCCCGCTTCATTGTTATACAAAAGGAAATTTCGTGATCGGCTCCCGCGCAATTCGCCGCCGACGGCATGCTGGGCGATCGTCACGCGCAGGTTGTTTGACAACATTGTGATGCCGATGCTACCGTGAAACCTCCGCCTAGCGCGTTTCCGCGTCAACCATCATGAACGAATCACCGCTTAGCGACGGCGAGTTCGCCGCGTCGGTCATGGCCGTGCCGCCGCTCGCGCGCCGGGCCGACTACACGCTCGACCCTGCCCAGAATCTCGCGCTGATCCGCCATATCGAAGCGGGCGGTGTACGCACGCTACTGTATGGCGGCAATGCGAACCTTTATCACGTCGCGGTCAGCGAATACCGCGAGCTGCTGGACCTGCTCGCCGAGGCCGCGGGTCCCGGGACACGGGTGATTCCGGCGCTGGGTCCCGACTACGGCAAGATGCTCGATGAGGCGCGCATCCTCGCGCAGACGCGTTACCGCACGGCGATGGTGCTGCCGCTCGGCGGCTTCACGACGTCCGAGGGCGTCGAGACGGGCCTCACGCGGATCGCCGACACGGCCGGCATGCCGCTCACGCTGTATATCAAGAGCGAAAACTACGTCGCTGTCGATACGCTCGCGCGGCTCGTCGAGCGTGGGACGCTGAGCGCGGTCAAATATGCGATCCCGCGCGACAACCCCGCTGACGATCCGTATCTGCGCCGGCTGCTGCAACGCGTGCCGGCCGCGAAGATCGTATCGGGCATGGGCGAGCGGCCGGCGCTCGTGCATCTGCGCGAGTTCGGGCTCGCAGCGTGGACGACCGGAAGCGGCTGTATCGCGCCGAGCATGGTGATGGCGCTGCTGCGCGCGGTGCAAAGCGGCCGGAGCGCCGATAGCGCCGGTAGCGCCGATCACGACACCGCCCAACGTCTCTACGATGCGTTCATGCCGCTCGAAACGCTGCGCAACGACATCTCACTGATCCGCGTGCTGCACGACGCAATCACGTTCACGGGCCTCGCCGACATGGGGCCGCTGCAGCCGCTGCTCAGTTCGACACCGCGCGAGCATCATGCGAAGATCGCGCAGACCGCGCGCACGCTGCTCGCTCTCGAGCGCGAGTTCGCGCGCACCCAATCGAACCGCCCCGACACGCAGACAACCCCATGACCGACCACAGCCGACGCTATCCCGATCCCTCCATCCGTGTGTTCGATCCGCGCTTCAAGTCGTTGATCATCGCGTCGGCGTCGGTCGAATGCTTGTATCAGGGCACGCGCTGGTCGGAGGGGCCGGTGTGGTTCGGCGATGGCCGCTATCTGCTGTGGAGCGACATTCCGAACGACCGCATCCTGCGCTGGGACGAAACGACGGGCGCGGTCAGCACGTTCCGTCAATCGTCGAACAATGCGAACGGCCATACGCGCGATCGCGAAGGGCGTCTCGTCAGTTGCGAGCACCTGACGCGGCGTGTGACGCGCACCGAGTACGACGGCTCGGTCACCGTGCTCGCCGATCGCTATCAGGGCAAGCGCTTCAATTCGCCGAACGACGTGGTCGTCAAATCGGACGGCTCGATCTGGTTTACCGACCCGACCTTCGGCATCGAAGGTTTCTACGAGGGCGAGCAGCAGCAGTCCGAGCTGAAGGCGTGCGTGTATCGGATCGACGGCCAGTCGGGCGAGGTGTCGATGGTCGTCGACGACGTGCTCGCCCCGAACGGTCTCGCGTTCTCGCCGGACGAATCGCTGCTGTACGTGGTCCAATCGCGCGGCGAGCCGCGCAAGATCCGCGTATTCGATGTCGAGGCCAATGGCAAAGGCACGACGCTGTCGAACAACCGCGTGCTGATCGACGCGGGTCCGGGCACCCCGGACGGTTTTCGTGTCGACACGCATGGCAACTTGTGGTGCGGGTGGGGCATGGGCACCGACGAGCTCGACGGCGTGCGCGTGTTCAGCCCGCAAGGCGAGCCGCTCGGCCACATCGCGTTGCCAGAGCGTTGCGCGAACGTTTGCTTCGGCGGACGGCATCGCAACCGTCTGTTCATGGCGGCGAGCCACGGGTTGTATTCGCTGTTCGTCAATACGCAGGGCGTACGCGGAGGTTGAGCGGTTGTCCGCTAACCAGACAACATGTATTGCTATCGCGGCGAGGGCTCGGGTTTGCCCTTAACCCGCGGTGCCGGGCATTGAACGACAAGGATTTCAGGTAAAACGAGCCATTTTCTCGTCCGACTCACACTCTCGACTATTTGCTTGACATCGGCTGTTGCGCTTCGCTATGTTCCCTTGGTAGAAAGACACCGCCCGCAACGCATCGACCAGCGGGCTTCCATACCAAGAAGCGAGGAGACGCAATGACTGTTTCGCACAGGTTGTCGTTCAAGCTGGTATCCGTCTGTATCGCCGCGAGCGCGGCGTTCACCCTTGCCGCGCACGCGGCCGATCCGGTCACGATCAATATCGTCGACGTGGCCGGCGATCTTCAACTCACGCAGAAGGGCTTCGAGGCGTTCAAGGCGAAGAATCCGAATCTCGTCGCGAACATCACGTTCACGAACGCGCCCGCGCCGCAATTGCCCGGCAAGATCAAGGCGATGCAGGCCGCGGGCCGCTCCGATATCGACCTCGTTTTGACCGGCACCGACGCGCTCGCGGCCGGCATCGAGCAGAACCTGTGGATCAAGCTGCTGCCCGACAACGCGGCGCAGTTCCCCGGCGTGCTCGACAAGTACGCGCCGGGCCCGCGCAAGATGCAGGATCTCGCGCAAGGCTACGGGCTCGAGGTCGCGTATATGCCGGCTGGTCCGCTGCTCGAATACAACCCGGCCAAGGTCAGCGATCCGCCGAAGACACCCGAGCAACTGCTGCAATGGTGCAAGGCCCACCCCGACAAGCTGATCTACGCGCGGCCGGCCAATTCCGGTCCTGGCCGCACGTTCCTGATGGGCTTGCCCTACGTGCTCGGCGACAAGGACCCGCAGGACCCGGTGCACGGCTGGGACAAGACGTGGGCGTTCCTGAAGCAGTTGAACGACTGCATACCGTACTATCCGGGCGGTACCTCGGCGGTGATGAAGGAACTGGGCGAAGGCACGCGCGACATGACCGTGACCGTGACCGGCTGGGACATCAATCCGCGCGCGCTCGGCATCGTGCCGGCCGACTTCCGCGTACAGCCGTTCGACAACATGACGTGGGTCAACGATGCGCACTACATGGTGATTCCGAAGGGCGTGCCGAAGGAAAAGCTCGACGTGCTGTACAAGATGATGAACTTTATGCTGGAGCCCGCGCAGCAGGCGCTGACCTATGACGACGGCTACTTCTATCCGGGTCCGGCGATCAAGGGCGTCACCGTCGAGCAGGCGCCCGCGCACAGCCAGGAGGTGCTGAAAAAGTATGGCCGCCCCGAATACGCGAAGATGTTGGCCGATCATCCGCATGCGTTGCCGCTGAACGCAGCGGCGATGGTCGCCGCCTTCAAGAAGTGGGATAGCGAGATCGGCGCGCAGAAGACCCAATAGGCCTTCACCAATGCGACGGGAAACGGGGCAAAACGCAGCGCGGCGTGAGGTTCCGCCGCGCTGCGTGTTTTCAGCGATCACGCGCGTCTCGGCTTGAGTGCCTGATGCGCCGCGCCCACCGCAAGCGCGGCACTCGCGACATCCGTCGCCTCACGCGGAGCAGGGAACCGCCATGAAGCATCACTTTGAGCAGTTGCGGCTCGATTCAGTGAGCCGCAGTTTCACGAACCCGCAAGGCCACGCGATCGCCGCGCTGCAGGGTCTCGATCTGACGATCCGGCGCGGCGAGTTCATCGCGCTGCTGGGGCCGTCGGGATGTGGCAAATCGACGGCGCTGAACTGCATCGCCGGGTTGCAGCCGCTCACCGGCGGCGGCATCTGGCTCGACGAGCGGCGCATCGACGTGCTGCCGCCGGAAAAGCGCGGCTTCGGCATGGTGTTCCAGAACTACGCGCTGTTCCCGCATATGAGTGTGCTGGAGAACGTCGGCTTCGGGCTGAAAATGCGCGGCGTCGGCAGAAGCGAGATCGCGCGCCGTGCACGCGAGGCCTTGAAACTGGTGCAACTGACCGGTCATGAGCACAAGCTGCCCGGCCAATTGTCCGGTGGCCAGCAGCAGCGTGTCGCGATCGCGCGTGCGATCGTGATCGAGCCGCCGCTGATCCTGATGGACGAGCCGCTGTCGAATCTCGATACGAAGCTGCGCATCGAAATGCGCGCGGAAATTCGCCGCATCCATACGCAGCTCGAACGCGCGACGCTGTACGTGACGCATGATCAGGACGAAGCGCTGTCGATGGCTGATCGCATCGTCGTGATGAGGGAGGGCCTCGTGCAGCAGGTCGCGACGCCGAAGGAGGTCTATACGCGGCCGCGCAATCTGCATGTCGCGCGCTTCATGGGTTATCGCAATGTCGCCGAGTTCACGCTGGAGGGCATGCAAGGCGATGGCGTCGTGGTCAGTGCCAACGGCGTGCGGCTCATCGGCACGCCGATGGCCGGCTTCGACGGCAAACGCGTGAGTGTCGCGCTGCGCCCCGAAGACATGGAGCGCGCCGAGCCCGGCGCCGACAACGCGTTCGAGGCGCTGATCGACGCGGTCGAGTATGGCGGCCACGATTCGCTGCTGCGCGTGAAGACCGCGTTCGGCGACGTGTGGGCGCGCGTGACCGGTGAATGCGCGGAGGGCGAGCGCATCACGCTGCGCGTGCGGCCGTCGTGCGTGCTCGTCTACGACGCCGAGGCCGCATGAACACGCCGACGCTTGTCCCCCCGCTTACGTCCCGCGCGCCGCGCGATGCCAAGGCCTGGCTCGTCGCGCCCGCGCTGCTCTTTATCGTCGCGCTGTTCATCTATCCGTTCGCGTATGGTCTCGCGCTGTCGTTCCGGCCGATGAACGGCGGCGGCGTGTGGGCCAACTATCTGACGTTCTTCACCGACACGTCGATGTGGCCGACGATTTTCGTTACGCTGAAGCTGTCGGTGCCGGCCACGCTGATCAACGTCGGCGTGTCGGTGCCAGTCGCGTTCGCGCTGCGCCGCTACTCGCGGTATCAGAAGATCGTCACGACGCTGTTGGTGATCCCGGTGACGCTCGGCACCGTGCTGATCGCCGACGGCATGCTCACGTACTTCGGTCCGCACGGCTGGCTGCCTCAGGCGTTGCAGGCGCTGCATCTGTACACCCAAGAGGTGCGGCTCACGCACAACTTCACGGGCGTGCTGCTGTCGCTGATCGTGTCGGGCTTTCCGTTCGCGTTTCTGCTGACGCTGTCGTACGTGACCGGCATCGACCCGACGCTCGCAAGCGCGGCCGCGACGCTCGGCGCGAGTCCGTGGCAGCAGTTTCGCCGCATCTATCTGCCGCTGCTCGTGCCGGGGCTCACGATGGCCGCGTGTCTGTCGTTCGTGCAGGCGTTCTCGGTGTTTCCGTCGGCGGTGCTGCTCGGCGCGCCCGCGGGTCCGACGCGCGTGATGTCGATTGCCGCGGCCGAAGCCGCGTTCGAAAGCTACGACTATTCGCTCGCATCGGCGATCGCGATGGTGATGGGGTTCGTGCAACTGCTGGTGGTCGCCGCGCTGCTCGGCGCGCGCCGCTGGTTCTATCGTGGTCCCGTAACGGGAGGCAAAGGCTGATGACGACCGATCGCCGCGCGACGCAGCCCGACTGGTCCGCGTCCACCTCCGCTTGCGCGGCGCCTCAGCCGGGCGACGGCGCCCGCGAGCCAGCGCAACGTGCGCGTCAGCGCGCGAATCTGCCGGGCCGCATCTGGCAGGTGCTGGTATGGGCCGTGATGGCGTTCTTCCTGATCAACGTCGTGCTGCTGATTGCGACCGTCGCGGTGAATTCGATCGCGACGCGCTGGTTCGGCACCGCGTTGCCGCAAGGCTTCACGTTGCACTGGTATGCGCAGGCGTGGAGCGACTTCCAGCTCGCGAGCGTGCTGTGGGTGACCGTGCAGGTGGTCGGCGCGGTCGTGCTGCTGTCGGTGCTGCTCGGCGTGCCGGCTGCGTATGCGCTCGCGCGCGTGCAATTCCGCGGCAAGCGCCTTGCGATGCTGATCTTTCTGCTGCCGTTGATGGTGCCGCCCTTCACCTACGGCATTCCGATGGCGACCGCGATGTACAAGGTCGGACTCGCCGGCACGCTATGGGGCGTAATTCTTGCGAATCTCGTACCGGCGCTGCCGTTCGTGATTCTCGTGATGACGCCGTTCATCGAGCAGATCGATCCGAATCTCGAAGCGGCCGCGCGCATTTTCGGCGCGAACACGTTCCGCTATTTCCGTTACGTGCTGCTGCCGCTGCTCGTGCCGGGCATGCTGGCGGCGGGGCTGCTCGTGCTGGTGCGCACGATCGGCATGTTCGAGCTGACGTTTTTTACGGCCGGTCCGGCCACGCAAACGCTGGTGGTCGCGTTGTACTACGCTGTGTTTTCGACCGGCGTGCGCGCGCCGCAATCGATCGATGCGATGGCGATGATCTATATGGCGATCACGTTGGTCTGGGTGTTGATCGCACTACAATTCGTGAGCCCGACGCAGATCGTGTCCCGCGTGAAAGAACAGAGGCGCTGACGCGTGGTCGGCGCCAATCGTGGAGTAGACGTTGACGAAGAGAAAGACCCCCGAGGAATTGCGTAGTCATCGCTGGTACGGCGCGAACGATCTGCGTTCGTTCGGCCACCGCTCGCGCACCGCGCAGATGGGCTACAACCGCGACGAATACGCGGGCAAGCCAGTCATCGCGATTCTGAACACGTGGAGCGAGATCAATCCGTGCCACACGCATTTCAAGCAGCGCGTCGAGGAAGTGAAACGCGGCATCTGGCAGGCCGGCGGCTTTCCGATCGAGCTGCCTGTGCAGACGCTGTCCGAGCCGTTCCAGAAGCCCACCACGATGCTGTACCGCAATTTCCTCGCGATGGAAGCCGAGGAGATGCTGCGCTCGTATCCCGCCGACGGCGTCGTGTTGATGGGCGGCTGCGACAAGACCACGCCCGCTTTGTTGATGGGCGCGATCTCGATGGATCTGCCCGCCATCTTTCTGCCTGCCGGCCCGATGCTGCGCGGCAACTGGAACGGCGTGACGCTCGGCTCGGGTTCCGATTCATGGCGCTACTGGGCCGAACTGCGCGCGGGCACGCTGACGCCGGACGACTGGCAGGGCGTCGAGGGTGGCATCGCGCGCTCGCCCGGTCACTGCATGACGATGGGCACCGCATCGACGATGACGAGCGCGGCCGAAGCGCTGGGCTTCACGCTGCCCGGCTTCGCGTCGATTCCCGCGCCCGATTCGCGGCATGCGCAGATGGCCGCGCAAACCGGCATGCGTATCGTCGAGATGGTGTGGGAGGATCTGAAGCCGTCGGACCTGATCACGGCGGCATCGGTCGATAACGCGGTGACGACTTGTGTCGCGCTGTCCGGGTCGACCAATTCGGTCGTGCATATGATCGCGCTTGCACGGCGCGCGGGCATCGAGTTGACGCTCGACCGCTTCGACGAGATCGCGCGCCGCACGCCCGTGCTCGCGAACATCAGACCGACCGGCGCCTATCTGATGGAGGACTTTTTCTACGCGGGCGGTTTGCGCGGGCTGCTCGCGGAACTGGGCGAACTGATCGACGGCTCGCAGAAAACCGTGAACGGCCGCACGCTCGGCGAGAACCTTGCCGGCGCGCGCATTTTCAACGACGACGTGATCCGCCGCCGCACGAATCCGCTACTGCGCGACAGCAGCCTCGCGGTGCTGCGCGGCAATCTCGCGCCCGACGGCGCCGTGATCAAGCCGGGCGCGGCCGAGCCGCATCTGCTCGTGCATACGGGCCGTGCGGTCGTGTTCAGCGACTACGACGACATGGCCGCGCGCATCGACGACGACGCACTCGACATCGACGAAAGCTGCGTGCTCGTGCTGCAGCACGCGGGGCCGGTCGGCGCGGGCATGCCCGAATGGGGTCAACTGCCGATTCCGCGCAAGCTGCTGCAAAAAGGCGTGCGCGACATGGTGCGTATCTCTGACGCGCGGATGAGCGGCACGAGCTATGGCGCATGCGTGCTGCACGCGGCGCCCGAGGCATTCGTCGGTGGGCCGCTGGCGTTGGTGCGAAGCGGCGATCTGATCGAGCTCGATGTGCCGCGCCGCAGGCTGAATCTGCTGGTATCGGACGAAGAGCTCGCGCGCCGCAAGGCCGCGTGGGTCAAACCCGCTGCGCGCTTCGAGCGCGGCTATGGCGCCCTGCATCAGGCGCACGTGATGCAGGCGGATCAAGGCTGCGATTTCGACTTCCTGCAGCGCGGCGGCGTGAGTCCCGATAGCTCGGGCGAGCCGGAGATTCACTGAGGTTCAATACCCAACGCGATACACGCGCCCCGTCTGCGCCCCTTCCACACTGCGCAGATAAGCAAGCGCCGCGCGTTGCGCGCTGACGGGCTCGAAGCCGCGAAAGAACGGCGCGTAAGCCTCCATCGACTCGGTCAGCACGGTCGGACTCACCACGTTAATGCGCAGCCCGCGCGGCAGTTCGATCGCGGCGCCGCGCACGAAGCCCTCGAGCGCGAGATTGACGGTCGTCGCGCTCGCCCCCTGCGGGATCGGCTCGTCGCCCAGAATGCCGCTCGTCAGCGTGAACGATCCGCCGTCGTTCACATACGGCAGCGCCGCGAATACGACGTTGATCTGGCCCATCAGCTTGTCGCGCAGCCCGACCCAGAACTGCTCGATGCTCATCTGCTCCAGCGGACCGAAATGCACCTTGCCGGTCGCGGTGACGACGCCGTCCACCTTGCCGATGTCGCGAAACAGTCGCTCGACGCTCGCCGGGTCCGTGCTATCGACGTGATATTGCCCGCGCGTCGCGCCCACCTCGATCACTTCGTGACGCGCCTTCAGCTCCGCGCGGATCGCCTGGCCCAGCGTGCCCGTGGCACCGATGACGACGATTCTTTTCATCCGCAACTCCGTTAAACGAACCCACGTTAAACCAGGCAAAGCACGCACCAGAATAAAACAGTGCGTGCTGCGTGATTGCCTGATAAATCGGAATAAACCCGGTAATTCAAACGCGCGCGTATAAAGGGATGATACGCGCGCGCCTATTTCACCCGATGTAATTCGATTACCCGCGCAGGCCGCAAATGATTGAGCGCATAGTGAATGCGGCCACGATCGTGGCGCTGTCCGACCGGACGCGGGTCGTCGTACTGATGGTCGGCCGAGTAGACGTCGAGCGGCTCGGCCATGCCCTTGTCGATCACCGAATAGCCCGGCTCGAGCGCGAGCAGCAGGTGGTTGCCGCCGACCCTGCTGTCGAAGCCGGCCATGCCATCGAGCGACTCGGGCACGCTGTTGTCGAGCGTCGCATTGCTGGTCGTGACCGCGTCGGGCGAGATCGCGCCGTAGCCCGCCAGACGGGCCGCTTCGCGGTTCTTGCCGTCGGTGTCGACCGTGCTGTCGTGCGTGCGGTCGTTGTGCAGGTCCGTGCTTCGTGGGTCCTTCGGGTCCGGTTTCGTACCGGCGTTTTCGGGTTTGCTGATCGCGCTGTTCATCGTGCATTCTCCTGAAGCGGACATTCGAAGAAAGAGCAAAAGCCGTTCCGACTGACACGGCGCCGCGGTGCGCGGGAGTCGCGATGCGTTGTCCGCCATCCTTCGATGCGAGTGGCGTTACCTCGCGATTAAACGGCGATGACGTCCGCGATTCATTTCGTTTTTTTCAATGGACGCGTATTTTCTACAGAGTATGATCTTACTCCTGCGACCGACGCGCGGATAAATTGACGGCATGCTCCGGCTGCTCCGGCATGGTGGGAAAAACTAACAAACAAATGGCCGCGCGACTGAGAAAATGTTACGGGGCTTCAGGGGCGGGTGACTCATGCACTTCGATGCTGCATTCACACATCGCGGCTATCTTTTGAATTGCGAACCGGCGCGCTCGGGCGACGGCTCCTGGCAACCGTATGTGGTGATCTCGCGCTCGAGCGACGGCGAACTGGTCGCTAACCGTTTCTTTCCCACGGAACTGCGCTTCTCCGACGAAGCCGCTGCCATCGCGCACGCGCGCGATTGGGCAGTGCGCTGGATCGACGCGAGCAGTCTGACTATCTGAAGTCAGGGAACGATGCGTGCGTGCCAGCGCACGTCGACGCAATGAATCCGAGCCGACCTGCGCGCTGCCGGGCGGGCACCGTTAAAACGCGGTAATCTCTGCTCGATAACCACTTCGAACCGTGCACGCCGCACGGCGCCGTCCCTTATGCCCAACGAGCCTTCCCATAACTGGGGCCTTGAACAGATCGTCGCCGACCTGCGCGCCTCGCGCGAGCAATTGCATCGCACGCGGCATCCGCTCGGCATTCGCGAATTGCCATCGCGCGAAGCGGTGGTCAATATCGTGGCCGGTCTGCGCGCCGCGATGTTCCCGACGCATTACGGCGCGCCCGATCTAACCGACGAAACGGTCGACTACTACGTCGGCCACACGCTCGAAAGCACGTTGCGGCTGCTCGCCGAACAGATTCGCCGCGCGCTGCGCTTCCTGCCCGAGTTCGGCGAGACGCCGGACGCCGAGTTGCGGGAGCGCGCGTTCGCGGTGGCGCGCGAGTTCGCGACGCAACTGGCGGGCATACGCGCGCTGCTCGTCAGCGACATCCAGGCTGCGTACACCGGCGACCCCGCCGCGCAGCACATCACCGAAATCCTGCTGTGCTATCCGGGCGTGTGGGCGATGACGCATCATCGGCTCGCGCATGCGCTGCATCGGCTCGGCGTGCCGCTGCTGGCGCGCTTCATCAACGAGATCGCGCACTCGGCGACCGGCATCGACATTCACCCGGGCGCGACGATCGGGCCGAGCTTCTTCATCGATCACGGCACCGGCGTGGTGATCGGCGAGACAGCGATCATCGGCGAGCGCGTGCGCGTGTACCAGGCGGTCACGCTCGGCGCGAAGAGCTTCGCGGCCGATGAGGACGGCACGCTGATCAAGGGCAATGCCCGGCATCCGATCGTCGAGGACGATGTCGTGATCTACGCGGGCGCGACGATTCTCGGACGCGTGACGATCGGGCGCGGGTCGGTGATCGGCGGCAACGTGTGGCTCACGCATAGCGTGCCGCCGGGCAGCAGCGTATCGCAAGGCAAGGTCCGCGAAGGAGAGCGCACCGACAACGGACGGCAATGATGCACGGCTAGCCGCCGCGCCCGCACGCCGGGCCGATAGCATCGCGTTGCGCCTAGCCGATCGGCCAATGGCGCAACCACGGCAACGCATGCATGCCATGCAGCCACACATGCTCGCCGATAAACCACGCGGCCGCCCACGACGCCGCGACGACGATCAGATCGCAGTGCCCGCTATTCCATAGATTCAACGAATGTCGCCCGGCGATCCACGGCACGCCGAGCGGATTCGGCCAGTCGGCGAGCAGATGCATCAGGCCGCCGCACGCGAAGCCGAACGCGGGCGCCGCGAAGATCGAATGTCCGAGCGTGTGATACGACACCGCGAGCAGCGCGAGCCAGCCGATGCCCCAATGTGTCAACGTGCGATGCGTGATCCACAGCCGCCGCGCGCGCGACCACCATGCGACTTCGAGCCAGTCCGGCGCGGTGCTGCCGGCCACGCCGGCGATGAAGCTCAGCAGCACGCCAGCATGAAACGGACCGCCGCCGTTGCGCGCGACGATCGCCGCCGCGATGATGCCGGCTGCGAAACCGGTCGCATGATGCGCTTTGCTGGATGCCATCGAAACTCGCGGCACACGTGCCGCGCGAAAGACAAAGGGCGGCTATGTTCGCAGATGGGCGCGTAAAAAATAGCCGATGCGCCAGATAAAAATTCGCGCACCGGCCTTCCGTGCATGACGCGCACGGCGTTCAAGCGCGCCGCGCCGCTCAGGTCGCGCAGCGCGCGATATCGAAGCGCATTTCCTCCTCGGGCGGATCGTCGGGCGCATTGGCCGGATGCACGACCTTGATGACCGTGTTGCCGTTGAGCGGGGTCAGCGTGACGAAGTACGAGTTGTGCGAATCGGCACCGACCGCAAGTTCGGTCGCCGCGCCGGCGTGCGAGGTGCGCACGCGCGGCAGACGTTCTTCGAGGCAGGCGGCGATGGACGCAGGCGTGCGTGACGACGACACGTACACGAGCGGTGCGGACGCATCGCGCGCGGGGCCGCCCGATGAACCGCAAGCGGCGAGGGTGGCGGTGAGGGCGACAGCTGGGGCAAGCAGGAGAAGTCTTTTCATGATCCGATCGTCGGCATTCCCGGTCATGCATGGGAAGGGTGAGGCGCGGGCGAAGCGCGATGCGCTGACGTACAGCGCGATGCTTCGCGACGAAGCTGCCGTGCAGGCGGCGCGGTTTCGCGGCGTCGCACGGCGGCCGGGGCAGTATACCGAGCATGTGTCGACGTCGTCACTAGCGCGGCCATGCGTTTATTGGTGTCGATTCGCAGCGAAGTGTAATTGCCGCTATGCGGATATTTAATTGCGCGCCTTACAACGGTTTATTTCCGAATCGGGGATTATGTGAATTAATCGCGTAAGTGCAGGTCCGCAAAAGGAAATTATTTTTACGATGAATGGCGGGAGCCTCGCGGCGAGCAGAAGGGCAAAGCGGACGAGGCCGTTTGCGCTGATTCCCACGATTTTGCGCAATGCAGTCTTTCGAAGAAAGCCTTAAATCGAGGGGGGATGCCACTTATAATTTTGGTAGACCCCTTCGACCAAAGGGTGTCTTTTTCATTTTTACACGCGGCTTTCGGGCCGCGTTTTTTTATCTGAAATTTAAAGCGGATTTATAAATCGTCGCGTAGGTGAATATAACTTTTCGCGCGTTGAGCGGCTGCGCCGTTCCGAACGCGCCTTGTCCGTTCGTCAGAGCGAGCAGGGCCAGGCGGGCAGGGCAGGTAGAATCGCGGGTTCGAAATCTGTTTGTGCGCCCCGCGAAGTGAGTGAACCTGTGATGACCGACACGCCCTTTCCCTCGACCGACACGAATGCCGAGTTCCTCGGACCGGACGACAGCGTGCATGAAGAACGTCTGTGGCGCGACAACGGCTGGACCGCGCGCATCATCAAGAACGAAGACGACGAAGGCTGGGCCGTCGAAATGATCAAGGACGGCGAGGCGGAGCCTGCGCTCGTCGGACCGTGGACGATGGGCCGCAACAAGAAGGATCCGAAGCCGCTCGACGTATCGGCGTTCAACACGCTCGTGAAAACCGCGGCGGAAGTGCTGCGTCGTCACGAGCAGCAGCTGCGCGCGCAACTGCACAAGACGGTGCGTGTGCCGGGCGCGGACGGCAACGGCGAACTCGACATCATGCTCGACATCGTCCCCGACGAAGACGAGCCGTATGCACTGTTGAGCGCGCTCGATATTTTCGGCGAGCAGATCGCGCAAGTGCAGGTTGCGCCGACGTTCAAGCTCAGCAAGGCGAGCGCCGCGGCGTGGGTGGCAAACGAGTTTCGTCGGCCGGGGTAAGTGGCGGTTGTAGGCGCAGTTGCGTCGTGATCGGATCCGCTGGTCGCTGACACTGCCGGCGATCATGGCGCAGTTGGCAGAGCGGCGCTGCTATTTCATTGGCCACTCCAAGTGGCTCGTGGTCGAAGATATCGACGATCGTGGCGAAACGGTCGAATACGACGTCTCGCCAAACCCTAGCTGCGCTTGCAGAAAATCGCGGTGATGAGCGGCGCGACGTGATGCACGATCGCCGTGCTGCCGGCGTTTTCAAGCGCGCTTTTAACGTTGTCGTCGCTGCCGAACACGACCGCGCCATATGCGGACTGGGCGACCGGTTCGCCGTCGCCGACCCGGAACATCGGGTCGTCCTTTTCGAAGCCCACCACCGCGAATACGCGGAAACCGAACGCGGTCAGATGCGCATCGGGCATCGGCGAGAACGCGTTGATCGAGTTGCTTTCGACGTGACTTGGCTTCGGTTTGATCAGCTGCTGCTGCATCAGATCGGCAATGAACTGGTGGCCGCTCTCATTGCATGTCAGCGGCGTGTCGAGCTCCACGGCGAACGAGGAAAGGGGCAGCGCGGCGGCGGCAAACAGCAGAGGGACAAGGAGACGGTTCATGAGCGTAGGCGGGCGTCAACAGTCGATGTCGTGGATTAGCAACCACTGCGCCATCCCCCGGGGGGCACGAGCGGTGCTGCACATCGAACAGATTCCGCGTGACTGGCACAACTGGATTCGCACTTTACAGCGATTCGGTGAATTCCGCTTTGTGACGGACACACGAACGGCATCTGCAAATTGCAGAGCAACGTATGGCATAACAGCAAGCTTTCGGAATCCCGTATATATTTCCGCCTTATGACTTCGCAACCCCGACCTCCAATCAACGTTCCGCCGCCACGTACGTGGGACGCCCGGCTCGCCCGCCGGCTCGTGACACCGCTAGTCGACACCTGGGTCTCCCCGAACCATTTGACCACGCTGCGCCTGCTGATCGGCGTCGCAGGCGCGCTGTGCCTTGCGCACGGGGGATTCGCGTGGGCCAATGCGGGCGCACTGCTGATCGTCCTGTCGAATTTCGTCGATCACACGGACGGCGAACTCGCGCGAGTGGGCGGCAAGTCGAGCCGCATCGGTCATTTTTACGACCTCGCCTGTGATGCGCTCGTGACCGTGATGCTGTTCGTCGGCATGGGTATCGGTGTCGGCGGCGCGCAGATCGACGCTTTGAAGCTCGCGCCCGGCGTGCTCGGCGCGGTGGCTGGTGTCGCGGTCGCCCTGATCTTCTTTTTGCGCATGCGGATCGAGGAAATGGTCGGCAAGGCCGGCACGAAGCAGGCGTCGATGGGGGGCTTCGAAACCGAGGACGTGCTGTACCTGCTGCCCATCGTCACGCTGACGAATGTCGTCGCGCCGTTCGTGGTGGTCGCGTCGATCGGCGCGCCGCTGTTCGCCGTATGGGTGGTGATCGACTACTGGCGCGTCGCGCGCCGTAGCGCTCGCCCGACGGCCAAGGCCGCCAGCGCGTCTGAATCCCGTCAACAGTGGGCCAGCAAATGAATCTGCACGCCGAAGACGACGTGATCGCGCCCGTGTCGTCAGGCACGCCCGTCGCGGCGCTCACGCCCGCGCCCGATGCCGACCGCGCGGTCGCGAGCCGTACCCGCACGTTCGACAACGCGCGTCTGCGTAAAGACTTCGCCGCGCAGGACGCGTTTCTGTATCTGGACGATTTCCTCGCGCCGGAAGTGACCGCGCAGCTGGTACACAGCGCGCGCTCGCTGCTCGACGAAGTGAACCGCAACTATCTGCCGGGTCACAAGCAGGGCGGCAGTGTCAGCCGCCATACGATCGACCGTCTCGCGCCGTTCATCGCGGAGCTGTATCGCTCGAAGGAGTTGATCGGCTGGCTCGAGCAGCTGAGCGGCGATCAGTTGCAGGTGTCGCCCGCCGACGATCCGCACGCCTACGCGCTCTACTACTACACGCGCCCCGGCGACCATATCGGCTGGCACTACGATACTTCGTATTACGAGGGACGCCGCTACACGCTGCTGCTCGGCGTGATCGACGAATCGTCGTGCCGGCTCGACTACGAACTGCATACGCGCAATCCGGAGGTGCCGGACCAGCCGGGCTCGGTGCAGATTCCGCCGGGCGGCCTCGTGTTTTTCGATGGCGACAAGCTGCGTCATCGCATCACGCCGGCCGGGCCGAACGAGATGCGTGTGTCGCTGACGTTCGAATACGTCACCGATCCCAACATGCGGCCGTGGCGCCGCTTCCTTTCCAACATGAAGGACGCGATCGCGTACTTCGGTTTCCGCCAGGTGTTCCGTCAGATGGCCTCGCGCGGCAAGGACGCCGCGTGAGTCGGGCGGCCTTGCTTCTGCTGTCGATCGGCTCGGCGCTGTTCGTCGGCCTGCTCGCCTGGCAGGGCTTCGGCTCGGTGGCGTCGACCTTGCTCGCAGCCGGCTGGGGCCTCGCGGTCGTCGCCGCGTTCCACGTGGTGCCGCTCGTGCTCGATGCGGCTGCGATCGCCGTGCTGTTCAGGCGCGACCACCCCTCGCGTGACGGTGCGCATGAAGGTCCGGCAAGCGGTGCAACCAGCGGCGCGACGAGCGCTGCACGAGCCGAACCCTCGCTGCGCAATGCGCTGTCCGCGCGCTGGATCGGCGAGTCGGTGAATAGCCTGCTGCCCGCTGGGCAGATCGGCGGCCCGGTGGTGATGGTGCGTCAACTGTCGCAGCGCGGCATGCTGCTGCGCGACGCGGCCGCCGCGATCACCGTCAGCACGACCTGGCAGGCGCTCGCGCAAATCATGTTCGCGCTCGGTGGCCTCGCGATGTTCGGCGCGTACGCCGCGCATGGCACGCTGCACGACCTGCGCACCGCAACGCTGATTGCGACCGGCGTGCTCGGCGCGCTCATCGCCGCGTTCTATTTCGCCCAGCGGCGCGGTCTGTTCGGCCGGCTGCTGGGCGTGGTGTCGAAGGTGTTCGGCAAGCGCGACTGGTCGTCGCTGATGACGCGCGCGGAAGCCGTCGATGCCGCCGTGCAGTCGCTGTACCGCGAGCGCGGCCGCGTGGCGGCGAGCTTTGCGCTGAGCCTCGTGGGATGGGTCGTCGGCACGGCCGAGGTATGGCTCGCGCTGCGTTTTCTCGGTCATCCGGTCGGCTGGATCGACGCGCTGCTGCTGGAAAGCATCGGCCAGGCGATTCGCGGCGCGGCCTTCATGATCCCGGGCTCGCTCGGCGTGCAGGAGGGCGGCTATCTGCTGCTCGCGCCGCTGGTGGGTTTGCCACCCGACGCGGCGCTGGCGTTGTCGCTCGCCAAGCGTGCGCGTGAACTCCTGCTGGGCCTGCCGGGCCTGCTTGTATTGCACTTCAGCGAACGAAGCTGGCAACGGCGGCGCGCTCCACGGCGCGTGCCGGTTGCCGATTGACCTCCGTACTTTTTTCAAAGGACCGCGCATGCGCGCAATCATTCTCGCAGCGGGCCTCGGCCTGCGTCTCCAGCAGCCGCCGCAAGCCCAGTTTCCGAAATGCCTGTTGCAGTTCGACGGCATGAGCCTGCTCGAACGGCATCTGCAGATGCTCAAAACCGCCGGCGTGACCGACGTCGTGCTGGCGCTCGGTTTCCAGCCGGAATCCGTGCAGGCGGAACTCGCGCGCATCGACTGGCCGCACAAGGTCGAGACCGTGCTCAATCCGCGCTTCGATCTTGGCAGCGTGCTGACCGTGCATACCGTTGCCGACGCGTTGACGCGCGGCGGCGACGTGCTGCTGATGGACGCCGACGTGCTGTACGACGAGCGCATCCTGAGCGCGCTGGTGGCGGGCGAGTCGGTGAACCGTCTGCTGATCGACCGCGATTTCGAAGCGGGCGACGAGCCCGTCAAGCTGTGCCTGAAGGACGGCGTGCCGGTCGAGTTGCGCAAGCAGCTGGCGGTCACTCTGGAGTACGACACGATCGGCGAGTCGGTCGGTTTCTTCCGCTTCCGCGAGGAAACCGCGCGACGCTTCACGCAGATCGTCGCGGGCTATATCGACAGCGGCCGCGCGAACATGCCGCACGAAGAGGCGGTGCGCGACCTGCTGCTCGAGCGCAGCCAGGTGTTCGACACGGCCGAGGTGAGCGGCGCGCCGTGGATCGAGATCGACTTTCCGAACGACGTCGCGCGCGCCGCCAGCGAGATCCTGCCGCAGTTGCAGCCGCTCGTCAGCGCATCGCGCTAAGGCGTCCGTGCCGCGCGCGAAGATGCACGGCAGCGCGCGATGGCACACGGCAAAATCCCCTCGCGCGACAACATTTGTTGTCGCCGCGATGCCATAATCGACGCTTTCCATTGATGGCTGGCCGCCCGTCGCCATGACAATGCTGCTCGCTTTAGGCGCTTTCATCGTTCCGCTGATCGTCGCGTGCGCGATGTTCATGGAAAACGTGGACGGCACGGTCATCGTGACGTCGCTGCCGGTTCTGGCACGCGACCTCGGTCATGATCCGATCACGCTGAAGCTTGCGGTCACCGCGTATGTGATCGGCCTTGGCGTCTTTATCCCGATCTGCGGCTGGGTCGCCGACCGCTTCGGTTCGCGCACCGTGTTCCGCACCGCGATCGGCATCTTCATGGCGGGCTCGCTGCTGTGCGCGGCCTCCACTTCGCTCGATACCTTCGTGCTCGCGCGCTTCGTGCAGGGCATCGGCGGCGCGCTGATGGTGCCGGTGGGCCGCATCATCATCTTCCGGTCGCTGCCGAAGTCGGAGTTCATTCGCGCGATGAACTATCTGACGGTGCCGGCGTTGCTCGGTCCGGTGGTCGGGCCGCCGCTCGGCGGCTTTATCACGACCTATCTGCACTGGCGTCTGATCTTCGTGATCAACGTGCCGATCGGCCTGCTCGGCATCTGGCTCACCAACAAATACATCGCCAATACGCGCGAGCCGCATCCGGGCCGGCTCGACTGGCTCGGCTTCGCGCTGTCGGCTAGCGGGGCTTCGCTGTTCATGCTCGGGCTCTCGCTGGTCGGCGGCGAACTGGTGTCGACGGGACAATCGGTCGGCATGTGCGTGACCGGCATCGTGTTGCTGCTGCTTTATGTGCTGTATGCGAGCCGCGTCGCGCTGCCGGTGCTCGATCTGCGTTTGCTGCGCATTCCAAGTTTTCATGCGAGCGTGATCGGCGGTTCGCTGTTTCGGATCGGTCTTGGCGCCGTGCCGTTCCTGTTGCCGCTCGCGTTGCAGGAAGGGCTCGGCATGACCGCGTTCAGAGCCGGCGCGATCACGTGCGCGTCCGCGTTCGGTTCGATCTTCATGAAGACGGTGGCGTCGCGCATTCTCGAACGCTTCGGCTTTCGTACCGTGCTGATGGTCAACGCCGCGTGCGCGGGTCTCGCGATCGCCGTGTACGGGTTGTTCTTTCCCGGCACGCCGCATTGGGTGATCTGGTGCATCGTGCTGGTGGGCGGCTTCTTTCCTTCTCTGCAATTCACGTCGCTCAATACGCTGGCCTATGCCGATATTCCGGGCAGCGACGTCGGCCGCGCGACGAGTGTCGCGAGCGTCATCCAGCAGATGTCGCTCGGCCTCGGCGTGACGATCTCGGGCATCGTGCTGCAGATTTCGCATCGTGTGCAAGGGCATCCGAACATCGTGTTCTCCGATTTCTGGCCGGCGTTTCTCGTCGTCGGTCTGTTCTCGTGCCTGTCGATTCCGATTACGCGGCGGCTGCCGCGAGACGCGGGCGATGAGATCTCGCGCGGCAGTCGCGGGCGCGCGTAAGCCATCATACGGATGCCGTCGTCGTCGATGAGGAGGTCATGAAGTTGTTTCGCAACGTCAAAGCTTCAACCAGTGCTTCGATCAGCGGTCTTGCCCTGATCGCAATCCTTTGCGTTTCAACCGGGTTTCTCGAGGCGGCGCCTGCTGTCGCGAAAGCGCCCGCGAAGACGCAACCGGCCGTGCTTGCCGGTTCGGCGATTGCGGTGCCGGACTCATACAGCGCCGATGCCGCCGAGCAGATCTTCAACGAAGGCGGCAATGCGGTCGATGCGGCCGCCGCGATCGCCTTCACCCTTGCGGTCACGTTCCCGGATGCGGGCAACATCGGCGGGGGCGGGTTCATGACGCTGTACGTCGACAACAAGCCGTATTTCCTCGACTATCGCGAACGCGCGCCGCTCGCCGCGACGAAGAACATGTATCTCGACGACAAGGGCGAGATCATCAAAGGCATGAGCCTGGTCGGCTATCGCGCGGTGGGCGTGCCAGGCACCGTTGACGGCATGTGGCAAGTGCAGCGCCGTTTCGGCAAGCTGAAATGGCAGCAGGTGCTCGCGCCGGCTATTCACTATGCGCGCGACGGCTTCGTGGTCGCCCCGCAACTGCAGAAGCTGCGCGACGACGCGGCGAAGAACTTCGCGGGCAAGACCAATTTCGACACCTACTTCGGCAATCTGAAGCAGGGCGTCACCTTCAGGCAGCCTGACCTTGCCGCGGTCCTGCAGCGTATTTCCGATCAGGGCGCGAAAGATTTCTACACGGGCAAGACTGCGGATCTGATCGCCGCTTCGATGCGCGGCCACGGCCTGATTACGAAGGCCGATCTCGCGCAGTACAAGGCGGTTTGGCGCGAGCCGGTGCAGGCGAACTGGAACGGCTACCGCGTGATCACCGCGCCGCCGCCGAGTTCGGGCGGCGTCGGGCTCGTGCAACTGCTGAAGATGAAGGCCGATATCGCGCCCGAGTTCAAGAACGTGCCGCTCAATTCCGTGCAATACGTGCATCTGATCGCGGAGCTCGAGAAGCGCGTGTTCGCGGACCGCGCGCAGTATCTCGGCGACCCGGATTTCTACAAGGTGCCGGTCGCGCAACTGATCGACGACCCGTATCTGGCCAAGCGCGCGGCCGAGGTCGATCCGAATATGCCGTCGGACACGAAGAGCATTCAGCCGGGGCTCGGGACCTCGATGCCGGAGAAGGCGGAGACTACGCATTTTTCGGTGGTCGACAAATGGGGCAACGCGGTGTCGAACACGTACACGCTGAACGGCGCGTTCGGCTCGGGCGTCGTGGTGGATCGGGCAGGCATCGCGCTGAACGACGAGATGGACGACTTCTCCGCGAAGCCGGGCGCCGCCAACATGTTCGATGTGGTCGGCAGCGACGTGAATGCGATCGAGCCGAAGAAGCGCCCGTTGTCGTCGATGGCGCCGACGATTCTGACGAAGGACGGCAAGGTCGCGCTCGTGATCGGCACGCCGGGCGGATCGCGGATCTTCACGACGATCTTCCAGGTGATCAACGACATCTACGACTTCGACATGCCGTTGCCGGATGCGCTCGCCGCGATGCGTTTCCATCACCAGCTATTGCCGCCGAATACGATCTATTCGGAGCCGTACAAGCCGATCGAGGGCGAACTCGCCCAGCAGCTCGAGGCGAAAGGCTACAAGCTGGAAGGGCAGGAATTCACCGGCGATGTTCAGGTGATCAGGATCGATGGGGACGAGCCGGAGGCGGCGGCCGATCCGCGCGGGCGAGGGGTGGCGCGGGTGGTTCGGTAGGGAGGAGAGCCGGTTGCAGCCATTCTCTTCGACGATCAGCCTAGTCCTGATCGACTTCGGGCCATAGTCTCGGGAATAGAAATCGAAGACTTTTCAATGGGAGTCCGAACGAGAGATTGCCGCGATGGGAAGGCGAGTCGAGCAGTCCAATATCAAGTAGAGAGCGCGTAATCCGGCGAGCCAGAACATCAGTAACGCCAAGTATCTGATTGAATTCGGCGCGGCTGACTGCACGCCGCGTCGCCACAAACTCCATCGCCAGTGCCGAGGCCTCCGGTTTGATCACCGATTTTTCGGAGCCGATCATCCACGGATTCGAATCGAGGTAGCGCAATAGATCGAGCAGGCGATCTGCAATGCCATCGAACTCGGTCATACGAACCATAAAGCTTACCTGGTCCAGGCAGCAATCGAGAAAGAACCGCGCGAAACGCACCAGGCCTTCCTGGGATAGATTGCCTCGGCCATCGAGGTCATTGCGGCGCGTCTGGTCGGCTTCGCTCAATCTTGCGTAGTACAGCTCATGTTCGCGTGCGAGACCGCGAAGCGGAGACCATAGGCCATGCGTCAAGTCGGCCGATCGTAAAGCGAGATGTGAATGCAGACGTGCCACCCGGCCATTGCCGTCTGCGAACGGGTGAGTCCATGCCAACCGATGATGCGAGCAGGCGATGCCGATCAACTGATGGTCCTTGATCCGTAGGCGCGCATATCGCTTGGCCCATGCATCGAGCAATGGCGCGATCATTTCAGGTTCTGGCGCGAGATGCCGGCCCACGGTGACGTCCGATTTGCGAAGTTCGCCCGGCACGATTGGTTCGCCCTCGCTGGTAAATCTCTCAGCGACCGGCAAATAGGAAAAAAATCGCTCATGAATGGCCGTAAGTCGTGCGGGCTCGAACAGGGCGGGCGTCGCAAGCAAATCCCACTCTTCTTCGAGCGAGGATTCCGTTGCAATATGCGCCATCGCAAGGCGCTGCTTTTTGCGCTCGGCGACGTCAGCTGAATAGTCGCGCTTGAGAGCGGCCTCGATCCTGGCGGGCGTGGTGTGCTGGCCTTCGATCTTATTTGTGTAGTACGAATTCATCGCACGCAATTGCGGGACGAGCGCCGCGGCAAATGGCGTCCCGCTTACGGCAAGGAGCTTTTGCGATGAGTCGACGAGTTCGGTCGTGCGCTCGATCAGCGGATCCAATACCCGGTCCTCAGGAAACAAGGGTTCGAACGATACGACGGTCGTCATCGCGGATTGTAGGGTTTAATGTAGAGTTAGATGTTGTTGATTATATCGTTCAATAAATTGATTTATAAGGATTTTAATTATTTCTTGTAGAGTCTAATGTAGGGTTTGCGGTAGGGTGGCGCCTGACTGTCCACCCCGCAGTCCCCCGGCAATCCCCCGGCAATCCCCCATCACCCAGCCTGCTCCACCGGCGTCACCGTCAACTCCACCCGCTGCGCGCCGCGCAACACCGTCACGTTGACCGGCTTGTCGATACGCGAAGCATCGAGCGTGCGTTGCAGTGCATCCACATCCTGCACCGGCTGCGCGTCGATCGCGACGATCGTGTCGTCGGTGCGCAAGCCGCCGAGCGCCGCCGGACTGCCTTTGACGATCTCCATCACGCGCACGCCGCTTTGCGTGCCGAGCTCGAAGTAGCGCTGCACGCGCCGCGACAGCGGCGTCGTCGTGCCGGCCACGCCGATATACGCGCGTCGCACGCGACCGTGCGCGAAGATCTGCATGATGACCCACTTCGCGGTATCGATCGCGGTCGCAAAACAGATGGCCTGTGCGCCAGGAATGATCGCGGTATTCACGCCGATCACCTGACCCGCCGAATTGATCAGCGGTCCGCCCGAGTTGCCCGGATTCAATGCCGCGTCGGTCTGGATCACGTCGTAGATCATGCGGCCGGAGTTCGAGCGCAGCGACCGGCCGAGCGCCGAAACGACGCCGGTCGTCACGGTCTGTTGCAGCCCGAGCGGGTTGCCGACCGCAATGGCGATCTGCCCGACGCGCAGCTTCGATGATTCGCCGAGTTCGACATGCGGCAGCGGTTCCGGCGAACCGATGCGCAGCACCGCGAGATCGCTGCCGGGATCGTCGCCGACCAGATCGGCGTCGAACTTCGCGCCGTCGGCCAGCGTCACCTGGATATGCGTCGCGCCATGCACGACGTGGCTATTGGTCAGCAGGTAGCCGTCGGGCGTGAACAGGAAGCCCGAGCCAGTGCCGCCCCGCACGCCGCGCCCATGCGCGGACGCGTCGCCGGGCAGCCGGCGTTCGACGGCGATAAACGCGACCGCCTGCTGCACGCGCTCCAGTGCACCGATCACGGTGCGGGAGTAGGCGTCGAGCAGCGCGTCGTCGTCGTGGGTCAAAAGGTCGGTGGATTGGGGCCCGGGGGCGTCGGATGCGGCGCTCGACAGGTCATCGATGAAGCGTGGGCGGCTTCCCATAACGATGCTCCGGATAGACGGGCTCCGAGATGCGGGGCGCCGCGCGAGTTTTCAAGTGCATCGCGGGGGCGTCGGCGGCGTCCCGGCCGCGCCGCCAGACCGGTGGCCACTGCTGCCCGTGAGACACTTTCCCGGGCGGGCCGTCGCTCGCCGCTCGCTCGCGCCACGGAGACCCTGCTCATGTCCGCATCTAACGCTTCAGCGCCGCAATCCCCGCAGCCGGGTCCACGCATCGAGTCGCTCTGTGCGATCACGCTCGCCACCAGCGACATGCAGCGCGCCGTCGCGTTCTACGAAGCGCTCGGCTTCCCGATCAAGTTCGGCGGTCCGCGCGAGGCCTTCACGTCGTTCGCGTTCGGCAGTTCGTATTTGAACCTGATCGCCGATGCGCGCGCGCCGGTCAACTGGTGGGGGCGCGTGATCATCTACGTGTCGGACGTCGACGCGTTCCATGCCAGGGCGGTGGCGGCAGGCTTGCAGCCGACGTTCGCGCCGTCGGATGCGCCGTGGGGCGAGCGCTATTTTCATATCACCGATCCGGACGGCCACGAACTGAGCTTCGCGCGGCCGCTGCCCTAGCGGCGGAAGTCGGGGCAAACTCGCTATCATGGGGTTATCACGCATGTGCAGCGGCCGCCCACGCGGTAACACGGCTGACACCTCGCGCTTCGATAATCGAACGCGACCGCGTCGCGCTAGCCGCCGCGCGCCATCCCATTCCTGTTGCGAGGAGAGCCGCAATGAAAGAGCCGGACCCGAGACCCGATATCGAACTGACGGCGGAGCGGCAACGCCGTTTCGAGGAAGACCTCATCGATGCCTACGACGAAGAACTCGAAATGGAGGTCGACGACCGCATCATCGACGGCCCGGACGGCTTTACGCCCGAGCATCGCGAGGCGCGCAAGCAGTACTTCCGCGAACTGTTCCGGCTGCAGGGAGAACTGGTCAAGCTGCAGGACTGGATCGTCGCGACCGGGCACCGGCTCGTCGTGATCTTCGAGGGGCGCGACGCGGCCGGCAAGGGCGGCGCGATCAAGCGCATCACACAGCGCCTCAATCCGCGCGTGTGCCGCGTGGCCGCATTGCCCGCGCCGAACAATCGCGAGCGCACGCAATGGTATTTCCAGCGCTATGTATCGCATCTGCCGGCGGGCGGCGAGTTGGTGCTATTCGATCGCAGCTGGTACAACCGCGCGGGCGTCGAGCGCGTGATGAACTTCTGCACCGACGAGGAATACGAAGAGTTTTTCCGCTCGGTGCCGGAGTTCGAAAAGATGCTGGCGCGCAGCGGCGTGCAGATCCTCAAGTACTGGTTTTCGATCACCGACGAAGAGCAGGAAATCCGCTTCCAGAACCGCATTCGCGATCCGCTCAAGCAGTGGAAGCTGAGTCCGATGGATCTGGAAAGCCGGCGCCGCTGGGAAGCCTATACGCTGGCGAAGGAGGTGATGCTGCAGCGCTCGCATATCCCCGAGGCGCCGTGGTGGGTCGTGCAGGCCGTCGACAAGAAACGCGCGCGCCTGAACTGCATTCGGCATCTGCTGAGCCAGGTGCCGTATCACGAGATCGAGCATCCGCAGATCGACTTGCCGTCGCGTGTCTATCACGAAGACTATAGCCGTCAGCCGGTGCCTCAGTCGATGATCGTGCCCGAGGTGTATTAAAAGCGGATCGTATGAAATAGCCGGCCAACGAAAAAGCGCGGTACGTATATCAGCGTACCGCGCTTTTCTTCTTGCTTCGCCCCGCCAGATCGGCGAACTCAGAACACCGAACGGAACACCCAGAACAGTGCGCCCGCGAGCGCGATCGACGCGGGCAACGTCAGCACCCATGCGAGGATCAGACTGCGCACCGTGGCCCATTGCAGACCCGAGCCGTTGGCCGCCATCGTGCCGGCCACGCCGGAAGAGAGCACATGGGTCGTCGACACCGGCAGACCGTAGAGGTCGGCGGCACCGATCGTGACCATCGCGACGAGTTCAGCCGACGCGCCCTGGCCGTACGTCAGATGCTGTTTGCCGATCTTCTCGCCCACCGTAACGACGATGCGCTTCCAGCCGACCATCGTGCCGAGACCCAGCGCGATCGCGACCGCCACCTTGACCCACGGCGGAATGAACTTGGTCGCGTGGTCGATCTGGGTTCTGAAGTTGGCAATGATCTTCGCGTCTTCGGGCGAGAACTGCGGCTGATTGGCCTTCTGCATCAGACGGATCGCCTCGGAGGTGACATACATGTTGTTGCGCACGTTATCGACGATGCCTTGCGGCACCGCGGCCATCGAGCCCGACTCGGCGACCTGGCGACCGATCTGCTCGGTCAGCTGCTGCAGCGCCGGCAGCGTGGCGGGCGTCAACTGACGGGTGCGCACGAAGGCCTCGACGTCGGCGCGCGGATCCGCGGAAGGCGCCGCGCCCTGCGTGTAGCGCGACAGCGTCGCCGCGGTTTGATGCGCGACCGCGACGAAGTTCTGCGTTTGCGCCGGCGTGACCGCCTTGTTCAGCGCGTAGGCGGTGGGCACGGTACCGATCAGGATCAGCATGATCAGCCCCATGCCTTTCTGGCCGTCGTTCGAGCCATGCGCGAACGACACGCCCGTGCAGGTCAGAATCAGCAGGCAGCGAATCCAGAACGGCGGCGGCTCCTTGCCCTTCGGCTCGGCATACAGCGCGGGCACGCGCACGACGGCCTTCAGGATCAGCAGCAGCAGGCCCGCAAGCAGAAAGCCCACGATCGGCGAAAACAGCAGCGACTTGCCGACGCCGAGCGCCTGATTCCAGTCCACGCCACTGGTGCCGTTCGCACCATGCAGCATCTGATTCATCAGACCTACGCCGATGATCGAGCCGATCAGCGTGTGCGAACTCGAAGACGGCAGGCCCAAAGACCACGTGCCCAGATTCCAGATGATCGCGGCGATCAGCAGCGCGAATACCATCGCGAAGCCGGCGCTGCTGCCAACCTGCAGAATCAACTCGACGGGCAGCAGTTGCAGCACGCCGAAGGCGACCGCTCCGCTCGACGTCAGCACGCCCAGAAAATTCCACGTGCCGGACCAGACCACCGCGATATTCGGCGTCAGCGAGTGGGTGTAGATGACGGTGGCGACCGCGTTGGCCGTATCGTGAAAGCCATTGACGAACTCGAAGCCGAGCGCGATCAGCAGCGCGACACCGAGCAGCAGATACGGCAGTACCGAGCTTTCGCGTACGGGCTGCAGATCGTCTATCAGATGAACGCCGCAGTACACGACGCCCGCGATGAGCAGGGCAACGAAAATAACCAGGCCCGCGTTACGGCCTTTGCCGCTGGCGGCGCCTGGTTGCGGATACGAAAGTTCCGGCATGACGTGAGCCCCAAAAAGTGGTCGCAGAGTTCTTGATGCTGCTTTCGCTGTGTGTCGCAACGATGACAACTACGTGACGGCATTGGGGGTGCGGGAAAAGCAGGCGCGGCGCGGCCTATGCTATGCCGCTCACGCCGGTAAATGCTACGCAGGCTGGCGGACGGGAATAGTAAGATGTCCGAACCGGACTAAGCAAGTGATGAATAGCACGAGCGGCGAGCGGGCTTCGGTTGCGCTTACGATGCGCTGACTACTTCGCCGCTTGCGCTGCCACCGAGGGTGCGTTTATAAGCTTGCGCGACGATTTCCGCCGGTACCCCTTGCGACGGATCGCGGCCCATCGATTCGAGCGTTTCGGCGACCCACCCCGGGCTGACCACATTGACGCGGGCCTTGCCTCGCAACTCGAGCGCGGCCGAGCGAGCGAACGCTTCGACACCCGCATTGACGATGCTGACCGCGGCGCTGCCTTCCATCGGCTGTTGCGCGAGCACGCCGCTCGTCAGTGTGAACGAGCCGCCTTGCGACACATGGTCCACGCCGCAGCGCACCAGATTGACCTGCCCCATCAGTTTGTTGGCAAGACTAAAAGAAAAGTCTTCGTCGCCAAGCGCCGCGAGCGGCGCGAATTTCGCCGAGCCGGCCGCGCAGATGATCGCGTCGAAGCTGCCGGCTTGCGCATACATCGCTTCGATGCTGCGTTTGTCCGACAGGTCGACGTGCAGTTCGGAGCCTTTGCGGCTCGCGCCGACCACGTCATGCTCGGTGGCGAGCAGCCTCACGATGTGCGAACCGAGCAGGCCGGTCGCACCGACAACGAGTATTCGCATACATCCTCCTAAGGTCTGTTTGCGGCATTTGCCGCACTGCACACTGCATCGTCGCCGGAGCACTCGCCGAAGCGTGCAACGCGCGATCCTATCGGTCGAGGATAGACGCTGCCGGCGCGACGCGCCAACGCGTGAGGGAAGAACCGGCTGACACGCGCCGCGATCCTCCTGAGCATCATTTTTGCTACGCTGGAAGTAAGGTCATGTTTCCGGGGAGCGTCGATGAAGCAAGACAGCGAGACAGTCGACGAACCGGTAGAGGACGAACCGGCACAGCGAGCCTTCACTTCCTACGCAGCACCGCTCGTCGACGAGGCGATCCGGCTCGCCAAAGGGGTGCACGGCGACGCGTCACCCGAAGCGCTGCACAAACTGCGCGTTTCACTGCGGCGTTTGCGTTCGTTATGGTGGGCTTTCGCACCGCTGCTCGACAAGGGCGAAAATTCCCGGCAACGCGCGGTCTACAAGTTTCTCGCCACCGCGGCGGGTAAAACGCGCGATTGGGACATCCTGATCGCGTTGCTCAGGCAGCAAGACAGCGGCGCGCAAGCATTGATGCCGAAGCTCGAGCAGGCGCGCCGCGACACAGTGGCGACCAGCCGCGAGACGTTGTTGAACGCCGACGTCAAACACCTGCTGCGCGATGCGTTGGCCACCACTTCCGCGCAACTGCACGCCACGCACGATTCGGCTATTGCGCTGCGCAAATTTGCCGCTCGACGCATAGGGGCGTCGGAGCGCTCATTGAAAAAGCGCATCAAACGCGCGCCATGCGAAACGCTCGAATTACGCAGCCTTTCACGATGTCAGAAAAGCGGGCAAGAAACTGCGCTATCTGTTCGAGTTTTTCGGGCCGGTGCTTAAAACCAGCCATAAGCGCACGCTCAAGCGCCTGAAAAAAATCCAGAAGCGCTTCGGCATGCTCAACGATACCGTCGCGAGCGAAACGCTGTTGCGCGACAATGCCGCGTCGCTTGCCGACGCGGACCACATCGAAGCCGCGTTGGGTTGGCTCGACAGGAAACGCAAACGCCGCTTGCGCGCGGCGTCGGAGCTACTGGGCTGAGAGAGCGCGTTCGGTCCTCGCTAGCGCGGAGGATCCGCAGCCCAAAATGCACGGCGCACCGCGCTGCGGTCCGAAAGAATAGTCCGCGAAGGAGGCGAGGGGCGTGGCACCGCATGGGCTTTCGCTGCGTCATCGGCTGCGCCTGACGCCGTTCGAGCCGGGATGACCCGCTATGTTGGCAACCGCCCGTGGGTGGCCGGCGTCGCCGGCACGCTCGTCGCGTTGGCGATGTCGATCCTGACAGCGGTGGAGGTCGGCGAAGGCCGGAAGCGGGCGCGACGCGACAACAAACCGTTGTCGGTGCTGTTCATCGATATCGATCACTTCAAGCGTTTCAACGATACCTACGGCCATGAGAGCGGCGACGAGGTATTGGTCGCGGTGGCTGATTGCATCGCGTCCGTGGCGCTGCGCTCGGCCGATCTGGTCGCGCGCTACGGCGGCGAAGAGTTCGCGGTGGTGCCTGCCGGATACGACCGCGCAGGGCGCGTTCGCGGTCGCGGAGCAGATTCGTCGCAAGGTGGAAAACCAGGTCATCGTGCGCGAACACGATGCGCCGCAGGCGGTGACGGTGAGCGTCGGCTGCGCAACGGCGCTGCCGAGCGCCACGGATGTCGCGAAGGGACTCGAGCTGATGGCCGCCGCTGACGGACAGTTGTATGTGGCGAAGAACGAAGGGCGCAATCGCACCCGGTCGGCGCAGTGGGACGAGGATTCGGCGACGCAGGGGGTCTCGCGCACGGGGCGGCGCCTTAACGCCAGGTGTTCGTTCGCGTGAGCGTGAGCGCCTTCCCGGGCCCAGATTGTCGCGACGCAGCGCAATTCAGGCGCGCTCCGCACTGCGCGGCGCGAAGCCGCGCAACGTCACCGCCGCTGGCGTTTCGTCCAGCAACGCCGAGCGCGGCCGATTGGCGGCCGCACCATCCGCGTGAGCCAGCAAGCCCACCGGGAAGCCACGCCGCTGCCATGCATCGAGCCCGCCGCGCAGTGCGCGAATCCGCGTGTAGCCATTGCTGCGCATATGTTGCGAGACTTCGAGCGCGGTCGCGCTGTCCGGGCAGATGCAATAGATGACCATGTCGTGCGTGCGCAGCGCGCCGTCGATCTGCTCAGGCGAATGCGGATCGAGCGCGCGCGCGTCGGGAATCTGGCGTCGCACATCGAGCAGCGGAGCGCCGGGCCGCGCATCGAACACGCGGGACGGCGCCATGCGGCGCAGGCGGCCGGAGCGCCGCCAGCGCGACGGCATGCTCGACGCGGCGGCACTTGCCGATGAAGCCTGCGTCGGCGCGGCCAGCATCGGCGCGGCTTGGGCCGACGTGGCTCGCGTGAACCGGCGCCGTTCGTAATATCGCAGATACAGCCGGTAGAGCAGATAGACGAGCGCCACCGCAAGAAGAATGTCGGCGATCGTGCCGCCGCGCTGCTCGACGAACGCGCGCAGCATATGCACCTCGCGTTCCACGGCCGCGCCGCCGAGCAGCCAGAACGTCGCCCACGCGATCACGCTCGCCAGATCCCATAGTGCGTAGATGCGGATGTCGACGGCGGTCGTACCCATCAGCGGCGGCGTAATCAGGCCGAGGCCGGGCACGAACTTAGAGATCGACACGAGCGGCACGCCATAATGTTCGAATAGCGCGCGCGCGGTTTCCAGCCTCGTATCGACGGCGGGCGACAAGCGGCCGAGCCACGCGAGCAGTTTGCGTCCATACAGACGGCCCGCCGCGAACCAGGTGCCGTCGCCGATCAATGCGCCCAGCACCGCCGCGCCGAGGGTCGGCCAGAACGCCAGGGTGCCCGCAGCGATCGCCGAGCCCGCGAACAGCAGCATCGGCACGGCCGGAATCGGTACGCCGAGGCGCGTCAGCAGGACGTTGACGAACACGATAGCGCTGCCCCAGGTTGAAACCGCCGACAACGGAAACTCGACCAATTGAGGCGCTCCTGTTGCTGCTGTTGGGCTGGCATACGTGGACGGCCGGTGTCGACCATCGGCCTCAATCGTCAATACGCAACTAACTGTCAACCCCGCGTGCCCACCGCAAGGTGGCCGGCGCGCTCGAAGAGAGTGCGCGCGAGCGCGCACGCTGGATTCGCAGGGGCGGGGGCTGCATCGTCAACGAACCACAAGCGGTCCCCGGGTCCACCTCATCAGGCATTCGGCATCGCCACCACGCCCGGATTCCCGACGATCGCCAGAAACTCCCGCCGTGTCGACGGATCGGTGCGGAACGTGCCGAGCATGCGCGACGTGACCATCGTGACGCCCGCCTTGTGCACGCCACGCGTCGACATGCACTGATGCGCGGCTTCGAGAATCACGCCCACGCCGGCCGGCTGCAGCACCTCGTTCAGCGTATCGGCGATCTGCACTGTCATCTTTTCCTGGATCTGCAGCCGTTTCGCGAACGCATCGACGAGGCGCGCGAGCTTCGAAATGCCGACCACGCGATGGTTCGGCAGATACGCCACGTGCGCGCGTCCGATGATCGGCACCATATGGTGCTCGCAATAGCTTTCGAAGCGGATGTCCTTCAGCACGATCATTTCGTCGTAGCCGTCCACTTCGGAGAAGGTACGCGCGAGGATGTCGCGCGGATCGACCTGGTAGCCGACGAAAAACTCGTCGTAAGCGCGCGTCACGCGTGCCGGCGTGTCGATCAGGCCTTCGCGCTGCGGATCGTCGCCGGCCCAGCGCAGCAGCACGCGCACGGCTGCCTCGGCTTCTTCGCGGCTCGGGCGTTCGGCGGCCACTACGGGTTTGGTCTTCTTTGCCTTGCTGCTGGTCATGCGTCGTCCTCCTGGATCGCGCGTCGATGCTGCACGGCGCGCGGGGTCAGTAACTGAGGTCATTGTTCCATGTTTTGCGCCGAAGGTGCCGATGCCCGTTTCGCGGCCGGGGCAGTCGCGGGCGTGCTGCGCACGGCTACTTCGGCCATTCGTCCATCGCATCGTTGAACAGCTCGGCGACCACGCCGCGCAGCCAGCTGCCGCGCGGATCGTTATGAAACTTGCGATGCCAGTGCTGTCGCAGGTCGAAGCGCGGCAGCGGCAGCGGCGGCTCGACGAGCATGATCGACGCATGCTCCGACACGTACGCGAAGCCGATCGCGTGCGGCACGGTCGCGAGCAGGTCGGTGCGCGCGAGGATGAAAGGCAGGCTCATGAAGTGCGGCGTTTCGAGCACCGCGCGTCGCTTGATGCGCTTCTTTTCGAGGTACTGCTCGAGCACTTCCTGGCTGCGTCCCTCGGCGCGCACGACCGCATGCCCGGACGCCACGTATTGCTCGAGCGTGAGCGGCCCCTTCGACAGCGGATGTCCGCTGCGCATCAGGCAGATGAAGCGATGCGTGAAGAGCCGCTGCTGAAAGAAGTTGTTGCCCGCCAGGTCCGGAAAATAGCCGACGGCGAGGTCGACATCGCCCGATTCGAGCCCGCGTTCCACTTGCGACGGCGACAGCGTGACCGAGCGCAGTTTCGCGGACGGCGCGCGCTCGGCGAACAGCTGCAAAAGACGCGGCAGAAACACGATTTCGCCGACGTCGGACAGCGCGATCGAAAACGTGTGCGTGCTCGTCGCCGGATCGAAATCCTGCACGTCGAGCATGCCTTTCTCGATGCGCAGCAACGCGTCGCGCGCGGCGGGCAGGATCGCGAGCGCGCGCGGTGTCGGCTCCATGCCTTTCGATGTGCGCACGAACAGCGGATCGTCGAAGTATTCGCGCAGGCGCCCAAGCGCGGTGCTCACGCGCGGCTGGCTCACACCGAGCTGCTCGGCGGCGCGGCTCACGTTGCGCGTGTCTTCCATCGCGACCAGATAGGGGATCAGGTTCAGATCCAGATGTGTCTCGGACATGCTTGTTATGGCTCGCGGGGCGGGCAGGGCAAGGGAATGCTTATGCCGTATCGCTATAAAGCCTAGTTGAAAAATCGCCCATAAGCATAGTGGGATTTTGCGCGGCCGGCATTTTCGCGCGCAGGGCGAGCGCTGGACGAGGGCATCCCGGACCTTCGCCGCCGCGCGCGGCGACCTATGATGAAGGGGGTTTCCCTGCCTTGACAACCCGCCCACAGGACAACCATAATCGCCGAAGCGTTCGCTAAACGAATCACTGTTCACGCAACGAACAATTCAGCGGCGAAGCAATCGAAGGCGCCAGCCCGCTCTCCCCCTCGCGAGCCGTCGCCAGCATGCCCGGAGACTGTTTCCGCGCGAGCCTTGCCGGTTACGGCTGTCAGCCCAGCGGCACGTAGCGCCCCCAAAGGAAATTCGACATGATCAACAAGATTTTCGAGACACTTCAATCGGCGGTCGCCGATGTCCACGACGGCGCGACCGTCATGATCGGCGGCTTCGGCACGGCCGGCATGCCGTCCGAGTTGATCGACGCGCTGATCGAGCAGGGCGCGCGCAACCTCACCATCGTCAACAACAACGCAGGTAATGGCGATATCGGCCTCGCGGCGCTGCTGAAGGCCAAGCGCGTGCGCAAGATCATCTGCTCGTTCCCGCGCCAGACCGACTCGTATGTGTTCGACGCGCTCTATCGCGCCGGCGAAATCGAACTCGAACTCGTGCCGCAAGGCAACCTCGCCGAGCGCATCCGCGCCGCGGGGGCGGGCATCGGCGGCTTCTTCACGCCGACCGCGTACGGCACCAAGCTCGCCGAAGGCAAGGAAACCCGTCTGATCGACGGCCGTCACTACGTTCTCGAAGCGCCGCTGCACGCGGACTTCGCGCTGATCAAGGCGTACAAGGGCGATCGCTGGGGCAACCTGATCTATCGCAAGACCGCGCGTAACTTCGGACCGATCATGGCGAGCGCAGCGAAGACCGCGATCGTGCAGGTGTCGGAAGTGGTGCCGCTCGGCGGCCTCGATCCGGAAGAAATCGTCACGCCCGGCATTTTCGTGCAACGCGTGATCGCGGTGCCGCAAGCGGCGCATGCCCCCACGCCCAATCCTCACGACGCTGCTGCCTGACCCGGAGACCGACATGAAGAAACTGACTCGCGATGAAATGGCCAAGCGCGTTGCCCAGGACATCCCTGAAGGCGCTTACGTGAACCTCGGCATCGGCGTACCGACGCTGGTGGCGAACCACCTCGCCGCTGACAAGGAAATCTTCCTGCACAGCGAAAACGGTCTGCTCGGCATGGGCCCGGCACCGGCGAAGGGCCAGGAAGACGACGAACTGATCAACGCCGGCAAGCAGCACGTCACGCTGCTGACGGGCGGCGCCTACTTCCATCACGCGGATTCGTTCGCGATGATGCGGGGCGGCCATCTTGACTTCTGCGTGCTCGGCGCATTCCAGGTGTCGGCGAAGGGCGATCTCGCGAACTGGCACACCGGCGCACCCGACGCGATTCCGGCGGTCGGCGGCGCGATGGACCTCGCGATCGGCGCGAAGCAGGTCTACGTGATGATGGAGCACCTGACCAAGCAGGGCGAGAGCAAGATCACCGCCGAGTGCTCGTACCCGGTCACCGGTATCGGTTGCGTGACCCGTATCTATACGGACCTCGCAATGATCGACGTCACGAAGGAAGGCCTCGTCGTGCGCGAGATTTTCACGGACATCGGCTTCGACGAACTGCTGAAGCTGACCGGTGTGCCGATGACCGACGGCACGCAGGCCGCGCGCGCGGCCTGATGGTTGGCTGAGGCGTCGCGGCGGCGGTCTGCTTTGCGGCCGCGTCGATGGCGTCTCGTCTGAAAGCGGCATTGCGCGAACGGGCCAGCGCTGACGGGGCGAACTCCTCGTCAGCGCTGGCCTGGCAACTTCAGCGACGGCTTGACCGCGTTTGGCGCACAATACGCAGCACATACCGCGGCATACGCACGGCACGAGCGCTTGCTCCGCCACGGCGTCTGCTTCGAACCGCCGCGCGCCGTGCCGCTTCTTCGCTTCCGATTCCCTCAAACATCGTCGTCACCATGCTCGACTCCAGCGCCCGTCTGACTGGCCTTCTTTGCGGCACACAGCCGATGAACGACATCTGGGCGCCGCGTGCCACGCTGCAGCGGATGCTCGACGTCGAAGCCGCGCTCGCGCGTGCCTCTGCCGCGCACAAAGTCATTCCCGAATCCGCCGTCCCTGCGATCGAAGCGGCCTGCCAGGCCGACCAGCTCGACGCCGACGCGCTCGCACGCGACGCCGCGCTCGGCGGCAACCTCGCGATTCCGCTCGTCAAGCAACTGACTGCACGCGTCAAAGCTGCCGATGCCGAAGCTGGCAAATACGTGCATTGGGGTGCGACGAGCCAGGACATCATCGACACCGCGACGGTACTGCAACTGCGCGACACTTTCGGCCTGCTCGACAGCGGCCTGCAAGCCACCTGCGACGCGGTCGCGAAACTCGCGGCCACCCATCGCGCGACACCGATGATCGGCCGCACGTGGCTGCAACAGGCGCTGCCGATCACGCTGGGTCTGAAGTTCGCGCAATGGCTCGACGCGCTGTTGCGTCATCGCGAGCGGCTCGGCGCGTTGCGCGAACGTGTGCTGGTGCTGCAATTCGGCGGCGCGGCCGGCACCCTCGCGAGTCTGCGCGAGGCGGCGCCGCAGGTCACGCAGTCGCTCGCCAAGGAACTCGGCCTCGCGGTACCGACCTTGCCGTGGCACACGCAGCGCGATCGCATCGCCGAGACGGCGTCGCTGTTCGGCATGCTGATCGGCACGCTCGGCAAGATCGCGCGCGACGTGTCACTGCAGATGCAAACCGAAATCGACGAAGTCGCCGAACCGGCCGCGGCCGGCAAGGGCGGATCGTCGACGATGCCGCACAAACGCAACCCGGTCGGTTGCGCGGCGGTACTGACGGCCGCGACGCGCGCGCCCGGCCTCGTGGCGACCGTGTTCGCCGGCATGGTGCAGGAGCACGAACGCGCGCTCGGCGGCTGGCAGGCCGAATGGGACGCGCTGCCGGATCTCGCGCGCCTCGCGGGCGGCGCGCTCGCGAACATCGAACAGATCGCTGCGGGTCTGAACGTCAACGAAGCGCGCCTCGCCGCGAATCTCGACGTCACGCACGGCCTGATCCTCGGCGAAGCGGTGATGCTCGCGCTCGGCGATTCCATCGGCCGGCTCGACGCGCATCATCTGGTCGAGCGCGCGTCGAAGGCGGCGATCCGCGACGGCAAGACGCTGTATGACGTGCTCGCCGCCGACTCGGCCGTCACCGAACATCTTTCGCTCGAGCGCCTGAAGCAGCTGCTCGATCCCGCTCAATACGTCGGCCAGGCGCACGCATATGTCGACGCCGCGCTGGCGCTTCACACCACGCGCGCGCAGCGCGCCCATTCCAAGGAGTAACCGGCATGCCCTACGCCGCAGTCAACGGCACCGAGCTTCACTATCGTATCGACGGCGATCGTCACGGCCACGCGCCGTGGCTCGTGCTGTCGAATTCGCTCGGCTGCGATATGTCCATGTGGACGCCGCAGGTCGCGGCGTTGTCGAAGCACTTCCGCGTGCTGCGCTACGACACGCGCGGCCACGGTCATTCGGAAGCGCCGAAGGGTCCGTACACGATCGAGCAGCTGAGCGGCGACGTGCTCGGCCTGATGGATACGCTGAAGATCGCGCGCGCGAATTTCTGCGGCATATCGATGGGCGGCCTGACCGGCGTCGCACTCGCCGCGCGTCACGGCGACCGCTTCGAGCGCGTCGTGCTGTGCAACACGGCCGCGCGCATCGGCTCGCCGGAAGTGTGGGTGCCGCGTGCCGCGAAGGCGCGCAGCGAAGGCATGTTTGCGCTCGCCGACGCGGTGCTGCCGCGCTGGTTCACGGCAGACTTCATCGAGCGCGAGCCGGTCGTGCTGGCGATGATCCGCGACGTGTTCGTGCATACCGACAAGGAAGGCTACGCATCGAACTGCGACGCGATCGACGCGGCCGACCTGCGGCCCGAAACGCCGGGTATCAAGCTGCCGACGCTCGTGATCAGCGGCACGCACGACCTCGCCGCCACGGCCGCGCAAGGCCGCGAACTTGCGCAGTCGATTCCGGGCGCGCGCTACGTCGAACTCAATGCCTCGCACATCTCCAACATCGAAAAGGCCGGTGAGTTCACGAAGACCGTGCTCGACTTCCTGACGGAGGCAAAATGAACGACGAAGACCGTTACGAAGCCGGTATGGAGGTGCGTCGCGCGGTGCTGGGCAACGCGCACGTCGACCGTTCGCTCGCGAACCGCACCGAGTTGACCGAGGAGTTCCAGAACCTGATCACGCGTTACGCATGGGGCGAGATCTGGACGCGTGAAGGTCTGCCGCGTCATACGCGTAGCCTGCTGACGATCGCGATGATGGTGGCGTTGAATCGCAGCGAAGAACTCGCGCTGCACCTGCGTGCCGCCAAAAACAACGGCGTGACGCGCGAGCAGATCAAGGAGGTGCTGCTGCAGACCGCGATTTACTGCGGCGTGCCGGCGGCCAACTCCGCATTCCATCTGGCCGACAAGCTGTTTCGCGAGGATGATGCGGCGGCCCCGGCGGCGAAGTCGTAAAGACTGAGCACACGTAACTGGCCCTGCGCATCGCGCAGGATCAGATCGAAGGTGAGGGCAGGCGTGCTCACGACGGACTCCGCAGCTTACGCAGGAAACGCTGCACGGCCACCCGCACGATCTGCTGCACCCGACGGTGGGTCGCCTTCGACACCGCGCGCAGTTCATCGAGCAGTTCCTGCGGCAAGTACTGGCGGTAGGAAGGGGTGCGGTAGCGGCTGGCCATTTCAGTTCGTCCATTCCGACCGGCCGCGACAGGTCAGGACTGTCTTGCGTTCAATGCAGGCCAGCGGGCCAGGGCAATGAACCACAGCAGAATGACGTTCACCACCGGAATGAAGGCGAGCAGCGACCAGGCGCCCGCATATCCCGCCTTCTTCAGGATCAGCCATAGCGGGATAATCTCCGCGATGACGACAACAAGAACAAACACCAGCCAGTGCCATATGGAAAGAGCGCCCACGCACACCTCCATTTTTTAAAGTTGACGGGCAGAGCTGAGTATAACGGCGCACGGCTAACTCCTTTTTCAATATTTCCGGCTGCCATCGATGCCGCACAGCCGCTGCGCTTTACGCGCGTAGTCCTGCAACGCGGTCAGTTTCCGTATGGTCGCATCCCCGTCGCTGGTGATACCGGGAAGATCGTCAGCAGCCGCTGCGTCAAGTCCGGCTGTACCGGCTCCATCAGCTCCAACCATCCGTTCGCATCCGACCGTGCGGGAGGCGGCCAGACACTTCCGCGCCACGCAGCAGGCCGTACTCGACGCGTGCGAAGACTGGGAGGGCGATGGTTACATGCGGCCCGCAACGGGGCTTTCGCGCCGGAAGCGGTATCGGATCGATTGCCCGCCTTGGCGACTATCTCGTGGAAGCCTACAGACAGACCCGAACCAGACGTACAGGCCGCGCGGGCAACGGGTGTAATGACTGAAACAGAGCGAGGCAGGAGCCTTATGACGCGCCGCTCGCAGGCAAAAAAAGACCCGCGCGATGCGGGTCCGGGTCTGAACTGGCGCGGTTCACTCGATATGCCTGTACCGAGTGTCCCCGCCGCCACGCTGCAACTGTTTCGAAACGATAAGAAACTGCTCGTCACTAATCGTACACTCCAGTTCGCCTATCTCGTACACAGCAATCAGCTTGATCTTATTTCCGTTTCGCTCCTCAAAGGTAATCTGATAGACCCCGCGCCACATTGGTTCGCCATCCTCATATTTACCGATCTTCTCGGACGCCAGTCGCACGGCCCTTGTTTTCGTAGCATCGAAATCCAGGGAGAGGATGTCAGTTTTTCTTAGCGCCATCTGGGCCACATAGGCCGGAAACCGGTCGCCGCATGGCGGGTATGGTCCGGGTTCCGCCATGCATAGCGCGGGAAGGGATAGCAGCAGGACTGCAAAAGCGTGTTTCATGGTTTCAAAGGACCTCACTCTATCTGCTTGAACATTCTGTCAGCCTCGACTCTTGACAGCAAATGCTTCGAAACGACAAAAACCTCTACGGCACTCATTGAGCATTCAAATTCGCCAGCGTCGTTCACAGCAATCACCTTGACCTTGTTTCCGTTTTTTTCGTGAAAGGTGATGTGATAGACCTCACGCCACAACTGTTCGCCATCCTCATCTTTTCCTATTTTCTCGGACGCCAGTTGCACGGCTTGGGTTTTCGTATAGTCGATATTGCCAAGCATGCCAGCCTTTTTTAGGCTGTTTTCGGCGATGTTGGTCGGCCACCCGTCGCATGGCGGGTTCGGTCTGCCTTGCGCCAGGCATAGCGCGGGAAGGGATAGCAGTAGGACTGCAAAGGTGCATTTCATGGATGTTTCACCCTAAGGCAACGCTGAACAAGCCGCCGCAAATCTCGATTTCAAAATGATTCGAGGTCTGATCACCGTGAGCGGAGCTTTGACCTCTGGTTTTCGGCCCTTTC
>NZ_CADFGP010000057.1 GCF_902833905.1 Paraburkholderia tuberum STM678 | reverse complement strand
TTGCGTCGTCCATCGCATTGCTCCGTCGTTACGATGGCATCACCTTCGCACCGCGCTTACGTGCATTCAAGACGGGATGCGCTGACGGATACAGCCTTCAGGGAGAAGATCGAGCCATGTTTCTCGCCGAGCATGGCAGCACGGCGGTCGGCTTTATCACCGTTCAAGTGATGCAGCCGACAAGTCCACTGTTGCAACCGTTGACCGTTGGCCGCATTGGCTCAGTCGCTGTTTTGGAACGACTGCGGGGACGCGGCGTCGGGAGCACGCTGATGAAACTTGCTGAAGAGTGGGCACGAAAAAACGGTGCCAACGACATGAGGCTGACCGTTTGGGCGTTTAATGAACAGGCGGTCGATTTGTATCAGGAACTTGGCTACGAGCTTCGTGCGTTCGAGATGGGAAAGCAACTGCCTATTGCTGGGGATATGCCAGTCGCATGAGGCGATGCTCGGCCACGAACGGTCAGTCTATATTCGTGCATAGATCGTGGACAATTAATTGTTCACGTGAAACTTTTGAAACCTCTATTATCTGTTGCGCCTTTCCGAAAACGTTCTTGGAGCATTCAATGCGGATTAGAACCACCTATTTGAAAGTGGACATGGAACGCGGTTCTGCTTTCTGGGAAAACCTGTTGGAACGCGCGCCGAACCGCAGGTCGGATAAGTGGACCGAATTCTCGCTCGGTGAAGTCCGCTTCGGGTTGCTGCTAAATGATTTTGGCGATGAGTTCGTCGGGAGCGGATGCGTTCCTGTGTTCGAATTTGACGTATCCGCCTTGCATATATTTCTGGATCGCGCCAAGGCTTTTGGGGCAACAGTCGCTCTCGACGGGCTAAACAATGAAGCCATGAAGAGCATTGTGTTGGTTAGCCCTGATGGCCACGAGTTCGAACTTTGCTGCCGAAGTCGCAACAGGGACGCGCGAAGGCAGACCTGCAGGCGATCTGGATGGCCGCTACGCGTGCGGACGCGTACGCTGCGTTCGAGCGGCGAGTCATCCTTCTGGAAATACCGCTTGATCACCCACGGACCGCGCGTGTGCAGTTCGCCGAACGCGACGTCCGACCGACGACCGGCGGCATTGGCCGATGACGCGACCTCCATCCCAGCGATTTCAATCCTCTCCCCTCAATCTTTATCGGCCTCCGGTGCAGTCTGCAGCGACGTATGGTATGGCTGTTGAGACTGGAATCGGCGCTGGAACGCAGCTGGGTAGCCAAGTGGGTAGCCGCACTGCTAGCTCTGCGATACCAGCCTTAACTGGCAAGCCTTACAAGATTCCCCCGAGATCAACGGCACGTTCTACGGTTTGCAGAAACCGGCCAGCTATGAGAAGTGGTATCAGGAGACGCCCGACGATTTCGTGTTCTCGCTAAAGGCGCCGCGTTACGCGACCAACCGCAAGGTGCTCGCCGAAGCCGGCGACACGATCGAGCGATTCTTCGCAAGCGGCGTGCTGCTGCTCAAGCAGAAGCTCGGGCCCATCAACTGGCAGTTCGCGCCGACCAAAAAATTCGACGCCGACGATTTCGAGGCCTTTCTGAAGCTGCTGCCCGCGAGCATCGAAGGACAGAAGCTGCGGCACGCGGTCGAGGTTCGTCACGATTCGTTCAGGACACCGGAACTCATCGCGCTGGCGCGCAAGTACAAGGTCGCGGTCGTGCTCGCGGCCGACAGCGAGTATCCGCAGATCGCCGACATCACCGCGCCGTTCGTCTACGCGCGCATCATGGGCACGAGCGAAAAGCAAGCCAAAGGTTATTCGACGAAAGCGCTCGACGCATGGGCCGAACGCGCGCGCCAGCTCGCCGCGGGCATCACGCCCGACGATCTCGAGACCTGCGCGGAGCCGCCCGCGAAAGCCGCCACGCGCGACGTCTATCTATATGTGATCAGCGGCTTCAAGGAGCGCAATCCGGCCGCTGCGATGGCGTTGCTAAAGAAGCTCTGAATCCGCCGCGCCGCCTGCCCGCCGGTCCACCTGCCATGAGGCCGGCGCGGGTGTCATAATCGCGCCAGCGCATCCGTGCGCGGTCGCGTCGGCTTCGCGTCAAGCCCGACGCAAGACCTTGCGTCAAACCTCGCCCGAGGCACGCAGTAACTCAACCCGCACGGTCCACCTCAAACCCACGCGGCGCCCGCACGCCCTCATCGCGGCGGCGCTCGCATAATCAGGCGGCAAGGCCGCCTCATCAACCGATTGCGGAGAACATCTTGAGCGCCCTCGACAATCCCCTGCACGATCAGGAAGTCGGCTCGGCCGACGCCACCCAGGACACCACGCGCATCGACGACGTGCGCATCGGCGCGGTCCGTCCGCTGATTTCCCCCGCGCTGCTGCAGGACGAACTGCCGGTGCCGCCCGCGGTGCAGTCGCTGGTCGAGAAGACTCGCGTCGAAATCGCCGACATTCTGCACAGCCGCGACGACCGGCTCGTGCTGATCGTCGGCCCCTGTTCGATTCACGACCACGACCAGGCGATCGAATACGCGCGCAAGCTGAAGGCCGCCGCCGATCACTACCGGGACGATCTGCTGATCGTGATGCGCGTGTACTTCGAGAAACCGCGCACGACGGTGGGCTGGAAAGGCTACATCAACGATCCGCGTCTGGACGGCAGCTTCCGCATCAACGAAGGCCTGCGTCTCGCCCGGCAATTGCTGCTCGACATCAACGGTCTGGGCCTGCCCACGGCGACCGAGTTTCTCGACCTGTTGAGCCCGCAATACATCGCCGATCTGATCGCGTGGGGTGCGATCGGCGCGCGCACGACCGAGAGCCAGAGTCATCGTCAGCTCGCGTCGGGACTGAGCTGCCCGATCGGCTTCAAGAACGGCACCGACGGCGGCGTGCAGATCGCCGCCGACGCGATCGTCGCGGCGCGTGCGAGCCACGCGTTCATGGGCATGACCAAAATGGGCATGGCCGCGATCTTCGAAACGCGCGGCAACGACGACGCGCACGTGATCCTGCGCGGCGGCAAGAAAGGGCCGAACTACGACAGCGCGTCGGTGCAGGCGACCTGTGAAGCGCTGAGTTCAGCGGGTCTGCGCGAGCAGGTGATGATCGACTGCTCGCATGCGAACTCGAACAAATCGCACTTGCGGCAGATCGAGGTCGCGGACGATATCGCGCGGCAACTGTCGGAGCGCGAGCGCCGCATCATCGGTGTGATGCTCGAAAGTCATCTGGAAGAAGGCCGTCAGGACCTGAAGGCCGGCGTGCCGTTGCGTTACGGCGTGTCGATCACGGATGCCTGCGTGAGCTGGGCGCAGACCGAACCGGTGCTCGCCACGCTCGCCGAGGCAACCCGCAAGCGTCGCGCGGACTGACTGGGCAACGCACGGACCGCCCGATCGCGATGGCCGCGGCGGGTCCGCTTTAGACTCGATCGAAGCCGGTCGAGCCCACGAACGTCTGGCTCAAGGAGCCAGACACACGCGCCGCACCAGTTGCCGGCGAGTCGCCTGGCCGGGCTGGGCAGCGCGTGATCCTCACGCCCGACGCATCACTCACGCGCGCCTCACAGCGGGGCTGCGGCGCGCATCGCGAATGCTCCGGCGTGAAGCGCGTTGCTTACGACGCGTTGACGGCTTCCTTGAACGCCTTGCCTGCGGTGAACTTCACCGTCTTGGCCGCGGCGATCTGGATCTCTTCGCCCGTCGACGGATTGCGGCCCACGCGTGCCGCGCGCGCGCCGGTCGAGAACGAACCGAAACCGACCAGTTGCACCGTATCGCCGCTCACCACGGCCTTGGTCACTGCCTCGACGATCGCGTCGATGGTCTGGCCGGTTGCCGCTTTGCTTTCGCCCGTCGCTGCGGCGACTGCATCAATCAGTTCCTGTTTGTTCATAGCACTTCCCGTATGGTAATCATGGAACCGGCGCCCTCTGAGGCGCCGGGACCGACACACTAACGCATAGGCGCACCTTCGCGCAAACCCTTGGTGTAAGGCTTGTATCAAGGCAAAGCCGCCGGTTTGACGTTTTTGCGCCCCAAACTGCCATAAGAATCGCGAGCTTATGCGCGCGCGCCGCCTCATAAGCGTTCGCCGCGCATCACAATCCGTTGCAATTTCAGTACTTTAGGTCGCGTTACGCGATCCCGCGCCGGCTTCCCGATGACGATAGCCCTTTTCGCGATGCGCAGGCGCGCCATTTGCGACACATGTCACAAGTTAACTATCGGCAAGACATAAAGAAGTGAGAATTCGCCACTTTGCAACATGCGCGCTGCTCGCCGCGTTGTCGTCGGCGGCGGCCGCGGCCGACGACAACGCGTGCGCGACCCTCGTCGGTGCGACGAACTCCAGCGCCGCGCAGAGCTTTTCGCTACGCGACGGCGAACCGGTCGACTTCGTTGGCGGCGGAAAAACGGTGCACGGCAAGCTGCTCGTGTTCAGCGACGGCGACGTGTTTCGCGCGTACTGGCAGCCGGATGACAGCCCGGAAAAATACGTGCTCGCGAATGCTGGCGCCGACGCCGTCCGGCTCGTCTCGGCCGCGCCGCGTGGCACGCCCGCGCCGGCCGGCCAGCCCGGCACCGCCATGCGGCCGCAGCGGGTGCTGTCGTGCCCCACGCTTTGAGCATGCGCGAAGGCCGCCTTTTGCTCGAGTCTCGCGACCGGCATCCGGCACAAACGTCTGGTTCCAGCGCCGCCAACATGCGCCGCCAGGTAGTACTTACCGCCCGACTATCCGTAAGCGCGCAGCCGGGTTCACCGACCCTTGACTGCGATGCTCCGTTACCCCTTTGAGCGCTCAAGTTAATCAGCCTCGCGCCGATATAAACAGCTGCGTTTAGCGCGCAAACGTTAAAGGGATGGCGATGGCTTGGCTTGCGAGATTGAAGAGGGTACTGTCGGTCGCCGAGGGTGACCGGGAGCTGATGCGTGCGCAGTTGCACGCGTTCCGCCGCCAGGTACCGCTTCTCTACTTCATCCTGCTCGTCAACACGGCGGCGGTGGCGGCGACGCATCTGGACAGCGCGCCGGCCTGGCTGTCGATGTATGTGCCCGGCACGCTCGGCGCGCTGTGTGTGTTTCGCTGCGTGCGCTGGTGGCGCAAACGCAACCATAAGATGACGGACGCTCAGGCGGTCCGCGAATTGCGCAGCGTGACATGGATCGTCGGCGTGTTCGGCGTCGCGTTCAGCGGCTGGTCGGTGCTGCTGTTTCCGTACGGCACCGCCTACCAGCAGGGGCAGGTCGCGTTCTATATGGCGACGACGCTGGTCGGCAGCATGTTCTGCCTGATCCATCTGCGCAAGCCCGCGCTTCTGCTGCTTTGCATCGTCATCCTGAGTTTCTCCGGCTTCCTCGTGTCGAGCGGCTCGCCGGTGTTCTTCGCGATGGCCGTCGACATGGCGCTGGTCGGCGTCGCGCTCGCGGCGGTCATCCAGCTTTACTGGCGCACGTTTGCAGACGCGGTGCACGCGCAACGCGAACTGCAGGCAAGCCAGCACAACACCCAACGGCTCAGCGACGACAACTATCGGCTCGCCAGCATCGACAGTCTGACCGGCCTGCCGAACCGGCGCAGTTTCTTCGCGGCGCTGAGCGCGATATCGGAGCAGGCGCTCGAAACCGGTGGCGGCTTCAACGTCGGCCTCATCGATCTGGACGGCTTCAAGCAGGTCAACGACATTTACGGTCACGCGAGCGGCGACCTCGTGCTGCAGGAAGTCGGCACACGGCTCGTGTTGATCGGCGAAACGGGCCTGATGTTCGCGCGTCTGGGCGGCGATGAATTCGGCGTGCTCGTGCGCCACAAGGTGTCGAACGAAGCGCTGGTCGAGTTGGGACAGCGTATCTGCGATGCGCTCAGCCAGCCTTATCAAGTCGCCAACAATGTCGCGGAGCTGTCGGGCACGATCGGCTGGGCCGCGTTTCCAGACGCGGGCTCGACGGTCGCGCAGGTGTTCGAACGCGCCGACGCCGCGCTCTATGTCGGCAAGGAAAACCGCCGCGGCATGCCGGTGATTTTCTCGACCGAACACGAAACGCAGATGCGGCGTCTAAGCCTCGTCACGCAGGAGCTGCGCCATGCGGACCTCGAAGCGGAACTGTTCCTCGAGTTCCAGCCGATCTACGATCTGCTCACGCGCCGGCCGATCGGCCTCGAAGCGCTCGGTCGATGGCACAACGCGCGGCTCGGCATGGTCAGGCCGGAGGAATTCATTCGGATTGCAGAGCGGACCGAGCTGATCCTCGGCATCACCGACGTGCTGCTGCGCCAGGCGCTCGCCGAGGTCGCGCACTGGCCCGCCGATCTGTATCTGTCGTTCAACCTGTCCGCGATCGATATCTCGACGTCGGCGCGCGCGCGCCGCCTGATCGACATTGTCGCGGCAAGCGGCGTGTCGCCGCATCGCGTGACGTTCGAAATGACCGAAACCGCGTTGACGCGCGATTTCGAGCAGGCGCACAGCGCGATGACGATGCTGAAGCAGGCCGGCTGCCGGCTGTCGCTCGACGATTTCGGCACCGGCTATTCGAGCCTCAGCTACGTGCATCGGCTGCCATTCGACGCGATCAAGATCGACCGCAGCTTCGTGAGCGACGTCGATACCAATAGCGCCTCGAAGAAGATCATCAAATCCGTGATCGACCTATGCCGCAACCTCGGGCTCGAATGCGTGGTCGAAGGACTCGAAACACCGTTGCAGGCCCAGGTCGTGAAGGCGCTCGGCGCGCGCGCGGTGCAGGGTTATCTGTTCAGCCTGCCGATGCGGGCGAGCGCGGTCGGCACGTTTCTGTGGACCGCGCTCGCCCAGAGCCACGCGGCGCAGACGCATTCGTAGCGCTCGATCGCTCCATGGCAGCGCCGCTCAATACGCCAGCTTCGGATACCAGTCGGTGCCACGGCCGCCCGGCGTCATGTCGAGGATCGTCCACAACGGCATCAGATCGGGCGCGCCGCGCGAATCCTGTCCGGGGTCCGACGTCGACGGCCCCATCTCCTCGGCCCAGAAGTGCCGCACGACGCCGCCCGTGCGCGTGAATACGTTCAAGCGCGGGAAGGTCGTCGCCGGCGGGATCTTCGGCCGCGTAATCGCGATTGAACGTGTTGCCGCCCGACGAATACAGCCGCAGATGCCGCCAGCCGCGCTCCTGCTTGAACGCGACGAGCCTGTCGATCGGCGAGCGGCCGATCACCGCGAAGGCGACGCGCTGCAGGATATCGGGCATTTGGGGCGCTTTCCTGTCATTCACAGGTCTGTGGTCGCGAATGACTCGTCCCGCGGAAAGCGAACGAGTACTTGCGACCCACTTCTGCCCCTCGACCGACGGTATCTCAACGGGAGCTTTAGCTGCGGAGCAGACAGTCGGAAAAGTCGTTCGGAGGGAGGCACGAGCGATGCGCCGGCGTGGGCGCTACACTCATATCTGTACTCCGACTGCGATGACGATGGAGACGGCGAGGATCCACAGCTCGATGGCGGTGAAGCGGGGGTATCCAATCTTTTTCATCGTCTTCCTCTCCTTATGACCCGCAGCCCGAACTTCATTGGGCATTCCCGGCCGGCAAGTACCTGGCTCTGGCCGTCGTCGATGTGCAACAAATCAACGGCTTGTACCTCAGCCGACGGTGAAACCTCGGCCCGAGGTCGAGGTCGACGCGCCGTACTTGGCCGGGGTCTGCGCCGGGCTACCGGTGGCAGGCGCGTTCCGCCGCTCGCTGACCGCTCGGTAAAAAAAAGCCGGCGGAAGCCGGCTTCGAAGCAGGTTCCGTTTTTCCCAGGGGTGCGGAGGTAGGAACCTGAGGAGACTCATTGTGTCAACGCGTTGGCCGGGTGATGTCCTACAACAGTTCACAAGCGTCCAAACTAAGACCTGCCGATTCGATCCTCGCCTCCTAAATGACAATCGCACCGTCCATGGAACCATGGTATGCGGATGCTCCCAAGACGGCCATTCTACGAACGGTTGCCGCAGTCGTACGCGAGCGTCGGGCTCTTATACTCGTGTATATCATCGAGACGATGAAGCGGGTCGGGCGTCGAACAAACATATTGCAGTACAACAAGACGGAGCGTGCCTGCCCGAGCGGCGGGTACTGCGGGGTAGCAGACGTCGGAACGTCCGCGAGAAGGTGCCGACCAACGTCAGTAGCTGGCCGAACCCGGTCCGACAGCAAACTTCGGTGAGGGGGCTGAGCACCGCCGGTTGCGTTCGGCGGCACCCGATCCACTTCTACCATTTGAGATCGCATCTGAACTGACGAACGCCAGCTGTCGCCCGATGCGGGACCATCGGAGGTCAATCAAACACGGCATTTGAATCGGGCTGCCCTCACATCGAACCCTTCGACGAGGGGGGGCCTCCGGCCATCTCCACATCAACGGCCCCATAGATTGCGAGCGGGACGCAGCAACGGTAAGCGTCGCGCAATTTTATTGATTTGCGCGGTCACATGGACAACAACGACGAATTTGCGATTGCGCTCATTGTGCGTGGGATCGGATTGTTGGCTTGCGCCGACATGCCTCTCGATTAGGGTTAACCCATTCAGAGCTGTGCCGCAAAGTACATACAGTTCTTGCATACGAGCTTGCTTCAGACGCGGGGGCATCGCCGCCCAGGGTCGTCTGGCGGTGGTTCCTCATTTCCACGAACTCAAAGGAGACGACAGATGGAAATCCGCAACCCTTCCCCCGGCCTCTACAACGAAGATCTCGCACCCGCCAGGGTGCGCAACTGGGGTGCCTTTAGCATTTTCAACGTCTGGACCTCGGACGTGCACAGCCTCTGGGGCTACTACCTCGCCGCCAGCCTGTTCTTGCTGTGCGGCAGCTTTACCAACTTTGTGCTGGCGATCGGGCTCGGCTCACTCGTGATCTTCGCGCTGATGAATCTGATCGGCTACGCCGGCGAGAAGACCGGCGTGCCATACCCGGTGCTTGCGCGTGCCTCTTTCGGCGTGTGGGGCGCCAACCTCGCGGCGCTGGTGCGCGCCGTGGTGGCCTGCTTCTGGTACGGCGCGCAGACAGCAGCGGCTTCGAGCGCGATAGTCGCGCTGTTGATCCGCAGCACCAGCCTGATGGAGTTCCACAAGGGCACGCACTTTCTCGGCCACTCGGGGCTGGAAGTGATCTGCTACTTCATCGTCTGGGCGCTGCAGTTGCTCATCATTCAGAAGGGCATGGAAACGGTGCGCAAATTCCAGGACCTGGCCGGTCCGGCGGTGTGGATCGCGATGCTGATCCTGGCGATCGGCCTGTGCGTCAAGGCGGGCGGCTTCTCGTTCGAGCATGGCATTCCGATGGACGCGCTGCTCGAGAAGACCAAGGACGCCGGCGTCAGCGGCGAGCCCGGCTCGTTCTGGGCGCTGATGGCCGTAGGCGCGACCTGGATCACCTACTTCGCGGCGCTGTACCTGAACTTTTGCGACTTCTCGCGCTACGCGAAAAACCGCGACGCAGTCAAGAAAGGAAATCTGTGGGGCCTGCCGGTCAACCTGATTGCGTTCTCGCTGGTCGCCGGCGTCACCACCATCGCCGCCTTCAAGGTGTACGGCGAAGTGCTGCTGCACCCCGAGCAGATCTCAGCCAAGTTCGATAGCTGGATACTGGCACTCATCGCGGCGGTGACTTTCGCAGTCGCCACGCTAGGCATCAACGTGGTGGCCAATTTCGTCTCGGCGGCGTTCGACATCTCCAACACGTTCCCCAGGCAGATCAGCTTCAAGAAGGGCGGTTTCATCGCCGCAGCCATCGCGCTGGCGCTCTACCCGTTTGCGCCGTGGGAAGGCAACGCCGCACACTTCGTCAACGCCATCGGCGCCACGATGGGCCCGCTGCTGGGAATCATCCTGGTGGACTACTATCTGGTGGCCAAGGGCAACATCAACGTCGCGGCGCTCTACCAGGAGCACGGCGAGTATCGCTACGAAGGCGGCTGGAACGTCAACGCGCTGGCCGCGGCGGCGGTCGGCAGCGTGTTTTCGACCTTCCTGCCCAACTTCACCAACCTGCTGCCGGCCTGGTGGAATACATATGGCTGGTTCTTCGGCGTAGCGATCGGCGGCGGCATGTACCTGGTCATGGCGACGCTGCGGCCGCGTACCGCGATCGCCCCTACCCGCGTTTAAGGCTCTTTCCATCCCGATCAGGTAGGGTCAAGCACTGGCACGGCACCGCCGGGTGCCTCCCGGAAGCGGGCGGTCGGTCACGATAGCCGCGTGCGACTCGCGAATCGCAGATTTGGCCGACGATCCGCCTGATGGCATCGTTCAAAGAATGGCACTTTCGGCCACAACTTGCCGTTCAGCGAGCCGGGAAATCTGCCGTTGGAGCGGCCGCATTACTCCGGAACCTGACGGACGAGCTACCCGCACAATTCGGCCATTGCCGTCATTCGAGAATCGGCTTTGGTCAGGCAGCTGAGCGCCAGGGTACAACGGCCATTCAACACGAGTCGCGACTGTCAAACGGTTTGGTTTGGTGGGTCAGTTCGCTTGGCGCAATCTGTCGGCAACGTACCAGGGCAGCAACTCGTCGACACGTGTGAACTTGCGATCGGCTCCTGATCAGGCTTTCCGACCGATTTGCGCCTACAGTTCGTCGCCATTGTATGCTCCGACGCGGAGCCGCGCTCAACGCCGCAAGAACCACAACAGCACGGACGCCACGACCGAAAGCACGATGCACGTGACGATCGGGAAGTGAAAGTTGAATCCGTCGCGGACGATATGGATGTCGCCGGGCAGTCGGCCGAACGGGATGCGCGCGAGCCAATGCCATCCGAGGCCGGCAAGAATGCACAGTGTGCCAATAACGATCAGGAAACGGTTCATGGGGCGTCGTCACTCACGGTAGCCGACGTGGTCATCATAGCCCCACGCAGGCGGAGTATCCGCGCCGATTGAATTTTGAGCCACTGCGGACCAGTCAGGCTCGTATGTTGGCTGATTCCATCGCGTTCGTTTCCCGTGTCTGGTCCGCAGGCAACGGGTCGATCCGATTGTCGACAAATTGGCCGCCAACATTGAACGTCCCAAACTGGCCAATACGCGCCCAGCCCAGCGAGAGGTCAAGCCAGCTTTGAATAGATGCGCGTATTCCGCAAACTACCATCTGGAGCGCGCCGCTCCTGTCGCAACACCCCTTCCAGTTGCATCCCGGTGCGTTCACAGACCCGAACGCCTGGTGCGTTCAGATCGTCGCAGATTGCCTCTACTCGCTTCTCGCCGAAATTGCAAAACGCATGGTTAGCCAAGGCATCTTCCTCTTTCACGGCCAGCAGCCGGCCGGGCCAGCGCAGGCTGCTGAGTATCGGGTCGCTGGGGGTCGCCCATTATCGCCGCTACATGGTCTACGGGAGTTCGGCTGCAACGACACCCCCTGATAGCCGATTTACCGTCCTCCGCGGCGCCGCAACTGCGCCTTCTTTCGCGCCAGGACCGACTCAGCGTCCGCTGAAAACAAAATAACAACATCACAGTTGACGATAGAATCAACTTTGGGTGTAATGTCGCCACTCGTCGTCGCGGGCGAGCGATTGGGCGGCATTAATCTCAGGATCCCGAAATCAACCGAACCGCTCTGTTGATGTTGGCGCTGCTTGCCAGTCAGGGGTAACTGGCGATAGCTGAGAGGTTCGCGCATAACCAGAGCCACTAATGGGGCGTAGTTCCCCGATGCCGCGTCGGCGTCCCATTTAAATGAAGTGAAGGCAAAGATGAAGAAGATTCTGATCGCCGCTGCAGTTGTTTTCAGCACTGGCGTCTTTGCAGGCGAAGTCCACGTACCGCAGGTCTATCACGAAATCGCGTCGCTATTCGATCCGTGCAATGCGGCGCTAGTAAGGGGCGACGCGGACTCCGTTGCCAAGGTGGTGTACGCCCCCGATCCTGAAGGCATCACTATGCGCCCGCATATCCAAGCAACGCTAAACGCGGTGCCGGTATATCCCACGGTACAGGCGTTCCAGACTTTCGTGTGATAGCCCAATTCCGGTGGCGGCTGTAGTGTAAGGCCGTACCCGACGCAGTCGCGCTTTACGCCACAATGGTCCCCGGTCTGACCCGCGCAGGTGGCTTTGAGCCAAATCGGGGTTCGTCAAAACATCGCGTCGTTTGTGTTCGCGGCAGCGCCGTCGCGCCGGCGCCGACAAGAAAATCTCATGAAACTTGCCCGTCTAACTCTGCTCGTCATTCTCTTTTCGCTTCAAGCTTGCGGGGGCGGCGGGGGCGATGGCAGCAGTGGAAACAGTAACAGCTCCTCAGATACCGGCTTCTACGCGCCGAGCTACGGTGACGCGAGAAGCGACACCCGCTATGAGGCCGACCTCTCCAGCGTCACCCGTCAGGTGATCAGCTACCAGGACGTGGGAAAGGACCTTGTTTCCAACGTCGGGGTCTCCGACTCGATGGTCCAACTCTTCGGCAACTACAAGGTGCGGCTGACCCAGGCGAGCAAGAACAGTTGCCCGAGCGGCCTGGAAGGTTGTGACACGGCCGATTCGGACTCCTTGGGGGTGGGCCACAGCGCTCTTATCACGAATCTCGAATCCCTGAAGAGCGATATCAAAGATCAGAGCGAACGGGGCACGTGCGTAGCGTTCTCCCTGAACGCCGCAACGGAATTGCTGCTCTCGAGGCAGCAAAACAGTACGAAACTGTCGGAACAGAACACGTACTTCCAGGGAAAGCGACTGACCAACACCTGGAACAACGCCGGACTCGACCCGTACGACACCATCGCTGCATTCGTCGACAACAAGACCAAGTTCGTTCCGGAGAAATCCTGGCCATACAATGGCGATGACAAGTATTGCACCAACTACAACCGCAACTATCCCAATGCCACCTGCTCGCCTACCGAGGCGCAGGGTGGCGGCAGCGATACCCGGCAGCAGGATTCTACCGCAGCGAGCTCCTCAGGATTTCGGACGACCACGGCGCACAAGCTCTATGCGTCCATTGGCCGGATCAAGCAAGCGCTGTATCGCGGCTACCCTGTGGTCATGGCCATCAACGCGAACCTCGACTTTCAGGTTGCGACGTACAAGGGCGGCGTCGTGTCGTGGGTCATCAAGGCGGACAGCTGCGGGACCAGCCTGTGCGGTCACGAAATTCTAGTCGTCGGCTACCAGGACAGCGATCAGGTCGCGGGCGGCGGATATTTCATCATTAAGAACTCCTGGTCATCGGGCTGGGGCGACGGCGGGCTGGCCTACGTCACTTACGAATGGCTGCAACACAGCTTGCTGGACGCACAAGCGCTGGTTCGGATCGACAGCGCCGATTAGTAGAGCAAAACGGTATTGTCAACTTACACTATTGGGGGCACGAAGAACGTGCCAGAAACCGAATCTAACCATGGAGTGAACGATATGGCTTTGAAGGCAGTATTGGTAGCAGTGGCACTTGCAGCATGTATCGATGCGCACGCACAGGTCGCCGGCACACAGACTCTGAGCGTCACTATTCAGCAGTCGCAGGCGCTTTTGCAGGGATGGAGCGTCAAGAAGAGCGTGCTGGGCAAATCGGTCTACAACGACCAGAACGAAAAAATCGGCGCGGTCAAAGATCTGATCGTGGCCCCGGACGGCTCCGTGTCGGCGGCCATCGTCGCTACAGGCGGCTTCCTCGGCGTCGCCACGCATGACGTAGCGGTGCCCATCGCCGCACTCGACGTGCGCGGCGGCAATCTATATCTGCCGGGCGCCACGAAGGACGCCCTGAAGGCAACGCCTGAGTTCCAGTACGCGAAGGTGCAATCGCCGCCTAAGCCGAAGAAGGTTCAGGCAGAGTGACCTGTTTTCAACAGTCCTAAGCTGAGGTCGTTGCGGCTGGCAAGGTCAGTCGCAACGACCTATCGCCGGACTCGAGCTTCGCGCTCAACCGCTTGCCCCTTCAGTCCCCCTTGCGCTGCGCACTCAACACCTTGCCCCCGCGCTGCTCGGATGGGGGTATTGCAGAGTAGCCCCATCCGAACAAAGCCCCTTCAGACCGCCTTCCCATTTTTCCATTTCCAAGCCACTTCTGTAGTCAATATTGGCGACTGCTGATTAGCACGCCCGCGCGTCTGGACGGGCCACCGCCTTTCATGGATCACCCAACACCATGCAAAAAACTCTCGGACTTGCCGTTGCCATCCTGCTCGCCGTCGCCGCTATTGCGCTGTGGACCCTGCTCGCCCGGTTCGAACCATCCATCAAGTCCGCCATCGAGACGGAAGGCGCCCTTGCGACCCAGACGCAGGTGCTCGTGGGTAGCGTCGAATTCTCGCCCTTCACCGGCGTGGGCGCGCTTGATGGACTTACCGTGGGCAACCCCACTGGTTTCTCTTCGCCCTACGCCGTAGTGGTGGACCGTATCGCCTTGCAGGTGGAAAGCGGCTCACTTCTCGGCGGCGGCCCTGTCATTGTTGATTCCGCCACAGTCATCGCGCCGCAGATTACTTACAAGGCGCAAAGTCCCACCGCCACCAGCAACCTGGAGACCATCAAGAATAACGCCCAAGCCTATTCCACCACCCCGGCCGCCATCCGGGCCGGCAGCAACGCGCGCAAGGTCATCATCCGCAAGCTCACCGTCATGGGCGGCACACTCTCACTTGACATTCACCTGCCCGGAGGCGCGCTTACGGTACCGCTACCTCCGCTGCATCTCGTCAATATCGGCGCGACCACAAACGGCGCCACGCCGCCCGAGATCATCCGTGCCGTGTGCGAGGCGCTCGCGGACGAGGCGAAAAAGGCGGTCACCGAGGCCATCGCCCAAAAGCTGAAATCCGTTATCGATATGCTCAAGCCGCCCGTCGGTGGGTTGCCAAAGCTGCCGTCCCCTCCGTCCCTGCCGTCCCTGGCGCCCCGTCCGTCCCTGCCGTCCCTGCCGCGCCCTCCGTCCCCTCCGTCCCTGTCGTCCCCGCCATCCCTGCCATCGCTGCCCCCCCCACCCGGCCCACCTTTGCCGCCCCCTCCCGGCTTTTAGGGCCTGACCGGGCCACTGCAATCCAGTCCCGATCAGAACCGTAGAGCGTAATAAACTTGTCAGTGCGCCGGGAGACCGGCAAGGAGTAAAGAGTGGAAGTCTCTAACAACGAAGGTCTAGCTCCTCGATTAGTGGCACTCGCCCCTTTGCTCTGGCTATATTGGCGCCACAAAAAGTACAGACAAGAGATAAGAAGCCGTATGAAAAACCTGTCCGCGTAGGTGAAGTGATGAAAACGAAGCTGAGGGCCGCGAGCGCAGCGGTATTGATCGCAGGCGTGCTCACGGGTTGCGCCGATGTGCGACAAGAACACGCCGGAGGCAGCGACCTACCGCCCGTACCCTGACGACTACAAAGCCCTGATCGATTCCAATCGGCAGACAATGCTAAATGAACCTTCGAGCGCCGTGGTGCAATATCTGAATGAACCATCGTCGGGATGGACGCGAGCCGCACTTGGAGCGCCTGCTGTGTTCGGTTATCGCGTTGGACTTACCCCTGCGTGACCGGACACGCGGTCACGCTTAGGTTGGAGAATTTGTTCGCCGGCGAAACTCGCGTGGCGACCGGTATTTCAGGGCGCTGTGCGGATGGGACTCGTTGTAGTGGTCGAACGCAATGGCCAAGTTCTGCAGCGCAGTTCTCGCGTCAGGCTTGGGCATCCACGAAACGTAATTGCGCTTCATCGTTTTGACGAAGCTCTCGGCCATCCCATTGCTCGGGGCCGCCACATCCAGGTGCTCGATCTGCCCGGCGCGCAACCCCGCTGCTTGGGGGCGCTCTCCTGGTCATTGCTGGAGTCTTCCAGCTGACACCTTTAAAGCATGCGTGCCTTAGCAAGTGTGCTTCCCCCTCGGTTTTCTTCTGACCGAATGGCGCGACGGCAGCCTCGGTGCCTGGATCATGGGGTTCTCCGGCATGGGGCCTATTGCGTCGGCTGTTGCGGGGCGCTCATGGCGTTGCTCTTCGTGTTTGGCGTCATGAACGTGCTTTGGGTTGCCGCTCTGTCGATCTACGTGATGCTCGAAAAAATGCTGCCGCAAGCGCGATGGCTTCCTTTTGCGCAGGGGTTGCTGCTGGTTGGCTGCGGTGTCGCAGTTGCAACAACGGGGTGAGGTCGCGACACGAACAGCCGAGTGACTACCCCATCCGAAGATGTCCGCTACGCATCATAACCCGCCGCCGAAGCGACAGCGCTTCGAATGGCCGCTGACACAGGAACTCGTTTGGTGCGCCGGCTCGTTGCTCGAATGCTCGGCGTGGTGTCACTTACGATCGGCCGATACCTCCCTTTGAGTATCGATGACCCTCCATGAAGACCTGCGGTCCAGCGGGTTCAATCGTGCGACTCCTGAAGCGCGGCTACCTCGTTTCCGTCATCGGCTTTCGCGCTGCGAATACGCGCTACTCCGGTTTGCGCGGGAGCACGTGCGCCTCTCGAGATACCGTCGCTTCCTCTCCGACCAGGCCGCGCGGCCTGAAGATGAGTGTCAGCATGAGCACGAGCCCGATCAGCATGACCTGCGCGGCCCCGCCCTTGACCTGCAGGTGGACCGGCAGTGCGGCCTGAGCCGCGCTGCCGCTCAGTGTCCAGACGGCCCACATCAGTACGGCGCCCAGGATTGCCCCTTTGTTATTGCCGCTACCGCCGACGATCAGCATGGTCCATATCTGGAACGTGAAGACGGGCAAGAAGTCTTCCGGACTGATGAAGCCAATGAAGCTGGCGTAAAGAGCACCGCCCAAACCCATGAGGGCGGAGCCAATCACGAAAGACTGTAGTCGAAAGAGGAAGGGATTCTTGCCGAGCGACGAAGCGGCGGTGTCGTCTTCCCGGATGGCCTTGAGAACCCGGCCCCAGGGGGAGCGCACCATGGCTTCGAGAGCCCGGTAGATGATCAGGACCAGTACGGCCATGAACCCGAGCATTAGCAGGTTGACACCCAACACGGACTGGAACAATCCGGGCAGCAGTCTTGGAATACTGCTGGCTCCCCGGCTCCCGCCCGTCAAGGAGGAAGCGTTCAACGAAATCAGTTGCAGGATGGAGCCGATGCCGATCGTCACGATCGCCAGATAGTCTTCACGCAGCCGCAGGGTGGGAATCCCGACGATGAAGCCGACCACGGCAGCGGCGCACAGGGCGCCGGCCAGACCGACGACATACGGCAGGCCGAAGCCGCCGAGATGTGTGTCGTAGGGCGGTCCGCACAAGATGGCGAAAGCATACGCTCCCATCAGAAAGAATCCGGATATGCCGATGTTAAAGAGTCCGGTGTAACCCCATTGCAGATTCAGTCCCAGGCAGACCACGGCAAAAATCGATGCCTGGATGAGGAAGAAAACCAGATAGGAGATCATCCCGCTCATGAACGCTCTCCCAGAATCCCCTTGGGATAGACGAGGAGGATCAGAAACATCAGGAAGAACCCGACCGCCGGCTCGTATGCCGACCCGAGGATCGGCACCGACATGGATTCGGCAAGGCCGATTATCAGCCCCCCCAGCACCGCGCCGTAAATGCTGCCCACGCCGCCGAGGATGGCGGCGGCAAACATCGGCAGGATGAGATTGAAGCCCATCTCCGGGGAGATTTGCACGGTCAGGCCGTACAGCACGCCGGCGATCGCCGCCAGGCTGCCACCTACCACCCAGGTCCAGCGAATGATGCCCTGCACGTCGATGCCGGTGACGCTCGCCAATGCGGGGTTATCCGACACGGCGCGCATGGCCTTGCCCAGCCGGGTGCGCGTCAGGAAGAGATGTAGCGCGATCATCAGGGCGAGCGTCAGCGCAACGACGAAGACCTCGTCGGCGGTCAGTCGCACGCCGGGAAGAATTTCCCTGGCGATGGCGATGCTGCGCGAGTAGTACTCGGGCTGCGGGCCCCAGATGAAGACCACAAGGTTGCGTAACATCAGCGATGCACCAAACGATGCAATCACCAGCGTGACCGCCACTTCGCTTTTTCGTAGCAGCCGGTAGAGCAGCCAGTCGAGTACTAGCGCCACTCCGGAGGTCAAGATGCCGGCGACCACGATCGCCAGCAGGAAGGGTCCGCCGAAGGTTACCGGACCCAGCGCGGTTCCGGTCCCAAAGAGCGCAGTCAGCAACAGCGCGAAGTAGGCGCCGAAGGTGAGGAATTCGCCGTGGGCGAAGTTGGCGAAACGCAGAATGTTGTAGGTCAGCGTGAGGCCAATGGCTCCCAAGGCCAGCGTCGATCCAAGAATGACCCCGTCGGCGACGTATTGCGCGATCATGACAGACCTCGCCGAACGCCCAGATACAGCTGACCCACTTCGGGGTTCGCGAGCAGTTCACTGGCGGGGCCCGTCATCTGATCTCGACCCTCGGCCAGCACGTAACCCCGGTCGGAGATCGCCAGGGCGGCCTTGGCGTTTTGCTCGACCACCAGAATGGTGACCCCCAGGTCGCGCACCTCCCGCACCTTGCCGAATACGACGCCCACCAGTTTCGGCGACAGTCCCGCCGAGGGTTCGTCCAGCATCAGCACCTTGGGATTTGCCATCAACGCACGCGCGACCGCCACCATCTGCCGTTCGCCGCCCGAGAGCATGCCGGCAGCTTGCCTGCGTCTTTCCCGAAGCCGCGGAAACAGCTCGAACATCTGTTCGATGCCGCGCCGGATGTCGGCTCGGTTGCCTTGAATGTATGCGCCCATTTCGAGGTTTTCCTCGATGCTGAGCCGGCTGAAGATGTTGTTGGTTTGCGGCACGTAGGCCAGGCCCCGCTCCACCATATGGTGCGCGGCCACGCCCCCGATGTCATCCCCGAACAGTTGCACTGTGCCCGAGCGCACCGCCACCAAGCCGGCAATCGCCTTGATCAGCGTGGACTTGCCCGCGCCGTTGGGACCGAGCACCGTGACGATTTCACCGCGTCCGACCATGAGCTCCACGCCGCGCAGAATGTCCACGCCTGGCACATAGCCGGCCACCAGCTCATGCGCGTAGAGCGCCGGGGCGTTCATTCCGGAACCCCGCCGAGGTAGGCATCGAGGACGCCCGGGTCGCTTCGCACCGTCGTCGGCGACCCTTCCAGGATCAGCTTGCCTTGTGCCATCACGAGGATCGGATCACACAACGTCATGATCAGGTCCATGTTGTGCTCGATGATAAGGAACGTAATGCCCCGGGCATTGAGTTCATGCAGCTTGTCCATGATGGTAACGAGCAAAGTCGGATTGACCCCGGCCCCAGGTTCATCGAGCAGGACGAGCTTGGGGTCCGCCATCAGCACGCGGGCCAGTTCGAGAAGCTTCTGCTGGCCGCCGGAGAGATTTTTGGCGTATTCGCCCGCTAGCGGTGAGAGGCCGACGAAGGCTAATACTTCCTGAGCGCGGTCGCGGCAGGCACGTTCTTCGGCGCGCACCTGCGGGCGGCTGAACCAGTTGTTCCAGAAGCGCTCGCCGGCCTGGCGGGGCGGCACGAGCATACAATTCTCGAGCACGGTCATTTCGGCAAACGGGCGGGGAATCTGAAACGTCCGTACCAGTCCTTCGTGGAAGATCCTGTGGGGCGCCAGGCCGTCGATGCGCCGGCCGAGGAACGAAATGTCGCCCGACGTCGGCCGATGCACGCCGGCAATGGTGTTGAAAAGCGTGGTCTTGCCAGCGCCGTTCGGCCCGATCAAGCCGGTGATGGTGTTAGCGCGCAAGGTGAAGGACACGCCGTCGACCGCACGCAATCCTCCAAACTCCTTGACGAGCTGTTTGACTTCCAGCATTCGCGCAGTGTCCTTCCCGAAACGCCGCCGCCCAGCCGCGAATGCCTCGAGGGGTACGGTGCGTTACCGCCTTGAGGAATCGCGGTTTGATCGGCGTCAAGCCTTGCAGCAGGCTCTTTTGTTCGAAACCTGGTGCCGCTACTGGATCTTGCTGCGTAGCTCCTTGATCTGATTCACCGTGACCATGCCCGTCGGCTTGACTTTTCCGCCGCTGTCCACAGACCAGACCACCATGGGGGCGTTGATGTCTCCGTACCGGTCAAACTGCAGCGGCCCCGATGCGCCCACATACTGGATCACCTCGTGTTGCGCGAGCATCTTTTCCGCCTTCTTGAGCTCGGCCGCACCGGCATAGACTTTCTTGCCGTGAGGATCGGTCACCTTGGGGATGGCGTCGCGGATGGCCATGCCGTCGGCACGCTTCGCGTAGTCGATGGCGAGGCCGATGATGACCGTCGCGTCATAAGCGTTGGGGATATAGGCTTGCGTAGGTAATTCGCCGAACTTGGTCTGGAACTCCTGCTTGAAGGTCGCAAGCGAAGGCGTCGTCTCCGAGCCGGCCGCCGTGCCGTGTACATGCTTCATGTACTGCGTGCCCACGTCATTGACGAAATCCTGGGATTCCAGCCCGTCGGGCAGAAGGAAGTTCTGCGGACCTCCGGCTGAAATCCATTCGCGCGCGATGGTCGTGCCGTCGCCCGGATAGCCGATCAGGAACAGCGCATCAGGTGCTGGATCCATTGCCTTGCTGACTTCCGCGCGATAGGAGGCCTGGCTCGGGTTGTAGACGACGTTTTGCGTGACCGCGCCCCCGAGCTTCGTGAACGCGTTGGCGAACTCGGAGCTGAGCCCCTGCCCGTAGGCATTGTTCAGATAAAGCACAGCAACCTTCTTTATCCCGGCATCGAGTGCAACCTTAGCTATCGCTACGCCTTGCAGCGCATCCGAGGGTGCCGTCCGGAACCAGTAGCCGTCTGTCTTGCCGTCCTTCGCGAGCTGGGTGAAGGTCGGCGAGGTGGAGGCGGGAGAAATCAGCACGACCTTGCCCGGCACAGCCACGGCGGTCAGGATGGCTCCGCTGACACCGCTTGAAAGCGCGCCGACGATGGCCGGCACATGCTGCACGTCGACCAGCTTCTTGGCTGCATCCACTCCAACGGAGGGTGCGGTCTGGTCATCCAGCAGAGCCAGATCCACAGTGCAGCCGTTGGCACCGCCGGCCGCGTTGAGATCCGACACAGCCAGCTGCACGCCTTTGGCAATCTGCTGGCCGAGCACGCCCAGCGATCCGGTCAACGCCATCACACTGCCGATTGTGGTGGTGCAGGCTGCATGAGCCTGGCCGCAGGTCAAGATGCAAACGCACGCAGCACTGACAAACAAAAGTTGCTTTGACACGGCGAATTCCTCCGTTCTTTAACCTTCGGTTACCGAGAAAGTCAGCCATCGCATTGTTAACTGCCAAGGATGAAACCGGACGAGGCGCATTGACGTATGGTTGTACGGCGCGATGCGCGCCCGACGCAGTTGTGGAATTGCTTATCTCATGCGCGACGGTGGGCCCCGATCAAGGGAAATGGATTGCGCACGGTTTGTCCGCCTGCTTCGTCTGGTTTGTCATGGACGTGCGTACGTGGCTTGGGATCGTGAACAGGTCGGGAAGCCGCGACCTTACGTTCCCTTTGTATTTGAGTTGTCCATCACGAATAAATTCCCGATCGTTGGGATTTGACCATTTTTTCTGCCCGTCCACCGAAAGCAGAAAATATTCCCCCAAACCCCCACCAGACTTGGCTTTCAGGGGGAAAGCTTCAGCATATAATCGCCGGCAGGTTACCCTCTGCGTCAGGCTCTTTTTTGTGGTGCTGCTTCGAACGGCTTTGTCACGTTGGCGCTGCGGTCAGTTAAGAAGAAGTGGTGAAGAAAACGAAATCGCTGTATCACGGTCACCGGTTCCCGGCGTCAGTCATCAGCCACGCGGTACACTGGTATTTCAGGTTCCAGCTCAGCCTGCGCTGTCCCGAGGTGCCGAAGAAGATCGTCACTGACCAGTTGCCCAGTTACCCCGCAGCAAAGACCGAAATCCCGGAGCTGGCGAACGTGAAGCATGTGTTCGTCAAGGCGGCCGCTCGCGTCAACAACGGTGCAGAGAACAGCCATCAGCCCACGCGTGAACGCGAGCGACGTATGCGTGGTTTCCGCCTGCCCGGGCGCACGCAGGCGTTCCTGTCGTGCTTCGGTCCGATCCGACAACACTTCGCGCTCAAGCGTCATCTGCTGCGCGCTTCGCTTTATCGAAAGCAGCTTGCGACCCGGTTTGAAGCCTGGCGTCTTTTCACCGGTCTCACCCAGAATCCGTCTGCTGTTTTCTGAGCGACTGTTTCGCCTGAACACGATTCGTCCGGTGATCGGCAACGTGACAAAGACCAAAGTTCGAAGTAGGTAGAAACGCGAACTAACCGGCCGCTGCAGACGTCCTCTATGCTGTAAAAGAGGAGAATCGCCCATGCAGTTAAGCCATCTCCACTATTTCCCTCTTCCGCTTCCGTTCTTTTCGATGCTGGTGGGGATATTTCTCCTCCTCGTGGGCCTTCTTCGGATCGGGGCGTTGCACTACGTATCCATGCGCCTCGGTATAAGCTTCGGCGCCGCCCTGCTTCTGCTCCTCGGAATGCTGGCAGGCAGCTATTTCAACATCCCGCTAGCCGAGTTGCCGGCGCAGGAAGTACGGTCCGGGCAAGAGATCGTTTTCTTCGGGATGCACTACGTAGTGCCAGTGGTCGTCGAATGGCCCGGGACGGTCATAGCGGTAAATGTCGGCGGAGCGCTCATTCCGGGTTTGATGTCGCTCTATTTGCTTTTCAGACATCACCTGTGGCTCCGGGGTCCCGTCGCGATTGCCCTCGTCGCTGCAGTGTGCCACCCGTTGGCCCATCCCATCCCTGGATTCGGTATCGCATTGCCAGTCTTCGTTCCCGTGATGACTGCTGCCGTGGTCGCGCTTCTGCTCTCGCCCAACCTCGCTGCTCCGCTCGCCTATATCAGCGGAAGCCTGGGCACACTCATTGGTGCGGATCTGCTCAATCTGGGACGCATTCAGGGTCTTGCTGCGCCAATAGCCTCGATCGGCGGAGCGGGGACGTTCGACGGAATATTTCTGACCGGTATCCTTGCGATGCTCTTCGCCAGCCTTACGCGGCCGCTGCGTCGCGTGGGACATGGCTCCGAAGGCAAGAAAGCTCCGTGATGGCGCCGCCCAGTTGCGAGACAGCAAGTCCAGAGCCGTTTTTTTTCGAAAGGCCTGACCGCACGGGCGGATATCCGATCCCTCGACGTCCTGAGTATGGGCGAAGCCAGCGACGCGAGCGAGGCTTGTCTTCGATATCTTGACGTACTGGGAGGGCCGGTAGCCAGTATAAGGTGGTCTGCACAGGTAGCGCCGACCGCTCGCGCGTAAAGTGGCCCCGCATGCGCGTCCTGTCGCGCTGCAGAGGTGCCCCTCAAAAACAACGCAAACGGCAGCTGTTGATACGGAGGCGACGGTGGACAAGCAGACGCACTTCAATATCGGTTACACAATTGCCGCAGTCATCGCCATTCTGCTGTTCCAGAGTTGGTGGGTCGTCCGACAGCAAGTCGAGACGATCCCTTTTAGCCAGTTCGAGCAGCTTCTGAAGGACGGAAAAATAGAAGCCGTCAACGTGCGTGGCAATCTCCTTGACGGCAAGCTGTCAAAACCGCTGGCCGATGGGCGCCAGTTATATTCGACCGTGCTGGTCCGGCCTGACGTCTACGCCCTGCTGGACAAGTACAACGTGAAGGTGACCGGTGTGGTGGAAAACCACCTGGTTAGCGATATTTTGTCGTGGGTGCTGCCTGCGGTATTTTTTGTCGGCATATGGATGTTCGCGGCCCGGCGTCTTGCCGAACAAGGCGGCATGAGCGGACTCATGACAATCGGCAAGAGTAAAGCCAGGATCTTTGTCGAAAAGGACACCAAGGTTACGTTCGAGGATGTAGCGGGAGTCGATGAAGCAAAAGACGAATTGATCGAGATCGTCAATTTCCTGAAGATGCCGCAGCATCATGGCCGTCTCGGTGCCCGCATCCCGAAAGGTGTGCTGCTGGTCGGCCCGCCGGGAACAGGAAAGACGTTGCTCGCCCGCGCAGTTGCTGGTGAAGCGGGCGTCCCATTTTTTTCGATCAGCGGATCGGAATTTGTTGAAATGTTTGTAGGAGTTGGAGCAGCACGCGTCCGCGATTTGTTCGAGCAAGCCCGCAAAGTCGCGCCATGCATCATCTTCATCGACGAACTCGACGCACTGGGGCGAGCGCGCGGCATCGGATCCTTGGGAGGGCACGACGAGAAGGAGCAGACACTCAATCAACTCTTGATGGAGTTGGATGGCTTCGACCCTCAAACAGGCATCGTGCTGCTGGCCGCGACAAACCGGCCGGAAGTTCTCGACCCTGCCCTTCTACGCGCGGGACGGTTTGATCGCCAGGTTCTTGTAGATCGACCAGACAAGGCCGGGCGTATTGCTATTCTCAAGATATACCTGAAGGGAATACGAGCAGGAAAGGATATCGACCCTGAGCAGATCGCGGCGCTCACGCCAGGATTCTCCGGTGCCGATTTGGCAAATCTGGTGAATGAAGCAGCTCTCCAGGCGACAAAGCGTGATGCTCAAACCGTTGACATCACGGATTTCACCGTTGCGATCGAGCGGATCGTCGCAGGGTTGGAGCGGAAGAGCCGCTTACTTATTCCAAAGGAGCGGGAGATCGTCGCGTTCCATGAGATGGGGCACGCTCTGGTGGCGTTGGTCACGCCCGGCGCAGATCCGGTTCAGAAGATATCAATCGTGCCGCACGGCATCGGCGCTCTGGGCTATACAATGCAACGCCCGACCGACGATCGCTTCCTGATGAGCCGTGCCGAGCTCAGGGGAAAGATGGCCGTGCTTCTTGGCGGCCGCTCAGCCGAGGCGCTTGTCTTCGATGAGATATCCTCCGGAGCGGCGGATGATTTGGCAAAAGCGACGCATATAGCCCGGATGATGGTCACGCGCTTCGGCATGTCCGAAGATTTGGGACAAATGACCTATGAATCGCAACCCAACGCCTTCCTTGGCGATCCGGCTTCGGTCACCCGCGAGTATAGCGAGGAGACCGCACGGGAAATCGACTGCGCCGTGCGCGCCCTGGTGCGGGATGCAGCGAACGCCGCAATGGAAATCCTGAGAACGCACCGAAAGCAGTTAGACGAAGGGGCAAAACTTCTTCTCGAAAAGGAGACTTTGCTGCCGGACGAGTTACCTCGCATTGGTTAGTATCATCCACATCTGCGCCGATCTTGTTTACCGCTGATATTGCCCACGCCGCAGACTTGGCGACGGCTTTGATAATCATATAGCCGGCCTCGCGCCGTTCCGGTAGGACGGCTATATGATTATCAGAGCCTCCATCGGGCTCGAAAAGACTGGTTATGGTTTCCTCCGGTCGTGATCACCAAACCTCCTCGGGTCAACATTCCTCACGCTTCCCGATACTGGTTATAGACCCTACAGCGATCTACCGGTATTCCGACTTATCGGCGATTGCGGCGGGTTATTCGGCGGCAGCCCACGTCCGGATCCGATGGAGCGGAAGTCGTTTGCCATCGCGCCGCTCGCGATTGGCGAACGGCGGGCTAGAGCGAACTCCGCTTGATGGCGAGGGGCGGCATGCTGGAATGAAAAATGCGCCCGGTTTCAGCAATTTGAAAGTCTCATTATCGGTAATGCTGCGGTGTCCACCATCCTTGTTGTCGATGACGATCCCAACATCCTGACCGCCCTCCGGTTCCTGCTGGAGCCGGAGGGTTATCATGTTTTGACCGCACAGAACGGGGAGGCGGCACTAGCCGCGGCTGGTATCGAATCACCGGCGCTGGTTGTGACGGACTGGAAAATGCCCCGGCTCGATGGTGTGGAACTGTGCTGGCGCCTGCGGCGCAGTCGCGCAACAGCGGGAATTCTATTGGTTATGGCCGCCGGCACGCTTCCCGCCGCCCTCGGCAGGGCGGCCGTGGGACGTGTTTCTTCTGAAGCCGGTGCAGGCAGTCTGCCTGCTCAACGCCATCCGCGGGCTCCTGTTGCAGGTCTCGTCCGACACGAACGGGAGCCGATAGGTCACACACTGCTTTTGCATATGCGCGTACAGTTCAAGCGGTCGCGTCGTTGTCGGAATAAAAATAGGCGTCGAGCGTCCAGGGCTGCGCGATCTGCCGTCTCACCAACCGGACGAGCGCTCCGGACGAAATGTCGCCGAACGTGAAGGTGATCTCCTCGAAGCCGTGACGGTTGTCAATACCGATCTGGACCTGCTCAACATCAGCGGCGTATTGCCCGAGCGCTTTCCATGCAGCTACGACCTGCAGCGTACCCCGGATTGCGCGCACGGTCAGCCGGTAACGGGGACCGTCGACAGGACTGTTGCGTGAGGAGACGATGCGGATGGCGAAATCATTCGGCAGCACGAGGATCTGCGCACAGTCCGGCGACGCCGGCGGCGTCGAGCGGGAGCGGATCATGTTGCACTGGTGGTTCCCGCGTGGCCCGCAAGACGCTCCTTCATCCAGTTGATGAGGCTCCCGCTCAGTACATACTGGACCTGCCGGGGCGACATCGCGTGGTGAACTTCGAAGGTGCCGCCCCGCGTTGTGTTCTTGACGGTCAGTCCGTGGCTCCTGGTCAGCGCATCATGGACGCCATCAAGCCGCAGCACGTCGCCGACCGCAATGCCGTCATAGTCGGCGGGATCGTCAAAGGTCAGCGCGAGCACGCCAAAATTAACGAGATTCTGCGCGTGGATGCGTGCGAAACTTTTCGCCAGTACAACGCGCAGTCCAAGAAAGCGTGGCGCCAGCGCCGCGTGCTCGCGACTCGAACCCTGTCCGTAGTTGGATCCGCCAATAACAAGATGATCACCGGTTTCCTTCGCACGCCGCGCATAGGCAGGGTCAATTCGCTCGAACGCAAAATTCGCAATTTCCGGGATGTTGCTGCGAAGCGGCAGCACCCGCGCGCCGGCCGGCATGATTTCATCTGTCGAGACGTTATCTCCCGCCTTCAGCATCACCGGCATTTCGACCATGTCGGGCAGCGATTCGAACGCCGGCAGTGGGGCGATATTCGGGCCTTTGAGCAGCGTCACCCGCAACGCTTTTTCAGCGGAAAGCGGAGGGTCGAACATCTCGCGATGGACGATCGGATGATCGGGATCGGCAACGCGCGGATACGGCATGCCGAGCGTGCGCGGATCCGTGATCTCACCCGTGAGGGCCGACGCAGTGGCGGTTTCGGGGCTGACGAGACACACCCTGTCTTCGGGTGTGCCCGAGCGGCCGGGGAAATTGCGCGGCACGGTGCGCAGCGACAACCCGTTGGTTGCGGGTGCCTGACCCATGCCGATGCAGCCGTTGCAGCCGGCCTGATGCAGGCGCGCGCCGGCATGAAGCAGGTTCACGATATGGCCGTCGCTCACGAGCATTTCGAGCTGTGCCCGCGAGGTGGGATTCACGTCGAACGACACACGGTCATGGACGGCGCGTCCACGCACCATGGTTGCCGCTATCGCGAAGTCGCGGTAACCGGGATTGGCGGATGAACCGATGTAAGCCTGATGGATCGGCTCGCCCGCGACCTCGCGCACGGGAACCACGTTGTCCGGGCTCGACGGCATGGCGATCAGCGGCTCGAGGCGCCCGAGATCGATTTCGTCACGAACATCATAGGTCGCACCAGGGTCAGCTATCAGTTCGGTCCAGTCGGCTTCCCGTCCCCACGCACGCAGGAAGCGCCGGACCTCCTGATCGGAGGGGAAAACGGTGGTGGTCGCACCGAGTTCGGCACCCATGTTTGCAATGACATGCCGGTCCATGGCGCTGAGTCCATCAAGCCCTGGACCGTAGTATTCGATGATCCTGCCGACGCCGCCATCGACCCCATGACGGCGCAGCATCTCGAGGATCACATCCTTCGCACTTACCCAGTCGGGCAACCGGCCCGTCAGTTTCACGCCCCAGATCTCGGGCATGCGCGTGAAGAACGGCTCACCTGCGATCGCCAGCGCGACCTCGAGTCCGCCCGCACCGATGGCCAGCATGCCGATTGCGCCAGCGGCGGGCGTGTGACTATCAGAGCCGAGCAGCGTCCTGCCCGGTTTGCCGAAGTTCTCCTGATGACACGGATGGCTGACCCCGTTGCCGGGCCGTGAGTACCACAGTCCGAAGCGTTGCGCGGCGCTCTTCAGAAAGAGGTGATCGTCGGCATTGCGGTAGTCCTCCTGGATCAGGTTATGGTCCACATACTGCACGCTGACTTCGGTCCTCGCCCGGTCCAGTCCCATGGCTTCGAGCTCCAGCATCACGAGCGTGCCGGTCGCGTCCTGCGTCAGCGTCTGGTCAATCGAGATGCCGATCTCCGCGCCAGGCGTCATGTCGCCCTCGATCAGGTGAGACCGGATCAGCTTGCGTGCAAGGTTCATGCGCATGGCCCCATCCTCCGAAGCCGGTTCACGGCAGGACCGTACCGGCGATGGTTGACTCCGGTTCGCCAGAGAGCGGAGATGTCTGCGCTCATGTGCGTGGCAGCAGCCGTGACCGCTGGATCGATCCTGGCCACAGCCGATAATCCACGCGACGAGTTCACCCACTGTCGCGTAAGTATAAGTGTAGGGCGAGCACGAAGGAAATCACCACCGGTACGACCGGCTTCTTGTGAGCACTATCGCACTACCGGTTCATGACGCGCCGTCGAGACGCACTGCATTTGTAACGGCAGGCGAACCACCTGGAAAAGGCATTCATGTCGATGGCGATGGCACCGCAGACGTCGGGTGCGGTTGCGATAGATGCACCGTGTTGGTTGCCTTCCGGAAACTGCCAAGGTCCATTAGCGCGCATAATGCGGCGAGATCGTTCAGATCGAAATGCTCATCGGACAGCGCGGGCGTGATTGGTGCTTATTTCCAATCGATCGATACCCTGGTTGGATATTCTGGTTGCAATTGACATGGTCGATGTCCTTGTAATCGGCGGCGGCAATGCCGCCCTCTGCGCGGCGCTGATGGCGCGCGAAGCGGGCGCTTCGGTGCTGCTCGTCGAAACGTCGCCGCGCGAATGGCGCGGCGGCAATTCACAGCACACGCGCAACCTGCGCTGCATGCACGATACCCCTCAGGACGTGCTCGTCGGCGAGTATCCCGAAGAGGAGTTCTGGCAGGACCTGTTGAAGGTCACGGGCGGGCAGACGAACGAAGCGCTCGCCCGCCTCGTGATCCGGGCCTCGTCGAGCTGCCGTCCGTGGATGCACCGTCACGGCGTGCGTTTCCAGCCGTCGCTGTCGGGCGCGCTCCATACGGCGCGCACCAATGCGTTTTTCATGGGCGGCGGTAAGGCGCTCGTCAACGCGTACTACCGCAGCGCCGGGCAGCTCGGCGTACAGATACGCTACGATGCGCCCGTCGACCGGCTCGAGCTCGACGGCCCGCGCTTCGTCGCGGCTTATGTGGCCGACGAACGCATCGCGGCGCGCAGCTGCGTGCTTGCAGCCGGCGGCTTCGAATCGAACCGCGAGTGGCTGCGCGCCGCGTGGGGACAGAACGAGCGCGGCGAGTACCCGGCCGACAACTTCCTGATCCGCGGCTCGCGCTTCAACAACGGCACGCTGCTGCGCTTCATGCTCGACGCCGGCGCGGACCGCATCGGCGACCCGATGCAGGCTCACATGGTTGCGATCGACGCGCGAGCGCCGCTCTACGATGGGGGAATCTGCACGCGCATCGATTGCGTATCGCTCGGCATCGTCGTCAACCGGGAGGCCGTGCGCTTTTACGACGAAGGCGAGGACTTCTGGCCAAAGCGCTATGCGATCTGGGGCCGGCTCGTCGCGCAGCAACCGGGCCAGATTGCCTATTCGATAATCGATGCAAAAGCCGTCGGCCGTTTCATGCCGCCCGTGTTTCCCGGCGCGCGGGCGAACAGCCAGCGGGAACTCGCCCGCGCGCTCGACCTTGACGATGCGCGCTTCATGCAGACGCTCGACACCTACAACGCGGCGTGCCGGCCCGGCACGTTCGACCACACGCAGCTCGACGACTGCCATACCGAAAGCCTCACGCCGGCCAAGACACACTGGGCGCGTCCGATCGACACCGCGCCCTTCTTCGGCTATGCGCTGCGGCCGGGCGTCACCTTCACCTATCTCGGCCTGAAGACCGATCAGACAGCCGCCGTCCACTTCGGCGGCGTCCCCAGCCCGAACCTGTTCGTGGCGGGCGAAATGATGGCGGGCAACGTGCTCGGCCAAGGTTACACGGCGGGCGTCGGCATGAGCATCGGAACGGCCTTCGGCCGCATCGCAGGGAGCAACTCGGCCGCAGCAGCACGCGAGGAACACGCAGATGCAGCCGCTTGAGATCCTGATCCGCGATGCCCGGGCCGTGGCGGATGGTTCGTCGTTCGTCCCACCCGCCGCCACCGCGGAGAACGAAGTCGCGCGCATCCTGCAGATCTGCAATGCATGCCGCTATTGCGAAGGCTTTTGCGCGGTATTTCCAGCAATGACACGGCGTCTGGAGTTCGGCAACGCCGACGTGCATTACCTCGCGAACCTGTGCCACAACTGCGGCGCCTGCCTGCACGCGTGCCAGTACGCGCCGCCGCATGAGTTCGCGGTGAACGTGCCTCAGGCGATGGCTCGCGTGCGCCTGCGCACGTACCGCCTTTACGCGTGGCCAAGCGCTTTCGGCAGACTTTACGAGCGCAACGGGCTCGTGGTCTCGCTGGCGCTCGCCGCCGGCTTCGCGCTGTTCCTGATTCTCGCGCTCGCGCTGCGCGGCACCCTATGGCGCGCCGCGCCCGGAGGCAGCTTCTACGATGTCTTCCCGCACCGGCTGATGGTCGGCGTGTTCGCGCCGGTGTTCCTGTTCGCGGTCGTTGCGCTTGGCGTCGGCGTGCGGCGCTTCTGGCGCGAGATGGGGCCCGGCGTGGCGAGTGCCGCGGAAACGGCCGAGGCCGGCGCGGCGGTGGCCACGCTCAAGTATCTCGGTGGCGGCCACGGCGACGGCTGCAACAACGACGACGACCGCTTCTCGCTCGCCCGCCGACACTTCCATCAGACCACCTTCTACGGCTTTCTGCTGTGCTTCCTGTCAACGAGCGTCGCCACGCTCTATCACTACCTGCTCGGTCTCGAAGCGCCGTATGCGTACATGAGCCTGCCGGCGCTGCTGGGCATCGCGGGCGGCATCGGCATCACGGTCGGCACGCTCGGCCTCGGATGGCTGAATCTGCGCCGACACCCGCTGCAGGGCGATGCGCAACAAAAACCGATGGATCTCGGCTTCATTGCGATGCTGCTGTTCATCGCCGTGAGCGGACTCGCGCTCGCCGCGTGGCGCGCGAGCGCGGCGATGCCTACGCTGCTCGCGCTTCATCTGGGCGCAGTGATCGCCTTGTTCCTGACGATGCCTTACGGAAAATTCGCGCATGGGCCGCTGCGCGCGGCAGCATTGCTCAAGTGGGCGATCGAGCGCCGCCAGCCGAATTGCCTGAGCCTTGCCGACGATTAACGCAGTAGACTGCAGACAGAGAATAGCTTTAATTAATAAAAGCACGCAGAAACGCGGATGATTCGGACCACACTCCGACGGGGCGCACATCACGCTCCAGGATACGGTTAACGAGCGCAAGGAGACAAAAAATGGCAACAATCGAAAAAGGTGTAGCAGCGCCCTCGCAGCAGCAGATTTTCAAGGTTGCGCTGGCCAGCATCATCGGGTCGGTCATCGAGCAGTACGACTTCCTCGTCACGGGGATTATCGCCGCCACCGTCTGGGGCGAGATCTTCTTCAAGCTGCCCAATCTCGCCGCCATCGCGGCCGCGATCGGCGTGTACGGATTGGGCATCGTGATCCGCCCCGTAGGCGCGTTCATCTTCGGGAACATCGCCGATCGCAAAGGCCGCAGGGACGCGATGGTCTATGCGCTGTTGCTGATGGGCGTGAGCACGCTTTTAATCGGACTGACGCCGACTTACGACAGCATCGGCGCCGCCGCCCCCATCCTCCTGATCCTGTTCCGCCTGGTGCAGGGCATCAGCTTCGGCGCCGAATTCGGCACCGCTGCGACGTGGGTCGTCGAGCAGGCGGCGAAGTCAAAGCGTCGCGCGTTCTGGGGAGCCTGGGTCGGATTCGCGATCCCGCTTGGCCTCCTCCTCGGCTTCGGCTCGGTCATCCTGGTCAAGTCGCTGATGTCGCCCGAGCAGTTCACCGCCTGGGGCTGGCGGATCTTCTTTTATGTCGGCTTCGCGGTGGCGATCGTCGGCATCGTGATCCGGACCCGCACCATGGACAGCTTCGTGTTCGAGCGCTTCAAGCATGGCGCCGAAACGCTCAAAAGTCCGGCCGCTCGCGTGTGGAAGGAAATGCCGCTACGCATCTTGCGCACGTCGCTCGTGAACGCGATGTTCGGCGGCGCGTTCTTCCTGAGCTTCGTGTTCGGCACGAGCTACATGAAAGCGGTCGGCTTCGCCGGAACACTCGCGGAAACGATCGGCCTCATCGCTGCCGCTTCGATGCTGGTGTTCATGATCATCGGCTCGCTGCTCGCGGACATCATCAACCGACGCACGATCCTGCTGATCTCGGCCGTGGTCTTCCTCGTGTGGGCGATCCCCTATTTCTACCTGATCAACACCGGCAACTTCTGGCTCGCGGTGCTCGCCGAGGTGATCGGCTTCGGCTTCGTGTTCGGCTTCGGATATGGCGCGATCCCGACCTTCTATACCGAGAACTTCCCGACGCGCTTCCGCGCGTCGGGCGCGAGCGCCGCCTATCAGGTGTCGCAGGTCTACGGCGGGGGGCTCATTCCGATCATCGCCGGCCTGATCCTGCATGCGTACGGGATCCATCGAGCCTATATTTATATCGGTCTCTTCGTGATGGTCTACGCCGTGGCGGCAATCCTGGCGATCCTCGCGACGCCGGAAACCAAGGGCGTCGATCTCGAATTCTGATTCGGCAAGGAGCAACGCGATGTCGTCTGCCTCGCTCGCCCTGACCCGCACCCTGTGGAATGCGCTCGGCGGCCAGGCCGACGATGTCGACCGACTCGCCTTTCGCGGCACCGGCAGTCTGCCGTCGGCGTTCGCAGTCACCGACTTCGCCGCCGCGTCGGTCGCCGCCGCGGCGCTCGCAGTCGACGAACTGCTCGCGCATGCGCATCCGCACGCCGCGCGCTCGCTCTCGGACGAGCCCACTTCATCCCCCTTTCAGACCCGCCAACCCGCGGCTGTCGAAGTCGACCGGCGGCTTGCCTCGTTCTGGTTTGCGACGTCGCTGCGCCCGGACGGTTGGCAGGTTCCCCCGTTGCGCGATCCATTGACGGGCGACTACCCGACCCGCGATGGCTGGATCCGCCTGCATGCTAACGCGGCTCATCACCGGGCGGCCGTGCGTCGCACGCTCGGCGCGGTCGCCGACCGCCACGCGGCCGCCGCAGCCGTCGCGACATGGGAAGGCGCCGACCTCGAACAGGCGATCATCGATGCAGGCGGTTGTGCCGCGCAGATGCGCGACGCCGACGCGTGGCGTACGCATCCACAAGGCAGCGCGGTAGCGGCCGAACCGGTCGTCGCGTACGACAAGGGGCCAACTGGCACCGTGCCTGGCTGGCCCATCGCGCTCAAGCGACCGCTTGACGGCGTGCGCGTGCTCGACGTGACGCGCGTGCTCGCCGGGCCGACGGCTACGCGCTTTCTTGCGGGCCTGGGCGCGACGGTCTTGCGCATCGATCCCCCGGACTGGGACGAGCCCGGCGCCGTGCCGGACGTCACGCTCGGCAAGCGCTGCGCCCGGCTCGACTTGAAAACGTTATCCGGACATACGACGTTTGCTGGGCTACTGGCGGACGCCGATGTGCTCGTGCACGGCCTGCGCCCGGGCGCGCTCGACCGGCTCGGCTTTGACGCGGCCACGCGCGAGCGCCTCGCTCGCGGGCTCGTAGACGTCAGCCTCGATGCTTACGGCTGGAGCGGACCTTGGGGGATGCGTCGCGGCTTCGATAGCCTGGTGCAGATGAGCAGCGGCATCGCCGACGCGGGAATGCGCTGGCGCGCATCCGCCTCGCCCGTCCCGCTACCGGTGCAGGCGCTGGACCACGCCACCGGCTATCTGGTGGCGGCCGCGGTGCTGCGCGGCCTGAAGCGCCGGCTCGAGCACGGCATCGCGACGCGCGCGCGACTCTCGCTCGCCCGGACCGCAAGACTGCTCATCGACTTCAACGCACCGTGGGACGATACCTCGCTCGCCTCGGAATCCGCAGCCGACGCGAGCGCGGCGATCGAATCGACTCCATGGGGGCCGGCTCGCCGCATTGCGGCGCCGTGGCGGATCGCCGGCGTCGACGTGCACTGGGATTTGCCGGCTAGCGCACTAGGCAGCGCGCCCCCATGCTGGCCCTGAAGTCTTGCGCATGCGCTGCCGATGAACTGTCGTAGGGATCCATTCGTTAAGCCTCGCGGCTCCCATCCTTATCGACGAGGCGGCGGCGCACGAGCTCCGGATGGCCGGCGCAATACAACCCGGTTGCGGCGGACAGCCTGGCTAAGTGGCACAGGGCCGCCGATTGCCGGCGTTTGCGCTTAAACTTCCTGCGTGGCGCAGATAATTGATAAGACAGGACCGCATTCCATACGGTGGGCACATTCCATACGGTGGGTACAGTGGCATCTTTGAGGCCGAGCTTTGCGAGATTGAATTGGCCTTTGCTAATGCCATGCATCAACTCAATGCCGGCCAGAGTGATCGCGGCGTTCCTGAAACGCTTGAAGCCGAGCATGGCATTGGTCCGGGACTTGATGTGGCGATGGTCCTGTTCGATCAGATTGCTGAGATACCTTGAGACCGACACAGTAGAAGACGCAGTCGCTGCTCATGTTGCCCTGACGCAATTTGGCGTCGGATCTTATCGACGCGCATCATAAGTCTCGCCACGCGTCAGATGGCACAAAAGCCCCACAAGAAGGCGCCCGACGCTGAGATATCGGCATGCATGCGCGACGCCAACTGCTATTCTTCAGACACGGCGACTCACGCGTCTCCGGTCGGCTCCGCGGGTCGTTGGCGGCCATTCCGCATGCATGCGGAAAGGGGGCTGTATGTCACGTCCGGAACGACCTCGGTCCGTGGGACGCGCACGGAATCGACAGCACTCGCGCGGACACCTCTGGCTCGCTATCGGCATTTCGCTGACTGGACTCTGCCTGACACCCGTGGCGTTCGCGGCGGGCAGCCTGCCGCAGGGCGGCCATTACGTCGCTGGCACTGGCACGATAGCGGGCGCGGGCAACAGCCTCGTGATCACGCAACCCGGTTCGACACGCGGTGTGATCGACTGGAACAGCTTCTCGATCGGCAGGCACAACAGCGTCACGTTCGCCAACGGCACGGGCGCAACCCTGAACCGGGTGACGGGTGGCTCGCTCTCAGCGATCCTCGGCATGCTCAGTGCCACGGGCAGTGTCTACGTGATCAATCCGCAAGGCATCGTCGTGGGTCGATCCGGCGTGGTGGCGACGGGCGGACGCTTCGTTGCATCCACGCTGGACACATGCGACTGCGCGTTCATGAACGGCGGCGCGCTTACCCTGTCGGGCAACTCGGACGCAGTAGTCGTGAATCTCGGGAAGATCAGCTCCAGTGGCGGCGACGTGTTCCTGCTCGCCCGGACCGTGATCAACGCGGGAACTGTCAATGCGCCTGAGGGCACGGCGGAATTCGCGGCCGGATCGAAGGTGCTGCTGCAGGACTCGTCGAGCGGCCAACAGGTATTCGTCCAGGCGGGCAGCGCGGGCAATGTGATTGATTCGGGTATCACGCGCGCCGCGCAGATCAGCCTGCAAGCCGCGGACGGCAACGTGTACGCGCTCGCGGGCGGCGGCGCGCGCATCCGTGCGACGGGCACGGCGACTCGCGACGGCCACGTGTGGCTCGTGGCGGACGACGGCACGGTGTCGCAACAAGGCGCGATCGTGGCGAAGAACGCTGACGGCCGCGGAGGCACGGTTGATACCGAGGCAGCGCGACTGTCGTTCCAGAGAGGCGCGGCCGTGTACGCCGGTCGATGGAACATCGCGACGCCAGCGCTCACCGTGGACGCCTCAGTCGCGCGTTCGCTCGAGCGCAGCCTGAATGCGGGCAGCACGGTCGACCTGACGACCATCGGCGCCAATGGTGCGGCCGGAGACCTGCTGATCGCATCCGATATCGACTGGCACGGTGCGTCGGCGCTGACGCTCGCGGCTTACCATAACGTCGCGCTTTCGTCGGGCACGAAGATCCGCGACACGGGTTCTGGTGACCTCACGCTGCGCGCGGACGCGACGGGCATCGATAACGGCGGCAGCGTGACGAACGGCGGCACGATCGACTGGTCGAAAAGCACCGGGACGGTCAGCGCGCTGTACGACATGAACGGCACCTACGCACCGGGGACGCTGCTTGCCAACACGGCCTGGACGGCACCGTCCGACAGCGGACTGATCACTCAGATTACCGGCTACCGGCTCGTCAATTCGCTCGCGGATCTGGAAAATATATCGCTCGATCTTGCCGGCGACTATGCGCTCGGCAAGGACATCGACATCAGCACGCCAAGCTACGGCGCAGGTCTTTATGTACCGATCGGAACAGGCGCCGCGCCGTTCGCTGGACAGTTCGACGGCATGGGCCAAACGATCTCGAATCTGAATGCGAGGCAGAGTGTTCCCGCCACAAGCGATCCGGCGAATCCCGCGGCAGCGAGTGGTCTGTTCGGTGTGATCGGCGCGACGGCCGTCGTTCGCAACGTCAGCGTAAATGGCTTCGTAAGCATCAGCGGCTATGGCTCCTTTGGCGTCCTGGCCGGCGTCAACGACGGCCTGATCGTGCATGCCCAGACGAGTGGCAGCCTTTCGCTGTCTAACCCTTTCGTCTCGATCGATTCGATGAGCGGCGGCCTGGTGGGCTCGAATTACGGCACGATCACACGCTCGTCCAGCGACGCGTCGATGGTGAGCGAGGGCGTGTTGGGCGGCCTCGTCGGATACAACTTCAGCACCGGCGTGATCCGGCAGTCGTACGAAGCGCAAAGCCCGGACATCCCGCCACCGTTTGGGCCGGGCACCGTGAATGCCTTTGCTCACACTCAAGGCGCCGGCGGTCTGGTAGGCACGAACGACGGTCTGATTACGCAGTCATATGCGACCGGGACCGTTACGTTCACGCCCGACTACTGCGGTGGCGGCGGCGGCGAGCCCTGCTTTGGCTCGGGGAGCGCCGCGCTCGTTCAAAGCAACACCGGCACGATCGAGCAATCCTTCGCGACGGGCAACGTCGTCCAGGAAATTATCCCAGGCTTGGGGCCGCCCGCGCTCGGTGTTGCGACCAGCAATACCGGCACGATCGCCAACGACGTCTTCTGGGACACGCAGACAACCGGAGCCACGGTCGGCGTGGGCACGGGTACCCCCGTGCCGATCGCGAATGGACTCACCACCGCGCAGATGAGCGTGCCATCGAGCTTCGGCCCGACGTTCGACTTCAGTTCAACCGGCGTCTGGGCATTGCCGGCCGGCGCGACCCATCCCGTACTGCGTTGGCAACTCGATCCTTGAGGGGGCCGATTACTCCGACGCGGCTCTCGGTTGCCGTGGTATCGCCAGTGCGCGGAACCGGTTTCCTGAATGGCCAGATCCCGCTTGGCAACGGACGACTGCAAATCCAAGGTCGGATGTCTCGTTGGGGTCGGGAGTGCGAGTTCGCTGATGCGGGAAGCTGACGTCCGGCTGCGCGCCCACCGTCGCATCGACTACCGCCTACTGGCTGGTCAGCGCGGAGAATGCGGACGGCGCGATCCGGCGGCCCGAGCTCGCCGATTTCAAACGTTGGCTCGTCGACGAGGCGGCGGCCTTCGACGCGCATGCGGACGCGGCGGCGGACGACGACGTAGCAGCGCATAGGTGAGCCACACTCACCTGTCGTCGAAATCTTTTCCTTTGCCGGCTGCGCGGCGGGCTGCGACGATGGTGGCCAAAGAGGAGCCGCCATGTCGACGACCCATAGCAAGCAACCCGCCCCCGCCCTCGCTCCCGCAACGACCGTCACCACGACGCTCGTGATCGTCGCCGGTGCGCTGATCCTGAGCGCCGCGATGGGCATCCGCCAGACCTTCGGCCTGTTCATCGGCCCGTTCTCGTTCGACCGCGGTCTGCCGGTCACGCTGATCGCTTTCGCGATCGCGCTGCACAACCTCGTGTGGGGCTTCGCGCAGCCGCTCGCGGGCGCGGCCGCGGATCGCTATGGCTCGGCGCCGGTCGTCGCGTTCGGCGATTCGACATTCGCGGCCGGCCTCGGGCTGTCGGCGTCGCCCCGAGCGGTGCGCTGCTGGTGACCGGCATGGGATTGCTGGTCGGCATCGGCGTGAGCTGCACGACCTTCGGCGTGGTGTTGCCAGCGGTCGGCCGCGTTGCGTCGCCGGAGAAGCGCAGCGTCGCGATGGGGCTCGTCAGCGCCGGCGGCTCCGCCGGACAGGTGCTGATGGTGCCGCTCGTACAAGGCATCCGGCTGCATTCGGGCATCGCGACATCGCTATTCGTGCTCGCTTTCGCCATGCTGCTGATCGCGCCGCTCGGCATCGTGCTCGACCGGCGTGCGCCGATCCACGCGACGGCTCAGGCGCGGTTCGAGGACGCGCCCGCGGCGCCGCTGCGCGAGGTTCTGTCACAAGCGATGCGCCATCGCGGCTACCGCTTGCTGACGCTCGGCTTCTTCACCTGCGGCTTTCAGCTCGCGTTCATCGCGACGCATCTGCCCGAGTATCTGACGCTGTGTCATATGCCGATCGGGCTGGGCGCCACCGCGCTTGCGCTGATCGGCCTGTTCAACATGGCGGGCAGTTGGGCATGTGGTTGGCTCGGCGGCCGGTTCCGCCAACATCATGTGCTCGGCTGGCTTTATCTGATTCGCAGCGCGACGATCGCCGCATTCTTCGCGCTGCCGAAAAGCGCTGTGTCCGTGGTGATTTTCGCGGCGGTGATGGGCCTCACGTGGCTCGGCACCGTACCGCTGACGAGCGGGCTAGTCGCCAAGGTGTTCGGCACGCGTCACCTCGGCAGCCTGTTCGGCGTGTGTGCTTTCTGAGCCATCAGATCGGCTCGTTTCTCGGCGCGTGGCTCGGTGGCCTCGTGTTCGATCTGACGGGCTCGTACTCACTGCTATGGGTAGCGACGGTCGCGGCGGGATTGATTGCGGCACTGCTGCATTTCCCGATCGACGACACCGTGGTGATGACGCCCGCGCGGCGTTCGTCTCGCCCCGCGCAGGCGTGATGCGAATTGCCGATAGAGATGCTGAAGCGATTCCAGTCGAGGCTACTTTTTCGGTGCATCCGCCGCGGCTTTCGGCACACGCCCCATCAGATAGAACTCGTCGTTCGGACGCATCGAGATTACGTTGGCCATCCGGTTCGACAGCCCGAAAAACGCGGTGATTGCCGCGATGTCCCAGATGTCTTCATCGGTGAAGCCGTGGCCGCGCAGTGTCTGGAAGTCTTCTTCGTCGACCGTGCCCGACGCGCGGCACACCTTCAGCGCGAAATCGAGCATCGCCTTCTGGCGGTCCGTGATGTCGGCCTTGCGGTGATTGACCGCGACCTGATCGGCGAGCAGCGGCGCTTTTTCGTAGATGCGCAGAATCGCGCCGTGGGCGACCACGCAGTAAAGACAATCGTTGACCGCGCTCGTCGCGACCACGATCATCTCCCGCTCGCCTTTCGTTAGACCGCCCTCTTTCAGCATCAACGCATCGTGATAAGCGAAGAACGCGCGGAATTCGTCGGGCCGATGCGCGAGCGTCAGAAACACGTTCGGCACGAAACCCGCTTTCTCCTGCACTTCGAGAATGCGGGCACTGATGTCTTCGGGCCACTCGCTCGGCTCGGGCACCGGGTAGCGGCTGATGGGCTGAAGCGTGGCCATGCGCTGTCTCCGTGATCTCTGTCGGGGTATGCCGACCATTGTAGCAACGCGATTTCGCGCTCGCCCGCGCTTCACCAGGTCCGCTCGATCACGTCCCACATTGCCGCCCGTATCGTCTAGACTTTCAGCTCGGCATGCGTTAAGCCGCCCGGCACGGCGGCGACGAAAGGAGCGACCATGTCAAACGTTACGCACGACGCGCGGGCCCCGGTGGTCAAGCTGCGGCCCGAACGGGAAATCGCGACGATGCAGCGGCTGCCCTATTTCGTCGGCATTTCGGCGAGCACCGCGGGCAGCACCGGGCTGTCGATGTACATGGTCGTGGTCCCGCCTGGCGGCCATGCGGAGCCGCACTTTCACGCCGACTACGAGACCGCGATCTATATGCTCGAAGGCATGATCGAGACGCGCTACGGCCCGGGCTTACGCGAGTCGGTCATCACCGAGCCGGGCGACTTCCTGTTCATTCCGCCGGGCGTGCCGCATCAGCCGTTCAATCTCGACGCGAACGCCGCGGCGCGCGCGATCGTCGCGCGCAATCACGCGGACGAGCATGAGCGCGTGGTGCCCTATGATCCGTCCGAGGATGCGTGAGGCAACGGGCCTCTTCCCGGACCGCCTCGCCTGAAGCGAGGCAAATCATGCTTCTCAAACCGGTTTGATCCACTTGCCGCGCGGCGCATGCAGGCCGCGCCGCGTCGTGCGCCGCGCCCATTCGTCGGTCGCGCGCGATTTCGTCGGCGTTCTTTCACGACGCCGACTCGCCACCTGTGCTGAAGCCGACCAGAACCGCCGCGAAGATCACCGCACGTCTCGCGGAGTGAATGAACAGTAGACGAAACACGCGGCATCACGCTCGATGCCGCTTTGCCAAAATCTAAAAATAAATTGACGGCATTTTTAGCTCGTATATCCTAGGGAAACGCTGATTAATGAACTGTCGGATCGGCTTGCAGATCAAGACGCGTCAAATTTTCTGGATAACGAATCGAATCGACGCTCATTT
>NZ_CADFGP010000056.1 GCF_902833905.1 Paraburkholderia tuberum STM678 | reverse complement strand
GAGCGACGGTGAACCGGGTGCCAAGACCATCTGGCGAGGGCTCGATCAGGTACTCGCTGCCGCTGACACGCTACGCGCGCTCCGCGACGGGCTCGGCTAAGGACTTATGTATAACGCTATGGCTTCGGACTGTTTATCGGGCCGAATAATCGCCCGCTACATAGGGGCATATCATAAGTTTCGATAAATAGAATTTACCTGATAATTCAAAAATCGTTGTTCCTCGGTAACGTTTGCGCGTATTTCTTTTCTAAATTCAGACGCGTGTTTGTTATCGAATCATCGCGTCATCGCCTAATGTTTTTGTGAACCGTTGAAGCCGCAGCGGTTTTACCTTCTTATCGATTGGGCAATTTCCTTCAATACATGCCCTCGCCGCCTCGTTACCGTTGAGCGTCGCAATCCATTCGCACACTCACGTTCGAGGCATCCGATGACCGCATTACTCTCGATGGCCGCGTTCGCGCTCGCCAGTTCCATTTCTCCCGGCCCGGTCAACGTCGTCGCGCTGAGCGCCGGCGCGCAGCACGGGCTCGCCGCGAGTCTGCGGCACGTCACTGGCGCGACGGTCGGTTTCACGTTGCTGCTTCTGTTGATCGGCCTCGGCCTGCACGAATTGCTCGCGCGCTTTCCCAATCTGATCGAGATCGTCAAATGGGCGGGCGTGGGCTTTCTGCTCTATATGGCCTACAAGCTCACCATCGATGACGGCCAGCTCGGCGCGGACAAGCCGGCGCGCGGGCCGTCGTTCGCGCAAGGCGCGGCCATGCAATGGCTCAATCCGAAGGCGTGGCTCGCGTCGCTGGCCGGCATGGGCGCGTATGCGGCAGGCGGCGACGGCGGGCTCGTCTGGCAATTCACGACGCTGTACTTCGTGATCTGCTATCTATCGATCGCGAGCTGGGCGTATGCCGGCACGTTTTTGCGCAGGCATCTGCGTGAAGCGAAGCGGGTCCGGGCGTTCAATCGCGTGATGGCGGCGCTGCTCGCGCTCAGTGCGATGTATCTGCTCGTGGAGTGACGCGAGCCGCGCCTGCTTCCTGAGGCGGCTTCATGCCGCGTCACGCTCCGCTGCGATATTGGCCCGGCGTCGCCGTCACCAGCCGCTTGAAGGTGCGCTGCAAATGCGCCTGATCGGCGAAGCCGGCATCGAGCGCGACATCGGCGATCAGTGCCCCGCGCCGCAGTTGCGCGCGACTGTACTGGATGCGTCGGTTGATCAGATACGCGTGGGGCGTCATGCCGTAGCGCAGCTTAAACGCGCGTATCAGGTGCGACGCGGACAGCCCGGCGGCTTCGCACACATCGTCGAGTTTCAGCGCACGCCGTCGAACAGCGCGGCGTCGAGCGTCATGATCTGCGAAAACGCGCGGAACGCATGATTCTCGTTGAAGCCCAGCTCGTGCTGCAGTTTCGTGAACCATGCAACGTCGACGTGCAGCATCCGATACGACCACCGCTCGCCGGCAACCGGGTTGCACGCGTGCACATCGTCGGGGTTCATCATCACGACGGCGCCCGCGCCGACCCATTCCCGCGCGTGGCGGTTCAGGTACACGCTGCGGCCTCCCGTCACCGCGCCGATCGAAAACGTTTCGTGCGAATGTTTGGCGTAGCAGACCTTGCGGCCATCGTCGATGGAACGCGCCTCGATGAACGGCAGCGCCGCGCTGCGCCAGAAGCGCGGCGCGTCTGCGCCTTTTGCGCGTGCGGTGTTCGCAGCGCTTGCCGCTTCGATCGTCTCGCTCATGCGCGCTCTCCGGTTGATCCGCCGACTTCGCCGTTGTCTCCGACTTCGCGAAGCCTACGTATCGTAGCCGTCAAACGCATGGCCAACAAGCGAACGCGCGGCGCCGCTCGCAAACGGCGCCGCCGCCCGAACGCGACGCGATTACTTCGCGCTGACGTCGATATTGCCGAGATATTTCGCGGCGAGCGTCTTCACCGTGCCGTCGGCTTGCACCTTCGCGATCGCGGCGTTCAACTGATCGCGCAGCGCGGTATCACCCTTGCGAATGCCGTATGCGATGCCGCTGCCGAGAATCTTGTCGTCACGCACAGGCTGACCGACGAACGCGTAGCCCTTACCTTCGGGCTTCGACAGAAAGCCCGTTTGTCCGGCCGGTGCGAGCACGAGCGTGCCGTCGAGACGGCCAGCCGTCAGATCGGCATAGACCTGGTTCTGATCCTGATACGGCAGCACGATCACGCCGGCCGGTTCCCAATGCACCTTAGCGAAGGTCTCCTGAATCGAGCCTTGCAGTACGCCGATGCGCTTGCCCTTCAGCGACTCGGGCGTCGGCTGCAAACCGCTGTCGCTGCGCGCGATCAGCTGCGACGGCACGCGATAGACGACGGTCGTGAAATCGATCGCCTGGCGGCGCTGCTCGGTCGCGTTCATCGCTGAATTGATCGCGTCGAACTTGCGGCCTTGCAGCGCCGGAATCAGGCCGTCGAACGAGGTTTCGACCCACTTGCACGTCATGTGCGCGGCCGCGCAGACCGCGTTGCCCACGTCGATATCGAGCCCTTGCAGTTCGCCGTTCGGTCCTTTCGACTCGAACGGCGGGTACTGCGCTTCGACGCCGAAACGCAGCGTCGCGGTATCGGCGGCGCTTGCCGCCGACGATGTTGCGAGCGACGCGCCGGCACAGGCCAGCGCCAACAAGCACTTGAGCAACTTCATGACATCTCCCTTCATTCTTCGAATACTTTGACGACTTCGATACTTTGAGTGTGCTCTCGCCCGCTCAGATTTCACACAAACGCCGCGCGCCTTCGAGCAGCGTTGCGTCGTCCTTCGAGAAACTCAGGCGAATCAGCCCCGAATCCGTGCCGTCGGTGTAGAACGCCGACAACGGAATCGTCGCGACGCGCGCATCGCGGATCAGGCGCAGCACGAAATCGCTGTCGCTTTCATCGGAGAAGCCGCGGAACCGGGCGAGCATAAAGAAACTGCCTTCGCTCGGCAACAGCTCGAAGCGCGATTCGCGCAGCGCATGCGCGAGCAGATCGCGTTTCTTCTGATAGAAGTCGGACAGGCCGAGGTAGCTGTCGCGATTGGCGAGCGCGTCGACGAACGCGTGTTGCATCGGCGTATCGGCGGAGAACACCATGAACTGATGGACCTTGCGGATCTCGTCCATCAGCGCGGCGGGCGCGAGGCAGTAGCCGACGCGCCAGCCGGTCACGTGGTACGACTTGCCGAACGACGACACGATCACGCTGCGCTCGGCGAGTTCCTGATGGCGCGCCATGCTCTGATGCTTCGCGCCGTCGAACACGACGTGTTCGTAGACCTCGTCGGACAGAATCACGATGTCGGTGTTGCGCGTGAGCGCCTTCAGCCGCTCGATATCGGCGTCGCTAAAAATCGTCGCGGTCGGATTGTGCGGTGTGTTGACGATGATCATGCGCGTCTTCGGCGTGATCGCGGCGGCGACTTCATCCCAGTTCACGCGAAAGTGATCGAGCGACAGCTTGATCGCGACCGGCTTCGCGCCCTGCAGACGCACGATCGGGCCGTAGCTGTCGAACGACGGCTCGAAGTAGATCACTTCGTCGCCCGGATGCACGAGCGCGCTGATCGTCGAATAAAGACCTTCGCTCGCGCTCGCGAGCACGGTCACCTCGCTGGCGGGGTCGTAGCGCACGCCGTACAGCGTTTCGACCTTGTCGGCGAGCGCTTCGCGCAGCGTGCCGATGCCGGCCATCGGCGCGTACTGGTTGTGGCCGGCGCGCATCGCCTGCGCGACGCCGTCGACGAGCTTCGGGTCCGGCGCGAAATTCGGCGCGCCCTGCGACAGGTTCAACGCATCGTGTTGCGCGGCCAGTTGGCCGATCACGGTAAAAATGGTGGTGCCGACGTCCGGCAGTTTCGAGCGGGCTTGCATGGCGCTCTGCATAAGACTTTCTCCCTATCTACACCCGCCGGCGGCCGCGCGAATGGCGGCGGCGGGGCGTTCCTTCCGGTGGGGTGATTAGGCATCAGCCAAAGAACGCTCACAATCGAAACTTTGTCATGCGCGGCATGCGTTTTCTTCATGGCTCGCGCGAAGCCGCTCGACGCAGGCCTAAGCCGGCGGGTTCATGGTTTGCGGGGACGCGGTGTGGATTTCGGGGAATGCGGGTAACTGCGTAGGCATGAAGGAATGTGATGCTGAGCGACCCGGTCGCGAAAACGGCCGCTGACGCGGCCGTTTTTCGAGTTATTTGACTTTCAATGAAAGCCGGAGCTTCGGGTGAATCAGGCTTCGTCCATCAAACGAACCTTGACCTTGCGCCCCTTCAGCTTGCCCGCGCTGAGCCGGCGCACCGCCTCGCGCGCGATGCTGCGCTCCACCGCGACATAGGTCGACATGTCGGTCACGTTGATCTTGCCGATCTGCGAGCCCGCGAAGCCGGCGTCGCCGGTCAGCGCGCCGAGCACGTCGCCGGGACGGATCTTGTCCTTGCGGCCGCCGAGGATCTGCAGCGTTTCCATCGGCGGCAGCAGCGGTTCGTTGTTGCCCGCCTTCAGCTCGGCCAGCTTGTGCCATTCGACGTCGCGCTTGTGCGCCTGCTCGATCCCACCGACGCGCCCCATCTCGTTCATTGTCGCGAGACTCAGCGCCCAGCCTTCCTGATCGGCGCGGCCCGTGCGGCCGATGCGATGCGTGTGCACTTCCGGGTCCGGCGTCACGTCGACGTTGATCACCGCTTCGAGTTGCGCGATGTCGAGGCCGCGCGCGGCGACGTCGGTTGCGACGAGCACCGAGCAGCTGCGGTTCGCGAACTGGATCAGCACCTGATCGCGCTCGCGCTGATCGAGTTCGCCGTGCAGCGCAAGCGCATGGAAGCCCTGCGCGCGCAGCACGTCGAGCAGATCGCGGCACTGCTGCTTCGTGTTGCAGAACGCGATCGTGCTGACCGGACGATAGTGATTCAACAGCAGACCGACCGCGTGCAGACGCTCGTCTTCGGTCACTTCGTAGAAGCGCTGACGGATCTTGCTGTCGTGGTGCCGCTCGGCAAGTTTGACTTCCTTCGGGTTTCGCAGGAATTGCTGGCTCAGCTTCGCGATGCCCTCGGGGTACGTCGCCGAAAACAGCAGCGTTTGGCGCTCTTTCGGGCATTGCCTGGCGACCTTCGCGATGTCGTCGAAGAAACCCATGTCGAGCATGCGGTCGGCTTCGTCGAGCACGAGCGTGTTCAGCGATTGCAGATCGAGGCTGCCGCGTTCGAGGTGATCCATGATGCGGCCGGGCGTGCCGACCACGACGTGCGCGCCATGTTCGAGGCTCGCCGTCTGCGGACGCATCGGTGTGCCGCCGCACAAGGTCAGCACCTTGATGTTTTCTTCCGCGCGCGCGAGACGGCGGATTTCCTGCGTGACCTGATCGGCGAGTTCGCGCGTCGGGCACAGCACCATTGCCTGCGTGCCGAATTTGCGTACATCGAGGCGCGCGAGCAGCGCCAGCGAAAACGCCGCGGTCTTGCCGCTACCGGTTTTCGCCTGCGCGATCAGATCTTGACCGGCGAGCGCGATCGGCAGGCTCGCGGCCTGGATCGGCGTCATCTCGACGTAGCCGAGCTGCGTCAGGTTCGCGAGCGTGGCGGGCGGTAGCGGCAGCTCGCTGAATGCGGCGCCGGCGGGGGTTGGACTGTTCATAGGATCGTCTGTAGGAATCGAGATTACTCGGCCATCGGGCCCTGATCGGGGCGGCCCGGCAACTGCTCGTACAGCACCGCGCCGTTGTCGCCGTCGAAACGCTCGACGTAATTGCGCGCGCCGCACAGCGGGCAGCGGAACAGCAGCCCCTGGCCTTCGTTCTTGATGACGACGTCGGATTGCTCCCACTGCGCGCCGCAGGACTGATTTCTACAGGTGAACACGTTGATTCTCCAACTGGATTCGATGATCGATCGGCAAGGTCGCATATGCGGCCTTGCCGTGTATGGGGTTGCCGCGCCGGCGCTGCGTCGTGACGCGATAGCGCTCGACGGCAAGCATGGCGTCAGCCGAGATGCGTATGCCGCGGACGCGGCACGGCCACATCCATGTCGGTCAGGCCATGCACGATGCCGCAGTCTTCGACCGGATGCTCGCCGTGGCATTGGTCGCGCAGCGTCGTCAGTTGCGCCTTCAGCTGCTGCAGTTCTTCGATACGCGTGTCGACGTGCGCGATGTGCTCGTCGACCAGCGTATGCATGCCGCCGCAGCCGTTCGCCGGCGCGTCGGTCAGACGCAGCAATGCGCGGATTTCGTCGTGAGTCATGTCGAGCGCGCGGCAATTGCGGATGAAGCGCAGGCGCTCGACATGCTTTGCCGTGTAACTGCGGTAATTGGCTTCGGTGCGCTCCGCCTCGGGCAGCAGGCGCTCTTTCTCGTAGAAACGGATGGTTTCCGTCGTGCAATGGGCGATTTTCGCCAGTTCGCCGATTTTCATGGACCCTTCCTCCACGCGGCCTTGACCTTGTAGTGGCTTCAGGGTGTTTACTAGACCACAAATCGCACGAGGAAGCCACCAATGCCTGACAGCAGCCGTATTGCCACCGATCGTCCGGAACTGGACGAGGCCTGTATGCACGGGGGTTGCGGCGACGTTGATGCGCGGCGCGACCATGATCACGGCCGCGCCGATGATCACGCTGCTGTCGCTTGCTGCGCCGCTAGCGCTTTTGCGCCTGCGTCGCTGCGCCTGCCTCCGTCCGAAGCCCTCGACGACGACCTTCGCACCGCAATCCGCATCCTGCAGATGGACTGCCCGACCGAGGAAGCGCTGATCCGCAAGAAACTCGGCCGTATGCCGGTCGTGCGTAGCATGGACTTCAACCTGATGCAGCGCGTGCTGACTGTCGTCCACGCGCCGGAGGCGCTCGAGTCGGTCCTAGCCGCCCTGCGCTCGCTCGACTTCACGCCCGAACTGGCAAGCGACGCCGGAAAGGGTGGGAACGCCAACGCGGTGCCCCAAGCAGCCACTGACGCAATGCGCAAGCCGTGGTGGCCCCTGATCCTCGCCGGCATCGTCGCGGGAGCCTCAGAAGCCGCTAGCTGGCTCGGCGCGCCGGCCTGGGTGGTGGCGGGTATGGCGGTCGTCGCGATTGCCTCCTGTGGCCTCACGACATATCGCAAGGGCTGGGTCGCGCTGCGCAACGGCAACTTGAACATCAATGCGCTGATGAGCATCGCCGTGACCGGCGCGGCGCTGCTCGGCCAGTGGCCCGAAGCCGCAATGGTGATGGTGCTCTTCACGATCGCCGAGCTGATCGAGGTGCGCTCGCTCGACCGCGCGCGCAACGCGATCGAAGGGCTCATGCGGCTCACGCCCGAACAGGCCAGCGTGCAGCAGCCCGATGGAGCGTGGCAGCCCGTCCGCGTCGACGCGATCGTGCCCGGGACGCTCGTGCGCGTGAAGCCGGGCGAGCGGATCGCGCTCGATGGCGAAATCGTCGCGGGCCGCTCGTGCGTCGATCAGGCGCCGATCACCGGCGAGAGCCTGCCCGTCGACAAGGCGATCGGCGACGCCGTATTCGCCGGCACGATCAACCAGGCGGGCTCGTTCGATTATCAAGTGACGGCGGCCGCCGGCAACACGACGCTCGCGCGGATCATCCACGCGGTCGAGGAGGCGCAGGGCACGAAGGCGCCGACGCAGCGCTTCGTCGATGAATTCGCGCGCGTTTATACGCCGATCGTGTTCGCGATTGCGCTCGCCGTCGCTCTGGTCCCACCACTCGTGTTCGGTGGAGCGTGGCACGCGTGGGTGTACAAGGCGCTGGTGCTGCTCGTGATCGCGTGTCCGTGCGCGCTCGTGATTTCGACGCCGGTGACGATCGTCAGCGGGCTCGCGGCCGCGGCGCGCAAGGGGATTCTGATCAAGGGTGGCGTTTATCTCGAACAGGGTCGCAAGCTGACCCGGTTGGCGCTCGATAAGACCGGAACGATTACGCACGGGAAGCCAGTGCAGACGGAGTTTGAGGTGGTTGGTGACGCGGGTGAAACGTTCCGATACCGCACGCTTGCGGCAAGCCTCGGGGGCCGCTCCGACCACCCTGTTTCGATGGCGATCGCTGCTGCCGCCAATGACGACGGCGTCGAACATCTGCACGTCGATGCGTTCCAGGCGATCGCTGGACGCGGCGTGCGCGGCGATATCGACGGTATCGCGTACTGGCTCGGCAATCATCGCCTGGTCGAAGAGTTGGGCCGCTGCTCGCCGCAACTCGAAGCGCGTCTCGATGCGCTCGAACAGCACGGCAAAACCGTCGTGATGCTCGCCGATGCGCAGCGCGTGCTCGCGCTGTTCGCGGTCGCTGACACGGTGAAGGAAACGAGCCGCGCCGCCGTCGCCGAATTACGGCGGCTCGGCGTCGGCACCACGATGCTGACCGGCGACAACCGTCATACCGCCGAGGCAATCGCGCAGCAGGTCGGCGTCGATGAAGCGCGCGGCGATCAGTTGCCCGAGGACAAGCTCGACGCGCTCACGCAATGGTCGAGCGATGGCGCGACGGTCGGCATGGTCGGCGACGGCATCAACGATGCGCCCGCGCTCGCGCGCGCTGACATCGGCTTCGCGATGGGTGCGATGGGTACCGACACCGCGATCGAAACCGCCGACGTCGCGTTGATGGACGACGATCTGCGGAAGATTCCGACGTTTATCCGGTTGTCAAAGGCAACCTACGGGGTGCTGGTGCAGAACATCGCGCTCGCGCTTGGCATCAAGAGCGTGTTCCTCGTGCTGACGTTGATGGGCTTCGGCACGATGTGGATGGCGGTGTGCGCAGATGTCGGTGCGAGTTTGCTGGTAGTGGGCAATGGGTTGAGGTTGTTGCGCAAGTGAGTGGGCGTGCGAGATTTACGCTCGTTGCTTCCTACGCTGAACCGTCGTTCACGGCAGGATGCCTCGGAGCGCTGGCTAGCAGCTCATCGCTGTCGTCTTTCAAGCCCACCCCTGTCAGTCTCAGCTTCCTCGCCTGCGTGAGCAGATAGTGCAGCTTGTGCGCGGCCTGCGGATAGTCGAGGCCTTGCGGGCGCACGTTGGAAATGCAGTTGCGCTGGGCGTCGCTGCACCCCGTTTTCGGCGCGTACGTGACGTAGATGCCGAGGCTATCCGGCGAACTCAAACCCGGTCGCTCGCCGATCAGCATCACGACGATTTTCGCGTCGAGCAATTCGCCGATCTCGTCGCCGAGTGCGACGCGCGCCTGACGCGCGACCACTACGGGACCGATGGTCCAACCCGCGAGCTTTGGATGTATAGCTTGCAGCAACGGTACAGCCTGCTTCGATGCGGCGAACGCCGATAGACCATCGCCGATCACAAACAGCACATCGCTTGATTGCGATGGCAGTCGGGCAAGCGTCGCGCGACTCTCCTCCGACAGACGCCGCCCAAGATCAGGGCGCCTCAAATAATGCTCGCGATCCGGCGCGGCGCTATGCACGTCGAGCGTGTTGATACCTTGCGCGCGCAGCTGTGCGTGCAGCGGGTCCACGTCGAGCGGATGGTGCACGGCGTCGCGCGCCTGCGCATGCGCGAGATTGAACGCGAGCAATGGTGCGGTCGGCAGGCTGTTGCCCGCTCGGCCCAACGCGATGCGTGCCTGCGTAAACCGACGCAGTGCGCTCCACGGGTCCTTGTCGAGTGCGTCGTTCTCGCTCATGCAATCCCCATCCAGTCGCGCGCACCTTCGAGCAGCGGTTGCCGCGCCGATGCGCCGATCAACGCGCCGCGTGCGTCGATGATCTGCATCGACTCCAGCCATTCCTCGAATTCCGGCGCGCGGCGCAAACCGAGCACGTCGCGCACGTACAGCGCGTCGTGAAAGGACGTGCTCTGATAGTTGAGCATCACGTCGTCCGCGCCAGGTACGCCCATGATGAAATTGATGCCCGCTACGCCGAGCAGCGTCAGCAGATTGTCCATGTCGTCCTGGTCCGCTTCGGCGTGGTTCGTGTAGCAGATGTCGCAACCCATCGGCACGCCGAGCAGCTTGCCGCAGAAGTGATCCTCGAGACCCGCGCGCGTGATCTGCTTGCCATCGTACAAATACTCGGGGCCGATGAAACCGACTACCGTATTCACCAGAAACGGCTTGAACTTGCGCGCGACCGCATAGGCGCGCGCCTCGCAGGTCTGCTGGTCAACGCCGAAATGCGCATCCGCCGACAACGCGCTGCCCTGCCCCGTTTCGAAGTACATCAGATTGCTGCCGACGGTGCCGCGTTGGAGCGACAGCCCCGCCTCGTATGCTTCCTGCAGCAGCGCGAGCGAAATGCCAAAGCTCGCGTTCGCTTTTTCGGTACCGGCGATCGACTGGAATACGAGATCGACCGGCGCGCCTTTTTCCATCGCGGCGATCGTGCTCGTCACGTGCGTGAGTACGCACGACTGCGTCGGTACCTGATAGCGCTGGCGGAAGTCGTCGATCATCTGCAGCAGCTTCGTGATCGCGGCGAGGTTGTCGCTCGCGGGGTTGATGCCGATCAGCGCGTCGCCGCAGCCGTACATCAGGCCGTCGAGCATCGAGGCGGCGATGCCTTTGACGTCGTCGGTTGGGTGGTTCGGTTGCAGGCGTACGGACATGCGGCCCGGTAAACCGACCGTGTTGCGAAAGCGTGTGATGACCGGGCGTTTACGGGCGGCGGTGATCAGGTCCTGGTTGCGCATCAGCTTTGAGACGGCGGCGACCATTTCTGGTGTTAGGCCCTCGGTGATGCGGGTGAGTGCGTCGGTGTCGGTTGTGGTGCTGAGTAGCCAATTGCGGAAGTCGCCTACCGTCAGATGCGAGATTTCGGCGAAGGCTGCTGGCGAGTGATCGTCGATGATCAGGCGGGTGACTTCGTCGGTTTCGTAGGGGATCAGCGGTTCGTTCAGGAACGTGCGTAGCGGCACCTCGGCGAGCGCCATTTTGGCGGCGACCCGCTCTTCTTCGCTCGCTGCCGCGATGCTTGCGAGCTGGTCGCCCGAGCGTTGCGGGCTCGCTTTCGCGAGCAGGGTCTTCAGGTCGGCGAAGCGGTACGTGCGACTGCCGATCGACTCGGTGTAGCTCATGTTTGCGGCTCCATCGCCTCGCGAACGCGGGTAGGAATGGGAACGGCGGTTACATGCTGCAGGTTGCTTGCTGCTGGTGCTGGTGCTGGTGCTGGTGCTGCTCACTACACGATAGCGCCAAACGGCGGCAGCGTCACGTTGCGGAGATTGGGGCTGTTTGCCGATGCTGTGTTTGGCGCTCCTGCTCGCGTCCACGGGCGCGGTCAACAGGCGCTCAATCCCCTTTGTGCGCACCGCTTGAAATCCGCAGGATTTGGTAAACGGCCGACACTCGCTGACGTGATACTTTGTTCGCATCCTCTCGCGCCAATTTTCTGCGGTCCAGTCATGAACGAATCAGACCATCGGGATCGATACGAGACGCGACTCGCACGCGTGCTCGACCATATCTACGATCACCTCGACGAACCGCTCGATATAGGACGGCTTGCGGAGATTGCGTGTCTGTCGCCGTATCACTGGCACCGGATTTATCAGGCGATGTATGGCGAGACGGTCGCGACGACCGTGCGGCGTTTACGGTTGCATCGCGCAGCGGGTTTTCTTGCGAGTAGTTCGATGCCGATTGCTCAGATTGCCGAGCGTTCGGGGTATAGCAGTTTGCAGTCTTTTTCGCGGACGTTTCGCGCGGTGTTTGGTGTGCCGCCGGCGCAGTATCGCAGGCAAGGCACGCATAGCCGGTTTCGTCCGGCGCTTTCAGGAGACGATCAGATGACGATGATTCGTGAGGTCGTGATTCGTTATGTGGAGCCGATGGAGATTTTGTCGGTCGATCATGTCGGACCTTATATGCAGATCGGAAAGGCTTTTGATGCTTTGTTGGGGTGGCTTGCGAAACATAATCTGCTGGAGGCGCAGATGCGGATGATCGGGGTTTACTTCGATGATCCGGGAGTGGTCGAGGAGAAGGCGTTGCGGTCGAAGGCGGCTGTGTTGTTGCCGGGGCCTGTGATGGCTGAAGTGGCTTCGGCTGTCGGGATGGGTGGGGCGGTTTCTGCCACGCGTATACGCGGTGGGGAATATGCGGTGTTGCGGCATGTGGGGCCGTATAGCGATATGCGAGCGGCTTATGAGTGGTTGTATGGGACCTGGCTCGTGCAGTCTGGGAGGGAGGCAGCGGATGCGCCGGTGTTTGAGGAGTATTTGAACAGTCCCAAGGAGACTGCGCCTGCGGAGTTGGTTACGGAGATTTGTTTGCCGTTGGGGTGAGGTGTGGGTGGCTGGGTTGGTGCTCGCTGGTTCTGCGTCCTGCGATGTTGCTGTCGTTATGTGCGTATACGTTGCGCGTGTTTCGGCGTGCTTCTCCGGTTTTTATAGTCTTTGTATATGTATCCGTAGTAATAGTTAACAAGTGGGGCGTTCGGCTGTGGATAACGTGGAAGTTCGTTTACGGATCAACGCGCTGCAGAATCGATAACCCTTGGGAGCGCGGGCGGACAGGTTAACGGAGCCAGGGAAAAGTTTTAGCCGACCGGTTAACGCGGCGCATTTATCAAGGTTTCGCCCACAATGTGTTCGGCTGTTTCTACAAAAGTTTTCCAAAGGGGGATGTGGATAAGTGGCCTCGGGTGGAAGGCCATTTTTTGAAGATCTCGCAGAAAGCAAATCTCCGCGCGTTTTACGTAACAGCCCAAAGCAATGCTGTTCCCGCCAGTCTCGACGGAATCACGGGGCACGTGTCGGTGTCGGCTTAAGCGTAGTGGTAACCAGGTTGGCTATTGCCTTCTTCGTTTGCTCCGTCGCGCTCTCGTCGTACCCGATTGTCACGCCCCGTTCGACACAGGGGTCCGCATATGAGAACGGCAGGTTGCTTCTGACGTTAAGCAAATGTCCCGCACTGTGTTCTTCCCATGCACAATTGCGCACTGTTTGCGCTTTCGGCAGGGAGGTTGGATGTGCGAAGGCGCGCGCATCGAAAATATGATTAACCCCGGCAAACTCGGTCAGCTCTACGTCCGCCCCCTTGGCTTTCAGCCGTTCCACATAGGCCTTGCAAGGCGCGACCGGGTCATAGTTGTCTGCGCTTCCATGGAATATGCGAATGGGAGCCTTTGATACGTTGTCGTCATCGAGGTAGTGGGCACTGCAGTCTGGGTAAAGCGGAACATAGGCTGCAAATCCTGGACTCGACGCATCGGCATGCGCTTTCTGGAAGCGCACCATGCTCGCGTAGAGCGTGTCTTGCCCTCCACGGGAAAAGCCCATTAGCATCACGCGGCTCGCGTCGACATGAGGGTTTTTGGAAATAAGGCTGAGCGCGCGATACGCGTCTTCTGTCTGGGCGAGTCTGCCAAGCTGACTCTGGTCATTGATTGTGTTTTCTATGCCTCGGCTCGTGAAACTGTCGACAACGAAAGTGGCAACGCCCAAGGACAGGAACCACTGCTCCCAGTCCGCTATCTGGCCGCCGATACCCCCAGAGGGGTGCAGCAGTATGACGGCGGGCAGCCTGTCGGTCCCGGGTCGAGGCAGCCGCAATTCACCGGCTATCGTCACGCGCTTGCCGTCTTCGCTTCCGGCCAGAAATTGCTCGTCTGTGAGCGTCATCGACTCGAATGGAATGACTTCCATTCGCGCCACCTGCGCGTAGGGGACGCGCGGAATGCAAAGGAGCACAAGGACTAGCAAAAGGAACGGCAAGCCTCTCACACTTGCGAACATGGCCGTCTCCCATGAGTACGGACAGAGTTATTTATGCAGCGTTATAGGCGGTCCGGGCAGGAATGCAATGCAAATGACAGAATTGTCGTGATACGACAGACAGTGACGGCAGACGGCAGACGGCAGACGGCAGGCACTTTATCGATTCGCCGGGTCGCGCATGTCCAGAAAGTCGAGGATTCGAGTCGCTTTAGCCGTCCGGAACCGCCGAGCGCGGTCGACGCGCGAGCGTAGCGCCCATTTCACTTCGCCGCCCCCAGGTTGATTCCTGAACGGGAGAGGAGCAAAAACTCGAAGAAAGCCACCAACAGCTGTTTGGCCTGAATGTCGACTCCGCGAGCAGGAAGAAAAGCTCAAGCAGTATCAGCACGTCGACGTATTGTTCATCAGCCTGACTATTAATAAAAAGACCCATAAGTTTCTCAACTTACGGGCCCGTTTTCTCAGGTTATGCGTCTACCTACATACACCCTCAAACGTCGATATTCCCCGCCCTCAACGCATTCGACTCAATAAAAGCCCTGCGCGGCTCCACATCATCCCCCATGAGCGTAGTAAAGATGCCATCAGCAGCAATAGCATCCTCGATCTGCACCCGAAGAAGACGCCGCACCGCAGGATCCATAGTCGTCTCCCAAAGCTGCTCCGGATTCATCTCCCCGAGGCCTTTATAGCGCTGCTTGGACATATTCCTCTCAGCATCAGCCAGCAGCCACTTCATCGCACTCTTAAAGTCGGTGACAGCCATACTCCGCTCCCCACGCTTGATCACAGCGCCAGAGCCAATCAACCCCTTGAACGTATTAGCGGTCGTCACAAGCTGCTGATAATCCGCAGTCAACTGAAACTCTTCATCGATCACAGAAATCTTCTGATTCCCATGATGCGTCCGCGCGACGCGCAGCGAGCGCAGCTCCCGCACCGGGTCATACATCGTCGTAACGCGCACTTCCGGCTTCAGCGCATCATCCCGCAGCTTCGCCTCAAGCGCGCGAGCCGAAGCTTCGGCCGCCTGCTCGCTGGAGAGGTCGATAACGACGCCATCCATCACCGCCTCGAGCGCACCAGCGTCATACAGCCGGCTCAACCGATCAACCACTGCCTGCGCCAACAGATAAGCCCGAGCCAACTCACCCAACGCATCCCCGGTAATCGGAGTCGCACCTTCAGAAGCCACCAACTCCGACCCCTGCAACGCGAGCCGAAGAATATGAGCGTTGACTTCCGACTCATCCTTCAGATACCGCTCATCCTTCCCCGCCTTGATCTTGTAAAGCGGCGGCTGCGCGATATAGATATACCCGCGCTCGATCATCTCCGGCATCTGCCGATAGAAGAACGTCAACAACAGCGTCCGGATGTGCGCGCCATCGACGTCAGCATCGGTCATGATGATGATGCGGTGATAGCGCAGCTTGTCGAGGTTGTAATCTTCCTTGCCGATCCCGCAGCCAAGCGCGGTAATCAGCGTAACGATCTGCTCGGAAGAAAGCAGCTTGTCGTAGCGCGCCTTCTCGACGTTCAGCACCTTGCCGCGCAGCGGCAAGATAGCCTGAAACTTCCGATCACGCCCCTGCTTCGCCGACCCACCCGCCGAGTCACCCTCGACGATATAAATCTCCGACTTCGCCGGATCCTTCTCCTGGCAATCGGCGAGCTTGCCGGGCAAACCGACGCCATCGAGCACGCCCTTACGGCGCGTCATCTCACGCGCCTTGCGCGCCGCGTCGCGCGCACGCGCCGCATCGACGATCTTTCCGCAGATGATCTTCGCGTCGCCCGGCGTCTCGAGCAGGAATTCCTCGAGCGCCTTTGCGACCACTTCTTCCACCGGCGCGCGCACTTCCGACGACACCAGCTTGTCCTTCGTCTGCGAGCTGAACTTCGGCTCCGGCACCTTCACCGACAGTACGCACGACAGCCCTTCACGCATGTCATCGCCCGACGTTTCGACCTTCGCCTTCTTCGCGACTTCGTGATCGGCGATGTACTTGTTCAGCACGCGCGTCATCGCCGCACGCAGACCGGTAAGGTGCGTGCCGCCATCGCGCTGCGGAATGTTGTTCGTGAAGCACAGCACGTTTTCGTTGTAGCTGTCGTTCCACTGCATCGCCACTTCGACGCCCACACCATCCTTCTCGCCGATGATGTGGAAGATGTTCGGGTGCAGCACGGACTTGTTCTTGTTGATGTACTCGACAAAACCCTTCACGCCGCCGACGAACGCGAAATCCTCTTCCTTACCCGAGCGCTGATCCACCAATCGAATCCGCACGCCGTTATTGAGGAACGAAAGCTCACGAATCCGCTTCGCGAGAATGTCGTAGTGGTATTCAACATTGCCGAAAATCTTTTCATCGGCCATGAAATGCACTTCGGTGCCGCGGTTTTCGGTGTCGCCGATCACCTGTATCGGCGACGTGGTCACGCCGTCGATCTCTTCGAGCACGCGGTTCTGCGGCACACCACGGTGGAATTCCATGAAGTGCTTCTTGCCGTCGCGGCGCACGGTGAGGCGCAACCACGCCGACAGCGCGTTCACGCACGACACGCCCACGCCGTGCAGGCCGCCCGACACCTTGTAGCTGTTCTGGTCGAACTTGCCGCCGGCGTGCAGCTCGGTCATCACGATTTCGGCGGCGCTGCGCTTCGGATCGTGCTTGTCGTCCATCTTCAGGCCGGTCGGCACGCCGCGGCCGTTGTCGGTGATCGAGATCGAGTTGTCCGCGTGGATGATCACCTGGATGTCGTTGCAATGCCCGGCGAGCGCTTCGTCGATCGAGTTGTCGAGCACTTCGAACACGAGGTGGTGCAAACCGGTGCCATCCGATGTATCCCCGATGTACATCCCAGGCCGCTTGCGCACGGCTTCCAGACCTTCGAGGATCTGGATGGACGAGGCGCCGTAGCTGTTATCGGGCTGCGTATTGTTCGTTTCAGTCATGGATTTTTTCCGGTTCTGCGTTACTGCAAGGTTGCTGCTCTGGACTTTTCAAAACGCCATAAAAACGCCAAAGGGGCGCTGCGCCCCTTGGTGTTCTTCTTGATGTTGGACGCGTCAGATGCGCATCGGCATCACCACGTACTTGAATTCGTCGTTCTCGGGAATCGTGATCAACGCGCTGGAGCTGGCATCACCCAGGCTCACCTGCAGCATGTCGACCTTCAAATTCGCGAGCACGTCGAGCAGATACGTGACGTTGAACCCGATATCGACGCTGTCGCCGTCGTATGCGATTTCCAGTTCTTCCTGCGCCTCTTCCTGATCGGCGTTGGTCGACATGATCTTCAACTGGCCCGGCTCGACGATGCAGCGCACGCCCTTGAACTTATCCGACGTCAGAATCGCCGCGCGTTGCAGCGAACGCTGCAGTTCTTCGCGGCCAATCTGGAATTTGTTCTTGTGCGACTTCGGAATCACGCGCTGGAAGTCGGGGAACTTGCCTTCCACGAGCTTCGACACGAGTTCAACCTGACCGAACGTGAACTTGACCTGCGTCTGCGCGATGTCGATCTTCAGCGTGTCGTCGATGTCTTCGAGCAGGCGCTGCAGTTCGAGAATCGTCTTGCGCGGAATGATCACTTCGTGGCGCGCGAAGGAGCCCTCGATCTTCATCGACGAGAACGCGAGACGGTGACCGTCGGTCGCGACCGCCATCAGCTGATCGCCGTCCACCACCAGCAGCATGCCGTTCAGGTAGTAGCGGATGTCCTGCTGGGCCATCGAGAAATGGACCATGCCGAGCAGCTGGCGGAACGTCTTTTGAGGAACCACCAGGCTCGCGCCGTAGTCTTTGGCCTGAGCGACGGTCGGGAATTCGTCCGCGGCGAGCGTCTGCAGCGCAAAGCGGCTCTTGCCGGATTGCACGGTCAGACGCTTGTCGTTCAGCGTCAGCGTGACCTGGCCGTCAGGCATCGCGCGCAGAATGTCGAGGAGCTTGCGCGCTGCCACCGTGGTCGCGACCGAATCGCCGCCCACGCCGAAATCGGCGCGCGTGGTGATCTGCAACTCCAGGTCGGTCGACAGGAACGATACGTCAGGACCGTTCTTGGTGATCAGCAAATTGGCGAGGATCGGCAACGTATGGCGGCGTTCGACGATGCCGCTCACGGTTTGCAGCGGCCTGAGGAGGTTGTCGCGTTCGGTCTTGACCAGTTGCATAGGGTTCCTTCGTTGGTATAACGGCCTGCACGCCTTACGGGACAAGCGTTTCAGCGCGCAGCCACGGCTCCCCGCCGGCGCCCTGAAAAGCGCCCGACACGGCGTGAAATCCGCCCGTCGCCGCCGGGCGGTTAAACCTGTATTGTGCCTGAAAACGGGACCGCCTCACTAAAATGGGGGCGAGTTCGGGAATAAACAGGTCGATTTTGTAGGGCGTGGTCCGGGCTGCCGCCGACTTGTCGCGCCGCTGCGCGGCGCTACCGGTTCGCAGGCTCGTTGTTCCGCCACTTCTGGCCGGTTGCGCCGCAAATTCGTCACGGGTTTGCCGCGCTTTTTACGTCGCTTCTGCCCGCTTACCGTCGCGTTCCTTGTCATTTCCCGTTCGGACCCGACAGCGCCGCCGGGTTGTGAGTCCCCTGCCCGTTTCTCGATTTACAGCGTTTTCGCGGCCTCATTCAAACCACTGCGTGGCCGCTTCCAGCGTTTCCTGCCGCCGACGTCCGTTTCACGGTCGCGTGCGGCCAGCCCGTTTAGCCCTTCAGCGTCTGCTCCAGCACGTGCAGTTCGTGATTCAGCTGTGCGTCCTTGCTGCGCTCGTCGGCGATCTTGCGCACCGCGTGCAGCACCGTCGTGTGGTCGCGCCCGCCGAAAAGCTCGCCGATTTCCGGCAGACTCTTCTGCGTCAATTCCTTCGCCAGGTACATCGCGATCTGCCGCGGCCGCGCGATGTTCGCCGGACGCTTCTTCGAATACATGTCCGCGACCTTGATGCTGTAGAAGTCGGCGACCGTTTTCTGGATGTTTTCCACCGAAATCTGCCGGTTCTGCACCGTCAGCAGGTCTTTCAGCGCTTCCTTGGTCAGTTCGATCGTGATTTCGCGGCCGTGGAACTTCGAATACGCGAGGATCTTGCGCAGCGCGCCCTCGAGCTCGCGCACGTTCGAGCGGAGATGCTTCGCGACGAAGAACGCGACGTCCTCATTCAGGCTCACGAACTCCGATTGCGCCTTGCGCATCAGAATCGCGACGCGCATTTCGAGTTCGGGCGGCTCGATCGCCACCGTCAGGCCGGAGTCGAAGCGCGAGATCAGGCGATCGTCGATACCCGAGATTTCCTTCGGATACGTATCGCTCGTGATGATCACTTGCGCCTTGTTGGCGACCAGCGCCTCAAAAGCGTAGAAGAATTCCTCCTGCGTGCGCGACTTGCCCGAGAAGAACTGAATATCGTCGATCAGCAGCAGGTCGAGCGAGTGGTAGTAGCGCTTGAAGTCGTCGAACGCCTTGCGCTGGTACGCCTTCACGACATCGGACACGTACTGTTCCGCATGGATGTAGCGAATCCGCGCGCCGGGTTTGTCCATCAGCAACTGATTTCCGATAGCATGGATCAGGTGTGTCTTGCCGAGGCCCACGCCACCGTACAGGAACAGCGGGTTATACGAAATGCCGGGGTTGTCGGCGACCTGGATCGCCGCGGCGCGCGCGAGCTGATTCGCCTTACCGGTCACGAAGTTGTCGAAGGTCAGCACGGGGTTCAGCTTCGAGCGCTCGTACATCGAGTCGCTCTCGCTGGATGCCGTCGCGCCCACGCCTTGGCCTGGGCGCCACGTGCGACGTCCGGCGGCGGCTTCGTTCGCGTCCAGGCTCGGCAGATCGAGGTCTGCGACGTCTTCGGCGGCGCTGCGCGAATTAGCGTTTTGCGCTGCGAGCGCCGCAGCCGCGGCTGCGGGATTCGCGCGCGCGGCATGCGCGGCGTGCACCGCGCCGACAGCAGCATCGACGGCCGCGACGCCGCCGGCATTACCGCCCTGCGGCGCGGCCGAAGCCGGGCGTGCCGACGACGGAGCCGGCGCCGCGGCCGTTGGGCTACGCATGCCGGCCTTCGGATCCAATACGAATTGCACATCCACCGGCGCATGCCAGAAATCGCGGGCCATATCCGCGATGCGGCCGGAGAACTGGCTCTTGACCCAGTCGAGCTTGAAGCGGTTCGGCGCGGCAATGCTCAACGTGTTCGCATCGGCGTCGAAGGCGACCGGGGCCAAGGGTTTGATCCACGTCACGTACTGCTGGGGCGTAAGCTCACGCTCCAGCAATGCGGAACAGTGTTGCCAGAATTCGTTCATCAAGTTGCTATCGTTATGGTGTGCACGGCGGTCGCCGCTGCCCCTGTCGCGCACGCGCAACAAGGCCCTGAGCAGCCAGGCGTAACAGCCCCAGGCGCCTGTGCCACAAGGGTCTGCGGGACAAGCGTGCCGGAGCGGCGTGCAACATTTTTGGGAAGTAAGGCGAGATTCTAACGCCAAAACGAACCCGAAAGTGAGTTATCCACAGGGACCGATCGCTTGGTCCGGCAACCCCCGGCTGCGCCAGACGACGGCTAAACTATTGACGGCCAACGGAAAACCAGTTTAAATAGCGGGTTCCGCGAAAACCAATTTCAGTAAACCACCGGCCATTGCGCTTTCAGCGATGATCGCGCGGTTTTTTTCGATCAAGTGAGAGCAACATGAAACGTACTTACCAACCTTCCGTTACCCGTCGCAAGCGCACCCATGGCTTCCGCGTTCGCATGAAGACCGCTGGCGGCCGCAAGGTCATCAACGCACGTCGCGCGAAGGGCCGCAAGCGCCTCGCGATCTAAGGCAAGCGGATTGCGCGCTGTGACCGAAACCCGCGGCGAAGCGGGAGCGGCCGGGGCGCAGCAACCGGGCTCGGTTCCGTTGCGAGCGCAAGCCGCCTTCCCCAAAGCCGCAAGGCTGCTAAAAACGGATGAATTTTCATCCGTTTTTCGTTTGCGGCCGTGGCGCCGTACCGCACACTTTGTCGTGTACGGCCGGCCCACCGGCAACGAGGCGCGTCTTGGCCTCGTGATCGGTAAGAAGTATGCGCCGCGCGCGGCCACGCGGAATCTGGTGCGCCGGATCGCGCGCGAAGCCTTCCGGCTGCGTCGCGCGGAATTCGGCGGTTGGGATGTGCTGCTGCGTCTACACACGCGTTTCGACAAAAAAGCTTTGCCGAGCGCGTCGTCGTCGCCGTTGAAGGCGCTGTGCCGCAGCGAAATCGAGGCGCTGCTCGACAAGGCAGCGCGCGAAATTACCCGTCGTCAGGCGCCGCCCGCGGAGGCGCCCAAGACGGAATGACGCAGTGACCGCCCGCACCACGGTCGCCGCAATGGGCGTTGCGCCGGCAGCTTCGGAGCGCGGGCGTCGTCCTGTACTTCACGTTGCCCGGCGCCGTACGGCCGCACCTGCCATGCAAACGGTACTCTTCGCTTTATTGCGTTTTTACAAGCTTGCCGTGAGCCCCATGCTCGGCAACCGGTGCCGTTTTTACCCTTCCTGCTCTGATTACGCGCGCGAGGCAATCCAGTATCATGGCGCCGCGCGCGGGACTTATCTCGCCGTGAGGCGTGTTTGCCGCTGCCACCCGTTTTCCGCGGGCGGCATCGATCTCGTCCCGCCACCCACTTCTTCTGAAAAGCGCTGACGCGCCGTTCCATCGACACTGAGACAACGCATGGATATCAAACGCACCGTCCTATGGGTCATCTTTTTCATGTCAGCTGTCATGCTGTTCGACAACTGGCAACGCGACCACGGACGCCCGTCGATGTTCTTCCCGAGCACGACGCCGACCCAGACCGCCGGCAGCGCCGCGCCGGGCACCACGACACCGGGCACCCAGCAAGCCGATCTGGCGACAACCAACGCGGCCGCGCCGGGCAACGCGCCAGCGGCCGAACAATCGCAGCTCGTGAAGTTCGGCACCGACGTCTATAGCGGCGAAATCGACACCCGCGGTGCCACCTTGTCGCGCCTGTCGCTCGTCAAGCAGGGCGACGGCAAGCAGCCGGATCTCGTGATCACGCTGTTCGACAAAACGAACAATCACACGTATCTGGCGCGCACTGGCCTGCTCGGCGGTGACTTCCCGAATCACAACGACATCTTTACGCTGATGCCGAATCAGCCGACCCATCTGGCCGACGGCGAGAACTCGTTCCAGATGAGCTTCGAGTCGCCGGAAAAGGGCGGCCTCCGGGTCATCAAGACGTATACGTTCACGCGCGGCAGCTACGTGATCGGCGTCGAGACGAAGGTCCAGAACGTCGGCACCACGCCGGTGACGCCGCAGCTCTATATGGAACTCGTGCGCGACGACCAGCCGGTCGAAACGCCGCGCTTCTCGCACACGTTCATCGGACCGGCTGTCTACACGAACGAGCATCACTTCCAGAAGATGACGTTCAGCGATCTCGACAAGAACAAGCAAAACTTCGCAACGTCGGCCAACGACGGCTGGGTCGCGATGGTCCAGCACTACTTCGCGTCGGCCTGGATTCCGCAGGAAGGCGTGAAGCGCGAGTTCTACGCCGAGAAGATCGATCCGTCGCTGTATCGCGTCGGCATGAAGGAGGCGATGCCGACCATCCAGCCGGGCCAGACCGTCAGCGTGTCCGCGCGTCTGTTCGCCGGTCCGGAAGAAGAAAAGATGCTCGCAGGTATCGCGCCGGGTCTCGATCTGGTGAAGGACTACGGCTGGGTCACGATCATCGCGAAGCCGCTGTTCTGGCTGCTGTCGAAGATCCACGGCTATGTCGGCAACTGGGGCTGGTCGATCGTGCTGCTCACGGTGCTGATCAAGGCGGTGTTCTTCCCGCTGTCGGCCGCGAGCTACAAGTCGATGGCGCGCATGAAGGCGATCACGCCGCGCATGCAGGCGCTGCGCGAGCGTTTCAAGGGCGATCCGCAGAAGATGAACGCGGCGCTGATGGAGCTGTACAAGACCGAGAAGGTCAATCCGTTCGGCGGCTGTCTGCCGGTCGTGATCCAGATCCCGGTGTTCATCTCGCTGTACTGGGTGTTGCTGTCGTCGGTGGAAATGCGCGGCGCGCCGTGGATTCTATGGATCCATGATCTGTCACAGCAGGACCCGTACTTCATCCTGCCGATCCTGATGGCCGTGTCGATGTTCCTTCAGACCCGCTTGAACCCGACGCCGCCGGACCCAGTCCAGGCGAAGATGATGATGTTCATGCCGATCGCGTTCTCGGTGATGTTCTTCTTCTTCCCCGCAGGTCTCGTGTTGTACTACGTCGTGAACAACGTGCTGTCGATCGCGCAGCAGTACTACATCACGCGGATGATGGGCAGCTCGAAGGCGAAGCCGGCCTGATGTTCCGTCCGGTGGCGGCCCGCAGGGCCGCCGTGACGCAAGCTCAAAACGAAAAGCCGCCCGGTGCGAACCGGGCGGCTTTTTTTATGGTGCGACTGAAGGAAATGCGGCGGGCGGCTGCGCTTGAGTTTCGTCGTTCACTCTTCGTCGGAATCTTCGCCGTAAAAACGCACGATCATTTCCTCGACCAGATTCCGGTCCTTCGGGGTCAACGATGCGATCTTCGAAGCGAGTTCGATCGTTTCGGGTGTCGGCGGATATTTTTCGCCACGTGCCATCGGTCGTGCGCTGGCGCCGGGCGGTGGTCCGTAATGGAGCCAGTGCTCCTTGACGTTCAACCATTCGGCGAGCGTGCGCAACTTGTCCGGCTTCGGGATCGTCGTGCCCGTCAGCCATTTGTGTGCGGTCTGGGGCGTCACGGGCCGCTCGCCGTAATAGCGAAGATTGAATTGCTCGGCGAGTTTGGTCCCACCGCGGATTTTCAGCGGCTCGAGCAGATCCTTCAGCCTCTTGGCGAAGGCGGCTTTTTCTTTGTCGGTCGGCATGGGCGAGATTGTGCAATTCGGAGTTCAGCCAGTTGACAACCGATCAAGCTTTGTTTTCTCTTATTTGAGATAGTTTTAGCTTGCAGCGCGCGCCCCATAACGCGTTGCGCGAATTTGATTTTTTCATCTCTCGATTGCCAGGCTTGGCTTTGCCTGAACTGCAGTTCCTGCCGAGTCTCAATAATTCCCAAGTAGCGCGGTAATGATCCTAGCTTAATTGAGATAAATCTGAGTTGTTCAAACGATAGGGGCGAACGGGCACGTCATCCGCTTCGCGTCCTTGTCGCCAGCCCTTCCGTGCGAGGCGCGCGCGTTACAATGCCTCGCGCCGGCTCGACCGACGCGGCCCTGCTCCTCCCCTCCCGTTTCAGCCGACTTCACATGCTCACGACCGACTCCGATCCCATCGTTGCCATTGCTACCGCGCCCGGCCGGGGAGGCATCGGCGTCGTGCGGATTTCGTTCGGCCGCGCTGGCGCGGCGGCGGCCCAGCCGTTGATGCAGGCCCTCACCGGCCAGACGCTCGCGGCGCGTCACGCGAGCTACGTGCCGTTTCTCGACGCGAGCGGCAATCCGCTCGATCGCGGCATCGCGCTGTACTTTCCGGCGCCGCACTCGTACACCGGCGAGCACGTGCTTGAACTGCAAGGCCATGGCGGCCCGGTCGTGCTGCAATTGGTCCTGCAGCGCTGCATCGACGCCGGCCGCGCGTTCGGTCTACGGCTAGCCGAGCCCGGCGAATTCACGCGTCGCGCGTTTCTGAACGACAAGCTCGACCTCGCGCAGGCCGAGGCCGTCGCCGATCTGATCGAGGCAAGCACCGAGGCCGCCGCGCGTTCGGCCGGCCGCTCGCTCGACGGCGCGTTCTCGCGCGACATCCACGCGCTGGTCGAAGAGGTGATCACGCTGCGGATGCTGGTCGAAGCGACGCTCGACTTCCCGGAAGAGGAAATCGACTTCCTCGAAGCCGCCGACGCGCGCGGCAAGCTCGTGCGCATACGCGAGCGTCTCGCGCACGTGCTGAGCGAGGCGCGCCAGGGCGCGTTGCTGCGCGAAGGTTTGTCGGTCGTGCTGGCGGGGCAGCCGAACGTCGGCAAGTCGTCGTTGCTGAATGCGCTCGCCGGCGCCGAACTCGCGATCGTCACGCCGATCGCCGGCACGACGCGCGACAAGGTCGCGCAGACGATCCAGATCGAAGGCATCCCGCTGCACGTGATCGACACGGCCGGCCTGCGCGAGACCGAGGACGAGGTCGAGAAGATCGGCATCGAGCGCACGTGGGGCGAGATCGAGCGCGCGGACGTGGTGCTGCATCTGCTCGACGCGCGCGCCGGAATGACGGCCGGCGACGAAACGATCGCCGGACGCTTTCCGCGCGGCGTGCCCGTCGTCCGCGTGCTGAACAAGACCGACCTGACAGGGCTCGCGCCCGCGACGCAGGCGCTCGACGCCGACCTCGAACTTAGCGAGGTGCGGCTGTCGGCGAAGAAGGGTGACGGCGTCGCGCTGCTGCGCGATGAACTGCTGCGGATTGCCGGCTGGCAGGCGGGCGCGGAGAGCGTCTATCTCGCGCGCGAGCGGCACCTGATCGCGTTGCGCGCGGCCGACGAGCATCTGGCGACCGCCGCCGTGCATGCGGAGCAGAACGCGCAGGCGCTCGATCTGTTCGCCGAGGAATTGCGGCTCGCGCAGGATCAACTGAACTCGATCACCGGTGAGTTCAGTTCGGACGATCTGCTCGGCGTGATTTTCAGCCGATTCTGTATCGGCAAGTAACGCCGAACTTGTGCGTCGCCGCAATGCGGCCGTCATAGGCTCTCGCGGCCGAATCGGCGCCGCTGCCGCACACGCGAAAATCGCACTCCGTCGACCAAAAATCCACCGGATTTTTGGTACACAACCGTGCAAAGGTTTAGAATCCAGCTGTCCGAGCCTAAACGTACAGCGTCCCCAAAGCATGCCCCGCCTCGCCACCCCGCTCACCGAATCCGAGATCCGCGCGCTCGAACCGCGCGCGACCCGCTACTGCGTCGCTGACGGCAACGGCCTCGTGATCGAGGTCATGACGACCGGCACCAAGGTCTGGCGCTTCCGCTATACGTTGAACGGCAAGCGTCAGCCGCTCGCGACCATCGGCGATTACCGGATGATTTCGCTGCGCGTCGCGCGCGCGAAGGCGCAGAGGTACGCGGCGCTCGTCGCGCAGGGCATCTCGCCGGTCGCCACCGCGCGGCGCGATCGCGGTGCCGAGAGCAAGGCCGAGGTGCTGCGCGAAGCGGCCGAGCTTTATCTCGCGACGGCGCTGGCCGGCAAGTCGGATGAATATCGCCGCACCACGCGGCGTGCGCTCGACAAGGACGTGCTGCCCGCGATCGGCAACAAGCCGATCGGCGCGGTCACCGCTGACGACGTCGTCGCGATCTGCGAGCGCATCAAAAGCCGCGGCTCGCCGAAAATGGCGCTGCACACGCGCAACGTCGTGAAGCGCCTGTACGCATATCTGATCGCGCGCCAGCTCGCGACCAGCAATCCCGCGGAAGTCGTACCGGCGCGCTCGATCGCGACCTTCGATAGCCGCACCCGCGTGCTGTCCGGCGCCGAGATCGGTGTCATGCTGCGCACGATCGACACATCCAATATCCGCCGTCCGCTGAAGCTCGCGCTGCATCTGCTGGTGCTGACGATGGCGCGCAAAGCGGACCTCGTCGAATCGACATGGGCCGAGTTCGATCTCGACAACGCGCTGTGGACGATCCCCGCCGCGCGCCTGAACGCGCGCGAGGACCGCGTCGTCCGTCTGCCGCGTCAGGCGGTTGCGCTGCTGCGCGAGCTGCAGCGCGGGCGCACCAGCGAGACGTTCGTGTTCCCGAGCGTCAGGGGCGACGATCGGCCGATCGCGAAAAGCACGCTGAACCAGGCAGTCAAGGCATTGGGGCTCGACGTGGAGCATTTCGTGCTACACGACTTTCGTCGCACCGCGTCGTCGCATCTGCGCGACATGGAACAGCAAACAGCTGCGGGGGGCGACATCGCGAAGCGTGAAGCAACCGACGAAGCGGCGTGGCAGGGTCGCATGCTTCAGAGTTGGGCGGACTTTGTCGATAGCCAGATGGAAGTCGCGCGGTAGACGGCGAACGGGACGGCTTGACGGCATTGTCATGGGTTTTGGCGCCATGTGACGCTTGCCGTCAGGCCGGTAACAGGATGGTACACAGGCTAATGGGACCTCGCCCAGACGCTAAGCAAATAAAGGAAAAATCATCAAAAAACAGGTTTCCAAAGCGGGCGCAAATGCGCCTTTTTTCGCTTCTCTGGACCGTTTGAATCGTCGTTCTTTCCCCGCTTCCTTCGCCTACACTGAGAGATGGATGCAAGCCGATACGGAGGTTCCGATGCCTGAATCAATGCTCGCTTATCTGATGGGGCCCGCCGTCATGCTGGTGGTCGGCCTTGCCATCTGGATGATGTCGCGTCACCGCGACCCGTCCAGGCCGCCCAAGCTCGAGCGCTGGCTCGACACGCATTACGCGGAGTGGCTGCATCACAAGCATTAAGCCGTGCCTCAAATGGAAAAAGGCCGTCGCATTGGGCGACGGCCTTTTTGTCTGCGCGTTGTTCGGCTGAATCATCCGCGCATCAGAGGCTGGCCGCGCTCACCACTGCGGCTCGGGTTGCGGTTGCGCATAGCCGTACTGTCCGGGCGGCGGTGCGCCGCACGCGACATAGGCGCGCTGATACTGGTCGTAGCAATATCCGGGCGGCGGTGCCACGTAAGCCGGCGCGGGCTGGTACGCGGGCTCGGCATAGACCGGCTGCGGATACGCGACCACCGGCGCCGGCGTCAACGCCGAGGTGACCACCGCGCCCAGCACCGCGCCGCCAATCAGCGCACCCACCACATCACCGCCGTGTCCGTGCGCGGACGCCTGGCCCGCCACCGTCAAACTACCCGCCATTACCAACGCCACTGCGATCTTTTTCATATTGAGCTCCCGCCGTTCAGGCATGGACGAATTGTCGCCGGCGCGCGCGGAAATAGATGCTGCAGTTGGTAACCAGAGATTTACTCTGTAACAGGTGCATAACGTTGGACGCGTTAACCCACGCAGGGCATTGCGCTGCTTTTCATCCAGGCATCGGGGGGAAGATCGCCGCGCTGGCCTTGATGCGGGCGCCGACTATTATCTGACCAAGGGCAGTGGTCAACGAGCGCCTCGCCTCCCCGCAAGCTGACGTGCCCTCCCTGAACTTCATCCTGGCCGAGCCACATGGACACCTCTAAACCGCCCCAGAACGCCGCAACGCTGCATTCCGCAGACGACGCGAACGCGCAGGCGCACGCGCTCGTCGCTGAGGATGCGCCCAATCTCGCCAGCGACGACGCGCTCGCGCGCATCCTCGCCGCCCCGCCGGCGGCCGAGTGCCCGATCATGGTGCTGCTGGTCGGCGACCAGGCGGTCATCGCCGAGGGGGTGCGCGAGGCGCTCGCCGACGAGCCGGGCATCGACTTTCGCAACTGCGCGTCATGGGAAGACGCGGTGCGCTGCGCCGAGGAAACGCGCGCGACGGTGATCCTGCAAGATCTCGTGATGCCGGGCACCGACGGTCTGACGCTGGTGCGGCAATACCGGCTGAATGCCGCCACTCGCGACATCCCGATCGTCGTGCTGTCGACCAACGAAGAGCCGCTCGTCAAAAGCGCGGCGTTCGCGGCCGGTTCGAGCGACTACCTCGTGAAGCTGCCCGACCGCATCGAGCTGATAGCGCGCATCCGCTATCACTCGTGCTCGTATCTACACCTGCTGCAACGCGACGAGGCGTACCGCGCGCTGCGGCAATCTCAGCGACAACTGCTGGCGACGAATCTGGAGTTGCAGCGGCTCACGCATTCGGACGGTCTGACCGGCCTGTCGAACCGCCGCCACCTCGACCAGTATCTGGCGGCCGAATGGCACCGCGGCACCCGCGACAAGACCGGCCTCGGCCTCCTGATGATCGACGTCGATCACTTCAAGGCCTACAACGACACCTATGGGCACGTCGCCGGCGACGAAGTGCTGAAGAGCGTCGCGCATACGATCGAAGCGTGCCTCGGCCATTCACTGGATCTCGCCGCGCGCTTCGGCGGCGAGGAGTTCGCGGTGGTCGTGCCGGACACGTCGGTGGGCGGCTTGCGCCTGCTCGCGGAGAAAATCCGCATCGCGGTCGAAGACCGCGCGATCACCCATGCGGGCTCGGCAGAGGGCGTCGTCACGATCAGCATCGGCGCGGCGATGGTGGTGCCGTCGGCCGCCGAACCGGTCACGACGCTGATCGAGGCCGCCGGCGTCGGCCTTTATCGCGCGAAACACGACGGCAAGAATCAGGTGGCCGTGAGCGGCTGAGTCTGGCGTCGCCCTCCTCAACCTTCGGCTTACGCGGCCACGGCGCGCGTATAGCGCTCGGCCGGCGCGCTGCGCGACAGATTCGGCTGCAGATGCAAACGCGCGCTGTTCAGACGCTCCCAGTCGGCGGCATCGGGCAACGACGGGATCGTCACCAGTTCGCCCTGATCGAGACCGGCAAGCGCCGCGTCGACCATGTCCTCGGCGCTCATCACGATCTGCGAAGGCAGGTTCTCGACCGCGAGACCCGCGCGATCCCAGAACGCGGTGCTCGTCGCGCCCGGCAGCACCGCTTGCAGCCGCACGCCCTTGCCGCCCACCTCTTGATGCAGCGACTGCGTGAGATTCAACACGTAGGCCTTGGTGCCGCTATAGGTGCCGTTCAACAATTCCGGCGCCAGCGCGACGATCGACGAGATATTGATCACCGTACCGGCGCCGCGCGCGATGAAGCCCGGCAGCACCGCCGCCGTCAGGCGCGTGAGCGAGGTCACGTTCAGCTCGATCATCTGCTCGAGTTGATCGATGTCGGAGTCGACCAGCGTCGCGGTTGCGCCGACGCCCGCGTTGTTGATCAGCATCGTGATGCCGCGCTCGGCGCGCAACTGGTTCTCGATGCGGCGCACGTCGGCCTTGTTGGTCAGATCGGCGCTGACGGTGCTTACGCGGCGGCCGGTTTCCTTCGTCAGCCGGTCGGCGAGGCTGCTCAGGCGTGTGCCGTCGCGCGCGATCAGCAGCAGGTCGTAGCCGCGTCGCGCGAGCCGGTCCGCGTAGACCGCGCCGATACCCGACGATGCGCCCGTGACCACCGCCGTACCCTTGCCTTCGTTCGAATTGCCTTGTACGCCCTTGTCTGCCTGCGTTGCCATTGAAGCTCTCCTTGCGGGCTGCGCATGATGCGGCCGCCCTGTCCGGTGAATGGGAACATCCGTGAACTCGCCGCCTGGCGGCTTTTGCGCTGATACGGCGGGGTTGACGAGCTGAGTTTAGGCGCGTACTGTTTTGTCTCAAATGTCATATTTCCCTCGCTTCCGGACATCGTAAATGAAACGCATCGGCGTGGCGGTCTTTCCGGGCTTTCAGATCCTCGACATGGTCGCGGTATCGATTTTCGAACTCGCCAATCAGGACACCGGCGAGCCCGCGTACGACGTCGCGGTGATCTCCGAGCACGGCGGCATGGTGCGCAGTTCGGCGGGCGTCGAGGTCGCGACGCGCCCGTTCGGCGATCCCGCCTACGACACGGTGATCGTCACCGGCGCGATGGAGATCGCGCCGTCGTCGCCGGGGCTGCTCGCGTTTCTGAACGACGCCCTCGCCGCCTCGCGCCGCACCGCGAGCATCTGCACCGGCGCATTCGTGCTCGCCGAAGCGGGCATCCTCGACGGCCGTCACGCGACTACGCACTGGGCGCATGCGCGCGATTTGCAACGGCGCTTTCCGCGCGCGCGGGTCGACGAGGACCGCATCTTCATCGTCGACGGCTCGGTGTGGACGTCGGCCGGCATGACCGCGTGTATCGATCTGTGCCTCGCGCTCGTCGAGAACGACCTCGGCATCGCGGTTTCGCGCGCGATCGCGAAGAAGCTCGTGGTCTATCACCGGCGCACCGGCGGGCAATCGCAGTACTCCGCGATGCTCGATCTCGAACCGAAATCCGATCGGATCCAGAACGCGCTGTCGTATGCGAAGAGCCATCTGCGCGAGCCGCTGACCGTCGAGCAGCTCGCCGACGTCGCGCATCTGAGCCCGCGCCAGTTCAGCCGCGCGTTTCGCGACGAGACGCGCCAGTCGCCGGCCCGCGCGATCGAGGCGCTGCGTGTCGAAGCGGCTCGCACGATGCTCGAAACCGGCCGTCATTCGATCGAAACCGTCGCAGCCGACACTGGCTTCATCGACCCCGAGCGGATGCGGCGCGCGTTTTTGCGCGCGTTCGGCCAGCCACCTCAAGCGATCCGGCGTGCCGCACGCGTGGCGTAAGCGTTCGGGTAGAGAATAGGAAACCCGCGGTGCGAAGCTACGCAAAAAAAGTATCCCGCTCGACCCGTGAATCGAACCCAGCCCAAATGAAAGGAAACGCGATGAGCTACAACGACAGCAACCCGTTCGCCAAAATCTTGCGCGGCGAACTACCGTGCATCAAGGTGGCCGAAAACGACCAGGCGCTGGCTTTCATGGACTTGATGCCGCAGGCCGACGGCCATCTGCTCGTCGTGCCGAAGGAAGCGGTCGCGGAAATTTTCGATCTGTCGGATGCGGCGCTCGTCGCGTCGACGCGCATGGCGCAAAAGCTCGCGATCGCGGTGCGCGCGGCACTGCGTCCTGACGGCGTGTTCATCGGCCAGTTCAACGGCGCGGCGGCGGGACAGACAGTGCCGCACGTCCATTTCCACGTGATTCCGCGCTGGGAAGGCCAACCGCTGAAGCTGCATGCGCGCGAGGTCGCCGATCCGGACACGCTCGAAGCGCTCGCCAAACGGATTCGCGCGCACTGGCGCGCCCATTGAAGCGCGACGCGAGGCCTGCCGACGCAACGTCGCGCCCCGCATTACGGTCACGCCCGGTAACAACTGTAAAAGCCGTTGAAACCACCGATTAGCGTGTCGCGACTAGACTGCTATTGCCTTGTGTTCAAGGCATTGAGTGTGGATCTCTTTTTTTCAGCCTGCCCCTGTGGCAGGCTTTTTTTCTTTGGGGACCCGCTTCGCAATCTCAGAGCCGCTCGCGCGAACGGCGTAGCGGATGTCGCCAGTCGATGCGTCGGCGACGCGCTCGCAACGGCCGTCCGTCGTGCAGGTCTCGATGCTCCTGCCACAGTTCGTCGGAAAAAAGAAACATGACGATCAGCAGCGGAACGACCAGAAAAATCCCGAGTATGACGTGCTCGTTCACGATAGCCTCCGGGTGCAGGAGATTCGTTTTCATTGTAGAGCACCGCCTGTACCCGCATACCGGCTCGATGAAGATCCACCTGGATTCAGGCCGCACGCGAAGGGTACATCGCACTGCGATCGCGCCCCCCTCGCCTGTCCACGCGGTTTTGCGCCGCGCGGCTTTTTTCATGCGTTTTCGGCAATGGCGCGTTGCAAGCGTTTCACCAGGGCCCGTGAGATACGGCTGGCACTGTTTATTTTCTGCACTTGCCTCGTTATTGCGCATCGCAGCTTTTGCCTGTGGAATGACTTTGTGTGCGATGCACAAACCCGTTGATTAAATTGTATTAAATCGCTTAATTGACGCTACACGTTTACGTGAATGCGCGCGCAAAGCTTTACCAGCTAAGGCATGTGCGAGAGTGGATTTTTTTAGTTATTCATTTCATTGCCATTCGGTCAGGCGTGTGCTCAAGCTTTAATCAGCTTCGACAACAGGTGCGACAATTCGCCACTGTTGCGATCGCACACAAGATGTGCTTGTCGTTCTCATCGGTTCTCCTAGAGTGCAAGATGCGGGTCCACCGTTAAAGTTAAATACATAGCTAACCGAGATTTTTTTCGGCCCGCCCCGGAGGAACGAATGAAAACTCGAATTGCCGTTGTTTTCGCCATCGCGGGTTTGGCTGCCGCTAGCGTTCAGGCGCAAGACGTCGTGATCAAGCCGCAGCAAACGATCCAGTTCAAGGCCAATGCCTATGGCTGCGTATCGAAGGACAAGCTCGATGCCGCCGATCACCACGCGCAAGCCGGTGAACAGCAGCAGATGCAGGAATTCTTCTCCGGATATCAATGCGTGTCGACTCCGACCGACTCGAGTTTCCGCGTGGTGCGCGTGGTCGGCCACGACGTCGAGTTCGTGAATTCAGCCAATAGCGATACCGAGGGGCTCTGGGCGAACGACCGATTCATCAAGCAATAAGTACAACACCGGTATTCCGGCAAAAGCCGGAATACGGTCGCATGCGTATCCGCTGCGGCTTTAAAAGTCGCAGGCGTGTACGCGTGAGCTAAAAGAGACGGCTTGGGCATTCCGATGCCAAGCCGTTTTTTATTGCTTTTGATACTTGCCAGGCTTCATCTGCAATAAAAAAGCCGATGCGGGTTTATCGACCCGCATCGGCAGTACGCCTTCTCGCAAAGCGCAGGAAACCGGCCACGAGCAACGGCGCGTCAGTGCACGCGCTTGCTGCGGCGGAACTGGTCGAACAGAACCGCGAGCAGCAGGATGCCGCCGCGAATCAGATACTGATAGAACGTCGGTACGTTCAGCAGGCTCATGGCGTCCTGCACCGAGCCCATGATCAGCACGCCGACCAGCACGCCGGAGATCGTCGCGACACCGCCCGTCAGCGATACACCACCGAGCACGCACGCGGAAATCACGCCGAGCTCGAGCCCGACCGACGTCTTCGGATCGCCGAGGCTCATGCGCGACGCGAGCATCACGCCCGCGAAGCCGGTCACGAGGCCTTGCAGCACGAACACGGTGATCTTGATGCGCGTGACGGGCAGCCCCGCGAGCACAGCCGCTTCGCTATTGCCGCCGACGGCCAGCACGTTCTTGCCGAACACGGTCTTTTTCAGCAGGAAGCCGAACAGAACGAAGCCAACGATGTTGCTCCAGATCGGATAAGAAATGCCGAGGAACGAGCCGCCGCCGAGGTCGAAGAAGCGCTCCTCGGAGATCATCACCGCGTCGCCGTTCGACGTGATGTACGCGAGGCCGCGCACGACCTCCATCATCGCGAGCGTGACGATCAGCGAGTTGATCTTGTAGCGCGCGACCAGCGTGCCGTTGACGAGCCCGACCGCGCCGCCCGCGAGCACGCCGGCCGTGATGCCGACTAGCACGCTGTGCGTCGCGGTGATCAGCACGGAAGCCACCACGCCCGAAAACGCGACGATCGACGCCACCGACAGGTCCACCTCGCCGAGCGCGAGCACGAACATCATCGTGACGGAGATCGAGCCGATCAGCGTGACCGACAGCAGCAGGCCCTGGATATTGCGCGTGCTCAGAAAGTCTGGGACCGTGAACGACAGCACCGCGAACAGGACGATGAACACCATCACGATGCCGGATTTGTTGATCAGGTCCCAGGTGCGCGCGGCGCGCGCGGTCAAGCCCACGGAGGCGACGGCGGGGGTCGAGGAATCGGTGGAAGGTGTATTCATGATGTCTGTTCCATTCAATGCCGTTTTCGTTGCGGTATTCGGTAAGAGGTCTGGTGGCGCGATCCGTTGGGCGATCAGCGCGGCAATGCCAGCTTGATCAGCGCATCCGGCGTGGCCTGCGCCTTCGGCAGATCGCCGACGATGCGGCCTTCCTTCATCACGATCACGCGATCGGTCACGCCGATCACCTCGGCGAGATCGCTCGACACGACGATGACCGTGCGGCCCGCCTCGGCGAGCCCATACAGCAACCCATAGATCTCGCTGCGCGCCCCGACGTCGATGCCGCGCGTCGGCTCGTCCATCAGGAACACGTCGATCTCTTCGGCGAGCCAGCGCGACAGGATCACCTTCTGCTGATTGCCGCCGGACAGCGTGCCGATCGGCGTGTCGCCGTTGCGCGTCTTGATCGCGAGCTTGCCGATGAATTCACGCGTGGTCTGCGCTTCCTTGCGGCCGTTGAGCACGTTGAAGCGGCTGAAGTGGCGGCGGCAGCTGATGTTCAGGTTGTCCGACACCGACGCGATCGACACGATGCCTTCCTGCTTGCGATCCTCGGGACACAGCGCGACGCCGGCGCGCACCGCGTCGCGCGGCGTGGCGAACTGCACGCGCTTGCCCTTCAGCGCGACCTCGCCGGCGCTCGGCTTGAGCGCGCCGTAGATCAGCTTCATCAGCTCGGAGCGGCCCGCGCCGACGAGCCCGAAGAAGCCGACGATCTCGCCCTTGCGCGCCGAAAACGATGCCGGTTCGCGCAGGCCCGGTCCCATCAGGCCGTCGACCTGAAGCTGCACGTCGCCGTGCTCGCGCGCGCGATAGCCGTACACATCGGTGATCGAGCGCCCCACCATGCAGCGGATCAGCCGATCGCGGTCGAGTCCCGCGCCGGCCTCGAAGGTATCGATGCGGCGGCCGTCGCGAAACACGGTGACGCGATCGCACAGTTCGTAGACTTCATCCATCCGGTGCGTGACGTAGATGATCGCGTGGCCTTCGGCCTTCAGCGCGCGGATGATGCGGAACAGTTGCGTGGTTTCGCGCGACGACAGCGAGCTGGTCGGTTCGTCGAACGCGATCACGCGCGCGTCACGCATCAGCGCCTTGCCGATTTCGATCATCTGCCGCTGACCGATCGACAGATGCTTGACCTGCTGCGACGGATCGAGCTTTTCGCCGAGCCGTTCGAGCTCGCGCATCGCACGCGCGACCAAAGCCTTTTCGTCCAGTACGCCGAAGCGATTCGGCAGGGCGCCGAGCATCAGATTCTCGGCGACCGTCAGCTCCGGCACCAGATGCAGTTCCTGATAGATGATCGCGATGCCCGCGGCGATCGCCGCCTTGGTCGTCGCGAACTGCTGCTCGACGCCGTCGAGCGACAACGTGCCCGAGACAGGATGATTGACGCCGGACAGCACCTTCAGCAGCGTCGATTTGCCGGCGCCGTTTTCGCCCATCAGGCCGTGCACCTCGCCGCGGCGCACTTCGAGCGAGACCTGGTCGAGCGCGAGCACGCCCGGAAAGCGCACGGTGATGCCGTCGAGCCGGAGATAGGGGGCGTCGGATGCAGGCGTCGATGCAGGCGAGGGCGTGCGCACCGCCTCGCCGGCATGAGACCCGGTGAATAAGGACGTCATCGAAAAACCTCGAACGGATGAAAGCTGAGCGGGCCGCGCTCGCGCTAAACGCGAGGCACGAGGCGGCCCGCCGTCTGCTGCGAGAACCTCGCTTAAATACCCAGTTCCTTGCGCACGTCCAGCCAGTTGCTGCGCACCATCAGCTTGCCGGTGGTTTGCGTGTCGGCGGGCGGCTGCTTGCCGTCCTTGATCCATTCGATAAGGTTCTCGGTGCTTTCCTTGCCGTGGTTCGTCGAGCTGACCGCGATCGTGCCGTAGAAGCCCGTCGGTTCCTTCTTCTGGAACTCGGCGAACGCCTCGCCCGCGCCGTTGATGCCGACGCCGATCACGTCCGCGGCCGGAATATGCAGCTGTTCGGTCGCGCGCACGCCGCCGAGCACGCTTTCCTCGTTGAGCGCGAAGATCACCCACTTCTTGATGTTCGGATGCTGCGCGAGCACCGGCGATACCGCGTTGAAGCCGCCTTCGTCGTCGGTGGTTTTCTGCGGCGCGTCGAAGACGTTTTCCTTCTTGAAGCCGCCGGCGAGCAGCGACTGCGTCGCGCCGTCGGTGCGCAGCTTCGCGGTCGGCAGCTCATAGTCCGTGATACGCAGCGCGCCGACTTCCTCAGGCTTCCAGCCGCGGCGCTTCATTTCGTCGGTGATCGCCTGGCCCACCTGGTTGCCGATCTTGAAGGCCGACATGCCGAGGTGCGGCACGTTCGCCAGCGGCTTGCCGGTCGAATCGACCAGCTGGTCGTCGACGGTCACGAACTTCATGTTGTAGCGCTTCGCGCGCGCCTGAATCGCCGGTCCGAGGCGCACGTCGGGCGCGCAGATCACGAAGCCTTTCGCGCCTTGCGCGCCGAGGTTGTCGATCGCGGCCAGCACCTTTTCGCCGTCGGGCGTGCCGATGTTGACGACCGAGAAGCCGTCCTTCTTACCGAGCGCGGTCGCGGCTTTCTGTTCGTTGATGAACCACGCCTGTTCGGGCATCTTCACGAGGAAGCCGACTTTGAGCGGCTCATCCGCGTGGGCGGACAGTTGTGCGGCGAACGGGGCGGCGAGGGCGGCGGCCATCGCGGTCAGGGTCAAACGGCGAAGCTTGCTGGTCATCTACTGTCTCCTGAGGGTGAAAAGCTGCATTGATGTCGTGTAGTTGCAGCGGGGTAACGCGGGCGGCGTCAGCCGTCGCGCGAATCGGGGCGGATCTGCGCGCGGCACGCCGGGCGGTTCGCGCAAGTCGCGGTGAAAACGGTGGCGCGGCTCATTGCTGGTAGCTCGCCAGGTACGCCGTTTTCACGGCGGTCCAGAACGCGGCATCGCTCGCGCCATAGGCCGACGCCTTGCGCCCGCCGCCGGGTCCGTGATGCTCGACGGCCGTGGTCGGCAGATTGATCGTGACGAGACCGCTCTGCACGTGGCGGCGAAAATGCCGCGCGCGTTCGAGCGAGCGCGTGCAGATGCCGGCGCACAGTCCGTAGGCGGTGTCGTTCGCGAGATGTAGCGCGTGTTCGTAATCGTCCGCGCACAGCACGACCGCGAGCGGCCCGAAAATCTCTTCACGCGCGATGCGATGCTCCGATTCGCCGATAAACAGCGCCGGCTCGAAAAAATAGCCGCGCGTCGCGCGCTCCAGTCGCCGCCCGCCGCGCAGCAACTGCGCGCCTTCCTGCTCGCCGACGCGCACGTAGTCGAGATTGCGTTCGAGCTGCGCGGCGTTCGCCACCGGGCCGATATCGGTGCCGTGCTTCAACGCGTGATCGACGGTGAGTTTCGCGAGCTTTGCCTGCAACGCGTCGACGAACGGCGCGAACACCGCGCGTTCGACGATCAGCCGCGCGGCAGCCGTGCTGCGCTGGCCGGTCGCGCTGAAGGCACCGGTGAGCGCCGCGTCGACCGCGCCGTCGAGATCGGCGTCGGCCAGCACGACGAACGGATTCTTGCCGCCCATCTCGAGCTGCACGCGCGCCTGGCGCGTCGCGGCGGCCTGCAGCACGCGCGTGCCGGTGTCGGACGAACCGGTGAAGCTGATCGCCGCGACGAGCGGATGCGCGACGATGCGCGCACCGACCTTGCGTCCGCTGCCCATCACGAGGTTGAACACGCCGGCCGGCAAGCCCGCGCGACTGACGATCGACGCGAGCGCCGCCGCGCAGGCCGGCGCAGATTCGGCCGGCTTGTAGACGACGCAGTTGCCGTGCGCGAGCGCGGCGCCGATCTTCGCCGCGGCGATCGCGAGCGGCGCGCTCCAAGGCGCGATGATGCCGACCACCCCGAGCGGCTCGCGCGTCACGTCGATTTCGACGCCGGCACGCGCCGACGCGTGCGGCTCGACGAACGCGCGCAGCGCCTCGACCGCGAATAGCTTGAACAACTGCCCTGCGCGCGTCGCTTCGGCGAGCGCCTCGGGCAGCACCTTGCCGACTTCACGCGCCAGCAGCCGGGCCAGCTCCTCGCGGCGCGCGAGCATTTCGCTGCCGATCGAGTCGAGCGCGTCGGCGCGGCGCTGTGCGGAGGCGAGCGACCAGTCGCGAAACGCCGCGTGCGCAGCCTCGATCGCACTGTCGGTCTGCCGCACGTCCGCGCGCACGTATTCGCCGAGCGGCTCGTCGAGATCCGACGGATTGAGCGACACGCCCGTGGTCGCGCCAGTCTCCCATCCGCCATTGATGTAATGGCGAAACGGGCTGGCAACGAGGGGGACGAGCGGATCGCGGTTCATCGGCGAAAAAAAGCGCACCGTAAGTTCACAAAAGTCCACGAATGGTATGAGCCGGCCCAATAACTTTCCAATCCCTTTTTAGGCTTCTCCGATATCAGTTTCGGTATGGCATCATGGAGCTTCAGAGGAAGAACGTACAAAAATCGCTCGTAAAAACCAGGAGACCCTGCGATGACGCGTAGCTATTCGAACTGGTTCGTGCGCGCTCGGCTGAAGACGCGCCAGTTGCTGCTGCTTGCCGCGATGGAGGAGGAGGGCAACGTGCGCCGCGCGGCCGACGTGCTCGGCATGACGCAGCCGGCCGCGTCGCGCCTGTTGAAAGAGCTCGAGGACATGCTCGGCGTGAGCCTGTTCGACCGCACGCCGCACGGTATGCATGCGACGCTGTACGGCGAGGTGATGATCCGCCACGCGCGCATGGTGCTGTCGAACCTGAGCCAGGCGCACGACGAAATCTCGGCGCTGCGCTCGGGGCTCGCGGGTCAGGTGCGTATCGGCGTGATCGCCGCGGCCGCCGCGACGATGGTGCCCCGCGCGATCGCGAGCGTGAAGGCGCGTTATCCGCAGTTGCAGATCTGGACCGAGGTCGAGACCTCCGACGTGATGCTGCCGCGGCTCGCCGAAGGCGATCTCGACATCATGATCGGCCGCGTGCTCGAACGGCAGAACCAGTTCAAGACCGACGTGCGCTACGAACCGCTCGCCGACGAACCGCTGTGCGTGGTCGCGCGTCCCGGCCATCCGCTCGAAAATGAAACGGGATTGACGCTGCGCGGCATCGTCAACGCGAGCTGGGTGCTGCATCCGCCGGGCAGCGTGCTGCGCCATCGCTTCGATCTGATGTTTTCGCAGATCGGCCTGAATCCGCCGCAGAACGTCGTCAATACGAACAACTTCCTCGCGATTTCGAGCCTGCTGCTGCAAAGCGACATGTTGGCGGTATTGCCCGATGAAGTGGCGCGTCAGTACCAACAGTACGGGGTATTGAAGCGCGTACCGATCGATTTGCCTTGCAGGATGGATACATTCGGTATCATCACGCGCCAGTCGCATCTGTTGTCGCCGGCGGCCGCCGTCGTGCTCGACGCGCTGCGAGATGCGGCTCGCGACGTATACGGGACGGCCACGGAACCCGCGGTGGCCCGGTAAATGCTTCCTTCTGTGTCATAGGCACCGGCTGACGGCGCGGGAGGAACATACGATGTACAGCAAACACAAGAAACGGCAACGCGCCGTCGACGATTCATTTTCGCTGCGCTCCGGTGGAGCGAGCGCCTGGTTTAGCAACGGCATGGCTCTCAAATCGACGATATACAAGGCGGAACTGCAGATCGCTGACATGGACCGGCACTATTACGCCGACCATTCGCTGACGATCGCCCGTCACCCCTCCGAAACCGACGAACGGATGATGGTCCGCGTCGCCGCGTTCGCGCTGTTCGCGCAGGAACGGCTGGAGTTCTGCAAAGGTTTGTCGGATGTCGACGAACCGGATCTGTGGGCGAAGGATCTGACCGGCGCGATCGACACGTGGATCGAGGTCGGCCAGCCCGATGAGCGCCGCATCGCCAAGGCGAGCGGGCGGGCGAATCACGTGGTCGTGATCGCGTATGGCGGGCGTACTTCGGAAATCTGGTGGCAGGGCGTGCGCAACAAGGTCGAGCGCCTGCGCAACGTGACGGTCTGGACGCTCGGCGAAGACGTCGCGGCATCGCTCGGCTCGCTTGCCGAACGCACGATGCGGCTGCAATGCACGGTGCAGGACGGCGAAGCATGGCTCGGCAGCGCCGAAGCCGATGCGGTGAAGATCGACTGGACCGTATTGAAGGCGGCCGCCGACGCGTGACGGCTCAGGTCTGAACCAGTTTTTGCGCCGCTTCGTTCTCGCATTCAGAGCGACGTGACCCGCGCCGCTTCCGGCGGCCCCTTCAGCTCGACCATATTGCCCTCCGGGTCGAACAGATACAGCGACGGCCCGAATCCGTCCGCGCCATAACGCACTCCCTGTTCGCCGAGCCGCGCGCCATGCGCGCTCAGATGCGCCTTCAACGCGTCGGCGTCGAACGACTCGACGCGCAGACACAGGTGGTCCATGTTGCGCCCCGTGCCCGCCGCGCCGTTTTCCGCGCGATCGAGCTTCGCGCCGACCTGCAGCAGATCGATCAGCGATCGGCCCGCGCGCAGTTGCGTGAGGCCGAGTTCGCGCTGCTCCTTTTCAACGCTGCAACCGAGTACGTCGCAGTAAAAGCGCGCGAGGGTTTCGACGTGCGTCGCCCGGATCACGACGTGGTCGATCTCGCGAATGTGGATTTTCATGTCGAACGCCCTTTCGCTAGTTCGGAGAACCGATTAGGAAGTGTAGGAGAAAGGAAAGGGCGGGGTGGGTCGGCGGGAAGTCGTGGGCGAACCGGACCAAATGCGGACTAGGCGCGGACAGAAAACGCAGGATCGGGTAGGAGGCGGGGTTGCCCCCGCCGTCCTCCCACAACACCGGACGTACGGATCACGTATCCGGCGTTTCCTGACGACTGGATTGCTCCAGCGAGCTTCGTTTCGT
>NZ_CADFGP010000055.1 GCF_902833905.1 Paraburkholderia tuberum STM678 | reverse complement strand
CCGCATCAAGCGCCCACACTTATCGACTGTTAGTTTTTAAAGATCGGTCCGCCAAACCCGCCGCGCCTGAACCACCACTACCCGGCACTGCTTCGTTTGCGTCGCTGCGTCTGCAGCAGAGAAGCGGAATTATGGAGAACTTCCGTCGGATCGTCAACAGGTTTTTATCACTCGCCTAACCTGCCCACGCCGCCGAAGCCCACGCCATCAAAGGCTTCCCGCTTCTCCGCACCCCGGCGTCCGGAGCGCGAAAGTGCGGAATTCTAGTCGCCGACATCGGGACTTGCAAGCGATATTTTGACCGCTCGGCGCGCAACCTACCGCGACCCAAAACACCTCGACTCACGCAGTCGCATGCGCGCGCATCACCCGTTCGACCACGGCCAGATAATGGTCGATCCCCGGCGTCGCGCGATCCTTCTCTTTCGCGCGATCGTCCCATCGGCGCAAACGCATCGCGTCTTCGGCGTACGGTTTCTGCATAAACGCCTGCGCCTCTTCCCTGCTGAAGACCCCGCCCTGCAATTGCAAGCTGCGCACCGAGTCGGCGGACAGCTGGCCAAAATAGGTGGCGTCGATCGCGCACAGGCAGCGCTTCGCGTCGACGTGCAGACGAATCGGCTCCAGCACCGCATCCGACAACACCGGCCGCAAAAACGGCAAGGCGAAATACTGATGCAGATCGTCGACACCCCGTTCCGTCGGCGTCTCCCCTTGCAGGTTCAGCAGATGGCCGAGGTCGTGCAAGAACGCCGCGGCGACGAGTTCGTCGCTCGCGCCTTCCGCCTCGGCGAGCGCGCCGCTCTGCAACGCATGCTCGAGCTGCGTCACCGGCTCGCCGCTATACGCGAGGCTGCCGTGTCGCTCGAAGAGCACACGGATATCGTCGAGACTCAATGCCACCTGTTACTCCCAAGGTAATGAAAACGTCTTCAGATTGGTAAAGCTCTTCATCGCTTCCTGAACGCCTTCCTTGTAGCCTAGCCCCGAATCCTTGAGGCCGCCGAACGGCGTCAGCTCGATCCGATAGCCTGGCACTTCCTACACGTTGACGGTGCCCACGCGCAGCTCATTAATGAAACGGGTGATCGCGTCCTGCCGGTTCGTACACACGCCCGACAGCCCGAGCGGTGTTCCGTTGCTGATGCGAATCGCATCGTCGAGCGTGTCGAACGCGATGACCGGCGATACCGGCCCGAAGGTTTCCTCGCGCACGAGTGTCATCGACGGATCGACGTTATCGAGCACGGTCGGCGCATACAACGCGCCGCGGCGCTCGTTGCCGAGGCGCAGGCGCGCGCCTCGAACGAGGCAAAGCGGAACACGTCGGCGACGCGGCCGATCTCGTAGCGCGAGTCCTGCTTCGACAGACCCGACTCGAGCGAAATCAGATCCGACGCCGGTTCGATCCGCTCACGCAGCAGCACCGCCGCGCGCTCGAGAATCTGCGAACGCTCGTAGCGCGACAGCGTCGGCCGATACGCGAGCGCGTAGTCGAACGCGGCGCGCACATCGTCGATGCTGGCGAAGGGCACCGTGCCGACGCGCATGCCGGTATAAGGATCGAACACGTCGAGCGTCCGGGCGCGCGTCGCGCGCTCGCCGCTCAGCCGCAGTGCTTCGGCGCGGAACTCAGGATGGTCCCGCGGCGCCGTGTTCATGATGTCGACACGCGATTGAGCGCGACGTCGAAGATATCGAAATTGCGCAGCCGTTTGCCTTCGCTGCCGGTGGCTGATGGCTGAACGCGCCGGTTGAACAGCAGTGGCACTTCCTGCTCGGAAATCCCGCCGTGCGAGCGCAACGGCACGGTGAGCCCGGACAGGTCGTGCTCGTCGCGCCGCGTGCCGAGCACCACATGCTTCGTGCCGATCACGACCAGATCGCCGATGCGATCCTCAGGCAGCCCGAAGCGCGCACACGCGGCGCGTCGATCGAGCACGACTTCGATTCCCGGCAGGCGGCCGATCCGCGCAATCACGGACGCAGCATCGACCTCGCGCGGCAAATAGACCGTCGCGAACGAACCCAGCGCGCCATGATGCACGACGTACGGATCGGTGATCGGCAGAATCACGCGTGCCGTCGACGCGTCGAGCCAGTCGTCGAGCAAGTCCTGCAGATAGATTACGTTCGGCTCGCCGGTCTGCGGATCGTGCTTCGCGTTCATGCCGTGATCGGCGGTGAGGCCGATCACCCAGCCGAGCGCGTCGAGCTTCGCGAGATAGCCGTCCATCATCGCGTAGAACGCGTTCGCGCCTTCGGTGCCGGGCGCCCATTTGTGCTGGATATAGTCGGTCGTCGACAGATACATGAGGTCGAGCTTGCGTGTCTGCGCGAGCCGCACGCCGGCCGCGAACACGAATTCCGACAACCCCGCGCTATACACGTCGGGCAATGGCAGGCCAACCAGATCGAGCACGTCGTCGATGCCGTTTTCCTCGCGCGTCACCTCGTCGGCTTTCTCCGCCGACAAGCAGATGCCCTTCAACTGCGAGCCGAGCAGCCCGCGCAGTTTGTCCTTCGCGGTGACGACGGCGACCGCGGCGCCCGCGTCGGCGGCGGCCGCGAGCAGCGTGGGCGCGCGTAGGTAGGCGGGATCGTTCATCATCACCGCCGCGCCCGCGCCGTCGTTCGCGTGGGTGTCCCAGAAGTAGTTGCCGCAGATGCCGTGCACGGACGGCAATACGCCGGTCACGATCGACAGGTTGTTCGGGTTCGTGAACGACGGGATCACGCAGTCGCCGCGAAACGCCGCGCCGCCCTCGAGCATCGAACCGATGAACGGCGCGACGCCGGCCGCGACCGCCGCTTCCAGGTACGCAAACTCGCAGCCGTCGACACAGACAACGACCGTCGGTTGCGAAGGCAGCCGGTAGCTCCGGCCGTTGACCTCGATCGTGCGTTGCTCGGGGTGTGTCATCGCGTGGTTTTCCATTGCCGGGGTTGTCATTGCAAAGTCTTAATCGCCGGGTTGTCTGTTCGTGGGGCGAAGCTCTGCCGCGGCGTTTGCCGGTACGCTTGCCTCGGCTTCATCGCCGCGCCGTCATCGCCCGCGCGAGCCGGCCGCACCCGCGCCTGCCGGGAGGCGCTGCTCGTGCGCCGCATCGCCCGCTGCCTCGCAGGCCGCATGCGCGCGCTGCAACCCGCCCTGCACATGCGCGCGCATCAACTGCGCGGCCTGCTCCGCATCGCGCGACGCGAGCGCTGTCAGAATCGCGCGATGCTCGGCGAGCGAGCGCGCCATCGCGTCGGCCTGCACGACTAGCGCCGCACGCCGAAACAGGCTCAGCTCGCTGACGAGCCTGCGATACGTGTCGTACAACTTCGTGTTGCCCGCCGCCGCGACCAGCGCATCGTGAAACGCGACGTTCGCGCGCGCATACGCATCGTGATCGTGCGACGCGAGCGCCGCGCGCATCGCGTCGACCCAGTCGCGCAGCACCGCGAGCTTGCCCGCATCGATGCTCGACGCGAGCATCCGGCACGCCCCCTCTTCGAGCACCGCGCGCACCGCGTAAATCTCGTCCGCCTCCGCGAGCGACACCGTCCGCACGAACACGCCGCGATTCTTCTCGGTGCGCACCAGACCCGCCTGCTCTAGCGCGCGAAACGCCTCCCGCACCGGCCCGCGCGACACCTGCAATCGCGCCGCCCAGTCGGCTTCGTTGAGCTTGTCGCCCGGCGCCAGCATGCCGCCGACGATATGCCGCTCGATCTCGTCGCGCACCAGCGTCGTCAGCGAATGGCGGCGCAGGACCTCGATCGGATCGACGGACGCAGTGTGCATATATTCGGTCATTTTGGCAACTTTTGCCACATCCACATCGATGCTCACCGGTTCGCGCGCGTGCTTCAGATCAACCAAATCGCTCGCCGATCACTCGGCTCAGTCGGCTCAGTCGGCTCAGTCGGCTCAGTCGGCTCAGTCGGCTCAGTCGGCTCAGTCGGCTCACTCGGCTCACTCGGCTCAGTCGGCTCAGTCGGCTCAGTCGATCCGGCGCCGCGGAGCGCGCGCCGCGATCAGCAGCAGAGCGACCAGCGAGACCAGCAGCAGAATCAGCGACAGCGCGGAAGCCGGAAGGTAATAGCCGCGTTCCACCTGCCCGACGACGACGATCGGCACCGTCGCGAAGCCTGGCGGATATACGGTCAGCGTCGCGCCGAGTTCGCCGAGCGACAGTGCAAAGCCGAGCGCGAGACTCGCGCGTATCGCCGGCACCAGTTGCGGCAACACGACGCGGCGCAGCACCATCGACGACGGCGCTCCGAGGCTCGCGGCCGCTTCGCGCAACACGGTCAGCTCCGGGCGCAGCGCGGCGGCCGCGCAGCGGTAGCAGAACGGCAGTACCAGCGCGAGCTGCACGAACACCACGATCGCCGCCGAGCTCGACAGATCGAGCGGCCGTTTGTGATACGCGATCAGCACCGCGAGGCCGAGCACGACGCTCGGCACGCCGTTGGGCATCATCGCGATCGTGTCGATGACGGCGCCGAGGCCGCGCCGGTCGCGTCCTTCGAGCGCGAGCGCGAACCACAAACCGAGGATCGTGCCGAGCACCGCGACGCCCATGCCGACTTCGAGGCTGGTGGTCAGCGCGTCGAAGTCGCTCGAACCGAGGCGCTCGAACCAGCGCATGCTGAAGCCGTCGGGCAGGATCGTGCCGGACCAGTGCGACGCGACGCTCGATAGCGCGACGACCAACACCGGCAGCACGAACAGCCAGAAGCACAGCAGCGCGGCAAAGCCGAGAAACAGACCGCCGAGCAGTCGCACCGCGAGGCTGTGCCGCACCGGCCGGCCCTTCTTGTGCATGACCGGCAGCACGGTCGGATCGAGTTCAACGGCCATGACCGGCTCCTTTCACCTTGCGACGATTGACACGCCGGTACAACGCGTACAACGACAACGACATCAGCAGCATCACGACCGCGCCGGCGGCGGCGGTCGGCAGATCGAGATCGACGGTGGCGGCGCTGTAGATCGCGACCGGCAGCGTGATCAGATGGGCGCTGCCGAGCACCAGCAGAATGCCGAACTCGTTGAGCGTCAGCAGAAAACACAGGATCGTGCCGGCCGCGATCCCCGGCCACGCGAGCGGCAGGATCACCTTGAACGCGACCATCAGGCCGTTCGCGCCGAGGCTGCGCGCGGCTTCGATCAGTCGCTGGTCGAGCAGCGCGAACGATGCCAACGTCGGACGCACGACGAACGGCGTATAGAACACGACTTCCGCGAGAATCACGCCGCCGATGCCGAACAGAAAATCGAGCGGCGGCGCCTGCAGATTGAACAGCCGCTGCAGCCCGATGCTGACCGAGCCTTGCGAGCCGTACAGAAAGATCAGCGTGAACGCGACCAGAAACGACGGGAACGCGACGAACAGTTCGAGAAAGCGCGTGACCAGGCGCGCGCCCGGAAATGGCTTGAAGAACAGCAGCGACGCGAGCGCCACGCCGAGCAGCGACGCCAGGCTCGCACTCGCGAACAGGATGCCGAGCGTAGTGCCGATCACGCCGCGCGTTTCGGGGTTACCGAAGAACGTTACGTACGCGTGGCCAGACAGGCCATGCGCGCCGGTCAGACTCAGCATTACGAGCCGCACCAGCGGATAGATGACGAGCGGTCCGAGCACCACGACTGCAATGAACAGCAGATGCCATTGCGCGAGCCGCTCGCGCCGCTTGACGGCGGCCGCGTGTGCCGCCGCGCTCGCGAGACGGCGCGCTGCGGCGGCTTCGACCTCGGCTCGCGCGGCAAGGTCGAGCGGGTTGGACGTATCAGGGCTTGATAAGGACGACATCGCCAGCCTCGTAACGCAGGGAAACACGCGCGCCCTTCTCCGGCGTCATGCCGAGACCACGCTGCAGCGTGACGAGCACGGGGTCGTTCGGCAGCGCATCGAGCACGACCGATACCGACAAGGCCGCGCCGTACCACTCGACCGACGCGATCGCGCCGTGCAACTGCCCCTCTCCGAGCGGCACGATGCGCAGCGCCTCCGGACGCAGACACGCGACACGTTCGCGCTCGTTGTAGCGCGCGTCGTCCATGCCAAACGCGACCTGCGGCGGCAGCAGATTGGCCGCGCCGAGGTAGCGCGCGACGAAGCCGTCGGCCGGCGAGTCGTACAGCTGCTGCGGCGTGCCGAGCTGCGCGATATGGCCATCGCGCATCAGCAGCGTGCGGTCGGACAGCACGAGCGCGTCGTCCTGATCGTGCGTCACGCAGACGATCGTCAGATTCGGCAGGCGTTCATGCAGCGCCTTCAGTTCGGAGCGCACCGACGCGCGCAGATTGGCATCGAGCGCGGACAGCGGTTCGTCGAGCAGCAGCACGTCGGGCTCGATCACGAGCGCGCGGGCGAGCGCCACGCGCTGCTGCATGCCGCCCGACAGTTGCGCGGGCATCACGTGACCGGCATCGCCGAGCTGCACGAGCTTCAGCACCTCGGCGACGCGGCGCGCGACGTCGCGCGCCGGAATACGCCGCGCGCGCAACCCGAACGCGACGTTCTCGAATACCGTCAGATGCGGAAACAGCGCGTAGCTCTGGAACAGCAGTCCGAGGTTGCGCTTGTGCGGCGGCATGTGCGTCAGATCGCGGCCGGCCACCGTCAGCGTGCCGGCCAGACCGTCGGCCTCGATGAAGCCCGCGATGAAGCGCAGCAAGGTCGTCTTGCCGCAGCCGCTGCGCCCGAGCACGGTGAGCAACTCGCCGCGCCGGATGGTCAACGACAGATCGTCGAGCACCGTGCGCGCGCCGAAGCGCACCGTCAGGTGATCGATCTGCACGCCGCCGGGCGCGTCCGAACGCGCGGCGTCGAGCGCATCCAGCGGAGCGCCAGGCGCAGTGGGGTGAGCGAGACTGGCCGTATTCACCGGAGTCGTCCTCCAACAGGATTAATGCTGATGCGGCGCCGCGCATTACGTGCGAAGCGCCGCCTGAATCGACTTACTTCGGCTTGACCACTTCGATCTCTTTGCCCGACGAACCGATCACGTCGCTCTTCCAGCGCGCGGTCCAGTCGGCCTTCTTCGCCATCACGTGGTTCCAGTCGACCGGAATCAGCTTGACGCCGCTGATCGCCTGCTTGACCGCTTCGCCGTTCTTGCCGGCGAGCGGCACGTCGCTGCGACCCGGAATGCCGAAGATGTCCGGCACCTTCGACTGCACTTGCGTCGACATCAGATAGTCGATCAGCTTCTTGCCCTCGGCCTGGTTCGGACCGTTCTTGATCAGCGCGATCGCGTACGGCAGCTGGAACGTGGTCGGCTGACCGCCGGGCGTGGCGGCGAGGAACACCGGTTTCAGCGACAGGCCGCCGTTGGCCGCGTCGTCGAGATCCATCTGCAGATCGCCGTTGGCGACCGCGATCTCGTTGCGCGACAGCAGCACGTCGAGATAGCCCGTGCCCTTGGTGTGGAACTTGGCGCTCTGCTCGAGCTTCTTCAGATAGTCGAACGCCTGGTCTTCGCCCATCAGCGACGTGGTCAGGATGATCACCGCCATGCCGTCGCCGGCGGTCGCCGGATTCGAATACGCGACCTTGCCGGTGAAGTCCGGGTGCAGCAGGTCCGCGAACGTCTTCGGCTCGGTTTTCGTGACTTCGGGGTTGATCGCGAACGAGAAGTAGTTGTTCACGAAGGTCGCCCACGCGCCGTTCGGCGCCTTCGCGATGGCCGGCACGTTCTTGTAGTTGGCGCTCTGGTACGCCTGCAGCAGGCCGCTCTGGTCGGCCTGCTGAATGAACGGCGGCAGGGTGACGAGCACGTCGGCCTTCGGCTGATCCTTCTCGATGGTCGCGCGGTTCACGACTTCGCCGCTACCCGCCGTGACGATATTGACCTTCACGCCCTCCTTCTTTTCGAAGGCCGGCAGCACATCCTTGTACAGATTTTCGAGGCCGTCGGCCGTGTACAGCACGACGGCGCCGGCCGCATGAGCCTGCATCGCGGCACCGCCGAACGCGGCCGCGGCGACCAGCGCCGGCAGCAGTTTGCGCGCGAGGCCGGCCGCAGCGTGAAGGGAATTCGTCTTTTTCATGTCGCTCTCTCCGAAAGGCTAAAAACCAGACGGTCGGGATAACCCATACCTGTAGTGATTGAACGGCGGCACGCGCCGCTTGCGTGTTGCCCGCTGCGGTTGCCGCGCCGGTCTGTCGTGGATTGCAGATTGCCGACAACTTTGCCGCTCCTCGCCCAGCCTGACTGACAGCCCCTATCACACCCGCGCTGCCTGCCGCGCCTGAGCGGGCACGGCAAGAATCACAGGTTTCGATGACAAGGCCATGACGATTGCGCCGAATTCCAAAAAAAGACACAAATTGCCAACTCTCGCCAACCGACGGAATTCGTCGCGCCACCCCAAAGCGGACCCCGCGCGCCGATCCCGTGTGGATCGTACATGGCGAAAATGACGATGTATGCACGGTGCGTCGGGAAAATGCGGAGGGGGTGGCTTTTTTTATTTAGATTTTGGCGGGCGCGGAATGTCGCTCAGCGCGAGCGGCGTACGAACGCGGCGGGAACCGCCCCGCCAGCCCGTCTCAGGCGATCAGAATCTCCGGACCATGCGCGGTGATCGCCGTGCCAAGCGCGCGCTCGGGCGCCAGTTCGGTGACCAGATACCGCGCCGACTCGATCCCGTTGATGCGCACCGGCGTCACGCGTCCGAATTTCGAATGATCGGCGACGACGACCACCATGTCGGCCGCGGCGATCATGCGGCTGCGTACTTCGGCCGCCATGCGGCTGTAGTCGGTGAGATAGCCGTCCGGCGAAATTCCGCCCGCGCCGATGAACGCGAAATCGGCGTGGTACTGCGTGAGTTGCTGAACCGTGTCGAGGCCGAAGGTAGCGTCTTCGATATCGGACAGCTCGCCGCCGAGCAGCGTCACGCGATTGTCGTTGCGTCGGCCGAGCAGCAGCGCGATGCGCCAGTCGTTGGTGTAGACCGTCAGCCGATGCCGGTCGAGCAGCGCCCGCGCGACCGACTGCGTGGTGCTGCCCGAATCGATGATCAGCGACGCGCCGTCCGGCACGAACTCGGCCGCGCGCTCGCCGATCGCACGCTTCGCACCGGCGTTCTCGGCTTCGCGCGTATCGAGATCGGGCTCGCGCCGATCGCTCGACAACGCACCGCCGTGTGTCGTCACGAGCAGGCCGCGGCCGGCCAGCGCGTTGAGGTCGCGACGGATCGTTTCGCGCGATACGTTCAGTTCGCGCACCAGTTCCGCGACCGACAGCGCGCCGTGCTTTGCGACTTGCGCGAGGATGTATTGATGACGTTGTTCTGCGAGCATCTGAGAAGGCCGGAAGCCGGCACGCTTGGGTTTCGCCGTGGTTGAGGAAGGCCGCCGTATTGTATTACGCGTATTGCGCGTCGTCGGTGCTCGCGTGCAGGTGGCGCTCAGGGTGGCGTGGGGGCGCGTTCATGGCGCGCTCGGCTTGCATCGAGCCGCCCTTGCGCGCGAACACGCCAGCCATCGCGCCGACCTGCTAACCTTGACGGCTGGACTCGCCGGCCATGCGGCGAACGCAACGCCGCCGGCCGGCCGAGTCCCGCGCACAACGCCTCGCCCGTCAACCGAACCGCCGATGCCGCCACTGTTTCGCCGTCTACTGCTGCTGTTCCATGCGCTGCGTTACGGCGCGCGCCTGATCTGGCTCGCCGCCCCGCCCGACCACAAGCTGCACTGGATGATCGAACTGATCGGCCGCGTGCATGCGTCGGAGCGCAGCGGCGCGCAGTTGCATGGTCTGCTGCCGGCGCTCGGTCCGCTCGCGAGCCGCTTCGCGCAGACGCTCGCCAGGCGCCCCGAGCTCGCGAGCGGCACGCTGCATGACGCGCTGGACGCCATCGATCACATGGAAGTGCCGCTGTCGCCGGACGACTCCGCGCTGGCTTTGACTCGCGCGTTCGGCCGGCCGCTCGGCGAGCTGTTCAGCGCGGTCGACCTCGTGCCGGTACGCAGCGGCTTCGCCGAGCAGACCCATTTCGCGCGGCTCGCGATGCCGCTCAAAGGTCATCACGAAGTCGCCGTCAAACTCGTGCGCGCGCAGCAGTTGCAACAGATCGGCGATGAACTCGCTTTGTTGCGCTGGGTCGCGCGCTGGCTCGAAAAGCTGTCGCGCGTCGCGCGCCGGCTGCAGTTGCGCGCGCTCGCGCAAACCTTCACCGACGACATCCTGCGCCGCTTCGACCTGCGCGCCGAAGCCGCGAATCTGAGCCAGACCGGCCACGATTTCGACGGCGACAAGCGCATCGTCGTGCCGGACGTGATCTGGGAGCTGTGCACCGACCACACGCTGACGATGCAGCGCGTCAACACGCTGTCCGCGAGCGACCTGCCCGGTCTGCACGCGCACGGCATCAAGCTGGCGCCGCTCGCCGCGCATATCGTCGAGGTCGTCACCGAGCAGGCATTCGAGCATGGCTTCTTCCACGCGACGCTCGATGCGCGCCGCGTGCGCGTCAGCATCGAGCCGGACACGCTCGGGCGCCTCGTGCTCGCGGAGTTCTCGATCATGGCGACGCTGTCGAGCGACGAGCGCGAATTTTTCGTGCACGGCGCGACCGCGTTGTTCGACCAGGACTACGGGCGGCTCGCCGACATGCATCGCGAGGCCGGCCACGTGCCGGACGACACGCGCGCCGAACTGCTCGAAGCCGAGTTGCGCACGCGCGCCGAAGCGCACTTCGCGGCGGCGCCCGAGGATCGCTCGGCGGGTTCGCTGTTTCACCATCTGCTGCACGGCGTGCAACCGTTCGACGGCCACGTGCCGGGCGCGCTCGCGACCGCGCAGCGCTCGTTCCAGCAGGCGGAGATGCTCGCGCGGGCGCTGCATCCGGGCATCGATACATGGAACATCGCACGCGGCGTGCTCGCCGATATCGCGCGACGCGATCTCGATCATCGGGGCTGGCTCAAGCGACTGTCACACGAGCTGCCGCATCTCGCGCATATGCTGCCGCGCGTGCCGCAACTGGCGGTGCGCTATCTGCAGCAGCACGAACGCACCGGCACCCCGCAGCAGAACGCGCAACTGCTCGCGGATCTCGCGCGCGAATACCGGCGCACGCGCTGGCTGCTGTGGGCATGCGTCGTCTGTGGCGGCGTGCTCGGAGCGGGGATGACGCTGCTCGCGTGGTGACGGTCCCGCGCGCGCCTTGCAGCTTTGAACAAGACGCGGCGATCGTCGCGGGAGTGCTGGCGCTGGCGCTGGCGCTGGCGCTCGGTGAGCATCGCTGGATCGCGTCGCCGACGCTGTGGGCATCGCTCGCGTGGGGCATCGTGATGCTGTCCGGCATCAGCGTCACGTTGCTCGTCTGGATGGTCCGGCGCGGCGATGCGGCGCGCGCGACCGCTCTGCTGTTTCTTGCGCCGCCGCTGCCGCGCTCGAAGGCTATCTGGGGTTCGGCGAAACGCTGCTGCCAGTGCAGATCGCCGGATTTGCGGTCGCGCTGGCTGGCGTGTTGTTGGCGAGGTCGTGAGGGGCGCCGCGCGCCAGTATTGCCACCAAGCGCCCGTCAGTCGGCCGTATCCGCGCGCGCGGGCATTTTCGCTCGCGCAACCGCGCCCGGTGCTGGCGACCACGCCGGCCGACTCTTGCGCTGCGAATCGACCACGACGATAAAACGCCCCGCCCACGGCATGATCTGCCGGTCGCTTTTCAGCACCCACAGCGATTGGCCGGAATCGACGAGCTGCGCATATGCTGCGTCGAGAATCCCGTAGTGATCGAGAAACGTGTTCAGCGATGCGGGAATCCGCACGCAGCCCTTCGAATGACGAATGCCGAGCAGCGGTTCGAGCCGCTCGGGGTCGGTCGCGTGCATCTGGAAGCGCATCTGCGACATGCCGCCCTTGCCCCAGCCGCGTTCACCCAGCGCCCAGCCGAGGTCGAAGATGCGCATATCGCGCCGTCCGTAGCCGCGAATATGGTTTTCGTTCTGCGTGCCCTCGGAGCGGAAATCCATGTTGTCGGGCGTATGTTCGAACACGCCGAGCGGTGTGATGAAGTGGTCGTACTCGCCGGGCCGTCCCGTGGATACCGGCGATGCGCCGATCATCTGCCAGTTGTCGGCGGGCGCCGGACGGAAGTAAATCAGGAGCGCCTGCACGTTCGCATTGCGATCGACGAGCACCACGTACTCGCCCGACAGATTGCCAAGCTCGTTCTCATTGAGCGCCGTCTCCAGACGGTTGGCGTACGCTCGCTGCGCCGCGACGGGCAGCCTGAGCCGGCGCGTCACGTCCCGCGCGAATACGTCGCGCAGCAGGAATGCGCGGCGCGGATCGACGACGCCAGCCGCGTCGGGCGCGGCGATGCTGGCGGCGTCGATCGTGGGCAACGACCGGCTCGCGCCATTCCATGCGTTGGCCGGATTGGCCAGATTCACCATATGCGCCGCTGATGTCGCGGATGCAGGTGACTGAGCGCTACCGGGCGCCGCCGCATGAACCGGCGCCGCCATCGCACCGGCACTCGAGACGACGGCTGCGCAAACCCACGCGCAAATCCTCAGGCGGTTCAATCCAGGCTGGCCAGGCCGATCTGGGTATCTCATCGCGTCTTGGAGCAAACATGATTATTATTGATCGCACGCCGGGTCTCTGCGGCGTTCGGCACGACCGATGTTACTCAGCGAAGCGAGGCGTGTCGATGAAAATACCTTCTAACCTGCGAACTCTTCAAAAATGATCGGCTATTTTTCGACAATCGACATGCCAGCGAAAATGCAATTAATACGCAATTAAATCGGTCATCGGAAAATCAAACCTCAAAAGGCAATATACGATTTCGTTCGACGAAAGGTAGACCGAAGACGGCGGCACGTGCCGATACTCACGCCGTTTTTCAATCTGCTTGCAATCTGTTTCAAGCCGCTTCAATCGCTTTTTCTCTCGCGAGGACAACAACGATCATGGCTCAATCCGATCCGGCCGCGCGCCAGGCCCGCATCGCGACCGAAATGCACGTCGCCGCCGAATTCGACGCAAGCCGCGAAATCGAGCGCCGGGTCGATTTTCTGGCGAACTATCTGCGCAACAGCCACCTGAGAACTTATGTGCTCGGCATTAGCGGCGGCGTCGATTCGACTACGGCCGGGCGTCTCGCGCAACTCGCGGTCGAGCGTTTGCGGGCGAACCGTTACGACGCGAGTTTCGTCGCCGTCCGTCTGCCTTACGGCAAACAACGCGATGAAGCGGATGCGCTCGATGCATTACGCTTCATTCGCGCCGACGAAAATCTGACTATCGATATCAACCCGCAGCCGATGCGATGATCGAGTCGCTCGATAAAAGCGGCGTGTCGTTCAAGGACGAATCCCAGCGGGATTTCGTGCACGGCAATATCAAGGCGCGCCAGCGGATGATCGCGCAATACGCGGTGGCTCGCGCGCGCTCGGGCGTCGTGATCGGAACGGACCACGCGGCCGAATCGGTGATGGGCTTTTTCACGAAGTTCGGCGACGGCGGCGCCGACGTGCTGCCGCTCGCCGGGCTCAGCAAGCGCCGCGTGCGTGCGGTCGCGAATACGCTCGGCGCGCCCGACGCGTTGGCGCATAAGGCGCCGACCGCCGACCTCGAGATGCTGCGGCCGCTTCGTCCCGACGAAGACGCATATGGCATCCCATACGACGCGATCGACGATTTTCTCGAAGGCAAGCCGGTCAGCGATACCGTGCGTGACGTGGTCCTGGAGTTTTACAACGCGACGCGTCACAAGCGGGCGCCGCCGTATACGCCGTTCGATTGGCCGGCGTCGCCGGATGGGCAATGATGCGCCCGCGAACGGCGCTCTCAAACGAATAAAGGCGGTGGACATGCGCGCGTCGTCGCGCCTGTCCACCGCCTTCGAAAACAATAGAGCTTACTGCGCCATCCGCGGCGCTTACTGCTCGGGCGGCGGTTCGTCGCTGAACAGATCGGCGCTCGCTTCGAGCGGCTGGCCACCCAGTTGCTTGCCTTGAATCTGCCGCGCGATCACGTCGCCGACATACGGCACACTCGCGTCGAGTTCGATCGTCGCGTAGGCGCCGGGCTTGCCGGCGTCCACCACCTCGACGTGTTTCGCGTAACGGCCGAGTTCGCGCTTCAGAAATTCCCGCACGTCCTGCTCGCTGCACGATTCGGCGATATTGCGCACGGTCAGGTTCATGCGGCCTACCCTCGCCGCGCCTGGCGGTCCGTCCGTCGGTCAGGGCTTGCGATACGCACCGGTCGCAGCGCGGCACGCTGCTTCGTCTGAGTCGCGCCGAGTGCGCGAAGTGCGACGACGCCGGTCGCGCCGGCTAACCCCATAGCGAGCCATGACAAGTAAAAGGCCATCGTTCAAATCTCCTGTGCGAATTGCATCCTGTTGTCAGAATAGCCCGCTTCGACAGCGAACACACTGTGACGCAGCGTCGTAGGCAATGGCGAAACGTCCCCGTCGATGCACTGTACCTGAATCGGTCGCGCCAATCCTGGGAAGACATCGGCTGCCTCAGCACCTTGCATGCCTGGCGAGCCCCGGCCCGGCACGCAGACCTATCGTCGAAGGCAGCGTGCGGGGGACGTGGGCAAAGGCGGACTGACCGCGCCGATCAGTCCGCCGCTCGCACGTTCGCCGCGCTCACCCACCACGCATTCTTACCTTGCGGCAGACGGACCAGCACCGCGGAAGGATCCTCGACGCCGTCATCGGCGATCTGGCATACCGGCAGGCCGTCGGGCAGACGCTTCACTTCGCCGGCGGCCTCGAACAGCGCGATTCGCTGCGCATCCAGCGGGCGCAGTTGCCGATACACGTCGAAGCTGAGCGCCGCGGGCACGTCGCCGCGAATCTCGAGCTCATTGGCGCGCGCGCAATGCGCCGGCGCGACGGCAACCGCGGCGGCGCTGCCGCTCAGGCAACCGCTCAGGCAGCCGATCGTCAGCGCGACGGCGGCGAGACGGGAATGGATCATCGTGTTTCTCCGAAAAAAGTGAGGGGCAGCGAACCGTGGTTCCGCGCGGAATGCGCAAGCGTGCGGACGCGCGGCGCGCTCAACGCTGGCGGGCATGCGCGTCGCGTCGGCTGTCTTCGCTGTCGACGCCATCGTCGTCGCGAGTCGCGAACTCGAGCCGGCTCACGTCGCAGGACGCCTGGCCAAAGCCCGCATACACCGCCGACCAGTTTCCGACGATCACCGCTTGCGCCTGCGCGAGACTCAGCTTGCCTTCGCAGACGCAACGCTTGAGCAGCGCCGCCGCGCGTGCCTTGCGGCGCTCGCCCTGCGGGCCGGACCACGGCAACAGATCGAGATTGGCCGGCGCATCGGGCGATCCGCCGAGCATGACCGGCACACGCCGGTCGAGCGCGAACGCGGCGACGTCATCCGCATCGATGCCGCGTGCGGCAAGCATGCGATCCTTGTGCGCCATCAGTTCGTCGAACGGCGGCGCGACGGTTTCCGCATAACCGGGGCGGCAAATCGTCTGGCCGATCGACTGCTGGGTCACGCGTTCGTCGAGCACGGCGCTCGGTTGCGCGGCGGCATCTCCGATGCGCAGCGCGAGCAGTGCGCCAACGGTGACGAGCAGCGCACGGTGCGTGATGCGCACGCGCGGACGAAGGACGCGCGTGCGTCCGAGCCGCGGCGCGTTGGCCACGTCATTGCTGCTGGTCGTGTCGCGGGAAAGACCGCGCCGATGGGTGTCTGCGATGCCTGCGTTCATTCGTCGGCGCGCCGGCGGCGGCACGCGGTAGTTCAATTCGCAAGGCAATTAAAACACATTCAATATGGATGAGTACAAAAGCCGGACATGAGGGCGCGGCGTTTGCCGGCTCGCGGCAGCCGCCGCGAGCCAGCGCAGACCAACCCAGCGCGACGTCGCGATGAGTGGGAGCGCCCCGCCGCCTCTACTTCGCCACCCGCGCCTGCAACGCGCGGATCCGCCCGAGCGCCTGCGCGTTCGACACCGTCTCTTCGTACATCTTTGCGAGGTCGGTTTTCAGCGCGGTGCGCGAACCGCCATCGAGATACACCATATGCCCAGATGGATAGAACCGTGCCGACAGGTTCTGCCGCACCTGCTGACTGACCAGCGGCATCTGCTGCAGATCGAGCACGGTCTGATAGAACGGCGTGACGAAATCGAAAAAGCCATTCGCCGACAGCACCTTGAGGTCGGGATTGAGCGCCATCACGGCGGCAAGGTCGCCGGCCGTGTACAGAATGATGTTGCCTGTCGAGTCGAGACCCTTCTGCGCGCCGGTTGGATCGATATGGCCGAAATCCCAGTACTTGAACGCCTGATCGTTGAGGTCGGTGAACGACGAGTTCGACGTGTACTTCAACTGCTCGTTCAGATAGACGTTCCACATCGTCGTGTAGACGCCGGTGACCGCGGTCATCGTCGGATCGTTGCCGCCGGAGTTCGGGTCGATCTTGCCGGCGATGCCGGTGTCGATCGCCGTTACGCGGCCGTCGTAGGCGCCGAGCGCGAGGCCTTGCGACTTCAGCAACGTGGTCAGGAACAGCGAATTGCCGCGGCTGTCGTAGCCCGCGATGTCGAGGCTCCACGCGAGCAGCGTCGTTTTGTCGATGCCGGTGTATTCGCTGAGTTTTTCGGTGGTCGCGGAATCTGTGGTCGGGAACTTGCGCAGCGCGGCCAGGTAGTCGGTGCGCGCGAACTGCGCGACCTCCTCGGCGAACGCGCCGAGATCGGTCGGCCGCGGCGCGACGCCGAGCTTCTTGTGATACCACGCGTCAGCGGCCGCCGTGGGCAGCGCGCCGACCGGATTGCCCGATTGCGTGTAATCGAGAATCGACGATTGCAGCGTAATGCCGTTCAGATCGACCCCATCCTCGTGCAGCCGGTACGCGAGCACGCAGCTGCGCGCCGTGCCGTAGGACTCGCCGAATAGATACTTCGGCGAATTCCAGCGGTTGTTCTTCGTCAGAAAACGCTTGATGAACTGCTTGATCGAATCCGCGTCCTGATCGACGCCCCAGAAGTCGCGATTCTTCTTCGGCGCGATCGCCGCCGAATAGCCGGTGCCGACCGGATTGATGAACACCAGGTCGCTCTTGTCGAGCAGACTGTCCGGATTGTCTTCGAGTTGATAAGGCGCAGGCGGCGTGAACCCCGGCATCGACGTCTTGATGCGGCGCGGCGCGAACGAGCCGAGCAGCACGAATACCGACGACGACCCCGGCCCGCCGTTATAGAAAAACGTGACCGGCCGCGTTTCTTCCTTCTGATGGTCCTGCGTGAACGCGACGTAGAACATCCTCGCCGACGGTTGCGAGCTGCTCGGATCGACAATCACCAGATGGCCCGCGGTCGCCGTGTAGTCGATCTTGTGACCGCCGATCGTCATCGAATGATGCGTGATCGCGGCCGTCTCGACTGTATCGGTAACCGAATCGTCCGGGCCGTTGCCATAGGCGACCGGGTCGAAGAGCGGCTGGTCGCCGGCCTTGTGCGGCGCGCTCGTGGCGGTGGACGCGCCTGCCGAGGCCGTGGCATGCGTGTTGTGCGGCGAATGCTGGCTACCGGAAGCTGATTCTGTATTCGTCATGATCGCTCCAAGGGTTCGTTTTAATTGCCATGCGTCCTCGTTCTTACGTCTCGTTGTTGTGTTATGCGCTGCGTTGCAGACTATAGTGCGCCCGCCACCTTCCCGCCATTGGGGCTGCCCAGTCCCGTGCAGGCATCCCACCCCTTCGACGCCGCGAAGCTGCCGTTGTTGCCCTGCGTGATGTCGTTGCAGACGCCCGGCGCCTTGTACAGCTTAGCGTTGACGAAGCCGGCCGGCTGTCCCTTCGCCGCGTTGATGCGCGCGATCAGCGCCGCCCACAGCGGCGCGACCGCGCTGGTGCCCCCCACCACCGTTTGCATTCCGTCGACCAGCACGTCGTAGCCGGTCAACGGCGAGGCATCGCCCGCGACATCCGGCACGCCGCGCCCGCCGAGCGGCTGGCCGCCGCCGCCCGTCGCCGTGACCGACAAACCCTGCTGCCACGCCGGCACCGGAAACGCGCGGCTCACGCCGCCGCCGCTGGCCCCACCCTGCTCGCCGTCGTTCCACACGACCTCGCGCGTGATCGCCGAACCGGACGAGCTCAGGTGCGTGCCGCCGCAAGCGAGCACATACGGGCTCGACGCCGGGAAGTCGACCGCGTCGCCGCCGCTCGAGCCGTCGCTCGATCCGCTGTCGCCCGAGGCCGCGCAGATGGTCACGCCGAGCGCCGCCGCCGATTGCAGTACGCTGTTGAGCGCCTGCATCGACTGGCCGGTCCACACTGATTCCGGCGCCCCCCAACTGATCGAGATCACCGACGGCTTGTTAGTTGTGTCGTGCACCGCGCGGCTCACCGCGTCGATGAAGCCGGCGTCGCTGTTCTGCGTGAAGTACACGGCGATGGCCGCGCCCGGCACGATGGCGCCGACGATCTCGATGTCGAGCGTGACCTCGCCGTCCGGCCCGTTCGGATCGCCGCTCGGCTCGTTGCCAGCCTGATCGACGCCGACCGGGGTCACGGTCGGCTCGCTTACGCCGAGGCTCGAGAAATAGGTCTTGAGGTCCGACGTGTTGTAGCCGCCGCCGAGCTCGATGATGCCGACGCACTGACCGCCGCCGTCGCCTTGCGGAAACTGATAGAGCGAGGCGAGCTGCGGCGGCGAGTACGACGTCTGCCCGGCGCGCGCCGGCGCGAACGGCGGCCGGATGCGAAAGTGCGGACGCGCCTGCGGCCGGTTGTCGAGTCCGAGCACCGCCTCCACGACGCCATGCAGATCGTCCGGCACGCTGATCGTGCCGGTGCGGCCACGGAACTCGCCGGCCGCGTGATGCCGGTAGAGCTCGAGCTTGACCTCGAACGCGCTCTGGAATTGCGCGACCGTGCCGCTCAGCAGCACCGAGCGCGCCGCCGGATCCTCGCGCGCGACGGTGAGCCCATGCGCGGCCGCGAACGCGCGGACCTTCGCGATGTCATCGGGCGCGGCGCCGTAGTCCTGGGCGAGCGCCTCGCGCGACAGCGGCTTCACGCTCGCGTCGCCGGCTTCGATGCGTTTCATCAAGGCGTCGAACTGCGCCTGCTGCTGGCGGCGCAGCATCACGAAGACCTCGATCCGCTCGGCGGGATCGCATTGCCCGATGACCGTCGTGCCCTGCGCGACCTTTCGCTCGCTGCCCGGCAATGGATGCTTGGTGACCATGTATCGACTCTCCTGTTAGCGTGGCTTCGCACGCGGTCATGCACGACCGCGCGGCCCGGCGGCGGCCAGGCACGCCACGCGCCTGCATGAAGCGCATCGTGGCGATACGCGGCAGGGGTTGTTCAAGAACTTCGTCCACGCGTCCGACCAAAGCATTCGAACACAGTTCCGGCCAGCGCGACAGTCGTCCGCATGGCCAGGGTCTAATGCGCGGCGTGGATGCGACACGCTATGATGCTCAAGCGGCATTCCCGCCGTTTCATTGCCGCGCGCGCCGCGTGCGCGCACGATCGAGAAATCAGAGGAACCCATGTCAATTTCGATGTATCAAGCATCACTGCCTGTGCTGATTCGCGGCCTCACGAACCTCCAGGCCATCCTGGGCAAGGCCGAGGCGCACGCGGCCGCAAAGCAGATCGAACCGTCGGTGTTCACGAATGCCCGGCTCGCGCCGGACATGCTGCCGTTCGTGCGCCAGGTGTATATCGCGAGCGATACCGCGAAGGGTTGCGCGGCGCGCCTCGCCGGCGTCGAGCCGCCGAAGTTCGACGACGTCGAGCAGACTTTCGATGAACTGCAGGCCCGTATCCAGAAAACGATCGATTACCTGAAGGAATTCAACGCGGCGCAGATCGACGGTTCGGAAAGCCGCACCATCACGCTGAAACTGCGGCCGGGTCCGATCGAGTTCACCGGAGCGTCATATCTGTTCGGTTTCGTGCTGCCGAACTTCTATTTCCACGTGACGACCGCGTATGACATCCTGCGTCATAACGGTGTCGAGCTCGGTAAGCTCGACTATCTGGGCGGGATGCAGCAGTAAACGGAGCAGGCGGGTCGTCGATCGCGCGGCCGCCCTCACGCGTGCAGGCGCGGCTGGAATGCGATCACCGCCATGCCGGCCAGCGTCAGCGCGACGCCTGCCGCGTCCCACGGCGTGGGCCGCACCTCGTCCACGACCCACAGCCACGCAAGCCAGCGCCACGGCAGGTAACAGCCGAGAATCTCGGCGACAGCGGTCACGACATACAGCAGGAAGGTTTGCATCGATGAGCGTGAGAAGGTGGTTGTGTCGCCGCGCGTGCGCGCGGCCGGCTGCGCTATCGGCTTTATTAACACAATCACCTGGCACCGCGGCCTTTGCATCGGCTGTATGCGCACGCGCGACGAATGCAAAAGCCAGCTCCGAGTTTCAATCCAGCGAAAGCCGCAGCGCGAAGCCGATCAACGCAGCCGAGAAGGTCCACCGTTGTACCGTCTGCGCCAAAGGATGGACGCGCATCCAGTTGGCGATGCGCGCAGCGCCGATCGCATACAACGCGTCGAAGCATGCGCCGATCACGAGCAGCACGACACCAAGCTCGATCATCTGCCACGCTACCGGCCCCGCTTCCGGCCGCGCGAATTGCGGCAACAGCACCGAGCAGAACAGTAGCGCCTTCGGGTTGAGCAGGTTCGTCAGCAGACCTTTGACGAACGCGGTCCGCAACGGCCGCACCGCATTGCCCGCATCGCTCGAAGCAGTGGATTCCACTCGCGGCGCGCCGGCCGCTTGCCTGTCGCGCGACCCGGCCGGCAATGCGAACCCGGGCGAGCGGAAGATTTGAATCCCCACCCACGCGAGATAGACGGCGCCGGCATAGCGCACCGCGTCGTACAGCCACGGCGCGTTGCGCAGCAGCGCCGCCATGCCGCACGCCGACAGCGTCACGTGCGTCGCGCGCGATACGCCGAGCCCCGCCGCGGCCGCAAAGCCGCTGCGCACGCCGCGCGCGATGCTGGTTTGCAGGATCAGCGCCATGTCCGGCCCAGGCACCGCATAAACGACAATCAATGCCGCCACGTAGACGGCCAGCAGGTGAGCTGAAATCATCGGAGCCTCCTTGTTCGAGGCTCCATGTTGCTATCGGATGCGGAGCGTTTGCTGGCGATTTTCAGTCATCTGCATTCAAAAAATAGCGGAATGCGCTAATATTTCGACATCTGGCGATGCCTTCCACCACCCTGCAGCCCCCCCTCCCGACCATGTCCACGGACGATCTCGACAAAACCGATCGCGCGATTCTCGCCGCGCTGCAAAACGACGGCCGCATGTCGAATGCGCGTCTCGCCGAGATGGTCGGCCTTAGCGAGACGCCTTGCGCGCGGCGTCTGAAACGTCTGGAGAACGATGGTTACATCGACCGCTACCGCGCGGTGCTGTCGCGCGCCGGGCTCGGTCTGGGCGTGATCGCGTTCGTGCTCGTGCGCTTCGCGGTGCACGACCGCGTGGTGGCCACGCGCTTCGAGCGCGAGGTGCAGGCGATCCCGCGGATCCTGTCGTGCCACAACGTGTCGGGCAGCGCCGACTACATCCTGCAGATCGTCGCGCGCGACCTCGACGACTACGGCACGTTCATGCGCGACGAACTGCGCGGCCTGCCGGGCGTGACGTCGGTGGAATCGGCCTTATCGTTGCGCGAAGTGAAAGCGTTTGGCGGTCTGCCGCTGTCCTGAGCGCGAACGTGGCATAGTCCCCCCTTTAGTCCCCTTTTGAAGCGGCACGAGCCGTTCCGACGCAACCCGACGACCCCGGAGTTCCCATGGATCACGACAAGGCGCGAGCCGAAGAAACCGCCGCAATGGAACGCGTGTTGACCGCCACGATGCGGGTGCAGACCGCGTTCGCGTCGCTGCAATCGCAATTCCCGCCGGCAGGCAGCGGCAAGCCGTCGCAATTTGCGCTGCAGACTTTCGACGCCGCGCTGCAGGAACTCGAAGACGCACAAGCCGCGTTCGACGAACTGCTCGGCGATCTGCTCGACGGCAATCGTTGAGCGCTAGCGAGCGTCTGGCCGGCGCCCCGCTCGCCAGCCGGCTCGCACGCTTCGCGCCGCCGCATGCGCGTTAACGCGCGTCCGTCTCCACCACCGGCTCGCAGAGAATCGGAAAATTGACGGAGTTCGCGACGTAGCACTTCTGATGCGCGACGTGATGCAGATGCGTGGCCAGTTCGACATCGCCGCTCGCGCGGATCGTCACGCGCGGGCGCAGCACGATCTGGGAAAAGCGGCCTTCCTGCGCGGTATCGAGCATCGTGCCTTCGGCGTCGTCGCGATAGTCGAGCACGACGATGCCCGCCTCCGAGCACAGATGCAGATACCACAGCTTGTGACACGCGCTCGCCGACGCGACCAGCAGGTCCTCGGGATTCCAGCGCGTCGCGTCGCCGAGAAACGCCGGATCCGACGAGCCCGGAATGTCGGGCTTGCCGCCGGAAGAAATCACGTGATCGCGGTCGTAGTCGCGGTAGCCGGAGGTGCCGCTGCCGCGGTTGCCGGTCCATTTCACCGATACGTGGTACTTGTGCTCGCCGTGCGCCATTCGCTTCCCCTTTGGTCGGATCGGACCTGCATTCTATCCGCGCCACACTAGCGCGGCGGCGCCGCGCGGCCGGTCACGTTCGGCGCGCGTGGGTCGGGATTCATATAGAGCGCCGTGCCGTTCGCGCGCATGTTGTTGAGCGCGGCGCCCGAGCCGGTCGCGCCACCCGAGCCGAGCCCATACGAGCCGCCCGCCGACATGCCGGGCACCGGCATGGCACTCGGACTGACGCCGGTACCGATGCCCATCGCGCCGCCGACAGCCGCATTGCCGTTGCCCCCGCTGCCCCCGCTGGTGCCCGCGTTCGTGCCCGCACGAGTGCCGTTTTCGCTGCCGCCAGGATTGCCCGGTTGCTGGGCCTCTACCGTTGCAGCGGCCCCCACCGTCAACAGCGCCGCAAGCAACGCCGACCACACGATCCCACCTGTTGCTGTCTTCATCGCTACCCTCCAACCGCATCGATCCGCCGAGCACGATATCTATTCTGAGCCGATCGCGCGACCGATGCAGCGGCGCCGCTCCCGCCCGCGCCCACGGCGTGTCCGTGCGCGTTATGATCGATCGTTACGCCCGAACGGCCGATCGCGCACGATGGAGCACGCCTACATCCACCTTTTGCATCTGCTCGCCGGCCACTCGACGTGGATGCTCGCGGTCGTTTTCCTCGCCGCTTTTTTCGAAGCGATCGCGGTCATCGGCACCTTCGTCCCCGGCAGCACCGCGATGTTCCTCGCCGGCGCGGTGACGGGCACCGGCTCGCTGAGCCTTGCCTGGGTCTTCGTGTGGGCGATCGTCGGCGCGGTCGCCGGCGACGGCGCCAGCTTCTGGCTCGGCGCTCGCTACAGGGAGCGCATCGTCACTCTGTGGCCGTTCCGCGCACACCCCGGCGTACTCGACGCGGGCCAGCGCTTCTTTCTGAAGCATGGCGCGAAAAGCGTCGTGCTCGCCCGCTTCATCGGCCCACTGCGGGCGATCGTGCCGGTCGTCGCGGGCATGATGGGCATGCGGCCGCTGCGCTTCCTCTCGATCAACGTGCTCTCCGCGCTGCTGTGGGCGCCCGCGCACATCCTGCCCGGCGTCGTGTTCGGCGCGTCGGTGCTGCTCGCGGGGGCGGTGTCGTTCCGGCTCGTCGTGATCATCGCGATGCTGGCGTGCATCGTGTGGCTCAGCTTTCGCGGCGCTGGGTTTCTGGTGTCACACGCGAATGCCTGGTCGAGCGCGGCAGGCCGTCATCTCGGCAGTTGGGCATGCCGCCATCCGGGTCCGCTCGGCCGCATCGCGCGCCGCATGCTCGACCCCGACACGCCCGATGCGACCCACCTGCTCGCGATGTCGCTGATCGTGCTGGTGGCCGGCGCGCTTTTCTTCGGGATCCTTGACGACGTCGTCAGCGGCGATCCGCTGACGACCATCGACCTGTCCGTTTATCACTTTCTGCAATCGATACGCACGCCGTGGGGCGACACGTTGCTCGCGGCGCTCGCGACGCTCGGCAGCGGCATCACACTGTTCGCGCTGGTCGTCACGGTCGCCCTATGGATGGTGTGGGAGCGGCGCTGGCGCACGATCGTCTACTGGCTCGCGGCGGTCGTGTTTTCGCAGCTGCTGATTCTCGGCCTGCAACTCGCGATGCGCCGCGCCCCGCCCAACGAACTCATGAGTGGCCACTTCGTGTTTCCGAGCAATCACGTCGCCGCGACGGTGATCATCTACGGCTTTCTCGCGTTTCTGCTGGCGCGCCGGATCGGCAAGCTCGGAGGCGTGCTGGTTGCCGGCGCCAGCATCATCGTCGTGATCGTGGTCGCGCTCGCGGGCGTCTACTTCGGCCGCTACTGGGTGTCCGACGCGATCGGCGGCGCGGCGCTCGCGTCTGTGTGGGTCGCGCTGATTGCGCTGACGGCGATCTGGCGGCATCCGCGGCCGCCGCCGCCGCGCCGTTTCATGCCGCTCGTGGTGCTCGCGGTCGTAGCGCTCAGTGTCGGCCTGCAGCTCGGCCTCGCAATGCCGACGCCGCCGGACGGCGCGCCGCAACCACCCCCCGTGCAGTTCACGCAGACGCAGTGGAAGCTCTCCGGGTGGAAGCGGCTGCCGTGCTTTCGCTCCGACATGGGCGGCGATCGCAAGGAGCCGCTGACGCTGCAATGGGTCTCCGAGCCCGCTTCGATACGCGAGCAGTTGCGCGCGCAGGGCTGGGTCGAGGGCACCGACGTGTCCGCGCACAGCCTGCTGTCGCTCGCTTCGCCCGACGTCGCGGCGGTGTCGCTGCCGGTGCTGCCGAAGCTGAACAATGGCGTGCCGTCGTCGCTGGTCTTCATGCGACCGGGCAATTCGCGCGAGGAACGCTACGTGCTTCGCTTCTGGCCGAGCGGCTTCGCGGTCGACAACGGCACCTCCGCGGCGCCGCTTTGGGTCGGCGCGTTCGCGCACGAGCGGCTGACGCGGCCGTCCTGGCCGCTGAACATTCTGCGCATCGATCACGGCGCGAGCCCGTTCGACGCGCCCACCAAGTCGGGCGCCGAGCTCGGCGCGACGGTTCTCGCGGAGGTCGATTGTCACGGCGTGCCGGTGTCGCTGCTGGTCTCGCCGAGGCAATGAGCTGCACATCCAGGCACATCCAGGCAACTTCAGGCATCTCAGGCATCTCAGGCATCTCAGGCATCTCAGGCATCTCAGGCATCTCAGGCATCTCAGGCATCTCAGGCATCTCAGGCATCTCAGGCATCCCCAGAGACAACCGTGGGCCGCTTCGGAAGTCCACATCGACGTACCCGGCGCCGTCTATCAGCAATTGGCGCCACGGGCGAAACGCCTGCTGCACCATATGCCGCGCGTGAGCGAACTCGACAATGCAAGCGCGCCGGAGCAATACCGGAAATTCGCCTATTGAAGAAAGCATTCAGTCGCCGCATTGGCCGCGCAACGAATTGTCACGAAAGCGAATCGCCAATTGACGCGCAATTGCCATAACGGAAATGACTGAGGTGACCGCGGGGATACACCGGGTCGCGAATGACAATCGATTTGACATTTAAGCCTTCGTTGCGCAAATGCAACGACACACCGGCATTATCCCCACTTCCCCCCGCTATTTGCACCGATAGCGCTCCTAATTCATTTTTCCACTCACGCAATCCGTAATCGCACTGGCAGAATGAGCAGAATGCCAGATAGCGGGAACCGGCATGCGTCGCCATTTCCGCACTGAAACACGGCGGCCGCGATTTTCTACCCAATTGCACGCATTAACGCTATCGTCTCTTTGCGACCTGAACTCGTAGACCACCAGGAGCTTCGTGTGCGGAATCGATCGATGTCTCGCGTGAAGAAAGACCGCCAGTCCGCCGTTCGCAGCCACCGCTCGCGTGTTTCCCGATTATCTTCAAGTCCGCTTTCCGGCTCGGTTTCCAGCTCGCTTTCCAGGCTTCTCCCCTGGTTATCGCTTTGCATGACTGCGCTGGTGCTCGGCAGCTACTCCGCGTATAGCGTCGCCGGCGTTTCCGTATTGCGTCCGCCGCGCGAAGCGCTATCGAGCAGTCCACTCGAAGTGACGATCGTCTATGCCGGCGATCAACCCGGTGGCACCGAAGTCGACGTGCCGGCGCAATTGAATATCGCGATCAGCAATACCGACGTGGTACCGCATCGGCTCGCGCTCACGCGCGAAAGCGGCGCACCCGCGCATCTGAAGCTCGCCGCCGGCGAACTGAAGGCAGTGCGCTATACCGGCACGTGGCCCGAATGGGCGCGCGGCGCGATGCAGATCGACGTGCCGGATCTCGACGTGTCGCCATCGTACGTGCTGCTGACGCGTCCGCCGCGCTCCGGCAAGGACGCGGCGCTCGCGTCGGCCGGGAGCGCCAATGGAGCAACGGCGGCGGCCACCGCGAGCGGCGCACCGTCGTCGACGAGCCTGATCGCGTCGTCGCCCGCGCCATCACGACCGGATGCGCCCGTGCCGCAAATCAACACTTTCCTGAGCCGCTTCTCCGCCTTCGAACCGATGTATTTCGCCGATGGCGGCGGTAGCGAGTCCCTCGCGAAATTCCAGCTCAGCTTCAAGTTCCGCCTCGTCGTTCCGGACGACCCGCGCTCGCGTGGTTTCGCGGACAACCTGTACTTCGCCTATACGCAAACCTCGCTGTGGGATCTCAAGAAGTACTCGGCGCCGTTCCGCGACACCAGCTATATGCCGGCACTCTTTTATTACCTCGAAGACACCGGCTGGAAGAGCACGTGGTGGAGCAGAATGGGCGTGATGGCCGGCTACGAACACGAATCGAATGGACGCGACGGTCCGGAATCGCGCGGCGTCGACTATGTGTTCCTCAAGCCGATCTGGGATTTCGGCGACATCCACAGCTACCATCTGACCATCCAGCCGAAGATTTATTACTATACGCACATCGCCGGCGAGAACCATGACATCGCCGACTACCGCGGCTACGTGGACCTGCGGTTCATCTACGGCAGCCCCGACGGCGCGCAATTGGACACGACGCTGCGCAAAGGAACGCAAGGCGGCAAAGGCAGCGTCGATACGCAGTTCACCTATCCATTGGCGAAGCTGATCAATAGCCGCTGGGGCGGTTATCTGTGGCTCGGCTTCTTCAGCGGTTATGGCGAGGACATTCTCGACTACAACCAGCATCGCTGGATTGCGCGAATCGGCTATAGCATCACACGCTAATCCGGAATTCGCCCGGCATGCAAGCAAAGGGCCGCCGAGCGGCCCTTTTCCATTCGATGACGGCCCACGACGCGCCCTAATACATCGAAACTTCCGCCGTAATCCTTTCAAAAGTTTGCCCAAAGCCGACCTCCACCCGGCGGGCAACCCGTCATGGACCGCTCGTGAATGCTGTGTGCACGAACAGACGGGCATATCGGTGTGGATTTCTCTAGAGTTGAAGGGTCGCCGGTCCAACCGGCTGGCCACGCCGCGCGCTGACTTTTCCAGCGTCTAATCAAAACCACGGAAAAACCAATGAAAACCGCTCTCCTTAAAGACGTGTCGCCTGTTTCAAACGAGCCAACCGGACTTCTTTTGCATCGGAATAGTGCACCGCTTGCGCTCAAGCACGAAATTCACCCGGAACAGATCCGGGATAGCCTGCCGGCCCGTCAGGGGGGAGTCGGCTTTCTGTTCCACGCGACCGATTGGGAAACCCTTTCATTTTCTTTTCACAACGTTCGCGAACGAAGCGAATCGTTCGAAGAGGAGTTGTGGAAAACCAGGCCTTTCATCGCATCGCCGATCTATTCGGGCGCGCAGGTGATAGGCGCGAATATCGCCTGCCCGGTGCCGCTCGAAATGTGGCTCGGCAGCCCGCGCGGCATCAAGCGCTTTCGCGAGACGCAATTCTTTCCGGCGCTCGAGCTCGCCCGAAAGGCGGGCTTGAACATGGTCGCGATGGGCGCGTCGACGCCCTACGCGTGCAACTACGGCGCGCTGCCCCGGCCGGTCAAGCCGCCTCACATCACGACGGGCCACGCGGCGACCGCGGCGATGCTGAAGGACTGGGCGATGCATTGCTGCGAACAGCTCGACCTCGAGCTCGGCAACACGAAGCTCGCGCTGTTCGGCGCGGCCGGCCGGCTCGGCACGACGGTCGCGAAGTATCTGCTCTACAAGGATGCGCCGAAGGAGCTGGTGCTGATCGATCTGCCCGACAAGATCAACCTGCTGATCGATCAGGCGAACGAGCTGCTCGCGTCGGACCTGCTTGGCAAATCGAAAGTCTCGGTGCATACGTTCAGCCCGGACACGCCGCTGCCGGACTTCGACGGCGCGATTCTCGCGAGCAGCACGAGCGTGCCTTACCTGAGCGCCGCCGATCTCAAACGCGCGCAATTCTGGATCGACGACTCGCATCCGCGCGCGGCAAGCGTCGCAGCGGAACTCGCTTCTCGCGGTCATACGCTCTATATTGAATGCTTCGCGCGCGGGCCCGCCGGACTCGACACCGCGTTCCCGTTCAGGCTGCCATCCACCCGCGACTGCTATACCTGCTTCGCCGAAGGCTATTCGGCATGGCAGGAAGGTATCGCCTCCGATTTCATCATTGGCAGCCCGCCCGTGTGGTCGGTCTCTTATACTCATGGTCTGCTGAAGAAGTATGGCTTTTCGGTCGGACCGTTTCACGGCAAGAACGGCGACTCGCTCGCCGAAGTCGTCGAATCACAGCAATTCAATACGCATGAAATGATGGGTTCCTAATGAACTCGGAGGCCTGATGGCGATACCGCGCGAAAGCATGCGGGATATGCTGGAACGAAGCAGGTTCGCAATTCGATGGGGAGGCGCACTCGGCCTCCTGTGTCACCCCATCTATTACGTCGTCTGGACCTACATCCTTCCGCAGCCTTACGACAACCTGCTGCTGCGGCTCAGCGCGGCGGCCGTCTGCGTTCCCCTGCTGTTCCAGGCGCGCTGGCCGAGGCGCTACAATCCTGCGCTGCTGATCTACTGGCATTGCTGTCTGATTTACGTGCTGCCGTTCGTCTGCACGTTCCTGACCGTCAGAAACGGTTTCTCCACGATGTGGATGATGACCGAGGTCATGATGATCTTCATTCTGGCGCTGTGTATCGACAACCCCCTGCTGCTGATAACGTGCATCGGTATTGGCGTGTTTTCCGGCGGGCTCGCCGGCGTGTTGAGCGCGCCGACGCCGGTCGTTCTCAGCGCGCAGGACAAGTCCAACCTCGCGTTGCTGCCGGTGGTCGTGCTGTGCAGCATGGCGTTCAGTCATGCGATCAGCAAGGGACGCATCTTCGTCGAAAAGAACCGCGCGTTGCAGGCGCTCGCGGGGTCCATCGCGCACGAGATGCGCAATCCGCTGAGCCAGTTGCGGCACGTGCTCGACCGCGTCGAGGAAGCGCTGCCCGCGGCGACCGAAGCGGGCGCGGCGCCGACGCTGACCGACGGCACGGCCTCGCTGATGTACAACCACCTCGCGCAGGGGCAATTGTCGATCGAGCGCGGCCTGCGCATCATCGCGATGACGCTTGACGAAGTCGCCGCGAAATCGATCCGCCCGGATAGTCTCAGCTACCTCCATGCTGGCGCGACCACGCGCAAGGCGCTCGCCGAATACGGCTTCGACAACGACAAGGAACGCGCGAAGGTGAGCGTCGTCGTCAGGCGCGACTTCGTGTTCAAGGTCGACGAGACGGTCTATCTGTTCACGTTGTTCAACCTGATCAAGAACGCGCTGCATCACATCGTCGCGTATCCGCAGGCGACGCTCACATTGACCGTCGACCGCGACTCGGTGATCGTACGCGACACCGGCCCCGGCATCGCGCCGGAGATCCTGCAGCATCTGTTCGAGCCGTTTCGCACGGCCGGCAACTCGGGCGGCACCGGGCTCGGGCTCGCGTACTGCCAGCGCGCGATGCGCGCGTTCGGCGGCAGCATCGACTGCGAATCGGGACTCGGCAAGTTCACCGCGTTCACGCTGCGCTTTCCACCGGTAGCGGCCGACGAGGTCGAGGAGCACGAGCGGCGCCTGTTCGAACGGGCGATGCCGGCGTTCAAGGGCAAGCGCGTGCTCGTCGTCGACGACGACGACACGCTGCGCGCCCGCACCCGCCGCGTGCTGACGCAGGCCGGCGCCTATGTCAGCGAGGCGTCGGGCGGCGAGCTTGCGCTCGCCACGTTGCGGCGCGCGCCGCTCTACGACCTCGTGTTGATGGACATCAGCATGCCCGCGATGGACGGCTACACGACGACCGAGCGCCTCCGCGCCGACAGAGACTGCCCGAACCGCAACGTGCTGATCGCCGCCTATACCGCCGAACCGGGCATCGCGGTGCGACTGCGCGCGCGGCGCGCCGGCATGGACGAGATCATCAGCAAGACGTCGAGTGTGCAGGAGCTGCTCACCGCGTTGCAGACCCTCTTCGACAACGGTGCGCATCATCAGCCGGGCGAACTGCCCGATGTCTTCGCCGGCAGAACCTTTGTGATCGCCGACGACGACACCTACAGCCGGCTTGTCGCGAAGGCGTATCTGGAGCGCTGCGGCGCGAGCGTCGTCGAGGCCGACCACGGTCAGGCGGTGCTGACTAAACTGCACGAAGACGGCTTCATCGACGCGATCCTGATGGACGTGAACATGCCGGGCATGAACGGCATCGAGACGACGAAGTCGATTCGCGCGCGCACCGATGCCTACGCGACGCTGCCTATCATTGCGCTGACCAGTCACACCGATGCCGAGGCGGTGCAGGCCTGCGTTGCCGCCGGGATGAACGAGGTGTTGATCAAGCCGGTGCAGGCCGGCTCGCTGTACGCATGTCTCGCGCGGCAGTTCGGCACACGCGGCGCGCTGGTTGCGGACGCTCCGCAACGAATCACGGAAACCGCGGGCGGAGCCGCGCAAACGGATTTTGCGGCGACGCCGGTGGCGTTGCCCCCCACTGCGAACGTGCCCGCGGCCGCCACCATCGCTGAAGAAAGCCTGCTCGACGAAGCGCACCTCAAGGAACTGGTCTCGCTCGATCTGCTTGACGAATCGTTCCTGAACGGCATCGAACAGATTCGCTCGCTCGTCGTGCGCCTCGCAGGCAACAGCGCGGCCGTCGATATCAAGGCGACGCACGCGAGCCTGCATGCGTTGCTTGGCGTCAGCGGCAACATCGGCGCGAAGGCACTGCATCGCTACGCACGGCAGATCTATCCGCGCGTGATCGCCGGTGAGTGGCCAGTGGAAACCGACTGGCACGCCCAGATCCGCGCGTTGGGCGCGCGCTCGACCGACGCCTTGCAGCGGTATTACGCGTCGGCGAAAGGGCGGCGCGATCATCGCGACGCACTGAGCGATTGAGAGGGCGGCCTCGGTCGCCCTCTTTGCAGCGTCAAGTCAGAACTTGTGCAGCACGCCGAGCGCAACAGCGAGCTGGTTCGCGCCGGTCTTCACGGTGGTCGTCGCGACCGAAGTCGCCCACCCCGTCGCACTCAGCGCGGCCTTCGAGCTGTTGATCACATACGTGATGTCGGTGTACAGCGCCGTGCGCTTCGACAGCCAGTAGTCCGCGTTGACACCGGTGCTCACTGCGTGCGCGTCGACCTGGCGATACGCGTGGTAGTAAGTCGCGGCTGCGAGGTCCAGCGCCGGTGTCACCCTGTAGCGCACGCCCGCGAACGCCATCGACTGCGGCGGCGATGCGGCGAGCGTCGACCGGACGTCGTTCAGCAGCAATTCGTAGCCGCCGTACAGCGTCGCCTTGCCGATCTGATACGAACCGCCGGCCACGTAGCGGCGCTCGCTGTCGCCCGATGACGCAATGGCCGAGCCTTGCCGCTGCTCGTACACGAACGTCAGATTCAGCGGCCCCTGCACATAGCGTCCGCCGATGTCGTACTGCTTGCCGACGCGGAACGAGCCAGCCACCGGCACGTTGTAGGTGACTGCGTCATAGCCAAGGCTGTAGAGCGCATTCAGCTCGAATGGTCCCACATGGCCGAGATACGACACCGCGTTATCCGCGCGACCGACGAACTGCGCGTCCTGCGCGGAAAGGCCGTAACTCGAATAACCGAGCGGGTCGAGCGCGAGGAAGTAGCGATACATCGGCGTCATCTGCCGGCCGAGCATCATCGCGCCGTAGCGGTCCGATTCGAGTCCGACGAACGCCTGCCGGCCGAACAGCCGCCCTCCTTGCTGCAGGGCACCGGTATTCATCGACATGCCCGATTCGAGCGTGAAAATCGCCCGCAGTCCGCCGCCGAGATCTTCCTTGCCCGTGAAACCCCAACGCGAATTCAGCCGGTTGCCGGTGCCGAGAGCGACCTGCGTGCCCGACGATCCCTGCGACGTGACAGCGTGAGTCACGTAGGTCACCCCCGAGTCGACGATGCCATAGAGCGTGACCGACGACTGCGCATGCGCCGCGCCGCTGATGCCGATACCAATACCACATGCAAAAAGGACCTTCGACGGCCTGGCGAGAGGCTTGTGCTTCACCATGTGTCTCCTGCTGGAAAGTGAGTTGTTTTGTGATGCGGATTAGTTATCGTTCGACCTCTGTCGTCGCGGTAGCCGGCGCGGGGCCGCGTCGGCTACCGGAGAATCAGTCATTCGCGTGCGATATGCGGGTTGACGAAGAACATCGCGATGACCGCGATAGCGGGTCCGATCGCGAGTGTGAGGAGCGCGAGCATGAACGAATGGCTCGCGCCATACAGCGAGCCGACCACCATCGGCGACACCGCGCTGCCGGACTGCCAGATAGCATTGGTCCAGCCGGCGCTCGCGCCCGCGAGACGCTTGCCCGATGCGTCGCTGACCTGAGCCATCAGCACCGGCAGATAGCCGAACGAGAACGCACCGAGAATCGGCGCGACCAGATAGAACTGATGCACCGTCGAGCAGTAGCCGAACACCAGCAGCGCGATCGCGAAGGCGATCAGGCAGCCGATCGACATCATCCGCCGCGACACACCAGGCAGGTCGGAGATCCAGCCGAGCGTCGGCTTCGCGATCACCGCGCCAATGCCGAACGAGGCGACGATCGATCCGGCGACGATCGGCGCAATGCCGTATTGGCGCGTCATCAGTGCGTTGCCCCATGCACCGAAGCCGACGGTCGCCCACAACCCGCCGCATCCCGCGATCGACAGCGCAATCAGGTTACGGTTGCGCAACAGGCCAAGCATTTCCTGGAGGCTGTTGCGCGCGGGCTTCGCTTCGTTCGAAGGCCGGTTCTTCAGCAGCAGCACCGTGACGATGCCCCACGCAAACGTGACGATGCCGAGCATATGGAATGCGTTCGACCAGCCGTGCCGCGCGGAAAACGACGGCACGACCGCATTCGCGATCACGACGGCGAGCGACGTCGCGGTCGTGTAGAGGCCCATTGCGCGGCCACGGTCGCGCGTGAACCATGCGGGAATGATCTTCATGCCGGCCGAGTAGTCGGCGCCCGCCGCGAAACCCATCGCGGCCTGAATCACGATGCCGAATGCGAGCGAATGCGTATAGCCGAACGTGAACGTGAGCACGCCGAGCGGCAGCAGCGCAAGCGTGAGCATCGCGCGACCGCCGAGCAGATCGGTCAGCATGCCGCCAACCACGTTCGCGATCACATAGCCCGCGTAAAACGCGGTCACGAACGCACCGAGCATCGACACGCCAATGCCGAGCGACGCGCCGACCGGCGCGGCCACCGTACTCCACGCGACGCGGACCACATAGCTGAGCAGAAACGCGGCCCAGACGATGAACAGCGCGACCCAGCGATACGGGCTCGTGTCGGCGCTACTCGCCGCCCTCGCATCGTTCCCGGTCCAGACGCTCGCGGGCATACCCTCCGACGACGCCAGATTCTTCTCCATGACTCCTCCGATGCCGGGCGTGCCATCGGCCGCCCGTTTTCTTTCTGATGGATGGCGCCGACCGCGCCTGGCGGCCGGGCCGGCGATTACGGTTACAGATCGAGCACGAGCACCCTCGACTTCGCGCGTGAACAGCACGGCAGGAACTGATCGTTGCGGGCCTGCTCTTCTGGCGACAGGAACAGGTCGCGGTGGTCAGGTTCGCCTTCGAGCACCCGCGTGACGCAGGTGCCGCAAATGCCCTGCTCGCACGACACCGGCACGTCGACGCCCGCCGCCGCGAGCGCCTGGGTGACCGTGCAATCGGCCGCAATCGACACGACGCGGTCCGAGCGCGCGAGCCGCACGTCGAACGACGCGCCATCACCCGACGGCTGCGCCGCCGCGAAGTATTCGTAATGCAGACGCTCGTCACGCCAGCCGAGCGAGCGGGCCGTGTCGAGCACCGCGTTCATGAAGCCCTGCGGACCGCACACATATAGATGCCGGTCCGCGCCGGCGTCCGTCAGCAGTGCATTCAGATCGAGCATGCCGTGCGCGTCGTCGAAGTGGTATTGCACGTTGTCCGCCCACGACGACGCGGCGATTCGCTCGACGAACGCCGCACGGCTCTTCGAGCGCGCGCAGTAACGCATTTCGAACGCCGCGCCCATTGCCGCCAGCTGCTCCGCCATGCAGAGAATCGGCGTCACGCCAATGCCGCCCGCGAGCAATAGCGGCTTCGCGTCATGCCGGGCGAGCGGAAAGTGATTGCGTGGCACGCCGATACGAATCGCGTCGCCTTCGCTCACCGCGTCGTGCATGCGCTGCGATCCGCCGCGCGAATCGGCGGCGCGCAACACCGCGATCTGATACCGGTGACGCTCGCGAGACGCGTTGCACAGCGAGTACTGCCGCACCGGCCCACCGGGCACGTAGACGTCGATGTGCGCGCCCGCCTCGAACGGCGGCAGGTCGCGGCCGTCGATGTCGACGAACTCGAAGCCGGCAATCCCGTCGGCTTCGTCGCGTCGTGCGGCGACACGCACCATCAGCGTGGAATCGGTCATGTTCATGCCACCTCCTCCGCTCACATCGCCGACAGGCCGCCGTCGACCATCAGCGTCGTGCCGGTTATGTACGAAGCCTCGTCGCTCGCGAACCACAGGATCGGCCATGCGATCTCTTCGGGCGACGCCCAACGGCCGATCAACGACGTGTCCTGGCGTTGCGTCTTCAGCACTTCGACGCTTTTACCCGATGCAATGGCCCGGTTCATGTGGAATTCGGTCAGCGTCGAACCCGGGCACACCGCGTTCACGCGCACGCCGTTCGCGGTCTCCTCGAACGCGAGCGTGCGGGTCATCGCGAGCATGCCGGCCTTGGTCGCGTCGTACAGGCCCATGCCCTTGCGGCCGGTCACCGCGTAGCACGACGACACGTTGACGATGCTCGCGCGGCCCGCGCGACGCAGGAACGGCAGCGCTGCCCTGCAATAGTTGGATGTGCCGACCAGATTGACCGACACCATCGCCTGCCACTCGGCCGGCGTCGCGTCGGCGAGCGCGCTGTAGTTGCGCATCGCCGCGTTGTTCACCAGCACGTCGAGCCGGCCGAACGAATCGGCGGCGAGTTGCGCCGCGCGCACCGCATCGGCGTCGTGAGACACGTCGGCCGCGAACGTCTCGACACGCGCGGACGGATCAGCCGCCTTCAGTTCGTCGGCGACGCGCGTGAGCGCCTCCGGGTTCGCATCGACGAGCACCACCGCGGCGCCCTCCGCGCAGAACACGCGCGCGGTCGCGGCACCGATGCCGCCTCCGCCGCCGGTGATCAGCGCGACCTTGTCCTCGAGTCTTTTACGTTGCTGCATTGCATGCCGGCGCGCAGCCGGCCTCCTTTTGCGGAATGGGCAGAAGGTCCAGTCGGACCAGACGACACGCGCAGCCGGACCGAAGTCCGGCTCCGCCGTGCATCAGATCGAGTAGATCGGCTGGTCCTTGCCGTCGTGCAGATGGATCACCGCCCATTCCTGAGGCTTCTGATCGCGCGGCAGCAGCACGCCGGCAGCACGTACGCGCTGCTGGTCGGCGTCGATCGCGGGCGGATCGGTGTCGGGCACCAGCGCCGTTGCCGCCTCGTACATCATGCGGCGCGCCATCACGATCGCGCGGTCGGTCGGCAGCAGCTTTTCCTTGCTGTGATCCTGGATCGGACCCATGCTTTCCTGCAGCGACGCGTCCTGCATCGCGAAGCCGAACACGCCCGAGTACGCGCGCTTTTCCTTCTGAGCCTGGCGGTCGATCAGGTAGTCGTTGTCCTTGTTCGCTTTCGGCCGGAACGTGCCACCCTCCTCGTACTCACAATGAATGCCCTTGCCGGCGTTCAGGTCGGCCAGTTCCTGCTCGTCGAGCGGACGGTCCGGGCGGAAGTTGATGCTCCACGCCCAGCAGGTGTGATCGTCGATCGGCACCCATACGTGGCCCGCGAGCGAGTGATCGCCGAACGGCGGGATCAGCGTGTACCACGGGAACAGCCACTGCGTGACGCGCCAGTAGTACGAATCCGGCTCGCCGTTGCGGCGGCCGAACAGCGTGAGGCCGAACGGCTGCTTCTCGATCTCGAAGATCACGTTGCCGTCCGCCTTGATGTAGTCGAGTGCCTTCGTGCCCTGGTGCATCGGGTCCTCGTCGACTTCGTAGCGGTGTACATACGACACGTGACTCGTGTCGATGCCGCCTTCCATCGCCTGCAGGTAGTTCGATTCCTGCAGCCGCTTCGAGACGAACACGTGGCTCTCCGGCAGATTGCACCACTCGAGATCCGGCGGCGCCGGCTGGCGGTCCTTCGGCCCCATGTACGCCCACACGATGCCCGCGCGTTCGATGCACGGATACGCGGTGATGCCCATGTGCTTGCACGCCTGCGGCGCGGACGGCACTTCCACGCAGTTGCCGTTGCGGTCGAATTTCAGACCGTGATACGAGCAGCGGATGCCGTTCTCTTCATTGCGGCCGAAGTACAGCGACACGCCGCGGTGCGAGCAGAACTCGTCGATCAGCGCCGGCTGGCCGTCGGAATCGCGAAAAGCGAGCAGCTTTTCGCCGAGGATCTGCACGCGAACCGGCGGGCAATCAGGCTCTGCGATTTCGCTGGCGAGGAGCACCGGCACCCAGTAGCGGCGCATCAGATTGCCCATCGCCGTGCCTGGGCCAGTGCGAACCAGAGTTTCCGACATGTTCTTGTCCATCATTCCTCCGAATCCTGTTGTCCGTTGTATGAGAATGTAGTCTCATTGTACGGACAGATTGATCGACGTCAAGTTCTTGCGGCTAGGGACTTTCACTACAATGTGCAATCGACGCGGACCGCCGCAGAAAGGAAATTTCAAATGGAAGAAAAAAAGCCGCACGAAAATGTGCGGGCAGTCGAACGGGCGCTAGAAATTCTTCTGGCGTTCCGACCCGGGGACAAAGAATTGACCGTCGCGGAGCTGCTGACCCGCGTGGACCTGAGCCGACCGACGCTGTACCGCCTGCTGAATACGCTCGAACAGAACGGCTTTCTCGCCTCGTCGGGCGAGCCGCAACGCTTCAGGCTCGGCAGTTCGGTCGCGCAACTCGCGCACGCGTGGATGGCGAACAATACGATCGCGCAGCTCGCGCAGCCGATGCTGCGCGCGCTTTGGGAAGCGACATCGGAGACGGTCGCGTTGTTCGTGCCGGAGGGGACGTACCGGATCTGCGTGGCCGAACTGGAAAGTCCGCAGCCGCTGAGTTTCCGGCGCGGGGTCGGCTATCGCGAGAAGCTCGTGCTCGGCGCGAGCGGCCGCACGATTCTTTCGCAGATGCCGCTGTCGGAGGACGATCTGCGGCGCTATCTGACCGATCCGGATCAGGACGTCGCGGCGCTAGCCGCCGATCTCGACGCGGTCCGCGCACGAGGCTTCGGTACCAGCCATCACGAGCTGATCGCCGGCGCAGTCGCGGTAGCCGCGCCGTTCTTCAACGGCGCGAACCAGGTGGCAGGTTCGGTGTGCATCTTCGGGCCGAGCGTGCGCGTAACCGATGAGCGCGTCGCGCAGTTCGCGGAGTTGCTCAAGCGCGAGGTGGGCAATCTGTCGCGTGCGCTTGGGCATCAAGGGGAAACTGGACGGCCGCCGGGTACGGCACGTCGGTGAAATCGGCCTCAAAGGCGCTGGCCAACGCCGGGAGCGTCGTCAGAAAGGTCGACGCTTTGCTCAGGCTCCCGCTGATTCAGGGCTGAAGCCGAAACCAGCCGGATGGCACGCAGTTCGACATTCGCGAGGTTGGAGTGTGATGTGCCCGGAGGGCCGACGGTTGCTGAACGTAACCGATAATCAGATGGGGCACATCTCCCGGATCGCAGTGTCCGGCGCAGCGCGCATAAAGGATGAGGCCGGCATGACACCGGCGGATAGAAGTTGGCGAGACGTTGGTGTCTCACGTGCGCATCAACCGAGGGTCAAATTCGGCCGTAGCAGTCGTCCAGGCGCACAATATCGTCCTCGCCGAGATAACTGCCCGATTGAACCTCGATGATTTCGAGCTGCACTTTGCCGGGATTCTCCAACCGATGCTGCACGCCGAGCGGAATGAAGGTCGATTGATTTTCTGAAAGAAGAAACTGGTCCTCGCCCCGTGTCACGAGCGCGGTGCCGCGCACGACGACCCAGTGCTCGGCGCGATGGTGGTGCATCTGCAATGACAGGCGAGCGCCTGGCGCAACCACGATGCGCTTCACCTGAAACCGCTCGCCGCGCTCGATCGCATCGTAGAAGCCCCACGGACGGCGCACCTTCCGGTGCGTCTCGGCTTCAGGCGCGCGCTGCTCGCGAAAGCGCGCCACCAGCGTCTTGATGTCCTGCGCGTGTGAGCGGTCGGCGACGAGCACGGCGTCGTCCGTGTCGACGACGACTACGTTGGAGGTGCCAACGCATGCAACCAGCCGCCCGCCCTCGGCGCGCACATAGCTCGAGGTCGCGCCTTCGAAAACGACACGCCCGCTCGCGACGTTGCCGAGCCCGTCCTTCTCCATCGCTTCCCACACGGCATCCCAGGATCCAAGGTCCGACCATCCCGCCGCCAATGGCACGACCACGCCTTTGCAAGGCGAGCCGGCCGCGCCAATGTGCTCCATTACCGCATAGTCGATGGAATCCGCTGGCACACGGCCGAACTGAAACGGGCAAGGACGAATGAAGTTGTCGTCCGCCTTGCCTTCCGCGAACGCCGCGGTGCAGGCCGCATGCATGTCGCCGTTGAGCTTGGCTAGCGCTTCGAGCCACACGCCCGCTCGCACGATGAAGATGCCGCTGTTCCACCAGTAGGTGCCTGCAGCGACGTACTGCGCGGCGAGTTCGGTCGTGGGCTTTTCGACGAAGCGGTCGATCAGATGTGCGCCGTTTTCGAGGGCGTCGCCGATTCGGATGTAGCCAAAGCCGGTATCCGGCCGTGTGGGCGCAACGCCGAGCGTCACGATCATGGAGTGTTCGGCATATTCAGCGGCAATTGCGATCGCACGATGCAGCGCCGGAATGTCTGAGATGGAATGGTCAGACGGCATCACCACCATGATCGCGTCGTCATCCTGATTAACGGCTGCGAGCGCCGCGAGCGTGAGCGCCGGCGCCGTATCGCGCCGCGCAGGCTCGACGATAATCTTCGCGCAGACGCCGCACGCCCGCACCTGCTCTTCTGTCTGGAACCGGTGTTCCTCCCCACACACGATAATCGGCTGAGTGTCGACGTCGAAGCCGCCGACGAAACCCTCCATCCGTGTGACGGTAGCCTGCAGCAATGAATCCCGTCCGACCACATCGATCAACTGCTTTGGAAACTGCTCACGCGACATCGGCCAGAGGCGCGTGCCCGATCCGCCTGCGAGAATGACCGGGACGATGCGCCGACAGGCGTGCCCGAGCGACGCTTCTGCGATCGCCGCTGCCATTGCGTCTTCAGAACTCACCGCGTCTTCCATCATCCACCCCTCTGCTCTTGCGTCGAACACGTACTTCCCGGCATCGCCAATCCGATTCATCGGTTATCGGTTCGCCGTGAAGCGCACTTTCTCCTGCTCTCCCACCTAGGGGCCCTGCTTGATGAAGAGAGAACGACCTCACGCGTCTGCAAGCATAGGAGCAGTTCCAGGGTCACTAGACGGGTTGACCGAATATGCCATGACGTTGGCTGAAGCGAGTCTCGCGGTACAAGGTGGTCTCACACGCACCACCTGATCTGCTCTTCTTTGGTTCATCATGCACTTATCCAAAGTGTTGCCCGCAGCCCATAAAGGTACGGCACACGAGGCAAAGCTCAACGGGGTTCAGTCGATTTCCGTCTGGAGCTCCGGCTCTCCGAAGCGGGAGTTCCTGCACGTCGACGACCCCGAGTCCGCCGCACTGGCCTTGCTCGACGCCGACGGGGCCGAAGGCGTGTTCAATATCGGATACGGACGGGGACACTGCAATCGCGGATCTTGCCCGTCTCGTCTATGACCTTACCGTACTCTAATTCATCCAGACTTCCTCTCCCCAACACACCGCACGGGTGCGATATCGTTCGAGCACCCGCGCTAGCGTCGACAAGCGGGCTGCGTCATCGTTGCTCGCAAGACGCCGCGTGCCGCGCTCGATCATCAACTGGCGCAATGCAGGCTGGTCGATCAGACTGAAAAGCGCCTCCGCCATGCTGTCGGGCCGAGCCAGATCGACCAGCAGTCCCGCGTCGCCGACTTGCTCGCGCAGCGCCTCGAGGTCCGGGTAAAGGACCGGTACGCCCAGACTGAACGCCTCGAGTGGCGGCAGATTGGTCGGGCCGAAATATGTGGGCATCACTAACGCGATCGACTCGCGATACAAGTAAGGCACGTCGCCGTCCGGAACGAAACCGAGAAAGAACACACGCTCGCCCAGACCGAGATCGGCGGCGACCGAACGCACGTATCTCATGTTGCCGAAATCGCTTCCTGTGAAGACCGCACCTACATGGATGCCATAGCGGGACTCCAGCGCGTGCAGTCCCTTCAACAGAAACACATGGTTCTTGTGCGACCAGAACTGCGCGGGATAGTAGACGTATTTCAGATCGCGCGGAATTTTGTACTTCGTCTTGACATCGACGAAGTGCTCCACGTACGCCTCCTCGGAAAGCACTGTCGCGCGGGCTGGCGAGAATGGCATCAAATGCACGCGTTCGCTGTCTACTCCATATCGCCTGACAACCTTCTCGCGGCCGGCCTGCGAATCGACGAAGATGCCGCAGGCCTTCTTCAAGGCAGATCCGTACAGAAATTCGCGACGCTCGAATTCGTGCTTGATCCGGACTTCGGGAAACTCGACGTCGTCGCGGTGGGACAGATCCCAAACGGTGAACAGGTAGTTGAATCGATCAATCGCCAGTGCGAGGTTGGACGGCGTTGTGAAGTACGCAATGTCCGCGCGCATCACCGAAAGCAAGCGGTCCACCGAAGCCATCTTGCCCGGTTTCCGCAGAAACGCGCGCGGGCCTCCGCGGCTATATATTGAACCGAGTCTCGCCGCCAGTCCGCGCAAGCGGGGCACCGGGAAAAAAATAGGCTCAATGCCGCTGCGTCGCAGATCATCGATGGTGGATCGCCGCGTCGTCACAAACTCAACCGCGCAAAGTTCCGGCGGAAGACTCTTTAGCAGCAAGGCAGCATTCTTCGCCTGCTGATAACCCCCACCAGAGGTATGTTCATAGTCTATAAACGCGACCATGCGAATAGGCCGTTCCAAGGAACCGTTTGAATTCGTCACTCCTCGCTCCACGTTTCTTGGCCATCTATATAACGATTGCAGCGCTCGAAAAAGGTTCTCGCGCTCGGTTTGAATTTAGATTGCGCGAGCTTGCTGGTGCCGTTCGTGACTGATTAAGGCAGGTATTTGGCCGGTCCGACGGCTTCCTGAGAAAAGCCCTTGTGCAAGGCTCATATGACGCTCATGCGGCCCTCGGACATCGAGATCGGCGGTTGTCAACGTACTTGTCGCGTCACCTCATGCGCACTGCTTTAGTTCTTCCGGTTGCATGCGCTCCGGATTGAGCCAGACTTCATCCTTCAATTTCCAGTTG
>NZ_CADFGP010000054.1 GCF_902833905.1 Paraburkholderia tuberum STM678 | reverse complement strand
GCAGTCTTGCGTTGGGAGTCGCCCCGGTCGCATCGAACCACGAATGCGCAAACGAAGACCGAAGTCCTACCCATGGCTGAAAGAGCCTCGTCACATCGCACGTGAGCGCGTCCAAAAATATGGGCACGCTCCACGGGCTTAAGTAAGTGCCATTCGCTCCAGGATGGCTTCCCAGGCCACATCCGTATTGCGCAAAAAACGGTACGCTGCGCACGTCTCGCTCCAGCTATCGCACGCCTGGGGGATACTGGCCGTCGGATTGGCCGCAAGTCGTTCCATCAATTTCTTTGCCCTCCTGTCCAGGCGGGCGTCGCCAAGGTCCAGCCCCGCAAATTCCTGCTCGATCCACTGCTGTGCCGCCTTCGTCACCGCGTCCGCCCAAATTACGAGAGTAGACGCGATCCGGCCAAAGTTTACAAGCACGGCTTTCAAGTCATTGAATGTAAACGGCTTGCTGGCGCGGGCGGCTGCCGCAGCGAGATGTGTATAACGCTATGGTTATACGTACCCGGCTGAGGCACTTTCGTTGTCGGATGGCGGATTCGGGCGGCATAATTGATGCGTTAATATGCGTTACACATAGGTTGCCGCCAATGGTTGATTTCGGGCTTGGAAAGAGAATTCTCGCGCTACGAGAGAAGGTCGTCGCGGATTTCAATGCTGGGGATTGGGAGGAAGTCGGTCTTCTTACGGGCTTTTCTGACCAAATTTCTAAGCACCCGCGCCTATTGCGTAGTCTCGCTTGGGGCGACGAAGATTACGCAGGAAATGCACTCACGATGATCAAGAAGATTGCAGAACAGGACGAGGATGCCTTTGAGATTTTCGAGAAGCACGTAGCCGAGAAATATCCCGAGGAAAGCCAATTCGTGTCCGCCAAGCCATCCGAACGGAAGATTACCTTCGCTCCGAACGTCTTCCAGGTCCCGGAAAACACAACCATAGAAACCGACTTGGTTGCCGTAATGATGCCGTTCAACGCTGCGTTTACCGCAGTGCACGAAGGAATTCGTCGTGCTTGCGCAGATGCGGGGTATCGCTGCTTCCGGGTGGACGACATCTGGGAGGAAAGCACCGTAATTCAAGACATTTTCAATTTGATTTTCAGGGCACATGTCGTGGTTGTTGATTTCACTGGAAAGAATCCAAACGTGATGTACGAAACCGGGATCGCTCACACTCTAGGCAAGCATGTCGTTCCGATCTCTCAATCTCTCGACGACGTTCCATTTGACATGGCGCACCATCGAATTCTGAAGTACCTACCGAATGGCGAAGGCATTGAGAGTCTGGTTGGTACGCTTGCGAACAAGCTTCGTCAGGTGAGCGCGTAACGTATAGCTCCGTTTAACGGCGGGTATCAAATGCGCCATCTGGCCAGTTTGGGTCGACTACTACCCAACGCAAACGATCGATGACCAACCGCGTCGGCCGTTTCATGTCGGATTGCGTTCGGCCCAGACAGTGGCACAACGTGCGCCGCGACCGGTCAGGCGCAGCCGGGCCGATCAGGCCGCGCCGTCTTGGTATCACCGGTCGATCGCGCACGAAGAAGCAAGGAAATGCCGAAATCGGCGTTCCCTTAGCGCTACGGCGTTGCTATGTGTGTGGCAAACCGCGCAGACGATGCAGAAAGTTAGAAATCGCCAACGGCAATTGTCTATCCTTGCTGAGATGCTGACGCACGAACGGAGCAAACCGGGATGAGGCAGGACGCACATACGAGTACCGCCGCCCGGCCAGGACGGCACGTGGGAAACACCTCATTGTTCGCGGCAACGTTGACGCTGTGCTGCGCCGCGCCGGTTACGCATGCGGCGCGAGCGGTGCGGCTGGCATGAGGCTGGCGCATCGCTCGGCCGGGGGCGCGGCGTTGCCACGGGGGCGGCCGGACATCCACGCCGACGCTCAAGCGCGAGGCGAGGCCGCTGCACGTTCGACGGCGCGCGTCGCCATCGTCGGCGCGGGGCTGGCCGGGCTCGCGGCAGGATGGCGGCTCGCGCGCGCCGGCATTGTCGCCACGATCTATGAGGCCAGCTCGCGCGTGGGAGGGCGCGTGCAATCGGCGCGCGGGCTCGTGTCGCCGGAGATTGTCTCCGAACTCGGCGCAGAGTTCATCGACAGCACGCATGCCGAGTTGCTCAGCCTCGTGCGCGAGTTTCGCCTGCCCCTGATCGATACGGCCATTCCTGACGAAAGCGCGCTGACGCCGATCTACCATTTCGGCGGCCGGCGCTATTCAAACGCCGATGTCATAGAGGCGCTCGAGCCGTTCGCGCGGCGCATGAGCGACGACGCGCGGCAGCTGTCCGACATGATCTCGCACAGTCATCACTCGCCGGTCGACGCCGCGTTCGACGCCGTGTCGATCGAGCAATACCTCGATCGCATTGGGATGACCGGCTGGGTGCGGCAACTGCTCGACGTGGCCTATGCAACCGAATACGGTCTCGATACCGGCGAGCAATCGTGCCTGAACCTGCTGAAGATGCTGTCCCTGGATTTGTCCAACGGGTTCCAGATTTTCGGTAGCAGCGATCAGCGCTACAAGATTGCCGGTGGCAACGAGTTGTTGCCCCGAGCGCTCGCGACGCGGCTCGGCGATGCGGTCAGATTCGAGCACACGTTGCTCGCGTTGCGCCCGACACTCGACGGGTACCGCCTTGAGTTCGGCACCGCAGGCGGCATCCGCTCAGTCAAGGCCAACTTCGTAGTGCTGTGCGTGCCGTTTACCGTCTTGCGGGCGATTGAGTTACCCGCCGCCCTGCCGCCCTGGAAACGACGCGCGATCGACCATCTTGGCTATGGCGCCAACGAGAAGGTGATCGTCGGCGTCAAGACGCCGCTTTGGCGCGCGCAAGAATGCAACGGCGACGCTTATTCAGACTGCGCCTTCCAGACCGGCTGGGATTCGGGCCGATTGCAGCGCGCGCCCGGGGGTGCCTATACGTTCTATCTCGGCGGTGCCGAGGCCGTGCGTCTGGGCGCGCGCGATCCCGCTGCGGTGGCTCATGCCTACGTCGGGGCTGCCGACGGTCTCTTTGCCGGAATGGCGCAGGCCTACAGCGGCGTGTCGGCGCATACTGGCTGGACCGCGAACCCGTTCTCGCGCGGCGCCTATTCGTGCTACCGGCCCGAGCAATGGACGACGCTCGCGGGCGCCGAGTTCGAGCCAGTTGGCAATCTTCAGTTCGCTGGCGAACACTGCAGCGCGGCGTTTCAGGGTTTCATGAACGGCGCGGTGGAGACGGGGTGGCGCGCGGCCGATGCAATCTTGCAGCGGATCCGTTAGGCGACGCGTATCGGACGCCAATACGGGGGCGGGAATGAAGAGCGAAGCAGAGCAGAAGCGCTTTTGGGACAAGAGCGAGTTTCAGATCGTGTCGTTGGGCATCGGGTTGGCCGGCCTGCTGAGCGCACTTGTGGCGCTGCTCACCGATTTCTTTAAGATCCAAACGATCGAGATGTATTTTCTTGTGGTGGTCGCGGCGGCGATCGTGCTGTTGGCCGTCTCGTGGGCCTTTAGGCGTACGGAGATGTGGTCGGCGTTTTGCCTGCTGAGGGACTCAATTTTCCTTGGCAAGGTGAACTCGGAGTTGAACGCGCTCCTGAGCTTTCTTGAGTACCTGCCGCGGCAGCGCAACGGCTTCGATCTGTTCGAGCGTGTGAGACTCGGCATCGAAGTCTACATCCTGTTGGCGGACGATCCGGATAAGCGCAATTTACTGCGGCGCAAGCATAGGGCCCCCGTGGACGTGCGCGTCGAGCCGGTCGTCGTCAATACCATCGGCGAGATCTACGACAAGAAGGACGAGATTGCCGACTACTTCAGAGCCCTGGGGAAGCACAAGCCCGCCCGTGTTACGGACGAACGCGCCACCCAGTTTCTAGTGCCCGTCGTCGTCATCGAGGGCTTTCTGGCGGCGCACTATCTCGTCGCCGGGCTGTTGCCGGAACTGAACGAGGAGTGGCAGCCAGCCATCCTGGACTATGGCCGCGCCATGACCGATCCCTTCCACCACTTTGGGGAACTGGACGACGGCGAGCACGGCTCGGTTGATCTACGTGAACTCCAGGCGTTTCAGTTCATCTGCTGGCTGGCGTGGGGGCCGAGTATTCCGATTTGCACGTGCTCGCGGTGGAGAGGAAAAGTCGGGTTCCAGTTCGGGTACGGCGACGAGGATGTCTCGATTCCGTTGTTCGCGTCAAAATCCGACGACGGCGCGTGGGCCATTGAATATCTGAAGCGGTCCGTCAACAAGCGCTCGCAGAACGGTGCCAGCCCGCTGGCGTTCCAGACCTCGGTGACCGGGCGGTTGCGCTGGGATTCGCACGACGCGATCCTGCCCGATGCCCAGCGTCACCATTCGAATGCCGACGGGAACCGCAGCAGGCTGCTGCTTGAATGCCTGGACGAGCCGATCGCGCCGCGACCGGACGGTGGGGCATCGACTCCCCGCTATTTCTCGGCCTACGTTTGGATTCTGTTCGTGATCTGCGACAAAGACGGCGACGCGCTCTGGCCGCGCGTCCCGAAGGGGACCCCAGGCCTCTCGGGGACCAAGGCGCAGGTTTGGCGTGGTCTGCTGCCGTTCTTCGAGCATGCGAACATCGCCAATGGCGACAACTACCTGCTGCTCAAGAAACAGGTCGCAAGAAAGGCGCTGGCCGTGCTCGCCGACGTTTGTCGCGACAAGCGCTGGGATGCCTTCACGTTCCGCTATGTTAGCGCGCTCGACGATACCGGTTGTCGTGAGGGAGAGCCCGCGTTCAGCGTTGCGCCGAAAGCATGCGATCTGATGAAGAGCATGCTAGACGAGTTTCCCGGGCTAGCCGGCCGCGTCTTGCTCGAGCGCAAAGTCGAACGGTACCTCAGCGCGTGCTGTTTCCCCGATATCGTCCGCGATTACTATGCGACGGTTCCGTTGCACTGAGGCACGCTCTCCGTTCATGCCGGCACGGGCGCCATCACCCGGCGGCGCCGTGACAACGATTGGACGACCGCTATATCCAAACGAGCGGTCGTCCGTACTAGCGAAGCCGCGTATGACCGGAGAGGGTCGAGGCTGTGTGGAAACGCGAAACTGCTCGGTTTTCGGGTGTCGCTTTACCCTTCCCGAATTGCATTCAAGCCAACACAGGACGATCTGAAGGGTCGAGTTTTCCGATGGGAGCGTTCGGCGTGTGTTTTCACACAGCCTCGGTCGAACTGGGACGTTCAAAGTTACTTTGCCCCTTCACGTGGGCGATAGTTCAGAGGGTGGAATGACAAGCCCAAGGCCCGCCAGATATAGCGGCTCACTCCAGCTGTAGCAATTCTGTAGCAAACCAAAATTCACCCCGCGGTACCGCGCCCATAGCCCCACGCGGCAACAATCGACCGATATCCGAACGTTGCGATATGACAGCGCCTCTTCATCCAAAAAAACCGTCTTATTTTCGCTCGAAATCTGTCACCATTTCATGCGACACCGACCGTGAGCGTAGCGCTGGTCCTGCATTGCGGAAGTGTGTCCTAACGGGAGAGTCCTGATGAGCAAGAAGTCCGAAACGAGCGGTAAGAGCGGCGCGAATGAGTCGACCGCTGCGACGCTGGCCGCGCTGGCGAAATACATCAGTGAGTTCGTCATCAATGGGACGCTCGACACCAGATGCGCCGCGAAACTAGTTAAGCGCCTGAGAAAGGAAGCGGAAACCATTTTGGAAAATGGAAGCGCGACAAAGCTGGCACAAAAGGATCTGAAGAAAGCGTTCGACACGGTTGACGCTGCAGTCCAGGACCACGATGCGAAACTGCTGGTCACAGCTAACGCCGCACTACGTACAGCAGACGAGGGGAAAAAGGCGGAAAAGTCGCACTGAAGACTCGCACGCCTTGACGCTGTAGTAGCTGCGTCCCTCAGATAATGTTTTCAACGGCGAGATACGCCCGCAGAATCACCTGTAGCACGGTCAGTACCGGCCATCAAGCGTCATTTGCCCCTCCCGTTAGACAGACGTTCAGACGTCGGCTCCGCATTGCAAACGGTCCTTGGTCTTTGGGACACGAGCGCCGGTATCGTCCATCGCCATAGGCTGTCCACAGCACGTGTCACAGGCGACTGGCAGAACCCGGTCGCGTCGTGGCGCAGTTTCGCGTTGAATTCGTAAAAGCATCCGGAGATGCCGGTACACGCCAGGCGGCCACAGCGCACAGAATAAAAGGCGAAGAAGGCGCAAAACGCAGAGATATCGGCATGCGTCGGCGACGCCAGCGGCTATTCTTCAGACGCTGCGACTATTGCGTTTGCGGCCGGCTCTGCGGGTCGTCGGCAGCCATTCCGCGCCCCACGCGGAAAGGGGGTGTATGTCACGTCCAGAACTACCTCGGCGCACGCGACGCGCACTGCGTCGTCGGCAGTCAAACGCACGCATGTGGCTCGTCATCGGCAGTTCGCTCACCGGTCTGTCCTTTGCACATGCGGCGCTCGCAGCGGGCACTCTTCCACAAGGCGGCACTTACGTGGCCGGCACGGGCGCGATAGCAAGCCAGGCCAACGGCCTCGTGATCACGCAACCGGGGTCGACGCGCGGCGTGATCGAGTGGAACAGTTTTTCGATCGGCAGGAACAACAGCGTGACGTTCGACAACGGCTCGGGGGCGACGCTGAACCGCGTGACGGGCGGCTCGCCGTCCGCCATCTTCGGCAGGCTCAGTGCAACGGGGAGTCTGTATGTGATCAATCCGCAAGGCATCGTCGTGGGGCCATCGGGCGTGATCAGCACCGGTGGCCGTTTCGTCGCGTCAACGCTCGATGTCTGCGACTCCGCGTTCATGCAGGGCGGTGGTTCCCTCACGTTGTCGGGCGACCCGAACGCAAGCGTGATCAACCTCGGCAAGATCAGTTCGAGCAGCGGCGATGTGTTCCTGATTGCGCGACACGCCGTGATCAACGCGGGCACTATCACAGCGCCCAACGGTACGGCCGAACTGGCTGCAGGCGAACAGGTGTTGTTACAGGACTCGGGCAGCAACAGACAGGTATTCGTGCAGATGGGCAGTCGGGGCACCGTGGTCAATAGAGGGCACATAAAGGCCGCGCAGGTCAGCCTGCAGGCCGCCGACGGCAATGTCTACGCGCTCGCTGGCGGCGGCACGCGCATCCGCGCGACGGGCACGGCGGATCGTGACGGTCACGTGTGGCTCGTCGCCGATGGCGGCCGTGTCAGTCAACTCGGCAAGATCTCCGCGAGCAACGCGGATGGCAGCGGCGGAACGGTCGACACGCAAGCGGCGCAACTCGCATTCGGCAGGCATGCAGCCGTTCACGCGGGCCAATGGAACCTTTTGACGCCGGCTTTCACGATCGATGATGCCGCCGCGCGCGCGTTGCAGCGCAGCCTGAACGCCGGCACGTCGATCGATGTCACGACCACAGGCGCGAACGGCGCAACGGGCGACCTGGGCATTGCTTCGAGCCTGAGCTGGAGCGGTCCGGCTTCGCTCACGCTTGCCGCGTACCACAACGTCTCCGTGACGACGGGCACGACGATAGCGAACAATGGTGCGGGCAATCTGGCCTTGCGCTCCGACGCTTCGGGCATCGATAACGGCGGCAGCGTCATCAACAATGGCACCATCGACTGGTCGAAAAGTACGGGCATCGTCAGCACGCTCTACGATATGAACGGCAGTTACAGCCCCGGCACGCTTGTCGGCAATGCGGCCTGGAGCGTGCCGCTCTACAGCGGGCTTGTGACGCAGATAACCGGCTATAAACTCGTCAATTCGGTCACGGACCTGCAGAGCATCGAGAACGATCTTGCCGGCAACTACGCACTCGGCAAGGACATCGATGCTAGCAATTCCGCGTTCACAACGCTCGGTTACTCTTCCGCCACGCCGTTCACGGGTCAGTTCGACGGTATGTGGCATACGATTTCCAACATCTCTCCGCGTTTCGACGCGGTTTTTAACGATATTGGGGCGAAGGGTGTCGTGCGCGACGTGAACGTCAACTCGAAGGTCGGCACAACGGTTTTCTTTTTTGACGGGACCGCAATATTGGCCACCAGCAATCACGGCACGGTGGCCAACGTCTTTACATCCGGGGCCATTACCTCACAGTCCAGTGATGCAGGCGACTCATTCGCCGGGCTTGTCGCCACTAACTACGGGCTGATCGCGCGCTCGGGCAGCAGCGCGACGGTTACGGCCGACGGTTCTGTCGCTGGGCTGGTTATCCTTAACGAAGGTACGATCACCGAGTCATACTCCATCAGCCGAGTCTCCGGAATCAGCTCGCACGGCCCAGCGGGAGGACTCGTCGCGTACAACGGCGGAACGATCACACAGTCCTTTGTGTCGGGTCCCGTGGGGTCGGTATCGGGGCTGGTAGGCGGTGTCTGCGCCAGTTGCGGTGGTCTCGGCAACGACGTCTACTGGAACGTACAGACAACGGGACAGTCGTCGAGTGGCGGCAACCTGCCAGCATCGAACGGGCTCACTACCGCCCAGATGAGCGCCCCGGCGAGTTTTGTCGGCTGGGACTTCGGTCCGAGTGGCGCCTGGACGATGCCGCCCGGGGCCACGCACCCCGTCCTGACCTGGCAAGTCACCGGGCAGTGAGCCATATTTATGAGCTGGGCCAGCTCAGCATGCCGACGCTGCTGCTGATCGGCCAGAAGACACGACGGCGATCGGCAAGGACGCCTCGCCGCCCGAGGTGCGCGCGAAGCTCGGCCATTACCCTAAATTGGGCCGCGCGGCCGCGAAGGCGATTCCCCATGCGACGCTGGTCGAGTTCGCGGGGCTCGGTCACTCGCCGCAGATGCAGGACCCGGAAGCGTTTCATCAGGCACTGCTGGAGGGACTGGCGGCGGTGCCGACCAATCGTTGAGCGTTCAAAGGGCCTTCTGTCCCGCTACCGTACTCCTGCGTCGTTCACCGCCAGGCGAAACGTCCTGGTAGCTACTTTATGGCCCTTCGCGGATTTCCACGGAGGACGCTTGCGGACAGGCTCTAGTCGGCCAGGAACTGCTTGCGCCCTGAAGGCAGCCTAACCGCCGACCGAAGTGGCGGGATGCATTTCAAGCGCCGCGTTGGCGTCCCTTTTAAACGGAACCGCCGCCAGCACCGATGCAAGTACCATCAGACCTCCGCCAAACCATGCCCAGCCAGAAAGATGCTCACCGAGCCATACGTATGCGAATAGCGCGCCGAACGCGGGCTCGCTTCCCATCAGCAAAGCGACGCGCGTTGGGTTGCTGCGCTTGACGGCGAAGTTCTGTGCGAAGAAAGCGAACAACGTACAGGCGAGCACGAGGTAAGCGATGCTCGCCCAGAAGTCACCGTGCCCACTGAGCGACGGCAGCGCATCCCAATGTTGTGACGGCAGCACGAACGCCGCCAGGACACTGCCCAATGCAACGACGCCTGCCTGGACCGCCGTCACCGACAGCGGAGCAAGTTCCGATTCGCGCATCACACGCTTGGTCACGCACACCATCAGCGCACGCAGTAACGCCGCAAGAAGAATCAGCGCGTCGCCCGCGGTCGGAATGATCACGCCTGCGCTCACGAACGCGGCGCCCGTCAGCGACAGGCCCACGGCGATCCATTCGCCACTCGACGGCTTTCGTCGTAGCAACACCCATTCGACCAGCGGCGTAAGCGCGACACACAGACTGATAAGGAACGCCGCATTCGACGCGCGTGTGTGCGCTATCCCGAAAGTCTCGGCCAAAAAGATGCCGAGCAGGATTGCACTGGAGCCGAGCGCACCCAGCAAGGCGGACGCTTTGACGTGTCGCAGCGAGCGCAACGCCGGCGACAACACGAGGAACGTCAGCCCAAAGCGCAACGCCAGCAGACCGAGCACGGGATAGATCGTGAGCGCGCCTTTCACGACCCCATAACTGGTGCCCCACACCATCGCGACCGCAAGCAGCATGAGGTCGGATATCCACAACGCGCTCTTTTGCTTCGACATGACGGACCTTCTGTTTTCATTCGAACGGCCCAAATTGTCTGGTATTGCATTGACAAATATAATCCGGGTCAGTGGAACATCTTTTATGTTTGAGATGCACAAATGACTGGTGCGGGTGCGAGGGTCGCGATGAATCCCAATGAACTCTTTGCGTTGCTACCCGACATGGCGACGTTTGCGAGGGTCGTCGACGCCGGCAACTTCTCCATTGCCGCGCGGCAACTGGGCAGTACACCGTCGACTGTCAGTCGGCAGATCAAGCGCCTTGAGGATTCGCTTGGCACGCGGTTGCTTGAGCGCTCGACCCGTAGCATCCGTTTGACGGATTCAGGCGCGCAGATCTACCGGTATTGCCGGGATATGGTCGGCGCAGCGTCGGGTGCCGTCGACGTCGCTGGACAAGTGACGGGTGATCCGCGAGGCAAGGTCAGCATCAGTGCGCCGATTTCATTTGCGAGATCTGTCATCCATCCGCTTGTTCCTGAATTTCTGCGCATGTGGCCCGACGCGGATGTCCATCTGGTCTTTGCCGACCACGAAGTCGATCCGCTACGTGACGATGTCGATATGGTGATCCGACTCACGCGTTCGCCTCCGCCAGGCCTTGCTGCCCGGCGACTTGGAGCGGTCAAATGGGTTCTATGCGCGTCACCTGCCTATCTCGCGGAACGGGGGACCCCGGCCGAGCCGCACGACCTTGCTCGGCATGCATGCATGTATCTAGGGGAGACGGTCGACGACAATCGATGGCATTTCCGCCGCGACTCTGAGACACAGTCGGTCGAAGTGAAGGGGCGATACATCGCCAATGATGCGGGCGCGCGATTGGATGCTGCGCTGCATGGCCTGGGCATTGCGAGCTTGCCCGATTTTGCTGCTGCCCAGGCGATTTCGAGGGGCGACATAGTCCGGGTGCTGACCGACTGGGAATTCGAGGCCCGTACATATATGGGACCGGTCTGGCTGCTTTATCCGTCGAGTCGTTTTTTACCGTCTCGAGCACGTGCGCTCATCGATTACCTGGTGAGCCAGCTCCACGACAGGTAGGCTGCCACACCGACGGCATCAGGCGCGCAGGGCTGCGCGCCTCCTTTGCTGTCAGCCGTGGTAGAAGCCGTCGGTGACCGAGTTTTGCAGCACGCCGTCTACATAGACGCCGACAGGGTCGCCATCAGCGGACGTGAGGATCGAGCCGATGTGCTGGCCGGGTAGTTTCATCCGGCCGCCTTGAATTCTGGTCATCTCCTGGTGATCAAGTTCTGCAGCGTTCTGGATGTCGTCGATGGTCAGCGTGTTCATGATGTGTCTCCTTGAACAAGAGGGTTGTACAAACATTTAAGCGGCCGGCTGCTTGCAGCACACAACGCACATGTCATGCCATCCGGGCGTGATCTGCGCGGAGCGCGCATCCCCAGTGAATCGCGATGATGCGAGTTTGGGCGCCACCATCACTTAGCCAAACGAAGTTGGAAAATCGCTGACATGGCCTTGTTTTCCTTCTCCTACAACAGCAACGAATCGCAGGCGTTCTTGACCGAACCGCCTCACTGGTCGATGGTGGCGCATCGATTACACGTACGTGGACCTCCTGGCGGCATCCGACGTTCAAGTTCCGATGTCGCCGTTTTTAATTCATCCATTGAAAGGAAATCACCCATGGACCTGAACCTGACAGGCAAGCTCGCACTGGTGAGCGGCAGCACAGCCGGCATCGGTCTCGCTATCGCCACCACGTTGGCGCAGGAGGGCGCTCGTGTGATCGTGAACGGCCGCGCCCAGTCATCTGTGGACGACGTGGTCGCGCGGCTGAAAGCGCAGACGGGCAGCGACGTGCAGGGATTTGCGGGCGATCTCAGTACCGCCGCTTCAGCAGAAGAGCTCGCGCGACGCTATCCGGACGTGGAAATTCTGGTCAACAACCTGGGCATCTTCGAGCCCAAGCCGTTTGAAGAGATCCCCGATGCGGACTGGCAGCGGTTCTTCGACGTCAATGTCTTGAGTGGGGTACGCCTCGCTCGCCTGTTTTTGCCTGCGATGAGGCAGGCCAACTGGGGGCGCATCATTTTCATTTCGAGCGAAAGCGCAGTGCAGATTCCCGCTGAAATGATCCACTACGGGATGACGAAAACCGCGCAGCTGGCGGTCTCGCGGGGGCTCGCCGAAGCGGTTGCCGGCACGGGCATTACAGTCAATAGCGTGCTGCCGGGGCCGACGAAATCGCGGGGAGTGGGTGAATTCGTGGAGACCCTTGCCAAGGCCGACGGCAAATCGTTTGAAGCGTTCGAAACAGAGTTCTTCGAGAAGGTCCGTCCCACCTCGCTCATCAAGCGATTTGGTTCGCCGCAGGAAATCGCGTCGCTCGTGGCCTATATCGCCAGTCCGCTTTCGTCGGCCACGACGGGAGCCGCGTTGCGGGCCGACGGGGGCGTTATAAAAAGCGCCTTCTAGACCCCGAAGGCATCGGACCGGCTTCTCGCACGACCGGCCCCAATTCAGTGCAAAGACAAGGGCGGCTTGCCATGAGCCGCCCTTTTTTCGTGCGTCGCCGTGTCCGCCGATCGGTTCGCGAACCGCTTATCTGGCCGCCATCATTTCATCGCGCACCTCGGCGCCGATCTCGAACGAGCGCAGCCGCGCGGCGTGATCGTAAATCTGCGCGGTCAGCATCAACTCGTTCGCGCCGGTCTGCTCGATGATCGATTGCAGACCTTCGCGGATTGCGTCGCGATCGCCGAGCACCGTGCAGGCGAGCGCACGCGCGACGTTGTTCAACTCCATCTCCGACGCGTCGAGCCGCTCGACCGGCGGCTGCAATTGTCCCGGCGTGCCGCGCCGCAGATTGATGAACTGCTGCTGCAGCGACGTGAACAGGCGTGCGGCTTCGTCGTTCGTGTCGGCGGCGAACAGATTGACGCCGACCATCGCATAGGGCTTCGCCAGCGTCGCGGACGGCCGGAACTGCGTGCGATACACCTGCAACGCGGTCATCATGTAATCGGGCGCGAAGTGCGACGCGAACGCGAACGGCAGCCCGAGCGCCGCGGCCAGTTGCGCGCTGTACAGCGACGAACCGAGCAGCCACAGCGGCACGTTCAGGCCCGCGCCCGGCACCGCGCGAATGCGCTGACCCGCGACCGGCTCGGCGAAATACCGTTGCAATTCGACGACGTCGTCGGGGAAGGTTTCGGCGCTCGCCTGGAGATCGCGGCGCAGCGCGCGAGCGGTGGTCTGATCGGTGCCGGGCGCGCGGCCGAGGCCGAGATCGATCCGCCCCGGATACAGCGACGCGAGCGTGCCGAACTGCTCGGCGATCACGAGCGGCGCATGGTTCGGCAGCATGATGCCGCCGGAGCCGACGCGAATCGTCTTCGTGCCGCCGGCCACGTAGCCGATCACGACCGAGGTCGCCGCGCTCGCGATACCGGTCATGTTGTGATGCTCGGCGAGCCAGTAACGCTTGTAGTTCAGCTTTTCCGCGTGCTGCGCGAGTGACAGTGTGTTCCTGAACGCGTCAGCCGGCGTGGCACCCGCGGTGACCGGCGAAAGATCGAGAACCGAGAAGGGGATCATTGTCTGTTGATTGCGATGGGCGGCGCTTTCGCGCGATGGGGCATTGTGGCAAAGCGGCGCCTTTTCTGCTGGCGGCGCGGCGATGCCCCTGTCGACCGAAGGGTCGGCAGGACCGATGAGGCGCGCTGAGGCGCGACCCATGGCGCGGAAATTGCGCATGCGTAGCGTGTTCGCGCGGCGGTGCTTCGCATTCGCAGTGCGCCCGAATATGCAATCCAGCGAGTGACCGTGCGCCGATCGGAATTCGAGTGTACGGTTAAGTATCGGTGCGGTGACGCGACCCGTTGCCGGACATCCGGAATGTAGCGAAGGAGTTCCCGATCCCATGAATGTCGTCAAAGAGTTTCGTACCCGGTCATTCCAAGACGTGTCCCATGCATTGCTCGACCGCGAGGAGATCGCGCTCGTCGACGTGCGTGAGGAAGATCCGCACGCGCGCAGTCATCCGTTGTTCGCCGCCAATCTGCCGCTGTCGCGGCTCGAACTCGACGCGCCGCTGCGGCTGCCTCGCCCGGCCGTGCCGATCGTCGTGTTCGATGCCGGCGAAGGCCTCGCGAGGCGTGCGGCCGAGCGCTTCGCCGAACTCGGCTATACCAACGTCGCCTTGCTCGAAGGCGGCCTGCAAGGCTGGCGCGAAGCGGGCGGCGAGTTGTTCAAGGATGTCAACGTGCCGAGCAAGGCGTTCGGCGAACTGGTCGAAAGCGTGCGTCATACGCCGTCGCTGTCCGCGCAGCAGGTGCAGGCGCTGCTCGATCGCGAGGCCGATGTCGTGGTGCTCGACGCGCGCCGCTTCGACGAGTTTCAGATCATGAACATCCCCGGCAGCATCAGCGTGCCGGGCGCGGAGCTGGTGCTGCGCGCCCGGCAGCTCGCGCCGAATCCGGCCACGCGCATCATCGTCAATTGCGCGGGGCGCACGCGCAGCATCATCGGCGCGCAGTCGCTGATCAACGCGGGCGTGCCGAATCCGGTGGCCGCGCTGCGCAACGGCACGATGGGCTGGACGCTCGCCGGTCAACCGCTCGCGCACGGCAGCGCGCGGCGTGTCGAAGGCGCGGTCGACGACGCTTCCCGTCTCGCCGCGGCAGACGGCGCGCGCGCGCTTGCCGACCGGGCGCGCGTGCGCCGCACGTCGCGCGACGAAGCGCGCCGCTGGGCCGACGAAGCGATGCGTACCGTCTATCGCTTCGACGTTCGCAACCCCGAGGAATACGAGGCGGGCCACGTTCCCGGTTTTCGCAGCGCGCCGGGCGGCCAGCTCGTGCAGGAAACCGACCTGTTCGTGACGGTGCGCGGCGCGCGCGTGATCCTCGCGGACAGCGACGGTGTGCGCGCGAACATGACCGCATCGTGGCTCGCGCAGATGAACGTAGAGGTGTACGTGGTCGATGGCCTGACGGCGGCCGATTTCGCCGAGAAGGGCATGGCGCCGTTGGCGCGCAACGCGGTCACGCCGCCCGACGTCGACGACATCGCGCCGGCCGAGCTCGCCGCGCTGCTGCAGTCGACGGGAACCGTCGTGCTCGACTTCACGAGCAGCACGCACTATCTGAGGCGGCATATTCCGGGCGCGTGGTTCGTGATCCGCAGTCAGCTCGCCGACGCGCTGCGCACACTGCCCGACGCGAAGCGCTATGTGCTCACGTGCGGCAGCGACGTGCTCGCGCGCTTCGTCGCGCCGGAGCTCGCCGCGGCGACCGGGCGGCCGGTGCAGGTGCTGCGCGGCGGCACGATCGCGTGGATCGACGCGGGCTTGCCCGTGGAGTCGGGCGGCACGCGGATGGCGTCGCCGCGGATCGATCGTTATCAGCGGCCGTATGAGGGCACCGAGAACGCGCGTGAAGCGATGAGCGCGTATCTGGAGTGGGAGCATGGGCTCGTCGCGCAACTTGCGCGCGACGGCACGCACGGCTTTCGTGTGATTTGATGGGCCGGCCGTCCGGGGGCCGGCCATCCGGCGGCCGGCGATCCGGGGGCCGGCCATCCGGCACCCCTCTTGCGCCACGCGAATCTTCTGCCGATTCGGTGTAAACGCGCTCTCGTCGAAAGCCTCCGATGCGTTTAGATTAGCGGCATCTGGAAGGCTTTTCGAGGGACCAGGGCGGCCATAAAAGGCAGCGGTTTGTCATTCGGCGATGGCGCAAGGTGAGTAGCCAAGGTTGCTCATCGCTTCGTCTGGAGCAGACCGCTGCGCGTCGTCCGCGGTGCTTCGCGCAAGGCGGCCAATGAACCGCCGTCACTTCCGGTTGATCCTATCGACCGACATGGCGACGCTGTACACAGCGTCGCCTTTTTGCTTTTGGCGTGCCCATCTCAGCCGATCTCAGCCGATCCATTAGCGCTACGCGCAACACGTTGCGTGCGTCGCCGCACCCGACCCGCCTGCGTTGCTCGCGGTTTTCTCCGTGCGCGGTTATCCTTGTAGTACACACTACAGACCGGCCAGGCGCCGCGACGACAGATCCCACACATCCGGACAGGAACCGAAGTGAGCCTCAAACCGCTGGGCGTCACGCTACTGATAGCGTGCTTTGCGCTGACCGGCTGCGACCAACAGCAGAGCGATCAAGCCGTGCAAAAACTCAAGGACTTTTTCAACGCCGTCAAACCGGACGCGTTGCTGCTCAAGAACATGACGCCGGGCGTCACGACCGAAGCGCAAATCCTCGCGCAGATGGGCAAGCCCGAGACCACGCGCACCTTCACCGATGGCTCGAAGCGCTTCGAATATCCGCGCGGCCCGCAAGGCCTGAACACCTACATGGTCGACATCGATCGCGACGGCAAGCTGCAGGCGATCACGCAGGTGCTGACCGCGGACAACTTCGCGCAGGTTCGCTCGGGCATGACCGAGGACGAGGTGCGGCGCTTGCTTGGCAAGCCTGGACAGGTGGCGGTGTTTCCGCTGAAGCCGGAAACCGTGTGGAGCTGGAAATGGCGCGAGGGCGGCGTGACCGAAGAAGGCATCTTCAACGTTCACTTCGACCGGAACCAGAGGGTGTACACCACGTCACGCTCGGACGTGATCCGCGGGCGATAGGCGGGGGCAATGTCGATCAGAAGACGGCCGGATAAGCGGGCCGAAAAAGCGGGGTAGGCATGATACGTCGACGTCGATACAGCCGGATCGGGCTGGTGTTGGGGGGCGGCGCCGCGCGCGGCTGGGCGCATATCGGCGCGATTCGCGCGCTGCAAGACGCGGGCATCAGGCCCGACGTCGTGTGCGGCACGTCGATCGGCGCGCTGGTCGGCGCGGTCTATGCGAACGGCGATCTCGACTGGCTCGAGGAGTGGGTGTCGCGTCTCACGTGGCAGACCGTGGTGCGGCTGCTCGATCTGCGCATCTCGGGCGGCCTGCTTGGCGGGCGCAAGGTGATCCAGCTATTCGCCGACAAATTCGCCGGCCGCTCGATCGCGCAACTGCACATGCCGTTCGCGGCGGTCGCGACCGAACTCGACACCGGCCGCGAAATCTGGCTGCAGGACGGCAGCACGATCGACTCGGTGCGCGCGTCGATTGCGATTCCGGGCATCTTCACGCCGGTATGGCACAACGGCGTGTGGCTCGTCGACGGCGGGCTCAGCAATCCGGTGCCGGTGTCGGTCGCGCGGGGCATGCGCGCGGACTGCGTGATCGCGATCGATCTGAACAACGACATCCTGAACGGCCGCGATTTCGGCGGCCCGGTCATTCAAACGCCCGCGCTCGATCCCACCGCACCGCCGCCCGTCGCGCTGCGCCGCAACGGCAAGCCATGGCCGCGCTGGCTCGCGCCGGCGGAGGCGAGCGCCACCGACGACGTGCGCGTGCCGCCGAAGCCAAGCGCGCAGGTGCCGTCGATGCTGAGCTCGATCGCGCAAAGCATCGACATCATGCAAGTGCGCATCACGCGCAGCCGGCTCGCTGGCGAACCGGCCGATATCCTGATCCAGCCGCGTCTCGGCGGCATGGGCATCTTTGATTTTCATCGTGCGGCGCCAGCCATCGAGGAAGGGCGCGAGGCGGTCGAGCAGATGCTGCCGGCGATTCGCGCGCGGCTCGGGCTCGACTGAGCGCGAGCTGTCAGGCGTCGGAGCCGGCGTGAACGCGCTGATGCAACGGCGCGACGCGATCGGGCGGTGCCACCGCCGTCGGCGCGGCCTATCGAAAAAGCGACCCGAAACTTGCGAAATCGCCGCACGGCCAGGCGCGCGCGGCGCGCCCGACAACACGATAACCGCCGTGAAACCAAGCGCTACGAGGGTTCCGTCGTGCGTCGAAGTGTCATGTTGCGTCGCAGCAAACCACCCGCCGGGTATTTGAGAAATTGATTTCAGCTTGCGAGACTCCGCGCCATGCCGGAGCAGCGAGCAGCCCATGAAGCCGCCGCCATCCGCGCCAATTCTACGAACCTGGATGGAGACACGCGTGTTCCTATACGGCTTTGGTCCCGTGCTGCTCGCCGGCACGCTCCAGACGATCGAGCTGTCCGTTCTGTCGCTGGCGGCCGCTGTGTTGCTCGGCCTCGCGGGCGCGGCGGCGAAACTCTCGTTCAACCGGCCCCTGCGGGTCATCGCGACCGGCTACACGACGCTGATCCGCTCGGTGCCCGACCTCGTGCTGATGCTGCTGCTGTTCTACAGCATCCAGATCTGGCTCAATGATCTGACCGACATGTTCAGCATCGAGCAGATCGACATCGATCCGTTCGTGGCCGGCGTGCTGACGCTCGGTTTCATCTACGGCGCGTATTTCACCGAGACGTTTCGCGGCGCCTTTCTCGCGGTGCCGCGCGGCCAGCTCGAAGCGGGCAGCGCGTACGGCATGAGCGGCGTGCGCGTGTTCACGCGCATCCTGTTCCCGCAGATGATGCGCTTCGCGCTGCCCGGCATCGGCAACAACTGGCAGGTGCTCGTGAAGGCCACCGCGCTCGTGTCGATCATCGGTCTCGCCGACGTCGTCAAGGCCGCGCAGGACGCGGGCAAAAGCACCTTCAACATGTTCTTCTTCATTCTCGTCGCCGCGCTGATCTATCTGGCGATCACCACCGTATCGAACCTCGTGCTGATCTGGCTGAACCGCCGCTATTCGATCGGCGTGCGACACGCGGAGCTCTGAGCGTCATGATCGACATCCTCAATCAATTCTGGAAGGCGTATCTGTTCTGGGACGGGCAACGCCTGTCGGGTCTTGCGGTCACGCTGTGGCTGCTGGTCGCGTCGATCGCGATCGGCTTCGTGTGCGCCGTGCCGCTCGCGGTTGCGCGCGTGTCGAAGAAGCGCTGGCTGTCGACGCCGGTACGTCTGTACACCTACGTATTTCGCGGCACGCCGCTCTACGTCCAGCTGCTGTTGATCTACACCGGCGTGTACAGTCTCGCGTTCGTGCGTTCGCACAGTCTGCTCGACGCGTTCTTTCGCAGCGGCTTTCACTGTGCGATCCTCGCGTTCGCCTTGAACACCTGCGCGTACACGACCGAGATTTTCGCGGGCGCGATCCGCTCGACCTCGCACGGCGAAGTCGAGGCGGCGCGTGCCTACGGCATGAGCGCGTTCACGATGTACCGGCGCATTGTGATACCGTCCGCGCTGCGCCGCGCGTTGCCGTTGTACAGTAACGAAGTGATCCTGATGCTGCATGCGACTACGGTCGCGTTCACGGCCACGGTGCCCGACATCCTGAAGGTCGCGCGCGACGCGAACTCGGCGACCTACCAGTCGTTCAACGCGTTCGGGCTCGCGGCGCTGATTTATCTCATGGTGTCGTTCGCGCTCGTCGCGCTGTTCCGGCGCGCCGAGCGTCGCTGGCTCGCGCATCTCGCGGTGCGTACGCACTGAGCGCGCGTTGACGACATAGCATCGGGCGCCTCGAGCTTCGGCAGGGCGGCGTCCGCACCAGACCGATCCGTATTCTCACTGGGAGAGCATCTTGCTCCATACCACTCAAACCGAAGCTTGCAAGCTCGCCGTACAGGACATCCACAAGAGCTACGGCGACAACGAAGTGCTCAAGGGCGTGTCGCTCAACGCGAACAAGGGCGACGTGATCAGCATCATCGGCGCGAGCGGCTCGGGCAAGAGCACTTTCCTGCGCTGCATCAATTTTCTCGAGCGGCCGAACGCCGGGCAGATCATCGTCGACGGCGAAGCGGTCAAGACGAAGACCGATCGCGCCGGCAATCTCGAAGTCGCCGATCACAAGCAGCTTCAGCGCATCCGCACGAAGCTCGCGATGGTGTTCCAGCACTTCAACCTGTGGGCGCACATGAACGTGCTCGAGAACGTGATCGAAGCGCCGATTCATGTGCTCGGTCTGAAGCGCAAGGAGGCCGAGGACCGGGCGCGCGAGTATCTGGAGAAGGTCGGGCTGGCGCCGCGTCTCGAGAAGCAGTATCCGTCGCATCTGTCGGGCGGCCAGCAGCAGCGTGTCGCGATCGCGCGCGCGCTCGCGATGGACCCGGACGTGATGCTGTTCGACGAACCGACCTCCGCGCTCGACCCCGAACTGGTCGGCGAAGTGCTGAAGGTGATGCAGAAGCTCGCCGAAGAAGGCCGCACGATGATCGTCGTCACGCACGAAATGGGCTTCGCGCGCAATGTGTCGAACCATGTGATGTTCCTGCACCAGGGCCGCACCGAGGAAGAGGGCAATCCCGCCGAGGTGCTGAGCGCGCCGCGCAGCGAGCGCCTGAAGCAGTTCCTGTCCGGCAGCCTCAAGTAACGCGCGGCTCGCTTTTCACGGACACCCGATGGCCCGCACGTCCACCCCGGCTCGCACGACCCAGGTCGCGATCGTGGCACTGCCGCCCGTGTCGATGTCGGGCGTCGGGCCGATCGTCGACGCGCTCAGTCTAGCCAATGAAATCGACGGCCGTGCGCTGTATCGCGTGCAGGTATGTTCGTGGGACGGCCGCGCGGTGCCGCTCGCGGGCGGCGCGCAATGGCCGGCCGATGCCGCGTTCGGCGACGCGATCGCGTGTGACTGGCTGATCATCGTCAGCGAGCGGTTCCAGCAGTTCGCCGACTACCGGCTGTTTCTCGCGAGCCTCGCGCGCGTCGGTCAGCGTACGCCGCTCGTCACCGGTATCCACCACGGCGTGTGGTGGCTCGCGATGGCGGGGCAGCTGTCCGGCTATCGCGTCAGCGTGAACTGGGAAACCTATCAGCAGTTCTCTGAACAGTTCGAACGCTCGATCGTCACGCAGCAGATCTTCGAAATCGATCGCGATCGCGCGACCTGCGCGGGCGGCCAGGCGACCGTCGACTTCATGCTCGCGATGATCGGCCGCGAGCACGGGCCCGAACTCGCGGAGCGCATCGCCGATACGCTCGGCGTAGGCGTGCTGCGCGCGGGCGAGGAGCGTCAGCGCATTCCGTTCGTGACCGCGCCGGGCGAGCGCCACCCGCGCCTGAACGACGCGCTGCTGCTGATGGAAGCCAATATCGAGGACCCGCTGACCACCGATGAAATCGCCGGCTTCGTCGGCGTCTCGCGGCGGCAGCTCGAGCGCCTGTTTCGCCAGTATCTCGGCTCGATGCCGTCCAAATACTATCTGGGGCTGCGGCTGTCGAAGGCGCGCACGCAATTGCAGCGCACCAGCAAATCCGTCGTGCAGATCAGCCTCGCATGCGGGTTTGCGTCGGCGGCGCACTTTTCGAATGCGTATCGGGAGCGCTTCGGCGTCACCCCGCGCGAGGATCGCCGCAACTGGATCGACCGCCAGAGCGGCGCGCACGGCGGCGCGAGCGAGCCGCGGCCGGCCGCGCTGATCGAGCGGCCCGAGCTCGATTGATGCAAGCCATCTGAAAGCGAAACCGCGGCAAGTTCAGCGCAAAGCTCGACAGCCGCGACGCGCGGAACCTCATAGAAAGCGTCGCGTATGCGCAAGACGTGCCGCGCGCGGTTTCCTACACTAGCTGTATTACCTGTCACCCGTAAAAGGAATTGCCATGAACGACCTGACTGTGACACGCGAGACCTTCGACGAAGTCATGGTGCCGGTGTTTGCCCCCGCCGCCTTCGTACCGGATCGCGGTCTCGGCTCGCGCGTGTGGGACACGCAAGGCCGCGACTACATCGACTTCGCCGGCGGCATCGCCGTCACCGCGCTCGGTCATGCGCATCCCGAGCTGCTGAAGGTATTGCATGAGCAGGGCAGCAAGCTGTGGCACATCGGCAATGGCTACACGAACGAGCCGGTGCTGCGCCTCGCGAAGCGCCTCGAAAGCCTCACGTTCGCCGACCGCGCGTTCTTCGCGAATTCGGGCGCCGAGGCGAACGAGGCCGCGCTGAAGCTCGCGCGCCGGGTCGCGTTCGACCGTCACGGCGCGCAGAAAGATGAAATCATTTCGTTCGCCCAGTCGTTCCACGGCCGCACGCTGTTCACCGTCAGCGTCGGTGGCCAGCCGAAGTACTCGGAAGGCTTCGGCCCGGTGCCGGCCGGCATCACGCATCTGCCGTACAACGACATCGAAGCGGCGAAGAAGGCGATCGGCGCGCAGACCTGCGCGGTGATCGTCGAGCCGATCCAGGGCGAGGGCGGCGTGATCCCGGCCGATCCGGCGTTCCTGAAGGCGCTGCGCGAAGCGTGCGACCAGCACAACGCGCTGCTGATTTTCGATGAAGTGCAAACCGGTGTGGGCCGCAGCGGCTTCTTCTACGCGTACCAGGACACCGGCGTGACGCCGGACATCCTGACCACCGCGAAGGCGCTCGGCAACGGCTTCCCGATCGGCGCGATGCTGACCACCAAAGAGCTCGCCGCGCACTTCAAGGTCGGCGTGCACGGCACGACTTACGGCGGCAATCCGCTCGGCTCGGCGATCGCGGAAAAAGTGGTCGAACTCGTCAGCGACCCGAAGCTGCTCGAAGGCGTACGCTCGCGCAGCGAAGTGCTGAAGGGTCATCTCGCGAAACTGAACGAGCGCTTCGGGCTATTTACCGAAGTGCGTGGCAAGGGTCTCCTGATCGGCGCCGAACTGAACGACACGTTCCGGGGCCGCGCGAAGGACTTCGTCACCGCGGCCGGCCAGCACGGCGTGATCATGCTGATGGCGGGTCCGGACGTGCTGCGCTTCGTGCCGTCGCTGATCATGCCGCTCGACGACATGGCCGCAGGCTTCGCGCGTCTCGAGACGGCCTTCGGCGAACTCGTCGGCGCGAACGCCCAGGCGGCGTCGCATTGATGTTCAGGCGGTCCCGCACGCCCACGCTGATGCAGCGGATCATGCGTCACATTCAACAGGAACGATGATGCTCTTCGTACGTCCAGGCCGCCTTGCCGATCTCGATGCGCTCGAGCATATGGCGCGCACCGCGCAGCCGGTGCTGCATTCCCTGCCGCACGACCGGCGCGCGCTCGAAGCGCGGGTCGCGTTGTCGGAAGACTCGTTTCGCGCGGAGGTCGATTTTCCGGGCGAGGAGTTTTATCTGTTCGTGCTCGAAGACTCGGAGACCGGCAAGCTGATGGGCACCGCGAGCATCGTCGCGGCGGCCGGGTACGCGGACCCGTTCTACGTGTTTCGCAACGACGCGCTGATTCATGCGTCGCGCGAACTGCATGTGAATCGCAAGATTCACGCGCTGACGATGTCGCACGAGCTGACCGGCAAGAGCCGGCTCGCGGGCTACTACATCGACCCGTCGCTGCGCGGCGACGCGGCCGCGCAACTGATCTCGCGCGCGCGGATGATGTACATCGCCGCGAATCGCAAGCGCTTCACGCCCGAGGTGTTCTCGCTGCTGCTCGGCGTGACGGACGAAAACGGTGTATCGCCGTTCTGGGAAGCGGTGGGGCGCAAGTTTTTCGGCCGCGATTTCGCCGACATCGAAGTCGAATCGGGCGGCCGCAGCCGCACCTTCATCGCCGAAGTGATGCCGACCTATCCCGTGTATGTGCCGCTGTTGCCCGAGGCGGCGCAGCGCGTGCTCGGCGAGCCGGACGCGAACGCGCTGCTCGCGTATGAGATTCACCTCGAGGAAGGCTTCGAGACGGATCGCTACGTCGACATCTTCGACGCGGGTCCGGTACTGACCGCGCTGTTGGATCGCAGTGTCAGCGTGAAGTACAACGAAACGCGCGTCGTGCGCGAGGCCCCCGCGACGCACGGCGCAACGTACCTGATCGCGCACAACGGCGCCGCCGGCGAGTTCCGTTGCGTGCTCGGCGATCTCGCGCCCGGCAAGGAATCGGGCGCCGGGTTGTCACAGGCCGCGCGCGCCGCGCTCGGCGTACGGGAAGGCGATGCGGTGCGCTGCGTACCGCTGCATCAGCCGCAGGATGAACCATCGGGAGACGCGCAATGATCGTCGTTCGCGTAGTACAACGAGGCGATGTGGATGCGCTGATGCGGCTCGCGCAGGAAACCGGGCCGGGCCTGACCACGTTCAAACCGGATCGCGATGCGCTCGCGGCGCGTGTCGAGCGCGCGCGCCGCACGATGGAAGATCAGGCCGCGCCGCACGAGGCCGGTTATTTCTTCGTGATGGAAGACACCGCGACCGGCGACGTGGCCGGCGTCTGCGGCATCGAAACGGCGGTGGGTCTGCAGCAGCCGTTCTACAACTATCGCGTGAGCACGGTCGTGCACGCGAGCCAGGATCTCGGCATCTGGACGCGCATGCACGCGCTGAACATCTCGCACGACCTCACCGGTTATGCGGAAGTGTGCTCGCTGTTCCTGAGCCCGCGTTATCGCACGAGCGGCGTCGGCGGCTTGCTGTCGCGCTCGCGCTTCATGTTTCTCGCGCAGTTTCGCGAGCGTTTTCCGCAGCGTCTGTGCGCGGAGCTGCGCGGCCATTTCGACGAGCAGGGCACGTCGCCGTTCTGGCGCGCCGTCGGCTCGCATTTTTACCAGATCGATTTCAACGCGGCCGACTATTTGAGCTCGCACGGCCGCAAGGCGTTTCTCGCCGAGCTGATGCCGCGCTATCCGGTGTACGTCGAACTGTTGCCGGAAGAGGCGCAGCGCTGCGTCGGCCTCACGCATAACGACACGATTCCCGCGCGCCGCATGCTCGAAGCCGAAGGGCTGCGCTATGAGAATCACGTCGATATTTTCGACGCGGGCCCGGTGCTCGAATGCCATATCGCCGATTTGCGCACGGTGCGCGAAAGCGTGCTGGTCGCGGCTGAAATCGGCGAGGCAGCGGAGCAAGCCGCGCAGGACGGGCCGAAGTCGATGGTATCGAATACGTCGCTCGGCGATTTTCGCGTAGGCGTCGTGGCGGGCGTGCCGCGCAACGGCGTGTGCCGCCTGAGCGCGGCCGAGGCCGACGCGCTGCGCGTGCAGGCAGGCGATCCGCTGCGGGTGCTGCCGTTGAAACACAAACAAGGACGATCATGAGCGAGCTTTTCATCGACGGCGAATGGGCCGCCGGCACAGGACCCGTATTCGCATCGCGCAATCCCGGCACGGGCGCGGTGGTGTGGCAAGGCAACAGCGCGTCGGCGGACGAGGTCGATCGCGCGGTACGTAGCGCGCGCCGCGCGTTCGCCGCGTGGTCGGCGCTGACGCTCGACGAGCGCTGCGCGGTGGTGCGCCGTTTCGCCGCGCTCGTGACAGAGCGCAAGGAAGCGCTCGCTGAAGCGATCGGTCGCGAGACCGGCAAGCCGCTGTGGGAAGCGCGCACCGAAGCGGCCTCGATGGCCGCGAAGGTCGAGATCTCGATTCAGTCCTACAACGAACGCACCGGCGAAAAGCGCTCGGCGATGGCCGACGGCACCGCGGTGCTGCGGCATCGTCCGCATGGCGTGGTGGCGGTGTTCGGGCCGTACAACTTCCCGGGCCATCTGCCGAACGGGCATATCGTGCCCGCGCTGATCGCCGGTAATGCGGTCGTGTTCAAGCCGTCCGAACTCGCGCCCGGCGTCGCGGCGCTGACCGTGCAGATCTGGCGCGACGCGGGGCTGCCTGCCGGCGTGCTGAATCTCGTACAGGGTGAGAAGGACACCGGCATCGCGCTCGCGAATCACCGGCAGATCGACGGACTGTTCTTCACCGGTAGTTCGGATACCGGAACATTGCTGCACAAACAGTTCGGCGGACGGCCGGAGATCGTGCTCGCGCTCGAAATGGGCGGCAACAATCCGCTCGTGATCGGCCCGGTCGCGGACCTCGACGCCGCCGTGCACCACACGATTCAATCGGCGTTTCTGTCGGCGGGGCAGCGCTGCACGTGCGCGCGCCGCATCTTCGTGCCCGACGATGCGTTCGGCGAGCGTTTCCTCGCGCGCCTGACGGAAGTGACCGCGCGCATCGGCGTCGGTGAATACAACGCCAAGCCGCAGCCGTTCATGGGCGCCGTGGTGTCGGCGCGCGCGGCCTCGCGTTTGATCGGCGCGCAGGAGCGTCTGCTCGCGAGCGGCGCGAAGGCTCTGCTGAAAATGGAGCAGCGCGATCCGCAACTCGGCTTCGTCACGCCCGCGATTCTCGACGTGACCGACGTAAAGGACCTGCCCGACGAGGAGCACTTCGGTCCGCTCGCGCAGATCATCCGCTACCGCAATTTCGACGACGCGCTCGAACGGGCGAACGATACGGAGTTCGGTCTCTCGGCGGGCCTGCTCGCCGACGACGAAGCGCTGTGGACGCATTTCCAGCGCACGATTCGCGCGGGCATCGTCAACTGGAACCGGCCGACCAATGGCGCTTCTTCAGGAGCGCCGTTCGGCGGGCCGGGCCGCTCCGGCAATCATCGGCCGAGCGCGTACTATGCGGCCGACTACTGCGCGTACCCGATGGCTTCCGTCGAGAGCGCGCAACTGAACATGCCCGCGAGCGTCTCGCCGGGCCTCCAATTCTAAGGATCGACGATGCTGCAAGCCACTGAAGCCAATTTCGACGGCCTGGTCGGCCCGACTCACAACTACGCGGGCTTGTCGTTCGGCAACGTCGCGTCGCAGAACAACGAGAAGTCGGTCGCGAATCCGAAGGCCGCGGCGCGCCAGGGTCTGCGCAAGATGAAGCAGCTGGCGGACCTCGGCTTTCATCAGGGCGTGCTGCCGCCGCAGGAGCGTCCGTCGATGCGTCTGTTGCGCGAGCTCGGTTTTTCCGGCGACGATGCTTCGGTGATCGCGCGCGTCGCGAACAACGCGCCCGAACTGCTCGCGGCGGCGAGTTCGGCCTCGGCGATGTGGACCGCGAACGCGGCGACGGTGAGCCCGTCCGCGGATACGCACGACGGCCGCGTGCATTTCACGCCGGCCAATCTGTGCAGCAAGCTGCATCGCGCGATCGAACATGAGTCGACACGCCGCACGCTGCGCGCGATGTTCAGCGACACCGACCGCTTCGTCGTGCACGAGGCGCTGCCCGGCACGCCCGCGCTCGGCGACGAGGGCGCGGCGAATCACACGCGCTTTTGCGAGCAATACAAGGCGCGCGGTGTCGAATTCTTCGTGTATGGCCGCAGCGAGTATCGTCGCGGGCCGGAACCGAAGCGCTATCCGGCGCGCCAGACGTTCGAGGCGAGCCGCGCGGTCGCGCATCGTCATGGCTTGCAGGAAGCGGCGACCGTGTACGCGCAGCAGAACCCTGAAGTGATCGACGCGGGTGTGTTCCATAACGACGTGATCGCGGTCGGCAATCGCAACACGCTGTTCTGCCATCAGCTCGCGTTCGTCGAGCAGCAGGCGGTGTACGACGAGCTGCGCGCGAAGCTCGCGAGCCTGCACGCAGGGTTCAACGTAATCGAAGTGCCCGACGCTCAGGTCAGCGTCGCCGACGCGGTGACGTCGTATCTGTTCAACAGCCAGCTGCTGACTCGGCCCGATGGCAAGCAGGTGCTGGTCGTGCCGCAGGAATGCCGCGAAAATCCGCGCGTGGCCGCGTATCTGGATGAGCTGACTGCGCACAGCGGTCCGATCGACGAAGTGCTCGTGTTCGATCTGCGCGAGAGCATGAAGAACGGTGGCGGGCCCGCATGTCTGCGTCTGCGCGTCGTACTCGACGACACGGAACGCGCGGCGGTCGCGCCGGGTGTGTGGCTCGACGACACGCTGTTCGGCCGTCTCGATGCGTGGATCGAAAAGCACTACCGCGATCGTCTCGCACCCGCCGATCTGACCGATCCGAAGCTGCTGGTCGAGTCGCGCACCGCGCTCGATGAGCTGACGCAAATCCTCGCTCTGGGCTCGCTGTATGACTTCCAGCGCTGAGCACCCGATGGCGGCCCCGAGCGCGATGCTCGACGATTTTCTCGCGTGGACGCTCGCGGGGTCCCGGCCTGCCGCGCAGCAGGCGCAAGGCACGTGTGCGAACGGCGTGCGCTGGACGTGGCAGGGCGACGGTGTCCTCGTCATCGAGCCCGCGGAGCAGCACGCGGACATCCGTAGCGTGCTCGTGTCGGCCGGCGTGCATGGCGACGAAACCGCGCCGATCGAACTGCTGTCGCGCATCGTCGCCGATATCGCGCAGGGCCGCGCCGTGCTTGCATGCCGGTTGCTCGTGATTCTCGGCAACATCGAGGCGATGCGCGACGGCGGCCGCTATCGCGACGACGATCTGAACCGGCTGTTCAGCGGCCGTCATCTGCAACTGCCGCACAGTCATGAGGCGCCGCGCGCGGCCGCGCTCGAACAGGCCGCGACGCGCTTTTTCGCCGACGCGTCCGCCGCGCCCGGCGCGCGCTGGCATATCGACATGCATACGGCGATCCGCGCGTCGGTGTTCGAGCGCTTCGCGCTGTTGCCGCATACCGGCAAGCCGTTTTCGCGCGCGATGTTCGAATGGCTCGGCGACGCGCGTATCAGCGCGGTGCTGCTGCACACGACGAAGGGCAACACCTATTCGCACTTCACCGCGCAAGCGTGTGGCGCTGCTGCGTGCACGCTCGAACTCGGCAAGGTGCGGCCGTTCGGCGAGAACGACCTGACACGCTTCGAGGGCGCGGATCTCGCGGTGCGCGCGCTGCTGGCCGGCACGCGCGTGGGTTCGCAAGCCAATACGCGAGCCGACGCGCAAGCCGCTCTGCCGCGTGTGTTCACCGTCGTCGATCAACTGACCAAGCAAAGCGACGCATTCGAACTGCTGCTCGCGCCGGACGTACCGAACTTCACGCCGCTCATAAAGGGCAGCTTGCTGGCGCGCGACGGCGACTTTCAATACACGGTGCAGCGCGACGAAGAGCGCATCGTGTTTCCGAACCCGACGGTTAAGCCCGGCCTGCGCGCCGGTCTGCTCGTCGTCGACACCACCGCCGACACACTGTCCAGGCTTGTCTAGACAGGTTCCATGTACAATCGCGGGCTTCGCGGCTGTCGCATCTACGGGTCACGCCGGCCGCGCGAGTCCGAAGCGCGGCGGGCGTAATCCACCTGTGCGCGCCGAATCGGCTCCGTTTCAGTCCACACCGTAAAGGAACATCCGTAATGAAGAAGAATTGGCCCAACCTGGCCGCGCTCGCGCTGGTCGCGACGGCGGTGTTGACGGCAGGCACCGCGTCGGCGGCTGAGATCAAGGAAGTGCGCTTCGGCGTCGAGGCGTCGTATGCGCCGTTCGAATCGAAGTCGCCCGCTGGCGAGTTGCAGGGCTTCGACATCGACGTCGGCAATGCCGTGTGCGCGAAGCTGAAGGCCAAATGCGTGTGGGTCGAGAACTCGTTCGACGGCCTGATCCCGGCGCTCGAAGCGCGCAAGTTCAGCGCGATCAACTCGGACATGACGATCACCGACCAGCGTCGCCAGGCGATCGACTTCACCGATCCGATCTACACGATCCCGAACCAGATGATCGCGAAGAAGGGCAGCGCTCTGCAGCCGACGCCCGCATCGCTGAAGGGCAAGCACGTCGGCGTGCTGCAGGGCACGATCCAGGAAACCTATGCGAAGGCGCGCTGGGCGCCGGCCGGGGTCGACGTCGTGCCCTATCAGACGCAGGACCAGATCTACGCGGACCTCGCGTCGGGACGTCTCGATGCGTCGTTCCAGGACGCCGAAGCGGCATCGAAGGGCTTTCTGAAGAAGCCGCAGGGCGCGGGCTTCGAGTTCGCCGGTCCGGCCGTCAGCGACGACAAGCTGCTCGGCGCGGGTGTCGGCTACGGCGTGCGCAAGAACGACAAGGCACTGAAGGATGCGCTGAACGGCGCGTTGAAGGAGCTGAAGGCGGATGGCACGATCGACCGCCTCGCCGCCAAATACTTCGACGTCAAAGTCGTGCTGAAGTAACGATGCATCGAAGTGTGCAAAACGGCCGCGCGTTGCGGCCGTTTTGCTTTCTGCACGCGTGTCGCAAACGTTCAGCAAATATTTCGAGATATTGCCTCGTAAGCCTGTTCGTGCCCAATGACGCTGCGATAAAATTGCGACGCACACTGCCGCGCGCGACGGAGCTTGCAACGTCACAGAAACGCGCCAACGTGCAGCGAAAAACAGAACATAGCGGCCAGGCGCCAGCGGCGCCGAGCGGGGGACTGGAATGACCACCATCGCAATCGAGACTCTGAGCCACAGCGGCACGACCGACGACGCGTCGCTCACCGCCAGCTACGCAAGGCAGCCCATTCTGAATCGGGACGGCATGCTGTGCGGCTATGAGATCAAGGTGCGTGCGCCCGAGCTGCCGCTCGCCGACGCGGACCTCACCGCCCCGCAAGCCAATACCGATCTCCCGCCCGAAACCGACGCGTTGCCGGGCCGCGCGCCCACGCCGGTGCAACGCGTCGCGCGCGCGATCGTGCGCGGGCTCGTGCAGGGCGACGTGCGCGGCGCGCTGACCGGCCATCCGGCCTACGTCGACGTGAGCCGCGAGCTGCTGCTCGACGACGCGATCCTGAGACTGCCCGCCGAGCGCTTCATGCTCGAGCTGCCTTCATCGCTCGAAGTCGACGACGCGTTGATCGCGCGTGTCGTGTATCTGCATGGCCGCCGCTACCGCTTCGCGCTCGACGACGTCACGCAGCCCAACGAGACTTTCGCGAAGCTGCTGCCGTACGCCGAAGTCGTCAAGATCGACGTCACGCGCACACCGCGCGCGCTGCTGCCGAAGCTCGCGAGCGTGCTGAAGTCGGCTGGCAAGCTGCTGCTCGCATCAGGTGTCGATGCGCAGGCCGACTTCGAAACGTTGCACGAGCTCGGCTTCGACCGCTTCCAGGGTTATTACTTCGCGCGCGCGCAAAGCTCGGCGACGCGCCGCGTCAGCGCGCCGCGCCACGCGCTGCTCAATCTGCTGCAACTGCTCGCGGGCGACCCGACGGTCGCGCAGCTCGAAGCCGAGCTGAAGCTGAACCCGGTGCTCGTCATGCATCTGATGAAGCTCGCGAATTCGAGCGGCCTCGCGGTCGGTCACAAGGTGACGACGCTGCGCGACGCGATCAACGCGACCGGCACCGACCGCATCGCGCGCTGGACTCAGCTGCTGCTCTACGCAGACGGCCGCAAGGTCGCGCTGGAGGACGATCCGCTGCTGCAACTCGCGGCCACGCGCGCGCGCTTCATGGAACTCGCGATCGAGCGCATGCCCGAGGCGGGCCGCGACGAAGCCGATGCGGCCTTCCTGACCGGTGTGTTTTCGTTCGTCGATGCGGTGTTCGGCGGCTCGCTCGAAAATACGTTGAACATCCTTACGCTGTCGCGACCGATCCAGGCCGCAATCCTGCATCGCGAGGGCAGGCTGGGTCTGCTGTTGAGCGCGGTCGAAGCGCTCGAAGGCGGCGCATGGGAGCGCGTCGCCACGCTATGCGAGCGTCTTGCTCCATTGACCGTGGAAGAGGTGGCGCAGATGGGTCTCGCGGCCGGCGCATGGGCCGGCGTCGCGGATCGCAGCGCGGAAGGGCTCGAGCGGATCGAGGATTGAGTGGGGTAAAAGCCCCACACGGTGCCCGGATAAAATCGTTTGCGGGCAAACACGGAAAGGATCGACGTGAAGCGGCGTGATCAACGATCACGCCAGGTCTTCACATCGTCTCCATTTCCCGCATCTGCCCCTGGCCGAAAAAACGTCCTAACTCCCGTGCCAGTTCGTTGAGCACGCTCATCTCCTTCTGCGAGATGCGGCGCGCCTCCTGCGTATGCGACCAGTCGCCGTAGAGCAGCGCGACCGTCTGATCGGTTTCGTCGACGATCGGCAGCAGCACGAACGCGCGCGCGTCGTCGAACGAGCGCCGGAACCACTCGGGCAGCCGCGCGACCATCTTCGGATCGCGCGCATTCTCGATGAAGATGCCCACCGAGTTCGCGATCGCGAGATGAAATACGTCGGGTTCGAACGCGGTGCTAAACGAGAGCCGCGGCAGCGCCGCGTCGATCTTCGGCCCGAAGCCGAGACGCGCCTTGAACGTGCCGCTGCTGTGCTTGACGTACACCACGGTGCGCGAGAAGCCGAGCGCCGCGAGCACGGTCTCGGCGGCCATCGCAAGCGTCGGTGCGAGCGGGCTGCCCTCGGGCAGGCCGCGCAGATCCTTCACCCCGATCTCGATGCGCGCCTCGGGTGTAAGCGCCTCGCGCGCGATCGCATCGGCATTCGCGCGTAACTCGACGATCTCGCGCATCACGCTGTCGCCGCCATCCTCACGCGATAGCGCGACGCTCATCTGCAGCAGCACCTCGGGGTCGGTGTTCAGCGCGCCGCTGTACTCGTGCGCAAGCTCGCCGATGCGTGCCTCGCGCTCCCCCTCGGGCATGTTCTGCTGGGTGAGCACGTCGGCGACCGCGGTCGAGTAATTGGTGATCGCGCGCAGCCACTGCACCTGGCGCGGTTGGGTCACATCCTCCGGATCGAACTCGCCCATGCCCGAGCGGATCGTGTCAGGCAGGCGCCAGCGCACCGCGGCTTCGGCGCCGATTTCATCGAACGTCACGCCGAGCACGAGCACGCACGCATCGGTTTCGAGTGCGCCGCCGTCGATATGGCGGCGAATCTGGTCCCATTCGGCGTCGAGATAGAACACGACCAGCAGCTTGCCGATCTGCCGCATCAGCGTGCAGACCACCGCTTCCTCGCCGGCGCGCAGGTCGCCGCGCTCGGTCAGCTTGCGCGCGACGCAGCCCGACAGCAGCGTGCGGTTCAGTTCGAGTTTCGCGTCGATGCGGCGCGGCGCGCTTTGATGAAAGTGATCGACGATTTTCAGACCGACGACCAGATGGCCGACCGCATCCATGCCGAGCACCATCAGCGCGCGCGACACGGTCGTGATGTTGCCGCCGAACGCGATGTACATCGCCGAGTTCGCGAGGCGCAGCACCTTCTGGGTGAGCGCGAAGTCCGACAGCACCACTTGCACGAGGCCGGTGAAGTCGAGGTCGTCGTTGGTCACTGCCGCCATGGTGGTGCGCAGCGATTGCGACAGCATAGGGAAATCGCCGCGCTCGCTCATTCGCGTCCAGAGCCGGTCGAGCACTGCCGCCTTTACCATGTGAGTCCCGCAAAAGCCATACGTGTTCCAGTGAATGCCATGCCGGTCGTGAGCCGGCTTGTTGCGCTGCCTGGGCGTCGTGTCTGCATCGCCCGTTACGCGCCGTGCAACTGAAGCTCGCGCGATTCGAAGCGCTGCGCGAGTTCCTCGGACGGCAGCGCCTTGCAAACGAGCCAGCCCTGAATGTGATCGCAGCCCATCTCGGTGAGCAACGCGCGTTGCGCTTCCGTTTCGACGCCCTCGGCTACCAGTTCGAGGTCGAGCGTCTGCGCAAGGCCGACGACAGCGCTAACGATTGCCTGATCGTTTCGCGAGGTTAGCAGATTCTCCACGAAACTCCGGTCGATCTTCAGCTTCGCGAGCGGAAAACGCTGCAGGTACGCGAGGCTCGAATAGCCGGTGCCGAAGTCGTCGACGGCGAAGCGGATGCCCATCGCGGTCAGCTCTTCGAGCAAGCCTTTGGCGTGCGCCGGATCGTGCATCAGCAGACTTTCGGTGATCTCGAAGACGAGGCGGCGCGGATCGATGCCGGTCAGCTCGATCGCCTCGCGCACCGAGTCCTTGAAGCGCGGATCGCGAAACTGCTGCGGCGACACGTTGACGGCCACGTACTGCAGCGAGATGCCCTTCGCGTCCCACTGGATCAGTTGCATGCACGCGACCTTCAGCACCCAGTTGCCGAGAAAGTTGATGAGCCCGATCGACTCCGCGAGCGGAATGAACATCGACGGCGGCACGAGGCCATGCACCGGATGCGTCCAGCGAATCAACGCCTCGACACCGACCACGCCCCGCGTGCGGCTGCTCGTGATCGGCTGGAAGTGTAGCGAAAACTCGCCGTTGCGTACGCCGTCGTAGAGGTCGGCCTCGAGCTTGAGGCGCTCGGCGTCGGCCGGGTTGTCGTCGGGTACGTAGAACGCCAGCGTGTTGCCGCCCGCGGCCTTCGCCTGCAACAGCGCGTGGTCGGCCCAGCGCAGCAGGTGCGTGTCGTGGCCGCCGGTGTCGTTGGCGTGGCGCACGTCCGGGTACAGCGCGATGCCGATGCTGGCCGACAGGTGCACCTGCTGACCCTTGAACACGTACGGCTGCTGGATCGCGGTCAACAGACGCCGCGCCAGCGCTTCGGCGGCCGCCGCCGCGTCGGTGCGGCTCGCGGCAGGCTTCACGAGGATCGCGAACTCGTCGCTGGCGACGCGCGCGATCGTTTCGTTCGGGCTCGTCATGTTCAACAGGCGCCGCGACGTGTCGCGCAGCATCTCGTCGCCGGCGTCGTAGCCGAGTGCGCGATTCACGCGCTGATAGTCGTCGAGATCGAGCAGCAAGAGCGCGACCGGCGTGCCGTGCGCGTCGGCCTTCTGTTGCGCGTCGAGCAACGCGTGCAGCAAGCCCGACTGGTTCGGCAGGCTGGTCAGCCGGTCCAGATGCAGCGCCTGGGTCAGGCGCTCTTCGGTGGCGCGCCACGACGACACGTCGAAGCCGGCGATCGCGTAGCCGTCGACGCCGTCGTGGCTGCTGCGCACGACCCGCAGCTCGACCGTGATCGGATAGGTCAGCGACTTGACGAGCCCGAGCGTCGCTTTCTCGATGTTGCCCGAGGCCGCCGCCAGCTTGAGCAGCGCGTCGAGGCGCGGCACGTCGGCGGGCGCGACCAGATCGTGCAGCGTCGCGGTTTTCAGGTATTCGCGGTGATAGCCGATGAAGCGCAGGCTCGCGTCGGACACGTAGATGAAGCGCAGCGCATCGTCGACGTGCGCGAGCAGATCGACCGCGCCGACCACCTGTTCCAGTGGGGGCGGGCGGTTCGCGCTGCTCGGCTGGTCGTCGTCCTCGCGCCGGCCGAACGCCCACAGCCGGTCGATGACCGTGCGCAAGGAGCCCCGGCGGGGCGCGGTGATCGTGTTCGCTTCCATGTTTGTCGCTGGCAACCTGGGTTCGTCCGCAGGCGGGGCTGCTTGTCCGCCGCTCCGGGCGGCCAGGAGATAGCAGGCCGCCCCATCAGAACGAGATAACGACGCATGCGGGGAAATCTTTAGCGGCCCGTGGAGAAAAACATCTGGTAAGGAGAAGCCCGGCGCCGTCGCCGGGACGATTCGGTTAAAGTGACGTCGCCTCGCGGCCGTTAATACGGCGAATCCCCTTTATTTGGCGACGCTGATGACGTCGCGCTGCATAGACTTTCCGAACCTTGCACTGATGATCCATGTCCGAACGCCCCGTCGTCAGGTCCGCCAGAGCCCCACGGCCCGTCCCGCGGGACGTCGAGGTGCGTGATGTCCTCGCCGGCGCGTCGGCCGGCTATCGTGAGCACGGGGGGCTGGACGCTGCCCCGCAGTACGTCTATGTCGGCCGCCAGCCGATTCTCGATCGCGATGGCGCGCTTCACGCCTACGAGCTGCTGTTTCGTGCCGGAACGTACAACTACGCCGAAATCAGCGACGACACGCAGGCCACCGCGCAGGTGGTCGCGCGCACGATCGGCGGAATCGGCGTACCCGCCGTGCTCGGCCAGCATCGCGGCTTCGTCAATATCGATCGCGCGCTGCTCTTTAGCGACATCGTCCATCTGATGCCGCCCGAGCGCTTCGTGCTCGAAATCCTCGAAACCGTGCGCTACGACGCCTCGCTCGCGCGTCGTCTCGGCGAGTTGCGCGGCGCCGGCTTCCAGGTCGCGCTCGACGACGTGCACGATCTGTCCGACGAGCTGAGCGCGATGCTGCCGTACGCCGACATCGTCAAGATCGATTTCGTGCAGACGCCGCGCCGCGCCGTCGCAAAGCTCGCGTCGACGCTGCGCGGCCACGGCAAGACGCTGCTCGCCGAGAAGGTCGAGACGCGCGAGGACTTCGCGCTCGCCCACGAGCTCGGTTTCGATCTGTTCCAGGGCTACTTCTTCGCGCGGCCGCAGGTGCTGGCCGCGCCGCGCAACCGCTCGCTGCGTCCGGGCCTGCTGCGGCTGCTCGCGCTGCTGTCGCGCGACGCCGGCATCGTCGAGCTCGAGGCGGAGCTGAAGGTCAATCCGGGCGTGGTCGTGCAACTGCTGCGGCTCGTCAATTCGAGTGCATTCGGCCTCGGGCGCAACATCGCGTCGCTGCGCGAGGCGATCATCGCGACCGGCACGCGGCAGATCGCACGCTGGGCGCAACTGCTGCTGTACTCGGACACCGGCGAGTTGCCGTGGCGCGCCGATCCGCTCGTGCAACTGGCGGCGACGCGCTCGCGCTTCATGGAACTCGCCGCGAACTGGCTGCGTCCGGCCGACGGCGAATTCGCCGACGCCGCGTTCATGACCGGGATTTTTTCGCTCGTGCACATCGTGCTCGACAGCACGCCGGACGCGGTGCTCGAGAAACTCGGCCTGGCGCCGCAGATTCGCGACGCGATCGTCGCGCGCAAGGGCGAACTGGGCGCGCTGCTGCTGATCGCCGAGGTCGCGGGCGAGGGCGGCGACGCGGCGCCGGTCGCGACGGCGGCGGGCTTTCACGCGCTGACGCCCGACGTGCTGTCGGAGCTGAACCTGTCGGCGGCGGCGTGGTTCGGCGCGCACGTGGCCGAATTGGGCGTTTGAGGCGTCGAGCTCGCGCGCCGCACCCTTTCGATTCGCTTGTGATCCGGGCGACGAGCCACGCCGCGTGCGCATCCGTGGTCCAATAGAAAGTTCAGCGACGGCCTGTGACGTCGGCCGAAGCTGTCTCCGATGGACCCGATCAATTGCGTGCGCTCACGCGTGGAGGAGCAGATGAAGACAAAACACATACCGGCGGTACTGGCCGCCGTCATGGCGTTCGGATTCGCAATGCATTCGCCGCTCGCCTCGGCAACCCTGAAGCCCGGCGATACGGCGCCGATGTTTACCGCCGAGGCCTCGCTCGGCGGCAAGACCTACACGTATTCGCTCGCCGACGAACTGAAGAAGGGCCCGGTCGTGCTGTACTTCTATCCGGCCGCGTTCACGAAGGGCTGCACGATCGAGGCGCACGATTTCGCCGATGCGGTCGACCAATACAAGAAGTACGGCGCGACGGTGATCGGCGTGTCGCACGACAACATCGATACGCTGACGAAGTTTTCGGTCAGCGAATGCCGCAGCAAATTCCCGGTCGCGGCCGACGCCGACGCGAAGGTGATCAATGCGTACGACGCGGCCATGCCGTTCAAGGCCGGCATGGCGAATCGCGTGTCGTACGTGATCTCGCCCGACGGCAAGATCATCTACGAGTACACGAGCCTGTCGCCCGACAAGCATGTCGAGAACACGCTGAACGCGCTCAAGGAGTGGTCGGCCGCGCATAAGGCGCAGTGAGGGGCCGAACGCGCCGTCGCGTTTGCCCGCGCTAGCCGACTAAAACCATTTGCCGGATGAGCTTGCGATGCCGATTGTCGTTGCGTTGATTGCGCTGATCGCGCTGGGGTACGGCGCGGTGCGTGCCTTTTATGCGCTGCAGGCCGCTTTCGGGCTGGCGGTGGCGGAGGGTGTGGCTGTGCTGGTTGCGTTGCTGATCGCCGGTGCGCTCGCGTACTGGCGGCAGCGGCGCCGCGAAGTCGCGCCGAACGTGCGCGACGGCGACTGGACGCACGAATTGAAGGGCAGTTGGGGCTCGGTGCGGCTCGCGGCGGCCAAGCGGCTCTGCGAGATTCGCGTCGGCGACCAGCAAGGCGCGTATATCTTCGCCGATCTGCTCGGCGCCGAAGCACAGGGCCGCGACGCACAGGCGCGGCTCGCGCTGAAGGTCAAGGACTCGCGGCACGGCGAGTGGCTCGTGCCGATGTCGAACGAGCGGGCGGCGCGCCGATGGCAGCGGATTTTCTCGCTGGCCATCGAGCAGAAGCTGTGAGCGCCACCTTCACTACGTCATGACGACGTCGGCGCCGCGCCACCCGCGCGGCGTGCCTTTCTCGCCTCCCAGCGCACGCGGATGCGATCCATGTACAGATAGACGACCGGCGTCGTATAGAGCGTCAGCATCTGGCTGACGATCAGCCCGCCGACGATCGAAATACCGAGCGGCGCGCGCATTTCCGCGCCTTCGCCGCTGCCGAACGCGAGCGGCAACGCGCCGAGCAGCGCGGCGAAGGTGGTCATCATGATCGGCCGGAAGCGCAGCAGACAGGCCTGGTAGATCGCGTCGCGCGACGACATTCCCTTGCGCGACGCGTCGATCGCGAAGTCCACCATCATGATCGCGTTCTTCTTCACGATGCCGATCAGCAGGATCACACCGATCAGCGCGATGATGCTGAACTCGGTCTTGAACAGCAGCAGCGCGAGCAACGCGCCCACGCCCGCGGACGGCAGCGTCGACAGGATCGTCAGCGGGTGGATGTAGCTCTCGTACAGGATGCCGAGCACGATATACACCGCCGCGAGCGCGGCGAGGATCAGGATCGGCTGGTCGGACATCGACTGCTGGAACGCCTGCGCGGTGCCCTGGAAGCTGCCGTGAATGGTGGCGGGCATGCCGATCTCGGCCATCGTGTCGTAGATCGTCTGCGTGGCGGTGGACAGCGACACGCCCGGCGGCAGGTTGAACGAGATCGTCGAGGCGACGAACTGGCTCTGGTGATTGACCGATAGCGGCGTGGTGCCCGGCCCGAAGCTCGCGATCGCCGACAGCGGCACCATCGTCTCCTTCGCGGTCGACACCGCCGAGCCCGACGACGCGCTCGACTTGCCGCTCGCCGCGATGGAGTTGATGGCCTGATTGCGCGCGGAGTCGGCTGCGATGCTGGCCGCGCTCGTCGCGGTGGTGGCGGCCATGCCGCCGGTTGCCGCGCTCGTCGTGGTCGACGTGCTGGTCGCTCTGGACGTCACGGTGCCGGCCGGCGCGTTGGTGGTCTGCGCGCCGCTCGCGCTGCCGCCCGACGTGCTGACGAAAATCTGCTTCAGCATCTCCGGGCTCTGCCAGTATTGCGGCGCGACTTCCATCACGACGTGATACTGGTTCAGCGGGTTGTAGATCGTCGACACCTGGCGCTGGCCGAACGCGTCATACAGCGTGTTGTCGATCTGCGCGGGCTTGATGCCGAGGCGCGATGCCGTGGCGCGGTCGATCGTCACCATCGCTTCGAGACCGCCTTGCTGCTGGTCGGAGTTCACGTCCGCGAGCTCCTTGCGTGCCTGCAGCGCCTCGGTGAGCTTCGGCCCCCACTTGTAGAGATCGGGCGTCGAGTCGGCGAGCAGCGTGAACTGATACTGCGCGTTCGACTGCCGGCCGCCCACGCGAATGTCCTGCACCGCCTGCAGGAACGTGCGCGCGCCGGCCACGTCACCGAGCGGCGCGCGCAGCTGCTGGATCACCTGGTCGGCGGAGAGCTTGCGCTCGCTTTTCGACTTCAGCGACACGAACATGAAGCCTGAGTTGGTCTGCCGGCCGCCGGTAAAGCCGACCACGCTGTCGACCGCGGGGTTCTTGCCGACGATCGCCATCATCTCCGAGAACTTGCCTTTCATCGCCTGGAACGACGTGCTCTGGTCGGCCTGGATGCCGCCGATCAGGCGCCCCGTATCCTGCTGCGGGAAGAAGCCCTTTGGCACGATGATATAAAGCGCCACGTTCAGCGCGATGGTCAGCAGCAGAACCATGACGATCAGGAGCGGATGCACGAGCGCCCAGCCGAGCGTGCGCTCGTAGCCGCGATGCATCGACGTGAAGCCGCGTTCGAGCCAGCGGCCGAAGCGGTTTTCCTCATGCTTTTCGTGCGGCTCGCGCAGCAGGCGCGAGCACATCATCGGCGTGAGCGTCAGCGATACGACCAGCGACACCGCGATCGCGAGCGACAGCGTCAGCGCGAACTCGCGGAACAGCCGCCCGACGATGCCGCCCATCAGCAGGATCGGCAGGAACACGGCGACCAGCGAGATGCTGATCGACATCACCGTGAAGCCGACCTCGCGCGCGCCGATGAACGCGGCCTTCATGCGCGGCACGCCGTCTTCGATGTGGCGCGAGATGTTTTCGAGCACGACGATCGCGTCGTCGACGACGAAGCCGGTCGCGATGGTCAACGCCATCAGCGACAGATTGTCGATCGAGAAGCCCATCAGGTACATCGCGCCGAACGTGCCGACGATCGAGATCGGCACGGCCACGCTCGGAATCAGCGTGGCGCGCCAGTTGCGCAGGAACAGGAACACCACCATCACGACGAGCGTGACCGCGATCACGAGCGTGCGCTCGGTATCCCTCAACGACGCGCGGATCGTCGTCGAGCGGTCCGAGGTCGGCGCGATGTCGACGTCGGCGGGCAGCGACGCGTGCAGTTGCGGCAGCATCGCCTTCACGCGGTCGACGGTCTCGATGATGTTCGCGCCCGGCTGCCGGTACAGGATCACGAGCACCGAGCGCTTGCCATTGAAGAGACCGAGGTTGCGCAGATCTTCGACCGAATCGACGACTTCGCCCATGTCGGAGAGTTTGACCGGCGCGCCGTTGCGATAGGCAATGACGAGGTCCTTGTATTGCGACGCCTTGCTCGCCTGGTCGTTGGTGTACAGCTGTACGCGGTTTTCGCCGAACTCGATCGAGCCCTTCGGGCTGTTGGCATTGGCCGCGGCGAGCGCCGCGCGCACGTCCTCGAGGCCGATGCCGTAATGCGACAGCGCATGCGGCAGCAATTCGACGCGCACGGCCGGATTCGCCGAACCGCTGACATCCACTTCGCCAACCCCCTGCACCTGCGACAACGACTGCTGCAGCACCGTCGCGGCCGAATCGTAGAGCTGGCCCGCCGTCAGCGTGCTCGACGTCAGCGCGAGAATCAGGATCGGCGCGTCGGCCGGGTTGACCTTGTGGTAGGTCGGGTTGCTGCGCAGGCTCGCGGGCAGGTCGGCGCGCGCCGCGTTGATCGCCGCCTGCACGTCGCGCGCGGCGCCGTCGATGTTGCGGTTCAGGCCGAACTGCAGCGTGATGCGCGTCGAGCCGACCGAGCTCTGCGACGTCATCTCGGTGACGTCGGCGATCGAGCCGAGATGCCGCTCGAGCGGACTCGCGACGCTTGTCGCGACGGTCTCCGGGCTCGCGCCCGGCAGTGTCGCCTGCACCGAGATGGTCGGGAAGTCGACCTGCGGCAGCGGCGCGACCGGCAGCTTCGTGAACGCGAATACCCCCGACAACGCGATGCCGATCGCCAGCAGCGTGGTGGCGACCGGACGGGAGATAAACGGACGCGACAGGTTCATCGCTCAGTTCCCTGCATCGGTGGCGGGCGGCGTGGCGCTACCGGACGAATCGCCGCGGTTAAAGCGCTCGCGCAGCCGGCGGCCGAGCGAATCGAACGCGAGGTAGATCACCGGCGTCGTGAACAGCGTCAGCAGCTGGCTCACGATCAGACCGCCGGCGATCGCGATGCCGAGCGGCCGGCGCAGCTCCGAGCCCGCGCCGGTGCCGAGCATCAGCGGCAGCGCGCCGAGCAGCGCGGCGAGCGTGGTCATCAGGATCGGCCGGAAGCGCAGCAGACACGCCTGGTAGATCGCCTCGCGCGGCGGCTTGCCTTCCTCGCGCTCGGCGTAGAGCGCGAAGTCGATCATCATGATCGCGTTCTTCTTCACGATACCGATCAGCAGCACGATGCCGATGATGCCGATGATGTCGAGATCGTGGCCGGTGATCAGCAGCGCGAGCAGCGCGCCGACGCCGGCCGACGGCAGCGTCGACAGAATCGTGATCGGATGGATGAAGCTCTCGTACAGCACGCCGAGCACGATGTACATCGTGACGATCGCCGCGAGGATCAGGAACAGCTCGTTGGCGAGCGACGCCTGGAACGCGAGCGCCGCGCCCTGGAAGCGCGTCTGGAACGACGCGGGCAGACCGACGTCCTTCTCGGCCTGCTGGATCGCCTTGACCGCCGCGCCGAGCGACGAACCCGGCGCGAGGTTGAACGACACCGTGGTGGCCGGGAACTGGCTCAGGTGCGTGACCAGCAGCGGCGCGGGTTGCTCGATGAACTTCGCGATCGACGACAGCGGCACCTGTCCGCCCGTCGACGTGGAAGAGGGCAGGTAGATCGAGTTCAGCGACGTGGTGTAGTGCTGCATCGTCGGCTGCGCTTCGAGAATCACGCGGTACTGGTTCGACTGCGTGAAGATCGTCGAAATGATGCGCTGGCCGAACGCATCGTACAACGCGTTGTCGATCGTAGCCGGTGTGATGCCGAAGCGCGCGGCGGTCGCGCGGTCGATCTCGATGAATACCGAGCGGCCGTTGTCCTGCAGATCGGTCGCGACGTCCGCGAGCTCGGGCGACTGCTTCAACCGGTCGACCAGCTTCGGCACCCACGTGGTGAATTCGCTGATGTTCGGATCGGTCAGCATGAACTGATACTGCGTCGGGCTGACGGTCGAGTCGATCGTCAGGTCCTGCACCGGCTGCATGTACAGCGACGCGCCCGGAATATGCGCGACGTCTTTCTGCAACTGGCGGATCACCTCGCTCGCGGTATTGCTGCGGTCGTCGCGCGGCTTCAGGTTGATCAGCATGCGGCCGCTGTTCAGCGTGATGTTGCTGCCGTCCACGCCGATGAACGAGGTCAGGCTTTCGACGTCCGGGTTCTTCAGGATCTGGTCGGCGAGCGCCTGCTGACGCTCGGCCATCGATGCGAACGACACCGACTGCGGCATCTGCGTGATCGCCTGGATCACACCGGTGTCCTGCACCGGGAAGAAGCCCTTCGGCACGAACACGTACAGCAGGCCGGTCAGCACCAGCGTGAGCACCGCGACGACCAGCGTGGAGCGCTGACGGTTCAGCACCCACGTGAGCGCGACCGCGTAGCGCGCGATCACCCAGTCGATGAAGCGGTGCGCCTTCGCCTCGAAACGGTGACTGTCGTGCGGCGGCGTGTGGCGCAACAGCTTCGCGCACATCATCGGCACGAGCGTCAGCGAGACGACCGCGGAGATGACGATCGTCACCGCGAGCGTGATCGCGAATTCGTGGAACAGGCGCCCGACCACGTCGCCCATGAAGAGCAGCGGAATCAGCACCGCGATCAGCGAGACCGTCAGCGAAATGATCGTGAAGCCGATCTGCTTCGAGCCCTTCAGCGCGGCGTCGAGCGCCGTGTCGCCTTCCTCGACGTAGCGCGCGATGTTCTCGATCATCACGATCGCGTCGTCGACGACGAAGCCGGTGGCGATGGTCAGCGCCATCAGCGACAGGTTGTCGAGCGAGAAGCCGCACAGATACATCACCGCGAGCGTGCCGATCAGCGACAGCGGCACCGACAGGCTCGGAATGATCGTCGCGTAGATGTTGGCGAGGAACAGGTACATCACCAGCACGACCAGCACGACCGACATCGCCAGTTCGAACTGCACGTCGCGCACCGACGCGCGGATCGTCGTGGTGCGGTCGGTGACGACCTCGACGTCGAGCGCGGCGGGCAGCGACTGCTGCAACTGCGGCAGCAGCGCCTTGATGCTGTCGACCACCTGGATCACGTTCGCGCCTGGCTGGCGCTGCACGTTCAGGATGATCGCGGGCGTGTTGTCGACCCACGCGCCGAGCTTCGTATTCTCCGGTCCCGCCACGATGCTCGCGACGTCGGTCAGCATCACCGGACGGCCGCTCTTGTACGCGACCACGGCGCTCTTGTATTCGTCGGCGTCGGTCAACTGGTCGTTCGAGTTGATCGTGTAGTTGCGCGTCGGACCGTCGAAATTGCCCTTCGGCGTGTTGACGTTCAGGTTCGAGACGGTGGTGCGCAGGTCGTCGAGATTCAGGCCGTACGCGGCGAGCGCGCGCGGGTTCGCCTGAATGCGGATCGCCGGGCGCTGGCCGCCCGACAGGCTCACGAGACCCACCCCGGCGACCTGCGAAATCTTCTGCGCGAGACGCGTGTCGGCGAGATCCTGCACCTGCGTGAGCGGCAGTGTCTTCGACGTGATCGCGAGCGTGATGATCGGCGCGTCGGCCGGGTTGACCTTCGCGTAGATCGGTGGCGCGGGCAGGTCGGACGGCAGCAGGTTGCCCGCTGCGTTGATCGCCGCCTGGACCTCCTGCTCGGCGATGTCGAGCGGCAGGTCGAGGCTGAACTGCAGCGTGATGATCGACGAGCCGGCCGAGCTTTGCGACGACATCTGGTTCAGCGACGGCATCTGCCCGAACTGCCTCTCGAGCGGCGCCGTCACGGACGACGTCATCACGTCCGGGCTCGCGCCCGGATAGAAGGTCTGCACCTGGATCGTCGGATAGTCGACCTCGGGCAGCGCGGACAGCGGCAGAAAGCGCAGCGCGACGAGGCCGACCAGCATGATCGCCGCCATCAGCAGCGCGGTGCCGACAGGACGCAGAATAAAAGCGCGGGATGGATTCATGCGGTAAGTGCCGTGCCTTTACTTTATTGCGATGCTTGCGCCGCGTGCCGGCCGCGATGCGCGTGCGCGCCGGATGCGGCCGATGCGCCGGACGCGCCACGCGGCCGCTCGGCCGGAATCGTGATCTTCGCGCTTTCGCGCAGCCGGTCCGAACCGTCGATCACGACGCGCTCGCCGACCGCGAGGCCCGACTGGATGCTGGTGCGCTCGCCGTCGACCGGGCCGACCTTGACCTGGCGCACGGTGACCGTGTTGTCGGGCTTCACGACGTACACGAAGGTACCCATCGAGCCGTTGAGCACCGCCGAGGTCGGCACGATCACCGCGTTCCTGATCGTATCGACGAGCAGGCGAGTGTTGACGAACTGGTTCGGGAACAGGCCGTTGTCCTTGTTCTCGAAGATCGCGCGCAGTTTGATCGTGCCGGTGGTCGTGTCGATCTGATTGTCCATCGTCTTTAGCGAGCCGACTTCGAGCGGATGCGTGTTGCTGCGGTCGTACGCGGTGGCCGACAGCGACTCGCCGTTCTGCATGTGCTGGATGATCTGCTGCAGATTGTCTTCGGAAGTCGTGAACACCACGCTGATCGGATCGAGCTGCGTAATCACGACGATGCCGTTGGTGAGGCCCGAGGTCACGTAGTTGCCCGGGTCGACCTGACGCAGACCGACGCGTCCCGACACCGGCGCGGTGATGCGCGCGTACACGAGGTCGAGCTTGAAGCTGTCGACGTTGGCCTGGTCGGACTTCACCGTGCCTTCGTATTGCCGCACCAGCGACGCCTGCGTGTCGACCTGCTGGCTCGCGATCGAGTCCTGCGCGAGCAGCGTCTGATAGCGCTTCAGATCGAGACGCGCGGTGGCGAGCAGCGCCTCGTCGCGCACCAGCGTGCCCTCGGCGTTGCGCAGCGAAATTTCGTACGGGCGCGGGTCGATCTGGGCCAGTACGTCGCCCTTCTTGACCATCTGGCCTTCCTTGAAATAGACGTCCTGCAGCACGCCGCTCAGTTGCGGCAGCACGGTGACGGTGGCGAGCGGCGTGACCGTGCCGAGCGCGGTCAGCACGACCGGCATCTCGCCCTGCGTCGCGGCGGCGACGTGCACCGGCTGCGCCATGTTGGCCATCGCGTTCGGACCGCCGCGGCCGAAGCGGCCGCTGCGCGCGCCGCTCGCCGCCCCCGGCGCGCTCGCACCGCTGCCGGGCCCGCCCCACGGATGCCAGCGCCACAGCACGACGCCGAACACGACCAGCGCCGCGACGATCAGCGCGACGGTGCGGCCGCGGTGGCGTTTCACCGCGCCGGGCGCGCTCGATTGCGCGCCGTTCGCGGACGGCTGGGGAGCGGCAGGGCGTTCGGTTTCCGGGTGCTTTTGTTGTTCGTCCATTGGTTCGGTCGGGTGGCTGGCTTGATGATGTGAGCCGCCGATGCGGTCGCCGCCATCGAAGGGCGGTGGGCCGGCACATGGGCGGCATGTCAGGCGGTCGTGGCGGCGGGCGCCGCGCAATGTTCAGCGCGATGCTACCCGAGGCGCGGGACAGGGATGTTAACGCAATGCGGAATCATCACGGCTGGACGCGGCCGGTTCGACGAGGCTCACGGCTCGCGGCGCGCGGTCCCGCAACGGGATGCGTGATCGTACGTTGCGGCGTCTGTAACAGTCCAGCCGCGTATTTTTCGGTTGATTACGAAGGTTACAGCATGTCGGCGCATCGTCGGGCGAGGGCGGGCCGCCGTCGCCACTCTCGCAGATCACGGGCGGCTGGCGCCGCGTTCGATCCGCGCGGGGCGCCGTTTGGCGCCCGTTGCCGCCGACGGCTTATTCGTCGAGCCGGCGCCCCGGCGTGCCGCCGATCTCCAGGACGATCTTGTCGATGCATTCGAGCAGCGCGGGCGCGGCGCGCGCGATCAGCCAGTCGCGCGGACATTGGTCGGCCGAGCCGCCGCAATTGACTGCGTAGCGCTCGCCCGACGGCCCGACGAAGCCGAGCGCGATCGCGTTCAGCCCGTTGTACCACTCGCCGGTGGCGATTGCGAAGCCGCGCTCGAGGGTGTCCTGGATCGCGCTTGCGAGACGGCTGCCGATATAGCCCCAATCGTCACCTTCGGCCGTCTGCAGGCCGACCAGCAGACGGTCGCGGTCCGGTTGCGCGAGCGCCGCGAGGTACGCCCGGCCGACGGCGGTGCGCGTCAAGCTCATGCGCGAGCCGATTTCGAGTCGCGACACGAGCACCGCCGAACGCGGCCGGATCGCGTCGATGACGACCATGTCGTAGCGGTCGCGCACCGCCAGATGCACCGACAACGCGGTGCGTTCCGCGAGTTCGATCAGAAACGGCCGCGCGCGCGAGCGGATGTCGAAGTTGCGCAGAAAGCCGTTGCTCAGTTCGAGCACCGACGAAGTCAGCACGAAGCGCTCGCTGTCGGGTAGTCGCAGCAGAAAACCTGTGCCCACGAGCGTCGCGGTGATGCGCGACACGGTGGGCTTCGGGATGCCGGTCAACTCGGCGAGTTCGCGATTGCTGAGTGGTGCGTGTGCGGCGGCGACGGCGCGCAGTACGGTCAGGCCGCGCGCGAGCGCGGTGACTTCATCGCCCGGACCGTCTCGGTCTTTGCTGGCGGTGACCTTGGCGGCGACGGGTTGGTTGGGAGTGGATCGGTTCATGCGTTTTTTTGGAACAGCATTTCAAATTGTTCGTGCGACAACCTGTTGATGGCCGCTCACAGAGGCAGGGACATCTCCAAACCGGGGCACCCATTCATACATTTTTAAGAAAAATCATTGTATCGGAAGAAATTGCCGATCGATGGCCGACTACATCTTTTTGCTTGACTTAGTCAGCATAACCATAAAAAATGGAACCGCATTTCGAAAGTCGCTTGTCTCCGCTGCATTTTGGTGCGCGCGAGCGGAAAAATCCCGAAATCCAGGATCGATTGCCCGTCCAATGCGCTTGCGCCTTTCGAATGACCTTCTCTCAGGTTCTAGCACGGCCCTCGGAATGGCTAGAACTTTTTAAGGCGTCACGGCAACGTGACGCTTTTTTTTTGGTGCGCCAGGCATGGCGCGTAGCGCCGTGACTGGCGCTGTCCGACCCGCTGTGGTGGCGAGCCGGATGACTTGGGGGTGAAAGTCCTCTGCACACCCGGCAAGGGGAAG
>NZ_CADFGP010000053.1 GCF_902833905.1 Paraburkholderia tuberum STM678 | reverse complement strand
TCGTATCAATCCCTGGATCAGCCCCCTCCCTTTCTCTTCAAGCACTTACCCGCGTCTTCTCCTCCATGTAGGCTTAAGTAAGTGCCATTCCCCCTAAGAACTGTACGTGCAAGTTTCCCTGCATACAGCTCAAGCCTCTGCCAAGGCATCTTTCGACACCCGCTTTCACAACGTATTTCCGGCGTACTTTTGAATTCCATGACAACCGGGATGGTGCAGTTGAATGTTGCCCGCTGCAATCGACCCACCGTCGGTTCTTTTCACAATGAAGCGGGTAGCCCAAGGGGTACCTATTGCGATCGGTTCCTGACAGGTCGGACACAGGCCATCCTGCCTCAGCCAGACCCGGTAGAGCTTCGCGCGGCCCCTTGGCAGGTTCATCATCCTCTTGCCCCATCGGGTCTCGAAGTATGGTTCCCACTGTGGGTCGTGCGGATTGGCCCCGGCCTTGATCTTGACATGCCGCTGTATCGGCGTGTCCGCCGTTTTCAGCAGCGCGAGCTCCTTCTTCCTCCCATCCTCTTGTTTTTCGGTTGTGGCAAATACCCAGTTGCGGGTGCCTTGGGTTTTGAAGTATTTATCTTTGACCCAGCGGGCTCCTTTCTCTGGATGCCGTCGAACCGCCCATTGCCACAGCATTGACCAGACATACGTATCAACCCGAGCAAAGGTTTCCTTGGCGACCGCATGGCGGTGATAGTTTGCCCAGCCCCGCAGAATCGGGTTGAGCAGGCATATCAAGTTTGCTTGTTTGGCCGTCTTGTTGCCTTTGATGACTTCCCGGATCTTGTCAAGGTGCGCTTTGACGTTCGCTTTCGACGGCTTCATCAACAGCTTGCCGTTGTACTTGCGGATATTCCATCCGAGGAAGTCGAACCCTTCGTCGATGTGCGTTACCTTGGTCTTGTCCGGCGATAGGACGAGCCCACGTTCCGCCAGAAATGCGACCACCGCAGGTTTGACCTCGTGCTCCAGCCACTCTTTCGAGTTGCCGGTGATGATGAAGTCGTCCGCGTACCGCACCATGTGCATTTTCAGGCCTGTTCGCTTTGCAGCCGGGAATTTCTTCCTCAGCATCGCTTCAAGACCATCCAACGTCATGTTGGCCACTACCGGTGAAATAATTCCCCCTTGAGGGACCCCGGCATCGGTCGGGAAGAGTTCGTCCTGGTACACATATCCCGCCTTGAGCCACTTCTGCAGGATCACCTTGTCCGTGGGGATGTTGGCGACCATCCATGCGTGGCTGATCTCGTCGTAACAGGCCTTAATGTCGGCTTCCAGCACCCACTGCGCGCTTGTCTTTCTCGCGAGGGCGATGAAGCATTGCTCCCCCGCGTCGGCTGTCGAGCGCTCCGGCCTGAACCCATACGAGTCCGGGTCGGCGGTGGTTTCCGCAACCGGCTCCAGAGCAAGCAGATGCAATGCTTGCATCGCCCTGCAGCGCATCACGGGTATGCCGAGCGGCCTCATTTTCCCGTTCTTCTTCGGTATCATTACCCTCCGAAGCGGAAGAGCCGAATAACCCCGTCTCTTCAACGACGCAATCGCGTTGGTCTTTGCCCCCGGTGTTTTCCAGATGACCTTGTCGACACCGGGGGTGTTCTTGCCTTTATTTTCAGTCACCCGCTTGACGGCTAATGCCTTGCCGCTGAACGAATGGGCCAGCAGCCATTGCAAGGCTTTCACCTTGTTGTGCTTGCCGGCCTGTGTCCACTTCACAATACGCGCTTGCAGCCGTCTTACCTGACGCTGGACATCGGCCCAACTGATGCCGTCCCATGCCACGCCGGAAGGCGCACACGCTGGTGTTGCTGCGTCCATTTGCTTCCCCTCCGTTAAGATGGTTCTACCTACTCTCTTGTGACGAGAGACCACGAGGAAGTCTGCCCGCTTTCGCGTGGGATGATGTTGCAACCCCTATCCATCCGGTTACAGGATGGCGTTCGCTTTGTCCTCAATCCTTCGCCTGCATCGCCATGGGCAAGCCTTGCGGCTTGCTGTCCCCGAGGGGAGCGATACGGGATTTCCACGTTCCGCTTGCGAAAGCATGTCGGGTTAGGCGCCTGCTGTCGACCGGGAGGCGTATGGGTCACGAGAGCGTTTAGGTGAAGACGCTCTTCCCACCTCCATTGCCATTTTGGCTCAAGCGCAGTAGCCACTTCCGCTTGTTTAGAATAACGACCTTTATCGCAGATTCACATGTGTTCGCCATGCCGACTGTCTAGCACTCATCCGACGTGTGGCTGCCAGAAGGGTACGCCTCTCGCGATTGATACCCCGCATCTTGCGATGCTTCGTTACATTGTCAGAGTCGCTCTTTATTCAGACTCCTAGACTCGCCCGGTGACACGGGCGGTTCCCTCATGTCGAAGCGGGAACAGCTCCTGCAAGCAACTTCGTGTCGCAGTCACCACCTTCTATCCGCCGGCGTGTCGCCAGCCTCATCCTGCATGCGCGTTACGCCGGAATCTTTTCCGCGAACATGCCCCATCTGAAAATATTCGGTTGCTTCAGCAACCCAGTGTGATCACGGGCATGTTCACTCCAATCGTGTTGTTACGAAACTGCCTGACCGAACCTTTACCTCCTTCCTGCAAAACTGAGGGGACTCAAGCCGACTTAAGGTGCGCGCCTTCAGGTATGACTCCGTCTTTCAGATAGCGCCACAATGAAATGGCAGGACGTCGCGCTACTGCGACGATGGCGATGCGACGTGCGCGTCGGTTCGGTCCTGTGCCCTGTGTGCGTTGGTCAAACCATTTCGTTAACGCGCTGCCAGGCTGGTAGCGCAGCCAGGTCCAGGCGATCTCGATCAGCAGCGCGCGTACCCGCCGGTTTCCCTGTTTGCTGATCCCCTGGTCAACCTGGCTCTCGCCGCTGTCGTAAGGCTGCGGCACCAGTCCGACGCACGCACCGACTTCGCGGCGGTTGTTGAACTCCCGCCAGAACAACTCGAGGGCAAGGCGGGAAGCGGCTACTTCACCAATTCCCCTCAGGCGCGCCAGCGCATCACGACGCTGGCGCGCGAGTGCTGGTACGTTTGTCTGTCGCGTCTTCTCCAGCGCCGCAAGTTGCTGTTCGACGAGTGCCAGCCGTTCGCACTCGCGCAGTAATCGCTCACGCAACTCGCGCGGTAACGGCGCGCCGTCGTGGCAGTGGACCTCCCCGCGCTTGAGTCGGTCGGCGAAGGTGCGGTGCTCGACCGCGTCCCAGCAGCCGACCGTGGTCAGCAGCTTGCGCATCCGGTCGCGGTGCTGCAAAACTTCTTTTTGCAGTTGCCCGCGCTCGCGCATCAGGTGGCGCGATGCCTCGTCCTCCGGTGACGGCATGTGCACCACGTGCATGCGGTCGCGCTCGCCGCGCAGCCAGGCGCGCAGGTTGATGACGAGCTTGATCACATCGAGCCGGTCGGTCTTGGCGCGCCGCTGATGGCGTTCGACCGGAATGCTGGCCGGATCGACAACGTAGCAGTCAACGTGTCGGGACTGCAGCGCGCGACAGATCCAGAACGCATCCTGCCCGGCCTCGTAGCTCACGGCGATTCGTACGTCTTACGGTAACGACCACTTCTCCCGGTGGGACTCGATCAGGTCCAGCATTGCCTGCAGTCGAGCCGCGGCCTGCGGCTGTGCGACCGTGTGCACGGCCGGCTTCTCGCGCCGGCCATCGTGAAGCGCGACTTTCCATTTGGCCGCCGCGAGTTCCAGCGACACTGCCAGCACCGGTACGTCGCCATTACCCGTGTATGCCTGATCGGTACGCATGATGTTCTCCTGTGAGCAAACCTCAGCATGCTGATTTTAGGCGTCAGCTTGTCGAGGGCCTCGCTTCATAGGATCTGATATCCGCGGGTTGGATACCGCATTACAGAGGTCCGCCTCATGAGCCTGCCGCTAACTTCCGCCGCAAGTTGGTGATGCCCGTTGCGTAATACCATCGCGGGTTGCTCGGATGCCGGGCTGCGCCGCCTTCAGGAAACTCCTTCCGTTGTTCGGGGATCACACACAGGCCGCGGGCAGTTTGCTGCGAGGTATCGCAAGCGACATGGCCAGTCGACTGATGTCCCAGATGAACGCTGCCAGTTCGCGGGCAATAGCCACGACCGTGATGTTGATGGGCTTGCCTCGCGCGATCAGCCGGCGGAATCGTCGGCACAGCCGTACCTGGGCGTCCCAGGCGCGGTCGATGATGGCCTTGGGCAGACCTTCGAGACGGGCCTGGATTTCCGGACTGACGCGGGCAGGATGGCGGTAACTCCAGGCCGCTTCGACCAGCAGCCTTCGGGCGTAGCTGTTGCCGGTTTTGGTAATGCTGCCCTGCCGGCGTTTGCCTCCCGATGAATGCTCGGATGGGGTTACGCCGAGCCAGGCCATCAGCTGACGCGGGTGTTCGAAGCGGGACAGGTCGCCCACTTCTGAAACCATCCCGACGGCGGTAACGAACTGGACGCCCCGCATGGCCTGCAGGGCCAGCACTACCGGATAGAAGCGCCAGGAGATCACCGCTTCGCGCAGGGCTGTTTCGAGACGGGCGCACTGCGCAAGCCGGTCCTCGATCGTGCGCCGGTGTTCGTCAAAGGCAAGGTGCTGCCAGGCACTGGGAAACGAACAGCGGCCCAGCCAGCGACGGTGCGCCTCGCCCCAGTTTGCGCTGCCGGTATAGCGAACGCCATGCGCGAGCAGGAACGATTTCAGTCGATGCCGTGCACGCCGCAGATCCTCGCGGGCAGCCGCCCACGCGCGGGCGAGGTCCCGGAATGCCTCGTCTTCAATGCCGGGCACGTACACGGCCGACAGGTCGTCGGCGCGCAGCGAGCGCGCCAGCTTGATGGCATCACGCCGGTCGGTCTTTACGCGCTCGCCCGGCTTACGCGGGATCAGTGAAGGTGCGCAGACCATGCAGTCGAAGCCCTTCTGGACGAACTGACGGTACAGCCCGTAACCACATGGCCCTGCCTCGTACACGACGCGTACGTGCGGCGCCTTGGACTGCAGGCGCGTGCACAGGCGATCGATGTCGGCCCCGGTCGTACCGGTCCTGCCCAGCACTTCGACCTCACCCGCGTCGATCGCGTAGGCGACCGTGATCGAGTCCTTGTGAAGATCCAGTCCAACGTACACCGTGCTATCGTTTCGCATGCTGGCCTCCGTGGAGGAAATCGCCGGGGCGTGGCCCAGTCCACGCCCGTGCGGCTCTGACAGCAATGCTAACCCGCGTTCAGTTTCCCCACGGCGGGCCAGCCCCTGCCTCACGCAAAGTCATACTGCCTTCAGGTTCAGCCTGAGCCTGCGCGACATCGAGGAGTTGTTGCTAGAGCGCGGTGTCGTAGTCACATACAAAACGATCCGTTGCTGGTGTGACAAATTCGGCGCCGGATTCGCTCAGCGCGCCAGGGCGGTGCGGCCCAAACCGGGTAGCACGTGGCACCTCGACGAGATGTTCGTGAAGCTGCGCGGCGAGCCGTATCTGTTATGGCGTCCGGTCGACGAACATGGTGCCGAACTGGATGTGCTGGTGCAAAAGCGGCGCGACAAGGCTGCGGCAAATCGCTTTTTCCGGCGGGTGCTGCGTTCGAACCCGGTGCCGCGCAGGATCGTTACGGACCAGTTGCGCAGTTACCCGGCAGCAAAGGCGGATATTCCCGAACTCGCTCAGGTGAAGCACGTATTCGTCAAAGCGGCGGCACGCATGAACAATCGCGCAGAGAACAGCCATCAGCCGACTCGCAGGCGGGAACGACACATGTGCGGCTTTCGCGATGCACGTTGCACGCAGGCGTTTCTCTCATGCTTTGGCCCGATCCGGCAGCACTTCGCCTTGCCCAGACAAAAGATGAACGCGGCATGTCATCGCGCCATACTCAAGAAACGCATCGCCGCCTGGTATGGTTGGACAGTCGACGCTGAATGCGAGCAAACTATCTGATCAGGATACCTACGTTTAACCAGGAACATAGCCTATGCTCGTCAAGTTGACAAAGCCCATTTAGTCCCTCGTCGAACCGGAACATTCCAGCCTCCCGAGCATTTGCACGATCGTCGTCAGCTCTCTGACGTTAGCTTCGCCAAGGTCGAATTCGACACCGTTGGGTAACCGCACATGTAGCGCGAGTGTCATCGACGACCCCGGAGAAGTTGATGTCGGCGGCAACAACGACGCAGGTGGCGCAGAAACGACGGGCACAAACGCCGGCGCGGTACTCACATGCATCGGGCTTGTGGCTGTCGGACGGGGATGTCGATCGAGACATGGGGGTGTCCTGAATTTTGTGTAAACGGGTTGAGGTTTAACCCGGCACCAGCCGCTCTTCGAACTGGATCGTGAAGCGGTTCAGTGCGGCCTTCCAGTCGCGGATCGGCATCGTCCACTTCTTGCTGATGTTGTTCAGGGCCAGGTAAAACAGCTTGGTGACGGCCTCATCGGTCGGGAACGAGCTGCGGGTCTTGATCACCTTGCGCAGGCTCATGTTGATCGATTCTATGGCGTTCGTGGTGTCCCCCAAGGGGACTTCCTCCGGGCGTAAATCACCTTCCTGATCTCCGGTGGGTAATCGAAGAACGGAATCACTCGTGCCCAGTTGCGTCGCCAGTTCTGCCCGATGGACGGATAGTCCTTGTCCCACCTGGCCTCGAAAGCGCCCAGCATCTGTTCGGCCATCTCGATGGTCAATGAAGTGTAAATCGTCTTCAGGTCGGCGGCGACTTCCCGCTGCATTTTCCACGGGACGAAGTTCAGGCTGTTGCGCACCATATGCACGATGCACAGTTGCACGGCCGCTTTGGGGTAGACCGCTTCAATGGCTTCAGGAAAGCCTTTAAGCCCGTCGACGCAGGCGATAAAGATGTCCTGCACGCCGCGCGTCTTGAGCTCAGTGACCACCTGCAGCCAGAACTTGGCCCCCTCGGTCTGGGCGATCCACAGGCCCAGGACTTCCTTGTGGCCGGCCATGTTCACGCCGATGGCCAGGTACACCGCCTTGGTCCGCACCGCGCCGCTGTCGCGCACTTTGACGTGGATGCAGTCGAGATAGACAATCGGATAGAGCGCGTCGAGCGCACGGGCCTGCCAGACCTTCACCTCATCACTGACGGCGTCGGTGACCGCCGAGATCAGCGTCGGCGAGACCTCCGTGCCGTACATTTCTTCCAGGTGCCCCTGGATCTCGCGCACACTCAGGCCACGCGCATACAGCGAAATGATCTTGTCGTCGAAGCCCGTCCAGCGCGTCTGATGGCGCTCCACCAGCTTCGGCTCGAACGCCCCCTGACGGTCGCGCGGGATGTTGAGCGGCAACTCGCCAAACTCCCCCTGCAGCGTCTTGGCGCTATGACCATTACGGGTGTTGCCCGTGGCATTGGTCACCGTTTCGCTCTTGCCATGGCCCAGGTGGTCGGACATCTCCGTCTCAAGCGCTCGCTCCACCAGCATCTTGGCAAGCTGCTTGAGCAACCCGTTCTCGCCTATCAGGTCTCCCGGCTTCTGGTAATTCGCCAGCAGGCCGTCTGCCAGCTTGAAGAGTTCAAGATCGGGTTTCTCTCTTTTGTTGCGTTTCGCTAAACCAACCAACGGGTGCTTCAGGTTGATCTGTTCGCGCAGCGGTTGCCGAAAGAAGTCTCTCTCAGGCGTCTCGGGACCCATCTGAACCTCGTCGAATAATGCAGGATTCCCGCGTTAATGTGCCAGGTTCCTGCAAATCTCATAACACCATTTCAGGGTCAAAGCCTTGCCATACAGGACTTCGAAGATTGTTCAGGTTCGACTTATTAACCAGCCCTAGGAAAACGAATGCACTTGTACTAGACTCCACTACGATTGCATATCGCCAAACGAAAACAGGTTCATCATTTAGCTCCGTAAACAAATTTGGATATATCCGGACCAGCCTGAAAAGACATTGCCAGCCAGCGTCGGATTGCTTTTGGCACGAATAGGCGTCTGTCTTTCTGTGAACGCACGGGCACGGACTTCTCGGTGCGAAGTTCACCGCATTACATGCTCTTCCTTGCGATAACCAATTAGGCCGGATTGCGCCGATTTTTCAAGAATACTGGAATTAATTCAAATTCGATCCGCCGCAGCGTTACTGTGTGCGCCGCCGAGAAGCGCATTTAATTTACTGGCTTTACGTACGCCACGGAATGTGATTTCATGACACACAACCAAGTTCGATTTTTTATTTGAAATTACACTGCATTCCGGACATATATTTTTATTCCAACCGACAATTTCGGAATTCTTGCTACTGGGGAAACGCGTGATAAACGGATACCGAGCAGGAAGCCTGACCCAGTCAGGGACCTTGGTTGACGCCATCCGTCAGCATTCTGAAATCAGACCGCACGAGTTCGCTTATGGCCTCGTTTCATCGGCCGGCGACATCGAAACCTCGCTGACCTATCGTGACCTGATGGCGCGATCCAACGCAATTGCGGCAAGCCTGCAGCGAATATGCAAACCCGGAGATCGCGCCATTCTACTTTTCCCGGGTGGTCCCGACTTTATTACTTCATTTCTCGGCTGTCTGATCGCAAGCGTTATCGCTGTACCTGGCTATCCCGTACGGGAGCCAGGCTCGTCTGGACGGCCGGCTCGCAACTTTGAGAGGCTGTGCTCGATCATCGAGAACGCGCGCCCCGTCGTTGCGCTAGCCAACCAGCCGGTGGTCGAGCGGCGAGCCGAGTTAAGCGTCGCATCCGACGCATTCTCCGGTCTCCACTGGATCGCAGTCGAACGCATCGCGACAGCAGAGGTGCCCGTTGCGCCCATTGTCGCGCCTTGCGACACTGCGTTCCTGCAATACACCTCCGGATCAACCGCCGCGCCCAAAGGGGTCACGATAAGCCATGCCAATCTGCTATCGTTGTTTAAAGATATGGATGCGAGTTGCCTGCATGACCAGTCCTCGGTGATGGTGACATGGATCCCCGTCTACCATGATATGGGCCTCATCTATGGCACTCTGCTGCCTTTGTACTTCGGCTTCCCTGTCTATTCACTGTTGCCGGCGGCGGTGCTGCAGCAGCCCGTACGCTGGGTGCAGGCGATAAGCCGCTTCCGTGGCACGCATTCCGCTGCACCGAACTTTGCCTTTGAACTCTGCGTCCAGCGCGTCTCGCAAGCATCCAGAATGGAGCTCGACCTCTCATCCTGGCAGGTCTGTATCAATGGCGCAGAAACAGTCCGACCACAAACGCTACAGCGTTTCGCAGATGCGTTTGCGAGCTGTGGAGCGCGGCACGATGTGATTCGTCCAGGATATGGTCTGGCGGAATGTACGCTGAAGGTCACCAGCGTCGCGGCCAGACAACCTGCGCGACGCGTCCGGCTCGATGCCGCAGCTTGCGAGCGAGGCCGCGTGGTCCAGTTGCATCCCTGTTCGGTGGACACGACTGGGCGCAGCTTTCAAAGCTGCGGCTGGACGCATATCGGGGCAGACATCCGCATTGTCGACCCAACCACCGGCGAAGAGTGTGACGACGACGCACTAGGCGAAATCTGGGTACGCAGCCCGAGCGTGGCGCAGGGGTACTGGAACCAACCGGAATCGACTGTGGCTACGATGCAGGCCAGGCTTGTGACCGGGGAAGGACCCTTCTTGCGCACCGGAGATCTCGGCTTCGTTCTCGATCATGAGCTGTACATTGCAGGTCGGGTAAAGGACCTGATCATCATCCGCGGCCGAAACCTTTATCCCCAGGACATTGAATCGGCTGCAGAGGCGGCACACTCGGCAGTACGCCTTGGGCGTTGCTGTGCATTTGCGATAGATCTCGGCGACAGAGAGGGACTTGTGCTGGTCGCAGAAGTGGAGCGCACCGAACGACACGGCTTCGACGCAGACGAAGCTTTCGGAAAGCTCATGGAAGCTATCGCCAGGGAGCATGAGGTGCAGCTACACGATGTCGTGTTCGTGCGTACAGGCACCTTTCCGCTCACATCGAGCGGAAAGGTGCAACGGCAAGCGGCGCGTGAAGAATATCGTGCGGGCTCACTTCAGGTGGTCGCGCGGATGCGCGCAGCAACAACCTCCGAGCAGATCGTCGTGCCAGATCCGTTTCAGGAGCGGCTGATCAGCCTGCGGAGATGGCTCACCGATTTCGTAGCGAGCCGCTTGCACATCCCCGCAACGCAGGTTTCCAGCGCCGAGTCCTTCTTATCCCTCGGGCTCGATTCCCTCGCGTTGCTGGAGATGACGGGGACACTGGAAGAGCGGCTCGCGCGGGTCCTACCTGCGACAATTGCGCTCGAGCATCCTGACATCGATCGCCTTAGCCGATATCTTGCGGAGCACACCTCATGAAAATTGCCGGAATCAGGGCTGCGGTCCCATCGCGCACCGTAACCAATCGTCACATCGAAGACATGGTCGCTGAGCACAGCACCGAACTTGGCGAACGAGACTTGCGTGAGGCCCTCCGGCGCGTCAGCTTCTTCCTGACCTATTCCGGATCTAGGGAACGTCGCTGGTTGTCTGACGGCGAGGTACCTTTCGACCTCCTGTCGCAGGCTGTGAGCGAGGCAATCGCGGAAGCGCAACTGCAGCGTTCGGAGATTGACCTGATCGTCTACACCGGCGTCGACCGGGGCTTTCTTGAACCTGCGATGGCCTATCTGATCGGCGCAGCACTAGGTATGCCGCAGGCGCACTGTTTCGACATCGTCGACGCATGCATGAGTTGGACACGCGCGGCGTTTGTCGTATCAAGCCTTCTGTCCACCAGTCAGTACAGAAATGCGCTGATCGTGAACTGCGAGTTCAACATGCGCACGGATGGCCGGGTCAATCCGCGCTGCTTTCGGCTGGGCAATGTCGACGAAGTGGAGTGGAATCTTGCGGCGTATACACTGGGCGAGGCAGCCAGCGCAACAGTGCTGGTCAGAGACGATACAAGGCTGTGGGAGTTCCATTTCCGCAGTGAGGCGCAGTACAGCGACCTCTGCAGCGTGCCGCTCGACGCCTACATGGGATACTGCGTGCCTCAGCCACGCCTCGGTCGTAATGGGCCGAACTATTTTCACTCCTTCGCCAGCGAAATGTTTCGCGTAGGCAAGCCTCACGCCATCGATATATTCAATCGCCTTTCTGTACCTCACGAAGAGATCAAGGCGATTTTTCCGCACGCGGCGTCCATGCAGGCGTGGTGGGAAATGGGCACAAAACTGGGGGTGCAGGACAAGATCCAGTCTATCTATCCGGACCTTGGCAACCTCGTGTCCGCCTCGGTCCCTGTGGCACTGGCACGGGCTCGCGAGGCAGGGTCGGTTCGCGAAGGGGACCAGCTAGCAGGCTGGGTCGGCAGCGCAGGTATGTCGTTCGCGTCGTTTGCTTTCGCGTTGTAGAAGATCGCACGGAGCGAACATGGACTTCGCCAATTTCACGACCCCAGACTTCTACGAGAACCCCTACCCCTTCTACACCGATCTGCGGAACGAGGGGCCCTTCGTCAGTCTGATGCCTAAAATCTGGATGACAGGCAGGTACGCCGTTGCAGAAACGGTGCTCCGGGACCGGCGTCTCGGCCGGTGGCACGAGGAGTACGTGCGACTGCGCTACGGGGAGGATCGCAAGGACGATCCTGTTTTCCAAGTCTTCTACCAGATGGTCCTGATGCTGAATCCGCCCCAACATACGCGAGTTCGGGCGCTGCTGATGAAAGCGTTCAACGCGAGTCACACGGAAGAATTCGCCCACCTCTCCCTGACCGTCGCCGACGACCTGATCGACCGGTTTATCGATCACGGCTCAGCGGATCTGGTCAGTACCTACGCGCTGCGGCTGCCGATCATGGTGATCTGCAAGCTCCTCGGCCTGGACGAAGCGGATACCGGACCGTTTGCCGAGGAAATGTGGGCGCTCACGGTTCCATTTTCCCGGGCTTTCGAAGCATCCGGCATGTCGAGTCGCGAAGTCGATGACGCCAATGCCTCGACACTCAAGTTGCAGGCATTCTTTCGCAGTGAACTCGACAAGCGCCGGCGGCAGCCCAAAAATGACCTCATCTCCCGTTTTCTGCAAGTTGAGGAAAACGGGCAACGAATGAGCGACGACGAAATCGTCGCCAACATCGTTTTCCTGTTCGTCGCGGGCCATGAAACGACGGCCAATATGATCGGCAATGCGCTCGTCGCCCTGCACCGGCACCCCGCCGAACTGGAGCGGCTGCGACGCGCCCCATCGTTAATTTCAGCTTGCGTTATTGAGTGCCTGCGCTTCGACAGTTCCGTGCAGATGGCATTTCGTGATGTGCTCGAGGACATGGAGTTAGACGGTTACCGCTTTTCCCGGGGCGATACGATCTTTCTCTGCTCCGGTTCCGCCAACCGCGATCCCGCGCGCTTTATGGAGCCGGATCGATTCCAGATCGGCCGCGCCGACGTCGACAGCCGGCAGTTGCTGAACTTTGGTGGAGGACTGCACTACTGCCTGGGCGCACGACTGGCGATGATCGAACTCGAAGCTGCGATTGGCACGCTTTTGAGGCGCCTGCCGGACCTGCGCATCCCTGATCTCGACCGTCTCGCCTGGCATCCATCGAACACGCTGCGCGGAGTCGAGTTGCTGCAGGTCACATGGAATTTCCGGTCTCGGCCGAATTTCGCATGAAGCAAAAATATTGACGTAATCGGAACGCATACGACCGGCTGACCGAATTCCGCAATTCAGGAGCGACCATCGTGCATTTCGCTGATTTCGGTGAGCCCTCGTTCCACGAGAGCCCCTATCCGTTCTACGAACAGTTGAGGGCGGCTGGCCCCCTCGTTAGTCTACTGCCCCAGCTATGGATTACCGGCCGCTACGCGGTAGCCGAAAGCTTGTTGCGCGACCGCCGCATGGGTAAGGGTTATCTGCAATACGCATGGGTAAGGGTTATCTGCAATACATTCGCTCCCGTTATGGCGACGAACTTGCGTCGGGCGCTGCGTTTCAGACGTTCGACCGCTCATTGCTGATGATGAATCCGCCCGATCACACGCGCTTGCGTGCACTGCTGATGCAGGCATTCAACGCCCGGCACATCGACGAGTTCACGCAACTGGCACACGATACGGCCGACCATCTGATTGATCAGTTCGCTGCTGCGGGCAACGCTGATCTTGTGAATGGCTATGCACTGCAATTGCCACTCATCGCGATCTGTCGTTTGCTCGGCCTCGATGAGGCGGAAACCAGCCTGTTCACGATCCGGATGTGGCGCCTGACCCAGTCGTTCACCCGTGCGCTCGAAGTCGCGAACATGAGCGGCGCGGACATCGATGACGCTAACGAAGCAACCCGCAGTCTTCATGAATTTTTCAAAGAGAAACTCCATCAGCGCCGCAACAGTCCGGGGGAAGATCTGATCTCGCTGCTCCTGCACCTTGAGGAACGTGGCGCACGAATGAGCGATGAGGAAATCGTCGCCAATATCATTTTCCTGTTCGCTGCAGGTCATGAAACGACGTCGAACATGATAGGGAACGCGCTGATCACGCTATTCAGGCATCCGGAATCACTCGATCGTGTTCAGCGCGATGAGTCTCTGTTGCCCGCATGTGTACTCGAATGTCTTCGTTACGACAGCTCGGTTCAGATCGCTGCGCGCGAGGTGATCGAAGATTTCACGTTCGAAGGCGTGTCGCTTCGGCGCGGAGACACGGTCGCGATATGTCTGGGTTCCGCTAATCGCGATCCCGAAAAGTTCGCCGACCCAGACCGGTTCATGATCGACCGCCCCGCCCTTGATGCGAGAGAGCTCGCCAGCTTCGGCGGTGGCCTGCACTACTGTCTCGGCGCACGTCTTGCAATGATCGAAATCACCGTTGCGCTGCGAACCTTGTTAAAACGCTTACCCGGTCTTGCACTAACGAATCTGGACAAGCTGAACTGGCACGCCGCGAACACGCTCCGCGGGGTCGAATCGTTGCATGCGATGTGGGCTCTTCGGCGCGAGCGGGAACCGATGGGAACAATAACCTCTGGAGACCAGTATGTGCACGAATCAGAATACCGGAATGGATGCCGGTCACGCTTCGTTGACGGTACCTGAAACGGTCGTACGGCAACCCGTGCTGTGGTGGGCGGGCGCCGGCGCCGTGTTTCTCGCGTTGCAGGCATACGTGTTGCTGTCATGGGTATTGTCGCCAGATTTTGCATCCCGTGGCACAGGCGTCGACCCCGTTCCAGCGCAGGTCAGGACGTCGGCGTGGATATCCCAGTTCAATTCGGTCGTCGCGTTCCTCGTTTGCGCTATCTACTGCGTGCGCAGGTCACGCCGAGAAGGCTGTCTGACATGGGACGCGCTCCTGATGATCGGCGGGCTTTCAGTATGCTGGCTTGACACGGCCATTAACTACTTCCGCTCCGTCGTCCTGTACAACGCCTACATGCTGAACTGGGGATCGTGGAACGCGCATATCCCCGGTTGGGCATCCGGATCGGCACACCCGACGCCCGAACCCTTGGTCTTCGTCACTGGCCTGTATGGGTGGTGGTTTCTGCTATTCAGCGCGGTATTCTGCGGTGTCGCGCGTCGGCTGGAACTGCACTGGCCACGCATTGGAGTACTCGGGTTAGTGCTAGCGGGCGTCGTGACGCTCAGCCTTCTGGATGCGCTGCTTGAACTGATCTTCGTTTTCTCCGGCCTGTATGCGTATGCAGCTGTCGTTCCTGGATGGACGCTCTGGTTGGGCACCGTTCATCAGTTTCCGCTTTACGGTCCACTGATCCTCGGGGTGCTTTGCACGATTGTAGCGATGCTGCGATATGGCGCGCGCAAGCAGCGCTACTCATTTGTTGAGCGCGGCTCGGACGAATTACCGGTATCAGCTCCCGTGAGAACGGCCATCCGGATCCTCGCAATAGTTGGATTCATGAATACCGTGTTCGTCATCGCGGTGTTCGCGCACTGGTGGATTGGATCTCATGCTGAAGGGCCACTACCCGTTCCAAGCTATCTGGTCCTCGACAATGCGGACAGTACATTCAACTGCGTTACGTGAAGCGTTGGTCGGGTACTGTCACGTCAGATACTATGAGGGCAGTAGAAGCGAAGCCTGAGGAGTAAAACGGAATATGCAAACCGTTTTCTTCATGGGAGCACGCAAATGGACACGCCCGGCATGACCCGTAGTGGGCAGGATGTAAAGGTGGTCGGCTCGTTGTATGTCGCTTTCGAGTTGGGCGACAGGAGCTGGAAGCTTTGTCTTGGCGATGGCGTTCGCTCGCCGAGCGGGTGTACGGTGGCTGCCGGCAATACCGCGGCAGTCCTGAAAGCGATTGCGAGAGCGAAGGTGCGTTGCCGCCTGCCCGACGACGCTCCGGTTCGCAACTGCTACGAAGCCGGACGTGATGGTTTCTGGCTGCACCGCTGGGCGAGCGCGCAGCCGATCTCCAACCGTGAGGTTGACCCGGTTCGACGGATAGATTTGCAGTTGAGTTCAATGCGGTGTGGTACCTCCCGATAAGGTTGAATCGCGGGTTGTCCACGGCCGGGCGGCGGGTCGCCTGTCACGACCACGACGCTGCCCGGCGGTGGGCAACCCGCGCGGCGATAAGCTTTGACCTTGCGCATGCAGGTTTTCGAACTCGAGCGGCGAACAGTAGCCGATGCTGCTGTGCAGGCGGCGTATGTTGTACCAGCTCGTGCGACACGTGTCGCCGTCCGCCGGACGTAAATCGGCAATGTAGTGGATGGCAAAGTCTGTTTCTGTCTTGTCACGCGCGGCTTGCCGTGCCGTGACCTGCCGTACGACCGGCAGTTGCCTACCTGGACGTGCGTGACTGGTAACGGTCGGGTGCGAAGCTCCAGGGACAACGTCTCGTCGAAAGACGTCATCACTGGCGACGGTGAATGACGACGCTGCAAGCCGCAATGCGGCGTGGAGGCCAGGCAAGTTCCGCATGCGCAACAGATGTGAACCGTTGATAAACCTCGTAAACAACAACGGGCCGAAGCGGCTTACAGGCCCGAGCCAAAAAGGCACGCAGCTGGATGCTCCTTTGGGTTGTAGGAGCACGTCGTCGCAACGCTGCCGCGGAAAAGACGGGCGCTAAACGGACAGGCCCGCTGCGAGGAGAAGTTCAAATTGCATCTGGGTCGGCAGGAACGGGAACGTGGTAAGCCCGATTCTCCGCCATCGGTCTGAAGTCGGGCCCGTGGCAGGTGAGCCGTGAGGCAAGCTTTTGGGGGAGTGGGTAAGAGAACGCGGAAAAAGCGAATGCCGGGCTGTAACCGCCCGGACAGGGGTTCAAAATTTGCCCCGACCTGAAAGGGTGCTGACTTCCGTGTGGTGCAGCTGTCGCAGACGCGCACCTGAGGTCTCAGAAAGGCAGCTTGAGAGTGGCCGGCGCAAGCTGGTTCAGCGCCCTTCCCCTGAGTGATCAGGTAGACCGACGACGCGAGGGTTTGCGAAGGCCCTTGTGCGGTTCCGGCAAGGCCGGCGTCAGTGCGACGCTTAACGCGATGCTCGAGCCGTATGCGGGGAAACTCGCACGTACGGTTCTTCGGGGGCTCCGTGTCCGGAAGGGCACGGGGCTACCCAATTCCAGAAACGAGAACAGACGCCGCCGTGCCTGTTCGTGGGTCGCGAAGTGTTCGCGACAGAGCAGTTTGGCTTCGAGTGTGCCGAAGAACGACTCGCATATCGCGTTGACGCTCCTATGTCAAGCGAAGGCTGTAGAGTCCGCTAGATCGGCGAGAATGAGAGGGTAAAGTTCTCGCACTATGTACGGGGGTGTCCTGAATTTTGTGTAAACGGGTTGAGGTTTAATCCGGCACCAGCCGCTCTTCGAACTGGATCGTGAAGCGGTTCAGGGCCGCTTTCCAGTCGCGGATAGGCATCGTCCACTTCTTGCTGATGTTGTTCAGCGCCAGGTAGAACAGTTTGGTCACGGCCTCATCGGTCGGAAACGAGCTGCGGGTCTTGATCACTTTGCGCAGGCTCATGTTGATCGATTCTATGGCATTCGTGGTGTCCCCCAAGGAGACTTCCTCCGGGGCGTAAATCACCTTCCTGATCTCCGGTGGGTAATCGAAGAACGAAATCACACGTGCCCAGTTGCGTCGCCAGCTCTGTCCGATGGACGGATAGTCCTTGTCCCACCTAACCTCGAAGGCGCCCAGCATCTGTTCGGCCAGCTCTACGGTCGATGAAGTGTAGATCGTCTTCAGATCGGCGGCGACTTCCTGCTGCATTTTCCACGGCACGAAGTTCAGGCTGTTGCGCACCATATGCACAATGCACAGTTGCACGGCCGCCTTCGGGTAGACCGCTTCAATGGCTTCAGGGAACCTTTGAGCCCGTCGACGCAGGCGATAAAAATGTCCTGCACGCCCCGCGTCTTCAGCTCAGTGACCACTTGCAGCCAGAACTCTCCGTTTCAAGCGCTCGCTCCACCAGCATCTTCGTGAGCTGCTTGAGCAACCCGTTCTCGCCTATCAGATCTTCCGGCTTTTGGTAATTCGCCAGCAGGCCGTCTGCCAGCTTGACGAGTTCAGGATCGGGTTTCTCTCTTTTGTTGCGTTTCGCTACGGTCATCTGTGCTCCTGTTGCTGACAGTCTCCTGCCAAATGACCGTTTACACAAAAATCTTTACACCCTCCAGTAGTGCGACGAGCCGCACGCTTGCATGCCAATCACGCACGGTTCAAGCGTTGCGAAATACCGAAGCACATCCGCGCGTCTCAGCTGTTTGCGTACAACAATGTGGCCTTGCAAATCCACTGCGTGAACCTGCAGCAGATTCTTGGCCAGATCCAGTCCAACAATCGCTATCTTCATGATGAACGCTCCTTTGCCGTGGATATCACGACCTCTCCACTCTGGCATAAATCTCTCGCTGCGTAGTGGGAGTCGTCCATCACATCAGAACGCACGGCGAAACGGCCGACGGACAACGCAAAGCGCTCGCGTTCGCGTTCGCGTTCGCGTTCGCGGAAAACTATCTCGCGGTTGACACGGGTCAACCAGCTTCTGACTGCCTCGTGTACATTGGACGCACTGCTGCCGCGCACGCATTTTCCGCAGCCTCTCGTTGCATGCATGCGGACCGCTTCATCACGTCAGGATGATCCATCATGGCAGGCAAATCCGTCACACCCTTCGATCTGGACCGCGCGAATCTCTCGTTTGCGCTGCAAATGGTGAGTTTCAGCCACGAAGCCCGGCAGCAGGTTTCCGAGTTCGAGATGCAGCGCATCCGGCGCGATCTGGCGGCGGCGCATGCCATTCGCAATGCGGTGTCGACCGCTCATGACTGGAGCGAACTCTCGGCGTCTTACCAGTCCACGGTGCGCGATTACATGGCGACCACCACAAACCTCTGGCAGCAAGGGCTGGACTCTGCCGTGCGACTGCAAAGCCAATTCAGCGAAGGCCTGCGCGAAGCGTTGGCGAGCTGGCAATCGGCCTGGAGCGAGCAATGGCCGACGCATGCCCCCATGAATCCGGTCATGCTGCCGTGGCAGGAATGGCTGCGACGTATGGCAAGCACGGCGGCGGGCATGGCCTACGGACAAGCGGGCCGAGGCGACGTCTCCAGTCAGGTTACGCCGGTGACTTCGGCTAAATCGCCGGCCTCCAGCAACCGTCCGGAGCAGGGAGAGCATCATGCCGGCTAAGCGCGTAGCTTTCATTACCGGTGGCATGGGTGGCTTGGGCGCCGCGATCAGTCGGCGTCTTCACGATGCGGGCATGGTGGTCGCCATGTCGCACTCCGAGCGCAACGATCACGTTGCCACCTGGCTCATCCATGAACGCGATGCCGGTCGCCATTTCGTCGCCTATGAGGCCGACGTCTCCAGCTTCGATTCGTGCGCCCATTGCGCCGAGCGCGTGCTCGCCGAATTCGGTATGGTGGACATTCTGGTGAACAACGCGGGCATCATCCGCGACTCGACTTTTGTCAGGATGAACAAGGAAGATTGGGACAAGGTGCTGCGCACCGATCTCGATTCCATGTTCAACATGACCAAACCGCTGCTCGGCGGGATGCTCAAGCGGCAGTTCGGGCGGATCGTCAATGTCAGTTCGGTGAACGGCGCGCGCGGCGCGTTCGGGCAGACCAATTACGCGGCGGCCAAGGCAGGCATTCACGGCTTCACGATGTCGCTCGCGCTGGAGGTGGCCAGACACGGCGTGACCATCAACACGGTATCACCTGGCTACCTTGCCACGGCGATGACCGCGGCGGTCCCCAAGGACGTGATGGAAACGAAGATCCTCCCGCAGATTCCGGTGGGCCGCCTCGGTCAACCGGACGAAATCGCAGCCCTAGTGGCCTTTCTCTGTTCTGACGACGCCGGTTTTGTCACCGGCGCGGATTTCGCCATCAACGGCGGCATGCACATGCGATGAAAGACGACAATCTGGCGCGCGTCACACAACTTCCGGCTAGGACAGCGGCATTGCCCGGCAACGGGCAGGACTCGGCGCGGTGCCTGCCTCATGATGCGAGGCGAGGAGGCACGGACGGTTCATACGGCGGTTCTGATGTGATGGACGACTCCCGCTACGCAGCGAGAGATTTATGCCAGAGTGGAGAGGTCGAGATATCCACGGCAAAGGAGCGTTCATCATGAAGATAGCGATTGTTGGACTGGATCTGGCCAAGAATCTGCTGCAGGTTCACGCAGTGGATTTGCAAGGCCACATTGTTGTACGCAAACAGCTGAGACGCGCGGATGTGCTTCGGTATTTCGCATCGCTTGAACCGTGCGTGATTGGCATGCAAGCGTGCGGCTCGTCGTACTACTGGGGCCGGGAGCTCGCGAAGCTCGGGCATACCGTTCGACTGATCGCCCCGCAGTTCGTCCGGCCTTACGTAAAGAGCAACAAGACCGACGCGGCCGACGCTGAAGCGATCTGCGAGGCAATACAGCGACCGCACATGCGCTTCGTACCGGTCAAGACGCAGGCGCAACAGACAATTCTGTCGCTGCACCGCGCACGCGCCGGGCTGGTCAAGTCGGGCACAGCACTGGCCAACCAGATCCGTGGTCTTCTCGGTGAATTCGGCATCGCGCTGCCACAAGGTATCCGGCTGCTGGGGCAACGGGCCATAGCGGCGCTATCCAGTCACGACAGTGAGCATTGCGAGCCGTTCCGTGCGTTAGTCCAGATGCTCGTCGAGCACCTGCGCGAACTTGGCGACAAGGTGGCTGAACTGGAAGGGCGTATCCGCGCGATCCATCGTACGGATGCGCCCGGCCAACTTCTCGAAACCATACCCAGAATCGGCCCGCTCACCGCATCGGCCTTGGCAGCCTCAATCGGGAACCCTCGAGCCTTTCGCAGCGGCCGTGAACTCGCTGCATGGCTGGGTCTGGTCCCACGCGAGCATTCCTCGGGCGGGACACCGCACCTGCTGGGCATCAGCAAGCGCGGCGATACAGCACTACGAACGCTTCTGATTCACGGCGCCCGCGCGGTTATACGCATGGCAGCCTCCAAGCCCGAGATGGCTGACTCCTGGCTGATGAAACTGTGTCGACGCCGACACAAAAACATCGCTGCCGTAGAGCTCGCGGCAAAGAATGCGCGGACAGCCTGGGCCATGCTGATACGAGGTCAGGCCTATCAGGCTAGCCACGTGCCGACACGATCCAGCACGACGGATTGACAGATCCAGCGTTTAACATCGCGACAGCGTCCACTTTCCAGAGGTTGCTTGAGCAGACTTCAATTCGATGACACAACGGTCGGACCATGGTGGGTCAAACCCGCTTTGCACCATGGGCAACCAGGCCCGAGGTTCTGATGGGGTACCCATTCGCGGATATACATCGCGGGCCAGCAGCGAGTGCTGCGAACTGAGCCCGGATACATGGCTGCAATCTCGACCCAATGCCAGAGAACCCGGACTGCTTGACAACAGGGAGTCGTCCATACATGGTGCAAATGGCTGGTCAGGCCGAGATTTTTCCTATCGGTATGGATACCTTATCGATTGAACAGGACGGCATTCCAGACAGCGGGAGCAGCGACAAACCGCGCCCGGCCATCATCTCGACCAGGTCGCGCAGGCTGAGCTTGTAGGGGTATGCGTCCTTTTCGTGCAAAACCTGGAGCTTTTCTCTGAAATGCCCTGATTTTTCAACGACTTGCAAGATCGAGCTTGGTGCATCGCTCGCGCAAACAGAAAGCCTTGCTGGATGCGGCTCACCGGGGGAGACCGCCAGATTTTGCACGAAAAGGACGCATACCCCTTGAAGGCCTACCGCGAAGAGGAAGAAGGGCATACCGCCGCGCACGCGGCCGCATCGTAGTTTAACTGGCGGGCGTCCAGCTCATCACCACGCATCGTCAATCGCCTAGAGTCTTTGAATCATGCCGTCTACCATCCCCTACGATCCGGCGCTAGCGCTCGGAAACCTCGTCAGTGCTGCCCGCCTGGTGACGTTGGAGCAAATCTCCCAAGCGCAGGCGCCCGCGGATGCCGCCGAGGACACGCTCAACTCGATGATCTCGACCAAGCGTTCCCTCGACATGACCTCGCAAGAACTCGCGGGCATGGGAGTGGACACGTCAGCCGTCGACTCAGAGTCCGTCGATATGGGCAAGCAGATCGCCACTGCGGCGGGAGAATATGCGAAAGCCAAGATCGCATCGCTCAAAGCGATCCAGCCGCTGAAGGCAAAGCTTGGCTCGATCACTGGCTCCGTCGAGAGTCCGATCGATTACAACCACACGCAAATCAAGCAGATGCCGTTGTCGGCCGACAGCCTGAATATGAACTGCCAGTACTTCGCGCTTGATCAGAATACGCAGAATTCCGGCACGCATGCGTCGAAGATCGCAACATTCATTAGCGGTCAGGTTGATATTTTTGGCGATGATTTTGCATCGCAAGCGTCTAGCTCGGCTGCTGGTCAGGTAAACAGTCAAACCCAGAATCACAGCATCCAGTCAAACCCAGAATCACAGCATCGCTGGCACGCTGGTCGTAGCTGTGACATGCACGCACAAAGATGCGCTGCTGCTTGCACCGTCACGGGTAGCGTTCAGACGCCTACTTTGGAATTTTAAAACGTTATGATCAGTACAACTAAGGATGATGCGATTATTGTTGGACACGGCACGTATAGGGGGGGTGCAGCAACCTTTACTGTTCCGGCCGGTGTTGAATTGCACATCTCTCAGACGGTCGGCTCAGCAATGACGGTCAGCGCTGCCGGGATGCTGCTGTCGAATACCCCGGTGAACCGCGGTGCGCTGATTCATCCGCCGAAGGGCTATGACGATTTCGCGGCGTTGGGCCTCGTCACGGTCTACGCTGCCGGCGCAAAGGCACCCAACCTAATCCTGCACGACATCGGCGCGCAGGCAGGCGCGATCAACGGCTGGGCAGCCAAAGGGAACAGCGCAGTAGTTCTCGTCAACGCGGACGCCCTTCTCGCCGACCTTCTCACGAGCAACCCGATTGTGACTGGTCGTGTAAAGGCTGCTGTATCGGCTGGGAAAACGGTCAGAGTGTTTTGGGCGGCGTGCGCAGTACAGGAACAGAGGCCCCAGTTCCCGAGCGTCTACTTCAATGGTCGCGCAGTGGCGCAAGCGGCATTGGCCTATTCCAGAGCGAATCCGACGAATATACCTGCAAAGAACGCCGCAGCAGCAGCGGACCAATGGTCTATGAGCCGCCCGGGCGATACGGCCGGCACTGTTGCGGCGGCGGCCAAAATCGATGTGACGACGGCGAGTCTCCTCAAACCGCTATAGCACAGGACGATTAGAGTCGTCTCCGATGCCCGCCGCCTAGCATCGCTGTCAGCAGCCGACGGCGAGGCAGCTGCCGACCGTCCCTAACCGGAAGCGATCATGCGCATCCTCGCCACACCATGTCATGACTGTATCGAATATTGACCGCCTCACGCGCTCACTCAGTGGCTTCGAGCGTACGCTGGCGCTTGCGATGTTAATCGAAGGCTTGGTGGCAGATGGGTTCGCCTTCAGATTTCAGACATCATCAACGCAGCGCGGACAGGTGCGCTGTATCGGCGCGGCATTTCAGGATCCCCACGTGGAGGTCGCGACCGGTCGTCCTCGGATCGTGATCAATTCCGCCGGGGACTATACCGATGACCCGGCAACAATTTTGAACCAGAAGGGGGAGGTCGTTTACCGCAGCATCTGCTTGTCGCAGGACGCGTACGACCTGATCAGCAGCGCCACGCACGGCATGCTGATGCTGCGCGCACCGGAGCGAGCGGCGTTGCAGGCGGCGCTTGCACCACCGACGCCGCGCGATCTGGCGCCCCCTCATGGAAGCGCCCGCGAGCGACAACATGATGCGTTGACTCATGGTTCAACGGATACGCAGTCGGACAACGCGCCAGGTTCTGCCGAGACGACGCCAGATGCATCGACCCGGCGCCGGCGCGTTCTGCCGCGGGCGGGGACGATCGCCGCCGCGGTCGTCCTCGGCGCAAGCGCTTTGACCGCGATCGCTGCGTGGTGCTTTCGCATACCGGATGAGGTGAATTCCGCCTTGATGCTTGGCGTGTCGACGGCGTGTTCCGCCGCGGTCGGCCGCGTGTCGTCTTCTGCCCCAGTTGCAGTCGCGTCACAACCGGTTGGTCGCGGGTCGGTTACGACCCAGCCGGCTTCCACCGGCGTAGCTTCGAACGCGTTGCCGGCGCCCGCGCCGCGCGCCGCCGTGGCTGCACCAACTCTTGGCGCGCTGGATGCGACAGGCGTTCTTCCCTTGCGAAACGGCGACGACGCCGTGGTAAAGGTGGACAGCATGCCAGGCAACGCCCACGGCCTGGATGTGTCGCAATGGTCCGGAGGAGGCAAGGCCGGCGCGGAGGCCGTCTTTTGCCGCGGTGCGGCATCTCGACTTTGCGTTTGCCCGAGTCGCGTATGGAACCCGGCTTGACCCGGAATTCAGCATCAATTGGGCGATCATGGGACACCGTTCGTTGTACCGGGGCGGCTATCTCTTCCTGCGGCTCGACGAGGACCCCGTCGAGCAGGTCGACGGTGCGGTGCGAGCTCTGGGCGAGGCCCGAGCGCGAGATCTCTGCCTGACCATTGACTTCGAAGAAATGAGACTCAACAAGCCTCAGGCCTATCCTCCCGTAGAGCAGGTCCAGCGCACGATCATTGCGGCGCTTAAGCACGTCTCACAGACGATGAAGTGTACGCCTGTGATCTACACGGATTGGGCCTTTGGTCAGCGGTACCTGAACTCGCCGGCATTCGCTCGCTATCCCCTCTGGATTGCGGATTGGACCCAGGGCCGCCAGCCACGCGTGCCCCCTCCGTGGACGAGTTTTGCCTTCTGGCAGCGTTCCGATCACCTGAAACGCAGCCTCGACCCGGCGGACTTCGATGTATTTAACGGGAACGCTACCGATTTAGGTCAGTTTTCGCGCGTAGCAGGCAGTCGGAATCTCGACACTGGACACGAGGGGGTATTGTCAAGTTGGCGCCGGGGTCGACGAATATAATGGGGCATAAAGAAAGCTTCCGTTTCCGTTTTGCTGTCGGCCGAGGCGCCGATTTCGTTCAAGGGCTATCGATTTCCGCCGGACATCATCAGCTACGCGGTGTGGCTGTACTACCGCTTCCCGCTCAGCCTGCGCATGGTTGAGGAGATGCTGGCGGCACGGGGAATCGAGCTTACGTACGAAACGTGCGGTGCTGGGCGACGAAGTTCGGTCTGGCGGTCGCGAAGCGTATCCGTTCGACAGCGCCGGGTCGCGGCGACAAGTGGCACCTGGAGGAGGTGGTCGTGACGATGTTCAGCCAGTCAATGGTTTGATGCCCATTTCCCGGCAAAGCGATGCGACGTCTGCTGCACTTCTCTCGCCCAATGCTTTATCTCCGCCCATCTTTTGCAGCCAAGACAGGCCATATAGGCACTGTGCTTGCAAAGGACGCATTCCGAGGTCGTGGGCGATCATCAACGCCATGCGATAGTGATTGTGAGCATCCTCAATCCGAGGTGCAGTAGCGTTGCCATCCGAGACAAGATCGCCCAACAGGCACCCGGCCCAGGCCTCGTTGCCTCGTTCGCCGGAGGCTCGTGCCAGGTCAATGGCATGATGTGCATGAGCAAGGGCTTCATCCTCTCGACCAGCGAGCTGGCACACTCGACCGAAAATCGAGAGCACGAGCGAATGTCCGAACGTTAAATTGCTCGCCGCTGCCTGGCGAACTGCCTCTTTCAGAAGAACCAGTGCCTCCTTGGTCCGGCCCAGCGAGCCATACGCCGCCCCCAGACAGGAGGCTATTCGGGGAACGTAGTATGGAAACTCAGCCTTGCACATGGCCAATGCGGGCTCAAGTGTCTCGACAGCAACGTCGAGATTGCCTTGAACAAGGTGCATCCGTCCGACACCGTGGCCAGCAAAGATCAGTTGCTCTGGCTCATTTATCCCTCGGGCCATGTCCATCGCCTCCTGTCCAAGGGCAGCAGCCTCGTCGAACCGGCCAAGTTCGGCAAGACACAGCACCAGCCAGATACGAGCGTTGACGCGCGTGTATTTCACGTAAGTCTCATCGGGTCCGAGGCCGTGGCCATGGCCTTCATGTAGGAGTGCCAGCGCCTGCCGAGCACGCACCATCGCGCGCTCATAGTTTCCGCAGCCATACCGTGATCGTGCCAGCATCATGGTCGCCCAAGCCTTCGCATCGGGGTCGCTTCGCCGCTCCGTCAACGCGAGGGCGCGTTCCCCTGCCTCGACGGCGCCGATCGAATCGCCTAGCGAACCGAGCGCGAAAGCCAGCCTTGATAGAACACGCGATAGGCGTACCTCGTCACCAAGCCCTTCGGCAACATCTTTCGCGTTCTCCAGATTCGCGCGGTTCCGTGTCACTTCTCCGAGCGCATGCAGGGAGTGGCTAAGATCCCATCGGATGTCGATGATTTCTCCGAGTGTGTCGGCCGAGGACGGCAGGACCGCAAGGGCAGTCAGGGCTTTCTCGAACAAGACCGACGCCTCCCGATGTGCGGCGCGTTTTGCAGTATTGTGACCGGCACGCAGCCACAGCCGGGCTGCCTTTGCAGTCAATCCGGCCTGGGCGCAGTGTTCAGCCAGGATTTCCGGTTGTTGCTCCGCTACGTCAGAAAAATGATTCTCGAGCTCCATGGCGATGCGGGCATGCAGTTGCTGTCGCCGGTCCCGCAGCAGGGAGCTGTACGCGGCATCTTGCACCAGGGCGTGCTTGAAGGTGTATTCCGCATCCGGTGGTGCCCCGTGCCGGAACACCAGTTCGGCACCGACGAGATGGTCCAATGCGTCGTCCAGGCGCTCCGCGCCTGGAGAAGGATCCGGATTTGCGCGTGCAGGACGCCATCCGCTCAGTATTCCGCCAGTTCGGCGCGATTGGTTCGGTGCGTCAGACGTTGTTATGGTTCCTGGAGCACGGCCTGCAGTTGCCGGCATGCACGCCGCGCGGCGAAATCCAATGGAAACGGCCGAGCTACGGCACGGTGTACCGGATCCTGACCAACTCGATCTACGGTGGCACGTATGCATATGGCAAGACCGAATGCGCGATCCATTACGAGCCTGGGGAACCGCGCAAACGTGATCGCCGCGAACCGCGGGATCAGTGGCTTGCGCTCATTCCCAATGCCCACGACGGGTACGTTGACTGGGAGGAATTCGAACGGATCCAGTGCACGATCAGTGGCAACCTGCGTCTGGCCGGACACGCTGGCGCCCCGAAGAACGGTGAGGCCCTGCTGGCGGGACTGTTGCGCTGCCGGCGCTGCGCGAGCAGGCTGACGCTACACTACACGGGTAACAGGCACGACGCCTTGCGCTATAGCTGTCATCGCGGCTGGCTGGACAAGGGACAACCGCGTTGTATTGCGTTCGGTGGCACACGCGCGGACGCGGCCATCGCCGAGGCGGTCTTGCAGGTCGTTTGTAAGCGATCCATTTTCGGCGTCTAGCCGCTGGGGACAGGAGCGAGGAGCATAGGTGTCCACCTATTCGGAGGTGGACACCTATGGCTGACAAAGATCCAGAGTTAAGAGTAGTTCGACGCAGCAGCGACGGTCGCCGTCGTTACGACGATAAAGGCAAGCGTGCGCTCGTTGAGGAAGCGCTGCGTTCTGGTGTGTCGGTTGCCCGCCTGGCGCAGGAGCACGGGATCAACGCCAACCTGCTACGCAAGTGGATCACGAAGTACCTGCTGGAGCGCGAGAAAGGCATCTCCCCGGCATCGCAGGATGATGCTACCGGCGAACAGGAACGTCCGCATGCCCCGGAGGAAATCGTACTGGAGGGCGCGCTCGCGGTGATTGATGGCGCGCCCATTGACATCCCGGGTTCGCGCAAACGCTCCCCACCTGTCGCCTCGCCCACGGCATTCGTGCCTGTCGTTGCAGCACCACCAGCACTGCCAACCGCACCGCCGTCGCTGTCGCTGTCGCCGTCACCGTCACCGTCGCCATCGCCATCGCCATCGCCATCGCCATCGCCATCGCCATCGCTGACGCTCGCACTGCATGTGCGACTGTCCAACGGCGTCGAGTTTGATCTCGGCGAGGCGAGCATCGACGAACTGACCGCCGTGGTCCAGATGCTGGGGAGGATGCCGTGTTCCGGTTCGACGAAGGCCTGAAGGTCTACCTGCATCGGGAACCCGTCGACTTCCGGTATGGCATGAACAGCCTGTCGATTCTCGTGGAGCAGGCCATGCATTTGAACCCGATGGATTCCTCGCTCTATGTGTTTACCAACCGGAGATGCGATCGCATCAAGATCCTGGGCTGGCAAGGCAACGGTTTCTGGCTCATGCTCAAGAGACTCGAGGCAAACGATCGCTTCGTGTGGCCTGACAGCGCGAACCGGGTCGCGACACTGAGCGTCGAGCAGTTGCACTGGCTTATCGAGGGCATCGACATTGCCGCAGTCCAGCGACATCCCAGTCGAAATTATGCACGCGTGAGCTGAACACGTCACCGGCGTGCCGGTCTAAGCGGTATGCCGATCAACGTGATCATCGACGCCGACGAACTCAAGGCACTGCTCGCGATGCGAGAGGCCTATGGTTCGCTTCAGCGCGATCATGAGGAGGTTCGCAGCGCACTGCGCCTCGTGACAGCTGAGCGCGATCTCGCCGAGGAACGACTGCGCGCTTACCGTCGCGAACTGTTTGGCGCGAAAAGCGAAGCGCGTGCCTCGGACCAGTTCGGCCTGTTCAACGAAGCCGAAGCGCTCGGTGCGAACGCCACTCCCGCGCAGGAAGATACCCCCGGAACCGAGGTCGCGGCCCACAAGCGCAAGAAGCGCGGCCACCGCAAGCCTCTCGATCCCAATCTGCCGCGTGATGTCGTGCGACACGAACTCCCTGAGGCAGAGCGCTTCTGCGATCACGACGGACACGCGCTCGTCGAGATCGGCGTCGAGATCAGTGAGCAGCTCAATGTCATTCCCGAGCAGTTGCGAGTCACCCAGCATCAGCGTATCAAGTACGCCTGCCCATGTTGCGATCTCGGCATCAAGGTTACGCCGGCACCGCCCCGTATCATCCCGCGGGGGCTGCTGAGTGAATCGGCGCTCGCGTGGATCGCCACCGGCAAGTACCAGTTCGGCATGCCGCTCTATCGCCAGGCCGGTCTGCTGCGTCGCTTCGGCGGCGACATCTCGTCGAACACGATTGCCGCGAGCATGGTCCGCGTCGGTCTTGCGACGCAACCCGTCATCAACCTGATGCGCGATGCGCTGCTCGATGCCGAACTGATCTACGGCGACGAGACGACGTTCCAGGTCCTGAAGGAGCAAGGGCGAAAGCCGCAAACGAAAAGCTATCTGTGGGCGCAGATGACCGGTTCGGGCATCCCCATCCGTTGCTTCACCTATACGCCAGGTCGTGGCGCCAGGCTGGCTGACAGGCTGTTTGCCGGTGTCCGTAAAGGTGCCGCCCTGATGACCGATGGATACGAACCCTACAACGGCATCGCTGAACAGTACCAGCTCGTGCACCTCGGATGCTGGACGCACGCAAGACGGTACTTTGTGAAGGCGGAAGACAATGTCCCCAAAGCAGCGCGCCCGCCCGATCTGCTCGCGACACGCTTCATCAGCCTGATCGGAAAACTGTTCGCGGCCGAAGCGCGAAGCCAGACGTGGACGGCTGGGCGACGACAGCGATTGCGGCGACGATACAGCGCGTGCGTACTCGATGTTATCGAAAAGCTGATGCTTGAGCACTCGCCTGGCGTCGTCCCCAACAGTCTGCTCGGCAAGGCGCTGACCTATCTGCACGGGCAGTGGCCGAAGCTGATCCGTTACGTTGAAGACGGCAACTGGCCCATATCGAACAACCCCTGTCATGCCATTAGCGGCATGAACCCAATTATGCCGACTCCCCAATTATGCCGCGTCATGCATGCGCGTGGCGATGGGTATGGCCTTTCATGATCGCTGTGTCGGCATAAACGTATGATTTCTCAGGCTGGCTATGGTGCTGGCCAGGAGAGATCAGATGAATGCGACACGCACAGTCAGCGAATCCGGCGGGCTGCCGGCTCATCACATCGATGCATTTCTTGATCGTCTACGGACGGCACACTATTCCGAGGTATCGCTTCGCAAGAAACGAAGAGTCCTGTGTGCGTTCTCTGGGTGGATGAAGAACAGGAACATCGACCTGATTGATCTCGATGAGTCTGTCACGGCTCGTTTTATGAAGCGCATGATCGACGCATCACGAGATCGCGTCCAGCGTGCGCGTCCCACATTACGGCAGTTTCTCGCCTATCTGCGCGCGGAAGCCATTGTGTGTTCGCCGACGTTGGGGCGGCCAGTCCGCGATCGCGCACATTTATCGCCGATACCTGGACTATCTGAGGCAGGATCGTGGACTCGCTAAGAACTCTCTGCTCGTCTACGGCCCCTTCATTCGCGACTTTCTCGACAGCCACTCGGCCAACGACGGAAGTATATTGCCCGATGCATTTGACGCCGTAACGATCCGAGATCATTTCCTTGCCTACAGCAAAGGTCAATCGGCGGAGTACACGAGGCTGGTGGCAGTTGCGCTTCGCTCGTTCTGCCATTTCCTGTTTTTGCGCGGCGATACGGCCCGAGACCTGTATGAGTCAGTGCCTTCGGTTCGTAAGTGGCGACAGTCGACTGTGCCGACGTTCCTCACGCCTGAGCAGCAAGAAGCCCTCATTGCATCTGCAGACCGCTCGACTCCGACTGGGCGCCGCGACTATGCAATCCTGCTGTTGTTGGCGCGGCTCGGTCTACGTGCCGGAGAAATCGTCGCAATCGAGCTTGACGACATTCACTGGCGTTCGGGAGAACTCGTCGTTCATGGCAAGGGGCGAATGGTCGAGCATGTCCCCCTTCCATCGGAGGTTGGAGAAGCAATCGCAATATACCTCCGCGATGGTCGCGGAGCGAGCGCATCGCGCCGCGTCTTTCTTCGCATATGGGCACCTCGCGTTGGTTTGGCTGGACCGGCGGCCATTGGCAAGATTGTTCATCTGGCCTTCGCGCGTGCCGGTTTCAGCCCCGCGTGCCGGGGCGCCGCACATCTATTCCGTCACGGTCTGGCGACGACGATGATTCGCCACGGTGCCTCGATGGCAGAAATAGCCGAGGTCTTGCGACACCGCTCACAGGACAGTACCGCGATCTATGCAAAGGTCGCGTTTGAAGACCTGCGTGGAATCGCGCGCTCATGGCCCGTGGCAGGAGGTGCAATATGACTGCGATCCGCGACTCTCTCACACGGTACGTGGCGGTCCGCCGTGCTCTCGGGGCGTCATTCTATGAACCTGCGTTGGCACTCGGTCATTTCGTTGATCTTCTGGAACGCGAAGGCGCCGAGTTCATTACCACCGATCTGGCTCTGCGCTGGGCGACGACTCCTGTACTCGTCGAACGTGCCACCTGGGGGCGTCGCCTCTCCCAAGTCAGAGGATTCGCCAGATGGATGAACGTCATTGACAGTCGAAACCAGATTCCTCCAGCAGGACTCCTGACTGCCCGCAGACGGCGCAATACACCGCATATATACACTGAGCAGGAAATTGACCTGCTTATGACCCAGGCCGCTCAACTGCGCTCCCGAACCGGCATGCGGGCACTGACCTATTCGACGCTCATAGGGCTTCTTGTAGCGACGGGCCTCAGGCCAGGCGAAGCGCTTCGACTCGACCGGTCCGACGTTGACCTCGTTAACGGGATACTGTCCATCCGGGAGTCGAAGTTCGGCAACTATGCCGAATTCCTGGCAATGCCGATCAGGGTGGGACTGGGATCACGATGATGCTTGTGAAGAGCCAGTAAGACGACGCTCACGAGTCTTTCGGATCGGCATAGTTTTAACAGCTAAAGACCTTTGAGAAACGTCGCGAGCTTACTGTCAGGCCGGTATCGCACAGGCCTGCCATCATGTGGTCCGACATTGGCAAGTATTTTTTCCTTCAGCTCCAGACTAGCATCCAGGTACATCTGGGTTGTCTGGAGCGATTCATGGCCCAACCACAGGGCAATGTTGAATGGATCCACGCCGGCTTGCAACAGTTCCATGGCTGCCGTATGTCTTAGCACGTGCGGCGTCACTCGTTTTTTTCGCAGCGAAGGACATCCCTTGGCAGCTTGGGCGGTGTACTTTTTCAGGAGACGTTGCACCGCGTCCGGACTGAGATGCCCCCCTCGAACGCTTGGAAACAGCGCGTCTTCGAGAGGGATGCGAGGCTCTTTCATCCAGGCTTTGAGTACAACGGCAGTCTGCTTGCTGAAGGGAGTAACGCGCTGTTTTCGACCTTTACCCACGACATCAACGTGCGCGCCTGCGCCGAGAGTCACATCCTCGCATGTGAGGCTGGTCATTTCCGATACACGCAGTCCGGTCTCCACCGCGAGTCGGAGTAAAGCATGATCGCGGCGACCACACCAGGTGCGCGTATCGGGTGCGGCAAGCAGCGTCTTGACTTCCTGCCGCGTCAGAAAGTGAATGAGCCTGCGATCGTAGCGCTTTCCGGGCATCGACAGCACGCGCTGGATTTGCGCGGAATACACGGGTGCCTCGAACGCCGCGTACCGGAAGAAGGAGCGGATCGCCGTCAGGCGCAGATTTCGGGTGCGGGCGCTGATGGCCCGGGTCTTCTCAAGATCATTCAGAAACGCCGTCACAAGTGGCGCATTGATGTCCTCAAATGCCAGATGATCCGGCCGTTTGTGCAGACGCTTGTAGGCAAATCGCAGCAGCAGCCTAAACGAGTCCCGATAGGAACTGATGGTGTGCGGACTGGCCTGCCGCTGTTGCATGAGACGTTCCGTAAAGAACCGCTGCACTAATGCTGGGAAACTGACGGTAGATTTCATGACACATCCTTCCAGCGGAGTTCCAGGCGCTTCATCGCCTGCCGCATGAGCTCTGGGTGCTGCTCTACATACCAGTATGTCGCGCTCGCCCACTGGTGCCCGAGGAAGGTCGACAGCACTGGTAACCAACGCTCCGGGTCCTTACCCGATCGGTCTAATCTCGCCAGCGTCGTAACCGCGAATAAATGGCGATAGTCAATCAGCCGCGGAGCGTGCATTGTTGAATCTCGAAGACCGATTTTCCGTGTGAGCGCCGTAAATGTATGGGAGATCATATCTCCACTGAGAGGCTTGCCTTGTGAAGTGATGAACAAATGGGTTTCCGGGCGCCCCACAAGACATCGCTCACGGCGTCGAAGATAGTTTGCAAGTGCATCTCGGGTGGAGGAATGAATGGGAACATACCTCGACTTTCCAAATTTACTTCCCCGCACCGTCAGTATGCATTCTTTCAAGTCAATGTCTTCCAGCTCCAGATTGACCGCTTCACCGGGTCGCAATCCCGTGACGCTTAGCAAGCCTATCAGGGTAAAATAAGTCCACCGCCGGATCCCCGATGCGGGAGGAAGGGCCAGCGCGGCTGCCAATATTTTCTGGGATTTCTCTTCGGTGTAAAGGTAGGGAGCGCGCCGATGATACCGGTGCGGCAGCAATTCGGCCGATGGAATCTCCGTATGCGGATCGAAGGCACTCAGATAGAGTGCAAACCCACGCACCACGCCTAGTCGCTGAGCCCAGATCACTGGTTGGACCGACGGAGATTTTTGCGCCCACTTCAACGCCAGTGACGCGCTAATGTGAGAGGCCCGACGCCGTTCCATAAAGCGGACGAAGTCTTCCAGCCGTTGGCCTGCTTCATGGAGTTTGAATCCTAAACGACGACGCATCGTCAGGTACTCTTCCATTGACTTGCGCAGCGTACTCATGATCGGGTGCTCGGCCATGGGGGCGCCAAGATTCGCAGTGAATCCAGATCGACCTTCGCATACATCCTCGTTGAGTCAGGACTTTTGTGGCGTAAGATTTCGCTAATCTCGGCCAGCGAGGATCCTTGACGCAGCATCTGCGTCGCTAGCGCATGCCTGAATTGATGAGCTCCTTTTCTCGGCGAATCGATACCAGCCCGCTCCAAAGCGTATCTGACTACATTGCTTACCGCTTTTGACGTCCTGAAGCCACGAATCGGCGCGTTTATACGCAGGAAGACACTGCGACTCTCAGAATCGCCGCGACCGTTTTTTAGGTAGTCGGCGATCGCTTCACCCACCGGCGCGAGTAATGGCAAGGGCGACTCCTGGCCGCCTTTCCCGTGAACGTTCAACGTGCCGGTTTCCCAATCGATATCATCCAGCGTCAAGGAAACCACCTCGCCGCCGCGCAATCCCAGGCGGGCAAGGAGGAGCAGAATCGCATAATCCCGGCGGCCGATGGGGCGACGGCGGTCGCAACTGGCCAACGCTCGCTTGGCATACTCAGGGGATATCGCTTTGGGGATTGACGCCATTGACCAGTGGGCGACCCATGGGATCGCCGCAGCGAGGTCAAACTTGATAAAGCCTCGATAACGCGCATACCGCAAAAACGAGCGCAACACCATTGTCATCGCTTGCGCTCGCGCGGCATGTTCAGCGGCCTCATGCCGAACAAAGTTGAGGATTTCTCGGGCACTGAGATCCGAGAGCCGCACCGTCCCGTCACCGAATTGCCTGGTCAAAAACAAATGCGCACACCACCGATATTTCCTTATCGTCGTGGCTGCCAAGCCTCGTTCGTGGTGCAGATACAGAGCGTATTCGTTTACCAGTTTTTCAGCTGGTGTCTGCGCGACGGGCGCGTCTCTTGCAACGATTCCATTTTTTTGCAGCAATTGCACAAAGCATCTAAGCGCATATCCTTCGCCTTTGCGATGACATCGGTAGTGTGCTCGGTAGTGCAGATAGCGCAGCGCGGTTTCGTGAGTCACTTCCTCGATCAAGATTTTCTTGCGCTTGAGCCACACGCTGAAATCGGCAACAAGAAGCAGGTGTCTGCGAACGGAGTCCTGCGCATAACCTTGATTAGTCAGCAGACCTTCGAATACAGCAAGATGTTCAGCAAGCGGGCCATCTGGTGCATCGAGCGAGTGCGACCGCGCTTTCGGGTACAACTTATCCATGACCTGCGCCTCTTTAAAAAGCCGGTCTAATACGAGTCAGACGATGCCGAGCGGATTTCGTTCATTGCCCTTGGGTTAGCGCTCTGCTTGTGCATCTCGATGCATAGTTTACAATGCGGCATAGTTAAAACTACGCCGCTAGCGGCGTAGCGGCAAGTCTCGCTTTGTTCCTGTACAAGAGTCGACCCGGTTGGCACTCGAACACTATGCCCAGAAGCGCGATAAAGTCTATCCTTTACGATTGAGCGAGGCGTTCCTGGTTAGTGAGCGCGGCAACCGGCTGAAGGCCTGCACTGTGCGAAGCATGTTCGTCAGAATGTCGCGCGCGATCGGTCTGCGATCGGCGACAGAGAATGGGCGCGATGGTTACGGCCCGCGCCTCCAGGACTTCCGGCATAGCTTCGCGACTGGAAGGCTGGTCGAATGGTATCGCGCCGGTCTGGACGTAAGTCGAGAATTGCCGAAACTTGCCACCTACCTCGGGCATGTCAACATCGGTCTTACGTACTGGTACATCGAAGCGGTTCCTGAGTTGCTTGAACTCGCGGCAGCCTATCTCGACAAGGACTATCCGGGAGAACGGCCGTGAGCGCCGCCGGCCTCCCATCCCTCGTTCAGCGGTTTTTTACCCAGCGCCTGCTCGAGCAGCAAGGTCTGAGTTCGCATACGGTGGCAAGTTACCGTGACACGTTCCGGCTGCTGCTAGCGTTCGCCACGAAGCATATGGGGCGCGCGCCGTCAAAGCTGCGAATCGAGGACTTCGACGTGTCGTTGATCGAGGAATTCCTGCAGCATCTCGAACGCGGCAGAGGCAATTCGGTGCGAACACGCAACACGCGGCTTGCCGCCCTGCATGCCTTCTTCCGGTTCGTCGCGGTCAGCGAGCCTGCGTTGTTTCTGCAGTGTCAGCGCATTCTTGCAATTCCATCTAAACGCTGCGAGCACGGCCCTGTTGAGTTTCTGACTGAGAGCGAGGCCGCCGCTCTGGTAGGGGCGCCTGACGTACGAACGTGGATCGGCAACCGCGACCGAACGCTGCTTTTTGTAGCGGTTCAAACGGGTCTGCGCAACAGCGAATTGACCACTCTCCGGCGCCAGGATGTGATGCTCGGGACAGGCGCCCACGTCCGTTGCCTAGGCAAAGGCAGAAAGATGAGATGCACTCCTCTGCGACCGGATGTCGTTGCAGTCCTGAAAGCATGGCTGCTGTATCAACCAGGCGAACCAGGTGATCCGGTCTTCCCCAGTTCGCGTGGTGGTCATCTCAGTGCCGATGCTCTTCAGCGACTCGTGTCGCGCAACGCCGAAATCGCGCGTCTCTCGTGCCCCTCGCTGAAGAAAAAATCGATAACGCCTCACACCCTTCGGCACACGGCCGCGATGAGCCTGATGCATCACGGCGTCGACCTAACCGTGATCGCGCTCTGGCTCGGTCACGAGTCCTCCGAGACTACTCAGATCTACTTGCACGCTGACATGCAACTCAAGGAACGCGCGCTCGCGCACGCCACGGCGAGCGGCGTCGCGCCGACACGCTACAAACCTCCAGATCCGTTGCTCGCCTTCCTGGAGGCTCTCTGATAATGCCGACAATCCGAGCGACCGGGAACAGAGATCCGCCCAACCGTTGTGTGCGTGGATTCATGACGCGGCATAACCGGGGAGTCGGCATAACCCTTGCGAAAATTCCATTCGCCCGTTCTGCCTGGGACGCCGCGGCTGGTTGTTTGCTGACACCGTCGATGGCGCAAACGCGAGCGCCAATCTCTACTCACTGGTCGAAACCTGCAAGGCGAACAGCATTGATCCGTATCGCTATCTCACCTGGCTGTTACAGCGTCTCCCGCTGGCACAGACCGTCGACGACTACGACGCGCTCTTGCCCTGGAAGATGCCCATCGATCTCCGCTGACTGAGCCCTGTACCACATCTCATGAGAACCGCGCCCTTACTCTGAGGGGTGTCGTCAATGGATCGCGTACACACAAGACGTCTTGAATTATCGGTCGGGTCATCGCATCCCTGCAACGAGGCAACGATGAACGGAACGGAGCACGGTCCCGGATCAGGAACTCCGTCGGTCAATTGATTTGCGCTTCCGCCGTTCAGGCAAGTTGCGCAACCTGCATAGCTGGTCTTTCGAGCTCCGGTGGGAAGATTCGCCATGACCCATCACTGTGGCGAAAAAAGAACATCGCCCTTGATCCCGTCCCATTGTCTGCGACGACACAAACGTAGCGCCCGTGCTTGGACCGTCCAACGTGACTGACTCTAAACCCTCTCCTGGGATCGGGTGCCAGCCAATCCTGAACCATAGTTCTCAGTGATCTTCCTGCATTTGCCATAACCTTCTCCATCCTATTTCAACATCACGGTGTGGCGATCGTACGGATCTCGAAGATGTGACGGGTACACCCCCAGATCTTTATCGAACCCGGAACCCGGCGCCCTCCCGAGCACGTGGATCACCGTGGTCAGATCGTCGATGCTCGCCTCACCGAGATCAAATTCGACACCGTTCGAAAGACGCACGTACAACGAGAGCGCCATCGAAGGAACCTGAGCCGACGGTGTTGGTGGCAGTGTCACCGGTGAAGCCGCAGTCGACGCGACCGGAACAAACGCCGACGGTGCGCTCGCAATGTCGATGTAGACGCCCTCGGTGACAGTCGGCGTTCTGGCGGCCCGCTCGTGCTCTACTTGGGCTTCGGCCTTCTCATACCGCGCGATCCAACTGCGAAGCACGTCCAAATCGAGTTCGTGCTCCATTGCCGTCCTCGCGATCAAGACGCCAGGCTGCAGACCAAGCCGCACAAGCTCATCGTGAGCAGTATCGTCGTATTCGCGACGACCATCTCGTTCCCTGGCGGTCACCGATCGGCTAGGCAAATCTCGTTTCTCTCTCATACACTCTGATGCGAGGTGTCCACGTGGACACGCAGCATCAGTTACGAATTTCGCCCCGGGACGTCGTTAATGGACCGCATACGAGGATGCGACTTCGACGTTTCCTGAGATAAGGGCGTTAGGTCCAAAGGTCTCGAATAGTTTTCATCGATCGAAGGTCGACAATCTTTTGATACAAGCGCTCGCCATACGTAGGGTCTGTGTCGTTCAGACTCGTATAGTAGGAAAGAGAATCCAAAAACTTTGTCCGTAGCTCCGTGTCAGACATGGGATTTTTGCTGTGTCCTCTTGCGAAGCGTATATCGCCGGAATCGTGAAGACGTCCATTCTCGGTGTATATGACAACTCGGTCTTTGTACGAGAACGCATTGTCGATCGGACACGGATCCGAGGTCAGATCAGTGACTGTTTTCGTGACCAAGTGTTGGATATCGACACGTCGCACGAAATCATCGGTTAGTTCCGCAAGGCCGACGTTCCCGGCCAAAATTGCCGATGCCACCGCGAACTCCAAGCTGAACTTTGCCTCGAGTGCGCTCATTGGAGCGTGATTGCGCAACATTGATGCTTGTCCAGTTCCTATAGTCGCGACTACCTTCACGACTTCGGGCGGGCGGATATCAGCGGCTGTAATGAGCTGAAGAACGCCATCAATAACCCTGTGACTCCCGTAGCAGACCGGATAGCGTTTGATTGACAGCCCATGCTCTACAATGTGTGGCTTCCCGATAATGTATGGACGAGCGAGATCCACGCCCCCTCTGGGGGAAATAGCGTTGAGAAATCCAGCCGGATGTTCTAAAACGTCGGTGCTAGCGGTGAGGCCCGCCTTCGCAAGCCCGACCGCTGAAAATGCAGAAGAGGCCGCACGGCCAACCTGCCACGGTTTCGTCATGGAGCCAAAATTTGCGACTAGCCCCGACGCCATGCTGGCAGCAATTCCAAGGGCGTGTTGTATCTGCGGCATGCTTAGGCGCTCAAGGTACGCCAATGCGGATGTGGCAGCGACCGTTCCGAATACGCTGGTTGGATGCCAGCCCTTGGTATGATACTGATCCTTGTCACGTGCCACTAGTTCGGCCCATACCTCATAGCCGACTACGTACGCACGAAGCGCTTCAAGCCCTCCCAGGTTCCTGCTGTAGCAGAGCGAAAGGATTGCCGGCATCAGGACAGCGCTCGGGTGACCGGACAGTGCAACATCATCGTAGTCAAGTGCGTGTGCTGCAACTCCAATAACGTAAGCAGCTTCATCTGCTTTGAAGTGGTGTCCGGAGAACGGCGTGGGCGCCGCTCGCACGTCTTCACGATCGACGGTGCTGAACTGGCTCGAGACTATTCTCACGACTTCTTCGCCCGAACCCGCGTACAGAGTGGCAATCGAGTCCAAGACGCCTTGCTGCGCCATCGACAGGGCCTGATCTTCATCCGGGCCGAAGTCGGGAGCGTGGATATAGGAGGCCAATGACTGGGTCAATGCGACCATGTAGTTCTCCTGGGTCAGAGTGATCGCGGATCAGAACGAACGCGGCATGCCGAGCATGTGCTGTCCGATGTAGGAAAGGATCAAGTTAGTTGAGACCGGAGCGATCTGAAACAGGCGGGTTTCGCGCCACTTTCGTTCGATGTCATACTCTCTCGCGAACGCGAAGCCCCCATGCGTTTGCATGCAGGCTTCGCCAGCTGCCCAAGAGGCTTCTGACGCAAGCATTTTTCCCATGTTCGCCTCATCGCCGCAGGGCTTGTGCGCGTCATACAATGCTGCAGCCTTACGAAGCACGAGCTCGGCCGCCACTGTCTGTGCATGCGCTCGAGCAATGGGGAACTGAATGCCTTGGTTCTGGCCAATAGGCCGCTCGAAGACTGTACGTTCACTCGCGTAGGCCACGGATTTTTTCGTGAACCATTTTGCGTCGCCGATGGCTTCTGAACCCACAAGGATTCGTTCCGCGTTCATTCCATCAAGAATGTACTTAAAACCTTTTCCCTCTTCGCCAATGAGAGAGTCGGCTGGAATCCTCAGATTGTCGAAGAAAACCTCGGTCGTATTGTGATTGACCATGGCTTTAAGCGGCTGGATTGTTAGCCCGTTGCCACGTGCCTCTCGCATGTCGATAAGGAAGACGGACAGACCGTCGCTTTTCTTCTTGATTTGATCCAGAGGCGTCGTTCGCGCCAGCAATAGCATCAGGTCAGAAAACAGCGCACGCGACGTCCATACTTTTTGACCGTTGATGACATAGCTATCGCCTTCACGGACCGCTCGCGTCTTTAGCTTTGTCGTATCCGTGCCGGTAGTAGGCTCTGTTACTCCGAAGGCTTGCAGACGAAGTTCACCGGAGGCGATGGCGGGGAGATACTTATTCTTTTGTTCCGCACTTCCATGGCGTAGAACCGTTCCCATTGTGTACATCTGAGCGTGACACGCGCCGGCACTGCAACCTGCTGCGTGAATCTCCTCAAGAATCACGGCTGCTGCGCGCAAAGGCATCCCGCTACCACCATACTCCTCAGGAATCAGCGCTCCAAGATATCCCGATTCCGTAAGTGCGGTCACAAACTCACTTGGATAAGCTTCTTTCTCGTCAAGAGCGCGCCAGTACTCGCCGCCAAACTGATCGCAAATGCGGCGTATGCTGTCGCGGATTTCTGGGAAATCTTCCTCGACCGCCATGCCAAACTCTTCGGTGTATGTTTCCATAACGTCAATTCCAGAAGTCATTGAGTCGTCGCTTACGCGCCTTCAATCGGCGGCTGCGGCAGTTGAGAAAAGGTGTTGCTCTGTGTGCTCACCCAGCACAGGCGGAGCGCGGTAGGGAGTTGGACGTTCACCATTCAAGGTGATTGGCAAGCCGACCATGCGCATCTCCGTCCCCGGCACAGGAGCAATTAGTCCCAGCTCTGCCGTTTGCGGATGATTTACCATCTCGGCGGTGTCATTAACCGGGGCGCATGGGATTCCCGCAGTCTCAAGGATCGACGCCCACTCATCGGACGGTCGCTGCAGGAAAACCGGATCCAAAATAGCATAAAGCGCTTTGTGATTCAGGACTCGACTCTTGTTGTCGATGTACTGTGGGTCATTGGCGAGTTCTGGCATCCCAATTACAACGCAGAGCTTTTGGAAGAGGGCGTCGTTACCGGCCGCCACGACCAGTTCGCCATCCTCCGTCAGATAGCTCTTGTAAGGCACAATGCTGGCCGAGCCAGAGCCACTTTTGCCCGGAACTTCACCGGAAGACATGTATTGACAGGCAAATACCGACATCCAAGACACAGCGGTTTCGAACAGGGATACGTCGACGTCGGCGCCGCTGCCGCTCGACTTGCGCTGATAGAGCGCCGTCAGCACCCCGATTGCAGCCCACATTCCGGTGCCCATGTCGACGATGGATGGGCCCACGCGCACGGATCGTTGGCCGGGCTCGCCCGTGGTGCTCATGATGCCGCCAAAGGCCTGCATCAGCGGGTCGTATCCTGGGTGATCCTTTAGTGGACCTTTGTTACCGAAAGCGCCCATGTTGCAATAAATGAGTTCCGGCTTCTCGGCGCGCAGTGTTTTAGCGTCCACGCCTAGCTTCGCGACTTGGCCGGGCCGGAGATTTTGAATCACTACGTCCGCACTTTCGTGAATCAACCGCTTAAGCGCGAGCAATTGCTGGGCATCGCGAAGATTGCAAACCACTGACTGCTTATTGCGGTTTAAGGTCTGAAATAAGGATGCGGCTCCTTCCCAGAACGGCGGCCCCCACCCTCGTGCATCATCGCCAGAAGACTTTTCAACCTTAATAACAGTGGCGCCAAGATCGGCGAATATTTGCCCCGCGAACGGCGCCGCGACGCTATGACCGAGTTCAATAACGACGATATCGCGGAGTGGCAATTGATTTGGCAACAACATAAAGATCTCCGTTTGATGCAGTTCATCAGTAGACGACTTAAGTTCCCGGTCGGCTAGGTCGCCCCGATACCGGTTGCCAAGAAAGAATTGGCTTGACTCGTCGGGAGGAGTGGCACACGTGTGCATTCAGGCCGGTAAGCTCACTGCCTACTGATCTGTCGTCCTAGACGGAAAAGAGGAGCGGTTCGCCTTCTTTTAGGCGTTTGCAATTCTCGAAGGCAACATCAAGGCTTCGCTGCACGGTCTCGGCGGTAAACCAAGCCAAATGCGGCGTGACGACGACGCTATCGAGCGTTAGCAGGGGGTTGGATGCCTTGATAGGCTCCTGCTCCAAGACATCGAGTCCAGCCCCACGCAGATGTCCGCTTTGTAGTGCCTCAAGGAGCGCAGGCTCGTCGACCAGGCCGCCACGGGCGGTATTAATCAGGAGACTGCCTGCCCTCATTCTGCCGAGGAAGGATGCGTCCACCATGTGTTCAGTTTTTGGTGTAAGGGGCAAATGCAAGGAAACGATATCGGATTGGGCCAGCAGCGCATCAAGGGAATCTGTAGCGCCTGGATCGTTGTGAGCGTCGACACTGAAATACTTAACGACAGCGCCGAGAGCTCGGAGCACTGGGGCAAGACGTTGCGACACTGCGCCATAGCCCACTAATCCAACTGTCTTCCCACATATTTCCCCTTGGCGGTCGGTCACGCTCGCCGGGAGCGTCCATCCTCCTCCTGAGCGGGTAGCCCGGTCTAGGACAGGGATGTTGCGGAGCGTCGAGAGCATCAAGCCCAATGTTAGTTCAGCGACGGCCTGAGTATTTGTGCCGGGCATGTTCGCGACTTTGATTCGCCGCGCCTCGGCTTCGACCAGGTCAATAGTGTTCACGCCAATTCCGATCTTTTGGATCAGCTTCAGTTGTGGCGCAAAGCTCATCAACGTGCTGTCGGCAGGCGCCAACACATGAAGCAACACGTCTGTGTCCTTGAGCTCTTTCTGAAGAGCCGGCTGGTCGTCCTCATCGACAACGACTACATCTAGCCAGTCAGGCCGGCTCTGCATCAGCCGCTCTTGAAACATAGGGCTCGCACGGTAGTGAAGCAGGGCTTTCATGGCTGTCTCCTTATTTTGACGCCTGAATCGAACGCGCCTGACACAGACGCATTTCCGAAGGGATGCTGTTAGTATCCGGCTGCCTGATACGGGGTTTGGGCGGACTTGCGGTAGACGAGCAACGTTCTCGAAAATCGAAGAACGCATCTGCTGTCTTGCGCGATACCCTCCGTGTCCACAGTAACAATGCCCTCGTTGGGTCTGGACGTTGATACTCGGGTGCCCGTGATGGTGGAGCGAGACTCGACCGTGTCGCCTGCAAAGACATCAGAAAGAAATTCGACCTTATTCCACGCCAAGTTAGCCACGACACGTCCCAACGTTCGTGTCGAAAGCGCGGCTATGAGGCCTACTAGCCACGTCTGGGGCGGACTGTTGCTAGGCAACCCGGCGGCCTCCGCCCAAGCGAAGTCATGGCTGGCAGGACTCCAGTCCAGCGCACTATAAGCCCGCGCAGCGAGGTCACTGGGCAGGATGGTACGGCGAGGGAAGTGAGCGAAGGTTTCGTTCTCGGCGAGGTCTTCAAAGAAGAGCCCAACCTGCTCGGTATATGTACCGTCACCATTGTCACGATGTGAGCGGAATCGGAGTTCGTCACTTGGCTGCCCGCCAATCCGGATTGCGTCGGGCAGGTCACCTTCATGGAACATCTCAATGGTGTACTCGACGATCGCGATCTGCTCTCGGCGCTGGTTGTAGCCCTCCGTACGGAGCCTGACTAACGCAGAAGCGCTCGACAGCGTCTTCTGCAATACTTCTGTCTCTGCATAGATCGTATCCCCGCCGAACACCGGCCCCTTCATGGCGATACTGTCCATTGAAAGAATTCGTTTTCGGTAAGTTCCGAAGGTCTTCCAGGTCATGCCAATGAGGCGCTGAAGTGTCCACGTGCTCACCATCAACGGGCGTTCCCACGCGGTCCCTCCCGCGTAACGCTCGTCATAGTGCAGCATCGCACTGTTCAGCATATTGAGTGAATCATCCACATTTTCCTGCTGGGAAAATGTGATGCCCGGTCGGTGCAGAAAGCGTTGACCGGGCGCCAGCCCCTCAAACGAAACGCCGAACCGCTCCTGGAAGCGGGAGTTACCCAAGGCGTAATAAGCCGAAAACATATGATCTCCCCATGCGACCGACTTTGCTGCACGTCAGCCATGTATGAGGCCATGGTATACGCAAATACACACGTGTGCAATGCTGGTTTCCACGTGATTTCGCAAAAATATCTGTGATTTCCATCGTCAGGGATTCCGTTAGAATGCGAGAACATCGAGGGACGGGTCTATGCGCTGCGAAAGATGCGTCTTGTCAAATAGTCAGTTGATTGGAGGGGTGGAGATGAAAGACACTAGGCCTGCAACAGTCCACGGCAGCCGCGCGGAGTGGCGCGACGAAACACTCGTCCTGCATGGTGACTCAGCGCAGGGCGATAGCAGTTCTGTTGTGCCTCCGATCTACTATTCGGCTACCTTCAGAGCGACAGACGCTGCGGACTTCGTGGAGATGGCGAGTACTCCACGCCACTCCACCTACTATACGCGCTACGGGAACCCGACCCACGATCGGGTCGCCGCGATTGTTGCTGAACTGGAGGGCACAGAAACGGCCTTGCTTACTGGTTCCGGGATGGGCGCTATCAGCACGACGGCGTTAAGCCTTCTTAAGGCAGGCGACCATCTGATAGCGCAGACTCGACACTATATGGCTACTGCAAAGCTGTTCGATGAGCTGCTGCCACGACTCGGTGTCGAAGTCTCATTAGTCGAACAGAGCGACGCAGACCTCATTGAGGCATCGTTGCGCGCTGAGACGAAACTCATCATGCTTGAGACTCCGGCGAATCCCACGCTCGTCCTCACCGATCTCAGAAGAATTGCGTCGATGGCCCGGCCGCGAGGGATCTTAACCGTCGCCGACAACACGTTCGCGTCTCCGATTAATCAAAAGCCACATGCACTTGGAATCGACATCGTCGTCCACAGCGCGACCAAGGCACTGGGAGGGCACCATGACCTGATGGCTGGCGTCATCTGCTGTTCCAATGCGCTTGCAGAGCGCATTTGGGCGACGCATATCATCCTTGGCTCTGTCCTCTCTCCTATGGATGGCTGGCTACTGCTACGGGGCGTACGTACGCTTTCATTGCGTATGGCGCGCATCAACGACAACGCCTTGGAACTTGCGGCCTGGTTAGAGCGACATCCGATGGTGGAGAGGGTGTACTATCCAGGACTCAGTAGTCACCCCCAACATGATTTGGCAACGCGTCAAATGACGGGGTTCGGGCCCGTGATAGCGCTAGCGGTTAGAGGGGGCTTTGAAGCGGCCTCCCGTTTTGTCGCATCATTGAGTTTGGCGATCCAAGCGGTCAGCCTGGGCGGAGTGCACACGCTGGTTGTCCATACGGCCGCCATGTGGGCTGGCACGATGACAGAATCACAAATGAGGGATGCCAACATTGTTCCGAACCTCGTTCGACTAGCAGTCGGTCTGGAGCACATTGACGACCTGAAGCGTGACTTTGACGTCGCGCTCAATGCAATATAATTCCCTGAAGAATATTCCAGAACGGAGGTTCCGTTAGATCACATTTGTGATGATTCGATCTGCTCTGTGACGTCGATTCAATCGAGAACAATACTGACTCCCACCTACGGACAAAGGGAGTCTAAAACATGCAGTCCTTCAAGCCCGCGAACGACGTCGCGCAAATTGCAGCGCGCTATGGTGACCGTGTTGCTGTTATTGATACACGTGGCCGTGTCACCTATAAAGATCTTATTGCGAAGGCGAGTGGAATCGCTACCCAACTGCGGTCGTTTCAGTTAGGCGCAGACGAGACCATCGCAACCCTGTTTCGCAACGGCTCTGACGCGGTTGCCGCGGGTTATGCTGTCATGATGGCGGGGTTCGCTGAGGCGCCGATTAATCCTGCACTCAGCAAGAACGAATTGGAGCACTGCCTGGCAGTTAGCGAGGCGAAACTCGTGCTTACCAGCGCAGATCTCGTCGAGCGCTTTGCAGAATTTAAAGGCCCCGTGGTAGAGGTAGATTCAATCGGACCAAAAACGTTCGATCCCGCAGACTATCCGCAGGTTGAGCCAGCGGCAGCGGCACGTGTTGTTTTCACTTCGGGAACCTCTGGTCCGCCAAAAGGCGCACTACATACGCAGGAAGGAAGGTGGATCGCCAACCTGCTGCTTCGTGCAAACCTGCCGCATCAGCCGTCGGAAAGTGGTCCAGTGCTTTTAATGACGCCATTTTCCCATGGTGCTTCGTTGCTCGCCTATGCATATCTCTCGTCGGGCGGTTCGGTCGTGCTGATGGACGGAGTGAATACCCCGCAAGTCCTGGAAATGTTCGAGCGTGGCGACTGTGCGGCGGCGTTCATGCCGCCGACTGTCTTGGCAAAAGTTGTGGATGCGGCCGAAGGTAGGCGCTTCGCTGCGGTGAAGTCGATCTTTTGCGGGACGGCAATATTGAGCCCTCATCTGTATCGCCGAGCTCGCGAGGTCTTCGGACCGGTAATCCGTATCACTTATGGTAAAAGCGAACTGTTTAATCCGATTACTGTGATGGAGTCTGCTGAGACGGATCATTGGTATCAGGAAGAGGGACTCGCTGTTTGCGTCGGATGGCCAGCTGCTGGAGTGGAAGTCGCGATTCGCGACGATGATGCGAATGTTCTTCCCGACGGAGAGGTAGGAACGGTACACGTTCGAGCTCATCACTTAATGTCTGGGTACAGAACGCGAGACGGCTTCATGCCGATGTCTCAAGGCGAATATCACGATACTGGCGATCTAGGCTTTATCGATGCCAAAGGCCGCTTGCGCCTAGTCGGACGTGCCGCAGATATGATCAAGACGGGCGGTTACAAGGTCGCCCCCGATGAGGTTGAGCGCGCTTTGGCGGGGAGCGTGGGCAACTCAGAAATCGCAGTGGTCGGTATCCCCTCGGAGTATTGGGGAGAGGTCATACTTGCGGCAGTGGAGTCTCCCCCTCCGAACTGGCGGGAACAGATGAGAGCCGTAGCCGAATCCATGACGAGCTATAAGCGTCCGCGATTGCTAGTGCCCTTCGAAAGACTGCCACGCAACGCTCAGGGTAAGATCGTCAGGCGGGCAATCAAGGACGCCATTTTGGCTCAGTACCATTTAATCGATGGGCCGCGACCAGAACTTAAGGAGGCGGAAGGCCTTTCGGGATGAGCCGAGCACTCCGTAGCGCGAGGAACATCTACCTTTGACAATCTTTGCGGGAGCAGCCGAGCGGCTGCTCGCAAGTGGAGGACACGACAGGGACGTCCTGCCATTTTCAGCGAACCGCTGACGTTTTGAAAAAAAGGCATTCATGTGGCCTCGTCTTGCGACGTCTCTAGTCCCGCTCATCGCTTAGCGAGTAGAGTATTCCGACCGGTGCGCCTTGATCTGGGCACCGGTCTTTTTTTACATTCGAAGGATATCTAGCTCTCAACCGTTGCGGCGAAGAAGGAGTCGCCGGTTGCGTAATAATGCCCGCCTGCGATGTAATGCAGACTCCGCCAAGCCGGATCGGCATCCTGGAAATGCCAATGGCCCTCCCGAAATACACGTGTATCGGCCCATGCTCCCACGATCTCGCCGATAAAAAGGTCGTAGTTTTCTTGATTGTGCGGCTCTGGAATTAGCTTGCAAGCGAGCCACGCCGAACAGCCGGTTACGAAAGGCAAGTGCCCAAAGCCATCCTGGTGGAACAGATGCACATCACTTTTCAGTAGTTTATCCGGATCATTGAACAGTGTGCTGGTGCCCACCGCATCAACAAGCTGCAGTTGGGCCACTGTAGGCACTTGCACTACGAAGATCGCACTACCTTCTACGAGCTCACGAGTACGAGCGACCTTATCTAGCACTACGGTCACCTTTGGCGGAGCGAAGTCGAGCGCGCAAGCCCACCCAACCGCCATTACGTCGTCCACTCCTTGGTGATGAGCAGACACAAGAACGGTGGGGCCATGATGGATCAACCTGGAGGCCTTTCCGAGTTCAACCGGCTTCAGGTACCCGTTCATGCCTGCTCCTTGCGTACGAATGCTTGTAGGCTGTCGTTGCCTGCACTGAACAACCCTGCGATGAGCTTCTCATACTGGCCTTCGGCGTCGCTTGCCCGCAGGTCGAAGCTCGCCGTCCAATGAATAAAGGTGCGCGATTCTCCCGTCAGCGGAACAAGAATGACGGCGGCGACATAGTTGTCCAATGGGAGGAACGACTCTTCAATGCAATACGATAGCCTGCGATGCCGGTCATCCACGGAAAGAAGGCGTTCGCGCAACGTGCTGCCATCTTGAAGCCTGATGCGGCGAACGCTCCCCACCATACCATCGGGCTGATCGCCTTCAGTGATGCTTTCGGCGATGGCGGGAATCCATTCACTGATTTTACCGAAACGTTTAAGAACGTTCCAAATCCTATCGGCGTCGCCATCAATTACGGCGGAGAATTCGACAGTTGGCATGACCATTCCTTCCTAGTTCAGATGGATTGCTGTTTTTACCCGGCGCGATCAAATTTGAAGTGCAACACCTTGCTCGTGTAAGGTGTGCCAATGCAAAAAAGAAGTTACCAACAACTGCAGCCTGAAGAACGCATGACGATTGCAAGCATGAAGCAGCAGGGTTCGAGTGTTCGGGCCATGGCCCGAACACTCGGCC
>NZ_CADFGP010000052.1 GCF_902833905.1 Paraburkholderia tuberum STM678 | reverse complement strand
ACTCTTCGCCAGATCGATGCCAACTGTCGTAATCTTCATGATGGGCGCTCCCCTCGTTCAGGTGGTGGCTTTGACACTTCCACTTTGGCACATCGATGCCGTTTCGGGTGGGGGCGTCCATTCCATTACTCTTGACGTTAGCTCCGTGCTGACCGCATTGTGGGTGAAACGGATAGTAGATCTGCGCTTCATCAGGGTGTTGATGCGCAGTATGTTGCGGGTTCGACCGGCGCGGGCAAGACATGGATCGCCTGCGCGTTCGCGCAGCAAGCCTGCCGGCAAGGCTTCTCGGTACTGTATGTGCGTGTTGCCCGGCTGTTCGAGGAACTGAAGATCACACATGCTGACGGCAGCTTCACCAGACGCCTCGCACAGCTCGCAAAATTGGACGTTTTATTACTTGATGACTGGGGCCTGCAGGATCTCGATTCGGGCGCGCGCAACGATCTGCTCGAGGTGCTCGACGATCGCGTCGGCACGCGCTCGACAATCATCACCAGCCAGTTGCCGCTCGAACACTGGCATGCCTGGCTACAGGATCCGACGCTCGCTGACGCCATTCTCGATCGCCTCGTGCATCAGGCCCACAAGCTTCCGTTGAAGGGCGACTCGATGCGCCGAAAGAATAAGCCCGATGACGGCGTAGCCTGATCCCGAACACTCACGCTACAATCCATGCACCTCGCAGCACCGCCCTCCGGCTTGTTCGACTTCACCGAAACGAGCGTTCGCCTTCCCTGAAATCCGCACTCCGGCCGAAGGCCTCCTCGGCTACTCCCTTAAGGCCGTCCTTCGGGGCGCCCCGAATGAACGGGGAGGGCTTATGGACCCCATTGATCGTTAGAGGCTCGCTCGTATGCTCAACTCTCAGCCAGCCGAGCGGCTCAGTGACTACCGCGAGCATTTTGTCCATCCTGTTCGGGTCATCTTCCGAGTCCATTCTGGCAAGAACCTTGTCAAGTTTGAGCATCACCTCAAGAACCCGCTCAAGCTGATAATGGGACACGTGGACCTCAGCCAGGAAGTACCCGCAGTGCTCCAGATCACTTTCGGTCGCGGCGGGGCACTCGCTCGCGAACGACCTAATGCGCGCGTCGGATTCTGAAATCCAGGCATCGTTTTGGCCTCTTCCATCGGGAGAACGGGCGCGCTTGGAAACCCGCTTATGCGTATAGTAAAAATTTCGGGCCAGCCAGCGGCGCACCCTTGCTGTGTAGATTTTGACGACCTTGGGCACCTTTCCATATGCCGCGGCGATTGATTCAACCTGATCCTTTGCCTTGAATTCGACTCGGCTTTCCTTAACGCGGGCGAACTCTGCGCCAAACATGCTGGCCAGTCTCCGTCGACCTTCTGGATCCATCAGGTCGACAAAATCCGCCGGCAGGCCGGAGTACCAGTTAAAGAAGTCTTCCACGCGCTCAGCGGCGTGGACGTACTGCGCCGCAACGTCCAGAGGATAGTTTTTGAGGATGATAGACGCTCACTACCGGCAGGGAATAGACGTGGGTTTTCGCCCAGCTCGTGCCGGGCGCGGCCATGGGCCACACGGGGGTCGACGTACATTGCCAAGTGGCTTCTCCCCGAGTCAGAAGGATGCCGATAGGCGCGCCCGGCAAGCGGACGGCATCGGTTCACCGGAGTGGGAATATGGCTTGGGGAGGTGACTCAGTTCCTGCACAAGCCGGGAGGCGGTTTCTGGCGAGAAAACCAACCCAGTCGTATGCGGCACCACGCTTGAAGTTTCAACGTAGGGTCGCAGGGCTGGCGGCCGTATCCAGTATCGGGACTTCATGCCGCGGCCGGTTCGGTGCCGGCGTTCTCGCGCCACGCCCGGTCAAGCGGGTCTGCCGTCGCGACGTATGGCTGGCGGAGAAAAGACAACTGCGCACCAAGCCTCGTGGAGTTGGCCTCAAGCCAAACGTTGCTGCGGTCGATGTAGGCTGCGACGCCTGCGTCGGTTCGCATATTCGCGGCCGTGGTGGGCAATCCATCGAACGCCTCGAGTACACGTGACCAGCGAGAGGCGCGCCCGTTTTCACCCGGCCGCACGAAGGTCCGCAGCACAAGCCCTTCCGCTTCGGTGTAGTCGCCGAGAAACAGGCCAGTTGGTGTAGGCAAGGCAGACTGACGCCACCCGTGTTCGTTGGCAAGACACATGAACGACCATGAGAGACCGGAGGCAATGCGCAGGTCTGTCCGGATATCCGACAGTCTCATGGTGCCGTTGCGCTGCAGGCACCTGGCAATGGCATGGTGAGTAATGCGGAAGCAGCACAGCGTGTGTCGGAGGCATTATCGTTGCATTACCGCTGCTGTCAGACTCGGTTGCGGTTGCAGCCTTCTCTGTACTCAGCTGGCACGGCGCAGCCGGGGGGAGTGTCTTGGCCGATGACGACGCGTACTGAGCAGCGTCCTCCTGCTCCTTGCCTTTTTTCGCCTTCGCGACGCCGACATAGTCGACCTTACCGTTTGCGTCGCGCTTGAACGCGCCGAAATAGCTCGCCATGATCTGCGGGCGGCTGTGCCCCATCAGCTCGCTGACCTGCTTGATCCGCTCTTGCAGTTCGTCCCATGGAGGGTTCTCGCCCGTGTAGTCCTCAGTTGCAGGATCGAAACCCTTCACACGCGCCATGTTGACCGCGAACTCTGCGCGCAAGCCGTGTCCAACGACGCCAGCAGCCTTTTTCGTAATGCCGATCTCCTCCATTCGCGTGTAATACTCTTTCGTATTCGACTCGAGGGTCGCCAGGGCGCCGCGACGCGTTTTCTCCCACCCCAGCCGGTGAATCTTTTTCACGCGGTCCTTGATCATCTTGATGATGACAGCCTGCTCTGGAATGAGGTACGGGATGAAACGCGGGCGACCGCCTTTCGGACCGTCCCCCGGGTACACCGTCAGACCGCTACCGTTATCGGCCTTCCATGGACGCAGGCACAAGGCTTCCTTCATGCGCAGGCCATATGTAATCTGCGCGACCAGGATGAGCCCGAAGCGCTCATTGAGCCGAAATGCGCGGTCGAGCCTTTCAGGGACGTCTATGCCGTTTGTCGACCATGCCTTCGATTCCGTCAACGTCGCCGACACCACGAGCGCTGCGCGGTCGACATCTGGCAGATAGTCCTCGATTGGCTTCACCATGGTTGGCTTCCCGATCCAGCCGGCAAATTTCCGCAGGACGGAAAGATCGGTCCGGATGGTGTTGACCTGTTTCTCTTGCGTGAAGTACCAATGCTGGACCAGCTTCCGGACGTGTTGTTCCTTGAAGTTGCGCGGCATCGGGCCGGCGCCCAGTTCCTCGTGCAGGAGGTTGAAAGCCGCGAACAGTGTTTTGGCTGCGAGTGCACGGGTGCGGTGTGCAGCGGTTCGACCATCTACCCGCTCACCTGCGTGGGCGTCTATCAGATCCTGCAACTCACGTTTCCACCCTTCAAGGTGGTTCGGGCCGCGGCGCGTCTTCTTTGGCGCGGCGGGCGAGAATTTCCCAAACTTGGACATCATGACCTCCGGTTTGTTGAGCCGGGCACTCTCTCGTAGGTGCCCCGGCAACAGTTAAAGCGGGATAGCTGCACGCCGTTGCCGATGCAACGACACGCTTCTACCTCCTCGCCGCCTCTGCCCCTGTCTCGCATCAGGTTCAGCTTTCGCCGCCTCTGGAAGGTTGGCGCGGGCTCCAGCATGCCCGTACAACGTTGTGGACTTAGACCGTGAGTTCGGTGGGTCTTTAGAAGATGCGTTTCCGAGGGCCTGCTCGTAGTCCAGTGTCAGCCACTCAGCCCGGTCCTTACGGGTGCCGGGTTACCGAGCCGCAGCTCGGCGTGGACTCCTTTTGTAGCGGTGGAGACGAACCGACGCGCATCCCATTGCCGTGGATGGCCTGGGTGAAGGTAGCGCGCGTACCTGGGTTCATGTGCCCTGCCCGTGTGCCGGGTAGGGGTAGCCCTCCGCCTGTCTGTCGCTTAGCGATGAGTCAGCGGCCCGTCGTGTGGACGGCAAAGGCTTCTTGGTGCGGGGATTGATGTGCGAATCCGATTTTCCAAAAGTCTTCGGCAAGTTTCGGGTACCGCTCCGGAAGCCGCATCCGGTAAGGTTTCCGCCTTACCTCAGTCTCGGATAGATCTCGGATCCGACTGAGCTTTTAAAAAACGCCGTGAGGCGTTTGGCACTTCTGTTTTCATTGAGACCGTGGCATTTCAACGATCTCTTGGGGTGCCCTCTCGCGAGAGTTCGGGCTGCCGCAGTGGCGGCTTGGGTGTTCCGTGCGGCCGGTGGAGGTGTCCAATCGACTCGCTGGGCAGAAGTTAATCACATCCAACAGCGGTCTGCAAGGGTTCCAGCTTGCGTCGTGGTCAAAGATGCCTCATGGGTTGAATTCACAACGGTTAATTAGGCTGGCCGCGGGCGGGCGCGCTGTGTACTTTCGCGACGTTTTTCAGGCATCGATGGCATCTACGCGCGCGCGAATGCTGTCCTCGCCTGAAAACACGAACCAGGGACGGAGAGCCTCGCCAGCCCTCGAAACTTCTGTGGCGGAACGTTTTGGGACGTGTGCCGGTACGTTATGAACCGTTCTGGAACCTCTAGTGGAACGTATTGAACCGTCTTGGGACAACCATAGGAACATATTGAAGCGCCGTGGGAAATATCGGCAAGCCCTGGGGCTTTACATGAGCCCACGGGGTCTATGTCGGATGATGCGCTTGAATGGAAATCCCACGCGAGGCACCAGCCAAAAACTGCAGCATTGCCGATAGCGTCCGCGTCTTGAAGCGGGCGCGTCATAACGTGTCCGCCCGGTTCGGCAGTCGACGCGGGAAGCTGCTTTCTGCGACTTCGACGCAGTGAGAGTAGCAGGCAGATGCGAATGCAGCGCAGGAGCGCCCCGTTATCGGCAGTCCCCACCATCGACCTGGACGGTAACGTTAAGTTTGGCTAAGTGGAACGTTTTGGTACCTGCCCGGAACATGTCAGGACATTCTGGGACGTTTAGGTGAACGTGCCATGGAACGCCTCATGGGAGGTCTTTCACTCGGTACCATGGAACGCTTTGTCGCGCTCCAGCATGCTTTCGGAGGCGACCGTGGGCAACTCGTCGCGCTCGCTGTGCGATGGTTTTGCTTCCACCACTCACAGCCGATTCGGGTGGCGCGCGGGATCGCCAGATCAGCCGCGCGACAGGGCGCCCACGCCCTGTGAGTTATAGACGACTAGAAGTGAAGAGAGACTTTGGAGTAGGCAGATGACGGAATCACACACGAGGCAACCTCTCTCCCCCGCTGATTACATAAGGTTGGTGGCGAGGCCGCGGCACAAGCTTCTCGCCTACGCCGCGTTGATACGGGAGCTGATGGAGGAAGAAGGCTTCAACGACTACCGAATCTGGCGGTATCTGGTCGACGAGTACGGCGTCAAAATTGGCCGCACGACGGCCCACCGTTTTTGTACGGCACTACGAGCAGGGAGGATTCCCGCGGAAAACGGCGGGGCAGTTGTGCTCAGTGAGGGTCCCGCTGCTCCACGCATGCCGCCACACAGGCCTTCGGCTCCGCCAGCCAGTGCCGCCCCGCCTCAGGAGGCACAGCACGTGGAACACGAAGGCCGGACGAACGATGCGGTTGTCGCACGCGCTCATGCACCACGTCAGCTGCTCCCGGGAGATGCTTCAGGTCCGTCCGTTGAAGTTGGACCGTCCCGATCTGAAGCTGTCCGGAGTCACGAAAAAGGAGGTTTGGAGACAGCCGAATCAACCGGTCTAACTCCGACAGCCCCCCGAAATGACGCGCCAGTTACCGCCGCATTCAATCTCGACGCACACGCGCCCGCGCCGAGAATGGAGGTTGCCGAAGGGACTCCCGATTGGGTCCCCGGCGACGTTCTGAAGACCTTCAAGATAAGTTCACCGCGCGCAACCCGGATGCTCGAAGCATACCGGCGCCGAGCGGCTGAAAAAGATGACGCAGACACTGCCCAACAAGGACCACAAAGTGACGAACACGACGATGTCAGAGAGCAATAGCCACGCCGATCAAGCGCGGAAACCGGGCACGGGGCGCGACTCGCTCCGGATCCTTGTCGCCTGCCAGGTGGGACGGACCGGGAAAAGTACGGTCGCAGACATCGTCCTTGCCACGCGGCTGGACGGGAAGATTTTTTCGGTCGACTCGGTGAACCAGGACGCTTCACAGTATGGTGCGAAGGTGCGGTCCTATTTCGCTGACGACCTGCTCAAGCTCCGCCGCGATATGATGCAAGCTAGGCACCCCGTGATCGTCGATCTTGGCGCGTCGGACTTCGCTGTATTTGTCGAGAAGATGGCAGCGGCCAATCTGTTTATGGACTTCACGCATTGCGTGATCGTGACGGATCCGACGCAACGCGGCCAGGAGGAAGCCCTCACGACCTACGAGACGTTACGCGGGCTCGGAATGGACAGATCCAAGTTCCGCTTCGTGTTAAACAAAGCCAGAACGGTACGCAAGATCGCACTACAGTTCGAGTACCTGTTCGCGTACGCCGCTGAGAACCCTGATTTTGAGATAAACGCCGACTGCTGGCTGCCGGAGCACGATCTGTTTATCGGCCTGCATGAAAGCGGGCAGGGGTATCGAGAGGTGCTCGCAGACACGACGGATTATCAGCCGCTAATCGACCGAGCCCTCGAAGCCGGCGATCGCGAGCTGGCGTCGGAGCACAGCTTGCGGCAGATAAATCAGCGCATGGCGATGGGTATGCAGATTCACTTCGACCGTTGATTTGCCGCGCTCGATATCCCGGTGACTGAATGATCGACGCCAGCGATGCTGTCGACCCGAACGACCCGCCTGTGACAGCACAGGCGGTGAGGCACCTGTTGGTGATCGAGCAGGCGAACGCTTTCATCAAGGCGGTAAAGGAACACTCGAAAGCTGTCGGCGGGGAAACCGAGCGCTCTCTCGAAGCCGTAGGAGCTATATCGCAAATCTGCACAAGCATTCGGGTATCGATCGAGGGGCACGTGAAAGCGCTTGAGGCGCACAGTGAGGATCAAGCCGAGACCCGCGCGCTGCTGCTTGACCTAGCCACAGCTGTTCGTGTGATCGACTCCCGGCTTCCGGATCCCAAGAAGGTCCGGCATGAGATTCTCGGCGACCTTTGGCAAACCTTGGAGCCCCGGGTCCTGGAATACGTCGCCAAGATCGGGGGCGACCTCGACGCTCGCGTGGGCGAGACTGCCACCCGGTTGTTCGAAGCCGCCGAGCGCGGCTTTATGGCCCCTGCTCGGCCGGAGCAAGGGGCGGCGCTCGCTACACGACTTAGGTATCGCCGAGACCGCTGCATCTACCGGATAAAAAAAATGGCGACGGACTGGCTTGCGGTGATAGTGGCTACCGGTGTTGTCTCGCTCGCCTTTATCGCGTTTGGCGTTTTCGTCTTGATAACGCACCGCCCTCTCTAAGCACCGCAACCGGTACGGCCACGCTCCGTCCCGTTTCAGATCGCCCGCCCTCGCCTTTCCGGTCCCACCCCTCTAGGTGCCGGGTTCTCCTTTTCCCCACGCTGAAAACGCGCGCCGTCCGGCGGACCATCTGTCTCAGACTGAGACAGGCCATCGTTGAAAATTCAATGACTTACGGCGCGGTTTTGCGGCGAAAACGGGAATTCGGAGCGGGAACGACGTGGCTAACGGTTTTTCTGGTTCACGCACCGACAGCAGCCCGAAAATTTTTTTTGAAAACGCTCTTAAATTAACGCCCATTTGCACGATAACCGTAAGCAACTCAGCAAGGCCGTTCGCTGTGTCGCGTGAGCATGTTGCATGATCCGGACATGGGCTGCTCCTTGTCACTGCAAAGCGGATCATCACCGAGACGAACCTTCCTAACAAACGAATCGGATAGTTGCGGTCGGTTGAGTTTCAACTTTGGCTCGGTTGGACAAAAGACCACCCCAAAGTATTGCGAGTGCAGCGTTGCCGGGTGTGTGCGATAACGTACGCAGCCTTGAATTCTGAGGTGTCTGCCTTGACACTGGCCGCCAATAAACCGGCGCCGGGACAATTGAATCGTGCGTCTCCCGCAACGGCCTTTGTCGAAGAGCCGGCCAATGGTTGACTATCTGAGGGCTGGGGTCGAGCGGCCAATAGTAGCCGCACACGGTCCGACGCAGATCTCGATCAATGGCTGATCGCGGCAGATAAACGTTCTGCACAACTGGATTCATATCGGTAGCAACGCGTACGACGAGTACACGTTCGTCCCCTGGCTGAACAAGAACGTGTATCGCCGGACTGTTGACCTTAGCCACCTCTGTATCCAGTGAGGGCCACGATGAGCATGGACGCAAGTGATTTACTCGAGCTGCGCCGAGATGATCCAACGTCGGCAGAACTGCGGAAGATGGCCGCGAACATCATCGCCGTCGGCGTCGCAGATCAACACGAGGGCTGCTGACATGAACGCGCTCGAACAGTGGCGCTCCCGACCGCTGCAGGTCAGTGTCCTGGATCGCTGCGATGAATGCGGCGAGTTGAAGGAAGACGTTCAGAAGCGCGTGAACTATTGGCCGAATATTACCGCCGTCTGCTCTGGGAAGTGCTTCACCGAAATGACGGCGAGGTTCAAATCTGGGTTACACGAGAGGGGCCTGATAAGGCAGCTATGGTTGATAATGGCCGCCCATTTTTTTCGGTCGTGGAGCGTGCATGAATCGATCCGCTAGCGCGGCAGCGAAGCTGCCTGAACATGTGCGTCAGGACTTGGCGGTTCGGGCGTTGGCGGGATCCGGGACGATCAGCGCGCTGGCCGGTGGGCACGGCGTGAGCCGAAAGTTCGTCTACGCGCAAACGCGCAAGGCTCGCGTTGCGCTGGCGGACGCGTTCGCGTCTGCGGTACCGGAGGATGAAGTGCTGTTCGAGTTGCCGGTCAGCCAGAGGTGGCTGCGCCAGGTGATGGTCGCGCTGACGCTGATCTGTCGCAGCTCGTATCGTGGCGTGGTGGAGTTCATGCGCGATTTGCTGGGCGTGTCCACCAGCGTGGGCAACGTTCACGACGTGCAGCAATGGGCCGCGCAGCAAGCAGCCGCGCTCAACTGCGAGCAAGACCTGTCGGGAATTCGTGTGGGCCTGCACGATGAGATCTTCCAGGGCTCGCGGCCGGTGCTCGCCGGCGTCGATGCCGAATCGACCTACTGTTACCTGCTGTCGGCTGAGGCCCATCGCGACGGCGACACCTGGGGCGTGCACCTGCTCGACGCCGCGCAACAGGGACTGGCGCCCGACTACACGATTGCCGATGCCGGCCAGGGCCTGCGCGCCGGGCAGAGGGCCGCCTGGGGCGACACGCCGTGCCATGGCGATGTGTTTCACATCCAGCGCCTGTGCGAAGGACTCGCCAACACGCTGGGCAACCTCGCCAGGGGCGCCCGGTCGCGGCGCGAGAAGCTGGACGCCAGGCTCAACCAGCCGCGCTCGCGGGCGCGCGACGGCGGCTTCGCTACCCAGCTGAGGCAGGCGCGTCGGAGTGAAGCGCAGGCGCATCAGTTGGCCTGCGACATCCGCACGCTGACCCAGTGGCTCAGTCATGACATCCTGGCGCTGGCGGGTCCGCGCCTCGCCACGCGCGAAGCGCTGTTCGACTTCATCGTCGAGGAACTGCGTAAGCGCGAACCACTGGATGCGCGCCGCATCCGCCCGGTGCGCGTCGCGCTTCAGAACCAGCGCGATGACCTGCTCGCGTTCGCTGGCGTGCTCGATAAGAAGCTTGCCGCGATCGCGCAGAGCGCCAACGTATCGGATGAGTTCGTGCGCGCTGCGTGCGTGCTGCATCGCAAGCCGCGCACCTCGTCGGCGTACTGGCAGGGCTGGGGCCGGCTACGCGCCAGCCTGGGCGGCCAGTTCCACGCCGTGTTCGCCGCGGTGTCCGAGGCCATGGCCCACACGCCGCGCGGCAGTGCGCTCGTCGAGAATCTGAACTCGCGGTTGCGCAACTATTTCACGCTGCGTCGCCATCTGGGCGCCCCTTACCTCGACCTGCTGCGCTTCTTTCTGAATCATCGGCGCTTCGTGCGCAGCCGACGCGCCGAGCGTCAAGGCAGGAGTCCGTGTGAGCTGATGACGGGGCGGGACCACCCGCACTGGCTCACGCTGCTCGGACTCGGACCGCTTCAGCCGCAACGGGTCTGATATCGGGAGGTTAAAAACCTCCATTTCCGTCGTACTGCAAATCACATTCAGCCTTTACCGGCGGAATGACTCCGCTCGTCTGTGTTACCCAAAAACAGCAGTTTCTGAACCACGCCAGCGCTGAAGCTTATTTAAGCGGCCTTAAACAACGCTCTTCCCCCAACCCGTCGCCCTCGCCCGCGCAGGCGGTCGTCCGTTGCCGTGCCCATTCCCGTCGTACCCTGGTTACCGCCACCTGTGGTCCGGCAATTTTTCGCCGGTCTGTCATGGCGACGTCGAGCCCGGGCTGCGGCCCGGTCAGTGAAGCCCGATCTCTTTTGCGGGACAGCGGGCGGGTTGTTCACGGTGGAACCGCCCGGTTCGCCTTTCTTTCCCTTCGCTCGCTGCGCCGCCCTTCCGCACGCTTCACGGCTTCTTCCAGAGATTGCACGTGTTCTGGCGTAGTACGACCAAAACGCTTGTGGTAGCAATGTGCAATAAATTCCGCGAGGGGACGCTTCCACTGTTCCTGCTGCCCGTTAGCCAGCGACCCGAATCGTCGGGGATTCAATCCCAGTTCGCGGGCCATCTGGATATGAGCGTGGCTCAACCTGAAACGCTGCCGCGCTTCAAACCACGGCTGAAGCTTCGATGGTATCCGCATCAGTGTTCGCCTTTGTGCCAATGTGCCGCGGTCAATCGCTCCACCGCCGCGTAGTAAGACGCCTGCGAAGCTTCAGGGTTTTCGTTCTGGTCCGTCTTCAAAATATCGAACAGATGCTCTGCGACGACTGAGCTGATGGCGTGGATAGCATCGTGTCGCGACAGTCCCTGGTTCCTGAGTCGATGCATCGCCCGGACCACGGGCTCAAGGTTCAGGGCAATCTGGTTTTCGACGATCACGTGGAACGCAGCGTGTGCCGTGACGTTGGGAAGTTTGATCCGGGCGACGCGGTGATACGTTTCGACGAGAGAAATTCGCTCCTGTTCATCGAGTTCGAGCCATGATCCAGGTGCGGGCGCGCAACCGGGCGTGTACTTTTCCATGATGCAGGTTTTGTCCTGACTTTCCTTCTGCCTGTCGTAAAACTCCCGTCTGTCGCTGAGTTGCGCTTCAGTTGATGTCACCACGTCCCGGCGGATTCCTTCGACGCGGTGCTCAAGAGCGCTATGTGCTGGGTCTGACCGCGACGCCGGTGCGGCGCGACAGCCAGCAACCCGTCATGTTCATACTGTGCGGGCCGATCCGGCACACGTCGCGACTGCCAGCCGGCGCCCCCCAACTGCTGGAAGCGCTCCCGCAAAGGCTCACCGCAGCGGTGGACGTCGCGGCTGAAGCGCCGAACCAGACAGTGTTCGCGCATCTCGCGCAGGTCGCGGCACGCATGCAGATGATCGCCACAACCATCATTGCGCAGTACGGACAGGGGCGCAAGGTGCTGGTGCTCACCGAGCGCACAGACCATCTCGAACGCTTGGAGCAGGCTCTGGTGGACCGGTACAGCCGCAGTTCGTGCTGCCCGGGCGCCTCGCGAAAAAGGCGCGTGCGGCACAGCTCGCGGCCCTTGACGCGCTGGCCGCTGGCACGCCCCGGGTCGTGCTGGCGACCGGCAGGCTGGTAGGCGACGTTTTCGACCACCCGGCACTGGAGACGCTGGTACTCGCCATGCCGGTGGCCTGGAAGGGCACGCTGCAGCAGTACGCCGGCCGCCTGCACTGCGAGCACGCGGGCAAAACCGGTGTGCGCGTGCTCGATTATGTCGACCGCGGCCATCCGTGAATTTTCGCGACCGTGTCGTATTGTCGTATCTCATTCCATTTACTCTAATGTGGTAGAAATCAGGCACGACCTCACTCGCGGCGAGTCTCCCACCACTTGTGGTTCGCAAAGGACATCTAATGGCTTTTAGTTCGCACATGGCTTTCGCCAGGAACAGGGCGGGTCAGTTGGTCGCGGCGAACGACCTGCCGTCCGTTGGCCCGGCGATCTTCTATTGCGCCGGCTGCGGTGGCGAGGTCACCCTGTGTCGTCAAGACGCTTCTCAAGCGGACTTCCGGCACGTGCGTCCTGCTGCCTGCGAGCTTGGTGCGCAGCGCGCACTGCACGCCGCGGCGGTGCAACTGCTTGCCGAGAGCCGGTTCGTCGTCGCTCCTGCGCTGACACAGAAAGGTACTGGACATTGCAAGCGCCACATGATTGAAGAATGGGGTCTGGCGTCAGTCCGCACCACAGTGGATGGAATCCCGGTCGACTTCTTTGCCGAGACGCTGGCGGGACCGATGATCATCCAGATCGCCATCAAGTCGTTGTACAACGCATCGACGCGATCGACCATCCGGGCTCTTGGCTACGCTGCGCTTGAAATCTCGATCCCGAAACCGGGCGAAGTGCTGGGCATTGGCGATCTCCGGGAAGTCGTACTGCATGGGCTAACGAACAAGGTTTGGCTGTGGCACCCGGCGATCGGCAATCGCGAACGTCATGCGCAGCCCAAGCGGCGGCCGGCCGAAGTGGCGCTGCTCTTTGGCGAGGTCGAAAAGCCTGCCGCGAAGCTGTCGGTGCCTGTAGCCGTCACGCCATGGGTGCAAGCCGGCGGGCTAGCGGCCGATGCAGCCTATCGGCAACTGCCTGTCGCGGAGAAAATCCGCGCCCTTGAGCAACAGCTTGGCGAGCCATGCGCGCGCTGGCCGGATGCCGTCGATGTTGACGTGACCGGAAAAGGCTCGTTTTGTGTCGACCCGCGAGTCTGGCAAGCGGACATCTTTGGCAAGTTCGTGCGTCCCGCCGCTGAAGGCGCGAGTACCAGGGACTTCACGATGCTGACGGTGCTTGGCTGGCTCGACATGCGCTACAGAATCGTTCCGGCATTCGAAGATGCGGAAAAGGTCGCGGTCCATCAATATCTCCTTGCGCTCACCGCGCAGGGCTATCTGGCGGAACTGCCTGACCAGCAATTCCGCGTGGTGCCGGAGCCGCGTCCCAACGGGCTCTCGACGTTGCGGTGGAACCCAGACGCGAGGTTGAGTGTCAGCGGCCTGCGCGTCTGCTCGGAGCGTGTGCGGCTGGAGATTCCGGTCAACCAGGTCCAGCGGCTTCTGGAATATTTTGAGGATGGCCATCCTGCAGTATCGGTGGCGACCTTCGTGCAGGACCTGATGCTCCGGCTTCATGCGCCCGAGCGCACCGTTGTGGCGCTGCTGCGCGAGGCCGATCTGGTCGTCGGATAACCGAATACTGATCAACACAGTTTGAAGCGGCGCGCGAGCGTGTGCGCCGGTTGGGTGCGGTCGCAAACAGAAACGACGCCGTAAAACGGATAGCGTCACCAGCCAGGAAGAGACAGGCGGCGGAAACGATGGAGATGATCGAACGCGCGTTGGCCGGAAAAGAGCGACTGCGGAAGGCGTGGTGGTTGGCCTGAGGTTCGCTGACGGGCACCCTCTCCTACCCGTTTGGCAGTCAGGCAATCAAGTCAATTGCGGGCCGATTTGAAGCCCACATCGACGCCAAACCTCCGGCTATCTAATTAGTACTCCAAAATTAATGTTGGATCATTTTCTTTTATGTCAAATTGGTTTGGAGGACTTAGCGCCCTGCGCCAGGACGCGTCCGTTTGCACAAAATTAGTCCCGCTTTTTGCATAATTTTGCGAAAGACTATCTTACGGACTGGCAGGACTGCGCGCCGAGTAAGCCCGGGCGTTGGTTCACGTAATTGTCATCGACCGCGACTCCCGCTGCTCCTGAGTAGCGGGATGTGAGTATTGCCGCACAGAATCTCCTCTTTCGTACGAACATTATGGTATTGGGCGTGGGTTCGGCTGGGTGTGCCGCCGAAAGGCGAAACTCCGCACGATTGTTTCGCAAAGGAAGCTGCTGAAAATAAAAATTGGATAGCCCCGTTGCGGGTTGCGGGTTGCGAGATGGGCGTGGGCACTGAGGCGTCTTTGAAAGCCATCCACGACGCGAAGGCGCGGATTGGCGGGGCCCAATATCAACAGGCAACGATTAGATTGGCCAGCCGTCTCGCGTTGCCCCTTTCGATCACCAACGGCCTAAACGACGACGATGAAGACTAACTGGACTTTCGCGGTCGTCGCTGCAGCGTTATGCGCGGGACCGGGCTACGCGTCGGCCCAGGAGTTCTCGCTATACACGGGACCGTTGACCGGGGAGCACAGCCATTCCTACTCGTGGTCGATGGACTATACAGAGGGATTCGGCCGCTACCTCGCCGGCAGCATCATATGGCTCAACGAAGGGCACATGCCCGATCATCACCGCGATGGCCCGCTTGTACAGGTGTGGGGCCGGCTTCCGCTGATGGAGCGGCGCTTCGTCGTTGCGCTCGGTGTCGGGCCGTATTGCTACTTCGACACCGAGGCAGCCGAGCAGGGCGCGGGCTATTCAAATACGCATGGCTGGGGCGTCGTCTACAGCGCCCGCGCCACCTGGTATTCGTCGCAGCGCTGGACTGCAAATCTGCAGCTCAATCACGTGCAGGTGAACAGCGGGCCGTCGACCACTGCGGTCATGCTCGGCATCGGCTATCAGCTGGACGCACCTGACACGCCGGGGTTGCGGGACTTCGCGCTGCCGCGCACACACAAGGTCACGAATAACGAAATCACGTTGATGGCGGGCGCGACGATCCTGAACAGCCTCGATTCTCAGGCATCTGCGGCTGAGGCGATCGAATACAGACGCGGGCTGACAAACTATCTCGACGCGACGCTCGGCTACCTCCACGAAGGCAGCGGCTCGAGCGCTCGGCGTGACGGCGCGACAGCGCAACTCTGGCTCACGCGGGCGTTTTTCAACGACAGCCTCTCGCTCGGCATTGGTGCCGGCGCGTACGCGGCCATCCATCACGGTAATTCGAACGAAAATAGCGACATGGGCGACGGCATTCTATCCGGACTTGTCTCGGTATCCGCTTCGTATCGCATCACACCACACTGGTCGGCGCGCGTGACGTGGAACCGCGTGGTCACGCGTTATAGCCAAAATACGGACGTAATCCTGGGTGGCATCGGGTATCGATTCTAGCGTGTGTTGTGCAAACTCCGCGATGCGGCATAGGGCAACTGAGGCAACGGCGGTCAGCCTTACCTCATGCAACTTCTGTATGCTGACAAACTGTGATCAATGATGGGTATAGAGGTCGAGAAGTCGACGATCCAACAGCACAGCATCGACAGGTCTTTCGTGAATTCAAATACAGCGTGCCTGTGCTCTCGCGTAAACGGATGACCGCTCGCCACCTGAAAGCTGCCGCTGAATTTACCTCGGGTCGAATCCGCAGTGGGTCGCGTGCCGCCCCTCGACGTCAGGCAGCAGCCGGCCACGAAGTGTCATTCGCCCGTCCCAACGCTCGGACACTCAGTAGTCGGCTTCGCGCAGTGATCGGCCATTCGATTAAGAGGCTGGCTCCAACCGGTCAACGCGACCCGAAAAATATAGCGCGGAACCGACCCTGTCCCGACGTTCGCGACAAGGGAAAGCCGCCGTTCGCGCCACTCCTTGATCGCGGCGATACGGAAGCGGTCGCCCAACAATGAGACCTGCAAGGAGGAAATTCATTTCGTGCTCAGCGGCCCCTCACGACGCAGCCGATTCAGAAAATCGACGAGCAGGTCTTCGGTGCCGGTTTGTCAATCCGCCGCTGTGCACCGTTGGCGACAAGCTGGACCGCAAAACCTGTCGCTGCAACGGAACCTTCGTTCCGAATGAGGTGCTCGTCATTCCCCGTGTCCACCAACGTCGTACCATTGGCTGTGCCAGGCCCGTACACTTTCTGGGTACAGTCGGTGTGGTACTCGGTTACCTGTCCCGACGTGATGATTATCAGGCTGCCAGCCTGTGGTTCCACCCGGCGCCCAGGTGTTGGTCTGTATGTACAAGTCTGACGGTCCCTCGGTCTTTTCGAGCGAGGACCACGTATCACCAGGGAATCCAGGAGCAAGCCGCTGAAGCTGGTCCTGTGTGAGGCGGTTGGTGACTTGAAATTCGGTGAAAGTCCCTTTGGCCAGGGTCATGCCCGTGAATCCGCTGGCCGGGGTCGCTTGGGCAGATTCCACGTGAGAGAGGGCCACGACCATACATATGGCAAACCACAGCGGCAACGACATGTCCCGCCACCGCCGTTTCCGGCTTGAACACCGTGTCGCCGAGGCGAGCCCCTCGGCCCAGCGATCCTTCGCCGCGTCCTTTTCATCCCGGAACTCGAGCTTCTTCGCCGCTCCGCCATCGTCTTTCATCTCATAGCCTCGTTTCCAAGTTGGTTGTCCATCTCCTGTCGCGCCTCTTGCGCCCGTGACCGGTTCGACGTGTGGCGTCGCGGCTGGCAGACCCTGCAATGCCACCCCGGACGGTCAGTTGAAACTCCCCCACTTATGGTCGCGCAAATTCCCCCACCCTGTGAAGCAGGACTAAGGGTTATTTAGCTGGTTTTCGATTTCCGTGCAAGCGTTTCAGCGGCTTCCTTGAGGCAATAGCCGCGGCCGTCGAATTCAATCAGGTGGCAGTGATGCATGAGCCGGTCGAGGATCGTGGTGCTCACATTGCTGCTGGCGTACGGCCGACGACGAGCGTAAGCTCGGGCGCTTATCAAGGCCAACAACACAGTTGAGGGGGCGCAAAAAAGCGCGGGCCACCACGACATGCCGCGCCGAAAAGCGTGCCGAACGTGCGGAGAAGGATCCTGATGATTCTGAAAGAGCGCTGATCAACTGGGCGGTGCTGGAAGGGCTCGACCTTGGCGACTGCTGGGCGCGCGCTACTCGAATTCACCGAAAGCGGCATGCCCGAAGACCGTTCGCGATGGAAAGAGTAAGGCGATGCACCGCTTGCCAGACGCGCACAAGCGGGGTACGAACTGCACGCGCCCCACCGCAGCGAATGAAGAGTACGGGAGTTCTGCCCCGCGTGCCTTGCGCCGGATGCAGCAGGCAGGGAGGTGTCAGAAATTTCGTGTGCTGAGGCCGGTTAAAAATCTCAGCTGATGGCGGCGGTGAATCGCTCACCGAACAGAATGGCGAACTGATTGACAGCTTGCCGCCAGGTGATAGGCGGCATCTTCCAATCCTTTTCAATGTTGCGCAAGGCCAGATACAGCAGTTTGCTGGCGGCTTCGTCGCTCGGGAAGTGGCCACGATTCTTGACGATCTTGCGCAACTGCATGTGCATGCTCTCGATGGCGTTGGTCGTATAAACGATTCGACGCACCTCGTGGGGATAGGCAAAGAAGGGAATCACCTGCTCCCATTGGCGTTGCCACATGGCCGCGACGGTCGGGAATTTGCGGCCCCATTCGCTTTGCGCAAAGGCCTCGAGCGCCGCGGCCGCCGCTTCAGCCGAGGCGGCCTGATAGATCGGCCTGAGAGCGCGGTAGCCAGCGGCTTACGGTCCTTCCAGCTCGCCAGATTCAGCGAATTACGGATCAGATGCACTATGCAGGTCTGGATCTGCGCGGCCGGAAACACCGCCTCGATGGCCTCCGGGAACCCACGCAGGCCGTCGACCACCGCAATCAGGATGTCGTGCAAACCGCGGTTCTTCAACTCGTTGAAAACCTTCAGCCAGAACCTGGCGCCTTCGGTTTGTTCAATCCACAAGCCCAGCACTTCCTTGCGGCCGTCAGCCCGAATGCCCAGCGCCAGGTACACCGCCTTGTTCCTGACCGTGCCCTCGTCGCGGATCTTCAGTCGAAGTGCGTCGAAATACACAATCGGATACATCGCCTCGAGCGGGCGTTGTTGCCACTGCTCGAGCTCAGCCAGCACCTCGTCGGTGACCGTGGAAATCAGATCGGGCGACACTTCCAGGCCGTACAGCTCCAGCAGGTGAGCCTGGATCTCGCGTACGCTCATGCCGCGCGCGTACATGCTGATGACGTGGTCGTCGAATCCCGGCAGCCGGCGCTGGTACTTGCCGACCAGTTGCGGCTCGAACGTCGCCTGCCGGTCTCGCGGGATATCCAGCGTCAGTTCGCCGTTGGGTGTGAGCACTGTCTTGCGGCTCGTACCGTGCGGTGGTTGCCGGCGCTGCCTTGCTCCGCCTCGCTCTCCAGGTGATGCGTCAGCTCCGCGGCCAACATGCGCTCAGCCAGTTGCTTCTTCAGTTGCCCGGCCAGGCCCGATTCCCCGAGAACCGACTCGGCGTTCCTGTTCTGCACCTGCGCCAGCAGTTGATCGATCAGCTCATCGGGGAACAGCTTCGGCGCCTTCGGGTTCTTGATCTTCCTGGTCACTGTTGTTTCGGTCATTGGACGTTATTTCCGTTATCGTCTCATGACCTCGACACACTAAAAATCTGACAGGCTCGCAGGCAGTCCGCATCGCCGGTCGAGGGGCGCCATAGCCAGCAGCGTCCTTGCTTTGTGCCGCCGCTCCTCACTACGGACGCGGGCGGAACTCCAGCGGCTGCACGTCTGCACGCGCAGCCGCTGCCTTCGACGTTCCGCAACTGCCACAGGTGCCGCAACCGTCACCGCAGTTCCCGGTTGCCTGACGGGGACGCAGCCAGCGCCCTAGCGCCTGCAGGGCACTCATGCGTCGCGGCTGCACCAGCGAGGCCGATGCGGCGGCCTGCAAGCGCGTAGCCAGCTGCGGAGCCAGTTTGCGAAACATATAAACGAGGCTCACCGATACGAGAACCGCGATCACAGCATACTGCCACCACAGACTGGAAGTCACGTGAACCACCTCGCAATCTGATACGTCAGCAGCGACGCGGCGTAGGCCATCACGAACATGTAGCTAAACGAGATCGCCACGTTGCGCCACGAACGCGTCTCACGACGGATGACCGCCAGCGTCGACATGCACTGCGGCGCAAACGCAAACCACACCAGCAGCGACAGCGCGCTCGCCAGCGAGAAGTTGGCAGCCAGTGCGTGCCCGAGGCCTGCTGTATCGGCATCGCCACCGCTTACCGCATACACGGTGGCGAGTGCCGCGACCGCTGTCTCACGCGCGGCGAACGCGGGAATCAGCGAAAGGCTAATCTGCCAGTTGAAACCGAGCGGCGCGAAGATGTACTGCAGCCCGCGGCCGATGTAGCCGGCAAACGTGTAGTCGATGGCCGGTCCCGTGGCGCCCGCTGGCGGCGACGGAAACGTCGAGATGAACCACATCAGCACGGTCAGCGCGAGGATCACGCCAGTCAGCCGCTTCAGAAAAATGGCGCCGCGCTCCCACAAGCCGATCCCGATGTCGCGCGCCTTCGGCAACCGGTACGACGGCAACTCCATCAGCAGTGCGTGCTCGCCACTATTCCGGCGCAGGCGCATGAATACCCAGCCCACGAGCATGGCGCCCGCAATGCCGGCCAGATAAAGCGCGAACAGCACCAGCCCCTGAAGGTTGAAGACACCGAGTACCCGATGCGTGGGGATGAAGGCGCCGATCAGCAGAGCATAGACCGGCAACCGCGCTGAACACGTCATCAACGGCGCCACGAGGATGGTCGCGAGCCGGTCACTCGGATCGGTGATGCTGCGGGTCCCCATCACCCCCGGAATCGCACAGGCGAAACTCGATAGCAGCGGGATGAACGATCGCCCGGTGAGCCCCACCGACACCATCATGCGATCGAGCAGGAACGCCGCACGCGGCAGATAGCCCGACTCTTCCAGTATCAGAATGAACAGGAACAGCACGAGGATTTCCGGCAGAAAGCCAAGCACGGTGCCAAGGCCGCCGAGCAGACCATCGGTGACGAGGCTGCGCAATGGTCCATCCGGTAACCAGGCGCCGGCTTGCGTGCCAAGCCATGTAAAGCCGTCGCCAATCGCATCGGTCATCGGCTTGCCCACCGAATAGACCGCCTGAAAGACGAGAAACATCACCAGCGTCAGGATGATCAGGCCGAATACCGGGTGCAATGCCCAGCGGTCGATTGCATCGTCACGCGCATCGGTCGCACGGGGCATCGCAACAGTGGCGGCCAGCAGCGCGCGTACTTCGCCGTGCAGGTCGCCGTCCTTGCCAAGGTGCTCCGAGGCAGGCGAAGATAACGTCCGCAAAGCCTCTACGTCCACGAGGCCAATCAGATCGATCAGTGACCGGACTCCGCCGCGCTGGACGGCGACGGTCTCGACGACCTGCACGCCGAGCCTGCGCTGCAGTTCAGGGATATTGACAGTGATGCCGCGCCGGCGCGCTGCATCCATCATGTTCAGCGCCAGCACGACCGGACGCCCAAGCCGCCTGATTTCCAGCACGAAGCGCAGGTGCAGTCGCAGATTGGTTGCATCGGCCACGCACACGATCAGATCCGGCATTGCTTCGCCCGGATAGCGGCCGAGCAGGACATCACGGGTCACGCACTCGTCCGGGCTGGACGACTCGAAACTGTAGGCGCCCGGCAGATCGAGCAACTGAACATGGCGGCCTGACGGAGTGGTGAAGCGCCCCTCCTTACGCTCGACAGTGACGCCGGCATAGTTGGCAACCTTTTGCCGGGCACCGGTCAGTTGATTGAATAGCGCTGTTTTGCCGCAGTTCGGGTTGCCAACAAGGGCAACGCGCAGGTTGGCTTCACTCATGAACCGGCGCCCTCCCGAACACTCACGCGGTTTGCTTCGGCGCGGCGCAGGGCGAATCGCGTCGAACCAATCAGGATGAGAATCGGATCTGCGCCCCACGGTCCGCAGGCCACGACACGTACTGGCTCGCCGGGTACGAAACCGAGATCGCGAAGTCGCTGCGCGATCGAATCGGAGGCGTGAGTATCCTGAACATGCTCGACTACGGCGGGGGTGCCCTGAGGCAAATCGGACAGGCGCATGGAGTTTTCAATTTGAAATGCGAATCGTTCGCATTATAGCGACTTATTTCTTCTGCAACCGTTTTGACGCCAGCGAATCTCGCTGCGAAAAGGCTTCGTAATGGAAATGTTGCCGCGTCATCGGCGACGAGCAGCTCGTGCTTCGAGCTGAGGGAAGCGGGCTGTGTCGAACGACGCGAGGACTAAAGATTTTGCGCGACGATAGCACCGGCCCAGAGCAACAGACCCACCCCGAGCGGTCTGCTGACAAAGTGCCCCCACGACAGATTTTTTTCCGTCGCCATGACTGCGGCGAGCCCCAGCATCCAGCCGATACTTCCTGTCCCAACGGCAAACATCAGCAGCATCAATGCCCAGCAACAGCCGATACAGAAGATGCCATGGTGCACGCCGAGCATCAGGCTGGCGCGTCCCTCGTTGACGCCATGCCAGTGTTCAGTGACAAACACCACCGGCGAGCGGCAACGATCCATACAGCGATATTTGAGCGAAGAGAATTGCCAGGCCCCTGCAGTCGCCAGGATCATTGCGCCGAACAGCCAGGCATGGACAGTCATCCACGTCATCTCAACTGCCATCACATGGAGTCCCGCATCCAGCGCATGCGCGCCCACGCCAAACAGGGTCCAGACGCTGAAGTAGCCCAGCAGGACCAAAGCGAGCAGCCGATGCCGGTCAGGACGAGTCTGTGTGAGACGCCGGAAAATGTTCAGAAGCGGAACCGTGGTCCCCAGCATCATGGCCGGGAGCATCAATAGCCAGGCGGTGACGTGTAATACGGCCGGCAGGACTAGGGCCGCTCCTGGAACGGCGCTGCACAAATGGCCGACCGGTCCTGTCTCCAGCCACCCGGCATGGTTCAGATAACGCGCATACGGACTTTCATCCCATGCCCACAGCGTGACCCAGGCCGAAAGAACAAGTCCGGCGAGCAGTGGCAGGAACAGGTCTGAGCGCGAAGCGGCTTTCATCGCGCATCGCCTGAAGGCGGTTCCCGAACGAGTCAAGCCTGAAAGTTGAAATGCCCTTGGGTGGCGTTATGGCCGGTCAGGTTCAGATCGATGTTGAGCCGCGGGTTTCTCATCCGGTACGTGCTGGCTTTGCTGATGATCGCGGGAGAACAGGGCGTCGTCGAACTGGAGTTGCCGAGCAGCACCGCAGGAGCCCCGCCTGGACTCCAGTAGGGCTCAAGTTCAGCATGAATATCCGCCCCAATATCGAGCCTGCCCTTTCCGCCCTGGAGATCAAAAGTAATAGGCGCGCGCTCAATCGAGACGATTTTTCCATACAAATGGGCGAAGTCGGCCAGTGGGCCGCCACGCTCGCCACGGTAGACGCTAGAGAGCGTCTCAAATTGGGAATCGGTGGCGCGTTCGTCGATGTACAGGGCGACCTGCCAGTTGCCCTGCAGGATATTGCCAGGAATGAAAGTGGCGCATGCCACGGTCAGCCCGGAAACATCGATGTCATCGATCGAGCCCTTATCGTAGTGATGGGCGATTGCAGCGCAACATGTGCCATTGTCGGCGTCCTCGCCGATGCAGCAAGGGCACAGCACGTTGCAGTTACAGACTTCCAGAATGCTGCCGTCGAGTTTGTAGCTCACGTTAGCCTCCCTGCGTGTTATTTCACGGCCAGACCGTCAACTCGCCGTCGAGGACTTCTCCATTCGAAGGATAGACTATCCGCGCCGGCGAACACCGTTGCAATTCGCGCGAACCGCACCGCATGCCGCGACCTGGACGCTTTCGATTATTCAAACCACTCATCTCCACTGGTCGTCGGGCAAGACTGCTGGTCGCCGTATTCGCCCGTGATGCGAGTGACTGGATTCAAGGCAGCGCTATCGCACACGATGCGGACGCACGCGGGCTTACCGCGGGCTGGTCTAGGCGCTCGTCGGCGAGGTATGGCCCAGCACGGCGGCCGCCGCCAACACCGCCAGCATGATCAGGGCTTCGATCACAAGCAGGCGGTCGAAGCGACGCTGCGCATCGCTAAACGCCTTGCCGCCATCTGCGACCGTAGACTGCAGGTGCGATAGATGGGTCATACGGTTATAGCCCCCCAGCAGTACGGCAAGCGCCTGCCCGAGATGGCCGGCACCGTCGGCATCTCCAAGAGCAGCGTTTCGCGCCAGTTCATCAAGGCCAGCCAGACGGCGCTCACCGAGCTGATGGAGCGGCGCTTCGATGACAAGGACTTCTTGGCGATCTACCTGGACGGCATCATCGTCGACTCGCGTCACATCATCGCCGCCATCGGCGTGGACAGTCCCGGCGAGAAACACCTCCTGGGCCTCGCGAGCGGTTCGAGTGAGAACGCCCAGGTCGTCAAGGATCTGTTGCGCGGACTGATCGAGCGCGGCCTGCCTGCGGATCGCGAATACCTGTTCGTGATCGATGGTTCCAAAGCGCTGCGCTCGGCCATCGAGGAGTTCTTCGGCGAACGCGCCCACGTGCAGCGCTGCCGTGTGCATAAGCAGCGCAACGTCCTTGAGCGCCTGCCGAAAGAGAGCGTTTCGCAAACCGCCGCGATCATGAAGGCGGCCTACAAGCTGCCGGCCGACGATGGCATCGCCAAGCTCAAGACGCACGCGGCGTGGCTCAAGGCCGACCATCCGGACGCCTCGGCCGCACTGCTCGAGGGGCTGGAGGAAACGTTCACGGTGAACAAGCTGGGCCTGACGCCGGCGCTCATGCGCGGCCTGTCGACGACCAACATCATCGAGAATCCGAACGGCGCGGTGCGCCGTGTCGCGGGGCGCGTGAAGCGCTATCGTGACGCCGACATGGCCTTGCGCTGGACGGCCGCGGGCTTCCTGGAAGCTGAGAAGCACTTCCGGAAAATCCTCGGCGTGAACGAGCTCTGGATTCTCGCTGCCGCCTTGAAACGATCGACCTCAAAATCGATTGACCAAGATCGGAAGGTTGCCTAACCTATGCCGCACCCGCCGTCCCAACCGTCAACTGTCTTCGGGACATCGCCTTTGAAACCGCCCTGCAACAAAACCTCTGCTAAACAAACATCGCGAAATGGCGTCGAGAGTTTGCCCGTCGTTGCAACAGAAAAGGGTCACCGTTCACTGTTTGAGACACACGATGGCTATGGACCTTCTGCAAGCGGGCGTTCGTCGTTCAGTAATTGCGCTGTGGCTCGGACATGAATCGGTGGAAACCACGCAGATCTATGTCGAAGCGACACTTGCAATGAAGGAGGAAGCTCTCGCGAAGACATCTCCGCCCTGCGGCAGGCAAGGGCGCTACCGGCCCGCAGACCAGCTTCTCGACTTCCTGAATAACTTGTAGGACCGCGAAACTATATCGGGTGATTGGCCGAGCAATTCGCCGCCCAGCCCCCACTACCAAGGTGTTCAAGGAACCCTTCCAGATTACCCGATATAGTCAAGAAGGGCACATAGTGCCGCATCCAATGCGGGCTCGCACGCCGCAGCGTCTGGATGCGACCTAGAAATCAGCGACCTTGCCCCATGCTGAGTCGTCGAATCGGCTGGGCCGATACGGTATAGGATCCACGATCGGTTCGGCACCGGTGGCGAGATCTGCGATCAGGTGCCCTGCGCCTGGGCCGATGCCAAAACCGTGTCCGGAAAAGCCTGCTGCCAGGATCAATCCCGGCATGCCCGGCACTTCGCCAATACCGGGAACACCGTCCGGCGTGCTGTCGACGAAGCCGGCCCACGCGTGCGTGATCTTTGCCTGGCCAAGTTCGGGCAGCAGTTCGACGGCGCGGCGGTGGGTTTCTTTCACCGCCGCCAGATCGGGCTTCGGATCCAGAATGCGCACCCGCTCCATGGGAGTCGGCGCATCGAGCCGCCACCGCTTCAGCGTTTCGTGGCCACCCCGAATACCTTCCAGGCCTCCCGGAAGAAGGTTGCGCCAGCGCTTGGCGAACATGGGCACGAAGTGTGGGGCGAATCGCATGAACTGCGGCGTCACGTCTACGCGCGCGCGGCCGCTGATGGCCAGTGCGTAGCGTCCGTCGTTGCGGCGCGTAACAGACACGCCCGCGGTGAACAGGGCATCCGGCAAACGATGCTCCACAGGGGCCACACTAAGGATGGACTGGCGGACCGAGGCCTGGGGGAAACGGATGCCGAGCTGGCGACAGAACGACGACGCCCAGGCGCCACCGGCAAGCACAGCCGTCCTGGTCTTGATGACCCCGGCTTCGGTGACGACGCCGCTGACCCGCCCGCCCTCCAACTCGATGCCGCGCGCCGCGCAGTGCTGGTGGACGCTGCCACCGAGCTTCATGAGCGCAGCTGCCACGGCCGGCGCAGCCTTGCCGGGATCGGCGGTGCCATCGCTGGGCGAGAAGACGCCGCCTTTCCAGGCGCGGCCGGTCGCCTGCCCCCGCTCGGCGGCTTGCCGGCTATCGAGCATGTGGGTTGTCACTCCGGCGGTCTTCGCAAAGTCGCCCCAACTGGACCAACGAGACAGCTCGGCGTCGTCGTTACTCAGATACAACAGCCCGCAGCGATGAAAGCCAGTGTCTTCACCGCTTTCGGCGGCAAATCGTTCCCACAGATCAAGGCTCTTGCTCGCCATCGGCAATTCGCGAGCGTCGCGGTTCTGCTGCCGGCACCAGCCCCAATTGCGGCTCGACTGTTCCGCGCCGATCCGCCCTTTCTCGACCAGGGCGACTGAAAGCCCGCGCTTGGCCAGGTAGTAGGCGGTAAAGACGCCAATGATGCCGCCCCCGATCACGACCACGTCAGCCGCGGCCGGCAACGTGGGCGAAGTTTGGATGTGGTTCAGCGGAGGAGACATGATCAATCTCGCTCGATTGAAGCCTGGACGCTTTGTACAACGTAGAACTTCGCCACCCGCTCGCTGCTTTCCCACCCGATCGGTGCGCCCTGCGGCACGAAAAGCGCGTCGCCGGCGCCTAGCGACAGCACGCTGCCATCAGGCGCCGCGAAGCGCACGCTGCCGGCGAGAAGATGCATGAACTCGTTCACGCGATGCGCGCGAACGATCCGGTGGTAGGGCGTCGAATCCCACGTGCCCGCGAGGTACGCCGCGCCGTCGTCGGTGAAGACGTTGTCGCTACGGCATTGCGGGACCGGGCCCAGCAGCACCTCCGCCGGTAGCGAAGCGGACGGCTTGAAGTTGGCGTCGGCGCGCAGCGGGATCAGCCCGCGCTTCGTCGGTTTGTCGCAAGCGGCCGCGCAAAACACGAAACGCACGCGGGATGCGGCCAGCACGCGCAGCGCCGTACCCGCCCCGATGACAGCACCCGCTTGCGGACCGAGCACCAGCGGTGCCTCGCCGGCTGCTTGCAGAGTGAGCTCTCCTTCCACCACGACGATGGTTTCGATGTGCGGAAAGCTCGCCACGTCGAGTTCACCAATAAAGCTGGCCCGACCCGCGATCATCGAGTCCGGTCCTTCCCAGGCGATTTCGCGATGTCGCGCAAAGGGGTCGTCCTTGCCGAACGCCGCCCTGCGGAACGACGTTAAAAGGGGTGCGCCGTCGGCACGGTGCAGCACGAAGGCCACGGTCATTTTTTTGCTCCTGCGGGTTGCGCGATGATTTCGTTGAAAAGCTGGAACGCAGTACGGGAGGCACTCGGCCTCGGGGCCTGGAAGCCAGGCATCGCTTTGCTTTCCAGACACCCGTCGATGCCTTTTATTCCGTGTTGGCGGTCACTTCCTGACCGCTTGTATCCGCCGAAGGGGGCATGGGGGCGCGAAGTCGCAAAGGTCTTTCGGCCCGTCTGCGCCACGCTTGCAAAGCGCGCACTCATGCGGCTACCGTCCCAGTGGTCTGCATGCGGCTGAGTTCCGCAGCCGAGTGGTGACAAAGAATCTCGGCGCCGGATGGCAGCTTTTTGAGCGGCGGCGGCGTGAGGTTGCACTGGCCGTCGATGCGCATCCGGCAGCGCGAGCGGAAGCTGCACAGCGCGTTGTTTTCGCTCGACGGTCCCATTGCCGGTAGTTGGGCAAGCGTGAGCGCGCGCCGCGCATCGAGCCAGCCGGGTTGCAATGCCGGTACCGAGTCGACCAGCAGGCCGGTGTACGGGTGATAAGGCGGCGCCGCGAGAACGTCCCGCTGACCCGCTTCCACGCGCCTTCCGGCGTAGAGCACGATCACTTCGTCACAGACCGCGCGTACGGTCGAGATATCGTGGCTGATGAACATATACGACACGCCCAGTTCGCGCCGCAGTTCTGCGAGCAGATCGAGCACCGCAGCCCCGACGACCGTATCGAGCGCCGAAGTGACCTCGTCGCACAGGATCAGCGCGGGATCGGCGGCCAGCGCGCGCGCCAGATTCACGCGCTGCTTCTGCCCGCCCGACAACCCACCCGGCTGGCGCTTCGCGATAGTGGCCGGCAATTTCACCAGATCCAGCAGTTCGAACATGCGTTTTTGCGCCGCCGCACCGCGCAGGCCGTGATAGAAGTTCATCGGCCGGGCGAGGATGTCGGCGATCGTGCGGCTCGGGTTGAGCGCCGTGTCGGCATTCTGGAACACGATCTGCACGCGCCGGAATTGATCCAGCGTGCGATCGGACAGCTTGGACGGCAGCGGCACGCCGTCGAGCAGCACTTCACCGCGCGCCCGTTCCACCAGACCCGCGACCACGCGCGCGAGCGTCGTTTTGCCCGAGCCCGACTCGCCGATCACACCGAGCGCGGAACCGCGCGGGATCGTCAGACTCACATCGTCCAGCACGCACACGGCCGGAATGCCATCACGACCGATGCGTCCGTAGCCCGCGTGCAGCCCGCGGATTTCGAGGATCGGCGGCGCGGCTTCGTTGGGTGCCGCAGCGATCTCCGGTTCCGGCCGTCGCGTCGCGGCCAGTAACTGGCGCGTATAGTCGTCGGCGGGCGCATCGAGCACCTGCGCCGTCGTGCCGTTCTCGCGCACGGCGCCGCCGTTCAGCACGACGATGCGGTCCGCCATCTGGGCGACCACGGCAAGGTCGTGCGACACATACACGGCGGTCGTGCCGAGTTCGCGAATCACCTTCTTGAACGCCGCCAGCACTTCGATCTGCGTGGTCACGTCCAGCGCGGTCGTCGGTTCGTCGAACACGACGACGGATGGATCGGTGATCAGCGCCATGGCCGCCATCACGCGCTGCAACTGGCCGCCCGACACCTGATGCGGATAGCGCGCGCCGATCGTCTCCGGCGAAGGCAACGCCAGCGAACGAAACAGCGCGACCGCCTTCGCGCGTGCAGCAGCCGGCGTCATCAGCTTGTGCAGCAGCGCGGGTTCGGTGACCTGATCGATGATCGTTCTCGACGGATTGAAACCCGCCGACGCGCTCTGCGCCACGTAGGCCACCTTGCGTGCCCGAAGCGCGCGGCGTCCGGGCGCATCGAGCGACAGCACTTCGACGTCGCCGATGCGCACCGATCCGCCCGCAATCGAACAGCCCATGCGTGCGTGACCGAGCAGCGACAGCGCGATCGTGGTCTTGCCCGAGCCCGACTCGCCGATCAGCGCGAGCACCTCGCCCTTCTTCACGGAGAAATCGACGCCCTTGACGATCTCGACGACCGGGTCCGGCGCCGCGCCAGCGACGACGCGCAGGCCTTTCACTTCGATCATGTTCATCACGCGGCTCCCTGTCCACGGCCACCACGGCGCCGCAGGTTGTCGATCAAGAGGTTCACGCCGACGGTCAGCGTTGCAATCGCGATGGCCGGCATCAGCACGGCCGGCGCGCCTTCCGAGAGACCGCCGATGTTCTCGCGCACGAGCGAGCCCCAGTCGGCATTGGGCGGCTGCACGCCCAGGCCGAGAAAGCTCAGGCCGCTCAGCAGCAGCACGATGAACACGAAGCGCAGGCCGAAGTCGGCGAGCATCGGATGAATCATGTTGGGCAGCACTTCGACGCGCGCGATGTAGAAAAGCCCTTCGCCGCGCGCCCTCGCGACCTGCACGTATTCGAGCGTCATCAGGTTGACGGCAAGCGAGCGCGAGATGCGGAACGCACCGGGAATGTAGGCAAACGCAGCGACCCCCAGCAGTATCGGGATCGACGAGCCGAACGCGGCGACCACGACGAGCGCGAGCACCTTGCTCGGAATCGAGATCACGGCGTCGAACAGACGGCTCAGGACCTCGTCGACCCAGCGTCCGGACACGGCGGCGAGCAGCCCGAAGAATGTGCCGATACTGCTGGCGAGCACCGCCGACGCGAGCGCCAGGCCAACCGTGTACTGGGTGCCGTACAGCACGCGGCTCAGCAGATCGCGGCCCAGATAGTCGGTTCCGAGCAGATGCGCCGCGCTATACGAGCCGAAAATCTCGGTCGATGTGATCGCCCCGCCCTTATACGGCGCGACGAGCGGTCCCAGAAACGCGACGGCGAGCCAGAACACCACGATCACAAGGCCGAGCAGGCCGAGCACCGAGAAGCGTCTGACCAGACGTTGCAGCACACTGCGCCGCCTGGCGGTGACTTGGGGTAACGGTTCCTGCAGGCTGGGGTCGCCTTGTGGAGCGTCGTTCTCCGAAACCGCGTAAAGCGCGGTAGCGGCACGGGATTGGGTGGCAGGTCGGTTCATCGTTGACGCAACCTCGGGTTGGATACGATTTGACATAGGTCGGCGATTAGCACGAGCCCCAGATACGCGACGCAGAACACCATCACGCAGCCCTGCACGAGCGGCATGTCGCGGTTTGTGACGGCATCGACCATCAGGCTGGCCAGGCCGGGATAGTTGAAAATCGACTCGACGATCACGACGCCGCCGAACAGGTACGACAGGGAGAGGGCAACCGCGTTGGCAATCGGGCCAATCGTGTTGGGCAGCACATGGCGCAGCACGACGCGCATCGGCGATGCGCCCTTCAGGATGGCCATCTCGACGTACGATGCATTCAGCTGATCGAGCACCGCAGCGCGCGTCATGCGCGCCATCTGTGCAACGAGCACGCAGCACAGCGTCATCACGGGCATCGCGTAGATGCGCAGCAGCGCGCCGAATGACGTCACGTCGGACAGGTACGATAGCGCCGGCAGCCAGCGCAGCCTCACAGCGAAGATCAGCACGGCGATCGTCGCAATCAGAAACTCGGGCACCGCGACGGTCGCCAACGTCAGCACATTAAGGACGCGGTCGAGCAGCGAGCCGCGATACATCGCCGACAGGATGCCAATCGTTAGCGCAACCGGGACCGAGACAGCGGCCGTCAGCCCTGCGAGCATGAGCGTATTTGGCAGGCGCGTCGCGATCAGCTCCCTCACGGGCAGGTTGTTCGACAGCGACGTGCCGAAGCTGCCGCTCACGGCATGCACGAGCCAGTGGAAGTAACGCTGCAGCGCGGGCTGGTCGAGGCCAAACTGGTGACGCAGCGCCGCGACCTGCGCGGGCGTTGCGGCCTGGCCGAGCGCCTGCTGCGCCGCGTCACCTGGCAACAGGCCGGTGAGCGCGAACACCAGCGCCGACACGATCAGCAGTGTGAGCAGCGCGAGGCCAAGGCGCGCGGCGATGAGTCGTTGCGCGTGTGCTTTCAAGATTGCCTCCTGGGCTAAAACCGATGGCGCGAACCCATGGCGCGCCATCGCACCAAACGAACCGCTTTACGCTTCGAGCCAGACGTACTGGGCGAACGCAAAGCCCATTAGCCCGGCAAGCGGAATCGAGCCGAGACCCTGGAGCTTCGCCGTGTGGGCATCGAGCGAGCTGTTGAAGAGCGGAATGCCGACGCCGCCGCTTTCATGCACCAGCGCCTGCATGTCCCCATAGATCTTCTTGCGCTTCGTGTCGTCGGGCTCGCCGCGCGCGGCCAGCAGCATCTGGTCGAACTTCGGGTTCTTCCAGTTCGCTTCGTTCCACGGCGCGTCGGACTTGAAGAACTGCGTGAACAGCACGTCGGCGCTAGGACGCGCGTTGATGTTGCCGTAGCCGAGCGGATGTTTCATCCAGTGATTCGACCAGTAGCCGTCCGCTGGCACGCGGCTGACCTGCAGGTTGAGGCCCGCCTGCGGTGCGACCTGCTGGAGCAGCATCGCCATGTCGACCGAACCGTCCGCGGCCGGGGACGCGAAGACCTGCAGCGGCGCGCTGCCGAGCTTGGCCTTCTGGAAATAAAACTTCGCCTTGTCCGGATCGAACGCCCGCTGCGGCAGGCCCGCGAGATAGTACTTATTGGTCGGATCGATCGGCTGATCGTTGCCGATCGCTCCGTAGCCCCGGAACACCGTACGGCGGATCTGCTCGCGGTCCAGCAGGTACTTCATGCCGCGACGGAAATCCTCGTTGCCGGTAATGCCTCCTTCGTCGCGCATGATCAGGTCCGTATACGCGCCCGTCTTGGTTTCCAGCACCGCAAAGCCCGGCGTGCTCTTGATGCGCTCGGTCGAGGTGGGGGTTACCGCGTTGATCAGTTGCACGTCGCCCGACAGCAGCGCGTTGACGCGCGACGGTTCGTCGCCAATGCCGATCAGTTCGATCTCGTCGAGATGCGGCAGACCCGTCTTCCAGTAGTTCTCGTTACGCACGCCGACCGTACGCACGCCGGGCGAGAATTCCTTCACCTTGAAGGGACCGGTACCTATAGCCGTTTTGAAATCCTTCGTGCCGTCCTTGATGATCATGAAGTGCGACGTGGCAAGGATGACGGGCAGGTCGGCGTTCGCCCCCTCCAGCGTGATCGTCACTTCGTTCGGGCCGGTGGCCTTCACGTCCTTGATCTGGTCGGCGAGCGTCTTCGCCTTCGATGCAGTGGCCGGGTCCTTGTGGCGCATGATCGAATAGACGACGTCGGCGGGTGTGAGCGGCTTGCCGTCGTGGAACTGCACGCCTTTTCTCAGCGTCACGACCCAGACCGCCGCGTCCTTCGTCTCCACCGATTGGGCGAGCGCCATTTTCGCTCCAAGGTGTGAGTCGAGTTCGGTCAGACCATTGTAGAACATATTGTCGCGCACATAGTCCGTACTGAGCGCGCCCTTCGCGGGGTCAAGCGTGTCGGCGGTCGACGCAGACTGCGTCGCCACGCGGATCTTGCCGCCCTGCTTCGGCTTGCCCTGCGCGAAAGCCGTGCCGGTCCTGGCGAGAAGTCCCGCGCCCGTCAGCGACATCAGTCCGCCCGCGGCGAGCGCGCGGAGGACGTCGCGCCGGGAGGCGCCGCGCCGCGTCAGTTCTTCGAGCTGGACTTCGGGCGATTTATCCATTTTCATGATCTCCTCCGCATAAGACGGTCTTGGGATTAGGCAGCTGGAACGCTGTCTGTCTGGTCAATAAAAGACATCTTTGATCTGATAATAGGCGCCTACCAGCGGCAAAAACCACGGCTTGCCCGTATGGCCCGGAATCGCCGGCCAGGCGAAGTCGCGCCATGGGTTCGCTGCGGCATCGCCGCCCATCACGTCGGCCATGACCTGGCCCATGTGCGTCGACATCTGCGTGCCGTGGCCGCTGTAGCCCATCGAAAAGTAGATGCCGTCGTGCTGGCCTGCGCGCGGCAGGCGGTCCGCCGTGATATCGACCAGCCCGCCCCAGCAATAGTCGATGCGCGCATTCGCGAGGCTCGGGAACATCTGCGCGAGGTTCGCCTTCAGGATGCGCCCGCTCTTCGCGTCAGACGGTTGCTCCGATGCCGTGAAGCGCGCCCGTCCCCCAAAGAGAAGCCGTGAGTCCGGCGTCACGCGAAAGTAGTTGTGCATCAGGCGGCTCGTCACATAGGAACGACGGTTCGGCAAAAGCTGCGCGAGCTCCGCCGCCGGCAACGGTTCGGTCACGACGATGAACGAACCGACTGGCGCCATGCGCCGCCGATACCATCCGAACGGCCCATGGCGCGACGGCCCCGTCGCGATCAGCACCTGGCTCGCGCGCAGTTCGCCGCGCGCCGATACGATGCGATGGGCGCCGCCTTCCTTTTCGATGCGCGTCACTTCTGCCTTGTCGAAAAGCCGCGCGCCGCTGCGGGCCGCCGCGTTCGCCAGCCCCACGGCGAACTTGCCCATGTGCATCTGGCCGCCGCGCTTTTGCAGCAAGCCGCCGTAGAAATTGTCCGAGCCGACTTCGCTGCGGATGCGCTCGCCGCCGATCAGCTCGACATCGACGTCGACCTCACGACGGATCAGTTCGGCGGTCTTTTCGAGGTGCGCCAGATGATGCGGCTTCGACGCGAGTTTCAGCTTGCCCGAAGCGAGGTAGTCGCAGTCGATCTGCTCCTCGCGGATCAGGCGCTCCACCGTAGAGACCGCTGCGGCATACGCCTGGTAACAGCCACGGGCGCGCTCTGCGCCGAGCTGCGCATGAAGCGCGACGTAATCCTGCGCCACGCCGGTGTTGCACTGGCCGCCGTTGCGCCCCGAGGCGCCGCCGCCGATGCGGCCCGCCTCGAGCACGGCAACCGCCGCGCCGCGCTTCGCGAGCGCCAGCGCCGCCGAGAGGCCCGTAAAGCCGCCGCCGATCACCGCGACATCGACGGGACCTTCGGCCGGTCCCTCGCTCACCGCGCGGCAGGCTGGCGCGGTGTCGAGCCAGTAGGAATCGAGCTTCATCGTGCGTCCTCGGTATGGCAATGGCGTGCGCAGTGGCGTTCCCGGATGCGTGCTCAGAGGCCAAGCAGCGTGGCAAGACCGCCGATGTCGTTGACCTCGTAGTAGTCGTAATACGGCGTGGACGGTTCGTGGCCTCGGTTGATGAACGCCTTGTGCTTCACACCCAGGTCGTGCGCGGTCATCAGGTCGTAGCGCAAGCTCGACGACACGTGCAGCACGTCTTCCGGATTGCAGTCCAACTGGTCGAACATGTACTCGAAGCCTTGCATGCGCGGCTTGTACGACTGCGCCTGCTGCGCGGTGAACACCTTATGGAACGGCGCACCGAGCTTGTCGACGTTGCTCTGGATCTGGTCGTCCGAGGCATTCGACAGAGCCACGAGCTTGTACTTCTTCGCGAGCCGCGAGAGACCTTCCGGGACGTCCGGGTGCGGGCCCCAGGTCGGTACGGCCAGATAGAACTTCTCGGCCTCGCTCTCGTTGAATGCAACGCCCATCCGCTGGCACGTGCGGCGCACCGAATTCACGACCACGTCGCGATATGGCTTCCATGCACCGAGCACTTCATCGAGCCGATAGCCGGCGAAGAACGCGACGAACCTCTCCATCTGCGCACCTTGCAAACGGTCCCCGTAAATCTCGCGAGCCAGCTCGGCCATGCGGAACTTCGTCAGCGTGCCATAGCAGTCAAAGGTGATGTACTTCGGCTCGAAATCGATCATGGTGATAGTCCTATCGTAAGGTGAACGTTGAAGTTCGGTGGCGAGTAAAAGAAACCTTCTTCCTGTCGAGTATTTAACCAGCGCAAAAAGTCAGGGTGTCGCTGATTTGAGTGGGCAAAAAACACAATCCATCTGTTGTTAGGGACTCTAACAGCACAGTCTGCGGTGAATGGCCCGAGACGGTTGCTGTGTCGGGTTTGTACTGAGTGAAGGTTCCATCGAGACGGTCGAACGCACTGCAATGTGCCCGGGCAAATCACGTTGGATGAACCATGGCTGCAATGCCTCGTGCGAGTCAGGATGAAACTGCCGCAGCGCCTGCAAGGCGTCCACCAACCGTGCTCACAGCCATTGTCGGAGAGACGGACGCACCGTCGATCGCCCTGTCGAGCGCGTGCGATTCCGATCCGCCGTCTCTCGGACCACAGAACAAGATCACGACCGCATGTCGATCAGCACACTCTTGAAACGCAGATTCGCTTCGTAAGCCTGCCGACCGAGATCCTTGCCGATACCGGAGCGCTTGTAGCCGCCCGTCGGGATGATGAAGTCGCTGGTTCGTCCGTAGCGGTTGACCCACACCGTGCCCGCTTCGATGCCACGCACGAAGCGCAGCGCGCGGCCGATGTCCGCGGTATGCACGCCCGCCGCGAGACCGTAGTCGGCGTGCTGGGCGAGTTCGAGCGCCTCGTCGTCCGTATCGAAGGTTTGCACCGTGAGCACGGGCCCGAACACTTCCTCGCGCACGGCTTCGGATTGCTGCGTGACGTCGGCAAGAATCGTCGGCGAGTAGAACGCGCCGGACATTCCGCCGTCCATGCGTTTGCCGCCGTAGCACAGAGTCGCGCCATGCTTGATGGTGCGCTCCACAATCGCTTCGACGCGCGCTGCCTGTGCCTCGGAGATGATCGGTGCCAGCGTGGTGTCCGGCCGCCAGGTCGCGCCAGCCCTTAGCTCCGCGAACACCTGCTGGATTCGTGCGGTCAGTTCGTCCGCAATCGAGCGTTCGACCAGCAGCCTCGAGCCCGCGTTGCACACCTGTCCTGCGTTGCCCGAGATCGCACCGGCGATGCGGCGCGCCACGTCGTCAAGGCGCGGCGCGTCCGCGAAAACGAGTTGCGGGCTCTTGCCGCCCAGCTCGAGCGTAACGGGCTTGGTGCCGCTCTCGGCGCACGCGGCCATGATTGCCGCGCCCGTGCGGGTGGAGCCGGTGAACGTCACCTTGCCGATGCGCGGGTGCCGCACGAGCGCGTCGCCCGTGGTGCGGCCGTCGCCCTGCACAACGTTGAAGATGCCCGCCGGCACGCCCGCGGCGACCGCGAGTTCGGCCAGGCGCAGTGCCGAAAACGGCGTCATCTCCGAAGGCTTCAGCACTACCGCGTTGCCCGCCGCCAGCGCGGGCGCGATCTTCCACGACGCCATTACCAGCGGAAAATTCCACGGCGCAATCGCGGCGATCACGCCATACGGCTCGGCGATCGTCATGCCCAGATGGTCGTGATCGGTTGCTGCCACGTCGCCGCCGATCTTGTCCGCGAACTCCGCGTAAAAGCGGATGCCTTCGGCCGTGAACGGCACGTCCCAGGCGAACGCATCACGGACCGGGCGTGTCGAGCCGAGCGCTTCGAGCGGGGCGAGCGTTTCAGTGTCGGCGGCAACCAGGTCCGCGAAGCGGCGCAGGATGCCGGCGCGCTCGCGCGGCGCCATGCTGGCCCAGCCGCTCGTCTTGAACGCGGCCCGCGAGTTCTCTACGGCACGGTCGATCATAGCGGCATCGGCGAGCGGCACTGTGGCATAGACGACGCCATCGGACGGCCGCGCCACGTCGATCCGCTGAGTACCTTCATCGACATAGCGCCCGCCGATGAAGTGTCCCCTGCGCACCACGATCTTGCCCGGATCGAAACTGTCCATTTGAGTCTCCCGTTCCCTTTGATTCATGCTGTGAATGTCGAAGAAATCATATGCCCGGCGGGTCCGCATATGTCACTGACAAAAAGCGCGATTCAGCAGATCGCGCGGGTTTTGAATGCCGCAACAGCGCGTTTTGCATCGAATTTGCGCGAGCTCAGTCAAGGTCGTAGACAACGCCGCATCGTAATGCGAGAGTGGCGGCGTGATTTTTTGCAAGGAGGCCGGCATGTCCGACCCAACGGAAACCCGCACGGAGAAGCTCGCGCTCTCATATCGGCCCTTCACCGACAACGACCTCGCCGCGGCTTATGCGCTATCGAGCCAGATCAACTGGCCGCATCGCGTGGATGATTGGCGCTTCGTCGCGCAGGCGGGCGAGGGGTTCGTCGCCGAAGACGCAAGCGGTGTCGTCGGCACGGCGCTGTGCTGGAAATACGGAGGCAACCATGCTTCGCTCGGCATGGTGATCGTGTCGCCTGAACGCCAAGGGCACGGCATCGGGCGCAAGCTGATGGAACTGTTGCTCGAAGCACTGGGCGACAGAACCACGCTGCTTCACGCCACCGTCGCCGGCAAGCCGCTGTACGAAAAACTTGGCTTTGCGCAGATCGGTACGATCAATCAGCACCAGGGCGCCGCCTTTCAGCCACCGCTGGTTTCACTGCCGCCGGGCGAACGGCTGCGCCCGCTCGGGGCGAACGACACCCCCCAGCTGATCGCGCTCGCCTCGCGTGCGAGCGGCGTCGATCGCAGTGCGCTGCTGCCGTCGCTGCTGGAACTCTCCGACGGTATCGCGCTGGATCGCGACGGCGAACTGCTCGGTTTCGCGCTGTTCCGGCGCTTCGGACGCGGCTACGTGATCGGGCCGGTGGTCGCGCCCGACTCCGAGGATTCGAGCCGCGCGAAGGCCCTCATCAGCCATTGGCTCGCACGCAATGAGGGGGTGTTCGTGCGCATCGATACGCCGGGCGAAAGCGCATTTTCCGAATGGCTCGATGGGCTCGGCCTCGTGCGCGTCGATACCGTGGCGAAGATGGCGCGCAACGGCTCGCTGCGCCCCGATGATGACGTGAGGCAATTCGCGATCATCAATCAGGCGCTCTGCTAACGCGATGACGTTTCTCTACAAGGCCGATCCGGCGCGCGGCGAACAATGGGCGCGACTCTTTGCGCAGAAAGCGCCGGAAATCGAGTTTCGCCTGTGGCCCGACATCGGCGACCCGGCTTCGATTCGCTATCTTGCTGCCTGGCAGCCGCCCGAAGACCTGGCGCGCATGTTGCCCAATCTCGAAGTGGTGTTTTCCGTCGGCGCAGGCATCGATCAGTTCGATCTGTCGCGTGTGCCGCAGCGTCTGCCAGTCGTGCGCATGATCGAGCCGGGCATCGTCCAGGGGATGGTCGAGTATGTGACCCAGGCGGTGCTCACGATCCACCGCGATCTGTTCGATTACGCGCAGTACCAGGCGGCACGCGAGTGGCGCGAGATGCCGGTGCGCGCGGCCGCCTCGCGGCGCATCGGCGTGCTTGGGCTGGGCGTGCTCGGCACCGCCGTGCTGGAACGCTTGCGACTGTTCGGCTTTCCGTGTGCGGGCTGGAGCCGCAAACCGCGCACGCTGGACGGCATCGATTGCTATGCGGGAAGCGAAGCGCTCACCGCGTTCCTCGCCCGCACGGATGTGCTGGTCTGCCTGCTGCCGCTCACCGAGGTGACGCGCGGACTCCTGAACGCGAAGCTCTTCGCTGCGTTGCCGCGAGGCGCGTCGCTCGTGAACGTCGGGCGTGGGCCGCATCTGAATCAGGACGATCTGCTCGCTGCGCTCGCGAGCGGCCAGCTTCGCAACGCAATCCTCGACGTCACCGATCCCGAGCCGTTGCCTGCCAGGCATGCACTGTGGGGGCATCCGCGGGTACGCATCACGCCGCACATCGCGAGCGCGACGCGGCTCGACACTGCGGTCGACGTGGTGCTCGACAACATCCGCCGCCATTGCGCCGGCGAGCCGCTTCTGGGTGAAATCGACCGCAGCCGCGGCTATTAGATCCGCCAGGACGCCCGCAGCAGAAAATGCTGCGAGCGCATCATAAAACGCGGCATCTGCGCTTTTACAGCGATGTTTTGACGGCACGTTCACATGCGCTCACCCGGTATGATGGATTCCTCCACAGCCCGCCCCGATACGGAACCCACCATGCCGATTCAATCACTCATCGACGCTGACCGCAGGCATCTGATCCACCCGGTAGTCAGCTATCGCGCGCACGAAGCGCGTGGCGTAACCATCCTCGATTCCGCGCACGGCGTGTTCCTGCGCGATATTCAGGGCAACGAACTGCTCGATGCGTTCTCAGGCCTCTGGTGCGTGAACGTCGGTTACGGGCAGGAAAGCATTGTGAGAGCCGCCAGCGAGCAGATGGCGCGCCTGCCCTATGCGACCGGATACTTCCACTTCGGCTCCAGGCCGGCAATCGAGTTGGCCGCCAGGCTCGTCGAACTGTCGCCTGCTTCGCTGCAGCACGTGTATTTCACGCTCGGCGGCTCCGACGCCGTCGATTCTGCGCTGCGCTTCATCACGCATTACTTCAATGCGACAGGCCGTGCATCGAAGAAGCACATCATCGCGCTCGAGCGCGGCTATCACGGCTCGTCGTCGATCGGTGCGGGGTTGACTGCGCTGCCGGTGTTCCATCGGAACTTCGACATGCCGCTGCCGAATCAGCATCACATCGCGTCTCCCTATGCGTACCGCAATACGTTCAAGGATGACGCCGCGCTGATCGCCGCGTCGGTCGCCGCGCTGGAAGCGAAGGTTGCAGCACTCGGCGCCGAGAACGTCGCGGCGTTCTTCTGCGAGCCGATCCAGGGCTCCGGCGGGGTGATCGTGCCGCCCGTCGGCTGGCTCAAGGCGATGCGCGAAGCGTGCCGCAAGCTCGACATTCTGTTCGTCGCCGACGAGGTCATCACCGGGTTTGGGCGAACCGGCCCGTTGTTCGCGTGCGAGGCTGAAGACGTCGAGCCTGACCTGATGACAGTCGCGAAAGGGCTCACCGCCGGCTACGCGCCGATGGGCGCCGTGCTGATGTCCGATGCCGTGTACCAGGGCATCGCGGATGGCGGCGATGCGTCGGCGGCGATCGGCCATGGCCATACCTACTCGGCGCATCCGGTGAGCGCCGCGATCGGCCTCGAAGTGATACGGCTTTATCGCGAAGGCGGCCTGCTCGCCAACGGCGTCGCACAGGCGCCGCGCTTCGCGCAGGGGCTCGACGCGCTGCTCGCGCATCCGCTCGTCGGCGATTCTCGTCACCGGGGGCTGCTCGGCGCGCTCGAACTCGTGTCGGACAAGGGGACGAAGCAGGGCTTCGATCCGTCACTCGGCCTGCCTGACCGGATCGCGACTGCAGCCTATAAGAACCGCCTGGTGTTCCGCGCCTTCGGCGACAACGTGCTTGGCTTCGCGCCTGCGCTTTGCTATTCGGAAAGCGATTTCGAACTGATGTTCGAGCGGCTCGAGAAAACGCTCGACGACGTGCTCGCGCAACCCGACGTGCGTGCCGCACTGCGATCCCGCCCCGAGGCCGCAAACCGCGCGGTTGCGTGATAAGATCGGGAACAACTTCGAAATGTGGCATAGAGACCATCACCATGAGCACCGGCTGCAAGCTCGATCGCCTCGATCTACGGATACTTTCGCAACTGCAAAAGAGCGGCCGTATCACCAACGTCGAGCTTGCCGATGCGGTGGGTCTATCGCCGAGTCCGTGCCTGATCCGCGTGAAGCGGCTGGAGCAAGCGGGTTATATCGTTGGATATGGCGCGCACATCCAGCTGGAAAAGCTCGGCGATGTGCAGGTGGTGTTCACCGAAGTGACACTCACCGACCATCATCGCGAGGACTTCATCGAGTTCGTGGCGGCAATCCGCAATGTCGACGAGATTGTCGAATGCCATCTGGTGAGCGGCGGATACGATTACCTGCTCAAGTTCGTGACGCGCAGCGTCAGTCACTATCAGAACATTATCGAACAACTGCTCGAACGCAATATTGGCATCGAGAAGTACTTCAGCTACGTGGTCATCAAGTCGCCGTTCGTGAAGATGCACTATCCGCTCGAGACGCTCTTTTCGCACAACGACCGGTAAGGCGTAAAGTTCGGGCCACTGGCGCTGTCTTTGCGAAAACCCGCGTCAATCCTCACACACCATGCGAGCCGCACGGCAATACCGCTCATGCGCTGGTCTTACGGGAACGGCGTGCCTCGACGCGCAGCTGCCGGGTTGCCGCCGCTTGGCCCCTTCCCTTCGCCTTGCCGGCGACAAAATGGAGGCGCGCAAATCGCCGTGCCTCGGCAGTCCATTCGCGACGAGCAGTGACTTTGCGTCGATCCGTAGTGGTACTAATCAAAAACACGAACCTGACTTTGTTGAAATTGATCTCTAACGACTTGAAGCGGAGACTCGCATGAATCGCAGACCATACCGTATTGCGGTGATTCCCGGCGACGGCATCGGCAAGGAAGTAATGCCCGAAGCGCTGCGCGCGCTTGACGCCGTCAGCCAGCGTTTCGGCATCGGCCTCGAATACACGCATATCGAATGGGCGAGCTGCGACTACTACGCACAGCACGGCCAGATGATGCCTGACGACTGGAAGGCGCAGCTCGCGAACGCCGATGCGATCCTGTTCGGCGCCGTCGGCTGGCCGGACACCGTGCCCGATCACGTCTCGCTGTGGGGCTCGCTGCTGAAGTTCCGCCGCGAGTTCGACCAGTACATCAATCTGCGTCCCGCGCGTCTGTTCGACGGCGTGCCGTCGCCGCTCGCCAATCGCAAGCCGGGCGACATCGACTTCATGATCGTGCGCGAGAACACCGAGGGCGAGTATTCGTCGGTGGGCGGGACGATGTTCGAAGGCACCGAGCGCGAAGTCGTGATGCAGCAGTCGATCTTCACGCGCAAGGGCTCCGAACGCGTGCTGAAGTTCGCGTTCGATCTCGCACAGCGCCGGGAGAAGAAGATCACGGTGGCGACGAAGAGCAACGGCATTTCGATCAGCATGCCATGGTGGGACGCGCGTGCCGCCGAAGTTGCCGCGCTTTATCCCGACGTGGCGTGGGACAAGCAGCACATCGACATCCTGTGCGCGCGCTTCGTGCTGCAACCGGACCGCTTCGATGTCGTCGTGGCAACCAATCTCTTTGGCGACATCCTGTCGGACCTGGGCCCCGCTTGCACGGGCACGATCGGCATCGCGCCGTCGGGCAATCTGAACCCGGACCGCGCGTTCCCATCCCTGTTCGAGCCCGTGCACGGATCGGCGCCGGACATCGCCGGCAAGAACATCGCCAACCCGGTCGCGATGATCTGGTCGGCGGCGATGATGCTCGACTTCCTCGGCAATGGTCAGGGCGCCGAGCGCAAGGCCCACGATGCGATGCTCGTTGCGATCGAAGCCGTGCTGAAGGAAGGACCGCATACGGGCGACCTCGGCGGGCGCGCAAACACGACGGATGTAGGCAAGGCGGTTGCCGCACGGCTTGCCTGACATTGCAAAGGAGCTTCTGATGAGCAAGACATATGCACTGAGCGATCTGATTCGCGCGGATAATTTCATCGACGGCCAATGGGTGCCCGCCGCGAGCGGCAAGCGCTTTGCGGTGACCGACCCGGCCACAGGCGAACGGATCGTCGAGGTGGCCGACAGTGGGCCCGCCGACGCGCGCGCCGCGACGGATGCCGCCGCACGCGCCTTCCCCGCATGGCGCGACGCGCTGCCGAAGGAGCGCGCGGCGGTGCTGCACCGCTGGCACGACCTGATGATCGAGAATGCCGACGAACTCGGCCGACTCATCTCGCTCGAACAGGGCAAGCCGCTTGCGGAAGGGCGCGGCGAGGTGCTGTATGGCGCCTCGTATGTTGCATGGTTCGCCGCGGAAGCCACGCGCGTCTACGGCGACATCATTCCGAACCAGCAGCGCGGCAAGCGCATGACGGCGGTGAAAGAGCCCGTGGGTATCGTCGCTGCGATCACGCCCTGGAACTTCCCACTGGCGATGATCGCGCGCAAGATCGCGCCCGCGCTTGCGGTGGGCTGCACCGTCGTCGGCAAGCCGGCCGAGGACACACCGCTAACCGCGCTCGCGCTCGTGCTGCTCGCGCACGAGGCCGGCGTGCCGGCGGGTGTGCTGAACCTGATCACGGCATCACGGGAGAACGCCGTGCCCGCCGTGGCCGACTGGCTCGCCGACAGCCGCGTGCACAAAATCACGTTCACCGGCTCGACCGCGGTGGGCAAGTATCTGGCTCGCGAGTCGGCAGGCACGCTCAAGAAGCTCTCGCTGGAACTCGGCGGCAATGCGCCGTTCATCGTATTCGACGACGCCGACCTGGACGCGGCCGCAACCGGTCTTATGGCGGCCAAGTTCCGCAATGGCGGACAGACCTGCGTGTGCCCGAATCGGGTGTACGTGCAATCGGGCGTGTATGAGAAGTTCGCCGATCTGCTCACGACGCGCGTGGCGGCCCTGAAAGTCGCACCCGCCACCGATGCGGCCGCGCAGATCGGCCCGATGATCAACGCGCGCGCCATCGACAAGATCGGCCAACACGTCGACGATGCCGTGAGCCGTGGCGCGCGGGTGCTGACGGGCGGCAGGCGCCTCACGGAACTCGGCCCGAACTACTACGCGCCCACCGTGCTGGCGGACGCAACCAAGCAGATGCAGCTCAGCTGCGAGGAGACGTTCGGGCCGGTGGCGCCGCTTTTTCGCTTCGATACCGAGGACGAAGCCATCGGCGCCGCCAACGACACGCCGTTTGGCCTCGCCTCTTATTTCTATAGCCAGGACGTGCGCCGCATCGACCGCGTCGCGCGACGGCTCGAAGCCGGCATCGTCGGCATCAACGAGGGCGCGCTTGCGAGCGAGGCCGCACCCTTCGGCGGCGTGAAAGAATCGGGTTATGGCCGCGAAGGGTCCAAATATGGGCTCGACGACTATCTGTCGATCAAATATCTCTGCCAGGGTGGACTCGAATGAGCACGCCCGCCTATCCGATCGAAGTCGCGTTCCCCGATATCTCGATGCACGAACGCAGCGGGACCGGCATTCCCTACCTGCACACGTTCGACTCGGGCGTGCCCGGAGCGCATGTGATGATCAATGCGCTCACGCATGGCAACGAGGTATGCGGCGCGATCGTGGTCGATGCGCTGCTGCGCGCGAAATTGCGGCCGCGTCGCGGGCGTCTGACGCTCGTCTTCGCGAATGTTGCAGCCTATCGGCGATTCGATGCGGCGAACCCCGACGCCGCACGTTTCGTCGACAGGGATTTCAACCGCGTGTGGACGGCGGAAACGCTCGACAACGCTGCGCTCGATTCGAACGAACTGCGCCGCGCACGCGCGATGCGGCCTGTGATCGATACCGTCGATCTGCTGCTTGACCTGCATTCGATGCACGAGAAAAGCAAGCCGTTGATCGTCGCAGGGTCGCTCGACAAAGGCACCGCGCTGGCGGAAAAACTTGGCACGCCCGCCACCGTGATCTGCGACGAAGGTCATCCAGAAAGCCGCCGCATGCGCGATTACGAAGGCTTCGGCGATCCGCGCAGCGAGAAGAACGCGCTTTTGATCGAATGCGGCCAGCATTGGGAAACGGGCGCGGTGGCCGTTGCGCGCGATGTGACGGCACGCTTTCTGGTGTTGTCGGGTGTCGTCGAGGCAGCCGACCTGCCTGACGACTGGAGCATGCCGCTGCCCGATGAAATGCAGATCGTGCGCGTGACGGAGCCCGTTGTCGCGAAGAGCCTCGACTTTCGCTTCGCCGATAACTACACGGGGCTGGAAGTATTTCCCGATGCGGGCAGCGTGATCGGCTGGTCGGACAGCGAAGCCGTGCGCACGCCCTATCGCGATTGCATTCTCGTGATGCCTTCGCTCAGGCAGTTGCGCGAGGGCGTGACGGTCGTACGGCTTGGCAGGATCGAACGGCGCTCGGCAAGGCCTCAATAGCTCTTTTTCATTCCACTCGTCGATGGATATGAGACATGAAAGTCCAGCAGATCAAACAAAGCATCGCATTACAGGGACTGGAAGACTGGGGCACGGCCGGTCTTGCCGGCACACCCGAGATCAGGGTATCAGGGATGCAGAAGATAATACCGGGCAGCGAAGCGATCGACGCGGGCATCTTCGAATGCACGCCCGGCACCTATCGGCGCTCTGTCAAGCAGGCTGAGGTGATGCACCTTCTCACCGGCCGTGCCGCTTCATGCCTGACGGCGAAGACACGATCCACTTTACGGACGGCGACACGTTGCTTTTCGAAGCCCACACGGATGGCACATGGGAAGTCGAAGATACGATGCGCAAGATCTATGTCATTTTCTCACCATCCGTATGGTGAGCCCTCGTTGCGCTGATGCCCCGCGCAGTGGGACAGATCAGATATTCACAAACCAGCGATAGCGCGGCCCAAACCCCCGTGCCCGGCCGCACAAGTGCTGCAATACGTCCGACTCCATGGCATCACGTGTTCGAAAAATCCCGCAGACGGTGACAGGCAAGCTCTCCAATCGGACGCTTACCGACCTGTCTCTTCGCAACCATCTGAGTCTCATCGTTCTGACTTCTGAGCACGGCGCCGCATTTCACCTAGGGACTATCGTTCGAACGATGTTTGCGTCTCTCTATTTGTTTGACGCGGGCTTCGGCGACGGGAATCTTTCCATATATACCGACGCCGACGTCGAACTCGGTGGGCTGGCAATTTCCCGAAACCCCGAATGCCGCTACAGGCTCGGATCGCGTGCAGTCGAAGCTACGGCGCGCCTGCTTGAACTCTACGATAGCCAACTCCGGACGGCACCACTTCGTGAGCTGATCGCGGCCCATCACCGCGCCGAGCGCAATTTCCAAGCATCTCCCGAGCGACGATTGTCTATTTCGGCACTCGTTCAAGGATGCGGGCGAAGGCCACGTAAAGGGACAACATGGCCCTCGATACTGAATGCTTGATCGTTAACAAAGGACCGTATTCAGCAGCAGACTCCTTTCGGCGACACGTGAGAGGTTCGGAGCGTCGCGATGAACCGTCGCGTTGCTCGTTTTTTGCGCGACATCCTCAGCGTGGCCGCACTCTCTGGAACAGGCAACGGCGTTCGTACAGTTGCTGACCGATGAGGGCTTTCCGTCGCATCACGATGCGCGAATCAGTTTGCTGCTGCGGCCGGCGAGCAGTTCAACGACTTCGCGCAGTGGCTGATGTTCGGCGGCGAAGGCATTATCGCGGAAATTGTCCAGCACGAGCAGCGCAAGGTGATCAAGTACAACACCTCGTCGCGAACATGGTGATCCTGTACAACGTGCAGTGGATGTCGCGTAAGCGGTTGTGTCGCAATAAGAGATGGATGGTAGAACTCCGGCGATACAAGGTCGCCGATGAGAGAATCGATGAAGACGCTGAACCCGGCGTTGGCCAAAGTACTGAAACGCTTGCACTATCCGATGGAGGTGATTCTGAGGTGCGTGCGCTGGTACGTCGCGTATCCGCTGAGTCTGCGTCATCTTGAAGAAATGATGGCCGAACGTGGGATCGCAGTCGATCATTCGACCGTCCATCGCTGGGCGCTCAAGCTGTTGCCGGTACTGGAGAAAGCGTTTCGCCGCTGCAAGCGGCCAGTTGGAAAGAGCTGCCGCATGGATGAGACGTACAGTACGCCCAGCCAACGTAGCCTGCCTGCACGGGGGTGAAGTTGCTTGAGCATGTTTGGAATGAAAAACCCGGAGAAGTTGATGTTGTAGTACCGGGGCATGCCCTTCTTCTGCTGCGAGAGGAAGTGAGCCGAAGCGGCGGTGACTTGCCGACACTGGCAAGGTGACGAAGTCCGTGGGAAACGGGGCTTGCGGCGAAGCGGTTACGCCAAGATGAGCCTCCAGGCTGAGCATGGGACGGTTGAGGAACACGAACCTGTTAAACCGCATCTGAGGGTTGAATCGTCACCCCTGCCTACGCCGCTTAACAGGCAGGACGCGGATCGTTGCCGATCATGTGTACGGCCCGGCAACGCGAATGCTGACTGGATATGTAGGCCCATCAGCAGGGAGCCATGGAGAGCGCGCAGCTAGGCCGTGGTATTCGCGACGACTTGCGGCAAGCAAGGATAAAGACTGCGACAGGCAGCCTCGCCCGTGCGCTTGAGTCCAGCATGTGAACTGGGGAAGGCTTGCACATCTGTTAAGGGAGTGTGCCCCCGATGATGTGCAAGCTGGCGGAGCCTCCGTAGTAGTCCGAGGTCGGGAAAGCCGGCCACATGGCGAAGGGAGGCAGTTGAAGTGGTTTGCCTGGTTGATTAACTGACGGTAGTGAGGTGAAGACCTTCGATAACCAGTGAAATACAAAGCAAACTGGCGGCACGGTAGCATGGTGTCGCCTTCGATTAGACCGACACTTCAGCGGAGAGCCGGATGCGCTGAGAGGCGCACGTCCGGTTCGGGGAGGAGAGGCAGGGAATAGTTCGACTACGCCCTGTCTCTTACTCCACTCCGCGTCGAGGGCGACTGGAAATACCTCTACCGCGCCGTTGACAAGGATGGCAACACAAGATTTCCTGCTGCGCGCCCATCGTGACAAGACTGAAGCCCAGCGCTACTTTGAAAAATCGATCGCCCAGAATGGCGTGCCCGAGACGGTGACTATCGACAAAAGCGGTGCCAATCTCGCCGCGCTCGAAGCGATCAATGCTAATCGTGAAACGCCTATCAAGATCCGCCAGTCCAAATATCTCAACAACCTCGTCGAGCAGGACCATCGGGCGATCAAGCGGCGCACCCGGCACATGCTGGGCTTCAAGAATTTTCGCTGTGCCCGGATCCTTCTGGCCGGCATTGAGCTTATGCACGTGATCGCGAAAGGACAGATGAAGTGCGCTCGCGGAACCGATCCGTCCGCCGCTGATCAATTCTACGAGCTCGCAACATAAGTAGTACTTCGCATATGGATATCGTTCGTCCATCGATCCTTACCGCGACAAAACCTTGTGGAAGGTCTGCTGGAACGCGATATCGGCATCGACAAATACTTCAGCTACGTGATTATCAAGTCGCCATTCGTGAAGAGTCACTACCCGCTCGAAGCACTGTTCTCGCAGAACCATCACTAGGTGTGAGCTTTACCCGTGATCTCCTGGAGCTTGCCGCTTAACGCGCGGCAGGTCCGGCCATGTTCACGCCGGCCGCATCGTCAGCCGCAGGCCTCCATTGCGCGAATTCGTCGCTTAGGAAGTCGACGCATACCCGCACTTTTGCGGACTGAGCGAGCCGCGCCGGGTACACCGCCCACAGGTTCGCGGGTTGCGCGACTTCGGGAAGAATCTGCTGCAACTGGCCGCTGTCGAGCAAGGGCCGCACGTCCCACATCGAACGCAACACGATGCCACGTCCGGCCAATGCCCATTGCACCGCCACCTCGCCGTGATTGGTCGACAATGGTCCCGTGACCTTGATCGACGTCGTTTCGCCGCGCACCGTCAAGCGCCATAGACCGAAGGGATGATCGCGCTCCTTGATCGGGAGACACGCGTGCGAGGACAGATCGGCGACTTGCCGCGGCGTACCGTAGCGCGCGAGATAGCCGGGCGATGCGCACAGCACGCGGTGATTCGACGCGAGCCGTTTGGCAATCAGATGCGGGGCGATCTCGTCGCCGATGCGGATATCGAGGTCGAAGCCTTCCCCGCCCACGTCGACGAGACGGTCGAACAGATCGAGCCGCACGCTCAGTTGGGGATAGTGTTCGGAAAAGCGCGCAAGCGCGGGCGCAACGAAGCGCCGGCCGAAGCCGAAACTGCTGGAAATGCGCAGCTTGCCACCTGGAATGCGGCGGGTCGTGGACACGTCCTCCACCAGTTGATCGACATCGTCGAGAATCCTTTCGGCCCACGTGTAGACCCGCTCACCCGCTTCCGTGATCGCGACCCGCCGCGTGGAACGATGCAACAAACGCGTACCGAGCGTCGTCTCGAGCACATTGATGCGTTTGCTGACATACGCCGCGGACACCGACAGCGCCTCTGCCGCTGCGCTGAAGCTCGATCTGCGCGCCACTTCGCAAAACACACGCAGATCGGGAAGATCGGGTGACGGGTTGATATTCATAGGTCGCCTGGTCGCCAACACAGTTGTCCACGAATCGTGCACAGTGGCTTAACTAAAGAGATCATTTTAGTCGCAAACAACAGGAATAAAATCACTATTCTCGAACCGCTCAGCAGCCTCAAGCAAGGAGCAAAGCATGTCGAAGAAATATCGCATTGCAGTCATACCCGGCGACGGCATCGGTATCGAGGTGATGCCGGAAGCCATTCGCGTGCTGGACACGGCGAAGAAACGCTTCTGCATCGAACTGGAATATCAGCACATTGAATGGGCGAACTGCGAGTACTACGCAAAGCACGGCAAGATGATGCCGGACGACTGGAAAGCCCAATTGCAGTCCGCCGACGCGATTCTGTTCGGCGCGGTGGGCTGGCCGGACACAGTGCCTGACCGTATCTCGCTGTGGGGCTCGCTGCTGAAGTTCCGGCGCGAATTCGACCAGTACATCAACCTGCGCCCCGCGCGCCTCTTCGCCGGCGTGCCTTCGCCGCTCGCGGGCCGCAAGGCGGGCGACATCGATTTCTGGATCGTGCGAGAAAACACCGAGGGCGAATATTCGGCGGTGGGCGGCGTGATGTTCGAAGGGCACCGAGCGTGAGTTCGTGCTGCAGAAATCCGTGGGTGCAACAGATCAAACATAGCATCAGTCTGCAAAACCTGGAAGACTGGGGTACGGCGGGTCTGCCCGGCACCTCGTCGGTCGCCGTGTCGGGCGTGCAGTGCGTCATCAAGGGCAGTGAGGCAATCGACACCGCATTTTCGAATGCACGGCGGGCGCCTACCGCCGCTCGGTGAAACATGCGGAAGTGATGCACTTCCTGGCGGGGCGCGGCCGCTTCACGTCCGATGCCGAAACAACGATCCATTTCACGGCGGGCGACACGCTCTTTTTTGAAGCCGATACGGAAGGACTATGGGGGGTCGAGGAAACGATGCACAAGGTGTAGGTGATCTTATAGACTACGGCGTTAAAGTGGGCGCGATCAAATTTGAAGTGCAACACCTTGCTCGTGTAAGGTGTGCCAATGCAAAAAAGAAGTTACCAACAACTGCAGCCTGAAGAACGCATGACGATTGCAAGCATGAAGCAGCAGGGTTCGAGTGTTCGGGCCATGGCCCGAACACTCG
>NZ_CADFGP010000051.1 GCF_902833905.1 Paraburkholderia tuberum STM678 | reverse complement strand
CTTCCCCTTGCCGGGTGTGCAGAGGACTTTCACCCCCAAGTCATCCGGCTCGCCACCACAGCGGGTCGGACAGCGCCAGTCACGGCGCTACGCGCCATGCCTGGCGCACCAAAAAACAAAACCGCCCTCCAAGGGCGGTTCTGTCATCGCTGCGGCCGGTTGGCGCGCTTCAGCGCTGACGCAGCGGCGACTCAGTGCCAGCCGCGATGTTGGTCGTAGTGACCGCGCGCATAGTCGCCGCGGCCCGCCGGATGGTGGCGATACCAGTCGTCGCGCGCCCAGTAGCGATGGCCGTCCCAGTAACGGTTGCCATGCCAGCCGATCACGATTTGCGGACCGCCGTAGTACACGGGAGCCGGCTGATAGACAACGGGCGGCGGCGGCGGCGGTGCGTAGACCGGCGCCGGTGCGACGTAGACCGGCGCGGGAATGCCGATATTGACCCCGACGTTGAGCCCCGCGGCCATCGCGGCACCCGATGCAGCCAACGTCAACACGCCGAACACAAGCGGAACAATACGAGCGGACTTCATTGATCACCTTTGTAGGAACATGTTTTGTTGGCGGAAATATAACGCAAAGGCAGCAACACGCGTATTTCAACTTTGTAATAACTGATGCTGAAAATCGCCTCGCCGGCGGCGGCGTAATGTCTGGTTACACACGCCAGACGGCGGTGAAAAAGCACCCTCCGCGCGGGCGCGGGCTCGCGGCCTGGCTGACATCCCGAAAACGAACATTTTAAAGTTCGAAAGAACATATCTGTTCGATATTCCTCACCACGGTCATCCGACCACCGCTCGTAGACGGGGCAAAAAAATATTAAATTATCCAGAAAAATCAAGGAATGATGTGGCAACAACTATGGTTTCCACGGATATCCAAGTCGTTTCCAAGTGGTAGGATGACTTCCATTGAAAACCAATAAATGTTCGAATTCGCGCATACTCGAGCACTGCGTCGGAAGCAACCGCTCAATGCGCCACGGAGACTGATTTTGAAAACGATCAAGGGATTGCGCTGGTGGATCATCGCCCTCGTGTGCGTTGGGACGATCGTCAACTATCTGTCGCGCAACGCGCTCGGGGTGATGGCGCCCGAGCTGATGAAACTGCTGCACATGAACACGCGGCAGTACTCGTACGTGGTCGGCGCGTTCCAGGTCGGCTATACGGTGATGCAGCCCGTCTGCGGCCTGATCATCGATCTGATCGGCCTGCGCCTCGGTTTCGCGCTGTTCGCGTGCCTGTGGTCGCTGACCGGCGTGTTCCACGGTTTCGCGGGCAGCTGGTTTTCGCTCGCGGCGCTGCGCGGTTTCATGGGCCTGTCCGAAGCGGTCGCGATTCCGGCCGGCATGAAGGTCGTCGCCGAATGGTTTCCCGATCGCGAGAAATCCGTCGCGGTCGGCTACTTCAATGCGGGCACCTCGCTCGGCTCGCTGCTCGCGCCGCCGCTCGTCGTTTTCCTGTCGCTGCGCTACGGCTGGCAGAGCGCGTTCGCGGTGACCGGCGCGCTCGGCTTCGTGTGGGCCGCCGCATGGTTCGTGCTGTACCGCTCGCCCGCCGAGCACAAGCGCGTGAGCGATGCCGAGCGCGCCGCGATCGTCGAAGGCCAGGCACCGCCCGCCGCGCGCCGCGCGAGCGTGCGTGAAGTGCTGCGCACGCGCCGCTTCTGGGCGATCGCGCAAGCGCGCTTTTTCGCCGAGCCCGCGTGGCAGACGTTCAGCTTCTGGATTCCGCTGTATCTCGCCACGCAGCGTCATATGGATCTGAAGCAGATCGCGATGTTCGCGTGGCTGCCGTTTCTCGCCGCGGACCTGGGCGGTCTGTTCGGCGGCTATCTGTCGCCATTCCTGATGAAGCATTTTCGCGTGCCGCTGATCTGGTCGCGCATCTCGGGCGTCGTGCTCGGCGCGCTGATGATGATCGGGCCGGCATCGATCGGTCTCGTCGCGTCGCCCTACCAGGCCATCGCCCTCTTCTGCGTCGGCGGCTTCGCGCACCAGATGATCTCGGCGCTCGTCAACACGCTCGCCGCCGACGTATTCGATCCGGGCGAAGTCGGCACCGTCGCCGGCTTCGCGGGCATGGCCGCGTGGATCGGCGGCCTCGGCTTCTCCCTGACGGTCGGCGCGCTTGCCGATTCGATCGGCTACACGCCGCTGTTCGGTGCGCTCGGCGCATTCGACATCATCGGCGCGACGCTGCTGATCATCCTGATGCGCGGTGTGCCGCGCCACGGCCGCGCGCGCCGCGCCGAACTGAGCGTCAACACGGCTGCCTGACCTTCCTGGAAGACTCATCATGCGTTCACAGATCAATCTCAAACATCCGCCGCGCTTCGCGCTCGTCCCCCACGCTGGCGACCCGGCGGCCAACCCGGTCGTGCTAAGCGCGCAGCCGAATTGCCGCATCGAGCTGTTCGTGCTCGCCGAGGACATCATCCGCGTGCTCGTGCTGCCGGACGGCGAAACGCGCGGCCCGCGCACATGGGCGATCGCGCCCGGGATCGACGACGTGCCGCTCGAAGGCCGCGAGCGCCGCGACCTGAGCGGCTTCACGCCGCCGCCGTTCACGGTGAACGAAGCAGCCGGTCACATCGAGATCGAAACGGCGCGCGTGCGCGTAAGCGTGGCGCTCGAAGGCGGCGCCTGCGCCTGGGACATCCTGCACGAAGGCACATGGCATCGCGTGATGAGCGATCGCAAGACCCAGGCCTACAACTTCGGCTGGTGGGACTCGCGCGTCTATCACTACGTCGAGCGGCGCCGCGACGAAATGTACGTGGGCCTCGGCGAGCGTGCCGGCTCGCTCGATCGCGCGCAGCAAAGCTACGAGATGCGCAACATCGACGCGATGGGCTACAGCGCGCGCACCACGGACCCGCTGTACAAGCACATCCCGTTCTACGTGACGTGGCAGCCGCAGACGACGACGGGCTTCGGCCTGTTCTACGACACGCTCGCCGATTGCCGCTTCGACATGGGCCGCGAGCTCGACAACTATCACGGCCACTATCGGCACTTCATTGCCGAGCATGGCGATCTCGACTACTACTTCATCGCATCGCCCGGCTCGCCGCTCGACGCGGTGCGCCGCTTCACGTGGCTCACCGGACGTCCCGCGTGGATGCCGAAGTGGGGCCTCGGCTACTCGGGCTCGACGATGAGCTATACCGACGCGCCGGACGCGCAACAGCAGATGGGCAAATTCATCGAGCGTTGCCGCGAACACGACGTGCTGTGCGATTCGTTCCATCTGTCGTCGGGCTATACGTCGATCGGGCCGAAGCGCTACGTGTTCAACTGGAATCACGACAAGTTTCCGGACATCGACGGCTTCGTGCGGAGCTATCTCGATCACGGCGTGCGTCTGTGCGCGAACATCAAGCCGTGTCTGCTACAAGACCACCCAGCGTTCGACGACGTCGCCCACGCCGGCCTGTTGATCGAAGCGCCCGATGGCGATCCCGCATGGGTGCAGTTCTGGGACGAAGTCGGCGCGTACCTCGACTTCACGAATCCCGCGACGATCGACTGGTGGAAAGCTCGCGTGAAGGACGCACTGCTCAAATACGGCATCGCGGCCACCTGGAACGACAACAACGAGTTCGAGATCTGGTCGCCGCAGGCGATCGCGCGCGGCTTCGGCAAGCCCTATCCGGCATACCAGGCGAAGGTGCTGCAGACGCAGCTGATGATGCGCGCGTCGCACGACGCGCAGCGCGAGCACGCGCCTGACAGGCGCCCGTTCCTCGTGTCGCGCTCGGGCGGCGTCGGCATGCATCGCTACGTGCAGACGTGGTCGGGCGACAACTACACGTCGTGGGAAACGCTGCGCTTCAATCTGAAGATGGGTCTCGGGCTCGCGATGTCGGGCGTGTCGAATAGCGGTCACGACATCGGCGGCTTCTCGGGTCCGGCGCCGGAGCCGGAGCTGTTCGCGCGCTGGGTCGCGTTCGGCATCTTCCTGCCGCGCTTTTCGATTCACTCGTGGAACGACGACGGCACCGTCAACGAGCCGTGGATGCATCCCGAAGTCACGCGGCACGTGGCAGACCTGATCAAGCTGCGCTATCGCCTGATCCCTTATCTCTACGAGCTGCTGTGGCAATCGCATAGCGCGTACGAGCCGGTGCTGCGGCCGCTGTTCGCGGAGTTTCCGCACGATCCGCGCTGCCTCGTCGATGGCGACGACATGATGCTCGGCTCGTCGATGCTGGTCGCGCCAGTGGTCGATCCGGGCCAGAGCACGCGCGCCGTGTATCTACCGGCCGGTTCGCGCTGGGTGTCGTACTGGAGCGGCGAAACATTCGACGGCGGCCAGACCGTCACGTTGCCCGCGCCGTTCGAGCGGCCGGTGTTCCTGCTGCGTGAAGGCAGCGTGATTCCGCTCAACATCGCCGAGCAGCATTTTGGCCGCCCCGCCGACGAACGCGCATTCCTCGCGGTGCCGTATGCCGACGCGGGCACCGCGCAAGGCGGCTCGATCGAGGACGACGGCGAGACCGAAGCCTGGCGCAACGGCGAGCAAGGCCGCTGGAACGTCACGCTGACGGGCGACGCAAACACTTTGCGGGTGACGCTCGAGCGTTCGCAATGGATGCCGCGCGTGCAGCCGCAAGTGCGCGTGTTCGTGCCGATGCGCGAAACACGCGCGGTCGTCTGCGCTAACGGCACGCTCGTCACCGATCACACTGCGCACGGCTGGCGCTGCCTGACGATTTCGGTGCCGCACTGAACAACACACCGCACCGGCCTGAGGGATCAGGCCGTCCCATCAGTCTGGAGACATCCCAATCATGAAAATAAACCAGCGCGCGCGCACCCGCGCGTTCGTCCTCTGCTGCCTGCCGTTCGCGGGCACCGCGTTGTCCACCAGCGCATCGGCGCAAAGCAGCGTCACGCTGTATGGCGTCGTCGACAATGCGTTCGCCTATGCCAGCAACCAGAAGGGGCATTCGAATTTCTACATGAGCCAGGGCAACCTGCAGGCGAGCAAGTTCGGCTTCCTCGGCTCGGAAGATCTCGGCGGCGGCACGAAGGCGATCTTCCGGCTCGAGAGCGGCTTCAATTCGCTGACTGGCGCGCAAAGCACCGCGGGCTACCTGTTCAATCGCCAGGCCTATGTCGGCCTCGCGAACGACCGCTACGGCACGGTGACGCTCGGCCGCCAGTACACACCCTACTTCCAGATGGTCGGCGCGCTCGGACCGACCGGCGTGCTGACCGGCGCGACCGGCGCGCACCCCGGCGATCTCGACGCCCTCGACACGACGCTGCGCTTCAATAATTCGGTAACCTACCTATCGCCGACGATCGGGGGCCTGCAGGCAAGCGCGCAGTATGGTCTCGGCGGCGTGCCCGGCAGCGTCGCGAACGGCAGCCTGTTCAGCGCGGCGCTGCGTTATGACTTCCAGCCCGTGTCGCTCGCAGCCGGCTACGTGAAGCTGAAGGACATTTCGACGAGCGCGGCGCTCGGCAGCTTCGCGATCAACTCGCCGGTCAACAACGGTTACGCGAGCGCGCGCAGCGCGCAACTGTTCGCCGCGGCGGGTCGCTATACGTGGCACGATCTGATGGTGGGCCTCAACTACTCGAATGTGCAGTACGCGCCGGGCCACGGCTCGCTGTTCTTCGACAAGGCCGTGTTCAACACGTACGGTGCGATCGCGACGTACCGGATCACGCCGAGCGTGACGGTCGGCGGCGGCTATAGCTTCACCCAGGCAAGCAAGGCGAACGGCATCAGCGATCCGGCGCACTATCATCAGATCTCGCTCGAACAGACCTACAACCTGTCGACGCGCACCACGCTGTACGCGCTCGAGGCCTATCAGCATGCAGGCGGCAAGTCACTGATCTCGTCGGGCAGCGGTGTGACCATCGCCGACGCGGTCGCGGTGGTCGGCGACTCGCAGAACACGACGCCGTCATCGGGTCCGTCTCAGTTCGTCGGCATGGTGGGGTTGCGGCACGCGTTCTAAGCGAGGCGGTCTCGGTCAGCGGCACGACGGGATCAGTCATGCGGACTCCTTGCCTGCCGCGCCGGATCTGGCGCGGTTTTCTGCGGACCAGCGTGGCGGGCTAACGGCGCCATGCATTGATCAGCAGACCTGCCTATTCACGTAGGACGTGGTCACACGCTGGAGGGCGGGAATGCCGCTGACGTCGCTGAAGTAGCGAGCGAGATCAAAATCAAGCCGCGCAAAAACAAAAACCCCGCAGAGCTAGACTCTGCGGGGTTTCGCCACCATTGCTGGCGGAGACGGAGTCCGCCATTTGTTTCTCTACGGTTGTCTACATCTCTCTCCCCTATCCGTCATAACCCCCTGAAAAACAGGCGCTTTCCGCACATACTGCTCTTGTATACTCCACGATCATCTACTAGAATCTACGCAATGGGTGTGGGTAAGAGTGGGGGTAGATGATGGCAACGAAGGGATTGGGAGCGCTGCACAAGCTGTCCGCGGCTGGCGTCAGCAAGCTTAAAGAGCCCGGTTATTTCGGGGACGGTGGCGGCCTGTACCTGCAGGTCTCGCCGAGTCTCTCGAAGAGCTGGATCTTCCGGTTCAAGATTCACGGGAAGTCGAGAGAGATGGGGCTCGGTTCGCTCAATGCGCTGAGCCTTGCTGATGCACGCGAGAAGGCCGCCGATTGCCGTCGCCTGCTCAACGATGGCGTTGACCCGATCGAAGCCCGGAGGTTGAAAAAGGATCAGGAACAGCGCGACGCCGCCCTCAGGGCCGCCACGTCGATGACGTTCGCGGCGTGCGCGAAGGCTTACATCAGTGCCCACTCGCCCGGCTGGAAGAATTCGAAGCATGCCTCTCAGTGGACGAACACCATCGAGACCTACGCCGCGCCCGTGGTCGGCCTGCTGGCCGTTCAGGACGTCGATACGGGGTTCGTGCTGCGCGTGCTTGAGCCGATCTGGAAGGAGAAGCCCGAGACCGCCAGCCGCCTGCGTGGCCGTCTTGAAAACATCCTCGACTGGGCGACCGTGCGCGGGTTCCGCGCCGGCGACAACCCGGCGCGCTGGCGCGGGCATCTGGAAGCGCTCCTGCCGTCGCGCGAGAAGGTACGCGCAGTGCGCCCTATGCCGGCGCTCCCGTTCATTCAGGCCGGCGCATTCATGGCCGAGTTGCGCGCCCGTGAAGGCCTCGCCGCGCTCGCGCTCGAGTTCCAGATCCTGACCGCCGCGCGTTCCGGCGAAGTGCGCGGCGCCAGGTGGGAAGAGTTCGACCTGGAGGCGAAGGTCTGGACGGTGCCGGCCGCGCGCATGAAGATGAAGGTTGAGCACGCGGTGCCACTCTCTACGCGCGCGGCGGCGATCGTCGAGCGGCTGAGCAAGACGAAAACCGGCCCGCTGGTCTTTTCTACAGGCACGAAGCCCCTCTCTGACATGACGCTCGCGTCCGTCATCAAGCGCATGAACGGAGACAGCGAGCCGCCGACGTGGCGCGATCCGAAGCAGCAGAATGCCGCGGTTGTGCCGCACGGGTTCCGCTCGATGTTCCGCGACTGGGCGGCCGAGCGCACGAGCTATGCGAGCGAGGTTGTCGAGATGGCGCTCGCGCACGCGATCGGCAACAAGGTTGAGGCAGCGTATCGGCGCGGCGATCTGTTCGAGAAGCGCCGCCGGCTGATGAACGAATGGGCGAAGTTCTGCGCGACCGTGGCGAACTCGTCGACCGTGGCATCGATCGGATCGGCGCGCGCGGCATAGATTGAAGACCGCAGCCTGACGGTATCAGGTAGCGGCGGCCAGGGTGTTGGCGCACCATGGTCGCCTGACCACAGCATGATCTTCAGAGGAGATCACACCATGGCTAAGAACGATTCTATCGCGTCAGACACCCAAGTCCTGACGCACACGGCTTTTGACCGGCCGCCCGTGCTGAATGCGCGGCGTCGCGGGTCGACACCGCGCGACGTTCCCATGCTCAACCGCGAGCGGAGGCAGCGCGCGCAGAAGTCCCGGCATGAGGCGCAGCGCACGCCCACGCCCGAGGAGCGGATCGCCGAGTACGAGGCGACCATCAATGAGGTGGCGTATGAGGCGGCGTACCACCTTCTGATGGCGATACGGGCTATCAAAAAACTCCCGAGGGTGTGACGGCCGCGCGTGCGGGTAGGCGGCGGGGTAGCAGGTCAACGCGCCCCGCAATCCCACGCAGAACAAGGGACGGCGGCGGAGTGCTTCTCCGCCGCGCAGATCGTCGAGGTGAGAATGACAAGTAAGCACGCGTACGTGACCACGCACCGCGGCGACGTCGCTGCAGCCGCTCGCTGGCTGCTTCATGAGTTCGACCCCGCAGCCTTCGCCGCTGTCTGTCTCATCAATGACACACCAGAGTACCGCGCCGAACTGGCTGCAAACGCCGAGCGCCTCGGCAAGCTCTTTCAGAAGATGGCAAAACGCCAGCGGAGCGGCGACGAGTTCGAGGCGCGCATTCCCCGGGATCTGGCGAGATGGTTTGGCGGGCTCCTGACTCCCATTCGTTGGCACCGTCATAACCTCACCGTGGCGTGCCACGCGGCAGCCAATAGCCGGTCGGGAAGGCCGCGCCCTGACAAAATTCGCGCCTTGCACCGCGTGACGCTGGTAGGCATGGACGAGCGATACGAACGAAGGCTTCGGGCGCGCATCCGGCAAGACCGGGAAGTGGACGAACTGGTCGAACGTCTCGTCGCGAATGGCGGTTCGATCATCGGCGGCGCGTTCTAAGAATCTCCGGAATTCTGACCCGTCTCAAGTACGGACGCGCTCCTTACTCTAGAGCCAAGTAGATGCACCGCATCTGCGTTGACTCTAAGCATGGAGCGCGTCATGCACCCTGTAATCTCCTCACTCGGCACCAATCTCACTGACGATCGCCACCTTCGCCCGAACGCGGCGGCGGAGTATCTCGGCATCGGTCTGAGCACCCTTTTCAAGTACGCGAAGTACGACCCGACCTTCCCGAAGGGCATCAAGCTGTCCACGAAGTGCACGGTGTACAGCATGCGGTCACTTGCCGAGTGGGTGCACTCGAAGCGCGCTGCCTGATCGGAGCGACCGTGAGCGATCCCCTTCAATACGTTGCAGGCGAGCACGCAGCCGCCGCGGTGCTGGCGAACATTGCCACCGACATCGCCGTCCCGAACGAGATCTATCTGACCTTGGCTCGGCTTGAAACCGATTCGGCGCGCGTCGGGTTCTGCCGTCTACTTCAGAAGCATTTAGAACAAGCGGCGGCTGCATGATCGCGTGGAGCCAATACGAACCCGGCCAGCATCGTGCGTCCTGTCCTGAGTGCGGGCGCGGCGAACGCGACAAGACGCTTGGCATAACCATCGAATGGGACGGCAAAGGCGTCGCGCACTGCTTCCGGTGCAATCACGTCGAGACCTTCCGCCCCGAGCAGGGCGTCCATGTCACAGCCTCTGATACGCCTCGCATCCGGGCCACTGCGCCGATCGCGAAGCACGACACCTTGTCGGACTATGGCCGCGACCTGTGGGCCGGCAGCAAGCCCGTCGCCGGCGTCGCGCGCGGCTACCTGACTGAGCGCCGCTGCTGCATCCCGCCGGCCGATGGTGACCTGCGCTGGCATCCTGCACTGAAGCACCCGAGCGGCTATGTCGGGCCGGCACTGATCGGGCTGGTGACCGACGCAATCACTTGCGAGCCGATCAGCCTGCACAGAACGTGGATCAATGCCGACGGCACCAAGGCTGACGTCGATCCGCCGCGGATGCTGCTCGGTGGCCATCGCAAGCAGGGCGGCGTGATCCGTCTGTGGCCCGATGAAGCGGTCGCCTCGGGGCTTGGCATTGCCGAAGGCATCGAAACGGCGCTGAGCCTTGCACATGGATTCGAGCCGGTGTGGTCATGCATCGACGCGGGCAACCTTGCGCAATTCCCGGTGCTGCCGGGTATCGAGAGCCTGACCATTGGCGTCGATAACGACCCTGCCGGCATCGACGCGGCCAATGCATGCGCTGTGCGCTGGGTGCATGCAGACCGCGAGGTGTTCGTGACGCGGCAGGCAGAGAACGACCTTAACGACACGCTGGCGGGTGCGGCATGAGCAGAGACAACAAGGCCACCATCCGCGCGGTCATTGAGCCGTTCGTCAGGCCGGAGCCGTTGCGCGAGGTCGCGACCAACGATGGATATGCCGAGATGGCAGCGGAATACGACGCCTGTGTGAACGGCGAAATCGCCGGTGAACCGGGCGCGGATCGTATTCCGGTGCGGCAATTCGGCTTCACGCGCCTCGGCGAGATGGGCTCCATCCAGCCGACTGACTGGGTGATCAAGCCGATCATCGAGAGAAACAGCATCGTCGACATGTTCGGCGATCCTGAGGTCGGGAAATCCTTCGTGGGGGTCGGCATGGCGTGCTCGGTTGCCACTGGCACGCCATGGCACGGCAAGCACGTGAAACAGCCGGGCGCCGCTTTCTACATCGCGGGCGAAGGCCTGAATAACCTCCACAAGCGCTTCCACGCATGGGGGCTGGACCATGGCGTGGATCTGTCAGCCGCGCCGATTTTCCTCAGCAACCACTCGACGCAGCTCATCTCGCTCGAAGAGGCGGACCGGGTGGCGGACACCATCAAACAGATGGCAGATGCGGCCGGCGTGGCACCAGTGCTGATCGTCATCGACACACTCGCGCGGAACATGGGCGGCGATGAGAACAGCACGGCCGACATGTCGCAGTTCATCAATGCGATCGATGGCGCGCTGAAGCACCGCTTTAACGCCTGTGTGCTCGTGATCCATCACAGCGGCATCGCCGACAAGAACCGCGGGCGAGGTTCAGGCGCTCTCAAGGCAGGCGTCGACGCCGAATACCAGATCACCCGCGACGACGGCGTGATCCGGCTGAAGTGTTTGAAGATGAAGGACGCGGCGCACCCGGAGCCGATGGCGTTCTCTACCCGGGTTATCGATCTCGGCGTGGTCGACGAGGACGGTGATCCGGTGACTAGCCTTGTGCTGCAGTCCGAGGAATGCGAACAGCCTCGCGAGGCTCCCAAGTACCCGCGCGGAGACACACAAAAGCTCGTTTTTGAGGCCATCAAACAGAGGCTGATTGTGTCCACCGATTTCGGCAAAGGACACAGCCCGGTTGGCCGTCCCTGTGTCTCCGTTGAGGATGCGATCGAAGCCGGCGCGGGCGCTCTGACGTGCGAGGCAAAAAGGCGCAAAACCCTTGCCAGACGGGCGATTGATGGAATGCTCGCCAGTGGTATTTACGCCAAATCTGGCGAGTGGTTGTGGGTGAAATGATGCAGCGGACACAGCGGACACAACCGGACACAAAGCACGGATTGTGTCTCGGGACACAGGACACAGCGGACACACCTCTCTATAGAGAGGTGTCCAGTGTGTCCACCCTGTGTCTGTGCCCGCGTACTTCACTGAGCAGGGTTATGCCGGGCAAGGTTGGGACACTGCCGGGGCACGAAAGGGGCAATTACCCATGTGTTTCGATAGCGCAAGCCAATCGTGGGAAATGTTGCACGTTCTGCGCGCGCGAGGGGAAAGCAATGGGCCTGAAGGAACAGCGGCTGGAGGCATGGCGGCGCTTCATCCGGGCCGTGCATGCGGGCAAGCGCGGCGACTACGGTCCTGCTGTCTCGCTGGTGGAAGCGGTACGGGCGAAGCACGGCGATGCGGCGGCCGAGTCACAGCGGCGCGAACTGTGGCGTGTGATGAACGCGGGTCAACAGAGCAAGGGGGAAGCGAAATGAACGATCGGCCAGATGAGATGACGGCGTTCGACCACGAGATGAATCTCGTGTCGAGCTTCGCCGTCGAGGCACGACAGGCGGGCTATCGGTTCGATCCGGACGCGATGCTGCTAGGCATCGTTGACGAGCTGGCGCAGAACGCCCACCTGTTGCCGGCATCGACGTGCGCGGTGTTGCGTAACGCGGCGGCCAGGGCGCTGATGGCCCGGATGGAGCGGCAGGAATGAACGTCAGGCGGAGTCAGCGTCCGCATGGATGCCCTGTCTGGCAACGCATTCGCAGGACCGTGATGTCACAACCCACACCGCTACCCACACTCAGGCCGCGAAGGGAACCACGATGAGCATCGACGCATTGATAGCCGGGAAGCTTTTCAAGACAGCCGAGGAGCGCCGCTCGGGCGCCGGCAAGGTCTTCGTGACCGCGAAGGTGCGCGCTGCCATGGGCGACGGCGAATCGATCTTCGTGAACGTGATCGCGTTCAGCGACTCCGCGAAGGCCGCGCTGCTGGCACTGGATGACGGCGAAGCCGTGGCGCTGGCCGGCAGCCTGACGCCGAAAGTATGGACCGACCGTGACGGCAACGCGAAGCCAGCGCTCGACATGGTGGCGGCGCAGGTGCTCACGACCTACCACGTGCAGCGCAAGCGCAAGGCGGTGAGCAAGGAAGCAGGTAGTGAGCAGCGCAAGCCGGCAGCAAGCGCCCTCGATTTCGACGACGACCTTTAAACCACGAGGAAACGAATGATGGAACAGATCAACCCGATCGAAGACCTGACGCACGATGGCGCCAGCGATAGTCAGTATTCCCAGGTCTTGGAGCCGCTCGCGACGTCGGAGGCATCCACCCCTCACCCGGAGTCCGCCGAGTCCGCCACGGGCGAATTTGACCCGCTCCCGGACGTGCAGGACGGCGACGATCCCGAACTGAGCAACTGGCGCGCGTCGGTGGAGGCATACGTCGCGACTCAGACGCAGCCGTTCACCGTCGATGACGTGCTCGAACATGGCCTGCACTTCACGCCCGGCGGATGGGACCGCAGCGAGCAGATGCGCGTCGCAGCGATCCTGCGCGAGCTGGGCTTTGACCGACAGCAGCGCCGCATCGAGGGCGTGCGTGCCCAGTACTGGTCCAGCCCGACGATGGGACAACCGCATCAGGAAGTAGCGGCAGCCGTGTTCGATGAGCAGCATGTCGAGCCAGCAGAAGCCATGCAGCCGACGCCCGCACCCGAGCAGGACGGCTCGATCATCGGTGACGCAGTGGACGACGACACGGCCGCACCGTCGGCACCTGTCGAGCCCGCACAACCCACCGAGCCGGCCGAGAGCGCCAGCACCCGTTACGCGCGGCTGTCGGCACGCCAGACCGACATTAAGCGCAAGCTCGCCGACGCGCAGCGTGTGTTGCACTTTGCACAGGACGCACGCAAGCAGACCGCGCTCGCTGCTGTGGAGGGCGGCTTCAAGGCCGAGGCTGCCTACTACGAGGCCGTCGAGAAGCATACGCAGGCAAGCGCTCACGTTGAGCAGCTTACGGCGGCACTGGCGCAGGTCAGTGCAGACCTCCAGCGCGCGAGCGTGTATGCCGAGGCGGAACGTCGCGTCCTGCAATGCCAGGCAGTGCGCGATGCGGCGCGTCGGGTCGAAGCGTATGGGCCGAAGATCGAGGGGTTGCTCACCGACCTTGGCAAGGCGGTCTCTGGCTACCTGCACGACGTCAACGTCGTCTACCGGAAAGCATGGCCTGTCATGACCGGGCAGCACGAGGTTGCCACGCCGTGGACAGAACCGGTGTCGTGCGCGCTGATGGGTCACTTCCTGCGCTCCGCCGGCCTCGATCCCGAGTTCTTCACCGACCTGTCGTCGCACGGCCTGAACGGATTGTTGAGGTACGAGACGCCCTCGCAGGTCGTGGACATGCAGCTCGGAAACATCGTCGAAAGGCTCGCCGATAACTACCTGGAGTTGATCGAGGTGCGCGAAGTCGAACCCGAGACGGCTGAACTCCAAACCGGGGATACATGGGCCGAGGTTACGCGCGGACATGAACTCGTGCCGCCGGGCATTTTCCCCACTCAATCCACCGATGCTGACTGAAAGGAAAAATCATGATCTTAGATGCAAGTCTGTTCTTTGATTCGGCCGCTGCTATCACGAGCACGATCCCTTCGACCAACACGCTGGACCTGTGGACCTTCCGCGACCTCGGTGTTGACGGCGGCAAGTACGCCGTTCCCAAGCTCATGTGCCTCGTCACGACGGCCTTCACGACGTTTAACGGCGCCACGTTGCAGGCCAGCTTCCAGGGTTCGACCGATAACAGCGCCTGGACCACATATGCATCGTCGGCTGCTGTGCCTGCGGCGGCGCTCGTCGCTGGTGTGCGTCCCTTCGATCTTGGCCTGCCGCGGCCGCCTACTGGCGTCGCGATCCCCCGTTACCTGCGTCTGCTCTACACGGTCGGCACTGGCGTGTTCAACACTGGCGCCCTGACCTCGACGCTGGTAATCGGACGTGAAGACCAGGTTATGAACGGCGCTTTCCAATCCGGCTACCGGGCCGGCATCACGGTCAACAATTAACCCACGAGGAAACGAATCATGACTGACAAAACTCTCGCCCAAGCCCTTTATCCCACCGTCGGCATGCAGCCGGACGGAAAGAAGATCGAGCCCGCTACGGTGGGCATTTCGCCGAAGCTGGCCAACAGCATCGGCAATGGCGAGTGGACCCCATGGGACGCTGCGCCGCCCGAGCTCGATCAGGTCTTTTGGAACGAGACGCCTGCAGCGTCGACGGCCGACTACAACGCGGCCTTTGACCTGAAGGGCTATTCGTTCGAGCGCCCGCACGAGATCGACCATGCGAAGAAGGCCCTGCATGCGATGCAGCTCGGCACCACGGCAGCCCGCGCCGCGGTGGCCCTCTACAAGCGCTCGATAAAGAACGGACGCGTGCCGTTCACCAGCGACGAAGCGAAAGCCAGGATGCTGGAAGCGTGGGGCGATAAGACGGACGAGCGGATCGCCGAGGTGAAGGCATACATCAAGGACGCGAAGAAGAGCTATCCGAACATCAGCGCGTGGCTGGGCGAGTCGGGCCTGGGCAACGACCCGGACTTCATCAAGTTCGTGCACCGCGCTGCCCAGCGCAAGAAGGATCGCGGCCATGGCTGAGTTCAAGCTCACGCAGAAGCAGGAGGCCTTCTGCTGTGCGTACATCGAGACCGGCAACGCGAGCGACGCGTACAGGCGTTCCTATGACGCCTCGCAGGCGATGCCGTCGACCGTGAACCGCAGGGCCAAGGAATTGATGGACGACCCGAAGATCGCCGCGCGGCTCAGGGAGTTGCGCCAGCCCGCGATCGATAACGCGCAGTTCACGTTCGAGTCGCACCTCGCGAAGCTGGCCGAGTTGCGTGACGCTGCGCAGCGGAAGGGCAACTTCAGTGCCGCCATTCAGGCAGAAGCGCTGCGGGGCAAGGCGGCCGGATTCTATGTCGAGCGGGTGGAAGTCGAGCAGAAACTGACGCTGGCCGACCTCATCGAGCAAGTGACGCAGAGCCGGTTGGACGACCTGCCGCGAATGCTGGAAAGCGATGATCCGAACGAGCGTAAGCGCGCCGAGGTATTGCAGGAGCAGGAGCGGCGTCGCGCGCTTGTGCAACGGAGCAGCGCGGACCGTCTCTCCGCCCCTGGGCCTTCACCTGCAAGCGTTGCCGAGATGCATTGAGCGCCTACCCCGACCCTTACCCACACATTCGAGGCTCCCATGCCATCCATCCCACTACCGACAGAACAGTCCGCTTTCTCGCAGGGCTCGCTCCCGTACGAGAACGTCCCGGCGGCCACGCCCGAGGCCTTCGGCGCCATGACCGCGCGCGCTGCGCAGGGCATCGGGCAATCGCTGGAGAACGCCGGCAACGAGACGATGCAGACCACGTTGGCCAAGCAGCAATTCACCAACGAGGCGTCGGCAATGTCCGCTGCCAACCAGTTTCAGCAGACCGCCGACGACCTGATGAACGGCAACGCCGACAAGGGCATCCCCGGGTACAAGACCCTGCGCGGGAAAGACGCGATGGACCAGCAGGGCGCCTATCAGGGCAAGCTGCAGGATGCGTACAGCGAAGCGCGCGACTCGCTCAACCCCGCGGCGCAGCGTGTCTTTGACGGCTATGCACACTGGGGCTTGCGCGGCGCGATGGGAAGCCTGGGTGACCACGCCGCGCAGCAGACGACGAACTACAACTACACGGAGGCGCGTGGGGCCGTTGATCTGGGGGTGAAGACCGCGCTGAACAATGCCGATATTCCCGACGCGTGGAACAGTGGTCTTGCACAGATCCAGGAAGCCAGCCTGCGCTCCTCGAAGATCATGGGACTCGATGGTGACGCAGCGGAACAGCAGCGCCAGAAAGACCTGTCCGGTGCATACGAAGCGCGTACGCGACAGCTCGAACAGAGCAATCCGATTGCTGCCCAGAAGTTCTATGAGGACAACATCGGGATGTTTTCGCCCGAGATCCGGTACTCCATCGAGCGCGAACTCCACCAGACGACGACCGCGCAGTACGTGGCTACCGATGGTCAGACGGCCTACGCCAACGCAACGGGGCGCACGCCTGCCGGGCCTGTCCCGCAGAACTTCAACGCCGACACGGTGAAGCCCTATAGCCAGCAGCAGGTCGACGGCATCGTGTCGCTGGTGAAGAAGCCCTCGCAGTATGACGACATCATCAACCAGACGGCGCAGAAGTACGGCATCAGCCCGACAGAGATCAAGCTGCGTCTTGCGGCTGAATCCGGCTTCAATCCGAACGCGGTGAGCTCTCAGGGTGCGAAAGGTATTGCCCAGCTCACCGACGCAACGGCCAAGACACTTGGCGTCGATCCGATGAACCCGGCGCAGGCGATCGACGGTCTGGGCCGGCTGGTCGTGCAGGCCAACTCTGCCGCTGGTGGTGACAGGTCCAAGGTCGATCGCTTCTACTATGGCGGCTCGACCACGGCGACAGGTCCGAACACGGATCAATACACTGCCAACCTCGGCGCCGTGCGCAATTCCCTGTACGGTCCCAATGCGGGCGCACCGCTGACTGCCGACGTTCTGGAGGGTAAGCGGGCTGATGTTGAAGCACAGGCACGCGCGCAGGCCGAGCAGCGCCGGCCTGGTGACCCGGTCTATGCCGATCAGGTAGTTGCCGAGGCCGACAAGAACTGGGCCCGGCAGGTTCAGGACATCCGTGGTTGGGATTACTCGAACATGACGACGGTGCAGGACGCCGTCATCAAAAGTGGCTTCCAGTCGACCAGCGAACTGCCGCCGGAACTGCAGGCGACCTATGCACACCTCACGCCGCAGAACCAGCTGAGCGTCAACAAGCTGTATAGCGAGAACACGCGCAAGGCCAACGGCGAGTACACGGCCAGCGACCCGAAAGTCTTCAATGACACGCAGCGCCGCATCAACCTGCCGATTGGCGATCCGGAGCGCATCAGCGACCCGTCGCAGATCACGCCGCTGATCTCGCAGGGGCTGAACTACACGGACAGTCAGCACCTCATCACCGAAATGAAGGAACTGAACTCGCCGGAAAATAACGCGTTCATGAAACAGGTCAACGGCGTGAAGCAGACCGCGCAAAAAATGCTCAACGGTTCCGTGAACAGCATTGGACAGATGGGGGCGGCGCCGGAGGCGGCCTACCGTTTCGGCTTCGCTCTTGATCAGCAGATCGCCACGTACCGCAAGGCCGGCAAAGATCCGCAGTCCCTGTTCGATCCATCCTCGCCTGACTACGCGCTCAAGCCATCGCGCGTGATGGCATTCATGCCGACTGAAGCGCAGATCGTGGCCGATCAGGCGAAGGGTCTGCAGACTCAGCCGACCGGCACCACGCCGAACCCGTTCACGCCGAATGCGCCTGCACCGTCGACAGGGCGACCGGGCGGCGTGCAGTTGACGCCGACGGCCAGCGCACGTTTGCGCAGACCCGGAGAGACGCCCGCGCAGTACCTTGCGCGCCAGAGCTATCAGCCTGCGCCGTGATAGGCCAACACTTTTCAAGGAGTTGAAAATGGGCGGCGCAACCAGCATAGCAGCACCCAAACCCACTCCCGCGGCACCGCCGCCACCGCCTCAGGTCCAGCAACCTGCTGAGTCCACAGCGGCCAGTCAGGCCGAGGCGCAAGCCGCGAACAGGGCCGGTGTCGGCGCAACCATCAAGACCAGTGCTCAGGGCGTGCAGCATCAGGCCACGATCGGCACGACGAGCCTGATCGGTGACTGACATCCTCGTCCTCGTCGCGCGCGTCCATTGGCTCGACGTGCTCGCCGATCTGAGAGCGACGGGCGTGTCGGGTTATCGCCTGACGAACATCATGCTGACGAGCCGCTCGACCGTCCAATCGTGGGAGAAAGGCAGCGAGCCTAGTCACAGCTACGGCATCGCAATCCTTGAGGTGCACACGAGATTCTGCGGCGAGGCGCTGACGGCACAGCGTGTGAGGGAAGCGAGGCTCGTCTGGTAGCGCGAGCGTACGGCGCGGCTGTGATCGTTGGCGAACATGGAGGAGAGCCGAGCGACCGTATGCTAAGCTGTAGCAGAACACCACATTTTTCGGAAGAATGCCATGACGGACCAAGCCAATCCTAGTGCAGCGCCCGCTTCCCCTGAAGATGCTTTCCGGAAGATGAGCGCCGCTATGGTCCCCCATATGTACTTCAACGGCTTTGCTATTGCTTACGGGCCAGCTGACGTCACGATCTTTCTCAACCAGAATGAGAACGTCGTCGGAAAGCTAAGCCTGTCTCATGAAACGTTGCGCTCCCTTCGCGACAAGCTCGTCGAGGGCATACAGGAATTTGATAAAGCGGCGGGCCTGAGTCTCCCGTCCTCTGACGACATCAGCAACAGTCTTCAGAAGGCCGGGGCGGTAGTCGTTCCCCGAGGGTGAGAAAATGAATTCGGTTTCGTTCATTTATAAGGCGAGCCTTTCAGGCTTCGAAGAGCGCAAGTTCGAATCGGGCGTCGCCAGATGGCGTTACGTCGCGGAGAAAATCAATGGATTCGGTCGGCTTAATGAGGGATGGCACTTTGGAGAGGGAGTGCCAGCAACCGAAGACAACGTCAGAGATGCATTAAGCATTCTGAAGTCGGGCGTTGCCCACGGACTTTGGAGGGTCAATGCTTTCCCCGGCGTTGAGGGCTCCGTGTTGGTCAGCTTCAAGCACGGAGAGGACTTGATTGAAATCGAAGTCGAGAACGGGGCCGCAACCTGCACGCATGAAAGAGGACGCGAAGAAATTTCCTTCGATGAATCTATCACCGTAGGTGAGGCGACGGAGAAATTGATAGGCATCGCAAAACAATTATGTACGTTCGCGCCCTTCACCCTAAGCATTTCGATGAACTCGACGGTTGCTGGAACGGAATGGCTTTCGAGCCATCGAGCGACGGCGGCCTCTCCATCTTCTGTGCCTCGTGTGCTGAGAGAGAGTCAGGTAGCGTCTGTGCGCATCTCAGAACGTTTTACGCCCCCCAGTCTTCTGATCCCCCCATTTACTGGCGATTTCGCGACCTCCCCCCTGAGACTGCTGTTGCCTTCGAAGCAGCCGCAAACAACGATCCGTGCCACATGAACGTTCGGTCCTCGAACGGGCAGGCAGTAAGCGGTTTCAAGAGCCGAATGAAGAAGTACTTTCGCAATAACTTTGGAACGCGCTTGGATCAGTTCTCTATCTGCGATGCAGCGGGTGACCGGGCACCGTTGCTGGAAGAGCTAACTGCAATGGCGAAGACTACTAAGACCGGCTCCGACGTGTAGGGACTGGGCGTGTAGGATCTGATACCGGAGGCCCCGCCAAGAGCGGGGTTTTTCATCTGTTCCCCGGTAAGTCTCTTTGCCGAGCCGCGTTAGCTGCCGGGCGAGCCACCCTGTGTCGTTCGTAGACAACGCATCGAAAAGCAGCCAGCGGGTGGAAATTGCACCGCGCGCATGCGTGTGGGTAGCGGTGTGGGTAGAAATGAAAAACGGGCCGAAAGGCCCGTATTCATTGATGCACTGGCGGAGACGGAGGGATTCGAACCCTCGATCCAGGTTTTGGCCCAGATGCTCCCTTAGCAGGGGAGTGCCTTCGACCTCTCGGCCACGTCTCCCAAACTTTCTGTCGCACAGGGAGTCAGTGCGACGAAGCCAAGATCATAGCGGGCCGGGCCGATAAGGTCAATGTCTGACGAACATTATTTGTGCCAACGTGGCGTCTCATCACGCAATTCATTCACATGAACGCCACAAAACAAACGGAACGCTCCAGAGCGCCCCGTTTTTCCCGCCACTTATGCCTGATCGAGTTCGAAGGCCTTATGCAGCGCGCGTACCGCGAGCTCCATGTACTTTTCGTCGATCAACACCGAAATCTTGATCTCCGAGGTCGAGATCATCTGAATGTTGATGCCCTCTTCCGACAGCGTGCGGAACATCTTGCTGGCGATGCCGACGTGCGAGCGCATCCCGACGCCGACCACCGACACCTTCGACACCTTCGGGTCGCCCAGCACCTGCTCGGCCTGGACGTGCGCCTTCACCGTGCCGGTGAGGATTTCCATTGCACGCGCATAGTCGCCGCGGCCGACCGTGAACGTGAATGCCGTCTTGCCCTCGACGCTCTGGTTCTGGATGATCATGTCGACATCGATATTCGCGTCCGCCACCGGGCCGAGAATCTGATACGCGATGCCCGGCTTGTCGGGCACGCCCATCACGGCGATACGAGCTTCGTCGCGCTGGAACGCGATACCCGAGATGACTGCTTTTTCCATGGTCTCGTCTTCTTCAAAAGTAATCAGGGTGCCCGACTTCATTTCTTCGTCGAGTGGCATCAGCGGATCGGTCAGGCTCGACAGCACGCGCGTTTTCACCTGATATTTGCCGGCGAATTCCACCGAGCGGATCTGCAGCACCTTCGAACCCAGGCTGGCCATTTCCAGCATTTCTTCGAACGTCACGCGGTCGAGCCGGCGCGCTTCTTCAACGACGCGCGGGTCCGTGGTGTACACACCGTCGACGTCCGTGTAGATCAGGCACTCGTCGGCCTTCAGCGCGGCCGCGACCGCGACTGCCGACGTGTCCGAGCCGCCGCGGCCGAGCGTCGTGATGTGGCCGTCCGGGTCAATGCCCTGGAAGCCGGTGATCACGACCACCTTGCCGGCTGCGAGGTCTTGCATGACGCGCTCGCCGTCGATGTCGCTGATGCGCGCTTTCGTAAACGCGCTATCGGTCTTGACCGGCACCTGCCAGCCTGCGTAGCTGACCGCTTCGACGCCGGCTTCCTGCAGCGCGATCGCGAGCAGACCCGAGCTGACCTGCTCGCCGGTGGCGGCGATCATGTCGAGTTCACGCGGGCTCGGTTGAGTCGTGATTTCTTTCGCGAGGCCAAGCAGGCGATTGGTTTCGCCGGACATTGCCGACGGCACGACGACCATCTGATGGCCGGCCTTGTGCCATTTCGCGACGCGCCTGGCGACGTTCTTGATGCGCTCGACCGAGCCCATCGAGGTGCCGCCGTATTTATGTACGATGAGTGCCATTGTCGTTCTGAACTGGAAGAGAAACCGCGCTGGCGCGCTGGAGACGACCGCACAGAAAGCACAGGGGCGCAACGTCTCGTGAACGGCGGCAAAGTGTGTGGCGGCGTAGATGCAGCACGCGTGCAGCACGCGCGGATTTGCCCGGGATGAAATCGCAAATGGCTGATCGGAATTGAACGGCGACGACGGATCACGCACGCCTGCCGGCACTAACGACCGATAGCGACAAAAGCGACGGCGAAATCGGGTCGGGCAAACAAGTTAAAGTACCTGATTAGGCGCAAAAAGACAAGACGCAACGAGCGCTCAAATGCGTCGAATCAGGCCTGCAATGGCCTGTTTTATCGTTGATTTGCGCCCTGTTTCACGCTTTCGACATCTGCACGCACCGCTTGCGCGACTGTCCGACCGGCGCTCAGGCGATCAGCAGATCCTCGCGCCAGACGATTTTCACGCACGCTTCGCGCTCCGGAGATGCGTCGCGCACAGTCCCGCGATTCACGCCGATCAGCGGCACGAACAGCAGTTCATCGCCAACGTAAAGCAATGGCACGTCGCGCTTCCATGCGGGAATGCCGCGCTCCTGAAACAGGTTCTTCAGCGTGCGGCTCGGCGTGTTCGGCACACCGATGCGCATGCGTTCTCCGCCGCGGCGCGCCCGCACTCTTAGAGAGGCTCGTTGCAGGACGCTGACGGGAACCATGTCGCATGCTTCGTTACGTGGCGCTGCGTGCGTTGCGTCGGCTACGTCGGAAGCAGCGGCTGCATCCACCATCGCGAACACGAACGTGCCGCGCCATTGCGGCAAATGCCAGATCTCTTGCCCTTGCCACGCGAGTTCACTGATCTCGCGCTCGACGAGCGCGGTTTCGTCGGCGGGTTCGCTGCTATCGCCGGCTTCCCAGTAGACGAGGCCGCGATAGCTGCGCAACGCATGCCCCGCATGATCGATGCGGAGCCGATGTCCGTCCTGCCCCGCTGCCACTTCGCGCAACTGCCGCAGTGCATCCGCGACACGCGCGCTCGATGCCGCGACGAAGCCGAGCGTACGCATCCAGTAGCGCAGCAGATTGAGCGCGCGATCGTCGTCGAGAGCGAGCAGCACGTCGTGCGCGAGGGCGCGTCCTTCATCGCGCGACGCGCTTTCCATGTCGGCGCGCGCGAGCGTGTCGAGCAATCGCTGCGCCGATGCCGAATGCGCGGCCGTGCGCGCGAGCGCATCGCGAAAGCCCGGGAAGTGCACCGCGAGCACCGGCATCACCTGATGACGCAAGGCGTTGCGCGCATAACGCGTGTCCGCGTTCGATTCGTCGTCGATCCAGCGCAGCTTGCGCGCGCTCGCATAGTGTTCGAGCTGCGCGCGCAGCAGATGCAAAAGCGGCCGCACGCGTGTCGTCGACGCACCTGTCGGCAGCGAGCCGGGCGCCATCGCCGCGAGACCCGCGAGCCCCGCGCCGCGCAGCAGTTGCAGCAGCACGGTCTCGGCCTGATCGTCCGCATGCTGCGCGAGCCATAGCGTGCCAATGCCGTGCGTTGCGCACATCGCTTCGAGCGCGCGATAACGCGCGTCGCGTGCCGCGGCCTCGATGCTCAGGCCCGGCGCGCGCGAAACATCCACGCGTCGCGCGTCGAATTCGACGCCACGTTCGCGCGCGAAAGCCTCGCAGTGCGCGAGCCACGTATCGGCATGTGGACTCAAACCATGATGCACGTGCAGCGCGGTACAGCGCGACGCACCCGCGACGCGCACCGCCGCATCGAGGAGCACGCTCGAATCGACGCCGCCGCTGAATGCGACCGCAATGCGCGCGTTCGAATCGAGCCCGGACAGCGCGGCGCCGAGCGCCTCGATCACGAGGCGCTCGGCGGATGAGTCGGCGGTGGTGGTCACGTCGTTAGCGCGGAAAGCGCCGGTGGACGAAAGAGACAGGCCAACGCGCGGGCTTATGCGCCCGGCGTCGTTTCCTTGAATTTGCCGTACGCCATCAGCCGTTCGAAACGGCGTTCGCGCAGGTCGTTGGTGCTCATACCCTGGAACTGGCGCAGCGAATCGGCGAGCGCACGGCGCAGCATCGCCGCCATGCCCTTCGGATCGCGATGCGCGCCGCCGAGCGGCTCGTTGACGATCTTGTCGATCAGACCGAGCGCCTTCAGACGATGCGCGGTCAGGCCGAGCGCCTCCGCTGCTTCCGGTGCCTTGGCGGCGCTTTTCCACAGGATCGATGCGCAGCCTTCCGGCGAGATCACCGAGTAGGTCGAGAACTGCAACATCAGCACGCTGTCGCCCACCGCGATAGCGAGTGCGCCGCCCGAGCCGCCCTCGCCGATGATCGTCGCGATCAGCGGCGTCTTCAGCTCGGCCATCACGTACAGATTGCGGCCGATCGCTTCGGACTGGCCCCGCTCTTCCGCGCCGATGCCCGGGTACGCGCCCGGCGTGTCGATGAACGTGAAGATCGGCAGGCCGAACTTCTCGGCGAGGCGCATCAGCCGCTCGGCCTTGCGATAGCCTTCCGGACGCGGCATGCCGAAGTTGCGCAGCGCGCGCTCTTTGGTGTCGCGGCCCTTCTGATGACCGATCACCATGCACGCCTGGCCGTTGAATCGCGCGAGACCGCCGACGATCGACAGATCGTCCGCGAAGTTGCGGTCGCCATGCAGTTCATGGAAGTCGGTGAACAGCTCGCTCACGTAGTCGAACGTGTACGGACGCTGCGGATGACGGGCGATTTGCGAAACCTGCCACGGTGTGAGGTTCGCATACAGATCTTTGGTGAGCTGCTGGCTCTTCTTGGACAGCCGCTCGATCTCTTCCGAAATATCGACGGCCGAGTCGTCCTGCACGAAGCGCAATTCTTCGATCTTCGCTTCGAGTTCAGCGATCGGCTGTTCGAAATCCAGAAACGTGGTCTTCATTGGTTGTAATCCTTGGACTTACCGGGCAGCGCGTATTCTAACCGCGTGCGCCGATGTCAAAACCATTTCTCAACTATCGATATCATATACGCGATAGTCTCTGAAACGGCTTCGTTTCCTGTTCTTCTTTAGTAGTCGACCGGTAACGGATCGAGACTACGCCACATGTACCAGGTCGCCACCGTGCGCCACGGCTCCCAATTCGCGGCAACCTCGCGCGCTTCGCTGCGCGTGACGGGTTCGCCGCTGAAATAGTTGACGCTGATCGCGCGGATCAGGCCGAGGTCGTCGAGCGGTAGCACGTCGGGACGCGACAGGTTGAAAATCAGGAACATCTCCGCGGTCCAGCGGCCGATGCCGCGAATCTGCGTGAGTTCGGCGATCACCGCCTCGTCGTCCATCGACGTCCACTTGCCGACGTGCAACGCGCCCGACACGAAATGCCTCGCGAGATCGAGCACGTACTCGGCCTTGCGTTTCGACAAACCGCACGCGGTCAGCTTCTCGAGACCGAGCTTGATGAACTGCTGCGGCACGAGCTTCGGACACGCGACTTCGACCCTCGCCCACACGGCCTGCGCCGAGGCGACCGAGATCTGCTGGCCGACCACCGAGCGCGCAAGCGTGACGAACGGATCGCCACGACTCAGCAAATGCACGGGGCCGAACTTCGGAATCAGCTTCTTCAAAATGCGATCGCGCTTGACGAGATCCGCGCACGCCTTGTCCCAATACGCGGGACGCGTGACTTCAGGCGCGAGACCGCCGATCTGCACCGGCACCGCGACTTCGTTCGCGAGCGATGCGACACCGGCCGCTTCGCCGCCCGCGCTGGCCGTGCTCGCCGAGGTGGCCGATACGCGCGTCTTGCGCACGACTTCGCCCGCGTTCTTGTCACGCGCGAGTTCCTGCACGTCGTCGGCGAGCTCGGCCGCGAGTTTGGCCGGCAACGCACCGTTGCCCTTCGCACGCGACGCCGTTTTCGCGCGTTTCGCAGGCGCGTGCGCAGCTTCAGTGCCCGCGCCATTGAGCGAGCGTTTGGCCGCGCTCTTCTTTGCCGCGGCCGAGTCGGCTTTCGCCGCCGCCCCGCCCGCTTTCGAGGGCGCTTTGTCTACCGCGCCGCCGCCCGCACGAGTCGACTGAGCTGCGGCAGCCGATGCTGCGGCTGCCGACGCTGCGGCAGCCGATGCCGCGGCTGCCGCACTGGTTTGAGACGCCGCGCGTTTAGCCGGCGTCTTCGTGGCCGTTGCCATCCTGCCTCCTGCCTGGCGAGTCGTTCAGAGGGAAGTACGAGGTGCGCTCACACGCGCCGCCACTCGGTCAACCCGCCGGGTTTGTCTTCAAGGGCAACGCCGGCATCGAGCAATTCGGCCCGGATCCGGTCTGCTGCCGCATAGTCCTTTGCCTGCTTGGCGGCGATGCGCGCGGCGATCTTCGCTTCGATCGCGACGGGCTCGAGCGCGCCTTCGGCTGCAGCACCCGCTGCCTGCTGCAGGTATGCACGCGGTTCGCGTCCGAGCAGCCCGAGCACCGCGCCAAGCGCGCGCAATTGACGGGCCAGCGCGGGGTCGCGCATGCGGTTCACTTCGGTGGCCAGCTCGAACAGCACCGACACGGCCACCGGCGTGTTGAAGTCGTCGTTCATTGCCGCCTGGAAACGCTGCGCGTGCGCTTCGTTCCAGTCGAGCACGGCGCTATCGGGCGTCACGTCTTTCAACGCCGTGTACAAACGCGCGAGTGCATTGCGCGCGTCGTCGATATGTACGTCGCTGTAGTTCAACGGCGAGCGGTAATGCGCGCGCGCGATGAAGAAACGCACCACCTCCGCATCGTACTGCGCGAGCACTTCGCGAATCGTAAAAAAATTGTTCAACGACTTCGACATCTTCTCATTGTCGATCTGTACGTAGCCGTTGTGCATCCAGTAATTGACGAATGTTTGTCCGGTCGCGGCCTCACTTTGCGCGATCTCGTTTTCGTGGTGCGGAAACTGCAGATCCTGGCCGCCACCGTGAATGTCGAACTGTTCACCGAGCAGCGTGCAGCCCATCGCCGAGCACTCGATGTGCCAGCCGGGACGACCGCGCCCGTACTTCGAATCCCAGCCGCTGTCGGCCGGTTCCTCGGGCTTCGCCTGCTTCCACAGCACGAAGTCGAGCGGGTCCTGTTTCGCGTCGTTGGCCGCCACGCGTTCGCCAGCGCGCAGGTCTTCGAGCGACTTGCCCGACAGCTTGCCGTAGCCTGCGAATTTGCGTACCGCGTAGTTGACGTCGCCGTCGCTCGCCTGGTAGGCGTAGCCGTTTTTCTCGAGCGTCTCGATCATGCCGAGCATCTGCGGAATGAAGTCGGTCGCGCGCGGCTCGATATCCGGACGCTCGATGCCGAGCGCGTCCGCGTCTTCATGCAGCGCGGCGATGAAGCGATCGGTCAGCGATTTGATGGTTTCACCGTTCTCGACTGCGCGCTTGATGATCTTGTCGTCGATATCGGTAATGTTGCGCACGTAAGTCACGTTGTAGCCAAGCGCACGCAACCAGCGCTGCACGATGTCGAACACGACCATCACCCGCGCATGACCGACGTGACAATAGTCGTACACGGTCATCCCGCAGACGTACATCCGCACGACACCTTCGCGCAGCGGCACGAAAGTCTGTTTGTCACGCGCGAGCGTGTTGTAAATGCGCAGAGATTCCATAGAGAGCGGTGCGTGGGCCGAAAGAAGTCCGCATTGTGCTTCATGCGCGCCGCGACCCGCGAAACGAACAGGATAACGGGTGCATCGCATACAGCTGAAACCGGCGCACCTCGTGCGGCGATCAGGCTGCAGACGAGGCTGCGAACCGGGCGGAGACGGCCACGAGTGGCGAAAAGACAGTCGGCGGTTCGACGGAACGCGCAGACCTTTTGTTAGAATGGCTCGGAGTATAACATCCAGACCTGAGCCTATGAAACACTCCAGCGGCCGCGCGCACAGCGCTGCGACCCTCGCCGCGACTGCGTTTGGCAACGTTGTCGGTGGCGTTACTTTCGAAGCGGCGCGTGCCCTCGCGTGGCGCGTCACCGTCGTTGCCGCACTTGCCGCGGTGCCGGTCGCGAGCGCTTATGCGCAGAAGACCGCGGTGATGCCGCAAGGCCCCGCCGTGCGTGACAATACGCCGGAAATCGACGCGTTGATCGCGCAGAAAAACTGGCAAGCCGCGCTGACCCAACTCGATGCGCGCGTCGCCGCGAATCCGCACGACGCACAAGCGAAGTTCAAACGCGCAAACGTGCTCGTGCATTTGAATCGCGACGACGAAGCGATCACTGCGTTCACCGAACTCACGCAGCTGTATCCCGAGTTGCCCGAGCCGTACAACAACCTCGCCACACTCTTCGCGAGACAAGGCCGTCTGACCGAAGCGCGCGCGGCGCTCGAGATGGCCACCCAGGTCAATCCGAACTACGGCCTCGCGTTCGAGAACCTCGGTGACCTCTATCTGCGCCTCGCCGATGCCGCGTACCGTCGCGCGGAGAGCCTCGGCAAGGCGAGCCCGAGGACCGCGCAGCGTCTCGCGGATATCCAGAAGGTCGTGTCGCCGGCAACACCCGCTACCGCGGCGTCACAGCCAGCCGCCGAGCAGACGACCGTGCCCGCCGCGCACCCCACGTCGAACATCACGGACAGCCCGAGCTTCCAGTTCGGCGGCCCGAATGGCTCGCTCGCCATGCCGCCGTACATGGCGCCGTCGCGCTGAGCGCCGGGCTCGTTGCCTGCCGCAAGTTTTCTCCAACCCCGAGGACTTTCATGAAATGGTTGATGTTGGCGCTCGGCAGCGCCGCCCTGATCGCAAACGCACCCGCCTTTGCGCAGTCCGGTTCGCAGGCCGCTCATCCTTCCGTGCTGCTGAAGACGTCGGAGGGTGACATCCGCGTCGAGCTGTATCCCGAGAAAGCGCCAAAGACGGTCGCCAATTTCCTCGACTACGTGAAAGCCGGCCAATATAGCGGCACGATCTTCCATCGCGTGATTCCGGGCTTCATGATCCAGGGCGGCGGCTATACGCAGAGCTTCGTCGAGAAGCCGACGCGCGCGCCGATTCCGCTCGAGAGCCGCACCGGTCTGAAGAACACCGCTGGCACGATCGCGATGGCGCGCACCAGCGACCCGAATTCGGCCACCGCGCAGTTCTTCATCAACACGGTGGACAATGCCAATCTCGACTACCCGAATCCGGACGGCAACGGCTACGCGGTATTCGGCAAGGTCACGAGCGGCATGGACGTCGTGAAACGCATCGAAGCCACGCCCACCACCACGCGCGGCCCGATGAGCGATGTGCCGCAGAAGCCGATCGTGATCCAGTCGGCGACGGTGGTGAGCAAGTAAAAACGAACGGGCAAGCGAACCCGCGCGGCCGAAGCCCGGCCCCAACCAACGCCCCGGCGCGGCCGGTCGTCAGCACATGACGACGCGCCGCGCCTTTTATCCACCTGTTCATCAAAGGATTCCATCATGGTTGAACTGCATACGAACCACGGCCTCATCAAACTCGAGCTGAATGCCGAAAAGGCGCCGAAGTCGGTCGAGAACTTCCTGAACTACGTGAAGGCCGGCCACTACGACAACACGGTGTTTCACCGCGTGATCGACGGCTTCATGATCCAGGGCGGCGGCTTCGAACCCGGCATGAAGCAGAAGCCGACGGCCGAGCCGATCACCAACGAGGCGAACAACGGTCTGAAGAACGAGAACGGCTCGATCGCGATGGCGCGTACCAACGACCCTCATTCGGCGACCGCGCAATTCTTCATCAACGTGAACGACAACGACTTCCTGAACCACTCGTCGCCGACGCCGCAAGGCTGGGGCTATGCGGTGTTCGGCAAGGTCGTCGAAGGCATGGACGTGGTCGAGAAGATCAAGAAGGTCAAGACCGGTTCGAAGGGCTTCCATCAGGACGTGCCGGTCGATGATGTCGTGATCGAAAAAGCTGTCGTCGTCGGCTAAACCGTGAGTGAGTCGCGCCTCATGCGGGCGTCGACTCCTTTGAACTGAAATCAGGCACCTTCAATGCTGCAAGAGACGCCGCTGCGAAGCGTCGCCGCGGGCGTGCCAGGCGAGGGCCAACGCCCGCACGCCGCGCGCCCTTTTTTCTTCCTCTCCGATCTGCATCTGAGCGAGGCGATTCCGCGCACGGTCGCCGCGTTCGAGCATTTCATCCGCGTGAGCGCGGAAGCGGCCGACTCGGTGTTCATCCTCGGCGACCTGTTCGAGTACTGGGTCGGCGACGACATGCTGAGCGAGCCGTTCGTCGCCCATATTGCGGCGCTGCTGCACACGCTGTCCGAGCGCGGCATCGCGCTTTACATCATGCACGGCAACCGCGACTTCCTGCTGGGCAAGCGCTTCATGAAAGCGGCCGGCGCGATCTGGCTGCCCGATCCGTTCGTGATTACCGCGTTCGGAACGCGCATTGCGCTCGCCCATGGCGATGGTCTGTGCACCGCGGATCGCGGCTATCAGTTGTTCAGGTGTTTCGCGCGCAATCGACTCGCGCAGATTCTGTTTCTCGCGTGGCCGTTTCGTTGGCGTCGCAAGCTCGCCGAGAACATGCGCTCGAAGAGCGAGCATGGCCGCACGCGGCCGATGCCGATCAAGTATGACGTGACCCCGCAAGGTGTCGCCGCGCTGTTCAGGAAATCGAAGACCGCGACGATCATTCATGGGCATACCCATCTGCCCGCGCGGCATCGCGAGCCGGGCGGCACGCGCTGGGTTCTGCCCGACTGGGATCTCGATCACGGCGAGCGCCGGGGCGGCTATCTGAAGATCGATGCCGACGGGATTCGAGCGCTGCCGCTGGATTGACCTCGTGGGTACGGCGTGCGCTTCGCGCTGGCGAGGCGCCGATACCTAGCGCTCCCCCGCCAGCCCCTCCATCTTCCCCGCGATCGCCGCCGATAGCCGCCGCAAATCGAGCAACGCCGCATCCGCGCCTTGCAGACCTTCGAGGCTCGTGCCGAGCCGCTCGAGCGCATCGACGATTTCATCGATACGTCGCGCCTGAGTAGCCGCATGGTCGATCAGACCGTGAATCGCGAGCGAAACCGGATCGTCGGCGTTGGGCGTGATGCCGTATGCGCAAAACGCGCTGATTTCGCTGCCGCGCTTCGCGTCACGCGCGGCGTTGTTCGCATTCGGGTTCGCACCGTTCGCAGCCGCCGCGGCCGGCACGATGATCCGCGCCGGATTGCCGAGCGCCGTGCCACGCGCGGGCACCGGCTTCGTCACGACCGCGTTCGATCCGATCTTCGCGTCCGCGCCGACGGTGAAGCCGCCGAGCACCTTCGCGCCCGCACCGACGATCACACCACGCTCGAGCGTCGGATGCCGCTTCGCGCCGCGCGTGAGCGACGTGCCACCGAGCGTCACACCCTGGTAGATCGTGCAGTCGTCGCCGATCTGCGCGGTCTCGCCGATCACGACGCCCATGCCGTGATCGATGAACACGCGCCGCCCGACGCTCGCGCCCGGATGAATCTCGATGCCGGTCATGAAGCGCGCCATCTGGGACACGAAACGCGCGAGCCAGCGGCGCTTCGTGCACCAGCACGCGTGAGCGATCCGATGCAGCACGAGCGCGTGCAGCCCCGGATAACACGTGAGCACTTCCCATGCGCTGCGGGCGGCGGGATCGCGCTCGCGGATGGTGGCGATATCTTCGCGAAGTCTCGTGAACATGGCAGGGACTGTATTGTTGGAGGAAAACCGTCTGCGTGAGCGAATCCGCGCGGTTTGCGCATGCGCGGGACTCTGCGTTTCGCGCCATAGCTAACGGCATCGCTGCCGCTTAGCACGGCGGCGGCTTTGCTTCTAACGTTTCGTGGATTGTAGGGCGATTGCGCGAAACCTGCCGGAAGTCCCCGTCACCTGCAAGGTTGTCGTCAGACGAAGGCGGCGCATCAGGTGCGCCGTTACGGGCTGGTCAACGGACCGTCAGCCGGTCCGCCTGGTCTTGAGCAGGATGTGCTTGGCGATGCCGCGCACGATGTTGACCTCCTCGCGCTCGAGGCCCGAGCGCGCGAAGAGCCGCCGCAGCCGTGACATCAGCTTCTTCGGATTGGCCGGATCGAGAAACTCGAGCGCGACCAGTGCGCTTTCCAGATGCGCGAACATGCTCTCGATCTCGTCGCTGGCCGCCATCTGCGCGCGTGGAGCGGCGGATTCGGCCGGCGCCGCGTGTGCTCCCGCGGTGGGTGCGCCGTCGCTCGCTTCGTCGGCGCCGAGGTACGCGGTGCGTAGCTCGTAGGCGAGCACCTGCACCGCCTGCGCGAGATTGAGCGAGCTATAGGCCGGATTGGCCGGAATATGCGCAATCGCGCTGCATCGCTCGACATCCTCGTTCGACAAGCCCGTGCGCTCGTTGCCGAACACCAGCGCGATCTCGCCGTGCATCGCCTCTGCGTGCGCGGCGGCGGCAGCCGCACGCGGCGTCCATTGCGGCGGACCGTATTCGCGCAGCCGCGCGGTCAGCGCAATCGACCAGTGCACGCCAGTCAGTGCATCGGCGAGCGACGGCACCACGTGCACGGAGGCGAGTACGTCATCGGCGCCGCTCGCCATCGCGATCGCTTCGGGGTCGTTCTGCACGTTCGGCACGCGCGGCGACACGAGCACGAGCCGCGAAAAGCCCATGGTTTTCAGCGCGCGCGCCGCGGCGCCGACATTGCCCGGATGGCTGGGCTCGACCAGCACGAAACGCGTCGACGTGAAACCGCCGCGCAAATCGGCCACGGCGGGGTCGGAGGAATGGTGAGTGTGATCCACGATGAAACTCGGCTGGCTAGGACTCAAGACGCGTATGGTAGCGCCAACGGGCACTTATGCCGAATCAGGCGCACGCGCGAGCCACGCGCGCGGACGAGGGCGCAGCATCGGATCGGCACCGGCCGGCGCCTGTGCGGTACATCAGCCGCACGTGAGCGAGCACCTGCGCGAGGGCGCCCGGACTCAGGTAAAATACCGCTTTTCGCGTCCGGCGCCGACGTTCGCTGAAGCTTGCGTCGAACCGGTCGCACCGTTCTTATTCAATTCGTCTCCGTCGACGGAATGCTCTCCGGTTTGATAGCCGGTCTGCCCGTTCCGTGCTGTTTTTGCGTCGTTGCAGCGCCCGTCAGCGCAGTTTCGCGCTTATTTACCGGCCGGCAGCCGTGCTGCCCCGGCACAAGGATCAGTTTATGCATCCCATGCTCAATATCGCTGTGAAGGCCGCGCGCCGCGCAGCTCAGATCATCAACCGCGCATCGCTCGATCTCGACCTGATTCAGGTCAGCAAAAAGCAGCACAACGATTTCGTCACGGAGGTCGACAAAGCGTCCGAAGCGGCGATCATCGAAACGCTGAAGACCGCTTATCCCGATCACGCCATCCTCGCCGAAGAGTCGGGCAAGTCGGACCACGATTCCGAATACCAGTGGATCATCGATCCGCTCGACGGCACCACCAACTTCATCCACGGCTTCCCTTACTACTGCGTGTCGATCGCGCTCGCGCACAAGGGCGTCGTCACGCAGGCCGTCGTCTACGATCCGACCCGCAACGATCTGTTCACCGCGTCGCGCGGCCGTGGCGCGTTTCTCAACGATCGCCGCATCCGCGTCGCCAAGCGTGACCGCCTGGCCGACTGCCTGATCGGCACCGGCTTTCCGTTCCGCGCGCAGGACAGCCTCGAATCGTACGGCCGTCAGTTCGCCGAGATGACCGAAGCCTGCGCCGGCCTGCGCCGTCCGGGCGCCGCCGCGCTCGATCTGGCCAACGTCGCGGCCGGCCACATGGACGGCTTCTTCGAGCAGGGCCTGAACGCGTGGGACGTCGCGGCGGGCAGCCTGCTGATCACCGAAGCCGGCGGCCTGGTCGGCAACTACACCGGTGATTCGGAGTTCCTGCACGTCGGCGAAGTCGTCGCGGGCAACCCGAAGGTCTACGCGCAGATGATTCCGATCCTGTCGCGCTACAGCCGCACGCGTCAGCAGTCGGCGTAAGGTGCGCCGCCGCGGCCGGTCCGCGGCAACGCATAGCGGTTGCAGAGAAAAGCGGCTTCGGCCGCTTTTCTGTTGGCGGCGCTCCAGTGTCCGGAGCGTCGTGCTAAAAAGCGGGAAGTCATTCGGGGCGGTACTCGGCCGGGACCGTTCCCTGCTCCCTGCCGCTTTGACCCTGCCCGACTTTCGCCCCGGGCGCAGCCTCCAATCTGCCCCATGAAAAAAGGCTTCCATACGATCATCGCGGCACAGTTCATTTCGTCGCTGGCCGACAATGCGCTGTTGATCGCCGCCATCGCCCTGCTTTCCGTGATGCGCTCGGCCGCGTGGGTTACGCCGCTGCTGCAGATTTTTTTCACGATCTCGTACGTGCTGCTCGCGCCGTTCGTCGGCGCGTTCGCCGATTCGATGCAGAAGCGCCACGTGATGTTCATCTCCAACGCGCTGAAAGCGAGCGGCTGCCTGATGATGATTCTGGGCGTTCATCCGATGATCGCCTACGGCGTGGTGGGCTTCGGCGCAGCCGCGTATTCGCCCGCCAAGTACGGCATCCTCACCGAGCTGCTGCCCGCCGAAAAGCTCGTGCAGGCGAACGCGTGGCTCGAATCGGCGACGGTGCTGTCGACGATCGCCGGCACGATGCTCGGCGGTGCGCTGATCAGCACCGTCTTCGAGCATTTCGTCATGCGTGCGCATATGCCGCTGATCCGCTCGGCCGCCGATCTCGCGATGGGCGCGGTCATGCTCACCTACGCGATCGCCGCCGCGATCAACATCTTCATTCCGGACACTGGCGCGCGCTATCCGAACCGGCTGACCGAGCCGAATAAGCTGGTCGGCGATTTCCATCACTGCTTCCGGGTGCTGTGGGCCGACAAGCTCGCGCAGATCGCGCTGTGGGTGACCACGCTGATGTGGGGCGCCGCGGTGACGATGCAGCTGCTGGTGCTCAAATGGGCGAACGTGAACCTCGGGCTGTCGTTGTCGAGGGCGGCGGTGATGCAAGGCGTGACCGGCTTCGGCATCGCGATCGGCGCGGCGGGCGCGGCCGCGCTGATTCCATTGCGCCACTCGCTGAAGGTGTTGCCGGTCGGCGTGCTGACGGGCGCGGTGGCGATCGCGATGGCCTTCTACAACAAGGACCTGTTCCCGGCGGGCGCGGGCCTGCGCTTCGGCACGCACGTCGCGCCCTACTACATTCTGCTGGCCTATCCGCTGATGATCGTGCTCGGTGCGTTGTCGGGCTTTTTCATCGTGCCGATGAATGCGATCCTGCAGCATCGCGGCGCGACGCTGCTGTCGGCCGGTCACTCGATCGCCGTGCAGAATTTCAACCAGAACCTCGCGGTGCTGCTGATGCTCGGCGCGTACGCGCTGCTGCTCACGGCGAAGATGCCCGCGCAGTGGATCATCGTCGTGTTCGGCACCTTCATCACGCTGCTGATGTGGCTCGCGAAACGCCGCAGCGCGGCGAACGAACGCAGGGTGGACATGCGGGCGATGATCGAGGAATGAATGCATCACGGTGCTCCAGCAATGACTGCGCGAGGCTCGGCTCGACGGCCGTAACCCGCCGCGACGGCGTGCAACCCCCGCTTTGATCGAATCGGTCATGCTGACATTCAGCTCTTGTGTTGGGCATCGTCCGTTCGGCCAGGGTCCGCTCGCCGCGCCGGCGGGTTAAACTCACGCCCTGAGCATCTACCGCAAGAAGACACGAAGGATGGGTATTCAAACCGCAGCGGCCAACGACGTCGCACAACACACGCCGATGATGCAGCAGTACCTGCGCATCAAGGCGGAGCATCCGGGCACGCTGGTGTTCTACCGGATGGGCGACTTCTACGAACTCTTTTTCGACGACGCGGAAAAAGCCGCGCGCCTGCTCGACCTGACGCTCACGCAGCGCGGCGCGTCGGCGGGCAATCCGATCAAGATGGCCGGCGTGCCGCATCACGCTGTCGAACAGTATCTGGCCAAGCTCGTGAAGCTCGGCGAATCGGTCGCGATCTGCGAACAGATCGGCGACCCGGCCACCTCGAAAGGCCCGGTCGAGCGCAAGGTCATGCGCGTGGTTACGCCTGGCACGCTGACCGACGCCGCACTGCTGTCCGACAAGAGCGACGTCTATCTGCTCGCGCTGGGCGTCGCGCACAATCGCCGCGGTGTCGCCACGAGCGTCGGTCTCGCATGGCTCAATCTCGCGAGCGGCGCGCTGCGCCTCGCCGAAGTCGCGCCCGATCAGGTCGCCGCCGCGCTGGAGCGCATCCGTCCCGCGGAAATTCTGGTCGCCGACGCCACCGCCGATTCGACCAGCTGGACACCGCCTGTCAACGCCGGCGCGCTCAAGCGTGTACCAGCCTGGCACTTCGATATCACCTCGGGCACGAAGCGCCTGTGCGACCAACTCGAAGTCGCGAGCCTCGACGGCTTCGGCGCGCATTCGCTCGGTTGCGCGTGCGGGGCGGCCGGCGCGTTGCTGCTGTATGCGGCGTCCACGCAGGGCCAGCAACTGCGCCATGTGCGCAGCCTGAAGGTCGAATACGAATCCGAATACATCGGCCTCGATCCGGCCACGCGCCGCAACCTCGAACTCACGGAGACACTGCGCGGCACCGAATCGCCGACGCTGTGCTCGCTGCTCGACACCTGCTGCACGACGATGGGCAGCCGCCTGCTGCGGCACTGGCTGCATCATCCGCCGCGCGATTCGGCGGTGGCTCAGGCGCGTCAGCAGGCGATCGGCGCGTTGCTCGACACGCCGCCGGGCGCCGACCTCCATACCTTGCGCAGCGCATTGCGGCAGATTTCGGACATCGAACGGATCACCGGACGTCTCGCGCTGCTGTCGGCGCGGCCGCGCGATCTGTCGAGCCTGCGCGATACCTTCATCGCGCTACCTGCATTGCGCGCGCAGCTCGCGGCGGTGGCCTCGAACGCGGATTCGCTCGCGCGCATCGACGCGGCGCTCGAACCGCCGCACGCGTGCGCCGATTTGCTGAAGCTCGCGGTCGCGCAAGAGCCGGCCGCGATGGTGCGCGACGGCGGCGTCATCGCGCGTGGTTATGACGCCGAGCTCGACCAACTGCGCGATATTTCGGAGAACTGCGGACAGTTCCTGATCGATCTCGAAACACGCGAACGCGCGCGCACCGGCATCAGCAATCTGCGCGTCGAGTACAACAAGGTGCACGGCTTCTATATCGAAGTCACGCGCGGCCAGACCGACAAGGTGCCGGACGACTATCGCCGTCGGCAAACGCTGAAGAATGCCGAGCGCTATATCACGCCCGAGCTGAAGACCTTCGAGGACAAAGCGCTGTCCGCGCAGGAACGCGCGCTCGCGCGCGAACGCGCACTGTACGACGCGTTGCTGCAATCGTTGCTGCCGTTCATTCCCGACTGTCAGCGCGTTGCGCTCGCGCTCGCCGAACTCGATCTGCTGGCCGCGCTCGGCGAACGCGCTCGCGCGCTCGACTGGGTTGCGCCGACGTTCTCGGCGAACGCGGGTATCGACATCGAGCAGGGTCGTCATCCGGTGGTCGAGGCGCAAGTCGAGCAGTTCATCGCCAACGATTGCTCACTCGCGACCGAGCGCAAGCTGCTGTTGATCACCGGTCCCAACATGGGCGGTAAGTCGACTTTCATGCGCCAGACCGCGCTGATCGCGCTGCTCGCTTACGTGGGCAGCTATGTACCAGCGCGGCGCGCGGCCTTCGGACCGATCGACCGCATCTTCACGCGCATCGGCGCGGCCGACGACCTCGCCGGCGGCCGCTCGACCTTCATGGTGGAGATGACCGAAGCCGCCGCGATCCTCAACGACGCGACATCGCAAAGCCTCGTGCTGATGGACGAGATCGGCCGCGGCACGTCGACGTTCGACGGCCTCGCGCTCGCGTGGGCGATCGCGCGCCACCTGCTCGCCCACAACGGCTGCTACACGCTGTTCGCGACGCACTATTTCGAGCTGACGCAACTACCCGCGGAGTTTCCGCACGCGGCCAACGTGCATCTGTCGGCAGTCGAGCACGGGCACGGCATCGTGTTCCTGCACGCGGTCAACGAAGGGCCCGCCAATCAGAGCTACGGTCTGCAGGTCGCGCAGCTCGCCGGCGTGCCGAACGCGGTGATCCGCGCGGCACGCAAGCATCTCGCGCATCTGGAGCAGCAATCGGCCGCGCAGCCCGCGCCGCAACTCGATCTGTTCGCGACGCAGCCTGCCATGCTCGCCGAAGACACGGACGACGACCACGAGACGGCGAGCGACGCAACGCCCGCGTCGCCCGCGATGCAGACACTCGTCGAGCGTCTGCGCGGCATCGATCCGAACGATCTGCGGCCGCGCGAAGCGCTCGATCTGCTGTACGAACTGCATGAACTGGCCGTCGCGCCGGATGCGGACCACTGACACGCCGGGACATCCGCCGCGCCCGCGCGGGCTTCGCGCGGCGCTGCGCCACGTGCTCGCACCGGCAGGCGGTATCGTCGTGCTGGTGGCAGTGTGCGCATGGACCGCGCCGGCGCACGCTGAGGCCTCGCGCTTCGCGTTCGCGGTGATTTCCGGCACGATGCACAGCCCCGCCGACGAAGCCGCCACGCAACGGCTGCTCGAGGCGATCGGCCGCGAGCGCGACGTGCGCTTCATCGTCTACGACGGCAATCTGAAGGGGCCAAAGGAAGTTTGCCGCGACGCGCTGTTCGAGCGCCGCCACGCGCTGCTCGACAGCTCGCGCACTGCCCTCTTCTTTATCCCCGGCCAACATGACTGGGTCGATTGCGGCACGGCGGAAGCCGGCGGCTTCGATCCGGTCGAGCGGCTCGACCAGTTGCGGCAAACGCTGTTCGCCGATCCAACGTCGATGGGGCAGAACCCGATCGCGTTGACGCGCGAGAGCGAGGTGTCGCGCTTCCGCCCGTTCCGTGAAAACGTGCGCTGGGTGGTCAACGAAAAAACGAACGACAAAGCGAACACCAACGCCGGCGACATCGTCTTCATCGGCCTGAACGCGCCGGGTCCGAACAACCACTACCTGAGCGCGGGCGGCCGCAACGGCGAGTTCGAAGATCGCGTGATCGCCAACGCATTCTGGCTCGAGCACGCGGCCGAATACGCGAAGCGCCGCGACGCGCGCGCGATCGTCGTGTTCATTCAGGGCGACTTCGACCCGGAGCGCTACGAGCGACCCGAACGGTTCGCCTGGCTGCACTTCGCACATAGCTCGCGCCGCGACGGCTTTCTGGAATTCAAGCGCAGTCTGCTCAAGCTCGCGCAGATTTTCCCCGGACCCGTGGTCGTCATTCATGCAGACGAGGACCGGCCGGCCGGCGGTTTCGTCATCGATCAGCCGCTACGCAACGACAAGGGGACGGTCGTGACGAACCTCACGCGCATTGCGCTCGCACCGCATGATCGTCTCAACCAATGGATTCAGATAGAAGCGGATTTCGGCAGCAAGCCGCCGTTCAGAGTCAGCGTGCGCGACGTGCCGAAGCAGATGCCGCTGCCCACCACGCCGCCGGTCTTGCCGCCCGCATCGCCGCGCGACGAATCCGGCGCGTCGATGCCGGTTGCGCCGGAGATGCCGAATGTGGAAGGTTTCGGGCCGGCGTCGGAATTGCCGCCCGTATTGCGGACACCTGGAGAGTCGCAGGAGCAGCAGCCGCGCATCCCGTCCGACCAGGGCGGCGGCGACTATGGGCCCGCTATCTCGATGCCGCCGGGGTCGATACTGCCAGCCTCGCCTGCGTTGCCCGCATCGGTGCCGTCTGCCCCCGCGACGACACCGCGCATGCCCGCAAGCTCAGTGCAGGGTCGGTTTTGAGCTGTCTTCTTCGTCCTCGTCTTCATCGTCGTCGAGAACTTCGAGGCCGTCCGCGCCATGCGCGTGCTCGTGCTGGATTTCGTCTTCAGTTGCCGGACGCACGTCTTTGACGGTCAACGCGAAACGCAGCGCCATGCCGGCGAGCGGATGATTGCCGTCGAGCACGACCTTGTCTTCCGCGACGTCGGTCACCACGTACACCAGCGCATCGATTTCCTCGTCGCCATCTTCGGGGGTGCCTTCGAACTGCATGCCGACTTCGAGCGGTTCCGGGAAGCGATCGCGCGGCTCGATCTTCACAAGCTCGGGATCGTATTCGCCGAACGCGTCTTGCGGCTCGAGCTGGATCTGGGTCTCGAAGCCGGCCTCGTGGCCGTCGAGCTCTTCCTCGATCTTGGGGAACGTGCCATCATAGCCGCCGTGAAGATAGACCATCGGCTCTTCGCTTTCCTCGATCAGATTGCCCTGCGCATCCGACAGCTTGTAGGCGACCGACACGACGGTGTTCTTTGCGATTTTCATTCGACTCTCCAGAATACAACTCACATTATACGATGCCCAGGCGGCCCACCCACCTCCCGGCCGATGCAGGTTCGGCAAGCAATTCGCCGTCTGCTGCAAAGCCGGCCACGCGGCCCACTCTTCCGCCCTCGCCCGACGTTCCGACCGCACTTCTCGGCCATCTGAGCCCGTCGCAATTCATGCGCCGCTACTGGCAGAAAAAGCCGCTGCTGATCCGTCAGGCGATTCCGGACATCGAAGCGCCGCTGTCGCGCGACGAGCTGTTCGAGCTGGCCGATCGGGACGACGTCGAAGCGCGCCTGATCACGCACTTCCGCAACAAATGGCAGCTGGAGCACGGCCCGTTCGCGCCCGACGAACTGCCGTCCGTCAAACAGCGCGCATGGACACTGCTCGTGCAGGGCGTGGATCTGCACGACGACCGCGCGCGCGCGTTGCTCGACCGTTTCCGTTTCGTGCCGGACGCGCGTCTCGACGACCTGATGATTTCGTATGCGACCGATAGTGGCGGCGTCGGCCCGCACTTCGATTCCTACGATGTGTTTCTTTTGCAAGTAAAAGGCAAGCGCCGCTGGCGCATTAGCGCGCAGAAAGATCTGACGCTGCAGCCCGGCTTGCCGTTGAAGGTTTTACAGCACTTCGAGCACGAACAGGAGTGGGTACTCGAGCCCGGCGACATGCTGTACCTGCCGCCGCACATCGCGCACGACGGCATCGCCGAGGGCGAATGCATGACCTGCTCGATCGGTTTTCGCGCGCCCTCCGAAAGCGAGCTGACCGCGCAGTTCCTCTACCACCTGGCCGAGCGCGGAGAGGCCACGGGCAAGGCGGGCGCCCTTTATCGCGACCCACGGCAGGCCGCGGTCGAACAGCCGGCCGAGTTGCCCGCGGCGCTCGTCGAACGGGTGGGCGCGATGCTTGCTAAAGTGCGATGGAATGAGCAGGACATTGCGTCGTTCCTTGGCACGTACCTCAGCGAACCTAAGCCGAGTGTCGTCTTCGATCCGCCGCAACGGCCGCTCAACGAAGCCCGTTTCATCGGCGCGGCGTCGAGATCCGGTCTACGGCTCGATCGCAAGAGTAACCTGTTGTATGAACGACGTTTTTTCTTCGTAAATGGAGAAGAAATATCGTGGACCGGCGCGAAAAAATGGCTGTTTGAACTCGCAAATCTGCGGTGCATGAGTGCGATACGCTTTGTAACACTATCACACGATTCATCGGTGACAGCACTGCTACACGAGTGGTATTGTGCGGGCTGGATACAGGTAGGCGAGATTGCGTAACTCTGCCCGCCTGTTATACCGTACGGTGAAATTTTGTATGAGAAAGACAACGTATTGACCCGCATTTATCGACTGTCAGTACGAAAGTGCATATAATTTCCGCCCAAGCCGTAGGGAAGATTCCAGCTCGTCAAAAGAGCATCTCCACCAGCGGCCCAGGTCGGTGTTGGAGCACATTACCGGTTTTATTTTGCGCTGTTGCTTACCTTTAAACCATAAAAGGACGTGATCATGAAGAAATCCCTCCTCGTAGCATCCCTGTTGGCAGTTGTGGCACTCGCTGCATGCAACAAGAGCAACGATCAGGCTGCTGCACCGTCGGAAGCTGCGTCCGCACCGGCGGCAGCATCGCCTGCTGAAGCAGCATCGCCGGCAGTTGCAGCATCGCCGGCCGAGGCAGCATCGCCGGCCGAAGCAGCATCGCCGGCCGAGGCAGCATCGCCGGCTGAAGCAGCATCGCCGGCAGCAGGCGCAAGCCAGTAAGCCGCAACGGTTCGGCGCTGTAGCGGCGCTCCCGCTACAGCGCCTGCGCACGAAACGTTTGGAGGTTGGCCGGAAACGGCGCGGGCCGCAAACGGGCAAAGAAAAACGCCACGGATTCACATCCGTGGCGTTTTGTCATTCAGGGCCGCTTTCCGCTGCGGAGCTCGTCGCATGTGTGGAACACATCCCCTATCGAACCGGCGCCGCTGGCCCAGCGCTCTCCTCAAAGAACTCACGCACCACGTCGATCTCGCGGGTGCGCTTGAACGGCGGCAGACTCTGCCAGATGCGGCGGCCATAAGGTTTATCGACGAGACGTGTATCGCAGATCATCAGCACGCCACGATCGGTCTCCGCGCGAATCAGCCGGCCGGCGCCCTGCTTCAGCGTGATGACGGCCTGCGGCAGCTGATGCACGGCGAACGGGCTCAAGCCCTTCTTCGTCAGTGCGTCGAGCCGCGCGGCCAGCACGGGATCGTCCGGCGGCGCAAACGGCAGCTTGTCGATCACGACCAGCGACAGCGCGTCGCCACGCACGTCCACCCCTTCCCAGAAGCTCTGACTGCCGACCAGGATCGCATTGCCGTAGGCGCGAAAGCGGTCGAGCAGTTCGGTGCGGCTCGCATCGCCCTGCACGAGCAGCGGATAGTCCCAGCCGCGCGACTCGATCGCGTCGCGCAGCTTCGCCGAGATACGATCCACCGCGCGCAGCGTCGTGCACAGCATGAAGACGCCGCCGCCCGAGGCTTCGATCGCGGGCAATGCGGCATCGAACACGGCGTCGGTGAACATCGGCGATGACGGCTGTGGCAGATTGCGCGGTACGTACAGAAGCCCTTGCGATGGATAGTCGAATGGGCTCGGCAATGTCATCGAGCGCTTCGAGTTCAAGCCCATCTGCGCCGCATAGTGCGTGAAGTCGCCGCGCACCGACAGCGTCGCCGATGTGAAGATCCACGCGCGCGGTACGCCGGCGCGCTGCTTCGCGAAAATCGGCGCGACCGACAACGGCGTTTCGTGCAGCTGCACCGTATGCGAGAACACCTCGATCCAGCGCACCTTTTCATTCGGATCGGCGCGCTCCGCGCCGGCGTCACCCTCGCGGGTCGCAACCGCGTCGCGTTCTGCACTCGTGGGTGGCGTGGTCCAGCCGCTCAGCACGTCCTGCAACTCGCGCGCGCGACGCAAACACGCGCCGAGCGATTCGGCTCGCTCGGCCTGGCCCGCCAATGCCGAGGCCAACGCGTCGAGCTCGGCCTCGAGCGTCTCGAGCGCGGCGAACAGCGGGTGATCGTCGGGCAGCTGGCCGATCGACAGACGCACCGAGTCTTCCTTGAACGCGAGCCGCACGTCGCGCGCGGCGCGCTCGAGCGTCGCGCCGAGCTTGACCCAATCGACCGCATCGCGTGCGTGACCGAGGCCCTCGGCGACCGAATCGCGTGCGAGTTCGAGAAACTGCGCGGTCGATAGCGTCTCGCCGAAAAACAGCGTCGCGGTTTCGGGCAGCTGGTGCGCTTCGTCGAAGATGACCGTATTCGCAGTCGGCAGCAGCTCCGCCATGCCGGTATCGCGCAGCATGATGTCGGCGAAAAACAGATGGTGGTTGACCACCACGATATCGGCCTGCTGCGCTTCGCGGCGCGCCTGCATCACGAAGCAGTCCTTGTAGTGGGGACACTCCTGGCCGAGACAGTTGTCGCGCGTCGACGTGACCATCGACCACACCTGCGCCGTTTCCGGCACGCTCGCGAGTTCGGCCTTGTCGCCGGTGCGCGTGATCTTCGCGAAGCGCACGATGTCCTGCAGATACGAGGTCTCCTGGCGCGACGGCAGACGGCCGTTGTCCGCGGTGCGTTGCAGGTAGTAATGGCACAGGTAGTTCGCGCGGCCCTTCAGCATCGCGACCGACACCGGCACCGCGAGCGCGTCGCGCACGGTCGGAATGTCGCGCTGGAACAGCTGATCCTGCAGATGCTTGGTGCCGGTCGAGACGATCACCTTGCCGCCCCACAGCATGGCCGGCACGAGGTACGCATAGGTCTTGCCGGTGCCGGTACCCGCCTCTACGATCAGCGTATTCTCACCACCGTCGACGCCATCGGCTTGTGCGTTGCTCCCGGTCGACTCAGAGACGGCTTCAGCGCCGGTCTGCTGCAGGCGCCGCGCCGGGCGCTTCTGCGTCTCGAACATCGCGGGCTCGGGCATCGCGCGGCCCGACGCCTCCATCGCCGCGGCAACCGCGCGCGCCATCTCGATCTGCGACGCACGCGGCCGATAACCGTCGATCTGCCGTGCGAGCAGACCGTTGTCGGCGAAGATGTCGTCGAGCTCGCTCGCGCGGCGCCGATTCAGCGACACACCTGGCGCCGGTGCTGCCGCGCGCGGCGCAGGCGTACCCGAAGCAGATGCGTTGTCCGGCGCGGCCCGGGATGAAGTGTCATGCGATGAATTCAAGGCAAGCGTTCCTGCTAAGTCCGGCTCGCGCGCTGCGCGCCCGGCGCCTGCCAGGCCGCGAACTCAGGCGCGCGCGTCCGGTTCGAGCTGCAATTGCAGCAAGATGATGGTGTCCTTGACTTTAAGTTTGCGCTTTTTCAGGCGCTGTAACTCGAAGTCGTCGATGCCGGGTTCATCCGACATCCGGTCGATCAACCGGTCGAGTCCACTATGCTCCGATTCCAGTTGCAGAATGCGGTCGCGAAGTGTGTTTGCGTCGATGACGTGATGACGATCGCGCATGCTCGCCTCCTCTGGTCGGCGGCACGAACCGCGTGCGCGCGGTCCGATGCCTGAGGTTGCTGTCCGCCTCAAAACGCATTACGGCGACTACGGCGGCCCTGGCCACGACCGCCACGGCTTACTCTACGATACAGCCACTACAGCACGCTTACTGTTGCTCTTGTTGCTGCTTTTTCTGCTCTTCGAGCTGTTGCTGCTTCAGCTCGTCCTGACGCTTCTGCTCGGCCTTCTCGGCGGCCTGCTTTTGACGTGCTTCGACATCGAGCTTGTGCTGCTCGGCCTCGGCCTGCTTCCGCTCGAAAGTCTCCTGTTTCTGCTGGCGCTCCGCGGCCTTTTGCGCACCCTGCCGACGCGCTTCCTCGAGCTTGCGCTGGTAGTCGCTCTGCTTCTGGTCGTAGGCCTTCTGATTGGCCGCCGCCTGCGCAGGCGTGACACCACGCTGCGCCTGATCGAGCGCGTGCTGGCGCTGCTTCTCCTCGTAGGCCTGCGCGTTGGCTTCGTGCTGCGGTGCCGCGGCGTTGCGCTGCGCCTGATCGAGCGCGTGCTGACGTTGCTTCTCCGCGTAGGCCTGCGCATTGGCTTCGCGCTGCGGCGCCTCGGCGTTGTGCTGCGCCTGATCGAGCGCGTGCTGACGCTGCTTTTCCTGATACGCCTGCTCGTTGCGCGCGTCTTCGGCGGCACGTTGCGGCGCTTCCGCCTCGTTTTGCGCGCGCCGCAACGCGGTGCGTTCGTCGCGTTCACGGGCGCGCTGCGCACGCTGCTCGGCGTCGAGCGCGAGCTGTTCCTTGCGGATGTCCGCCTGCACGCTGCGCATCGCGTCGCGCGCGCGGTTCAGACAGTGATTGACGAAGAAGCGGCTGTAGCAGTTGTGTTGCGCGACAGCGAATTGATAGTTGTTGTCGTCCGTGCGCTGATTGAGCACCTGTTGCCGCTCGTCGAACGACTTGTCCAGCACGGCTACGTCACTTGCGCTTTGAGGGCCGTCGGCGGTTGCGGCGGCTTGCGGTCCCGAGGCCGCGACGGGCCCGGTACCTTGCGCCGGCGTCGCGCTTTGCGCCACGGCCGACACCGGCACGACGAGCGCTGCGGCGATCACGCACGACGCGGCAGCCGTTAAAGCCGACCGACCGAACGAGCGCAAAGAAACCAGCGGCAATTGAGACGAACCCGGCAGTGAACCCGGCAGTGAACCTGACGCCAGCGAAGAGACCAGGCGGTTGAGGGACAAGGAGATTGGCAACGTCGTAGAGGGTCAACGGAACATGCCCGAAATTCTAACACCCCACGGTTGAGCCCTTTGGCATTTATGGCAAAATGCCCCGCTCTAGACTTGGTCGCGGCACATGCCCGGCCTGTCCCGATTTGCCGCCGGCGCGCGGCCCATCACTGAGTCCGCAGGAACACCAAGACCTTATGACGGAAACCGTAGCACTCAAGATCGTCCAGCGCATCGCCACCGAACTGTCCGTCCAGCCGCGCCAGGTCGCGGCCGCAGTGGAACTTCTCGACGAAGGCGCGACCGTTCCGTTCATTGCCCGTTATCGCAAGGAAGTGACCGACAATCTCGACGACACGCAACTGCGCAATCTCGAGGAACGCCTAGTCTATTTGCGCGAGCTGGAAGACCGGCGCGCGGCGATCATCGCGAGCATCGACGAACAGGGCAAGCTCACCGACGAGCTGCGCGGCGCGATCGAAGGCGCCGACAGCAAACAGGTGCTCGAAGACCTCTATCTGCCATACAAACCGAAGCGCCGCACGCGCGCGCAGATCGCGCGCGAAGCCGGCTTGCAGCCGCTCGCCGACGCGCTGCTCGGCAATCCGCTGCTCGATCCGCAAGCCGAAGCCGCGGCGTACGTGGACGCGGACAAAGGCGTCGCCGATGTGAAGGCCGCGCTCGACGGCGCGCGCGACATCCTCTCCGAACAATTCGGCGAGACCGCCGAACTGCTCGGCAAGCTGCGCGACTATCTGTTCAACCAGGGCGTGGTGTCGTCGAAGGTCGTGGAAGGCAAGGAAACCGCGGAAGAGGAGAAATTCCGCGACTACTACGACTACGCCGAAACGATCCGCACGGTGCCGTCGCATCGCGCGCTCGCACTGTTCCGCGGCCGCAATGCCGGCGTGCTGATGATCAAGCTCGGCCTCGGCGAAGAGCTCGACGCGCAGGTGCCGCACCCGGGCGAAGCGCTGATCGCGCGGCACTTCGGCATCGCCAATCAGAACCGCCCCGCCGACAAGTGGCTCTCCGACGTGTGCCGCTGGTGCTGGCGCGTGAAGGTGCAGCCGCACCTCGAAAACGAACTGCTGACCAATCTGCGCGACGAAGCCGAACACGAAGCGATCCGCGTGTTCGCGCGCAATCTGAAGGACCTGCTGCTCGCGGCGCCGGCTGGTCCGAAGGCCGTGATCGGTCTGGATCCGGGCTTGCGCACCGGCGTGAAGGTGGCGGTGGTCGACCGCACCGGCAAGGTGCTCGCGACCGACACGATCTACCCGCACGAGCCGCGCCGCGACTGGGACGGCTCGCTCGCGAAGCTCGCGCGAATCGCCGCGCAAACGCAGGCCGAGCTGATCAGCATCGGCAACGGCACCGCGTCGCGTGAGACGGACAAGCTCGCGAGCGAGCTGATCGCGCGTCATCCGGAGCTGAAGCTGCAGAAGATCGTCGTGTCCGAAGCCGGCGCGTCGGTGTACTCGGCGTCCGAGCTTGCCGCGAAGGAATTCCCCGCCATGGACGTGTCGCTGCGCGGCGCGGTGTCGATTGCGCGACGTCTGCAGGACCCGCTCGCCGAGCTCGTGAAGATCGAGCCGAAGGCGATCGGCGTCGGCCAGTATCAGCACGACGTGAACCAGCGCGAACTCGCGCGCTCGCTCGACGCGGTCGTCGAAGACTGCGTGAATGCGGTCGGCGTCGATGCGAACACCGCGTCGGTCGCGCTGCTCGCGCGGGTGTCGGGTTTAAACGCAACGCTCGCGCGCAACATCGTCGACTATCGCGATGCGAACGGGCCGTTCCCGTCGCGCGAGCATCTACGCAAGGTGCCGCGTCTCGGCGACAAGACCTTCGAGCAGGCTGCCGGCTTCCTGCGCATCAATAACGGCGAGAATCCGCTCGACCGTTCGTCGGTGCACCCGGAAGCGTATCCGGTCGTCCAGCGCATCCTCGCGAAGATCAGTAAGCAGGTCGGCGAAGTGCTCGGCAATCGCGACGCGTTGCGCGGACTGTCACCCACCGAATTCGTCGACGAGCGTTTCGGTCTTCCAACCGTGCGCGACATCCTGGTCGAACTCGAGAAGCCGGGCCGCGATCCGCGTCCCGAGTTCAAGACCGCGACGTTCCGCGAAGGTGTCGAGAAGGTCAGCGATCTGATCCCGGGCATGGTGCTCGAAGGCGTCGTGACGAACGTCGCGGCGTTCGGCGCGTTCATCGACGTCGGTGTGCATCAGGATGGCCTCGTGCACGTGTCGGCGATGTCGACGAAGTTCGTGAAGGACCCGCATGAGGTCGTGAAAGCCGGTCAGATCGTCAAGGTCAAGGTGCTCGAAGTCGACGTGAAGCGCCAGCGTATCGCACTGACGATGCGTCTCGACGACGAACCCGGTGCAGCGGCCGTGCGCAGCGGCGGCGGTGCGCAGCAGGATCGCGGTGGCTCGGGCGGCAGCTTCAATCGCGGCGGAGCGGGACGCGGTGCGCCGCAACGCTCGCGCGAACCGGAGCCGGGCGGCGCGATGGCGGCTGCGTTTGCGAAGCTCAAGCAGAAGTGAGCGTCACGGACCGGAGCACGTCGTCGCACGCGCTCCGGTCCGTGACATGACTGCGTCGCGCGCTCAACCGCTTGCACGCGCGCATGAACAAAAAGCCCACGCATTGCGTGGGCTTTTTGTTTGCGCTCCCGCACGTCACGCGCGAGCCGTCAAATCTCGATCTTCGTTCCCAGTTCCACGACCCGGTTAGCCGGGATGCTGAAGAAGTCGGTCGGCTTCGCGGCGTTCTGATGCATCCACGCGAACACACGCTCGCGCCATACCGACATGCCCGGCAATTGCGTCGGCACCACCGTTTCGCGCGCGAGGAAGAATGACGTGTCCATCAATTCGAAGCTCATGTCGTGCGTGCGGCCGACGTCGAGCAGCACCGCCTTCACGTCGGGCGTTTCGTTAAAGCCGTAGGCTGCCTTCACCAGCCACAGGCCACCGTTCATGTCCTTCACGGTCACGCGATCGGCGTCCTTCACGTACGGAATGTCGCGCGTGACGAAGGTCAGAAAGATCGTGCGCTCGTGCAGCACCTTGTTGTGTTTCAGATTGTGCAGCAGGCTCACCGGCACCAGCGAATCGCTGCCGGTCAGATAGATCGCGGTGCCCGACACGCGATGCGGCGGATGCGCGAGCAGGCCTTGCAGGAACGGCATCAGCGGAATACCGTCGGCGGCCGTGCGTTCCTTCACGATCATCCTGCCCTTGAACCACGTCATCAGCAGGAAGAACAGCAGGCCGCCGATGCATAGCGGCAACCAGCCGCCCTCTTCGACCTTCAGCAGGTTCGCGCCGAAAAAGCCCAGGTCGACCACCATGAACACGCCGATAATGAGCCCAACCAGCAGTTTGTTCCAGTTCCACACCTTCACCATCACGACGCAGGCAAGGATCGTCGTGATCACCATCGTTGCCGTCACCGCGATACCGTACGCGGCCGCCAGATTGTCCGAGCTCTTGAACGCGATCACGATGCACAGGATGATGAACAGCAGCATCCAGTTCACGACCGGCACATAGATCTGCCCGATCGCGAGTTCGGACGTGTGCAGGACCTTCATGCGCGGCACGTAGCCGAGCTGGATCGCCTGGCTCGTCAGCGAGTACGCGCCCGAAATCACCGCCTGCGACGCGATCACCGTCGCGACCGTCGACAGCACGACGAGCGGCAACAACGCCCAGTCCGGCGCGAGCAGGAAGAACGGATTTTCGATCGCCTTTGGGTCGTGCATCAGCAGCGCGCCCTGGCCGAAGTAGTTCAGCACGAGCGAAGGCATCACGAGCACGTACCACGCCATGCGGATCGGCTGCGCGCCGAAGTGGCCCATGTCCGCGTACAGCGCCTCCGCGCCGGTCAGCACCAGCACGACCGAGCCGAGCACCACGTAGGCCTGCAGCACGTGCGCGGCCATGAACGTGTACGCGTAGTAGGGATTGAGCGCCTGGATCACATTCGGCGACTGCATGATGTGCCACAGGCCGAGCACGGCGAGCACGAGGAACCAAAGCGTCATGATCGGCCCGAACAGACGGCCGACCGTGGCCGTGCCGTGCCGCTGGATCCAGAACAGCACGATCAGGATCACGACGGTCAGCGGAATCACCAGATGCGCCAGATGCGGCGCGGCGATTTCGAGACCTTCGACCGCCGAGATCACCGAGATTGCCGGCGTGATCACCGCGTCGCCGTAAAACATGCAGGCGCCGAAGATGCCGAGCATCATCAGAAGGCCGGCCATTTTCGATTTCTGATCGACCGAGCGCATCGCCAGCGCCATCAGCGCGAGGACGCCGCCCTCGCCGTTGTTGTCGGCGCGCATCACGAACAGCACGTACTTGACGCCGACCACGATCACGATTGCCCAGAACAGCAGCGAAATAACGCCAAGGATCGACTGATCGGTCAACGGGATGCCGTGCGACGGACTGAAGGCTTCCTTCAGTGCGTACAACGGGCTCGTACCGATGTCGCCGAACACCACTCCGATCGCGGCAATCGCAAGGGAAGGCAGTGGCTGTTTGTGTACGTGATTGTTATCTGTCATGGACGCGAGGAAATCCGTTCCGGGGCGGAAAAAACGACCGCTATTTTAAACTGCCCATCCGGTACCGCCCGGCTTGTTGTGGATACGCCACGTGGATGTCCGCGCAGTGTAGCACTGCGATATGGACGCGCCTGCCGCGGTGCGGACGTCGCGGCGCGGCGCTTGACGATCGGGTAGGAGGCGGGGTTGCCCCCGCCGTCCTCCCACAACACCGGACGTACGGATCACGTATCCGGCGTTTCCTGACGACTGGATTGCTCCAGCGAGCTTCGTTTCGT
>NZ_CADFGP010000050.1 GCF_902833905.1 Paraburkholderia tuberum STM678 | reverse complement strand
CACGCCAAACGTCGTAGTCTTCATTTCGAGCCCTCCTTACCCTCAGTGGTCGTTTTGACACCACCACTTTGGCACTCTGATGCCGTCGGGTATAGCGAGGGCTCCGCCGTTCCTAATGCCTCTCCTATCCGACGCGGGAGGGAGGCGTCCATACCATCTCCTGTCGATGAATGGGCGATGCCGGAGGATGCCGATGCGTGTCGATGCAGGAACGATACGGCAAACGTGGTATGTTCAAAAGATCCACGACATGCTTATTCGATAGGTCCAGCCACCATGATCGAAATCATCGGACCGCTCGTCCATGCGGACGACGCGTTCGCCGCGAGCGGCGCCAGCGGGGCCAAGCGGCCCGCGCCGCTGCAAAAGCAGCTGATCGAACGTCTGCAGCAGGCGATTCTCGCCGGTCGTCTGCCGGCCGGGTCGCTGCTACCGTCGTCGCGGCTGCTCGCCGCCGAAATGGGCGTGTCGCGCAACACGGTCGTGATCGCATATGAGCATCTTGCCGCGGTCGGCTACGTGATCGCCGATCGCCAGGGCACGCGCGTGAGCCCGCTGTCGAGCCCCGCCGCGCGCGGCGAGCGGGCGGCGGCGTCGGCCGCGCCGGAGGTCGTATACGCGGCGCGCGTCGAGCAGTTCGCGGCGTCGCACAAGCACGCCGACAACGGGTACGCGCTGACCCCCGGCACGCCCGCGCTGGACCGTTTCCCGCTTGCCGCGTGGCGGCGCGCGCTCGAACGTGCGATGGAGCGCGCATTACCGCGCGCGCTCGGCTACGGTATGCCGGTCGGCGAGCCCGCGCTGCGCGACGCGATCGCCGCGCATCTGCGGATGGCGCGCGGCGTGCGCTGCGATGGCTCGCAGGTCGTGATCACCGAGGGCGCGCAGGAGGCGCTGAACCTGTGCGTGCGACTGCTGACCAATCCCGGCGATATCGCATGGATCGAGGACCCCGGCTATCGCGGCGCGAAGGCCGCTTTCAACGCGGGCGACTTGCGCACGCTGCCGATTCCCGTCGACGCCGAAGGCATGGCCGTGCCGGCCGACGCGTGGCACACGCATCCACCGAAACTGATCTACACGTCTCCCGCGCATCAGTATCCGACCGGCGCGGTGCTGTCGGTGGCGCGGCGGCTTGCGCTGATTGCCGAGGCGCGGCGCTGCGGCGCGTGGCTGATCGAGGACGATTACGACGGCGAGGTGCGTCACACTGGCGAGCCGATCGCGAGCATGCAGGGCCTCGTCGACGCGGCGCCCGTGCTGTACGTCGGCTCGTTCAGCAAGACGATGTTTCCGGCGCTGCGCATCGGCTTCGTCGTGCTGCCTCGCGCGATTGCCGCGCACGCCGCTGTTGCGCTGCAAGAGATGCTGCGCGGCGGGCATCGGCTGGAGCAACTGGCGCTCGCGCATTTCATCGAAAGCGGCGAATTCGGGCGGCATCTCGGGCGGATGCGGCGGCTGTACCGCGAGCGGCAGCAGGCGCTGCGCGACGCGCTGGCCGAGCATTTTCCGGCGGCGACGATTCTTGGCGGCGATTGCGGCATGCATCTGACGCTGCGGCTGCCGGCGTCGCTCGACGATCGCGCGCTCACTGCGCGGGCGCAGGCGTTGGGGTTGAGTCCGCGCGCGCTGTCGGGGTTTTCGATCGGGGCGTCGGAGCAGACGAACGGGCTCGTGATCGGGTATGGCAATACGGAGGCGGAGCGCTTGGGGCCCGCGGTGAAAGCGCTGGCGGAGGTGGTGCGGGAGATGGAGGGCGAGGCGCGACCGGCTGCGAAGCGCGCGTCAAAACGGGGCGGAAAAACCGTCGTCCGGTCCCGCAAAAAACCCACCCCGCCACGCCGTACGCCCGCCACTCCGGGCATGTAAGTTTTACGTCTGTCCGCTTGGCCCATGTCGCGCTATCGTGTCGTATGCGCGGCGACTTTGCAGGTCCAATGTGCTGGTTTGCCCGCATGTGCCGCGGTTGCCCGTCCCGTCGCGCGGCGGGTGTGGCGCCGGCGATGGGCACGAACAATGCGTTCAGTGTGGTTATCGATGACGATCTATCCGACCGGAGACGACATGAAGGAAATCGAACCGACCCCGTGGTTTGACCTTGCCATCCATACGCCCGTACGCGAAGGCTGGTACGAAGTGCAGTTGGCGAGCGGGGACACGGCGTTTGCGAAATTTGGCGACGGCGTGTGGACCGAAAAGCCGTTGCTCGTATTCACGCACTGGCGCGGCCTGTGCGCCGATCCCTCGAAAGCCGCGGACGGCGCGGCCGAGTCGGTCGGCGCCGAAGCCACCGCGGCGCAGGGCGTGCGCGCCGCCTGGAACGCGTTCTTCCCGGGACTCGGCGAAGAGCAGCACAAGCCGCTCAATGCGGTGCCGAACGGCAAGGCGCCGCATTGAGGGTCCCTTGAAATTCGTTTGAAGTCCGGTCGGGTGGCGGCTTGTGGGCCGCCGCCCGGCAGTTCGATTCGGCCGCCATCCGCGCGTGGTTCGAATCGCTCTCGTATCGCTCGGCCCTGCGCCGCATCGCATTTCTTCCGCCCCGCTACAATCAGCGTCATCCTTTCGACGCCATCACGATGCTATGAACGCCACCCGAGAAACCGTGGAATTGTCGCGCGCGACTCAACTGCTCAATCACGGACCCGTCACGCTGATCACGAGCGCACACGATGGTCGATCGAACGTGATGGCCGCGTCATGGGCCATGCCGCTCGACTTCAATCCGCCGAAGGTGGTGGTGGTCGTGGATAGCCGGACGCTGACGCGTCGCCTGATCGAGGCGAGCGGCGTGTTCGGGCTGCAGTTGCCGAGCCGCGGTTTCGCTGCGCAAACGCTCGCGGTCGGCACGCACGCGGGCGTCGAACTCGACAACGACGATCCCGACCTGCGCACATGCCATTACGTGGCCGGCGGTACCTTCTTCGCGACGGGCGATGCATTCGAGGTGGCGCCCGTCGCGGCGTCCGCGCAGTGACCGGGCTTAGGTGCTCCGTTCGGTTTCGCCTTCGGCGAATGCTTTGAGCGCGTCGCCGGCGAGACGATAGCGTACCCATTCGCTTTGCGGATTCGCGCCGATCGACTTGTAGAAGCCGATGGCCGGCTCGTTCCAGTCGAGCACGCTCCATTCGAATCGGCCGCAGCCCGTTTCGCAGGCGATTTGCGCGAGATGGCGCAGCATCTGTTTGCCCGCGCCGCTGCCACGCGATGCGGGCGATACGTACAGGTCTTCCAGATAAAGCCCCTGTTTGCCGAGCCACGTCGAATACGAAAAGAAGTACACGCAAAAACCGACTGGCTCGCCGTTCATTTCGCAGATCAGCGCTTTCGTGGGCGCGCCCTCGGAAAACAGGCTCTTCTCGATGTCTTCGACGCCGGCGACGACTTCGTGCTCGGCTTTTTCGTAGATCGCGAGTTCGGTGATGAAGCGCAGGATCAGGGGGGCGTCGGAAGCGGTGGCGGGGCGGATGTGGATCGTCAAGGTCTAGTGCTCGGTGAGTTCGGTGATGACTGCCGGCCGGCGGGCGCTACGCGCCAAATGCGCCGGCTTCGGAACAGACTCACATCGTAGCAAAGAGCCAAAGGCCCCGCCGCGAACGGACGGGGCCTCGGGCGTTTCCTACAGACCGAAGGCGAACAATTTCAGCGGCCCCGGTCCACTCGTCGAGCCAGAGCCCCAGAACACCACGCCGTCCGCAATGGCCGGCCCGGCATTGCATGCACCCCCGCTATTGAATGACCACAGGACTTTTCCGTTGGAAGAATCGAGCTCGTACATCGTGCCATTCGTGTAATCGAGATTGCATTCGAAGATCACGCCATTGGCGACACCGACGGCTGCCTCCGCGCGGCTTCCGAGCGGGTCCGGCGTGGTCCACGTCACTGCGCCGGAATTCGCGTTGAGCGACGCCCTTCTACATCCCTGCCGGGTTCGCCGGCGAGAGTATGACGGGGTGGTGCGATTCGCGGCTGATTGGATGATTGCCCGGCATGAGCGCGCGTTCGGACAGGAAGAGAGACCGAATCGGCACTGCCGCGCTTCAACCCTCCGGCAACACCGACTTACCGCGTCGCTTTTTCGGCTTAGGCTCGACACCCACTCGCGGGTCCCGCTCCAGCACGAGTGCCGTCAACTGCTCGACAGTGTCTTCAAACGCAGGATCCTCCTGCGGCACGTAAAGCCATTTCCCAAGCACCGGGTGAGGCTGCAACGCAGGCATATCGGTAATCAGAGCAGCATGGCGTTCCCGCGACGTACAGACGAGCAGCCCATTCCACGGCTTATCGCGATCGACGGCAACCAGGCACAATAGCCCATCGATATACGCAGCGTCGCTACCAAACATCCGCCGACGCATATACGTCGGATCGCGTTCGAACGCGTCGAAGATCCACAGGAGCGAATTGCTGATCGAAGAGGGCATCGGCGGACAATCTCAGGAAGCGCGGGTGAACGAAGATAAGTTTACGTAAATTCTCCAGGCTCGGCAGCGAGCCAATTGAAGATCGAGCAAGTCCCGCTAGGTAAGATGTGTCCAACCTCGGCGACCATATCGAAACTCGCACGATCCAGACCATGTTAGCTCACACAGACGCCGCCGCTGCCTACACAAAGCGCTTCGAAGCCGTTCTCGCCTATATCGATGCAAACCTCGAGGGCGATCTGTCGGTCGACGCGCTAAGCCGCATCGCAAACTTCTCGATGTTCCATTTTCATCGACAGTTTGTCGCGTATGTCGACGTGCCCGTCGCACGCTACGTGCAGTTGATGCGCTTGCGTCGCGCGGGCCGCCGCCTCGCGCCGCAGGCGTCGTGCCCGGTTCTCGATGCCGCGCTCGAACATTGTGGTTCGCTCGGACTCGTTAACGAGAGTGCGCGCAAGTTCATCGATTGGCGTATTCAAAGCGGACAATCACCGGTGGCGTCGAGCCGAACCTTCGGCATCCCGCACGGCAATCCAGACACCGTGCCAGCGGATGAATTCCGTTTCGATATCTGCGGAGAGATCGACGAGCCGGTCGCGCCGAATCTCTATGGCGTGCGCGAACTCGTGATGCCCGGTGGACGGTGTGCGGTGGTTCGGCACACGGGATTGACCGACCACATCGGCGAGACGATGTACCCGGTCTATCGCGACTGGTTGCCTTCGAGTGGGGAAGAGTTGCGGGACCATCCGCTGTTTTTCCACTACCTGAGCGTCTATCCTGAGACGCCGCTGGATCAGTGGCAGACGGATATCTACATTCCGTTGGTCTGATTGGGATGGGTGTGATGAGCATGTGAGATGCCTGCTAGCGCGAAGCAAGTCGCTCCCCATTCTTCGCGAAAGCTCATCTCCGAAGCCGCGGTTCGTTCGAAGTCCAATTCGATTTCGGCATCGGTATCAATTGCATTGAGCGAGGGTTGCCGGATTGCTAATTCGGCAAAAAATGCAATTTCGAAATGTCTCTGTTTTCGCTGCAGGTACCTCGCGTCCTCGCTGGAACCACGCAATACCTCAAATGTCAAAAAAAGACGTCACCCGTCCATTTTGGGGAGATATCAAATGGCTGCCACGCAATCAGGGGCGGTGCCCCTCTCGGATGAGGAGGCTCGGCGCCAGTTGCGCCGTGCTGTCATCGCCAGCACGATTGGTACCACAATCGAATGGTATGACTTCTTCCTGTACAGCATTGTCACGGGTCTTGTATTCGCGAAACTGTTCTTTCCTGAATCGGACCCGCTCGTCGGCACACTGCAAGCTTTTCTGATTTACGCTGTCGGCTTTATCGCGCGGCCGGTGGGCGCGGCGATTTTCGGCCACTATGGCGATCGCATCGGACGTAAAGCCACGTTAATCGTGACGCTCTTGCTGATGGGACTCGCGACGTTCGCCGTGGGCTTTGTTCCAACCTATGCGACGATCGGTATCTGGGGGGCAATCCTGCTCACGGCGCTGCGCTTCATTCAAGGTGTGGGCGTTGGAGGCGAGTGGGGCGGTTCGGTGCTGATGTCGATGGAGTGGGCACGTACCAACAAGCATCGCGGTTTCATCGCGTCCTGGCCGCAGTTCGGCGTACCGGCGGGATTGTTCGTCGCGAATCTGGTGGTGCTTGCCATCAGTCAGATCTCCGGCAGCGCATTTCTCACCTGGGGCTGGCGGGTGCCGTTTTTCCTCAGTATCGTGCTGGTCGCGATCGGCCTTTATATCCGCTTGAGTATCCTCGAGACGCCTATCTTCGCGAAGCTGCTCGCTGAGCGCAGGATCGAAAAGGCGCCGATGCGTGAAGTATTGCGCCGGCAGCCGAAAGACATTCTTCTGTCGGCTCTTGCGCGTATGGCGGAACAGGCGCCGTTCTATATTTTCACGGCCTTTATATTCACCTATGGTGTGATGAGTCTGGGCGTCACACGCGATCTGTTGCTCACGGCAGTGCTGGCCGCTTCGGTGCTGGAATTCTTCACGATTCCGCTGTTTGGTCACGTGTCTGATCTGATCGGACGTCGACGCATGTATGTGTTCGGTGCCGCTGCTGTCGGTCTATTCGGCTTCCTGTACTTTTTCATGGTTGGAACCCATAACCCGATATGGATCTTCGCGGCCATCGTACTTTCGCTGGTGCCGCATGCGATGATGTATGGTCCCCAAGCCGCGTTGATCGCCGAATCGTTCACGGGGCGCTTGCGCTACAGCGGTGCGTCGATGGGCTATCAGTTGGCTTCCGTCATCGCTGGCGGTCCGGCACCGTTGATTGCGACGGCGCTTTATGCTTACTTCCATTCGGGATTTGCGGTGGCGTGGTATGTCTTCGCGTGCGCGGTGATTAGCGTGGCCGCCGCCATGCGATTGGGCGATTACACGAATAAGGACATTTCGCGGGAATACGACGATGTGCATGCATTGCATGACAGCAGACATGCCACTCCGTGAACGATCAGGCGGATGGCCGGCCACAACGGCCATCCACAACGGCCATCCGCCGAATCGACCATCAACTTTTCAGCGGCAACCAGACTTCGACTCCACCCATCCCCGTCACCGGGTCGAACTGCTCGCCATACCGTTCGAAATGCGGCGCATCGGCAGGCACGTGCCCTGACGCGGGCAACCACTGATTCCAGATCGTATTCATCGTGCGACGAATGCCTGAGATGTGCTCGCGATGAGTGAACACCGCATACCGTTGCGCGGCGATGCGCACACGACTCAACTCTGGCGGCAATGCGGAAAAGTCGCTGACTTCGACGCCGCACATGTAGTCGAAGTTACCCAGTTCATCGGCGTTATAGCCAACGCCATAAGCCACCTTGCCGACCTGTCCCGGCACCCTGCCGTACCAGGCGCCAAAGCGCTGCCATTGGGATGGGATCGCCTTGCTGCTGTCGCACGTATAGCGCTCGCTCAGTCCAGCGACGAGAAACGGTCGCGCGTCTTCGAAGCGCGGCGGGTCCAGACGGGTGAGAAGGGTTTCGTCCATTTTGATCGGCTCCACGATGGTCAGGTTGTCGAGATGACCCCGCGCGCGCAGCGCGTCGGGCGTGAGCCCGAACTGTTCGCGAAACGCGCGCGTGAATGCTTCGTGAGAGCCGTAGCCGGCGTCGAGAGCGACCGCGAGGATGTCGGGCGCACCATCGGCCAGACGTCGCGCGGCCTCGCTCAAACGCCGTGCGCGAACGTAGCGCATCACCGGCATCCCGGTGGCCGCTTCGAACGCGCGCGCGAGGTGAAAGCGCGATACGCAGCCACAGCGGGCGATGTCGTCGAGCGTCAACTCGCCGGCGAAGTGGCTTTCGATATACCAGAGCGCTTTTCCAACCGGGTTCATCTCGGCTCTCATGTCAGCATGAAGCCAGCATAGTCAGCGGCGAACTCACGCATTTGATCGCGCTTGCGGTTTTGCAGCCGCGGCGGAGGGCCGAGACGATTCCGCCGCGTCACCATGCACGCCCGCGGCGCCACCCGCCTGCCCCGGCCTCAGCAACAGCCCACCCAGCACGCCGGCCGCCGCCGCAAAAACCGCCCCAAACAGAAACGCGACGTGATACCCGCTGTTCAGCGCAGCCGCCGCACTCGACGACGCCCGCATCGCCTCGCTACGCGCGGCGGCAAGACTCGCGAGCACCGCAAGCCCGAGCGCCCCGCCCATCATGAACGATGTATTGACGATGCCCGACGCGAGGCCCGAATCGGCGGGATCGACGTCGCTCATCGCGGCGAGCAGCAGCGGATTGAACGCGATGCCCGCGCCAAAGCCGAGCAGCAACATGCCGGGCAACACGTCGGGTACGAAGCTGCCGTCGACGGGCGCGCGCGCGAACAGCGCAAGCCCGCATGCCGCGATCAGCAGGCCGGCCGCGAGCGGACGACGCAGCCCGAAGCGCATCACCACGCGCGCCGACAATCCCAGCGAAAAGAGTCCCATGATCAGGTTCGCGGGCAGAAACGCGAGTCCCACCTGCAATGGCCGATAGCCGAGCACGCGCTGCAGATACAGCGCCGAAATAAAGAACCACGCGAACATCGCCGCCGCCCACAACACGCCGACCAGGTTTGCGGTCGCGACATTGCGCAAACGCAGCAGAGCGAGCGGCATCAACGGGTGTTCGATTCTCGCCTCGATTGCGAGGAACACGGCAAGCAGCGCGAGCCCGACGAACAGCAGGCCGAGCGTTTGCGCCGAAGTCCAGCCCGCTTCGTTGCCGTTGACGATCGCATAGACCGCCAGCATCAGCGATGCGGTCACGCTGAGCGCCCCGGCCACGTCGAGCCGTTCGCCGTGCGCGTGGCCGCGCGCGGCGGGCAGTAGCGCGAGGCACAGCGCGTACACCGCAATGCCGATCGGCAGATTGACCAGGAAGATCCAGTGCCAGCTCAGCAGGTTGGTGAGCAGTCCGCCGAGCAGCACGCCGATGCTGCCGCCGCCCGCGCAGACAAAGCCATACACGCCCATCGCCTTCGCGCGTTCGCCGGCTTCGGTGAACAGATTCATGATCAGCGACAACGATACCGCCGAGACGATCGCACCGCCCAGGCCCTGCACGGCGCGCGCGGCGACCAGCAGCACCTGCGAATTCGCGAGGCCGCAGGCGAGCGAGGCGAGCGTGAAGAGCGTAATGCCGCTGAGAAACAGCTTGCGGTGTCCGTACAGATCGCCAAGCCGTCCGCCGAGCAGCAGGCAGCCGCCGAACGTCAGCATGTAGGCGTTGACGACCCACACGAGCGAAGTTTCGCTAAAGCCGAGATCGGCTGCGATGGACGGCAGCGCGACGTTCACGATGGTCGTGTCGAGCACGATCATCAGTACGCCGAGGCAGAGCACGATTAGCGCGAGCCAGCGTTGCTTGCCGTGGAGGGAATGGGTCATGCGGACGCCCCTTTACGCGGATTCGGTCGATCACCGACGATGGGTTTTCGAGTCTAGCACCCGCACATTTAGCGTCCAACTACGAAATCCTGGGCGGCGGCGCTGCGCGAAGCCGCGCGCGGTGGCGGCTTCGAGCGGGAAGGAAGGCCATACCAGGGTCGCAGAAATCTCAGGTATCTACGTTTATATTAAGGATAGTTACGACTTCACCGACAAGCCTGGCGAGGCGTCGCAATATCTTGGCCATTGGAGCAAAAACGGAGTGATCGTTCTGGCGTACAACGGCGCGATGTCATATCTGAACGAACCGCGATTGTATTTTTCCTATCCCGTTGCACTGGGGAACCCGAAGGTCAGGGGCAACGTGTACTACCCGCTTCACAATAAGGACTTTAGAGAGTGGGCAATAAAACACCAGCGAGGAGGTGACTTCTTGATCTATTCGGATCGAAAGATTGTTCGAATCGACCCACCGATCAAGGTGTATTTATGAAACCGGGGCGATCGATCGGATGGGGCGCTGTAGTGCTCACAGTCGCGTTTGCCGTGCTTCTCGTCGCGACGCACACCGATCACAGGAGTGCGAGCGAATGCATCAAAAGCACGTCAAAAAACGGCCGCTACACTGCAGAGCGATGCCTGCTCCAATGGAGAGGCGGCAACGACCCGGCTTATCTCGGTCAGGTCTACGACGCCGCGTCAGGCAAACTGCTAGTGCGCAGAACCTTCAGCACACCGGTTCCTGAATTGATTTGGGTGGACGACGAAGGCGTTTCATTTTCCCGCGGCGGCGACGACGCGTCGTTTATAAAGCTGCCGCCGTCATTCTATGACCGCATGATCGCCAGATTTTCGTCGATTGGATGATGAGTTTTTCGGTCTTGCATGCCGCGATTAATACGCGCTGCCGGCGCGAGTCATTCGGATGATGCACAGCGACGGCAGCACCACTTCCTTAAACCTTCGACTTACCCCCCATCAACCCATTCGACGGCAACGTCTCATCGAGCAACTTCCTCGCACTTTCAATCCCCGCCACCGGCAAGCCCTCCGGATCGAGCAGCCCCACCTGCACGAGCACCGAAGCCTGATCCCAATAGATATGCTCGTTATAAAGCTTGTCGCCGCGGAAGCACACCACGGCGAGCATCGGCACCTCGAAGTACTTGCCGGTCGGCGCGACGCCCGGCAGCAGCCAGTCGATTTCGCAGCTATGCGTGCAGCTGAAAATGAATTCATCGACGACGCGATCCGAACCGATCGTGCGCGAAATCGGAATCAGCTTCGTGTCGGGCGGATTCGAGTTGACGAAGTGATGCGTGTAAAAGCGCTTCAGATTGTCATGCCCGACGCCGCCTGTCATCGTCGGCACGTGATTGACGTAGGGCTCGGCGACCATCGTCGGCATCACCGCGTCGACGTCGCGTGTCGCGAACTCGTGATAGCAGTGCGCTTCCCACAGCGCGTTCAGATCGTAGACCGGACCGAGCACCTTGCGCAGCAGCGCGAGCGTGCGCGAGTACGCCATCATCGCGGCGGGCTTGTCGTACTGTTTGCGCTGCGGCGCGGCGAACGCGTGATCGCAGCCGGGGTACACGTATTGCTCGATTTGCGCTCGCGTGCGCAGCGCGGCGCTGATGCGCTCGCGCGTTTCGGGTGGGCAGTGCGCGTCGTTTTCAGGGAAGTGGAACACCATCGGGCAGTTGATTGCCGATACTTCGTCGAGATGCGCTTCGAGGCCCACGCCGTAATAGCTGACCGCGCAATCGACGTCGGTGCGCGCCGCGCTCAGAAACGCGAGCTTGCTGCCGAGGCAGTAGCCGACCACGCCCACCTTGCCGGCCTGCTCGGGCAGTTCGCGCAACGCGGCGACGGTGGCGGCGATGTCCTTGACCGCGACTTCGGCGTCGAACTGACCCAGATAGCCGAGCGCCTCTTTCATGTCGGCGTCGCCGTAGCCAAGCGCAATGCTCGGCTTGATGCGCCAGAACAGATCGGGCACGAGCACGACGTAGCCTTCTTCGGCGTAGCGATCGGCGCTCGCTTTCATCGTGTCGTTGACGCCGAAGATTTCCTGCAGCAGCACGAGCCCTGGGCCCGAGCCCTGCGCGGGCCGCGCGACGTATGCGTTGAAACGGCCGCCATCGTGGGCGACGACTTCGATGAAAGAGCCGGCCATGCAGTCTGCCTCCAGTCTCACGAAAGATAGGGGTTACGTCATCATGCGCAACTCGAAACGTTTGAGCTTGCCGGTTTCGGTGCGCGGCAGCGCGCCGACGAACGTAATGACGCGGGGATATTTATACGGCGCGACGTTATTCTTAACGAAATCCTGCAGCTGCGCGACCAGTTTATCGTCGGCGGCGTAGCCCGGGTTCACCACGACGAAGGCTCGCACGATTTGCCCACGCGTTTCGTCGGGCACGCCGATCACGCCGCATTCGGCCACCGCCTCGTGCTGCATCAGCACGCTTTCCACCTCAGGACCGGAGATGTTGTAGCCGGCCGACACGATCATGTCGTCGGCGCGCGCCTGGTAGAACACGTAGCCGTCCGCGTCGAGATAGACCGAATCGCCCGGCAGGTTCCAGCCGTCGCGCACGAAGCGCGACTGCCGTTCGTCGGCCAGATAGCGGCAGCCGGTGGGGCCGCGCACCGCGAGTTTGCCGATCGTGCCGGGCGGCACGGGTTGCATGTCGTCGTCGACGGCTTGCACGACGTAGCCCGGCACCGCGCGGCCGATCGCGTTCGGCCGGATTTCCGCGCCTTGCGACGAAACGAAGATGTGGATCAGCTCGGTGCCGCCGATACCGTCGATCATGTCGATGCCGGTCGCCTCGCGCCACTGGCGCCGCGTCGAATCGGGCAGCGCCTCGCCGGCCGACACGGTCTTCTGCAGCGACGAAAGGTCATGTTGCGCGACGAGCGGCGCCATCTGCCGATAGAACGTCGGCGCGGTGAACATCACGGTCGCATGAAATCGTTCGACCACCTCGAGCAAGGTCTGCGGCGTCAACTTTTCGACCAACACCGTCGAGGCACCGACGCGCAGCGGAAAGCACAGCAGCCCGCCGAGCCCGAACGTGAACGCGAGCGGCGGTGTGCCGCAGAAGATGTCGTTCGCGCAAGGCTTCAGCACATGACGCGGGAACAGGTCGCACATCGCGATCATGTCGCGATGGAAATGCATGCAGCCTTTCGGCGCACCGGTCGTGCCGCTCGTGAACGCGATCAGGCAAATGTCGTCCGCGGCGGTGTCGCTGGCGGTGAAGTATTCGGGCTTGTTGACGGCGAGCGTGTCGAGCGAATCGGCGGAGTCGTCGTGAAAGCGGCGGGTCTGTTTCAGCACCGCGCAGTAGAACTCGTCCCGCGGATTCGTGCAGCGCTCGAGTTCCGCGCTCAGGCGCGCGTCGCAAAGCGCGGCGCTGACCTGCGCCTTCTCGATGATCTGCTTGAGCTCCTTCGCGCGCAGCAGCGGCATGGTCGGCACGACGACGAGCCCGGCCTTCAGCGCCGCGAGTGTGGCGACGGCCATCTGCAATGTGTTCGGTCCGCGCAGCAGCACACGGTTGCCGGGGCGCAAGCCCATTTCATCGACGAGCACATGCGCGCTGCGGTTGACCCGCGCGAGCAGTTCGCCGTACGTGGTGGCTTGCGGCTTGCCGTCCACGTCGGACCAGATCGCCGGCCGGTCGCGATGCCCCGCCTCGATGGTCCGCTCCAGCAGTTCGGTCGCGCAGTTCAGCCTCGGCGGATAGGCGACGTCCGGATTGTCGAGCAGCAAGACGGGCCATTGATCCTGCGGCGGAAGATTGTCGCGCGCGAAAGTATCGACGTGTGCTGACGGTTCCATCATGGTCTCCCGAGGCGTTGAGCCGGAAAATGCGCTTCGTTCGGTGTGAAGGGCTTGCCTGTGCGTTCGGTACCTGTACGACGTTCAGTACGGAATCACCGCGGTGGCTTCGATCTCGACCTTCGCGCGGTCTTCCATCAGCGCGACGACCTGCACCGCGCTCATCGCGATGTCGTAGTCGCCGATCAGCTCGCGAAACGCGCGGCCGATGTCCTTCAGCGATGCGAGATACTCGCGCTTGTCGGTCACGTACCACGTGAGGCGCACGAGGTGTTCGGGCTTGCCGCCCGCTTCGCGCAGCACGGCGAGCAGATTCTTCAGCGCCTGCTCGGACTGCTGCGCGAAGTCATCGGACTGGAACTGCGCCTGTTCGTCCCAGCCGATCTGGCCGGCGATGAACACCTGCGTGCCGCTCGCAGCGACGCCGTTCGCATAGCCGCGCGGCTTGACCCAGCCGGCGGGAAGGAGAGCCTGTTTCATGAGCGATGCGCCTCGATGGAGGGGGCCGATGGAGCGTACGCCGCGAGCGCGCTCGCGACATCGCCGGGAATATCGATGGATTTGCCGCTGTCGAACGATATGAACACGAGCACCTGTTTAGAGCGGAAACGCGTCTCGCCGTTGCAATGGCCGTGAATCTCGATGCCGATCGAACTGCGGCCGATGGTTCGGACCTTGAGCGTGAGCAGGATCGTTTCGCCCATCTGGCTCGGCCGCGAGAACTCGCAGTCGAGCTTGACGATCGGCAGTCCGATGCGGCGCCGCGCGATCATGTGCGCGTAGTCGATGCGCAAGCCCTCGTTGAACCAGTCTTCGACGAGCACGTTGGTCATCACGAGGTACTGCGGAAAGAACACGATGCCCGCGGGATCGCAGTGCGAAAAGCGGATGCGTATGGGCCGCTCGAACGAAGTGCTCATTGCGCATTCCCGTTCGCGGCGGCATGCGCCCTCAACAGATCGCGGCCGACGATCAACTGCTGCACCTCGGTCGCGCCTTCGTAGATGCGCAGCGCGCGGATCTCGCGGTACAGCATCTCGACCGCGCTGCCGCTTTGCACACCCATGCCGCCGTAAAGCTGCACTGCCGCGTCGATCACCTGCTGCGCGCCTTCGCTCGCGTGCCACTTCGCCATCGCGGCTTCGCGCGTGACGCTTTCGCCCTGGTCGCGCAGCCACGCGGCGCGATAGACGAGCAGCGCGCTGCTGTCGATCGTCAACGCCATCTGCGCGAGCTTCGCCTGGGTCAACTGGAAGTCGCCGAGCGTCTGGCCGAACATCTTGCGCGACGCCGCGCGCGCGAGGCCCTCGGCCATCGCATGACGGGCAAAGCCAAGCGATGCGGCCGCCACCGACGTGCGGAAAATATCGAGCGTGCGCATGGCGATCTTGAAACCTTCGCCTGGCGCACCTAGCATCTGGCTCTTCGGCACGCGCGCGTTCGTGAAGCGCAGGCGCGCGAGCGGATGCGGCGCGATTACGTCGATGCGCTCGGCGATGTCGAGGCCCGGCGTCTGCGCATCCACGATGAACGCGCTGATGCCGCGCGCGCCCGGCGCTTCGCCAGTGCGCGCGAACACCACGTAGAAGTCCGCGATGCCGCCGTTCGAAATCCACGTCTTTTCGCCGTCGAGCACGTATTGCTCACCCTCTTCGCGAGCCGCGAGCGCCATCGCGGCGACGTCCGAGCCCGCTTGCGGCTCCGACAGCGCGAACGCGGCGATCGCCGTGCCGCTCGCGACGCGCGGCAGATAACGCGATTTCTGCTCATGCGTGCCCGCGAGCGAGATCGCGCCCGAGCCGAGGCCTTGCATCGCCAGGGCGAAATCGGCGAGGCCCGAATAGCGCGCGAGCGTTTCGCGCAGCAGGCATACGGCGCGCGTGTCGATCGTGTCGCCGTGGCCGCCATAGGCGACACCGCCGACGCCGTATTTCAGCCAGCCGGCGTGACCGAGTTCGCGTACCAGCACACGGCAGGTCGCATCGGTGTCGCCATGTTCGTCATGCGTAAGATGCGCGCGGCACCATGCGTCGATGCCTGCCGCGAGTTCGCGATGACGCGGCTCGAAAAACGGCCACGCGAGCGGGCTGTGCAAATCGATCGGGATGTTCTGATGATCAGCGCTCAACTCAGTCTCCTTCGAACACCGGACGCGTCTTCGCCGCGAACGCGTTGTACGCGCGCTCGAAATCGCGCGTGCCCATGCAGATCGCCTGCGCCTGCGCTTCGGATTCGATCGCTTCGTCGATGCTCATACTCCATTCCTGGTGCAGCATCTTCTTCGTCATGCCGTGCGCGAAGCTCGGGCCGGCCGCGAGATCGGCGGCGAGCTTCTGTGTTTCTTCGATGAGCGCGGCCGGGTCGCACAGGCGGTTGTAAAAGCCCCAGGCGTGAGCTTCGTCGCCGCTTGCCGAGCGGCCGGTGAACAGCAGTTCGGCGGCGCGTCCCTGGCCGATGATGCGCGGCAGCATCGCGCACGCGCCCATGTCGCAGCCGGCGAGGCCGACGCGCGTAAACAGGAACGCGAGCTTGCTGCGCGCGGTGCCGAGGCGCAGATCGGAAGCCATCGCGAGGATCGCGCCGGCGCCCGCGCAGACGCCGTCGACGGCTGCGACGATCGGCTGCGGGCAATGGCGCATTGCCTTGACGAGGTCGCCGGTCATACGCGTGAACATCAACAACTCGGGCATCGGCAGATCGATCAGCGGGGCGATGATGTCGTGCACGTCGCCGCCCGAGCAGAAGTTTTCGCCCGCGCCGTGCAGCACGACGGCTTTCACGTCGGTCGCGTATGCGAGATCGCGGAACAGGTTGCGCAGCTCCGCATACGATTCGAAGGTCAGCGGGTTCTTGCGCTCGGGACGGTTCAGCGTGATCGTCGCGACCTTGTCGGTCACCGACCAGCCGACATGCTTCGCCTCGTAGCCTGCCAGGGTCAGGCGGTTGCCGGACAACAGTGCATCGGCGTTGGATCGTGTCATGTATTCCTCCAGTGCGAAGTCAGCCTCTCAGGCTGTCGAGCAGATGCTGCTTGAGCTTGCCGAGGTCCTGATGCGTCTTCATCTTTTCGTCGAGGCTCAGGCCGCCGAACAGTTCGACGACCCATTGCTCGTGCGCGACGGCCATTTTGTCGAACGCCTTGCGGCCAGCGGGCGTCAGGCACACGCTGATCGAGCGGCGGTCGTTTGGATCGGTGTCGCGCGTGACGAGCCCTTCTTTTTCGAGCTGATCGGTGATGCCAGTGACGTTGCCGCCCGTCACCATCAAACGGCGCGATAGCTCGGTCATCTTCAGGCCATCGGGATGTCGTTCGAGCTGCGCCATCAGATCGAATCGCGGCAGCGTGGTGTCGAATTCGGTGCGCAGACGTTTGCGCAATTCGGCCTGGACGAGGTTGGTGGTGGTCAGCATGCGCAGCCACAAACGCAGGCCCATGTGGCTGTCCGCTCCGGTGCTCATTTCGAGGTCCACGACGTTCTCCGCGGGTTGAGCCACGCCTTTGCGCGACAGCTTCGCATCCGATGCCGCCGCCGTCTTTTTTGCATTCGTTGATTTGCTCACATCACTTCTCCACCCGAAATGGAAATGGATTGCCCCGTGATCGCATCCGAGCCGGGGCGGCACAGCCACAACACCGCGTTCGCGACCTGCTCCGGATTCACGAAGCGGCGCTGCGGATTCGAGCGCAGCAGCGTTTCGCGCGCCTGTGCTTCGGTGCGCGAGGTCTTGCTCGTGATCTGTTCGAGCGAGGCATGCAGCAGCTCGGTTTCGGTGTAGCCGGGGCACACTGCGTTGACCGTGATCCCGCGCGTCGCGGTTTCGAGCGCGAGCGAGCGCGTGAGACCGATCACGCCGTGCTTCGCGGCGCAATACGCGGCGACGTACGCATAACCGATTTGCCCCGCGGTGCTCGCGACGTTGACGATGCGGCCATAGCCACGCTCGAGCATGCCGGGCAGGACGGCGCGCGTGCCGAGAAACACGCCAGTCAGATTCACGTCGAGCATGCGTTGCCACAGCGCGATATCGGTGTGCGTGAACGGCGCGGCCTGCGCCTGGCCCGCGTTGTTCACGAGGATATCGACGGCGCCCGCCTGCTCGAATGCGCGCGCCACCGAATCTTCTTGCGTGACGTCCACGCTGATACACGCGACGTCGCCGAGCGCCGCGCATTGCTCGCGCTGCGTGTCGAGGCGTTGCGCGTTGCGGCCCATCAGCGTGACGCGCGCGCCGGCGCGCAGCAGCGCCTGCGCGATGGCCGCGCCGATGCCGCTGCCGCCGCCGGTGACGACCGCGTGTTGTCCGGCGAGAGGAGTGTCCGAGGTGTTCACACGGTTCCTTCGGCGCGTTGCGCGCGTTGTTGCGCCGTGAGGCCGGCGTTGGCGATGGCCTGCGCACGCTCGCGTTCGAGGTTGCGTTCGAGCTGCATTTTCGCGGCGGTATAGGGTTTCGGCCACGCGACGTCGAGATAGCCGATCTTTGCCGCTTCGTTCAACGTCCACGACGGATTCGCGAGATGCGGACGCGCGATCGCGCACAGATCGGCGCGACCCGCCGCGATGATGCTGTTCACGTGGTCCGCTTCCGAAATCGCACCGACCGCGATCGTCGCGATGCCGGCTTCGTTGCGCACGCGATCGGCGAACGGCGTCTGGAACATGCGGCCAAACACGGGCTTTTCTTCCTTGCTGACCTGGCCCGACGACACGTCGATCATGTCCGCGCCGGCCGCCTTGAACGCTTGCGCGATCTTGACGGCGTCGTCGGGCGTGTTGCCGCCATCGACCCAGTCGTGCGCCGAAATCCGCACCGAGATTGGCTTGTCTTGCGGCCACACCGCGCGGATCGCGCTGAATACCTGCAGCGGATAACGCAGACGGTTTTCGAGCGGACCGCCGTATGTGTCGGAACGGTGATTCGTGAGCGGCGACAGGAAGCTCGACAGGAAATAGCCATGCGCGCAGTGCAGTTCGAGCCAGTCGAAACCCGCTTCGATCGACATGCGCGTCGCCTCGACGAACTGCTGCTCGATGGCGCGCAGTTCGTCATGTGTGGCTTCGCGCGAATGCTGGCTGATACCGCGCAGATACTGCTGCGGCGACGCCGAAACGAGTGGCCAGTTGCCTTCGTCGAGCGGCTGATCGATGCCTTCCCACGCGACGCGCGTCGAACCTTTCGCGCCCGAGTGGCCGAGCTGGATGCCGATCTTCGCATCCGATTGCAGATGGACCAGATCGACGATGCGTTTCCACGCGACCAGATGCTCGGGCGCGTACATGCCCGGGCATCCGGGCGTGATACGCGCTTCGGGCGACACGCAGGTCATCTCGGTCATCACGAGCGCGGCGCCGCCCATCGCGCGCGCGCCGAGATGCATCAGGTGATAGTCGCCGGCCACGCCGTTTACCGCCGAGTACTGCGCCATCGGCGACACCATCACGCGATTTTTCAGCTTGACGCCGCGCACCTTCAAGGGGGTGAACATCGGCGGAATCGAATGCCTGTTCGCGGCGCGCTCGACACCCGCGCGCTTCGCGAGCCAGTCCTCGAAACCGGACAGATACTGCGCATCGCGCTCGCGCAGGTTTTCGTGCGAGATGCGCTGCGAGCGCGTGAGCAACGAATACGCGAACTGTTCCGGCTCGAACGACGTATAACGATCGACGTGCTCGAACCATTCGGTCGAATTGCGCGCGGCGTTCTGGATGCGCAGCACGTCGACGCTGCGTACTTCGGTGTAGTGCTTCAATGCGGCGGCCAGATCGTCCAGGCGCGAACCCGGGTGCGCGCTGATGCTGTTCGCGAGTTCGATCGCGTCTTCGAGCGCGAGCTTGGTGCCCGAGCCGATCGAGAAGTGCGCGGTGTGCGCGGCGTCGCCCATCAGCACGATCGGCGTTCGTGTGCCGTTCGCGTTGCTGCGCCAATGCACCCATTCCTTGTTGACGACGCGCGGAAAACGGATCCATTGCGACGAGCCGCGCAGATGCGCCGCGTTCGACATCAGCGCGTTGCCGTCGAGGTACTTCGCGAACAGCTTCTCGCAGAACGCGATGCTGTCTTCCTTGCTCATTTCGTCGAGACCGGCGGCGCGCCACACGCGTTCCGGTGTTTCGACGATGAACGTCGAGGTTTGATCGTCGAAGCGGTAGGCGTGCGCCTGGAACCAGCCGAATTCGGTTTGCTCGAACGCGAACGTGAACGCGTCGAACAGCTTCTTCGTGCCGAGCCACACGAAGCGGCAGTCGCGCACGTCGATGTCCGGCTGGTAGGTATCCGCGTATTTCTGGCGCACGAGGCTGTTCAGGCCGTCGCTCGCGATGATCAGGTCCGCGTCGTACGCGCTGTCGTCCACGACCTGGGTTTCGAACACGAGCTTCACGCCGAGTTCTTCGCAGCGCGCTTGCAGGATATTCAGCAGACGTTTGCGACCGATGCCGCAAAAACCGTGGCCCGATGAGCGCACGCTGCGGCCGCGAAAGTGAATCTCGATGTCGTCCCAGTGATTGAACGCGTCGAGAATCGCCTCGGCGCTCGGGGCGTCGGCGGCGCGCAGATTGCCGAGCGTCTGGTCGGAGAACACGACGCCCCAGCCGAAGGTGTCGTAGGCGCGGTTGCGCTCGATTACCATGACTTCATGGCCGGGGTTGCGTTGTTTCATCAACAGACCGAAGTACAAACCGGCCGGACCGCCGCCGATACAGACTATGCGCATGCTGGTTCCCCAAAATGAACTCTGCGGTGAGATTAATTTAGGTTTTGATAGTTTAGATGTCAAGTAAATTTCGGAGACGGGTATCGAGTCCAGTGAAAAATAAAGAGTGTCACGCGTCTCTCATAATGCGGAATATCGGACTGACGTTTCAGCATGCGAAAGCAGGGGCGGGAGCCCCTTCGGGGACGCGCAACGAAGTCTGCATCGAAGCAGGCGAAAACTAGGAGGGCTTGGGCTACGCCCGGAGAAAAGCGCATTCGACTTGCAGCAAAAATCCGCGACGAACTTTTTTTGCGCACCGCAAAGGTTTCTGGCTATCGGGTTCTTCACTCATCGAAGGGCTACTTTGCTTCAGTCTTCCGCTCAAGTCGCATGCGTCCCGGCGGCTCGAAGTACGTGCCGAACCGCACCAGGCCGGCCTTCTTCATGTGGCACGTCATCTCGAAGCTCACGAGCACGCCGGGGTCCTGATTGTCGATGATCTCGACGTCGATCGCACGGATCCGGGGTTCGTACTTCAAGAGCGTTGCCTCCATCTGCTGCCTGAGCAGGTGGGACGAAGCGGGCAGCGCCTTGTAGATGTTCGTGAGGTCCGGCAGACCATAATCGGGCAGATGCTTGAGCGCGCCCGCGCGCGTGTTGAGGATGCGCCGCACATTCTGTTGCACGCTCATGATTTCCAGCGTTCTGTCGTCATAGGCGTCGAGCGACTCACCGCCGATCTGGCCAAGGAGCATGTCGTAGAGCGAGGGGCCTGCCATCGTCTGCTCCGTCAGGCGCTGGCGCCGGCCGGCACCGCGTCGCTCACATGCGCAACGGCTGCCGCAAATGCGTCACCACGATCTAGAAAGTCGATCGTGAGATTCCCTTCAGGCGAACTCGACAGCCGGATTTCCGCCGGCGCCGCGCCGTTCGCCATCCGCGTGAGCAGTTCGCGCGACAAGGCGGGCAGGATCCGCTGGTTGAGGAACGCATCGACGTTGCGCGCACCCGATTCACGCGCGAGGCAACGCTGCGCGAGTGAATCGGTCAGGGCGTCATCGGCGGTCAATGCGACGTCGTGCTGCCTGCGCAGACGGTCGGCGATTTTCGCGAGCTTGAGCCGCACGATCGAAGCGAGCGCACCTGCGTCCAGAGGGCGATACGCCAGCGTCTGGAAGCGCGCGAGCAGCGCGGGCTGGAAGTGCGCAACGAGCTGCGGATGGATCGCCTCGAGCAGTTCGGCCTGCGAGATGGCCGGGTTCTCCGCTGTCGCCTCGTCGATCTGCGCGCTGCCGAGGTTGGAGGTCATCAGGATCACGCAGTTGCGGAAGTCGATTTCGCGGCCTTCGCCGTCGCGCATCATGCCGCGATCGAACACCTGATAAAAGATATCGAGCACATCGCGATGAGCCTTCTCGATCTCATCGAGCAGCACGACGCTGTACGGGCGTTGCCGCACCGCTTCGGTCAGGATGCCGCCGCGGCCATAGCCGACGTAGCCAGGCGGCGAGCCTTTCAGTTGCGACACCGTGTGTGCTTCCTGGTACTCCGACATGTTGATGGTCGTGAGCGCCGCCTCACCGCCGAATAGCACATCGGCAAGCGCAAGCGCTGTCTCGGTCTTGCCGACGCCCGAGGGACCAGCCAGCAGGAACACGCCGAGCGGCGTGCGCTCGCTCTTCAGCCCCGCCTTGGCGGTGCGCAGGCTCTCCGCGAGCGCGGCCAGCGCATCGTCCTGTGCGACGACCCGCTTCGCGAGACTGTCCTCGATCGTCAGCAGGCTCCTGAGTTCGTCCTCGACAAGTTCGCCGACCGGCACGCCGGTCCACTCAGCGACTACGCGTGCGATCGCCTGCGCATCAACGTCCGCAAAAACCAGCGCTGTCCTGCCCTGTGCATCGGCCAGTGTCCGCTTCGCGCTCGCAAGCGCTCCGGCATCCGGTTTTGAATCTTTCGTGTCCCGCTGTACATGCAACGCCTGGACAAGCCCCAACTCATGCTCGTAGCGCGCCTGCAAAGCCATCAGTTCACTGTTCGCATCAGCAAGAGCAGCAATGAGCGCATCACGTCGCGGCGTGACGTCCGCAGTGACATTGCTAGCGCCGGCCCGTTCGTCCGCGTCGAGCGTCGAGCGTTCAATTTCGATCGCGGCGACTGCTGCGCGGGCACGCTGCAGCTCGGACGGGGGCGATTCCAGCCCCATGCGCACGCGCGCCGCGGCCGTGTCGATCAGGTCGACCGCCTTGTCGGGCAACTGCCGGGCCGGGATATAGCGGCGCGAGAGTTTCACGGCCGCGACGAGCGCTTCGTCGCGGATATGCACGTTATGGTGTTTCGCGTAGCGGCTCGCGAGCCCCCGCAGCATCAGACACGCTGCTTCGTCATCGGGCTCGTCGACCTTGATGATCTGGAAGCGCCGCTCGAGTGCCGCGTCGCGCTCAAAATATTCCTTGTATTCCGACCAGGTGGTGGCCGCGATCGTGCGCAGTTCACCACGCGCGAGCGCGGGTTTCAGCAGGTTCGCCGCGTCGGCGCCGCCGGCGGCGTTGCCCGCGCCGATCAGCGTGTGGGCTTCGTCGATGAAGAGCAGGATTGGCACGGGCGAAGCCTGCACCTCATCGATCACGTTCTTCAGGCGCTGCTCGAATTCGCCCTTCACACCGGCGCCTGCCTGCAGCAGGCCCAGGTCGAGCGTCAGAATGCGTACGTCGCGGATCACATTGGGCACGCTGCCTTCAGCGACGCGTAGCGCGAGGCCTTCGACCAGCGCGGTCTTGCCAACACCCGGCTCGCCGACGAGGATCGGATTGTTCTTGCGTCGCCGCGCGAGCACGTCGACCATCTGCTGGATTTCGCGTTCGCGCCCGAACACGGGGTCAATCTCGCCGCGACGGGCCTTGTCGGTCAGGTCGATGGCGAACCGGGCAAGTGCCTCGCCGTCGGTCGAGCGCGGCGGCGCATGTTTCGTGGGCGCACTCGTGGCCGACGGCGGTTGGCTTGCGTCGACTCCGGATGCTGGCGCTGTCGTTGGCGCCGCCGGTTCTGCTTCGTCGGGCTGGTTTTCGCAGGACTGGTGGCCGAGTCGCGGGATCAGGCGCTGGATCTGCGCGCTACTGACCGACAGCAGCGGCCACGCGTTTTGCGCACGCAGCACGTGCGGCGCGTCAACAATCGCCTGCAACAGATGACCAGAACGGATGGGCTGGTCGGCCTCCTGCGATGATGCCCAGTTCCAGGCATCCTGCAGCACGGTCGCCAGCTGCAGGGAAAGGGCGGGTTTGCCGCGCAGGTTGCGGGGCAGGTGATCGATCGCCGCGATCAGCGCGTCCCAGACGGCATTGATGTCGATTCCGTAGTGGCACAGGATCGCGGGAATGTCGCCGTCGTCCGCCTCGATAAGCTTGAGCAGCCAGTGCTCGACGGTGATCTCGTCCGCAAGGCGCGTCTGGCAGAGGCTCGCAGCGGCCTCGAGCGCTCTCGCGCAGTGCGGGTTGAGCCGGCGAAGCAGGTGGGTAGAGTCGCGCAGTGTCATATCAATGCCGTATCACGGAACGGGGCAGAAACGCCGCTCTACCCGTATCAAAAAAGTGCCAGCCCACGTACGGGGCTGGCAAACAAGGAACCGGCTGCGGGGTGCAGTACCGGTTCCGGCACAACATGGCTTGTGGCCAGGATCAGGAACGCTCGTTCCAGGTATCCTTGTGGATGATGTTGCCGTCCTTGTACGACCACGTGATCGTCTCGTAGCGCAACTCGACCTCTTCAATGTGGTTGTGCTTCTCGTAGTCCGGATTCTTGATATCGAGCATCTTCGGGTTGACCGCCACGATCTTCACATTGTCGAGCCTGGTGTTGAAGTACTCTTTCTCCTTGCCCGCGTCGTCGATCTTGTACCACTTGATCTCGACCGACTTCAGCGTCTGACCGCTCGTCACCGCCTTGTACAGGTACGGCGTCGACGCATCGGTTTCCTTGGTCAGCTTGATCGGCTTGTGCACGCGCGTACCGGTCAGCTTGCCCGTGTTGCCGTCGGTCGGGATGTTCACGCCATGGTCGAACGCGACGAGCTCGACGCTGCCTTCGCGACCCTGGACCGTCACCGAACCCTTGATGTCCGCACCACCGTCGTCCTTGACCCACATGTAAGCCGGAATTGCCATCTTTCACTCCCTTTTCTGGTACTACGACAATCGCCCGGAGCCAGCCCCCGAGCCTCTGAAACCCGAAGCGTTCGCTTCGAAGGCTAAAAAAGGTCCTGCTATCTGCTCGAATCCTCCGACGGGATTTCTTTTGGGGCGTCCGGCACCAGCGTGATTTCGACGCGCCGGTTCCTGGCTCGCCCCTCCTGCGTATCGTTGCTCGCGATCGGCCGCGTATCGCCGTAGCCCTGGATCGCGAACTGCGTGGCGGCAATGCCCGACACCTCGATGAGCCAGTCGCGCACCGCGCCCGCGCGTGCGACCGACAGCGTCAGGTTGCTGTCCGGACTGCCAACGTTGTCGGTATAACCGGCCACGAGAATCCGTTTGTCCGGATGCGACCTGATCATTTCAAGCGAGCCGACCATCGCGCGCGTCGAGCCGGGCTTCAGTTGCGCGCGGCCGCTGTCGAACAGCGACATGCTGTCAAGCGTGACCACCGCAGGTGGAGGCGGCGGCGGCTGGTAGGCTGCGATCGCCTGGTTGAGCGCCGGCATCAACTGCGCACCGCGGTACATGCCGAAGGAAAGTCCGAGCGGCACCCCTGTGCGTGAATAGCGGTCGAGCTGGTCGCGATCGGCCACGAGAGCCTGCAGCGCATCGCGCTTCGCGGCGTCGTGTGCAGCAGGAATCATCGAATATCTTCCGAGATCCGCGCCGATACGGGTGATCAGCGCCTGATTGTTCCTGGCGGCGCCCCAAAACGCCACCGCGATCGCGCAGGCAACCAGAGCAACGGCGTGGGCGAGAGCCGCCAGGCGCGGCGACATCCACAACCGCCGCGGCATGGCCTCGATCAACGGCTGGGGCAGCGGCCACGGCAGCGGGGACGCCGGCAGTGCAGGCGGCACGACCCGGGTCTGCATTTCGACGTCGCGCTCCCAGGGCCTGCCCGGACCGCTCGCCGGCCCGCAATCGATCCAGCCCGCGCCGAACAGTGCCCACGGCGTGGCCGGCTGCCGGCGGTCGCTTAGCACGCCGATCACGACGCGCTGGGTCCAGCCGACGATCGAAGCCAGGCTTGCCGCGCGTGCCGCCACGGCACGGTCGCCTCCGGCCCGCTCAACTTCAGTTTCGGCCACCTGGACCACGGCTTCAAAACGGCTTGCGTTAGCCAGGCGCGTAGCCGATGACACGCCATACCACTGTGGCATCGCGAGTGTGGCCGGCGCATTGGTGAGCCGCTGGTAAACGGCAACAAAGCCTGGCAGGCGCACGCCGAGCATGCGCGAGGCGTCAGCGACGGACTGCCGCGCGACGCGCAGATTCTGCGTCAGGACGTCTTCACCCGCGTGCAATGCCGGCGCAACCGACAGCACGACACCATCGGGTGCGCGCCCATCGCGCCACTGCTTCACGGCCACCGCAAGGCGGGGCAGATCCTGCAGCCGGTCGGCCCGTAGCCATATTGCGCCGTCGCCAACGTGTGCGAGACGCCGCTCTCCGGCAATCCGGTCGAACAGGTTCCCCAGGGCGTCGCCGGTCACGAGCACGAGAGGCATGCGGGTGCGCAGGTTGACCGGGATATTCGACGTAGCGGCGCCGAGTGCAGTCAGTACGTGTACGTTCTGTTCGCGCGCGCGTGAGAGCTGACGGGTGCGCAGCCAGATCAGTACCAGCCAGGACAGGACGATGGGGACAGTGAGCGTCCATGCGAGACCCTGTCCGGCGCCCCGTCCCACAGGGACTTCCGTTGGTCGAAGGAAGCCGCCCTGGGGGACAGGCAACACCAGCCAGATAACGGCCAGCGCGAGCGCGGCCATCAGTGTCACGATGGCACGGAACGGGTAACCCAAGCCCTCCAGCGCGCGGCTCTGCGCCTGGCCCCGCATCTGACCCGACCCGGGGTCCAGTGTGCGGCTCGTGTCCCCGAGCGCCGGTCCGGACGGTTCGTGCAGATCGGACTTCACGGCCGCGGCGCCGTCGGTACAGCTGGTACGAGGTGGGCGAGCTGCGCATCGAGCACCTGTGCCCATATCAGCCAGATCACCGCGGCCGCCACGCACGCGAGGCCGGCAATCGCCCAGGGCGAGAGGCGGTAGAACCAGTCCGAGAAGCGCCTGCCGGTACGATCGGCAAAGAAAGGGCGGGCAGCGACCGGGCGCCCCCCAAGGGGACTTCCTTCGGGGCGTAGTTTTTCGAGTTGCGTACTGAGTGAGGCGATCAGCACGGAACGCTTCGCTTCGCCTTCACGGGCGTAGCGGCCCATGAACCCCATCCCGAGGACCGCCGCGTAGCATTCGAGTAGGGCGACGTTTGGCGACGCTTCGCGCATCCGTTGCTCAAGCCGAATGAACACGCGCTCGCCCGCGTCGTGTTCCCCGAAGCGCTCGACCTGCAGCGGCTGTGCGTCCCAAACCGGCCTGTTCGTTGCGTTCAGGTGGCGCAACACCGCCTCATCGAGCAGGCCGCATTGGGTAACCTCCGCGTCTTCGCGGACGTCCGCGGCAAAACCGCGCTGATCGAGCGCGGTTGAGAAAGCCGCCATCAGCTGCTTGCAACGTTGACGCAGGGTAGCAGGGTCGTCCGTGTGGCCCCCCTCGGACAATCGCGTCACGAGCAGGGCCGTGTCGCGCAACAGGTCCCGGATACCACCGGCGGAAGTACGGTTCGCAGAGGCCGATCCACCCATCAGGGCGGTCTCGCCGCGGGCAGGGGTGAGCGTGTTCGTCAGCATGCTCATGAGCGCAACACCGCGTAAAGTTCAAGCGACGCATCGGGAACCGACGTCGGCAGGTAGATCTGGCAGGCGCGGGCGGCCAGCATCCGCGCGTGCGCGGGATCGCTCGCGTCGAGCGCGAAGTACTGGTTGTCCAGCCGCACCGGGATGGCGGCCGGCACACGCTGCACGGCCTTGAGTGGAATGCCTGGGAGCGCCGAATTGACGATGTGCTCGATATCGTCCGGCGCACCTATCTTGCAGAGCCTCGGGAACTGCTCGACGAGTTCGAATGCAGGCGACGCGGCGTGGACCGACAGGTACCAGTCGGCGGAACTCGCTACGATGCGCTCGTCGAGGAACTGGCCCGCCCACGTTGTCGGATTCCTGTGCGTGAGCCCAATCGACACCACACGCGACGGAATGATCGCGTCGAGCAGATCACGGATCTGCGTCTCGAGCCTGGCGAATACTTCATCGGCACGTACGTGGTCATACGCCGGAATGTCGCCGAGCTGCGAGCCGGTCGAGAACGTCATGAGGACGCTCGCGAGCTGGGCAAGCGTCGAGTACAGCCGCTCCGGAGGCTGGCCCGGATGCGTCGAGAAGAACCGCAGTTGCGGCCAGACCGTATGGATGCAGTGGAGCAACCAGAACAGCTGCACGTCGGCCACGCCGTATTCGGCAACCTGCTCGATCCGTTCGCTTCTACGCGAACCCAGCGCCGTGCTCTTCGCCTGCAGGATGTCGGCAAGACGATTGATCCGTTCGACGTGCAGCGCATGACTGCCAAGCGTCAGGCACGGTGGCACGTATCGGTGGTCGACCTGAAATTGCCCGCTCGTGGTACGCGTCAACCGGGCAATCGCACACACCGTGTCGTCGGCATGCGACTCGAAGTCGAACAGCAGTCGCACCGCATGGCGTTCGGCGGCAATCTCGGCCTCGCCGGTACCGTTGAGGTCGATGACCTTGACGAACTCCCGGTATGAGCGCCGCGGCCGCGCCAGCGTCGCTTCGTCGAACCGGCAGTTGCTGCCCGTGGCATTGAACAGCGGCAGGGCGGCCAGCACGACCACGCTCTGCACATCGGCTGGCAGTCCCTGCGTCAGATCACGTGCAGGCGGTAACGCATCGGTCACCGTGGAGTCGATCAGTGTGCCGTCCGGAAAACGCAGCTTCAGTCGGGTGAGCTTCAGACGCCCAGCTGCAAGCACTTCCTCGTCGATATCGATGCCCTGCGTGCCCCACGGCTCGGCGACGCAGGCGGCAGCGATCTGGTTCAACGTGAAGTCGACGTTTCGGCCCAGCTGCTGGAAGTGCTGTTGGGTCAGGATCAGCCCTTCGTGAAAGAGCGGTTTATCGATCCGCATGGGTGTGGTTGTGCCGTTATCTTGGATTATGGTGAGTGGCGATTCTATACGCGTGACTTGTGATCCGTATACAGTTGCGAATAGTTAAGCATGCGAACTACATGAAATAGAGGATGGTTATTTTTGAGATATTGTCCGTGCCAGAATAGGCAATATTCTCGCTGCATGGTTAGCGCGATGTTGCCATCGTACCGTCTTCATCATTGAAAGATTGTCAGAGAATGTCACGCCCTTGTAAGCCCATGCCAGCAACGGTTTCGTGAAAATTGTCACGCATTCTCATACCTCGTTTATCAAATTATTCATATTGACGAGTCTGAATGCGTATTGAATTGACGATAATTAACAATTATTTACGATGTCTTTATAATCCGTATCGTTTTCACAACGCCGACGTACTTTGACTCGGCGCGGGTAAACCTGTTTAATAGCGCGTGGCAATAATGATCGCATGAATGGAGGCCGCGCTATGGGGTACCACAAGGAGTCCTTCGCGAGCGAAACACGCATATGCGTGTGCGCCCGATTGAAAGAGGTCACCGCATCGCACCGGGCGAGTTCTGCGGGGATCCTGAACGTCGTTCAATAAGGAATACAAATGGACAGCTTCCAGCGCGAAATTCCGAAAAGTCGGGTTTCGATCACGTTAGATTTGCATACGGGCGGTGCCCAGAAGAAGGTCGAGCTGCCGTTGAAGCTGCTCGTCGCCGGTGACTTCAGCGCGGGCAAGGAACAGGCGCCGCTCGCCGAGCGCAAGAAAACGGACATCAACAAGAATAATTTTGATTCTGTTCTCGCTGACTACGCGCCGGACCTCAAGGTCGCTGCGGAAAACACCCTGGCTGGCGACGGCTCGGAACTGCCGGTGAACCTCTCGTTTCGCTCGCTGAAAGACTTCGAGCCGGAACAGGTGGCACGTCAGATCCCGGAGATGCAGGCGCTGCTGGCGGTGCGCAATCTGCTGCGTGACCTGAAATCGAATCTGCTCGATAACGGCACGTTCCGCCGTGAGTTCGAGAAGATTCTGAAGGATAAGCCGCTCTCTGACAAGCTGCGCGGCGAACTCGCACAGATCGCGACGGCGGCCACCCAGCCTGAAGGCCATGCCTGAACGGCGTCGGCCCAAGACGGCCTTCACCGCGTTCCATAACCGGACAGATATGCAGGTAGCGATAGTATCGCAGACAGGACACGAAATGAATCCCACTGAATCGCAGCAAGGCGGCACGACCGAAACCGTCGTGCTGGACGCCCCGCAAGGCAATCATGACAGCAGCAGCGACAGCGTCTACGCGTCCCTGTGCAGCAAGATCAACCTGAAGCCCGTCGCTGAAGCACGGCCGCTGCTGGCCTTCCGCGACAACGACATGCTCTCTGAAGCGTCGGCCGACGAGCGTATCGCGCGCGGCATGGGCGCATTCCTGGATCTCGTGAGCAAGGCGAGCAAGCCGGTCGACCGGCTCGACAAGTCGCTGCTCGATTTCCACATCGGCCAGATTGACCGCCAGATCAGCCGGCAGCTCGACGCAGTGATGCATACGCCGGAATTTCAGGCGCTCGAAGGTCGCTGGCGTGGTCTCAAGATGCTCGTGAGCCGGACAGACTTCCGTCGCAACGCGCGCGTCGAAGTGCTTGACGTGTCGAAGGAGGCACTGCACCGCGATTTCGAGGATACGCCCGAGATCATCCAGAGCGGCCTGTACCGCCTCACCTACATCGAGGAGTACGACACGCCGGGTGGTCAGCCGATCAGCGCGATGATCAGCGACTACGAGTTCACCAACTCGCCGCAGGACGTGGCGCTGCTGCGTAACGTCTCCAAGGTGGCCGCAGCCGCGCACATGCCGTTCGTCGGCTCAGTCGGCGCCGCGTTCTTCGGCAAGCAATCGATGGAAGAAGTGGCCGCGATCCAGGATATCGGCAACTACTTTGATCGCGCCGAGTACATCAAGTGGAAGAGCTTCCGTGACACCGATGACGCCCGCTACGTGGGCCTGACAATGCCGCGTGTGCTCGGTCGCCTGCCGTACGGCAAGGATACGACGCCGGTGCGTTCGTTCAACTATGAGGAAGCGGTCAAGGGTCCGGACCACGACAAATATCTGTGGGTCAACGCGTCGTTCGCCTTCGCGGCCAACATGACGCGCAGCTTTGTCAACAACGGCTGGTGCGTGCAGATCCGCGGCCCGCAGGCGGGCGGCAAGGTCGAGGACCTGCCGGTTCATCTGTACGACCTGGGCACCGGTGCGCAGCCGAAAATTCCGACCGAAGTGCTGATTCCCGAAACCCGCGAATTCGAGTTCGCCAACCTCGGCTTCATTCCGCTCTCGTTCTACAAGAACCACGACTTCGCGTGCTTCTTCTCGGCCAGCTCGGCGCAGAAACCGGCGCTGTATGAGACCAGGGAGGCGACCGCGAACAGCCGCATCAATGCGCGCCTGCCTTACATCTTCCTGCTCTCGCGCATCGCGCACTACCTGAAGCTGATCCAGCGCGAGAACATCGGCACGACCAAGGACCGGCGTCTGCTCGAACTTGAACTGAACAGCTGGATCAAGGGCCTCGTGACCGAGATGAAGGATCCGGGTGACGAGTTGCAGTCGTCGCACCCGCTGCGTGAGGCGAAGGTCACGGTCGAGGACATCGAGGACAACCCGGGCTTCTTCCGCATCAAGCTCTTCATCATTCCGCACTTCCAGGTGGAAGGCATGGACATCGGCCTGTCGCTGGTATCGCAGATGCCGAAAGCCAAGAGCTGATCCGCATTACCTGATGTAACCCCCGCCGGGGCGCTGAAACATGCGTCCCGGCGTTGTCCTTTGCGATATGACGTGTGTTCAAGGGGTCTTTAGAAAATGTCGATGGTTTTGCCTTCCCAGGCCTATGAGCTGAAACTGGCGCCGCACCCGGCGCCGTTCTCGATCCTGAAGTTCAGCGGGCGCGACGCGGTCGGCGAGCTTTACCGGTACGAGATCGAATTCACGAGCCCGATGGCCGGAATTCCGATGGATCAGGTGCTGGGGCGCCCCGCGAAGTTCATCATCGACCCGATCGACCCGAACATGGACTATCTGCGCAAGATGTTCGGCGAGAACGCTGGGCAGTTCAGCAAGATGCCGCCTGCACACACAGTCCACGGCATTATCACGAAGTTCGATGAACTCGGGACTTCGGCTGACGAGACGCGCTACAAGGTCGTGATGGAGCCGAAGCTCGCTGATCTGAATCGCGGCGTCACGAGCCGGCTGTTCCAGAAGCAGTCGGTCGAAGAAATCATTACCGATACGCTGCGCCACTATGGCTTCCGCGCGGGCGTCGACTTCGAGTTCAAGTTACGTGCGAAATACAAGCGGCCCGAGTACATCACGCAGTGCGAGGAAACGACGTTTGCCTTCATCCAGCGGATCTGCGCGGAGGAAGGCATCTGGTTTCGTTTCGAGCAGAAGCGCGATCACGCCGTGATTGTGTTCGGCGACGATCTGGACGCGTATGCCCGCAATCAGCGCGTTGTGCCGTTCCGGCTACACTCGGGACTCGAAAGCGTCGGCGTAGATGCGATCAAGACACTTGAGCGATATACGCAGCGTGTCCCGGAAGCTGTACGTCTGCACGACTATAACCACCGGCAGGCCGACGTGTCGTTGCTCGTCGAGGAAAACGCCGCACGCGGCGACAAGACGACCAACGCGGTTGACTATCGCTGGGGCGAACATTACGAGACGCCTGAAGAAGGGCGGCGCATTGCACGGCTGCGGCACGAAGCCTATCTCGCAACACAGATCACCTACAAGGCAACGGGCAACGCATTCGCCATCGAGGCTGGCGAGGTCGTACGGCTCGACCAGAATCCGGTCGATGCGCCGCATGGGCTTTTTATCACGTCGGTGGAATCCAGCGGTGGCCGCAGCCAGTCCTACACCAATACGCTCACGGCGATCCCGGCCGACCGGGTGTGGCGCACGTCGCTCGATACGATCAAAAGACCGGTGATCGACGGTATCCTGCCGGCGCGTATTACGTCGCCGGGCGGATACAAATACGCGTACCTGACCGAGCAGGGCTGGTACGTGATCAAGCTGCCGTTCGATCTCGACGAGTGGAGCCCGGGTGGCACCAGCCGGCCGGTGCGCCTCGCGAAGCCATACAGCGGCGACAATTACGGCCACCATTTTCCGCTGATCGATGGGGCGGAGGTCGCCATCATCCATACGGCGGGGGATCCAAATCGTCCCGTCATCATTGGTTCGATGCACGACAGTCTGCATCCCGACCTCGTCAATAACCTCAACAACACCCGGAACATCGTTCGTACCGCAGGCGGTACGGAGTGGCGAATCGAGGACAAGGAAGGTGTCGAGCATAGCCACCTGACGACGCCGTACCAGACCAGTGAGCTGAACCTTGGCCACATGGTCGACGCGGATAGTAAGGAACGGGGGCAGGGCGCAGAGTTGCGCACTGACGGACGTGTTGCTGTTCGGGGTGCTAAGGGCGTGCTCGTGTCCGCAGAGGCTCAACCCGCAGCCAACGGACAACAGCTCGGCATGCAGGGTGCGCAAGGCTTACTCGACCAGGCCTTGCAACTGATGAAGGGCCTGGCCGACGCAGCCAGCGCTGCGCAGGCTGTCGCTGCTGACTACCAGCAGCAGCGTGCGTTGCTCGACGATACACTGCGAGATCTCAAAAAGGCCGGCATTCTGGCAACTGCACCGGACGGAATCGGTCTGGTGTCCGGTGATGGACTCCAGTTAAGCGCAGAAAAAAATCTGATCGCAACGGCGGGAGGCAATGCTGATATAGGTGTGATGAAGCGCTTCACGGTTGCTGCCGGTGAACTGGTATCTATCTTCGCCCAGAAGCTCGGATTGAAGCTCTTTGCAGCGAAGGGGAAGGTCGAGATTCAGGCGCAGAGCGACGATATGAACCTGCTCTCCGACAAGAACATGCGAATCACCAGCGCTAACGGCCAAGTAATAATCGAGGCCAAGGAAGAACTGCTCCTCAAGTGCGGCGGATCCTATATCCGGCTGTCGTCGACTGGCATTGAGGATGGCACCAAAGGGAACCGAACGATCAAGTCGGCGGCATTCAGCCGGCAGGGGCCAAGCTCACTCGCAGAGACGGTCAACGCCTGGAAACACGCCCCATACGACGAGGAGTTCACCCTGAAGTGGCCACGTAGCAACGAGCCAGTTCGAAGCCAGGCGTTTTCTATCATTCGCGACGACGGTAGTGTGATCCGAGGCATGACTGACGCTGCAGGGAAAACTGGTCTCCAGAGGGCCATTTTTGCTGAAGGAGTTCGGCTTCGAATCGACTCGGATCCTGCAACCTGAGCGTGGTTTTGCGTCGCTTTGTTGCTTACATATCAAACTAGATCGGAGTCTCGAATTAGATGGCTGCTACTGAACGTGTCATTCAACCCAAAATCGCAGAAGACGGATCCGTTCATTTTTCCTCAGTGACGTCGGCACCCGACGACAGCACTGCGGTGTGCTATATGGTTCCGAAGCGGGCGATCCCTGTCATAGTCGTGCCGGGGGTAATGGGCACCAATCTCGCCGATCTCAAGGACAATCCAGTCTGGCTCGTTGACAGTTCGAAGACGCTCGCAAAATGGGCAATTAAAACTCCTACCTACAGGAAGAACACGCTGGATCCGTCGCGCACCAAGGTGTCAGACCAAGGTTCGATTCCGACTGGAACGGTCCTTTCTGAGGCAGAACTGCGTGGGCGCGGCTGGGGCACCGTCTCGAAGATGTTCTATGGCGATTTCCTGGTCTGGCTGGAAAACGCGCTGAACGATTGCAATCCGGCCACGGATTACGGCAACAACGGTTTGCGCGCCCAACTGGAGCAGGAACTCGTCGCGCCGAACCTCGCCAAGCTTTCGGGCTCAGAAGTCGACCTGTCCTACAAATATTACCTCCCCGTCCACGCCGTGGGATACAACTGGCTCCAGTCGAATGCCGAGTCAGCTCAATGGCTTGCCGATCAGATTGACTCGATCATCGACGGCTACCGCAAACGCAAATACAAATGTGAAAAAGTCATACTGGTGACGCATTCGATGGGCGGGCTGGTTTCCCGATACTGCGCTGAGGTTCTGGATGGCTATCGCGACAAGATTCTCGGTATCGTACATGGGGTGATGCCTGCGACAGGATCGGCCACGGCATATCGACGCGTGAAGGCAGGCACTGAACCAGGGGGGAACCTCATAAGTTACGGGACAAGTCTCGTGCTGGGCAACATGTCAAGCAAGGTGATGCCCGTGTTTGCCCAGTCTGCCGGTCCGCTTCAGTTGCTGCCAAGTCCAGAATACGGACCAGGGTGGCTAAAAATCAGGGACGGCGAGCGCTTGATCTCTTTACCGCTTAAGGGCAATCCATACGATGACATATACACAAAGCGTGGAGCGTGGTGGGGCCTCATTGACGAGGACCTGCTCGACCCTGAAACGAAGTCCACTTCGGACCAGAACTGGGCGAACTTCAAGGATTTGATCGCCAAAGATGTCCGCCAATTTCATCAAGCGATCAGTGGGAAATACCACCCGCACACCTACGCGTTTTGGGGGGACGACAAGGAACATAAAACGTGGGGCGACGTCGTGTGGAAACGCACGCAAGCATCGTCCTTCTGGAACAGTGATGCGTATGACGTCCAGAACAAACCGGTCAATGCAAATAACCTGATGGGCAGGATCGATGTTCTGGCTGGCAATCTCGGTCCGGTGGACGTTCACAAGACCTTCGAACTGCAGGCTGCGGGAGAAAATGGCGACGGCACGGTGCCAATCCGTTCAGGTAGTGCTCCAGCCCCATACGCACAGGCGGCTGTCGGCTACAAGGACGTCGACCACGGTGCGGCGTACACCAAACTCCCCCAACAGAAATTTGCCCTGTGGGGAATTGTGAAAGTCTTGCAGAACGTCGCGGGCACAACGCTGGAATACAAGAAGGCATGAATCTTCGTCATCACACCTTGATCGTGCTGGTGATGACGCTCACTGCCGCCTGTAGCAAACATCCCCTCCCGCTGACCGAACAGGAGAAAACTACTGTGAACGAGTTAACCTCGGATTTGAAACCCCGCTGCGTGGGGCGTTACCTGATTGATGTACCGGACGACGCGCTATCGATAGGTACCACGCGCATTCAGGGGGTCACCGTCGAGACGAAGCGCATGTCGGCCGACGAGTTCACTCGGGAATTGACCGCCTATGAGGCGAGTCTGAAGGCTACAAAGAATACGCACGGCTATCGCGTTTTATACGACTATGGACAGGTGCCCAACACGCCGCAGAGCCGCTACTTCGTGACGTTGAGTGATCTTGAAGATACCGCTGATCTGGGCCGTGCTATCGAAGCGTACAAATGGGACGCCGGATACCGGATCAAGTTTCGTATCGAAGCCACCGATTCAATTCATTCGGAATTCGAAGTTAGAATGAAGGGTACGCCGTACGAAGTGAAGGACTGGAAGGTGAACGACGTTCCTGAGAAAACCCGTCTGGTTCTCAGCCTGGCTGCGAATGTTCGAGGCCGCCCGGAGCATGAGATTCCCACCGAACCTGGTGTGTGCTTTCGGGATGGCTTTTTGCCGCGCAAGGCCGCGACTGGCGAAGAGGTTAGTGTCCTCTTCGCGCTGAAGAACCAGCCTGACGTGTCTTTTGATCTGCAATCCAACACTGACTTGCGGGATCCACAGAAAGACACCCTCCCAAATCGCCTGCCGCAGATAAAAATAGACATGAAGGACGCTAACGGTCGCATTATCCGGGCCGCCCCGGTATCCATCGGCGACATCAAGGCTGACGAGTTGCTGGCCTCTGCCACAACGGAGGCCAGGATTCCCGGGCATTTGTTCACGCTGGAGGCTAATACTACGATCAGCGGTGCCCTGACGCCGTATCTGGTGCTGGATATGAAGAATGGAGGCTTCAATGCCTTTACGGCAGACGACCTGAAAAAGGCTTCACTCACGGAAGGCGAGGCCATTGCCTTGTGGGACGCCGTGTCCCGCACGCTGCGCCCGCGCCCGAACGGGTTCTGAAGGAAGCCGCGGATGCCAGTCGACTTTTCGAAACTGCCGCCGAAGCAGCCCGTGCCAGATAACCCGCCCTCGCGGTGGCTCTGGACGGTCGTGTTCTTTGTGATTGTGATCGCGGGCATCTTCGCGGTTTTACAAACTCCTCCTCAAGTGCGGCGGATCCTATATCCGGCTGTCGTCAACTGGAATTGAGGATGGCACCAAGGGAAACCGAACGATCAAGTCGGCAGCATTCAGCCGGCAGGGGCCAAGCTCACTCGCAGAGACGGTCAACTCGTGGAAACACGCCCCATACGACGAGGAGTTCACCTTGAAGTGGCCATTCAGCGATGAGCCCGTAAAGAACCGCAAATTTTCGATCATCCGTGAAGACGGGAGTGTGATTTCCGGGGCCACGAACGCAGCGGGTAAAACCAGCCTGCAACAAGCGATGTTCGCCGAAAACGTCCGTCTGCGGATCGACGGAGAATCGTCAGCATGATCGGAAGCCGGTTCGAGATGATGCAAGCCAGAAATCGACTCTACCTGGGAGCCTCAGTAAATGGCCACTAATGAACGCATTATTCCCGCCACGATCGCTGACGATGGATCCGCGCACTATACATCCGTTACTTCTGCGCCAGACGACAGCACGGCGGTGTGCTACATGGTGCCTGACCGGATCATCCCGGTAATCTTTGTGCCGGGGATCATGGGCACCAATCTGAAAGCGGTCAGCGGGACGGACAAAGACAATCCTGTCTGGCTCGTAGATAGCGCAGCCAGTGTTGCGGGCTCATGGATGTGGCGCGGCCCGGAGATCCGCAAGAAGAAACTCGATCCGAAGAATACGGTCGTGTACGAGGACGGAAAGATCCCGTCGGGGACTGCGCAAAGTGAAACGGAGCTGCGCCGACGGGGCTGGGGGACGGTTGGAAACAGGAGCTATGGCAAGTTTCTGCCCATGCTGGAAAATGCGCTCAACGACGCCAGCGAGTGCAAGACCGGCCTTCGGGCGCAACTGATGCGCAAACTCGTAGCCACAGCGCCTGGCGTGAGCGTGCTTTTGCACGACGAAGTGGACCTGTCGTATAGATATCAACTTCCCGTTCACGCGGTGGGGTACAACTGGCTTCAGTCTAACGCCGATTCAGCCAAACACCTCGCGGACAAGATCGAGGAATTCAAGGATCACTACACGAAGCTCAGGAAGACCTGCGATAAGGTCATTCTCGTCACTCACTCGATGGGCGGACTCGTCGCGCGCTATTACTCAGAGGTGGATGGACATCGCGATAGCGTGTTAGGGATCGTCCACGGCGTGATGCCGACGACCGGAACTGCCACCGCATATAAGCGGGTTAAGGCCGGCACCGAAGGGGCGGTCGGATTGGCGCTCGGGCCGGATGCTGCGACGATGACCGCTGTATTTGCTCAGGCGCCCGGAGCGCTCCAGCTTCTGCCGAGCGTGGAATACGGGATGGGCTGGTTGAAGATTAAGGACGGCGGCAGTCTTGTCTCGAAACCATTGGCAGATCCATACGCGGAAATATACCTGCAGCGCGGAAAATGGTGGGCGCCGGTCAACGACAAGCTGATCAACCCGTTGGATCCGGCAAAGAAAGGCATTGACGCTGACTGGATGAGTTTCGCGGGCTTAATCAATAACGAAGTACAACCGTTCCACGAGGCCATGCGTGGAAAGTTTCACAGCACGACATACGCGTTTTATGGTGATGATGAGCAGCATAAGACTTGGGGTGATGTGGTGTGGAAGAGAACGATCTCGCCCGGTGGTCTCGTCGCCACGCCGGATCAATCGCCGTTAAGTGGTCTGATGGACAAGCAGCCAATACAGGATTCGGGTACCGGAACGCAGACTTTCGATAACCGCGTCAACCAGTGGCACACGCGCGAGGAGTTCGTTTTGCAGGACGCATCGGAGCATGGCGACGGCACTGTGCCAATGCGCTCGGGGCGCGCGCCATCTCGGCAGCCGGGTGTAAAGGCCTGTGTGCCTTACCCTAAAGTCGATCATGAGGGAGCATACAAGGAAAAGCCGCAACAACTCTTCGCGTTGTGGGCAATCACCCGGATCGTCATGAACGTCAAGGGGACATCGCTGGAATATAAGCAATGAGACATCGTCTGCGCGTATGGCTATTGTTGTTTCCATTGCTGATATTGATTGCGTGCGGACGTCACCCAGCACATTTGACCGAACAGGAGAAACAGACCGTGAGTGAACTGACAGCAAACCTGAAACCGCGTTGCGTCGGCCGATACCTGATTGATATGCCCGCCGACGCGTTGGTGTCAGGAGATGCCACGGTTCAAGGTGTAAAAATCGGATCGGTAGCGATGTCGCACGAAGCGTATTCGGAAGAGGTTGCAAGCCGTAGGTCAGAATTGAGGGGAACAAAGAGCATTGACCCGTATCCTTTTCTCTATGCTGATGATGCAGTACAGGGGCCAAATACCCACTATTTCATCTATCGGGGCAATCTGAGCGACGGTCCCGCAAGACGTCTGATTGAGGCGTACAAGTGGGATCGGGGATACCGGTTCAAACTCGAAATCGAGGGCAGTGATTACCTTCACCCGGATCAAACCAATAAGCCTTTTGTCAAAGAGCTTGCTGTGAAAAATGATGTCCCGGAAAAAACCCACCTTGTTTTCGACATGATCGGGAAGCTGCGTGGGCGCGTGGACGACGAAGTTCCGTCCGAACCCGGTCTCTGTTTTCAGGGAGGGTTTCTTCCGGGTAAAGCTGGTGATCGCGAGGACGTGGGGTTCCAGTTTGTCCTTCACGACAATCGAGACGTGTACATCGGCTTCGAAAGCGATTCTGGTATTCGGGAAACGACTACGCTGTTGCAGCGTGGTGACCAGATAAACGCAAGCCTGAAATCCCTAGACGGAGGGCGGACCATACGGAAAGGTGCGGTACCTCTTAACGAACTGGCCGCTGAAGAGTGGCTGATGGCGGGAAGAACCTCTCCGAAAGTATTGGGCAATATATTTACATTGGAAGCAAACTCGACGACCAGCAATGCCCAGTCTCCGCTGGTGACGCTGGATATGTCCACCGGTTCTCCCAATGCATTCATGAAGGCGTGGGATATCAAGTCTGCATCCTTGAGCGAAGGTGAGGCCATCGCCTTGTGGGACACCGTGTCCCGCACGCTGCGCCCGCGCCCGAACGGGTTCTGAAGGAAGCCGCGGATGCCAGTCGACTTTTCGAAACTGCCGCCGAAGCAGCCCGTGCCAGATAACCCGCCATCGCGGCTTCTCTGGACGGCCGTGTTCTTTGTCATTGTGATTGCCGGAATTTTCGCTGTTCTGCTCTTGTGGCCCAAAGGAGAGCCTACACAAACGCCCTGGTTCTGGACCTGTCTGATCGTCTATCCAATCGGGGTTGCGACCTTCGTTGTACTGCGCCGATACAGCATGTACGAGGGACGCCGCCTCGACGCCATCGCGTGGAACGACGCGTGTGAGCAATACGAAAAGGACATTTTTGACCGGGCCAGTATTCCCGTGGACATCCTCGCATCGGCCTACCGGTTTTCAAACGATAGCGAAGAGAATGAGTTGGGCGGTCTGCTTTCCGGTTCGCTCAAGCTGGAACCGCAGGTTGTGCCCGCTCCGGACACTCCGCCTGTCAGCGCTCGCTGGTTCACTCACCCGGATAGCGACGAGCGTGGAAACAAACACACAAATGACAATATTCGGCAACGCGATGTGCTTCGTTGGGTGTTCGGTGAATTGCTGAACGATGTCGCTGAAGCTGTTGGACGCTTGCCGGATGACCTGAAGCTTTCTACACAACTTGTGCTCTCCGACACTGCTATGGGGGATGAATCACTTCAGTGCTGGAACAGATTGTGGGCGGACCGCAAGTTGCGTTCGGCACGAACTTCCATTGTGACCGGTGCGATGGACATGATGTGGCTCGACGCGTGGCTTGATCGCATCAGCAAGCGCCAGGATCAGGAAGCACGACTTGTCGTGTTTGTTCGCCTATATCCGCTTCTCGAAAATGCTCCCCCCGCTGGCAGCTCGGAAGCCGCGATTGCAATCTTGCTGGCACCACAGTCACTGACCAGGCAGTTCCGTCTCACGCCTGTCGCTCAATTGCATCGACCGACGCGGACGGACGATCCGTCGATCGATGTTGCCCTGACCAATGCCCTGCGATGGGGGCGCGTATCGCCGACGGAAGTCAAGCGCGTCTGGCAGACAGGGCTTGATGCGGGTACTGCTGGAACGGCAACCAAAGCGTGGGTCAAGGTTGGCATTGCCGTAAAGCCGACAAATATTGACTACATGGTTGGTCTCGCGGGCGACGCCGCACCGTGGTTCGCTGTAGCCTGCGCATCGAAGGCCGCTTCCGTCGAAAATGCCCCGCAACTGACCGTTACCGGCTCAGTGAATGGTTCACGACTCTGTGTCGTTCGTATCTCATGAGTGCGATGCGGCAAAGGCGCCGAAAGAAGGACCATTCTGCCTATCCGCCCGTAGCGGATGGAAACAACGAAAAAGGGAAATCTGATCATGGTAAGACGCTACGACATTTTTAAGGGTGACAAAACAACAGAAGATGGCACGGTTACCGGAGGGGATCCGCTCGACAGGATTGGCGATCAGGAGCAAGCCTACGAAGGTGACGACGTCTGGTGCCCGAAGTGTCAATCAGTTGGTCATATCGTGTGCGACGGTCCACGCCGATCGATGAAGGGACCGGATGGCAGGGAGGGAGCACTGAGTGACGATCTGTGTGTCTGCAAATGCGAGCCCAGTCCACGACTGATTCCCTCCCAATACACGTCCTATGTCGACGCATAGGGGCAATGCAAGCGGCGGAATGGCTTTGCATTGTTGGGCCCATGTCTGTGCGGCTCACCAGGTACGCGACGATACATTCGTCTATTCCGATCGGACTCCACCTCAATCTCATTAATCGTTCATGCTTCGCAAATTTCGGATCGACATCCTGAGCATTGTCTTGCTGGTGGTCTTGCCTGGACTCCTGATCTGGTTCAAGGGAAGCGACTGGTTCGGCATCCACGCGGCCGAAAGGCGAGCCGAATGGATCGTTGTGTTATGCCTCGTTTTCGTCGTGCTGTTCGTCTGGCTCAGCTACGACGCCTCGTCACGACCCGCGACTGCGGCCCGGCGGATTCGTTACTGGGTCGCAAGGCAGTTCGGTTCAAAATCGGCGTCAGTTGAAGCTGGGACTGAAGCCGAACGCTCGCGCGCCGAGTCACTGCGCGAATTGCTTCGCGGCCGCCACGGGTGGAACTGGCGTTACCGCGACCGCTGGGTTGTCGTCGCTGGCGACGCGCCGCTCGTCAAGCGTCTTGCGCCGGGGCTTGCCGACGCCGGGTACGCGATTACTGGCGATACCGTGCTGCTCTATGCGAAGCAGACCACCGACAAGCTCGATATCGAATGGCTTGACCAGATCCGTCGTCTGCGTCGGAGACGCCCGGTCGATGCAATCGTAGCCCTGACGCGAAACCGCGGTTCAGCGAATACGCCGTTCGACGCGGAGGGCATTGCCCAGCGGCTCGCACGTCACGCCCGCGCGCTGCGCTGGGCTGCGCCCGCGTACCTGCTGAACGTCACCGACTTTGGTGGCGAACAGTCCGGACCAGACGAGGCGATCGGTTTCACCTGGGCGAATGAGCGCACGCGTCCCGACGAGGTCGAAGCGTCGCTGCGCGGACTCTCTGAAAATCTTGCCGACGCTGGAGTCGTGCGCCTCACGCAGGACCCGAACGACCGGTACCCGGCCGAGCTGTCGCGACACATTTCGGAACTTCGCGCAGCATTGTCGGACCTTGTGATGCAGACCAGGGCGTCACGCCTTTGGCGCAATGCGGTCCACGGGCTGCTGTTTGCTCCGCTGTTCAAGGAGCGGGAGGCAACCGCACCCGTTCCAGCTCCTGACGCTGAAGACGGTGACTCCCTACCGCCGCAGCAAAGGACGATCTGGCAAACGGTCGCCGACCACAGCCGCAAGATTCACGGCCGCCGTGTTGGCTTCTCATTGTCGACCACGGCCGCGTGGATGACGACGGCGCTCATTGGATGCTGGGTCGCCGGCACGGTGCTGTCGGGCATGATGAACCGCACGACGATCCAGGCGGCCACTGACACGCTCGCGAAACTGTCGACGACGCAGGACCGCACGCAGGGGGCACTCGCACTCGACAGCCTTGACAAGCAGATCGACACCCTCGAAGTCCGTCAGCGCGACGGCGCACCGTGGACTACACGCTTCGGTCTGAACCACGACGATACGCTGTTGACCGCCGCCTGGCCCGGCTACGAAAACGCGGTCAGCCGCATCCTCGTCGCACCGATCCGTCTGAAACTGGAGGAGCGCCTGCACCAGCTCGCCTCGCTCTCGGATGCGGAAATCGCCAGCGGCGGCAACGCGCAGGTCCAGGCCGCCTACGACACACTCAAGACCTACCTGATGCTCGCGAGGCCGGACCGCGCGGTTGCCGCATTCCTGACGCCGCAACTGATCGCCACGGCCGTGCCAGCGCGCCCGGCCAGTTCCCCGCTGACACCCGGCACGTGGGAAGACCTGCGCCAGCATGCAATCGCGTTCTTTGCGAGTCACCTGGGGCGCCATGGATCCGCCGGGGACTCATCGCTCGCGATCGTTCCGGACGGCGCGCTGGTGGCCACGGCGCGTCAGACCATCATCGGCGTGCGCGGCATCCAGAACTCGACTGACGCGATCTACCAGCAGATCCTCGACGACGCGAAGCCGAAATATCCGCCGGTGTCGCTCGCGACGCTGCTCGGCGATACGAGCAGCAAGGGGCTTTTCAATACCGCGGTGACCGTACCGGGCGTGTTCACGCGCACTGCGTGGGACGAGCGGATCTCGAAAGCCATCGACGACGCGAGCGAGCAGCGCAACGTGACCGGCGACTGGGTGCTCTCAGACGTCCACGCGAGCGCGCCGTCGACCGGCTCGCTGAAAGCCGAACTGCGTCAGCGCTATTTTGACGACTACGCGCGGGGCTGGGAGCTGTTTCTCAACAGCCTGCGCTGGCAACCCGCCCCGACGTTGTCAGGCACGGTTGACCAGCTGACGCTGCTTAGCGATCCGCAGCGCTCGCCGCTTGTTGCCCTGATGAACGCAGTGGTTTATCAGGCAGGTGCGGGCACCGCGACGCAATCGCTGTCCGACACCCTGATCAGCAAGGCCCAGCAGCTTGTCGGCGCCGACGAGAAAGATCCGTCGAAGCAGACCCAGCCGCAACTGGCACCGCTGGCCGTGGCCTTCGGACCGGTCCTGCGCCTGACGGGTAGCGACCTGGCTTCCCTGGCTTCGGGCGCGCCCGCAAACGCGAAGGCCGCCACGCAGCTGGCGGCCACGGGCGACCTGAGCCTCGCGCGTTATCTCGAACGGGTGAGCGCGATGCGGCTGAAGGCGCAGCAGATGGTCGACAGTGCCGACGCGGACGCGATGGCCCGCTCGGCCGCACAATCCGTGCTGCAGGGCAAGACGTCTGATATCGCCGACAGCCGGGATTACGCGGGCCGTCTGGCTGCGAGCCTCGGCGAGCAATGGGCAGGCTTCGGCGATCTCTTTCAGGCACCGCTCGACCAGACCTGGCAGGTCGTGGTGCAGCCGGCCGCAGCGAGCCTGAACGACATCTGGCGCACGGCGATTGTCGCGGACTGGAACCGGATATTCGGCGGCCGCTATCCGTTCGCCGACTCCGACAACGATGCCTCGCTGCCGGAGATGGCGCGCTTCATGCGTCCGGACAGCGGCGTCATCACCGGGTTCGTCACGACGCAACTGGCCGGTATCGTCGAACGTCAGGGCGACCGATGGGTGGCGGCCCAAGGAGCAAACCACGGCGCGCTCACGCTCGATCCGGGCTTCCTCACGGACCTGAACAGGCTCACCCGCGTGGCGACCGTGCTGTTTCCATCGGGCGACGCGCATGTGCGCTATGAGCTACGCGCAGTGCCGACACCAGGCGTGACCGACATGAAGTTCGTGCTGTCGGGCCGCGAGCTGCACTACTTCAACCAGAAGGAAGAGTGGACGCCGTTCGTCTGGCCCGGCGACTCGCTGGAGAATCTCTCGCATATCGAGTGGCAGACCGAGCAGGGCGGGGTGCGCTCGGGGCTCGACGCGCAGGGCCGGTTCGGGCTGATCCGGCTGCTTGAGCACGCGAAGGTGTCGCCGCAGGACAGCGCGCGCTATCTGTTGACATGGACGCCGGACCAGAGCCAGGGCATTCCGCTGCGTGTACAGCTTCGCAGCGAGGCTGGAGCGGGGCCGCTCGACGTGCTCGAACTACGCCACTTCACGCTGCCGCCGCGGATCTTCGTGACCAGCACGGCGAAAGGCGGACCGAAGCTCTCGGCCGTCAATCCGCCGCCACTGCCGCCGTCAGCGATTGCAGCAGCGAAACACGCTGCGATGCCGCTGCCGCATGGCGCGATGCCGGAGGTCGAATAAATGCTCTCCGGTCTGCTCAAAACCCTGTTCCCTTCGCGTGATGCGGAGCAACTGGTGCGCGCGCGTCTCGATGCGTGGGACGCGTGGCTGCACCCGTTACCAGGCGACCACGGTGTGGGCCGCGATCCGGGCTACGAGGATGCGTTCTTCGAACTGAAGGACGAGGCGAACAGGCTCTCCGGCATTGATGATGGCCTGATCGTGCGCTCCTGCGAGCAGCTCACGAAGGAAACCGGCAAGGATCTGCGGGTGGTGGGGTATTACGCGTTCGCGCGACTGCGCGAGGATGGGACGGCTGGCTTCGCGGACGGTCTGGAGCTTGCGGCCGCGCTGGTGGAGCGGTTCGGCGAGGCGCTGCTGCCCGCACGCGCCGAGGCGAAGAAGGGCGCGCTCGATATGCTGGCCACCACCCGCATGATCGATCTGCTGGACAGCCGCGGCGAGTTCGCGCCAGCCGATCTCGAACGTGCGATCGCCGCGCTCGATCTGCTTGTGACGCGCACCGGGGTGTGGCCGGAAGCGGCCCGTCCGAACCTGCGCCCCCTCGTGTCCCGTTTCGAGCGCAGCGACGATCCGGCACGCAGCGCGGAACCCGACTCGACCGCGCCCTCCGCTGTGGCAGGTTCCCCTTCAACATCCAGCGCGATCGGCTCCACACGCGATCTGCTTGACCAGGCGCGCACGATGGCAACGTGGCTGCGTGATCAGGAAAACGGCTACCTGCCGTCCGTGCGGCTCGTACGCAGCATCCGCTGGGACACACTCCACGAGGTGCCGCCAGCGGATGCGAGCGCACGTACACGCCTTGTGCCGCCGCGCGGCGAGCTTCGCCAGCAGATGAAACGGCTCGTGCTGCAGAAGCAGTGGCACGAACTGCTGGAACGCGTCGAAGGGGCGTACATGGAGGGCGTGAACCACCTCTGGTTCGACCTGCAGTACTTCCAGCACGTCGCGCTCGACCACGTCGGTGCGCCCTACAGCACGTGGCGGGAACTGCTGCGCGCCGACTTCGCGCTGTTCCTCGAAAGGTTGCCCGGTATCGAGCGGCTCGCGTTCAACGACGGCACGCCGTTCGCCGACGACGCGACGCTCGAATGGATCGCCCGCCACGCGGTCGTGCGTGATCTCGAGGCGGGCGAAAGCGTTGCACCACTGTCCGTATCCGCTGACAGCGACGATGGTGCTGCTGGCGACTGGCCCGAGATTGAAGCGCAGGCGCGCGACATGGTGGCCGGCGACGGTATCGAGGCAGCCTTCGCATGGCTCGACGCACTGCCTGGCATCCGGACCGAACGCCAGCGCTACCTGCAGCGGCTCGTGATGGCGCGACTCGCCGATCATGCGGGCCGCGCCGATACGGCGATGGCGCTGCTGACCGAACTCGATGCTGCTGCCCGCTCGTTGCCGCTGATGCGCTGGGAGCCGGCGCTCATCTTCGAGGTCAAGCACCAGTTGATGCGTGCGCTGAAAGCGGCAAGCAGCCGCAAGGACGCGGACAAGCCGGCGCTCGCGCACCGCATCGGTCAGTTGCGCGACGAGCTGACTGTGCTCGACCCGTCCCGTGCGCTGACGCTGTCATAAGAGAACGAAAATAAGAGAACACCATGGAAAACGAAGATCCGATCCTGCGCTACTACGAAGCCGAGATGCGCTATCTGCGCGAGTCCGGCAAGGAGTTCGCGAAAGCGCATCCCGACCGGGCGCGCATGCTCAACCTCGATCGCGTGGGCGAGCGCGATCCTTATGTCGAGCGCCTGCACGAAGGATTCGCGTTCCTGACGGGGCGCCTGCAGCAGAAGCTCGACGACGAACTGCCCGAACTGACGGAAGGTCTCGTGAGCCTGCTGTGGCCACACTACCTGCGCATGATGCCGTCGCTGTCGGTCGTCGAGCTGATCCCGCTGGCCGAGACACTGCAGAAGACGGAAAACGTGCCTGCCGGCGTGCCGGTGCGTTCCGCATCCATCGCCGTGCCGCCGGCAGCGGGCGCCGAGGGCACCACGCCCAGGACTGTGCAGTGCCTCTACCGGACCACGCAGGAGGTGACGTTGCAGCCGCTGCGCCTCACGCATGCGGGACCTACCGTGCGACATGACGGCCGCTCGGTGATCCGCCTCGGATTCCATCTGGACCAGTCTGCGCGACGCGAAGCGACGGACCTGTCCCGTGTGCGCCTGTATCTGAACGCCGATCTGCCGACCGCATTCGCGATGCATCTGGCGCTGACCCGCCAGGTTGATTCGGTTGCATGGCGGATCCCCGAAGTGCGTGATGGCGAGGTGCTGCCGCTGGCTGGCGTCACGATCGAACCGGCGGGCTTCTCAACCGAAGAGCGGTTATGGCCAAAAGCCGAGGCGTCGTTTTCCGGCTACCAGCTGCTCCTCGAATATTTCACGTTCCGCGAGAAATTCCTCTTTGTCGACCTGTGCGGACTCGATGTTACGAAGCTGCCGGTGAGCACAACGCGCTTCGAACTGGAGATCGTGCTCAAGCGGGCGTATCCGTCCGACCAGCGTTTCAGCGCGGAGAACGTGCGGCTCTTCTGCACGCCGGTCATTAACCTGTTCGAGCTTGATGCCGCGCCGATCGTGATCGATCACCACGAAACGGAGTACCGGGTCGTCCCGGCTGGGCACCAGGGCGAACATGTCGAAACCTATTCGGTCGACGCGATCGATTCGTTCGACCATGTGACGGCTGAGCGTTACGAGTATGTGCCGTTCGCCACCTTCCGGCATCGCGGCGGCATGCTGCGCCATGAAGCGCCCGAACGGTATTTCCACACCCGCGTGCGGCCAGGCGTGACCGGTCTGCACGAAACGTGGGTGATCCTCGGCGGCCACGCGTGGGAGACGATGGAGGATCTGCCCGAGGAGAGCGTATCGCTGCGCGTAACCGGCACGAACGGCATGCTGCCGCGCAAGGGTCTGCGCGAGGCCAGCATTGACGAACTGGCCGCAAGCACGCCCAATGTCGCGGGTGTACGCAACCTCGTGGCGCCGACGTTGCCGCTCTATCCGCCGACCGGCGATCGATTCCAGTGGAGAGTGCTGTCGCATCTTGCGCCGAACTTCCTGTCGATGATGGACGCGGAAGTGCTGCGGGGCGCACTGGCGCTCTACGACTGGACCAACGACGAGCTGAACCGCCGACGCCTCGCCGGCATCCTGCATGTGTCGGAGGAACTGCTCGAGGAGGTGTCGGGCGGCTCGGTCGAGCGGGGCGTACTGATCGAAGTCACGCTCGATTCGCACGCGTTCGCGGGCGAGGGCGACGTGATGCTGTTCGGCGAACTGCTGCACCGTTTCTTCGGGCTGTATGCGGAGATCAACCTGTTCACGAAGCTCGCCATCGTGAGCCTGCCTTCGCAAACCCGTACCGACTGGCCGCGCAGCAAGGCGCAGCGCGCTCCCCTATGAAACCACGCGAGTTGCCGAATCTTGAACCGCTCGTGGCGTCGTTGCTTGCGCGCGCGCCGAAGATGAATTTCATGCAGCTATGCAGGCTGCTCGAAGTGCGTGTACCCGAGCAACCCGGCTTCGGCACGCGAGACACGCCGGAGCACGAGCCGGTGAGGTTCCGGCCGAGGCCGCGGCTGGGGTTCCCGGCCGGTGAGATCGCCGCGGTGGAACTTAGTGACGAGCGTCCCGATGCGCCGCCGACCGTGCGCACGACCTTCCTGGGCCTGTATGGCGTCGACGCCGCGGTGCCATCGCACATGATCGATGAGATCGTCCTGCGCGAGGAAGGACATGAAGCCGTCGAAGCGTTTCTCGACCAGTTCAACCACCGCTACGTGGCGCTGCTGTACCGCGCCTGGAAGAAGTACCGCTACCCGGAGAGTTTCCAGGCGGGCGGCACTGATGCGCAGTCGCGCAACCTCCTGTGCCTCGCCGGCTTCGGGTGGGGCGAGAAGCCGGCCCGGTCGGGTCTGCCGGATTCACGCGTGCTCGCGCTGCTGGGTCTGCTGGTCCAGCGCACGCGCACGCCCGAGGGACTCGCTGGTGTGGTGGCGCTGGCGGTGCCCGGTGTCGAGGTGCGTGTCGACGAGTTCTGGCCGACGGTCAAGCGTGCCGGACAGCCGCAGCCCCTCACGTCGTCAGGCAGGCTCGCCGGCGCTCAGGAAGACAGCAAGCGCCGCGGACTTGGCGGGGGCTACGTGCTCGGCAACCGCCTCGAATATCGCAGCCGCGCCGTGCGGGTGACGCTGCGCCCTTCGGGCGGGCAGCAGGCGCACGACCTGCTGCCCGGCGCATGGCTGCATCGCGAACTGATGGCGTTCATCCGCCTGTATGTGGGCACGAAGGCCGACGTACACCTGCGCATGGAGGTGTCGTCGCGTCTCGCGCCCGCGCCGTCGGTCGGCACGGCTGCGACCGGCCCGGCACCGCGGCTGGGATGGACCGTCGTGTTGCCGTCTGATGAGGAACGCATCATCACCATTGCGCTCGGCGTCTACGAAGTCTTTCCCACGCCCGGACCGAACCCGCATCTGGTTCCGCGCGCAGCCTGAATCTGGAGAAACCATGCCTTTACGTTTAACCGTGGCCGCCCTCGCGTCAGGTCTGCTGCTTTCCGCATGCGGCGCCTGGCAGTCCGTATCTGATACGACTTCCAGCGCGTATCACTCGGTGTTTTTCAGGCAGGTCAAGGTGCTTGACGTCGACCTGACCGCGCGTGCCGAGCTGAATCCGGATGACGCGGGCCGTTCGACGTCACTCGCGGTCCGCGTCTATCAGCTCAAGGATCGAAAGCTGTTTGACGGCGTGTCCTACGACGATCTGCTGAAGAACGACAGGACCGTACTCGCGCAGGACCTTCAGGCCAGTATGGCAGCCGTCGTCAATCCTGGCGCGTCGGTCAGCCTGTCTCAGCCCATGCAGGCAGACACGAAGTACGTGGCGATCGTCGCGTTCTATCGCAATCCCGGCAATGGCGATGGCTGGAAATACGTGATCGTAAAGAAGAAGCTGTCTGCCGATGCCCCGCTGAAGCTCACGCTGATAGATCAGGAACTGGTCGCATCCGGTGATCGCCAGAAGGACTAGCCGGAATGACACGACGTCCGGAAGTGTCTGTGCCCAACGTGTTTGCATGACGGGGCGGCCCGATGAAGACGCTTCGCGAACTGCAGCAGGAACTCGACCAGCTGGATGTTGACATCCGGCTCGCCCGTGAACACGAAACCGGATCGGGAGGTCCTGCGAAGTCGACAGCCCGGCGGACCCGACCGATCGCGACGGCGGTCGGCCGGTCAGGCTGCACAAAAGGCTGATGGCATGGACTCCCGCCCTTTTCGGGGCGACATTTACCTCACCAATTCCCGGGAGAACGTCAATGCCTGCACTTACCATTGGTCTGGATATCGCAAAGAACGTGTTTCAGGTTGATGGCGTCGATCGTCATGGCAAGACCGTTGTGCAGCGGAAACTTCGCCGAGCTGAGGTGTTGAAGTTCTTCGCAAAACTGGAATGCAGTCTGGTTGGTATCGAGGCCTGTCACGGCTCCCATTTCTGGGCCCGTGAGCTGCGATCAAGAGCGCTGAACAGCAGTCGCTGCAGTCGGTTCATCGCATGCGCCAACGGCTCATCCTGGAGCGGACAGCGAAATCGAATCAGATCCGGAGCATGTTTGCTGAAGAGGGGGTGATCTTCGCGGTCGGGCTTCCGCAATTGAGAAAGGGAGTGGTTGAGCTCGTCAACAATCCC
>NZ_CADFGP010000049.1:52095-52761 GCF_902833905.1 Paraburkholderia tuberum STM678 | reverse complement strand
TTTCGAGCCCTCCTTACCCTCAGTGGTCGTTTTGACACCACCACTTTGGCACTCTGATGCCGTCGGGTATAGCGAGGGCTCCGCCGTTCCTACCGCCTCTCCTATCCGACGCGGGAGGGAGGCGTCCATACCATCTCCTTCTGACCCGGTCCAGTCTTGCGTTGCATCAACATGGATTGCATATTATGACTAGATCTCTAATTATGCAAGTCAAGGCGCACGATTTTTCGCAATCTTGCTCTCGGTATAAACCCGTTCTTGCCAGCGACATAAAGCCGCCGTAAGCTGAATATTAGAGCTCTAATTAAACGGTGAGAGGGACGCTGTTCCGGCCGGTATCCAGAGTGAAATTCGGAGAGATTCAGTCATGGCACATTCAACGTTGCACTCAGGGGACCTATCCCTGTCTGCCATAGCCGACTCGGCGGCGGAGGAGGCGACATACCGCAAGATCACGTTAAGGCTAATGAGCTTTCTTTTCCTGTGCTGGGTCCTCAACTATCTCGATCGCGTCAACGTCAGCTTCGCGCAGCTGCAGCTGAAGCACGATCTCGGGCTGAGCGACGCGGCGTACGGACTCGGCGTGAGTCTGTTCTTTATCGGCTACATCCTGCTCGAAGTGCCGAGCACGCTGTTGCTGCGGCGCATTGGCGCCCGCAAGACCGT
>NZ_CADFGP010000049.1:0-51654 GCF_902833905.1 Paraburkholderia tuberum STM678 | reverse complement strand
CGACCGGCCGCAAGATGCGAGGTGGCTGACCGAGGATCAAAAACGAATTGTCATCGGCGCGCTCGACGAGGAAGGTCGCAGCAAGCCGCATAACTCGCCGAACACGCTCCTCGCGGCGCTGCGCGACCCGCGCGTGTACGTGATTGCCGCGGGCTGGGCCACGGTGCCCATTTGCGGAACCATCCTCAACTACTGGACGCCCACGATCATCAAACAGGCGGGCGTTTCCGACCTGTTGCAGATCGGCTTCCTGTCGGCGCTGCCTTATATCGTCGGCGCGGTTGCCATGCTGCTGATCGCACGCAGCTCCGACCTGCGGCTCGAGCGCCGCTGGCACTTCGTGCTGTCGACGACAGCGGGCGCCACGGGCGCGGTGCTCCTGACGGTGCTGACGCACAACTCGGTTGCCGCCATCGCGTGCCTGAGTCTCGTTTCGGTGAGCTATTTCGCGGCCGCAGCCATTATCTGGACCATTCCGCCGAACTACCTGAAGGGCGCGGCGGCCGCCGGCGGCATTGGCGTGATCAGCAGTCTCGGTCAGGTGGGCGCTTTCTTCGCACCAATCGTCCTCGGCTGGGTGAAGAGCGTGACCGGCAGCTTTTCGGCCGGCATCCTGCTGGTGGCGGCGCTCGTTTTCATCGGCGGCATCGCCGTCTTCTTGGGCGTGCCGCGGGAGCGGCAGGCACAGCAATCCGGCGCGTGACGGCCAGCATTTTGACAGTCAGACAGGAGCAGGAATGAGCAAGCTTCAACTTTCCATCGCGGTGGGCAACTACGACCGGATGCGGCCGCTGATCGACGGCGACGTCCAGATCGACGGTGTCGATCCGGTGTTCATGCTGCAGGACCCGGAGGAAATCTTCTTTCGTGCGTTCCGGCACGCCGATTACGACATTTGCGAGCTTTCGCTCAGCAGCTATTCGGTGAAGACGGCCGCGGGCACGTCGCCCTACGTCGCGGTGCCGGTCTTTCCGTCGCGCGCGTTCCGACACAGCTCGGTCTACGTGCGTTCCGACCGAGGGATCGACCGGCCCGAGGACCTGAAAGGCAAACGCATCGGCGTGCCGGAATACCAGCTCACGGCCAACGTATGGGTGCGGCTCTTTCTCGAAGAGGAATATGGCGTGAAGGCGTCGGATATCCGCTGGGTGCGGGGCGGCTACGAGGATCCGACGCGCGTGGAGAAGATTGCGCTCAAGCTGCCTGAAGGCGTCGTGCTGGAAAGCGCACCCGAAGGGCAGACGATCTCGAACCTGCTGGCCGACGGCGAGATCGACGGCGTGATCGGACCGCGCGCGCCGTCGTGCTTCGACCGTGGGCATCCGAAGGTCAAGTACCTTTTCGATGATCCGCAGAAAAGCGCCGCTGAATGGTACGAGCACAGGCAGCTCTTCCCGATCATGCACACGCTGGGCATTCGCAAGACGCTCGCGGATCAGCACCCGTGGCTGCCCGGCGCGATCGCGAAGGCGTTCGAGCAATCGAAGGAAGTGGCGCTGGCCCGTTTGAGCGACACCTCGGCGACCAAGGTGACGCTGCCGTTCGTCGAGGACCAGTTGCGCAATGCACGGCGTCTGATGGGGCACGACTTCTGGTCGTACGGATTCGCGAACAACGAGCATGTGATCGACCGCTTCCTCGCGCAGCACCACGCTGAGGGATTGTCGAGCCGTCGCCTGCAGCCTGCCGAACTGTTCCACCCGGCCAGCCTGGAGCGATTCAAGATCTGACCTCTCGCGGCGGTTGTTCGAGCCGTCGCGCATCCGGCAGGCGCTGGGTGCGCGACGGATGCGCGGAAGCGGACAATACATCCAATATACTCAGTAATCCAGAATACAGATGAACATGAAGAGACACACATTCCCGCTCGCCTGCGGCGGGTTGCTGACGCTCGCCTGCACGGCGGCCCATGCGCAGAGTTCGGTCACGCTCTATGGCATCGTTGATGCGGGCGTCGAGTACGTCAACCGGGTGCCCCAAGGCACTCAGACGGGCGCGGTGATCCGGGAACAGTCGGGCAATCTCGCCGGATCGCGCTGGGGGCTCAAGGGATCAGAGGACCTTGGCGGCGGCTACAAAGCCGTGTTTACGCTGGAGGGCGGGTTCAACGTGAACACCGGCGCACTAGGCCAGAGCGGACGGCTGTTCGGCCGCAAGGCATTCGTTGGCGTCTCAACGCCGTACGGCACGCTCACGCTCGGACGCCAACAGAACCTGCTCTACGAACTGATGTACAAGTACGACGCGCTGACGTTCAACCCCAGCTATTCGGCGCAAAGCATGGACAGCCAGTTCGTGAATCGCGCGGACAATTCGGTGCGCTATGGCGTGCACCTCGGCGGCGTCACGTTCGCGGCACTGTACAGCACCGGGTTCGACGCGACGATTCCGAACGGTGGGAGCGTGCCCGGCGCAACGAAGGTGGGCCGCGAAATGAGCGCGGCGCTCCTGTATGATCGCGGGCCGTTCAGCATCGGGTTGACGTACGACCAGTTGCAGGGCACCTCGATCGCGACACAGAGCAATGCGCAGCAGCGCGCGCTGCTCGGCGTGTCGTACGACTTCGGGCCGGTCACGACGCTGGCGGGCCTGCGCTGGCTGAACACGCGCAATACGAATGTGCCGCCGAGCTCGCTGCTCTATTGGGGCGGCGTGACCTGGAGGGTGAATGCGCCGCTTTCCGTTTCCGCCAGCGTCTATCACACGCAGTTTCGCAATCCGCACGGTGGCCCGACGATGGGGGTATTGCTCGTCGACTACTCGCTGTCCAGGCGCACCGACGTGTATGCGGAAGGGGCGTATGTCTCCAATCGTTCATTTTCCAATGTCGGTATTCGCGGCACGGGCGTGGACATTGCACCAGGCATGGACCAGGCAGGCGTGACCGTGGGCATTCGCCACACCTTCTGAGCGGCTTTGGCTATGCGCTCCAGTGTCTCTCGCGCGGGCTAAAGCGCTATGATTATCACCGGTGCGGTCACAATAACAGCGAGGAAGGCATGGCAGCAGCACGTACTTCGGGCAAGGGCAAGGGCGGGGTCGCGAGCGAGGACCCCATTCTGCGGCACTGGCGCGAGGCGGTTCCGGATGATCGTCTTGCTCACCTGGTGAAGGATGCGGGCCGCGCGATGATTCGCGGTCTGCAAATGCGCCTGGCGCAGCATGAAGTCTCGTTCGGCCACTGGGCTTATCTGCGTGTGCTATGGGTCACCGATGGCCTTACGCAGAAGGAGCTCAGCGACGAGACCGGCACCACCACGCCCACCACGTTCAGTGCGGTGTCGGCAATGGAAAAACTCGGGTATGTCGAGCGCCGCTATGAGCCCGGCAATCGCAAGAACACGCACGTCTACCTCACGCCGCGCGGCCGGAGCCTGAAAAACAAGCTCGTCCCGCTCGCGGAAGAAGTCAACGAAATTAGCGTCAGGGGCCTGAAAACCACCGAGATCAACGTCGCGCGGAAGGTTCTGCTGACGATCATCGAGAACATGGCACGCGACGAATCCGAGTCGGATAACCCGGCGCTGCGAATCCCGTCGACGCGGGAAGTGGGCAATCTGATCGCGGCACGCGGGGAAGAAATCGATCAGGATTGAGGCGCAGCTCAGCGTTTCAGGTCGTTCCCGAGTAGCATATTCATTATAGATCTAATAATATTGGCGGACGCGCCAAGTCAACGACCGGCAGGACGGCAGGCTACGGCATGCTGCTCTTTCGCTCAAAAAATACGGATCTGGAATGGATGGAATGACCCGCGCGGCGATGACGCGCAACGTCCGCGATGCGCTCGCGGAAGATGTCGGCGAGGCCGACTGGACGTCGCTACTGATCGACCCCGACGCTTCAGCTGAAGCCGTTTTGACCGTGCGCGAAGCCGCCCTGTTGTGCGGCAGACCGTGGTTCGACGAAACACTCCAGCACGTCGACCCGCGCATCACGATTGACTGGTTTGTCGGCGAAGGCGAACGGATGCACGAAAAGCAGGCCGTCTGCCGGATCGCTGGCCCGGCGCGCGGTATGCTCACCGCCGAGCGCACCGCGCTCAACTTCATTCAGTTGCTTTCTGGCGTGGCCACCGAAACAAGCATGATGACGCGGGTCGTCGAAGGCACGGCTGCGCGGATTCTCGACACGCGAAAAACGCTTTCGGGATTGCGCCTCGCGCAAAAATACGCAGTTCGTGTTGGCGGCGGCGAAAACCATCGTCGGGGGCTCTGCGACGGCATTCTGATCAAGGAAAACCACATCGCGGGCGGCGGCGGCATTGCGTCGACGCTTCGCGCCACTCAAGCATTGGGTGCGGGTGTGACCGTGCAGGTCGAGGTGGAGACGCTCGATGAGTTAAAGGAAGCGTTGGCTGGCGGCGGCGCGGCGATTCTGCTCGACAATTTCTCGATCGAGATGATGCGCGAGGCTGTGCGTTTCACCGCAGGGCGCGCCGAGCTGGAAGTCTCGGGTGGTGTGACCGAGCAGACGCTGCGCACCATTGCCGAGACCGGCGTGGACCGTATCTCGTTAGGTAAGCTGACGAAGAACGTCAGGGCGATTGATTTTTCGCTGCGCTTCGTGGCGTTCGCCGGGTAACGAGATCGGGGTGCATGTGTGTGCCTCGTAGGAGGAAGCGCTGATAAAAAAATCCCTCGTTTTAACTGTACATGGCTCAGTTAAACGAGGGCAATGAGGGCTTTTGCGCTTGCCTCGAACTATCAAAGCGTTACATCTGCGCCCGTTTCGCTCGACTTCAGAATCGCGATACAGATTTCCAGCGTGCCCTTCGCCCATTCGCCATCGTGAAGGGGTGAGCGTCCGTCGACGACCGCGCCATACAACTCGTCGATGACTTCGGCGCGCGGCACGGCGGGTGCTGGCAGCGACAGCGTTTGGCGCTGCTCGTCGCCATAGACGACGATCGAATCGGGCAACGGGCGCAGATCCGCGCGTTCGCACGAAACGATGACCGGACCGAAATGCTGATGAAAGCGCGGCGGCTCGTCCGCGGCGGCCGTTGGCGGCTTGTATGCCGATCCGCCGTAGGTGCCGGCCGCCTTGAGCCTGGCCTCGTCGCCCGAGGACGCGAGTGTCTCCAGACGGTGGCGGGCGCTGCCGTATGTGTCAGGACTCGTGCGATCGCCCATTTCGCCGATCCAGCCGCTCCACTCTTCGGTATTGAAGTGGCCATAGCCGTTGTACGAGAGCGAGGCATAAGCGCCGTTCTCGAACCAGATCAGCGCGGAATAAGCACCTTCGGTCGGGCGTGACGGATCCCACCGTCCTACACTCGCGCGCAGCCGCGTCGCGCGCGAGCCGGCGAGCATTCGCACGATGTCAACCTGGTGAGCCGCCTGGCTGAAGACGGCGCCGCCACCTTCAGCCGTGGCCAGCTCTTCGGGCCGGCGCGGGCGGTACAGGTAGTCGGTGTAGTTCACGGCCTGGATCATTTTCACCGCGCCGAAATCGCCGCGACTGATCAATTCGCGCGTACGCAGGTATGGCGTGTCGAAACTGTGGCAATGGCCGACGATCAGATGCACGTTCGCTGCGCGGCATGCATCGATCATGCGATCGCAGTCCGCGGCGGCGAGCGCCATCGGCTTTTCGACCAGCACGTGTTTGGCTTTTGCCGCGGCAATTTCAGTGTGCTGTGCGTGGAACTGGTGCGGACTCGCAACGTAGATGATTTCGACGTTGGGGTCATCCGCCAACTCCGCCACGTCCGCATACGTGGGCGCAGCGAAGTCGGCGGCGAACTGCCGCCGCGCTTCGTCACGCGGATCGCACGCAGCGACGAGCTGGACTCTGGGGTCGCGCAGGAAGGTCGGCAGCATCAGCGAGAATGCCCTTCCCAATCCTGCTACCCCGATGCGCAAACGGCGCTGCTCCATGGCCGTGCGCCTCCCGTTATTGCTTGACCTGATAGTCGGTTGCGAGCGCGGACGGCTGATCGGCCGGTTCCGGATTCTTCTTGCTGACGTAACGCGCGGCATACGTGCGCCAGTCGATTTCCTTCGGCACGACAGCCTGGTACGAGCAGACTTCCCGGGAAATCGCCTTTGCTCCGGTGCCAATTGCTTCGCCATCCTTCTCGAATTCTGCGATCGCATCGATCATGCGACGACGGAATTCGACGATGGCGAGATCGCTTGCGCCGAGGCGCTCGTCCGAACGGTTCGCAATCGGACCCATCGTGACCCACATGGCGATGTCCTGGTTCGGGAAGCCCGAAATGCCAGTGAAATTGCCGGCCTTCATCGCCTGACGGTCCTGCCAGAAGCGGTTGTCGTGATTGCGCAGCGGACGATAGTACTGGTCCAGATCAACACCGACCTGCTGACGCAGGAACTTGCGCCACGTTTCGGTTTCCGGCGTCGTCTCCGGATCGCCCCAGGCGATGAAGTAGAACGCCGTGTTCGTGTCGTCCATCGGCACGTTGATGTTTGCAACGTTGTACAGATTGTTCGGCGGAATCAGTACCGTTCCCGGCGCCACGAACACCGTGGAGCGTACGTAGTCGTGCGTGTTGGCGTTGAAGATCGGGCGGCGCAGCGCGGCGTAACGGAAGCCGTAGTCAGTGCGCTCGACCTGCAGGCGCGGGGCCTTGTCGGTCGACGGGCGCAACCAGTTCTTCCCGGTCGCTTCGGCGCCGCCGACGCGTGCCGGCACGAAGTCGGACGAATGCAGGCTGGAGCTGTGCGCGGAGTCGATCGCGCCTTCAAGGATTTGCGCCCAGTTGCACGGCAGCAGCGCCTTGGCGATGCTCACGCGGGTGTCGGCAGTCGGCGCCCAGGCCGGCGGCACGAATTCGGGAATGGCGTCTTGCGGGCCCATATACGCCCAGACCATGCCGCCCCATTGCTGCACCTGGTAGGCCTTGTGCTTGACCTTGTCGGTCATGCAGCTCGCTGCCGGCTCGGACACCATTTCAAGCACGTTGCCCGAGACGTCGAACTTCCAGCCGTGATACAGGCAGCGCAGGCCGGAGTCTTCATTGCGACCGTATACGAGCGATGCGCGACGGTGCGGGCAGTACTCGTCCAGCACACCAACGCTGCCTTCCGAGTCCCGGAATACGACGAGGTCCTCGCCAAATACGCGCGCTTTGACAGGTGCGCCATCCGGCTCGCTGACTTCTTCGATGAGGCAAACCGGTGTCCAGTGCCGGCGCATCAGTTGGCCCATCGGGGTATCGCCTTCGACGCGGCACAGCAATTCATTTTCTTGGTGGGTCAGCATGTAATGTCTCCCGGCGAAAGGTCGCCTTCATCAACAGGTGTTGCTCGACTATATTAGATATCTAGTGAAAGTGGCAAGAACCTTTGGGGGCGTCCGGGAAAGTACGGATGGTCAGACGTGCCGCGGAAATATTCGATCCCTAATATAAATAGGTGGGATTCATCGCCGATGGATCTGATTTGTGCGGCGCTGGCTGCGCTTCGGTGGGGACGGCTACGTTGTCGTCATCGATCCCGGGAAGCATGCTGGGGGTAAATCCGTTGAAACCGGAAACGAAGCGCAATTGTTTGGGTGACTACACCGGCGCGAAAGGGGCGCGCAATGGCAAGCGGCGATCGGGTGCTGCAGATCGCGGTATCGACAAGCCTGAAGACTGGAAGGGCAAGCGCATCGGCGTGCCCGAATGCCGGCCGAATTGTTCTACCCGGCTAGGCTCGAAAGGCTTAAGGATTTAAGCTGCGGTGACGGTGGAATGCTGGGAAATTCGCGGCGTTCTATATTTCGCGGCTATGATATAGCTCTTGATAAAGCAGGATTAATCGAACATGACAGACTCTGTATTGAAAGATGTCGAAGCCCCTGTGCGGGAAAGTGACAACAGCCTCGTTTGGTCAGACGCACGGCTACTCGGCTTCACGCCGATGGATGACGTGCATAAGGAATTCTACGAAGTCGCACTACGGCTCGTGACCTGCACCGACGCGAGCGCCCTTGCCGCGATCGAGGAATTCGAAAAACACGCCGTCAGCCATTTCGAGCAGGAAGACGAATGGATGCGCACGACAAACTTTCCCCCGCGCGACTGCCACATCGACGAGCACGAAGCCGTGCTGAAGTCAGTCCGAGACGTTAAAGCGGCGGTCGAAGCAGGGCAGGCCGGTTGCGCGCTGGTGCATGACATCGGCATGCATCTGTACAACTGGTTTCCAGGACACGCCGACTACCTGGATTCGGCGCTTGCCGCATGGATGACGAAGCAGACGATGGGTGGAAAGCCTGTTGTCTTAAGACGGACGATTTGAGCTTTGATATTTTGACGTTTGAGATCTTGAGACAAATATAAAAGGCCCTGCCAAAACTCACCACTCGCGGCACCTCATAGAGGAACGCCCGCGATTCGTGGAATTCTCACCAAAATTGTTAAGCGGCTAATTTGATGCACGTCGATCGGGCGCCCGTCGCGAGTCATATGCGTGAGTGAGCGGCCGTTCTGCAGTCCTTCGGCTCTCTATGCGTCTATGCTCTGCGCGCTCAGAGTTTTCCTGCGCAGCGGCTCCCGTCAACACATCGTCGCTTTCCGGCATCACTACTGGAATCGCAGCGGACGATATCGGTGCCGTTCAGCTCCCCGACTCGCGCAGCACGATGTGACCGAGTTCGGCGAGGCGGGCGGCGTCGACGCGCACGCTCGGGCAGGAGATGCCCATGGCGGCGATCATCTCGTCTTGCGCGTCGTAGATCGGGCGAGCCACGCAGCGGATGCCATCGGTGAATTCCTCGTCATCGATGGCATAGCCCCGCTGGCGCGTCTGTTCCAACTCCTGCGCGAGGGCCAGCTCTGAAGTCAGGGTGCGCGATGTATAGGTGGCCAGTTCGGCCGGCGTTTCGGCATGGCCGAAGGCCAGGAAAGCTTTACCGAGCGCCGTGCAGTGCAGCGGCGACAGGGCGCCAATCGGATGATCGACCTTCAGCGGCAGGGTCGAGTCCACCTTGTCGATATACCAGACGCGCGAGCCGACCAGCACCGACAGATGCGTGCATTCCCCGGTGGAGGCGGCGGCGAGCCTCTCCAGCGCCGGGCGCCATGCTTCCTTGATCGCCACGACTTCCTCGAGCGTGCGTTGTACCGGCTTGCCCGGCTGACTGCCGTTCGAGGGCAGATAGCGCCGGTTGGAATCCTGCGCCGCATAGCCGGCAGCAACCAGCGTCTTCAGAAGATGGGCGGCCATGGATTTGTCCATTTCGAGTTCGCTCGCGAGTTCCGTTAGCCGGACGGGGCCGCGATGAGTCCGCAGATACGTCAGTGCTTCGAGGCCAAGAGTCAGGGACTGGAGCAGTCGCATGAATATCCCTCCACGCCAATAAAAAGTTTTCCTCAATTGGTTGCGCGTTTCCGTCCATTGCGAACGGAAGAACTACGATGACCGTTGGTAATCGTGCGAAGCCAGGAACATCGTTGTGAAAAGCGACTGGTATCTCGATATCGGAGTTTGCATTATGATCAGGAATGCGAATGCAACAGGCGTGAGCAATCACGGCGCGTGCCGCAGTCAGTGAAGTGCGAGCCCCGCGCTGGTTCAGCAGTAGTGGCGCAGGTTAATCATCGTATAGGCAAGCGTCTTGAACGCGTAGTGAACGTCACTGATGCGTTCAAAGCGCAGCAGCAGACGGCGGAACTTGTCCTCCCAGGCGAAGACCCGTTCAATGGTCCTGAAGCGCTCCTCGAAGATGGCCGGATCGTAGCGCTGCTTGCGGCCCCGCTTCGGTATTTTGCGTCCGCGCGGATTCTCGGGGATGTTCGGGGTCATGCCACGATTGAAGATCGCCTTGCGGTTGGCCCTGCAGTCGTAAATGCCATCCAGGCTGACGATTGAACCGTGCAGGTCCGCGCCAATGGCGCGGGCCATGGCGGTAAGGCTGGGCAGCGCGTCGCGCAACAGCGGTGATTCGTTGCGGTTGCCGGGAGCGCTGATGAATGGAGCAATGACGTTGCAGTTGCGATCGCACAAGGCCACCACCTTGTCGCCCTTCAGATGCTTGTGCCCGCTATACCCGAGATTGTCGCCGCCTTTCTTCGCCGCCGTCGTGGTGCCGTCGCCGTGGATGACCGAAAGGTCAAGCAGCTGGTCCTGATGAAGTTGCTGCACCGAGCCCGAAAAGATGGCATCGATGCAACCATCGGCCTGCCAGCGACGAAACGTGCGGTAGATGCGCGTATAGTGAATTTCAGGGTGACCTTCTGCATTCCTGTCGATCGGCAGCATCTTCCATTGGCAACCCATGTACAGTGCCTGCAGGATGTAGTTGAAGATCTTGTGCAAGGCCAGCGTGGGGGGAGGTCCGCGACGGCCCAGGCTCAGATGCGGCCAGACAAATTGCTCGAACTGCTCCAGGCGCAATCTTGTTGGAATCTCTTGCCAGTATGGGCTTCGGGTCATTCGCTGCGTCCAGAAATCTGGACTTTAGCCGATCTGGCTACTCTGACCTGAAATCCAGTCCTGGCGCGGCTTGCAGACAAATTCCACGGCCGTCGAAAACCGGCAACCAGTTGATCGACATCTCATCGACGGTTCGCTTCCGCTCGTCTCGTTATCCCACACCTGACGCATTCGCTGCGCCTTTTCTTCAACGCTCACCACCACGTCTCTTAAACGCAGCAGCTTGAAGTGGTTTGATGCCTTCTCCTGAAAGACGGCATCGAGGGGCCCACCCTCATCGATCAAACAGCTTTCATAGCACACTCGCCACGACTTTTTTTTTGACAGTACCAGCAGCGCTACTGTCTCAGCCAGCGCCTTCTCCTTGCGCCGCAGGTCGCGTTCGAGCTCCTTGATGCGGCACTGATCGAACCTTTGCTGCTGCCGCTGAAACCGCGACGCAAGAAATATCCAGGCCGCCGCTCGGTTTCGAGCCGAGCTGCACTGAACGGCATCCTGTTCGTGTTCAAGACTGGGATACGCTGGTGCGACCTGTCGACCAAGTTGGGATTTGGTTCGGGTTCGACCTGCTGGAGGCGTTTGCGCGACTGGCAGAAGGCCGGCGTGTGGAAGCGATTGCACGAGCTACTGCTGGCGAAGTTACGCGAGGTCGGCGAGCTCGATTTCTCACGAGCAGCCGTGGATTCATCGTCGGTGCGAGCCGTTGGGGCGGGCGAAAAACTGGCCCGAACCCCACGGATCGTTCGCGGTGTTTGGGTCTTCTTCATCGGCCAGCCAAAGCATATTTGTCAGGCTCGAATACTACCTCTCCCGTCTTAACGCGACAAAACCGTTTGATACGGTTAGCCCGCCAACCCTTTATCAGCGCGGGTTGCAGCTGATCCGCCCGGTCTCATTGCGGTCATCCGAGCCATCGTCGTACAGTTCGTATCCGTCAGCGCATCCCGTCTTGAACGCACGTACGCGCGGTGCGAAGGTGTAGCCATCGTAACGACGGAGCAATGCGATGGAGAACACCAGCGCTCAGCGCGACAAAGGACGCGGCGAATGCGCGCACGCATGCGCACCCAGCGCGGTGGCCGCTTCATCTTCCGGCTCCGCGGACAGATCCCGCTTGAAAGTCTCGGCGAGGAAAAACGCGCACACCAGGCTCAGCAACCCCGTCGCCGCGATATAGATCGAAATGGGCAGCGTCTGGCCATACGTGGCGAACAGATAAGTGGCGATCAATGGCGTCGGCCCTGACGTGATGATGCCGGCGATCTGATACGGCAGCGACGCACCCGTATAGCGCACCCGCGTACCGAACAGCTCCGCAAACCACGTCGATTGCACGCCGTACACGGACGCCTGGCTTAACGCGATACCGCAGACGTACGCCACGAGAATCAAGGTCGGATTGCGTGTCTCGAGCAACGGAAAGAACGCGAATCCGTAGATCGCCACGAACACCGCCCCGAACATGAAGACCGTCCGGCGTCCGATCAGATCCGACAGTTTGCCGAACAATGGCAGCGTGATCAGCGCGAAGGCGCAGCCGAGAATGATGGCGTTCAGCAGGAGTCCGCGCGGCAGGCCGAGCCGCGTCGTGCCATAGACCAGCACGAACACATTGATCACGTTGAAGGTGATGTCGACCGCGAAGCGCGTGCCGATCGTCAGCACGAGGTCTTTCGGATGCCGGCGCAGCAATTCGATCAGCGGCGCCTTGACGACCTGCTTGCTCGCCTTGATCTGTTCGAATACCGGCGATTCCATGACGCGCAGCCGGATAAACAGGCCGATCGCGATCAGCGCGACGCTCAGCAGGAACGGCAGGCGCCATCCCCAGGTATAGAACGCGTCCGACGGCAGACTCGACACGGCTTTGAACACCGCGGTCGAGAGCATCAGCCCGAGCGGCACGCCCAATTGCGGGAACGCGCCGAAGAAGCCACGCTTGCTGGCCGGCGCCGTTTCTACCACCATCAGCACCGCGCCGCCCCATTCGCCGCCCACGCCAAGCCCTTGCAGAAAGCGCATCGCCACCAGCAGGATCGGCGCCCAGACGCCGATCGAGGCGTAAGTCGGCAGCAGCCCGATCACGAAGGTGCCGACGCCCATGATCGTCAGCGTCGCGACGAGCGTCGCCTTGCGTCCGATGCGGTCGCCAAAGTGCCCGAAAAACACCGCGCCGAAAGGCCGTGCGAGATAGCCGACCGCAAAACTCCCGAACGCCGCAATGGTGCCGACCACCGGATCGAACGAGGGGAAGAACAGCCTGGCGAAGACCAGCGCCGAAGCGGTGGCATAGAGAAAAAAGTCGTACCACTCGATGGCGGTCCCGACCACCGAAGCGACCAGCACACGGTTGACGGCCGAGCGGCTGATAACCGGCGCGTTGCCGGATGAAACGGGCGATGTGTTCATGTCTCCTCCCTTCTCTGGGAATCTATGTTTTGAACTGCTGCGTGTCGGCGGCGCGGGTCCGCCGGCACGTTACGATAAATTCACTGTGCTCACCAGTGCAGTTCCATCGGGAACTGGTCAAGCGTTTCGACGCCGCCCGAGGTCAACCGCACGATACGTTCCGTGCGCAAACCGCCGACGTTCGGCACCGTAATGGTCGCCTTCAGGGTAAAGACCATGTTTTCCTGCAGCACGGTCCTGTTGCCCGGCCCGATCCACGGCGCTTCTTCTTCCGGGTCCATGCCGGTGCCGTGACCGGTGCCATGGCCGCGCGCTTCGCTCGAGTATTGCTCGTAGTTCGATTTCACCAGCGCCTGCTGGATCACCGCATTCAGTTCCATGGCCGCCATGCCGGGACGCGCGGCGGCAAGCCCCGCTTCGACCGCGCGCGCCGCTGCCGCGACGATCGCCATCTTCTCGGGATTCGCCGGACCGTAGGTAAAACCGCGTCCGCCATCGGCCACGTACCCACGATAACGCGCGCCGATGTCGGTCATGATCAGGTCGCCCGGTTGCAGGATGCGGTCGGTGGGGCGCGCCAGGTTATACGCCGAGCGCGGACCGGATTGCACCATCGAATCAAACGCGGTCCGGTCTGCTCCTCCCGCGAGCATCGCGCGGTCAGCGATCAGAGCGAGTTCACGCTCGGTGTAGGGACGGCGGTCGGCGAGCGCGTCGCGAATCGCTGCCATCGCCGAATCGGTCAAGGCGGCGGCTTTGCGCATCAGTGCGACTTCGGCGTCGCTCTTGATCGCCTTGATTTCGGCCAGCACCATCGTCGGTTCGAGCTTCAATTCGTTGAGACCGGCGTTCAGGCGCTTCAACAGATCCGCAGGGATATAGGCGGCGCCGGCGAGGCCGACCGTGCCGCTGCGATGCCGCGCCGAAAATGCCTGCACCTGTTGCGTGACTTCACGCAGGCTGCGCACTTCGAAGGCGGTCACGCTCGTCGCGTAGTCGAAGCATTGATCCGACACGAACAGCACGGGGTCGCCGTCCACGGGCAGCAGCAGGATCGCGTTGGCGATGTCCGATACGCCGTCGAGCGGACGGAATTCGGTAAAGTAGCCGATGTTCGCGCCACGCCAGCAATCGCCGAAGGCAAGCAGGCCGACCAGCCCCGCCTTGTCGAGTGCGCTGCGGACCTTGGCGACGCGGCCGAGGAACTCGTCGGTGGTGATGCCTTCCGGCGGGATGTCTGTGGTACGAGTGTTCATTACTTCTTCGTCTCCTGTGTGGCTGCAGGATGCAGCCCGCCTCAATGCCCATGAAGGGAATTCGCCCCGCCTTGGAATGCAGGCCGTCCTCTCCATAGTAGGATCGATCGATATGCTTTTATAATGAAAAATAACGCAAAACCTATATCGATACGGAATACGTGGAGACAATATCGTGACCGCAGCCATTCATCCGGACACCGGCGCAGGGGCCATCGCGACGAGCCGCTTCGACCCCACGCGTCTGAAGACACGTCAATTGGCCCTGATCGTTCAGCTCGATACCCATCGCTCGGTATTGCGGGCGGCGAACGCCGCGCACATGACGCAGCCCGGGGCGACCAAGTTGCTGCGTGAACTGGAAGAGACGATGGGTGTCGAGCTGTTCGAACGGCATCCGCGCGGTGTCGAGCCCACCTGGTACGGCGAGGTGCTGATCCGCCATGCACGCAGCGTGCTGGCGGAGTTGCGGCACGCGTACGACGAAGTGTCAGCGCTCAAAGCCGGCCTGACCGGGCGGGCGATGATCGGCACCGAGGTCACGGCGGCCACCAACCTCGTGCCACAAGCGGTGGCGCTGCTGAAGAAGCGCTTTCCGCAGATTCGCGTCAACATCGAGATGGAGTTCAGCGAGGTGCTGGTGCAGCGTCTGCAGGAAGGCAAGCTGGATATGATCGTCGCGCGAATCCGCAATCCGGACGACCTTGCGGAGCTGCACTATGCGCCGCTCGCAGAAGCACAGCACGCGCTGTTTGCACGCGTTGGCCATCCGCTCGTCAAGCGCAAGGCTCTGAGCTGGGACGAACTGGCGCCGCAAACGTGGATCTTGCCGCCAAAAGGCAACGTCATGCGCAATCAGTTCACGCAACTGTTTCTCGAACGGAAGCTCGCGTTGCCGACGGATGTGGTCGAGAGCTCGTCGCTGCCTGTCATCACGAGTCTGCTGCAGATGAGCGATATGATCGCGCCGCTTGCGCGCGAGCCGGTGCGACCTTATTGCATTGCCGGTGCGCTCGAACCGCTACCGTTCGAACTCGATCTGAAGCTCGGACCGGCGGGCATCGTCACACGGCGCGGCGACAGGCTCTCGCCGGGCGCGCGGGCGATGCTGCAAGCGCTGCGCGAGGCCGCCGGATTCGACACCCAAGGCCCCGACGCCGACAGCGATTGACTTACCGCAACGGGACTCAGCGCGCGCCGTCCACCGCGACCCTTGCGCCGGGTTGTACTAACCATTCGTGAGCCGGCTCGTTATGTACGTGCCAGGCGCGGCGCGGACCGGCCATCACATTCAGGTAGTAGAGGTCATAGCCGTGCGCGGCGGCAACCGGGTGATAGCCGCGCGGCACCAGCACGACATGCTTGTCGTACGCCGCGAGCGTTTCGTCGAGACTGCGATCGTCGGTATAGACGCGCTGAATCGCGAAGCCCTGCGGCGGCGAGACGCGGTGGTAATAGGTTTCCTCGAGATAGGTCTGCTGCTCGCCATTGTCGGTATCATGCCGATGCGGCGGGTAGCTCGACCAGTTGCCCGCCGGCGTCACCGATTCCACCACCAGCAAGCTCTCCGCCGGCTCGGTTTCCGGAAGGATGTGGCGCACGTGACGCAGATTGGCGCCAGCGCCACGGGTTTCCTGCCTGACCTCGTCAGGTGCAATGAAGCGCGGCGGCAGGCCACCCTTCGCGGGCGCGGAGCAGACGCCGAGTTCGACGTCGTCCGCGGCCACGATCGTGTAGCGCGTATGCGGGGGCACGTACATGCACCACGGCGCGCCATCGAACGGCGACATCCGAGCGCCGATCGCGCGGCTCGCGAGCCCTTCGCAACCGGCTGTTGCGTGCCCCCTGACGAGCACGACCACGACTTCGCGATCGCCCGTCTCCTGTGTGACCGTGGCGCCAACCTTCAGGTCGAAAACATCGAAGCCGACGTATTTCCAGCCGGCGCTCGTCGGCGTGATATGGATGATCTGGCCATCTTCGGCGTGCTTTGACGGTTTGACGAGCAGTTCGCTCATGTGTTCCTCCGGTTATTTAGGGCTGCTACTCGCCAGAACGCGGCGGTCGCTGCGGCTGCGTGCATGGCCGTGAAGCGGTACAGGCGTCCATGGCTTTGACGACGCCTTGTGCGCGAATCGCCGCCAGATGGCGTGCGACCTGCGTGACGAAGCGCGGCTGTGCGCGCAGATCGCATCCGAAAATCGACTCGATTTCGAACAGTGTTTGTACCGCATCGATGGCATCCGCGTGCAAGGTCGAGCGGACCGCCTCGGCCAGTGTGCCGGCGAGCGGGTCCGCGATGGCGTAGGTGCGGCCTGTCTCGTCCTGACCGCTCAGGTACGCGATCCAGCCGGCCAACGCAAAGGCGAGACGTTCGGTCGGCGCGCCGCTTTTCAGGTTGGCGCGCACGCTTTCCAGCCAGCGCTGCGGCAGTTTCTGCGAGCCGTCGGTCGCGATCTGTTGCAAGCGGTGATCGAGCGCAGTGTTGCGAAAACGCGTGAACAGTTCAGCGCGATAGCTGGCCAAAGCGGGGCGCGACAGCGTCGGCTCCACCTCGTCGCGCAACATGCTTTCGACAAAGTTCCGCACGGCCGGCGCCGCGATCGCCTGATCGACGGTGTCGTAGCCGATCAGCGACCCGAGGTACGCGAGCGCCGAATGCGCGCCGTTCAGCATCCGCAATTTGGCCTGCTCATAGGGACGCGCGTCACCCACGAGCGTCGCGCCTGCGCGCTCCCACGCCGGCCGCGGCCCCGCGAAGCGGTCCTCGATCACCCATTGCGAAAACGGTTCGGTCATCACCGGCCACGCATCGTCGGCACCGAGTTGCTTCGCTACGCGCCTGCGATCGGCGTCGGTGGTGAGCGGCACGATCCGATCCACCATCGTGTTGGGAAACGCGCCCTCTCCCTCGATCCAGTCGGCCAGCGCAGGATCCGCTTCGCGCGCGAACGCCAACGTCAACTCGCGCATCGTGTCGCCGTTGGACGGCAGGTTGTCGCACGGCAGCACGGTAAACGGGCGAAAACCGCCCGCGCGACGCAGCGCCAGCGCGCGCACGACGAAGCCGATCGCGCTACGCGGCGCGGCAGCCTCGCGCAGATCATGAACAATCTCGGGATGATCGAACTGCAACGCGCCGCTGGCCGGATTGCGGCAATAGCCTTTCTCGGTGATCGTCAGGCTGACGATATGGCAGCGCGGATCGGTCATCGCATCGAGCACGGCGGCGGGCGACTGCGGCGCGACCAGCGAAGCGATCAGTGCACCGACCACCTGGAACGAATCCGCGGTGCCGTCGCGCACATCCACGGCATACAGATGATCCTGCGCAGTGAGCGCCTCCGACGTGTCCGCACGCCGCAACGACACGCCGACGATGCCCCAGCGGTGATCGCCAGCGCGCAACCTATGCTCGGTGTACACGGCCTGGTGCGCGCGATGAAACGCCCCGAGGCCCAGATGAACGATGCCCGGTGCAAGGCTCGCGCGATCGTAGGTGGGAACGACGATTTCGCCAGCGGCGCGCGCCGCGAGCGAAGCCACGGCGGCATTACTCAGCCGCATGATAGGCCGGATGTTTGGCGAGGCCTTCCCAGATGCCGTTCAGGTAGACCGCACCCAGCGCGCGATCGAACAGCCCATAGCCGGCGCGGCCCGTTTCGCCCCAGATCATTCGCCCATGGTCCGGCCTTGCATAGCCTTCAAAGCCGGTTTCGAAATAGGCTTTGACGATTTCCGCCATGTCGAGCGAGCCGTCGGCCGAACGATGCGAGGTCTCATGAAAGTCGCCTGCGGCATTGGTTTGCACGTTACGCAGGTGCGCGAAATGAATCCGGCCACGCGCGCCGAACTCGCGCACCAGTGCCGGAATATCGTTCTGCAGGTCCGCGCCCAGCGACCCAGAACACAGCGTCAGGCCGTTGGCGGGATCGTCGACGATAGCCAGCACGCGCTGCAGGTCCGCGCGATTCTTTACGATGCGCGGCAGCCCAAAAATCGGCCGTGGTGGATCGTCGGGGTGGATCGCCATCTTGATGCCGGCTTCTTTGGCCACCGGAATGATCGCGCGCAGGAAGTAGTCGAGATTGGCCCAGAGACCGGCCTCGTCAAGCGCTTCGTAGTCGCGCAGCAGGGCTCTCAACTGCTCGGGCCGATAGCTCGCGTCCCAGCCGGGCAGCTGGATACCCTGGCTGACGTCGAGCTCGCGGATCGCTTGCGTGTCGAACGCGAGCGTCGTCGATCCATCGGGCAGGGGCATTTCCAGCGAGGTGCGGGTCCAGTCGAAAACCGGCATGAAGTTGTAGCAGACCACCTTTACGCCGCAGGCGCTGAGGTTACGCAGCGTCAGGCCGTAGTTGGCGATGAGCGTGTCGCGCGTCGGTTTGCCGAGCTTGATGTCCTCGTGCACCGGCACGCTTTCGATCACTTCCAGCGTCAGGCCGTGAGCCTCTATCTTCTCCTTCAGCGACAGGATCCTGTCGATCGGCCACACCTCGCCCACAGGCACGTCATAGATCGCCGAGACGATCCCGACCATGCCGGGGATCTGGCGGATATAAGCGAGCGGCACGGGGTCCGTGTCGCCATACCAGCGAAAGGTCATTTTCACGATCGAGTCTCCTCCTCACACGCTCGCCTCGCCGTCGACGACGCTGCGCATCAGTGAATGGTTGGTTCGGCCCTTCCGCATCGGCCCAGCGCGGCGAGACGGCGAATGGACGCCGTGCGCCTGTCGGGTTCACGCGGGGGCGCAGCCAGGACTCTGCATACTAGCGGCGATTGACATGCCTTTATAATGAAGAATAATGCTTTATCTATACGATTATGGAATACATGCCGTTGCAACGTCACCGCCCGTCCGTTGTCAACTACCCTGGGCCCAGCTGGCCGCATGGCTGAACGCCCCGGATCTCCCCGCCGGGGCACGCGAAGTGCTGGGGACCGACTTACGTTTCGCTGGGATCGCAGGCTTGATTCGCTCCCTCACCTTTCCACTGCCGCCTGCGCCTGCTTCGCGCCGCGCCCTCCATATCGTGGATATCTCCGGCTTCTGAGTTAGCCAACGGCTGAGCGCTCTCTACATCCGTTGACGCACTCAACGCACCAATGAAGAGATTTGTGCACCTAAAATCAGCAACTTAGCTACTATCCATGCACCAAATCTGCGCCGGATTCCTGATTCCGGCGAAGCAAAAGCCAGAGGTATCGGGGTTTGTACTCTTGTCCACATTGCGGAATCGTTTGTTTTCGGCGCTGTTGCAAACAACTGTGACGCCTCTATAGTTGACCTCATGTAAGACGACGGCCGACCAAGACTGCGCCAACGCAGCGATCCCGCCCAAGATGTACACGCAGCGGCCACTAAATTGCCCGATTGAAAACACACCATAATTAGGACTCCACAATGAGTAACAGTACCAACGAGGACGAGAAAGTCGTTTTGATCACAGGCGCCGGGATCGGGATCGGTCGCGCCACGGCGAAAGCATTTGGCGTTCTCGATTACAGGGTCATACTTGCCGACGTTCTTCAGGCTGAGGGACAGGCAGTCGCGGCAGAGATTCGTGAAGCCGGAGGCAAAGCTGACTTCTACCCGCTGAACGTTCGAGATACCGCGGCATGCAATGAAATCGTCGCGACCGTCGAAGAGCAGTATGGTGCGCTCGACTCCGTCATCGCGAACGCGGGCATCGCGCATAAGGTCCCGCTGGATGAATTGACCGACGAAAAGTGGGACCACACGATGGACATTGATCTGAAGGGTGTGTTCCGCATCATCCGGGCTGCTCTGCCGGGCATGAAAAACAAGGGAGCCGGCAATATCGTGGCCGTTTCGTCGATTATGGGCGTCGCCTACGGTTGGGATGAGCATGCCCACTACTCAGCTGCCAAGTCGGGCGTAGTTGGGCTTGTGCGCGGTCTTGCAGTCGAGCTCGGCCGTCACGGAATCCGAGTCAACGGGCTGGCGCCCGGCTTCATCCGCACCGCCCAAGCGCTCTCCGAACAGCACTCGCTCGGCGCTGCAGGCCTCGACCAGGTTTCGGGTTCTATCCCGCTTGGTCGCGTAGGCGAACCGGAAGACATGGCCGACGTCATCACATTCATGGTCTCGGACAAGGCTCGATACCTTACGGGGCAGACGATCACGGTCGATGGCGGACTTGTCATCCAAAGTCACTAAGTCGCAGCTCGCAACTCATCCTATTCATATTGGAGGCCAAGCATGAGCAGCCTAATTGGAAAGACAGCGCTAGTCACAGGGGGCGCGCGCGGCATCGGTCAAGCTATCGCCATGGCGTTCGCGAAAGAAGGTGCCGAGGTAGCGGTACTCGACCGACGGAAAGAAGACGCGGAGCAGACCGCAGCGCGAATCAGGGACCTCGGCGTGAAAGGCGTGGCCATTTCTGCGGATGTCGGTGACGAATCGCAAATCAACGCAGCAGTAGAGACCGCCATCTTCGCACTTGGGCGCATCGATATCCTTGTGAACAATGCGGGAATCGAATCAGCGTCCTATGTCGTAGACATGCCGACGGACATGTGGGACCGCATGATGTTGATTAACCTGCGCAGTGTCTTTCTGTGCACTCGCGCCGTCCTTCCCGGAATGCGCGAACGGAAGCACGGGCGGATCATCAACATCAGCTCTCAACTCGCCCATAAAGGGGCGAAAGAGCTCTCCCACTACGCTGCAGCCAAGGCAGGCGTGATTGGATTCACGCGTTCGCTCGCGTACGAGGTGGCTGACCAAGGGATTACTGCAAATGCCATCTGCCCAGGACCTGTGGACACGGAGCTGTTCCGCAGCCTCCCGGAAACGTTCCGGCGCGCAAAACTTGCGGAACTCCCGATCGGCCGAGCAGCCTCCGTCGACGAAATCGCACCTGCGGCTGTGCTACTTGCATCCGACGCCGGCTCCTACTTTTTGGGGGCAACCATTAACCCGAATGGCGGCGACTACATGATTTAACCGCTGGCCGTAACCAAAGCGTTCAACCGCTCGAGTTGCGGCTCGCTGACCCTCTCCGTACCAACCACCGGTCTTCAATATCAGTAGTACTTTTGAAAACCTGAAGAACGTGCTTACTTTTTCCGCGAGGCGAAGGAGTTAGTCCAAAATGGCTAAGTTCAAAAATCCCCAATCGAACGATTTTCGGGTCGATCCGATACTGCCCAGTGATGTAAAGCGAGCGACCATTGTTGCTTTCTTCGCTTGGGTGTTTGCGGTCTATGACTTTATTCTGTTCGGCACCCTTCTTCCAGAAATCGGTTCCCACTACAAGTGGGATGCCGCCGAGCAGGCAGAAATCGCAACCCTGGTTGCGGCGGGAACCGCTTTGATTGCTTTCGTAATCGGGCCAATTCTCGATAAAGCGGGACGAAAAAATAGCTTGCTGTTCACCGTCGCAGGCGCTGCGGTCTGCTCCGGGTTGACCGTGGTCGGCGGATCGCTCGGGCGCTGGCCTCTGATTTTGATTCGGTCGCTCTCTGGTCTCGGATACGCCGAGGAGACGGTCAACGCAACCTATCTCAATGAACTCTACACCGCTGCTAACGATGCTCGCCTCAACAAGCGGAAGGGCTTCATCTATAGCTTGGTTCAGGGTGGCTGGCCGATTGGTGCGCTGGTCGCAGCCGGTCTCACGGCATTGCTGCTGCCCCGCATAGGTTGGCAAGGCTGCTTTGTCTTTGCCACTTTTCCGGCCATCGTCATCTTCTTCATGACCCGTCGCCTGAAGGAAAGCCCACAGTTTCTTCTGCACAAACATGTGAAGGAGCTTCGGGACCGCGGTGAAGAGGCTGCTGCACGCAAGATCGCGGAGCGCCACGGGATCGACTACGAGCAGCATTCGTCGGCGGGCGTCTGGGCGGCCTTCCGCGGGGAGTCTCTGCGTCCGACGCTCGTTCTCGGTGGTGGTTTGCTCCTCAACTGGTCCGCGATTCAAGTTTTTGGCGTGCTCGGTACAACTGTCCTGACTCAAGTCCACCACGTTTCCTTTGAGAACTCTCTCCTGATTCTCGTCCTGTCCAACGTCGTCGGCTACGTCGGTTACCTTTCGCACGGCTTCATCGGCGACAAGATCGGCCGTCGAAACACGCTGGCTCTTGGCTGGATGCTCGGGGGCTTCGCTTTTGCAGGGATGCTCTACGGCCCACACGACCTCTACGTGGTCGTCGGACTCTACAGTCTCGGCCTGTTCTTTCTGAACGGCCCGTACGCAGCTGCGCTCTTTTTCATCGGTGAGAGCTATCCGACGGCTATCCGAGGCACCGGCAGCGCCATTGTCCATGCAATGGGCCCGATTGGAGCGATCTTGGCGGGTCTCGGCATCACCGCCGCGCTTAGCTCCGGAAGTGATTGGCTTCACGCCGGCCTGTTCTTCGGTGCAGTTCCCTGTTTTCTCTCCGGCTTGCTGATCTTCGCCACGCGTCACGTTGATCCGGAAGAGCATACTTGGAGCGAACCGGTGCACGAGCCGAGCTTGGTCGCAGCACAGGAGCTCGGCCGCTACAGCGCAGCAATCGAATAACATCTTAGTGTGAAAGCAGGCGCGGGAGCAACGACCAGCAGTGCGCCGCGCCTGCGCTTTGACACCTCATCGGTGTTAGGGGCTCACCAGCAGACTCGTCTCCTTCGAGATTGAGCAATAGCCCAGTTGCTCTCCCCGACCCGATTCCTGCCCGCCTCCCCCAGTTCAGAAAGTCGACAATGCCCTTTCCTCTCTAGTTGGACTTCTTTTCCTGTGCCCGAAGCGGAAGACCGCCTCGACCTCCATCAACTCCTTCAGACACGACCGCGCAAGTCAGAGATGTCGAGGTTAGCCTGATGCACGAGGTTCTGGATAATGCGAGACTCCGTTCGCAGCAATGAAATGAGCTCTTGCTGCCGAGCGGCCGGCAAGCTTTCGGCCAACACAGTCACGCTCAGCGCGGCAAGCGGCGCACCCCCGCTGTCACGAATCACTGTCCCCACTCCGCTGAGCCCCGGGATGAGACTGCTGTCATGCGTGGCATAGCCCATGTCTTGAGAGTGCTTCACGATCTTGAGTAACGAGGGTACTGACAATCGACCATAGGTGAAGAGCCGCTTTGCGTTGGCGTGGCAAATTCGAGAGATTTCGTCGTCGGGAAGGAGCATCAACAGCGCTAGACTGCCGGCGCCCACTCCCAGCGGTCGATGCACGCCAATCTGTATAGCGGGCACCGTCACGGGTTGGCCGCCCTCAACTCTTGCTATCGAGATTGCATCAGAGTCGCTACGAATCGTCAAAAACGCAATATCCCCCGTTGATTCGGCAATCCGTTTCATCGAAGGCTCGCAGATTGCCTGCAATTTGAATTGTGTTGCCGCTGTCAAGCCGAGCTCGTACAAGTTATGGCCGAGGAGATACCGACGCGATTGTGGGTGCTGCATCACCAGCCCTTCCCGCACCAAACAACTTAGGATTCGATGGATTGTTGGCCTTTCCAGCTTCAATTGAGTGGCCAAGTCTGATAGGCGCAACCCATGCACGCTGAATGAAGCGATTTCTCGCAAGATTCGAGCAGCGCGTTCGATGCTCTGCGTTCCCGATCCTTTGCTCATCGCTGACGCTTGGCTCTCAGTGTTCATGGCGTGGTGCGTCCATCAAAGCAATCATGCTACACCCAAATAGTCCACAAAGCGGACTCATTTTTGAGGCTGCGCTGTTGTTGTTTGAAATTTGCGAGGTTATGGTTGTATCGAAGGGACAAAATCGATTTATCAGCGGCTTAAGCAGTCTCGCTGAGCACTATCCTGGGGTAATCGAGCACCGCTCGAATCCAAAATTTGCTCTGGAAGTCCGTATTGCGGATTGGGCCTGAGCAGCTGTTCAAGACGTTGAAAATCATTTGCCGTCCTCATCAGCCTCAGGACGCAGACATATCTAAAGGGAGACTTACCATGGCGCAGCGAATCGTAGATTTGACATTGACTCTTTCCGACAACATGCCGGCGCACAAGTTGTTTCAACGCCCCATCATTGCGCCTCACCTCACCCACGAGAAGTCGCTCTCGATGGGTATGGGCGTGCCTGAGGACCCGATGACTTTTGCGACCACCTTCATCAGCACGCTGGACCACATCGCTACGCACGTTGATGCCTTCTACCACACCAACCCCAATGGTGCGCCGGTCGACGAGATGCCATTGTCGATGTTCATGGGGAAAGCGGTGTGCCTCGACATGACGCACATCCCCGATTTGGGCGACATTGACGTCCGAGACCTCGAAGAAGCGGAAGAAAAGGCGGGGGTGAAGATCGACGAACACATCGTGCTCATGAACACGGGTCTGCACAAACGCCACTACCCGGACTTGAAAGTCGTATGGAGTAATCCAGGACTTACCGCGGAAGCCACGCATTGGCTTGCGGATCGCGGCTCGAAACTCCACGGCGTGGAGGGACCTTCCACTGACAAACCGTCGCATAACCTGTTTCCGAGCCACCGCGTGTGCCGCGACCGTGGCATCACCCACTACGAATGGCTCGTGAATCTCGAAGAGCTGGTCGGCAAGGGTGAATTCATGTTCTACGGGCCGCCGCTGAAGATCCAAAATGGAAGCGGATCGCCAGTGCGGGCCTGGGCCGTGCTGAACGATTGATTCGTCTTGGACTGATGTTTTGAGCACTTCTCACGGGGACTTGCTAGGGGTCCCGCCCGCAAACCAAGCAACTGACCAGGCCTGAAGATGAACACCGACGCTGACAACGATCAACGAATCCCTATAACGCTCCTGACAGGTTTCCTTGGCGCGGGCAAAACGACGCTGGTCAACCGCATCCTTTCAAGCCGCGACTCCGGGAAGGTCGCGGTCATTGTGAATGAGTTCGGCGAAATCGGCATCGACGGGGATCTCATCACCCGTGCGTCCGAGGACATGTTGGAGCTGAGTAACGGCTGCATCTGTTGCTCGAGCAAAGACGACCTGATGGAAGCGTTATACAAGCTGTATATGCGGAAGGCGGCCCTGGCCGAACCCAAGGTTGACTTTGATCGCGTCCTTATTGAGACGACCGGAATTGCGAATCCTCTCCCGCTCGCACAGGCGTTCTACACGGATATGTCGCTGAATCTCACATACCGTCTCGATGCAATCGTAACGCTGGTTGACCTGAGACATGTGGAAGACCAGTTGCAGAACGCGCCAGAAGCGGAGCGCCAGATTGCGCTGGCTGACAAGATCATCTTCAACAAGCGCGATCTGGTAGATGTCGAACAGTACCGCTCGGCCGTCTCACTGGTCGAGGCGCTGAACCCCATCGCTGCAAAGAAGACAGTTAGCTTCGGCGACGTGGCCCCGGTCGAGCTGCTCGACCTTGGCTTATTCGATCCAAGCACTCGGGAAACGTCGGTCACCAACTGGATTGGCGTAGACAGTGATTCGTACCACGCGTCGGAGGAGGACCACCGCGCTTTATGCGGCTCTGGTGCGCACCACCATCATGATCCGCACCACCATGTTGACGTCTCCTCGGTGAGTTTCCGGGAGTCTGAGGCGGTTGACTATGAAAGGTTCCTCGCCTTCCTGACCCAACTCACCCAGGACTACGGGGGCAATCTCTATCGAGTCAAGGGGCTAATCAAGTTCCCGGGCGCTGACCGTCCGATCATCCTGCAGGGTGTGCAGGACATTTTCAGCCCGCTCACCTATGCAGACGCGTGGCCTCGCGGGGTTCATGAGACGCGTCTCGTCATCATCGGAAAAAATCTTGCACGAGAAAGCATCACTACAGCTTTTAGCGCATGCATCACAAGTAGCGCCGACGCGGTAAGGCACGGCATCGTCATGGTTTAAGCAAGAAGGTGCTACGAAGTGTATTCCTCTCATTTCACTACCGCGCTCGAAATGCGAGACGCGATTGCGAAAAAGCAAGTCTCTCCGGTCGAACTTTTGAAACAGGTCTACGAGCGCGTCGACGCGCTCGAGCCTGAACTGAACTGCTTCGCAACTTTGACGCCGGAACTCGCCTTTGACAGCGCCCGCCGTGCGGAACAAGCGGTCATGAGAGGCGAAACGCTTGGCGTGTTGCACGGCCTCCCGATTTCGGTCAAGGACCTCATTGCAGTAGACGGTGTTCGTCAGACCTTCGGCTCTCTAGCAATGGAGGCGAACATTGCCGCCTATGACGCACCTTCGGTTGAACGCGTGAAGGCAGCGGGCGCATGCATCGTCGGTAAGACGACTACTAGCGAGTTCGGTTGCAAAGCCGTCGGAGACTCCCCTCTTACCGGCATTACGCGAAACCCATGGAACCTCTCCAAGACGCCAGGCGGCTCGAGCTGCGGCGCAGCAGCCAGCGTTGCTGCAGGCATTACGCCGTTCGCCCTGGGTACGGATGGCGGCGGATCAATCCGTGCCCCCGCCTCCTTCTGCGGACTCTTCGGGATCAAGCCTCAGTTCGCACGCGTGCCGGTTTTCCCTGCATCCGCAACGCCCACTTTGGGACATGTCGGCCCGCTCGCTCGCACGGTACGCGACGCAGCGTTGCTCCTCACCGCGATTTCTGGCGGTGACCGTCGCGATCCATTTTCGCAGCTTGGCACGGTGCCGGATTTCCTTGGAGCGTGCGAACAACCTGTTGAACGGATGCGCATCGCGTGGAGTCCGACCCTTGGATACGCAAAGGCAGATTCTGACGTCGTAAGCATCGCCGAGTCGGCGTTGAGGTTGTTTGAAGACATGGGCTGTGAAGTGGTAATTCTGGAGGAAGGAATCGGGAGTGATCCCGCCGACCTCTGGACGGCTGAGTTTTATGCCGGCGTGGGAACGCGCTTGAGAAAAACCTTGCTGGAATCGCGCGAACTACTCGACAAATCAGTAGCCAGGGTCCTGGACAATGCATTGGACCAAAGCCTGCTGCAATATTACGAAAAAGTGTTCGAACGGTATGAGTTCCGCGAGAAGGTCCGGTCCTTCTTCGAGCCATTCGATCTGCTCTTGTCGCCGACCATGCCAATTCCGGCGTGCGACATCAACGTTGACGTACCAGGGCAGCCAGAAGGACGCAACCTTTGCACTTGGCAGTATTACACCTATCCATTCAACCTCACGGGCCAACCTGCCGCGTCGATTCCAGTTGGATTCACCTCCGGAGGCTTGCCCGTAGGCCTGCAAATGGTAGCGAAGATCAATTGTGAAACAGACATCTTCCGTGCTGCGGCTGCGTTCGAAAGCGCCAAGCCGTGGGCCCACGAGAGGCCGGCGGTGACTAGGAGCCGAATGGATGCGGTTCGATTTGAGCGACCTGCAACTGCTAATCTGCATTACTGATTCGGGCAGCATAACCGGGGGTGCCCAACTGGCAGGCTTGTCTCTGGCGGCGGCAGGCGCAAGAGTCCAAGGTATGGAACTCGAGCTTGGGGTGCCGCTGTTCGAGCGCGGACGCCGAGGTGTTCAGCCCAGCGCAGTCGGCTTAACGGCGCTGGACCACGCTATGCAGGTGTTGCAACAAGTCGAGCGGATACGGGGGAGCTTCTTGAGCACGGACGTGAGGACCTCCCCTGGGACCGCCACGTTCGTGAACGTCACCGCGCGTAGCTCCTGCATCGACGCCTTTGACACCACGACCGGGCGACATCCCCGGACACCCGATTACCACTGCCGCGACAGGGCACGGCAGCGCAGCGACATCCAGAAGCCGATTACGCCGCATGTGCTGAGGCACGCGTTCCCCACTCATCTGCTCGAAGCCGGTACTGATGTGCTGCTCACGCGGTAGAGGAAGCGCAGTGCACCGATCGTTGGGTGGAGACTGGCGGGCGCTAGCTTGCGCTCTTCCCGAAGATAGATGAGCCAGGCCCGTATCTCCTCGGGACCCAGTAACTCGGGCGAACGGCGGAAGTGCCGGGCGAAGCTTGAAACCTGAAGAAGATAGGATCGCTGAGTATTCTCGGCGAGATTACGGATCTGCATGTCGTGTAACATACGTTGACGCAGTGGCGTCATGGAGCACCTCCATGAAACAATGATGAAGCCCGGCTGGGCATTCATATATTGGAAGACTGCTCCTGGAAGCGTCCGCTTCTCCTCGCTGATGATCCAGCGCCTGATTACCACCTCTGAGGAAAGTCAGATATAGGCGCTCGCTTTTCACCCCTACCGCGTCAGCGGTTTAGTGCAAGAAAACTTTTCGCGATGAATGCTTAAGCTGCCCGCACCCCACCAAACAAATCTTTTAAGCATCCAGTCTGCGACTGCAAGCGCAACTGCGGATCGACCTTCCGACGTTCGTTCAGCCATACCAATATATGCGCAGGTTTAAAGCTGGATGCTCGCCCTTTTTGCGACACCTTATCGACTGGCTAAGCTGGAAGTTATGGCCGGTAGAACTTCAAACAGATCGCCCACCAGACCGTAATCGGCGACGCTGAAGATCGGCGCTTCCGCGTCCTTGTTGATCGCGACGATCACCTTCGAGTCCTTCATGCCGGCGAGGTGCTGGATCGCACCCGAGATGCCGACAGCCACGTACAGTTGCGGCGCGACGATCTTGCCGGTCTGGCCGACCTGATAGTCGTTCGGCACGAAGCCCGCATCCACTGCTGCACGCGAGGCGCCCAGCGCGGCGTTCAGCTTGTCCGCCAGCGGTTCCAGAATCTTGGTGTAGTTCTCGCCATTGCCGAGACCCCGGCCGCCCGACACAATGATCTTCGCGCTCGTCAGTTCCGGACGATCGAGCTTCGTCACTTCGCGGCTCACGAACTGCGCGAGGCCGGCGTCGGCTGCCGCTTCGATCTTCTCGACCGCTGCGCTGCCGCCTTCGGCCGCGACGGCATCAAAACCGGTCGAGCGCACGGTGATGACCTTGATCGGATCAGCCGATTGCACGATCGCGATGGCGTTGCCGGCGTAGATCGGCCGCTCGAACGTGTCGGCGCTATCCACTGCCGTGATGTCGCTGATCTGCGCGACGTCGAGCTTCGCGGCGATACGCGGCGCGATGTTCTTGCCGTAAGCAGTGGCCGGCGCGAGGATGTGCGTGTAGTGCTTCGCCGCATCTTGCACAAGCGTCAGGACCGTCGCTTCGACGTTTTCCGCGAGGCCTGCGGCGAGTTGCGGCGCATCGGCGAGCAGCACCTTGCTGACACCCGCGATCTTCGCGGCCGCATCGGCCGCGCCCTGCGCGTTATGCCCCGCGACCAGCACGTGAATATCACCGCCGATCTTCTGTGCCGCTGCGATCGTGTTCAGCGTCGCGGCCTTGATCGACGCATTGTCGTGTTCTGCAATTACCAGGTTCGTCATTTCTCGGGTCTCCTCACAGCACCTTCGCTTCGGTCTTCAGCTTCTCGACCAGCGTCTTCACGTCCGGCACCTTCACGCCGGCCGAGCGCTTCGGCGGCTCGGCGACTTTCAGCGTCTTCAGACGCGGCGTGACATCCACACCGAGATCTTCGGGCTTGAACGTTTCGAGCGGCTTTTTCTTCGCCTTCATGATGTTCGGCAGCGTTACGTAACGCGGCTCGTTCAGGCGCAGATCGGTCGTGACCACGGCCGGCAGCGTCAGCGACAGCGTTTCCGCGCCGCCGTCCACTTCACGCGACACCGTCGCCTTGCCGTCCGCCACGACGACCTTCGACGCGAACGTCGCCTGCGGCAGATTCGCGAGCGCGGCGAGCATCTGGCCGGTCTGATTGGAGTCGTCGTCGATCGCCTGCTTGCCGAGGATCACCAGTTGCGGCTGCTCCCTGTCGACGAGCGCCTTGAGCAGCTTCGCGACTGCGAGCGGCTGCAGGTCTTCGTTCGATTCGATCAGGATCGCGCGATCCGCGCCGATCGCGAGCGCGGTGCGCAGCGTTTCCTGCGCCTGCGCCACACCGGCCGACACGGCGATCACTTCGGTCGCGACGCCCGCTTCCTTCAGACGCACGGCTTCTTCACCGCGATTTCGTCGAACGGGTTCATCGACATTTTCACGTTCGCGATATCGACGCCCGTACCGTCCGATTTCACGCGGACCTTCACGTTGTAGTCGACCACTCGCTTTACACCCACCAGCAGTTTCATATCGTCTCCTTCGAATACGTCGACGCCGCGTGCGCCGCCATCGGCGAACGGATCATGTCCGCTGCGCGCTCAGCCAGCATTAGCACCGTCGCATTGGTGTTGGTCGAGGTTATCGACGGCATCACCGAGCCATCGACGATGCGCAGGCCTGTCGTTCCGCGCACCCGCATTTCAGAATCAACAACGCTCATTGCGTCATCGCCCATCCGGCACGTGCCAACCGCGTGGTACACAGTTGAGCCATTGTCACGCACGTATTGCAGCAGCGCTTCGTCGGTCTCGGCCTGACGGCCCGGTACGGTTTCATCGACGATATAACGGGCGACCTCGGGCTGCGCGAAGATCCGCCGGCCAATCTTGAGTCCTTCCACCATCGTGTTACGGTCGAGTTCAGTGCTGAGGTATGACGGTGCAATCGTCGGCGCTGCCGTGATCTCGCTGCTGGTAAGGTGCACATGCCCACGGCTTTCCGGGCGCATCTGCCAGACGCCACACGAGACACCGGGCTCCGACTCCAGCACGCCAATCCGTCCCGCGACGAAGCTGCCTGGTGCGATGACGAACTGCACATCGGGACGCGTGGCGAGGCGAGTCTGTGCAAAGCCGCCGACGATCGCCGCGCTATAGGTCAATACGCCGGTCCCTGACACGACGTAGCGCATCATCTCGCGCGCGAGCGCAAGTCCGTGCGAGCGCTCGTTCGCGGTACCCGCACCGCGCACCCGATAGCCGAGCCGAACGACATAGTGATCCTGCAAATTGTTGCCCACGCCCGGCAACGCGATCCGCGTTTTAATGCCTGCATTGTCCAGCACATCCTTGTCGCCGATGCCACTCATTTCGAGCAGCCTCGGCGTGCCGATCACACCCGCGCTCAGAATCACCTCGCGGGTCGCGCGAATCTGCACCGGAATGTCCGCGCTCGTCGTCCCATTGATGCCGCTCACGTGGGTGCCGTTCATCTCGAGCCTGGACACCTGAAGGCCGGTCACCACCGTAAGATTCGGCCGCGCCATTGCCGGCCGTAGATAACCGCGCGCTGCACTCGACCGGCGACGTCCGTCGCGCGTTTGCTGGTAGTACCAGATCGACGGACCGCGCGTGTCGCGGTTTGGATCATCGACGAAATCGAGACCCGTCTTCTGGGCGGCCTGGACGACCGCACCGCAAATCTCCGGCGGGTTGTTCACCCGGCTGACCTGGATCGGACCGTGAGTGCCTCGTTGCGGGCTGCTGCCCTCGGTCCACGTTTCGGAGCGGCTGTAAAACGGCAGACAGTTGTCGAAGTTCCAGCCATTCGCGCCCGACTGCTCCCAGCTATCGATATCCTCCGCGAACGGGCGCACATATAGCAGGCCGTTGATCGCGCTGGACCCCCCGAGTCCGCGTCCACGCGGAAACAGGATTGCACGGCCGCTCGTCTCGGCGTCGGCCTGAGTGTGATAGCGCCATGTCACAGTTGGATGATCGAGCAATCGCACGAAGCCGGCCGGCACGTGGATGAACGGGTGACGATCGCGCTCGCCGGCTTCGACCAGAATCACTTTGATGTTCGGATCTTCGGTCAGGCGGTTTGCAAGCACGCAGCCCGCCGTCCCCGCGCCGACGATCACATAGTCCGCTGTGTACGATTTCATGACTTCGCTCCGGCAGCGACCAATTCGCGACCTTCGAGTGCTGCGATCTCCTCCTCGCCGAAGCCGAATTCGGCAAGTACTTCAGCCGTATGTTGTCCGAGCGTAGGCGGCGCACGGCAGTAGGCGACGGGGCTGCCGTGAAAATTCACCGGACTCGCGATGTTCGTTACCCTGCCCGCGACCGGATGCTCAATCTCGACGACCGCATTGTTATGCGCGATCTGTGGGTCCTGCGTCAGCGCGGTGTGATAGTCCTGCACGATCGCGCATGGCACGTCCGCGGCGCTCAGATGCGCTACCCAGTATTCCGCGGTATGCAGCAGAAAGTGCTGCTCGAGGATCACGTCGAGTGCATGCCGATTCGCAGTCCGCGCGGTGTTGCCGATGAAGCGTTCATCGCTCAGCAATTCTTCGCGGCCCAACGCGCGGCAAAGGTTCTGCCAGAATTTCTCGGTGAAGCAGGCCGCAAAGAAATAACGGCCATCGGAGCCCTGATAGTTGCGGTACGGCACCATCGTCGGATGGCCGCTACCGAGACGCTCGGGCGCTTTGCCGCTTCTCAGCGTCTCGCCGTCGCGCGGGATGGTGCTGAAAAGCGCAGCCGACAGCAGCGACGTGTCGATGCGCTGGCCTTCGCCATGCCGTTCGCGATGCAACAACGCCGCCGAGATACCAAACGCGAGCAGCGCAGCCGCGCCGAAGTCGGGCAACGGCGCTCCGAGGCGAACCGGATTGCCGCCGGCTTCGCCCGTCATGTCCATGAGACCTGCCACGGCCTGCACGATCGGATCGTTCGCGGGCCATGCGGCGTAGGGACCGCTTTGTCCGAACGCCGACACGCTTGCGTAGACGATTTTCGGATTGCACGCCTTCACGGCCTCGTAGCCGATGCCGAGCCGATCCACCGTGCCCGGCCGGAAGTTTTCGACGACAACATCCGCCTGCTCTGCCATGCGCAGAAATGCATTGCGTCCTTTCGGCGACTTCAGGTCGAGGCGGATGCTGCGCTTGTTGCGGTTCTGCGAGAGGAACTGCACGCTTTCGCCTTCGACGAATTGATTGCCGAGATTGCGCGAGAGGTCACCGGCCTTCGGCTCCTCGATCTTGATCACGTCCGCGCCGAGGTCGGCAAGCAGCACGGTACCGACCGGGCCCGCGGTCATGACGGTGAGATCGAGAATGCGATAGCCCGACAACGGGCCGACTTGTTTCTTATCCATGATTTGCCGCCTGCAAATGCGATGCGTCCGTGAATTCGGCACGCGGGTAATCGAGCACGTCGAAGGCGAGACGGAACGGGTCGGCCTCACCACGCGTGATGGTCGACGCATGGCCGAAACGGGCGTCGTCGCGCTGGGGAAAGTCGGTGCGGTAGTGGCTGCTGCGCGATTCGCGCCGCTCGATACACGCCTGCAAGATGACTTCGGCAGTGGTCGCCATGTTGTCGATCGTCAACGCATCGATCGCTTGCGGCGGCGTGGCAGCGCCGCCCGCGGCGAACTGCGCGCGCGCCTCGCGAGCGGCGGCTAACGCGATGTTCAGACCGCTTTCCGTCTTCTCGACGAGGCAATGCGCCTGCATCGCCGCGCGCAGATCGGAGGCGATACGTTGAGCGTCGAACGAGACATTCGGTTTTAGCGCTGTTCCGAGGCGCGTTGCGAGCGGCGTTATGTCGGGCTTCCCCGGCGCGCCACTTTCGCGCGCAAACGCGGCCGCGCCGACGCCTGCGCGATGACCAAAAACCTGACCTTCGGCAAGCGAGTTGCCGCCCGGACGATCCGGGCCACGCACGCCGCCCGCGAGTTCCCCTACTACGAACAGCCCCTCGATGGTCGACATCGCGTCGGTGTTGGTCATCCGCACGCCACCGTTCAGGCATTGGAACGCAATCCCGACGTCGAGCGGATCGCGCTTCGGGTCGAGTCCCTTCGCGCGCATCCAGCGCAGGGTGTTCGGAATTGTGGCCGCCAACCGCTCCTCTGGGATGTCGGCGAACGAGAAGTGCACCGCACCGCGTTCCGTACCTCTGCCCTGGGCGATTTCCGTTGCGATCGCGATATCGATGTAGCGCGATTCATTCGAGATCGTGAACGGGAACACTTTCTCGTCCATCGCGGCTTCGGGCGTCACGCCTGCCGGCAGGTAGTCCGCGAGGAATTCATGACCGTCGCGATTGAGCATCCTCGGATGCAGGATGAAGCAGGACTTGCTGAAGAGTTGCACGTAAGGGTGCACCATCGCCGGCCCGAACTGGTGGAACTCCATGTTCACAAGTTCGGCGCCATGGCGGAAGCAGATGGCCTGGCCGTCACCGGTCATTTCTGCTGTCGAGACTTGCTGCGAGAACAGACCGTGCGCACCGCCGGTGCCAAGCACAACGGCGCCCGCGGAAACCACCAGCAGCCGACGCAGAGCCAGATCCATCGCAACCACGCCGCTCACGCGCCCACTTGAAACACGCAGAAGGTCGATCAGCGCCACCGGCTGACGCGTCTCGACGCCGAGCTTCCTGGCTTCGTCCGCGAGCGCGCTCACGAAGGCTTTGCCGGTTTTGCCCTTCACGCCGAGAGCGCGCGCATACGTGCCGAAGTCGCTGCGGATGAGTTTATAGCCATCGCTGATGCGGTCGAACGGCACGCCGAGTTCGATCAGGTCAGCAATGCGCTTCGGTGCGCCCTCCGCCAGCACGCGCACCAGCTCGCGGTCGATGAAGCCGCCCGCCGGACGCATCGTGTCTTCGTAATGCATCGTGGCGCTGTCGTCGGCGCTGCCATAGCCGGCCGCTCCCATGCTCATGATTTCGCTCGCGCCGTGCACCGTGCTGCCGCCCTGCCCGACCGGCGCCTTTGCCAGCAGGAGGACCTTCGCACCCGCCTGGGCCGCCGACACCGCCGCACGCGAAGCCGCGCCGCCACCGCCAACCACTACTACGTCGGCTTGCGCGTAGTCGACGCCAAAGCCGAGTTTCTCCAATGTCTGAACTGCCGTCACGTCTGTCTCCGCTTACGATTTAAGCGCGCGCGCCACGATGTTGCGCTGGATTTGATTGGTGCCACCGAAGATCTGGAACATCTTGGCTTCGCGGTAATGGCGCTGCATCGCGTATTCGGCGGAGTAGCCATTGGCGCCCATGATCTGGATGCCGTCGGTGGCGACCTGCACGTACGTATCCGATGCGAGATACTTCGCCTGCGATGACTCCACGTCGCACGTTTCGCCTTCGTCGAGCAGCTTCGCCGCGCGAAATGCCATCATGCGGGCGGCATCCACGCGCGTCTGCATGTCGGCGAGCAGGTGCGACACCGCCTGGAAATCGATGATCGACTGCCCGAACTGCTTGCGGTCGTTCGCATACCAGCGCGCAAGATCGATCGCCGCCTGCGCGCCACCCACACACATCGCCGACAACGCGATGCGCTCCTTTGACAGCACCGTGGTGAGCTTTTTCCAGCCCACGTGCAGGCCGCCCACAATCATTTCCCTGGGGACACGGACGCCGTCGTACACCACTTCGCAGGTGCGAATGGCGTGGCCGCCCAGCAGGTCGATCGGATTGATCGTCAGGCCTTTGGATTCTTTAGGTACCAGAAAGAGGCTGATCCCGTCGTGCTTCTTCGCTTCTGGATTGGTGCGCACAGCGGTCAAGATATAGTCGGCCTGCATCGCGCCGGAAATCCACATCTTGGTGCCGTCCAATATGAAGTCGTTTCCGTCAGACACGCCGCGCGTCGTCAGCGAGGCAGCATCCGAGCCGGAGCCGTTTTCGCTGAGGGCGAAGGCGAAAAAGGCACGGCCTTCAGCCAGCTTCGGCAACACCTCGCCCTTGATATCGTCTGACGCGAAACGCGCCAGCGCGCCGCCCACCATGTTCACGTTCGCATTCCAGAAGCGCGCGAGCGCGATCGTGTGATACGCGACGATCTCCAGATAAGCGGCCATGTCAAGATAGCCACCGACGCCGCCGTACTCTTCGGGCAGCGTGATGCCGAACCAGCCCTGTTCGGCGGCCACCTTCACGAGTTCCTCTGGGAAGCGCTTTTCTTCGTCGCACTGGCGGACATATTCCGGCGACGCATGGCGCGTCAGCACACGATTCACTGAATCACGGAACTCGAATTGATCGGCGTTCAGATACGGTTTAAGGTCGCGGCGGTTGACCAGATTGCCTGCGTATTCGGGATTCACTCTGTCTCCTCCTTGTCCGATCAGGACACCTTGCGTTGCGCCACGACTTCTTCAACTTGCCCGAGCGGAATTGCACGCAACATTCCCGCACGCGACTTCGCCCCCGTCATCAGGAACGCAAGATCCGAGCCGCTAAGAATGAAACGCGCGCCTTTCCGCACGTACGCGGTCATCAGTGCTTCGTCGTACACCCCGCCCACGCCCGGCACCTTGCCGTGCCGGTGACATGCGGCGCACACGGCGTCGATGGCGGCCGCCACACGCATATGGCCAAGTTGCCCAGTAATACCGAGATCCGCCGCGAGATCGGTCGCGCCGACCAGCAGCACGTCGATGCCCGGCACCGCCGCGATCGCGTCGGCGTTCTCGAGCCCTTCGCGGGTTTCGATCATCGCCACCACCAGCACCTCGTCGTTGATCGCGCGAACCACATCGGCGATCGGGAGAGACTGGAAGCCGACCTGTGGCAGCATGCCAGGGATCGACCGTCCGCCGGCAGGCGGGAAGCGGCACATATTGGCGATCCGCGCGGCCTGTTCGGGCGTACTCACGTGCGGCACCACGATGCCCATCGCGCCGGTATCGAGCAGTCGTGTGGCGTGGAACGGCTCGTGCCCTGGCACCCGGATGATCGGCGTCACACCGCCCACCAGCGCGGCGGCGCAAATCTGCGCGGCCGTGTCGATGTCCATCGAGTTGTGTTCCATATCGATGAACAGCCAGTCGAAACCGGCCGTCTGCGCGATCTGCGCGATGTCGACGGTGCGGGCCTGGCGCAGGCCCATGCCGAGTGCCAGCTCACCCGCGGCCAGTTGCGCTTTTGCGTGATTCTTGATGCTTTGCATCATGGATTCCATTCAGGCGGTGGCGTCGAGCGGCTCGTCGTTCGCCAGTTCGAGGTTGATGAATTTCGTGTCCATGTAGTCGCGGATCGCGTTCGGGCCGCCTTCGCGTCCGAACCCGCTGTCCTTGCTGCCGCCGAATGGCGTCTCCGCCGTCGACGCCACGAATGTGTTCACGCCGACCACGCCGGCCTGCAAGCGTTCGGTGGTTTCCAGCGTGTTGCGCATCGAGCGCGTGAAGACATAGGCCGCAAGCGCGAACGGCAGCCGGTTCGCCTCGGTGATGGCTTCGTCCATCGTCGTGAACGGGGTGAGCGTGCCGACCGGGCCGAACGGCTCGTCGTTCATCAGACCAAGGTGCGGAGCGGGGTTGGCGACGAGCGTCGGCTCGTAGAACCAGCCGCGGCCGAATTGCGATGGACGCCGGCCACCGCATAGCACGCTGGCGCCTTCGCTCACGGCTTCATCGACGAGGCGTTCGATCGCCTCGCGGCGTTTCGACGTGGTCAGCGGACCGAGATCGGTGTTCTGCTGCAACGGATCACCGACGCGTAGCGATTCCGAACGCTCGACCAGCGCCTTCACGGTCTTGTCGAAGATCGATTCGTGGATATAGAAGCGCGTCGGCGATGCGCAAACCTGGCCCGCATTGCGGAACTTGCCTAACGACGCGAGATGCGCGAAAGCGCCAATGTCCGCGTCGCGATGCACGATCACAGGTGCATGGCCGCCGAGTTCCATCGTGACCTTCTTGAGGGTCTTCGCGGACATTTCGACGATCTGACGGCCGATGGGCACCGAGCCGGTGAAGCTGATCTTCGCCACGCGCGGATCGGCCATGATCGTCGGCGTAATCGCATCGGCTTTGCCGATCACCAGATTGATCGCGCCCTCGGGAAACCCTGCGTCGACGAAACAGCGCACCAGTGCCATCGTCGCGCCGGCCGCTTCGTTTGACGGCCGGATCACGATCGCGTTGCCGCCGGCCAGCGCCGGGCCCATCTTGCGGGCCAGCAGCAGCAGCGGGAAATTCCACGGCGTGAAAGCGGCGACCACGCCGAGCGGCTCGTAATGCACCAGATACCGTCCGCCCTTGACGCGACTTTCGTATGACATGCCGAACACGCGGCGTGCTTCGTCGGCAAACCAGTCGACCGACTCAGCGGACGCGTTAACTTCCCCACTGGCCTGCGCGATTGGCTTGCCGGTTTCCAGCGCCACGATTCGTGCGAGTTGCGGCGTGCGTTCGCGGATGAGTGTTGCGGCCCGGCGCAGTAACGCTGAGCGCTCCCACGGTGTGAGCTTGCGCATTGCGGCCGAAGCCTCGGTCGCGGCGTCGATGGCCTCGGTGACCTGTGCCTGCGTAGCCAGCGGCATATAGCCCAGCCGCTGTTCCGTCGCCGGATTGATCGAAAGCTGGCCGTTGTCAGCCGTCGTGGCCTGCCAGCGACCGCCGAGCAGCAAGCCGTGCTCGCGGTAGTGCGCTTCTAGTTCCATTTGCCTCCTCCTGATAGGTATCGCGGACATTCCCCGACTTTCCTAGGTGCTTTCCCGGGGTGCGCTCTTGCATGCACTCTTTTTCTTATATCAACACCTTGACAGCTAAGTGTCAACACTTTTAGAGTGTGTGTCAGCGAAATATGATTTGTCGCATGCACTTGCGAAGCCGACGAATCGCTAAAAAGAACGCCGCGGCGCCGCCGAATGCGTCATGCAGCCCTCCCTTTCCATGGAGCGAGACAAAATGAGTTCGTATTCCCGTCGTACCTTTCTTCAAACCCTCGGAGCAGCCGCGGTGGCGGCAACCGGGACCGGCTTCTTTTCGTCGCTCGCCCGGGCCCAGACCGCGCAGTTCAAGCTGAAGTACGCGAACAATCTGGCGCTGTCCCATCCGCTCAATGTCCGCGCAAAAGAAGCGGCGGACGCCATCAAGAAAGAAACCGGCGGCCGCGTCGAGTTGCAGATTTTCCCGAACGGTCAGATGGGAACGGATACCGACATGCTGTCGCAGGTTCGTTCGGGGGCCATCGACTTCCTTACTCAAGGTGGCGTGGTGCTGTCGACGCTGGTGCCGGTCTCCGCGATCAACGGCATCGGCTTCGCGTTCAAGGATTACAACCAGGTATGGGCGGCAATGGACGGCGAACTCGGCAGCCACATCCGCACGGCGATCTCGAAGGTCGGGCTCGTCGCGATGGAAAAACCGTGGGACAACGGCTTTCGCCATCTCACGAGTTCGGTCAAGCCGGTGCAAAGCCCGGCCGACCTCAAGGGCCTGAAGATCCGCGTGCCGGTCAGCCCCCTCTGGACCTCGATGTTCAAGGCGCTCGACGCCTCGCCCACCAGCATCAACTTCAGCGAGGCGTATTCGGCGCTGCAAACCAAGGTGGTCGACGCGGAAGAAAACCCGCTCGCGCTGATCGAAACCGGTCGCTTCTATGAAGTCCAGAAGTACTGCTCGTTGACTGGCCATATCTGGGACGGCTTCTGGTTCCTCGGCAACGCGCGTTCGTGGGGCAACCTGCCGCCGGACTTGCAGACGATCGTGGCGAAACACCTGAATGCGGCCGCAGTGGCTGAACGCGCGGACGTCGCCGCACTGAGCACGTCGCTCGTCGGGCAGTTGCAATCGCACGGCATGGCGTTCAACAAGCCCGATATCCAGCCGTTCCGCGCATCGCTTCAAAAAGCCGGCTTCTACGATCAGTGGCGCAAGAAATACGGTGATGAAGCCTGGGCGTTGCTCGAGAAGTACACGCAGAAGTTCGCATGAGCGCGGACCATCGAAGAGTTTCTGGAGAACGAGTCATGACTTCCCGAGTTCATCCCGAGCAGGTGTTCGCCCACGACATGGGCGCGCCGAAGGACCGACATGCGGTGTCGAAGGTCGTGCGCGTCGGCAGCACACTCGAGACGGCCATCAAGTGGATCACCGAAGTGCCCGCTGCGTTGCTGCTGGCGGCCGAAGTGGTGCTGCTTCTCACCAACGTTACCTGCCGCTACGTGTTGCAGGATCCGTTGATCTGGGGTGACGAGCTTGCGTCGATCCTGTTCATCTGGCTGTCGATGCTGGGCGCAGTGGTGGCGTTGCGCCGCGGCGAACATATGCGACTGACGATGTTCGTCGTCAGAATGTCGCCGCAAAATCGCGCGTTTGCGGAGACGGTTGGAAATTTCATCGTGATGACTTTCGTGCTGCTGCTGGTACGGCCGGCAACGGACTGGGCGATGAACGAATGGATCATCAGCACGCCGGCGCTCGATCTGCCGAATGCCATTCCCGCGGCCGCGATTCCCGTGGCGGCTGTGCTGATGCTCGTGCTCGCCATTACGCGGTTGCTCGAGCGCTCGTCGCTTCGCGATTGCGTGAAGGCTTTCGCGCTCGTGGCGGGTGTTGCAATTGCGCTCTACATCGTACGGCAAGCGCTCGCGCCACTGACCGCGCTCAGCCTGATCCTTTTTTTCGCCGTCGGCGTGATTACGATCATCTGTCTCGGCGTGCCAATCATGGTCGCCTTCGGCGTGTGCACGTTTGCTTACCTCGCAACCGTCACCGGCGCACCGTTGACGATTGTCGTGAGCACGATGAATCAGGGGATGTCCAGCCTGATCCTGCTCGCCGTCCCGCTGTTCATCCTGCTGGGCGCGCTAATGGAAGCGATGGGACTTGCCGAAGCGATGATCCGTTTCCTCGCATCGCTGATCGGGCACAAGCGTGGCGGCCTCGCCTACGTGCTGATCGGCGCCATGTACCTCGTCTCCGGCATCTCCGGCTCGAAGGTGGCGGATATGGCTGCGCTCGCGCCGGGCCTGTTCCCGGAGATGAAAAAGCGCGGCGCGAATGAAGGCGACCTCGTCGCGATGCTCAGTTCGGCGGCGGCCATGTCGGAAACCATTCCGCCCAGTCTCGTGCTGATCACAATCGGTTCGGTGACCGGCGTTTCGATCGCGGCGCTGTTCACAGGCGGCTTCATGCCGGCGGTGGTCGGCGCGGTAGCGCTCGCGGCAGTAGTCTGGTTCAAAAGCCGCCGGGAAATCATGCAAGGCGTGCAACGGGTCTCCGGGGCCGAAATCAGCCGCGCATTCCTGATCTCGCTGCCTGCGCTCGCGCTGCCCTTCGTGATCCGCGCCGCCGTGGTGGAAGGAATCGCGACAGCGACGGAGGTGGCGACGATCGGCGTGGCTTACACTTGCGTGGTCGGTTTGCTACTGTACCGCCGCTTCGACTGGAGCCGGCTCTGCCCTATTCTGGTCGAAACGGCCTCGCTGTCCGGCGCGATTCTGATCATCATCGGCTGCGCAACGGCAATGGGATGGGCGCTCACGCAGTCGGGCTTCTCCGCGCAACTCGCCAACTTGATGATGGCGGCACCCGGGGGCAAGCTGGGCTTCCTCGCGATTTCTGCCGTTACATTCGTGATGCTCGGCAGCTTTCTTGAAGGTATCCCTGCGATCGTACTTTTCGGGCCGCTACTGTTCCCGATTGCGCGCGCCATGGGCATTTCGGACGTGCACTATGCGATGGTCGTGGTATTCGCGATGGGACTGGGTCTGTTTGCGCCCCCGCTGGGCCTTGGCTTCTACGCGGCGTGCGCGGTCAGCAAGGTCGATCCGTCCACCGCGATGCGCCGCGTTTGGCCCTATCTCGGGGCTTTGGCGGTGGCCCTCGTCGTGATAGTGCTGGTTCCGTGGGTATCGGTAGGCTTTCTGCATGCAAAATAGAGGTATCGAATGGCACAGACAAGGCAATGGACATGAAAAGCGCGCCCAACGGTGAGGTGAAAGGCACGGTGAATGCACGTGCACCGGAGGTGATTGCGTCGAAGCTCGACGACATCCGCGATCAGGTGCGCGCCATGATCCAGCGCGGGGATTTGCGCCCGGGTGAGCGCGTGAACGAGCAGGCGCTCGCCAACCAGATCGGCGTCGGCCGTAATTCGGCGCGCGAGGCGTTGCGCTCGCTTGAACAGGCCGGACTCGTTCGCATCGTGCCAAATCGGGGCGCGGAAGTGCGGCGACTGTCTCTAGAAGAGGCGATGGATCTGTATGAGATTCGCGCAGGGCTCGCACGCACGGCGGGACGTCTCGCTGCGCTGCGTCTGGCCACTGAAGAGGAGCACTTGCTCGATATGCTGCTCGACCAGATGGATGCGGCTGTGGCCCAACGCGACAGCCGCATGTATCGGACCCTGAACACCGAGTTCCACCGTCAGGTGATGGCGGCGACCAAGAACCCCCGACTGATCACGATCAATCAGGCCGTTGAAGATGAACTGACACTCTACATTCACAAGGGCGTGTATTCGTTCACGCAAATGCAGCGTTCCTCAAAGGAGCACCGGGAGCTTTTCGAGGCGCTGCGTGCCGGCCACGCCGACGCGGCCGCGCAGGCTTTTGAAAATCATGTGCAGACGGGCAAGAAGCGCATGCTGGACACCGTATCTACGACTCCGTCCGAGCGCTAATGAAATTGGAGTGGCTTGTTGAAAAACATCATATTTCTGGATCGTGAGACGCTTTCCGTCGAGTTGCCCAGGTTTTCGTTTGCGCACCGCTGGGTAGAATATCCGTCGACGAGAACCGAGCAGATTGTAGAGCGTTGCCGGGCGGCGAACATCGTCGTCACGAATAAGGTGCCGTTGTCGCGTGAAGCTCTGCTGCAGATGCCACATCTGGAACTGATCGGCGTGCCGGCTGCCGGAGTCAACCATCTCGATCTGGACGCCTGCCGCGCTCGCCGCATTGAGGTCGTGACGTGCGCCGGCTATTCCGCGATCTCGGTTCCTGAACACGCGTTCGCACTGATGATGGCATTGCGCCGCAATCTCATCCCGTACTGGCAAGATGTCCATACAGGAGGTTGGAGCGGTTCGCCGACGTTCTACGCGGAGCTGCATCCGGTGGACGATCTATATGGCTCGACACTTGGCGTGATTGGCGGGGGACATGGCGGCAAGCGCATTGCGCAACTCGCCGAAGCGTTCGGCATGCGCGTATTGTTCGGCGACAGGAAAGGGCGGACAGCCGTGCGCCCCGGATATACCCGTTTCGACGCACTACTCCGCGAAGCGGATGTGATCAGTCTGCACTGTCCGCTCACGGAGGACACACGTCATCTTTTCAGCACCGCCGAATTCAGGCAGATGAAGCGCACCGCATCGCTGGTGAACACAGCGCGCGGTGGAATTGTCGATGAGGCTGCGCTTATCGAAGCACTTGATCGAAAGCTGATCGCTAATGCGGCGCTGGACGTGCTCGAACAGGAGCCGCCGGCGCGCGATCATCCTCTGCTGCGCAGTCAAAGAACGGATCTGATCGTAACGTCGCATGTGGCATGGCGAACCAGGGTTGCGATGAATCGGCTGGTACTGCAACTCGTTGATGGAATAGAAAAGCACTACGGACTCGCAGCCGTGTGAGCAGCGGGCTGGAATGTTGGTCCGTGGATGCGGTGCGCTTTCATTGGACCGCGTGAGGCTTTGTCAACTTGCCGGTAGCAAAACGAAACGGTGGCAGAGGTCACCATTGCTCAGCAAGCACTCGACGGATTCTGGGTGAGGTCGGTGAATTCGTGCCACGCAGCGAATCGAGCCGCGAGGTGTTTGCGATAGAGCGAAGCACGCAGCAGATGCCCCTTGAGCGCGAAATGCTGCCGTATCGGACCGAAACACGAGAGGAATGCCTGCGTGCGTTTGCAGTCGCGAAATCCCCGCATGCGACGCTCGCGTTCGCGGGTAGGTTGGTGGCTGTTCTCCGCCCGGTTGTTCAACCGGGCTGCCGCTTTGACGAACACGTGCTTCACGTTCGCCAATTCGGGAATGTCGGCCTTTGCGGCCGGGTAGCTGCGCAACTGGTCGGTCACGATCTTGCGCGGCACAGGGCATGAGCGAAGCACGCGGTTGATGAAACGTTTGGCGGCAGCCTTCGCGCCGCTTCTGCAACAGGATTTCGAGTTCGGCACCATGCTCGTCGACGGCCCGCCACAGCAGGTATGGCTCACCGCGCAGCGTCACGAACATCTCATCGAGATGCCAGGTGCTGCCCGGTTTGCGGCGCGCAGCCTTGACGCGATGCGCGAAGCCCCCGCCGAACTTGTCGCACCATCGGCGGATCGTCTCGTAGCTCACGAACACGCCGCGTTCGAACAGCAATTCCTCGATATCACGCAGGCTCAGCTGGAAGCGGAAATACCAACGCACGGCGCAACTGATGACTGCGGCGGGAAAGCGGTGACCGTGATAGAGCGATTTCGTCTTTTTCATTGCGACATCTTACGCGACCGCCTCGGTAACGTGACAACGCCCTCCCGAGTGTCGTCGCTAGAGATGGCGGGCATGACCGAACAACGGTCACAAAAATCCTGTTTTCACCACCGCGCCAAACGCCAAGCACGTGCGGACCGGGTTGGACGTCAGACGTGATCACCCTGCCCGATGAATCAGACGTGGCCGCCCTGAGAGCGAGGGGTATCAACGCGATACGTAAATAAAAGGCCAAGTCGCCTGCCAGGCATGTCACGCCGCCATGCTAGGATGTTTTTCCCTCACCGCGCCGAAGAGACGAACATGACAGCCCATGATTTCACCGAGTTTTCGTGGGACGAACAGGAAGACGTCAAGGCTGTGCTTGCAAGCCGGGGACTTGATTTGCGCGAGTTCAAGATCGCGGACGACGATAACTCCCGCTCCGGTGGCAGAAAAGGAGCGATCCGGCAGATCTCCATAACGCGCATCACCAACGGCAAAATGGCGATCTACGACACCGATCATTTCGCACCATGGATCACCGATTTCGACGAGGCGCTGGCGGCGGGATATTTCGACGACTGAAGTCGCAGCGTTCACCGTCTACGAGCTTGCATTGGCTACCGCCGACGTCGGCCTCGGACATCGCGGCAAACGCCCGATCCATCTTCGCCAGCGCCTCGTTCGCCATGACGCGAATCGAGCGCAGCGGATGCGAGGGCGGAACGTGAGCTAGACGCAGGCTGAGATGATTCTGAGCGGAACAACGTGCAACGTGCGTGGCCGCTCACACCTGCGCCCGTCTTCGCTGTTGCCGAGTATGCGCATCGCGGCTGCTGAGCAGCATGGCAGCGTGCAGACGTGCGAACTCCTGGGCTTTGTCGGCATCGCGCTTACAGGGCCACAAGGCAGACCCCGCGTCGGATAGGTGCCCCTAACCAGAAAATTGCTCGAAAATTAAAGGCACCCCCTTCTACGCGGCAACAATGGCGCAACTACTAAGTAGCCCATATGAAAGATTGACCATTTAATTTATGACAAATCGTCAGGTCGGTTGACAAAAACTGACAGCCGTGTCGGCTCTGGCAACCAGACAAGGAGAATATAAGACGGCGCTGCACTGGCCATTGCGGGCGGCGAGTGCGAACTGAACCAGAAGCGACGCCCTGGTCATCTCCCTCGAGGAGCAAAGCGTCGAGGCGAGGCTAGCCGACCACCATCATAATCTAGGAATGTCCGACCGACGGCATCACAAAGAGGCGTTCGTCCCACACCACGGGTTGCGGCTCGGTCACGGCAATCCGCGTCGCGTCGGGGTGTGCGGGATTGACCAGCACGTTGAACTCTGCACGGACGACGACGGAAGGTACGATCAGGAGCGCGGTACGCGACTCGGTCAGCCAGGCGTCGCCGAACTCCCTTGCCGCCTGCAGTGCTGGCGCATCCCATCCCCCCGGCAACGATTCGGCCGAATGGCGTTCGACGCGAATATCGTCGGGAACCGCTGCTTCAACCCATCCGTGTGTCTTCGGTACCTTGCCGATGCGCGCATGAACAAGAACCTCGAGCATCGCACCGGCGAAGGTCGACGCGGCGTAGATGACGGGTCGCCCCGGGCTATTGAAGCGGCCGCCCACCAGCATCGCGCCGGTGCCACTCCAGACCGTGTGTCGAGTGTCGGCGATTCGAAACAACTTCACGCCGGCAACCCATAAAACAGTTTCCAGAGCAGCTCTTCGACCCGGCGCGCGCCGAGCTCGGTCAGCGCAACATCGAGCGGCGCCCTCCCTTCGAGCTCCGGGTGCGGCGTCGACAGGAATTCCCGCGCGTCCTCTTCGTCGTTCCAGACGTAGGCCGTCGTCGCGACGATCCTGGCCAGCCGCTCAGTCTTTTCCGATTCGTCTGGCGTCAGCCGATCGCGACGCCGCTTATAGGTCGCTTCGGGGATGATGCGGGCAAGTAGCGCACGCCGGGCGTCGGCACCCTGCGTCGCATGTTCGACGCCCGCGCGCAGCGCGGACTTGGGCAGGCCGTCGCGGACAAGTGCCTCGAGTTCCGCGAGCGTGTGCGGGACCTGCCGCAGTTCCATGACCGCGGCCACTGCTTCAGGCGTGATCAGTGACATGCGACTCCCGACTAAAGTATCAGTTGATGCCTAATGATAGCGCAATTGATACCGTCCGCAAACCCATCTTCGATCTAGCGGGCTCCAGCGGGGAGACTGCCGAGGCGGTCACCTCGACATCGTCCGTGACTGTGAGAATCGCCCACATAGCATGACGGCACGTTACGGCCTACAGAAATCTTTCATAAACGAAACGCTCAAGCAATTAAGCATCCGCTCGCGACAGGATGTCGCAACGGGCACACGGATAAACCATTTATAGTGCACTGCACAAGCCCGTGTGATCGGTAGGTGCGATCTGACGGTCGTGTTATAGTGCACTGCACAATCTCGGTCCGATCGGCAAGTGCGATCTGACGACCGCGTCCGGCGTTGCCGGATTGCGGACAGACATGCCGCTGAAGGTGAATCGCCACGCCTGTCAGCTACGCCCAGTTTCTGACTACATCATCAAAATGAGGTCCCTGTGAAATACCTTCCCCGCATCGCCGCGTCTGGAGCACTCCTGGTCGTCGCTCTCGGTATCGTCACCTTCGCCCAGATCAAGTTCGCGCCGCAATCCGCAGACAACAACCCGGTCGCACGGATCGTCCTGAACGTCGAGTCGCAACTGAACGGCTGAGCGACTCCACCGCTGTATGTAGCCCGCGCCCCGCAGGCAAAGGCAGGCAAAGCAAACCCGCCAGGCTCCGAAGAGAACTGGCGGGTTTGAGCTACTGATTTCGGATTCACACGCCAGGCGATGGTAACGGAGTTGACGCCTGCTCAGTCTCCTCCAGCGATCAGTCAGCCTCCATGTCCACGGCATCCAACACCTTGGCAGGTCACCAATCGTCAATTCGAGACGCTTCATTGTGGCCTCGTGAGACAGGCAATCGTCCCCTTCGACGTTTCGATCATCAGAAACTTAAAGGAGCGTGTCGCCACACTGGTCCAGCGCAAGCCAGCCCTCCCCGCCTTACGCAAATTGTCACCGCGCAACCCGAAGGCATGGCCGAATCCAGAATTTGTGCAGCAGCCTCCTGCACGAATTGAAACCTCTTCGGCTTGGTAAACATAGGATTGCGAATTAATCTCCGATCATTTCTTTTATGTCAAATTAAAACCTGCGGAGCACAGCCGCCCCCAACAGCCGTTGGTTCAAGTAATTTTGTTCCCGTTCTAAACGGAATTTCGTCGTGTTCCTCCAAAAGTCGCATCGATTCGATCGTATCAGTCAGTTGCACTACGCATTCAAGATCATGGCCTACACGATGATCAATCTACGACACTATCGCGGTAGTTGATCTGACAGTTGAGGTCCATGCTTCATGTCCGGCGCACCGCGCCGTGATCCCGTTCGCCCTCATCCTGCGGAAATACATCCATGACAACACAAAACTGCCTCGCCCCCTCCTCGACGCGGCTGGTCTCGCCCACTTGCCCATTCCGTTGACCGCCGTCAGATCGCTTCAACCGAAACTCGCAACCAGTTATTGCATAACGTTAATCGACGATCAAGCCGATGTGCATATCGTTGAACTTGCCGACAGGTTCATTAGCGTGCCGCAAACCGGTGATGTCGGTCGATCTGAACGCGAACACGTTGCCGACGATGAAGCGCCGGCCGCCGTTGACCCTCGTGAAACCGATCCACTTGCGCACCGTCGCGTCGTCGAGGGTGGCGTCGGCCGTTGATGGGTTGATGCCGAAGAAGGCGAACGTCAGTCCATCCATCTGGACATCGCGCTCCAGGCGATGGCGGTACAGGCCGCAATTGCTGATGATGGCGCTCATGCTAGGATTTTTCCAATATGCAGACGGAGGCCGACATGTGGACCTGTCGAAACTGCAATGCGCGGTTTGCCCTCGGCGTGATCGAGCCCCAAATCGATGAGGAAGGATTTTTTTTCATTTGTCCCGACTGCGACTACCGGAACAAGTTGGTGAACATCGGTCGGGAGGCGGCAGGCCGCCCGCAGCTTGTCCAGCGAGACGACGAGTAAGGCACCTTTTCGGAGGCGATCATGCAGTTCGACTATAAGGAGTTTCACATCGACGCGTCGCCGCTGGATGAAGGCGGACACTACTACGCCCGCGCGAAGATCTACCGGCGCGCCTCGGTGGGTGGTGATAAGTTCGAGGTGAAGTATTCGGGCGACCTTGGAGACTATCCTTCCGACGCGGATGCAATTGAAGCTGCCGAGCGATGGGCGATCCCATGGTGCGATGCGAACTCCGTTTAGGCAGCGTGCTACGATTTCTCGAAAACCCAGAACGGGACCTTCATGGCTAGCCACAATTTCACATACAAAGAAGTCAACTACAGCGTGTACGTGACCGAACAGAAAGACGGGAGGTGGGACTGGGCATATACGATGACTAAGCCCCCCGTCTACTGGAGAAACCAAGAGACGCCTGCGAGAAGTCAGGAGCAGGCGATCGAAGAGGCTCGTTTCGACGCGGAGCGCCGGATCAACGCGATGTAGCAGTTTCACCGCGTACCTCCTTTTCCGTGGGCGGTGTCTAGGGTGTTGCGCGCAGCACGGGTCGATCGCGTTGTAGTAGGCCATCATGCTCGGATTCCTCGAAAGCGACCACGGAGGTTGCCATGCTTCATTCGGATGTGTACAAATTTCAATACACACGTCAACAGGGTCTGCAGCGTACCTACGACGTGGTGCTTAACGTCGCTCATTCGGAAGCCGGCGTATTTGCTTACGAGTCGTGGGTGCATTTCGCTCACGAGTTCAAAGGCAACGGGCTCGTTTTCCCGCTGATCGCAAGGACGGCCGCTGATGCCGAGGCGGAGGCTCGAGGACGGATTGAGGACAACATCGAGCACCTTGCCGGGGTCGCTGAGTAAGCTGCTCATTCCGTCTTATCTCCAGTAGTCAGTGCGCCGTCGCCGGGCTTGCGAACGTAGACCTTCGTTCCGGCAGGCAACTTGAAGATCGAGTCGTACGGCGTAAAGACCCTTTCGGCGAAGGCGGCCACCTTCGATGACGCGTTCGAACGTCCAGCGGTAGCGCCGGCGGTCGGCCTTTGCAATGGTTTCGATTGGTTCCGTCGCAATAAGGCGTTCGGTTATGCTGTTGGTTCGTATCCGTCAGCGTAACCCGTCAGAAGTTGGAATTTAGTACGAGACCAACAACGCCGCGAGAGATCAGGACGAGGTGAGCGAGATCCCGCTGGGGGGCCGGCCAAGATCCGGTCGATTTGCGATCATAAGCCCTGCAGTTATGAAATCGACGTCCCTTATTCAATAGCGGAATAAGTCATTCAAGCCGTGAATGCCTCCCCGAACTGCCGCGCCCGCTTCACATCGTCGGCATGCAGATAGATGGACGTCGTTGAAATCGACGCGTGCCGCAGGTTATCCCGCACGGCGCTGAGTTCGACGCCCTTCGCAAGCGCATGGGTGGCATGGGTATGCCGCATCCAGTGCGGCGTCGCCTGACGGAGTTTCTCCGCCACCACCGGATGGTCGTTTTCAATAATCTGCGCAGCGTGCCGGAAAAACCGGCGCATGACTTCCCACAGACGCAGGGACTTGATGCCGGCATCGTCATCGTCCAGGCTGCCGATCAGCGGCGTGGCGGGGTTCCAGTGCGCGCGGCTGGCCGGCAGTCCGCGTTCCTGCAGGTACCGCTCAAGCGCTACGCGCGCCAGCGGCGTCAAGGTCACCCGTGCAGGTTTGCCGCCTTTGCCGACCACATGCAGCCAGTGGTCGCCGGTGGCGTCGACCTCGATGCTGCGCAACGTGGCACTGGCCAGTTCGCTGATCCGAAGTCCCGTCGCGTAACCGAAATCCAGCATGAAGCGAAGTCGCTGCGCGGCCGGGGCCTGCCAGCCGTAGGACCATTCGAGCCCGTTGGCAATGGCGCGCACCAGCAGCCATTCGCCTTCGGTGAAAACGTGCGTAGTCTCAAGAGCTGTGGCGCGCTTGCTGCCGCGAACCTTGATGCCCGCAAACGGATTGGCCACGACGTAGCGCTGCTCCATCAGCCAGCGGAACATCGCGCTGAGGGGTATTCGTACTTCCCGTGCATTATCTGGCGGTTGCAGGGCGCAGAGGCTTGCCGAACAAGGGTTTGCCGTTTCCTGGATGTCGCGTGACCATGAGTTTCGCAAGTCATTGATCTGTCGGCCGTTTTTCGTGCAAACCGCCAGAATTTGCACGATTCGAACGATTACCCCCATGCTGGTGCTTGCCTTTGGCGGCCCATGCCCGCATACTAGCTAACATTGATTAGCTAATACGTAGGTGGTGCCATGCTCACGATCAACATGCACGACGCCAAGTCGAAACTATCAAGCCTGGTCGAGCGGCTGGAGGTCGGCCAGGAAAACGAGGTCATCATCGCCCGCAACGGCACGCCCGTCGCGCGGCTGCTGCCGTTCGCGGCGCCGCGGCGCATCGGCGCCGCGCGGCACCTGCTGGCCGGCCTGGCCGTGCCCGCCACCGTCGAGGCGTTCAACGCCGCTGATGACGCGATCGCCGCCGACTTCGAGGCAAGCGCGCAGCAGGGACTCACTCCGTGAAAGTGCTGCTCGATACGCATATCGCGCTGTGGGCCGCCGAAGGTGCGCCACAGCTGTCACCGCAGGCCGCCAGCCTGATCGAGGATCCGGCCAATACGTTGCTGGTCAGCGCAGCCGCGATCTGGGAGATTGCCATCAAGCATTCGAAAGGCAACCTGCGCGTGCATCCGCGCGATGCCCGCTCGGCGTTCCGCCTGTCCGGTTTCGTCGAACTGCCGATCACGGGTGAACATACGGAGGCAGTCTCGATGCTTCCTTTCCATGCGGATCACGCGGATCCGTTCGACCGCCTCATGATCGCCCAGGCGCTGCACGAGGGGATGCCCCTGCTGAGCGCCGACCCGAAGGTGTGGCGCTATCACCCCACCCTGATGCTGCAAGCCTGACTTCGCCTGTTTGCTTGACACCGGCTCGCTCTAACGGGTGTCGCCGCGCACTCGGGCGACGCTGCATCGGCTTCAGCCGTCGGCGCGCGAAGTCACTGACTTCGGGAAGATGCGTAGGGCACCGGTTGTGCAATCTCATGTTCCTTCAGGTACGCCCGGATGGCTTCGACCGGATACGGTTCAAGCGGTAGAGGTACCAGGTGTCGCGAGCCGCTTCCACCGTCTGCAGGTCCGCTGCGCCGGTCATTCGAAGATTGGAGGCGCCTTTGGGAACTGAATTGCCAAGCGTCGGCCTCCAGTCGACCGTCCCGACGTTTGACCCGAAATCGTCAATTTGAGAACGGAGTAGATTTGGACATCTTCTACTACTGGAAAGACTTCGTATCGGATGTAAACGAAGGGCGGATAGGTACACTTGGCGCCGATACTCACAAGCTGGCTGAACTTCAGGAGCGGCTGCCGCGCAAGGTGTGGACGTTCATAACGCCTAAGGGGATGAAGGGGAAGGGCGGTTTCAAAGGTGAAGCGCAACAGCGGGTTAATGAACGGAAGCTGAAGTTATCGAAGCGGTTGCGAGCATACGTTCGAACACCTCGAATGGCGAATGAAATACATGCGTAGC
>NZ_CADFGP010000048.1 GCF_902833905.1 Paraburkholderia tuberum STM678 | reverse complement strand
ACGAAACGAAGCTCGCTGGAGCAATCCAGTCGTCAGGAAACGCCGGATACGTGATCCGTACGTCCGGTGTTGTGGGAGGACGGCGGGGGCAACCCCGCCTCCTACCCGATTTTATCGATGACGTGGCGATGCCGCCGCGCGACGCACGTCGTCGAGGCGGCGCGCTCGAAGTCAGCCCAGCGGTGAACGGCCAGCCGGTCGGCAGATCAGCGGTCTAGCCACTCAACGCGCAACTGCAACTCACCGGCCCAGCAATCTCACCGGCTCGCAAACGCAAACGCAAACGCAAACGCGAACCATCCGCCGCTGCTCGCCGACAGGCGACGCGGTCGGCGGCTCGCAGGCGTGTGCACCGCCGGCGCGCGTTTCGCGACCGCGAGGCGCAACGGTGTCGGTTTGCGCAGCAGCGTGCGCAGCGACAGACGGCGCGTGCCGCTCTGCTGGCGTAGCGCCGAGAAGAACGTATGGAACCAGGTGCGAAAGCCGTCGACGGCCTTCGCGTCGCGCCACTGCTCGCCGAGCGCGCGGGTGCGCGCGGCATGATGGCGCAGCGCCCGCAACATATGGCGGCGCGCGGGACGCGCCGCTTTCAGCGCGGCGCGGGTAAGACGGGTGCTCAAAAGAGTATGCATGGCTTCACATTTAGGCAATGAACCGCACGTCGGCGCGTGCACCGGATGTGCACGGACAAACAGCACCATATGTGCCAATGACGGGGTTGCGATGAACGGCCTGAAAGCGGGAAATTCGGTGCGGGTCGTGGCGCGGGAGATTGCGACGCGAAACACGGCGCACAGCGCAGCGAAGGTACAACGCGGAGAAATCGACGGCACGGGCCCTGACGGCCTGCGCACAACAGAAAACTGCGTAAGCGACGATTGACATGCGAGCAGGCTACATGGGAATCGTGACGTTAGAAAGTCGGTTAATACCCTGCGCGAACCAGATTTCTCCGTGGATCGAATCGTCGCGGATGCCAGTTTGCTGTCACCCTTTACGGGCGATTTGCGTGCGCGTTTGCCCAGCGAATGTGCGGTGCGGGCGCGCCGCGCGCTTGAAACCGGTGCATTGGCGCGCCGCGAAAAGCGAAGGCGACCGGCGCAAAAGATCAGCAGGACGCAGGAGCCTCTCGCGGTGAACCAACGCATCCCGATGGCGCCCGTTTTACAATCGAACATCAGTTAGTCGACAGTAACGGAACGCCATGTCACTCCATTCGAAGAAAGAGCAGATTCAAACGTTGCGGGAGCAGGGTTTTGTCGTCGTGCCAGGACTCGTGTCGCCCGAGCGTTGCGACGAGCTGAAGCGGATCGCGCAGCGGCAGCTGCAGGAAGCGGCGGCGCCGATCGAATTCGAAGCGGATTTGCAGTATCCGGGCGCGCCGTCATCGAAGGATGCTCCAGGCGGACATACGGTGCGGCGCCTGCTCGACGCGTACGGTCGTCACCCCGCGTTCGCGCAATGGGCGACCGCGCCCGAAATCCGTGGCTGGATGGAGCTGTATTTTGGCGAGGAGCCGCGTCTGTCGCGCGCGCATCACAACTGCATGATGACCAAGCACCCCGCGTACGGCAGCCTGACCGGCTGGCATCGCGACGTGCGCTACTGGTCGTTCGAGCGCGACGATCTGATGTCGGTGTGGCTCGCGGTCGGCCCGGAAACAGTCGATAACGGCGCGCTGTGGTTCGTGCCGCAATCGCACGGCGCCGCGTTCACATCGGACCGTTTCGACGAAGCGAAGTTTTTCCGCACGGATCTCGCCGAGAACGACGCCGCGATCCGCACGGCGGTGTCGCCCGAGCTGAAGACTGGCGACGTGGTGTTCTTTCACTGCAACACGCTGCACTCGGCCGGCAAGAATCTGAGCGACCAGGTGAAGTTCTCGCTGGTGTTCACCTATCACGGCGCAAGCAATGTGCCCCTGCCCGGCACGCGCTCGGCCGCGAAGCCCGAAATCGCGTTCTAGATTATTGTGGTCGCGGGCCTCGCGCCGACGCTCAGCGCTTGCGCCCCGACATCGCGATTCCCGTCAGCCCGGCGAGCGTCGCCACCACGCCCGCGACGATCAGCACGATCGCCTTGTTGCTCGGCGAGCCGGTAAAGAAGCGCGACACGTCGCTGCTCACCGAATTGAACGCCTGCCCGCCGAAATACAGCAGCACGATACCGCCGACAATCAGCGCGATCGAAATCGCTTTCGTCATCTGCACCTCCCATCAACCTGAACCGGCCAGAGTGTAGGTGAGCCGTGCGTGCTCGTCCATCCCGCAGACTGGTTGCGCTGCAAGCGCCGCGTCGATTGGCTAACATAGCGGTCCGGCCGCACCGCGGCGACACCACAACAACAAATCTCCCCAGCAGCATGCCTCCCGCAACGCGCGAATCCTCACGCCCGCCATCCTCGGGCGATCTCATCGACAAGGACACTAGCAATGGCTTACGAAGCAGCTTCAGAACGCTATTCGGACATGCAATACCGCGTCTGCGGCAAGTCGGGTCTCAAACTGCCGGCGCTGTCGCTCGGCCTGTGGCACAACTTCGGCGACACCACGCCGATCTCGACGCAGCGTGACATCCTGCGCACGGCCTTCGACCTCGGCATCACGCACTTCGATCTGGCGAACAACTACGGCCCGCCGTACGGCAGCGCGGAAACCAACTTCGGCCGTCTGTTCAAGGACGATTTCAAACCGTATCGCGACGAGTTGCTGATTTCGTCGAAGGCCGGTTGGGATATGTGGCCCGGTCCGTACGGCCAGGGCGGCGGCTCGCGCAAATACGTGCTCGCGAGTCTCGATCAGAGCCTGAAGCGCATGGGCCTCGATTACGTCGACATCTTCTATTCGCATCGCTTCGACGCGCACACGCCGCTCGAGGAAACCGCGGGCGCGCTCGCGAGCGCGGTGCAGCAGGGCAAGGCGCTGTATATCGGCATCTCGTCGTACTCGTCGGCGAAGACGCGCGAAATGGCGAAGCTGCTCGCCGAATACAAGGTGCCGCTGCTGATCCATCAGCCGTCGTACAACATGCTGAACCGCTGGATCGAACACGACCTGCTCGATACGCTCGATGAAGTCGGCGCGGGCACGATCGCGTTCACGCCGCTCGCGCAGGGATTGTTGACCGGCAAGTATCTGAACGGCGTGCCGGAAGACGCACGCGTCAACAAGCCGGGCGGCGGTTCGCTGAAAGACGAGCATCTGAGCCCGCGGAACATCGAGCACGTTCGGAAGCTCAACGACATCGCGCAGCGCCGTGGTCAGAGCCTCGCGCAGATGGCGCTCGCGTGGGCGTTGCGCGATCCACGCGTGAGCTCGGTGCTGATCGGCGCGAGCCGCGCGGAGCAGGTGCGCGAGAACGTCGGCGCGCTGAAGAAGCTCGCATTCTCGGCCGACGAACTCGCCGAAATCGATCGCTATGCGACCGAAGGCGGGATCAATCTGTGGGAAAAGCCGTCGACGGATCAGGCGATCTGATCGCGTGAGGAGCCGTCCGCGCAACAGGCGGACGGACGCAAGGGCAAAACGAAGCCGCACGCTCAGCGTGCGGCTTTTCTGCAGGTATTTCGCCGCGCCGCTACACGAGCGCCGGCAGACCCTCGACCAGCGCCACCGCGCACATCACACCGATCAGCGCGCCCAGCACACGCAGCCCGTTGTGTCGCAACTCGGTCTTGCAGGGCAGCGCGCCGACGAATAGCGCGCCCGCCAATGCCATCGGAATGACCAGGATGAAATCGCCGATCGTAAAGTAGGTCATCTTCGTCTCCTCCCATGCGGGATGGTTGCTATGTCGTTCCAGCAGAGGCCGCGGCTTCGAAATCATGCCGCGCCATTGCACGAATCGAGTATAGGAGACCGATCGAGCGGCGCGACGGCGCCAGCCGGCGCGTCGGCGCTTATTCGTAAGCTGCTGAACCCAGGCGCGGCGCGGCCCGCGGCGATTGGCGCGGCGCAACAAAACGCGGCGGAAAATATCAAATGTTCGCTTACGCAAGCCTTTCGTTTTGCCGCCGATCCATGCGTGTTGGCTGATTGCGGCCGGCTCGCGGTGCGTGCACCGCGCAACGCGACCGATGCGCCGGGCTATTCGCGCCCGCGCAGGCGGCTCGCCGCGATCAAGCCGATCACGAGCAGCGCACCGACTAGCCCGACGACGCCGTTCCAGCCATGACCGGCCCACACATGGCCGCCATACGAACCGACCAGGCTCGAGCCGATGTAGTACGCGAGCAGATACAGCGCAGCGGCCTGGCCTTTCGCGTCTTTCGCCAGACGCCCGACCCAGCCGCTCGCGACCGAATGCCCGGCAAAGAACCCGAACGTCACGCAGGCGATACCGGTCGCGATCGCCGCGAGCGGATGCAGCATCGTCAGCGCGAGGCCGAGCACCATCAGCAGCAGGCTCCCGATCAGCACGCGCGCGCGGCCGAACGAGTCGGCCATGCGCCCGGACCATGGCGACGCGACCACGCCAACCAGATAGACGATGAAAATCGCGCCGATCTCCGTCTGATTCAACCGATACGGCGGCGCGAGCAGCCGGTAGCCGATGTAGTTGTACAGCGTGACGAAGCTGCCCATCAGCACGAAGCCGAGCAGGAACAGCAGCGGCAGACCCGGTCGCGTGAACTGGCGCAACAGCAGCGTGCGGTGATGCGCGAAGCCGAGCCCCCGGCGCGGCACGAAATGGCGCGACGGTGGCAACAGCGCGCGGAACGCGAGCATCGACAGCAGGCCGAGCACGCCGATCGTGCCGATCGCGATGCGCCACGAAAACAGATCCGCGACCACGCCGGTGATGACCCGCCCGGCCATGCCGCCGATCGCCGTGCCGCCGACGTACAGGCCCATCGCGAGGCCGAGGCCGTCGGGATGCACTTCCTCGGCGAGATAAGCCATCGCGACGGCCGGCACGCCGCCGAGCGCGAGCCCTTCGAGCGTACGCAGCACGAGCAGCTGGTGCCAGTGCGGCGCGACCGATACGCCAATCGTCAGCACCGACGACACCGTCAGCGACAGCGTCATCAGCTTGTGCCGGCTCCAACCCTCGGAGACGAAACCGGCGACGAAAATCGCGAGCGCGAGCGCGGCAGTGGATAGTGACAACGACAGACTGCTTTGCGCCGGCGTCACGTTGAACGCTTCGGAGAACGACGGCAGCAGCGGCTGCACGCAGTAGAGCAGTGAGAACGTCGCGTAGCCGGCGAACAGCAGCGCGAGGCTGGCACGCCAGTACGCGCGCGAGCCGCGTTCGAGATAAGGGATGTCCGACACGGTGGTGGTGCTTGCGCAAGCAGCTGAAGCTGCGCCGCGGGAGGGAACGGCAGATGCGGTCCGCTGGGATGGCGGCGGCAGGGTCACAACAAAACTCCTTGGGTCACACGGAAACGCGCAAAAGTGTTAAGGATACGCTGAAAACGCGTTTCAAGCCGGCGTCGCGGGCAACGTGGCGTGCCAATGGTGACCCGCAGCGCTCCATCCGCAGCACGTCGCGCGCCTGTCTCCCGGCGCTAGCCGTGCGCCCCGGCTTCACTGCCCGGCGCCGGCGCCCGCGTCGCCCCCGAAGTCGCCGTCGACGGATGCACGAGCGCGTCGTCGCCCGGCACTCGGATGATGATCAGGGTTCAGCGCGATCAGGATGTCCGAGTCGGATGTGCCGATCGTGCCCGTGTTGCTGTACGAAAGGGTTGACGCCCGACACCGGCAGACCGATGTTGTCGATGATCGAATGCAGTTCGCCGGCCGGAATCAGCTGACGGATGCGCGCATCGACACGATCGGTCAGCACCGCGGTTTCCTCGACGCGCATGCCGGTTTTCGCGCGCATGTGCAGCGCGATCGTGCCGGCATCGACGGCGGGGAAAAAGTCGCGGCCGATAAACGGCAGCAACAGCAGCGACGCGCAACAGCACGCGAGAAACAGCGTGACGAACAGTCCCGGTCGCGCGACTCGCGCTTCGAGAAATACGCGGTAGCGCTCGCGCAAACGCGAGAAACCGCGCTCGAACGCGTAGTGCATGCGCATCAACGGATTGCGCGTTTGCACCGGTGCGTGATGTAAATCCGCGGGCTTGTGGTGATAGCGCAGCAGATACTTCGCGAGCGTCGGCACGAGCGTACGCGAGAAGAAGTACGACGCGAGCATCGCGAACACCACCGCTTCGGCAAGCGGAATGAACAGATAGTGCGCGACACCGGTGAGCAGAAACATCGGCACGAACACGATACAGATCGACAGCGTCGACACCAGCGTCGGAATCGCGATCTGATGCGCGCCGTCGAGAATCGCCTGTTCTAGCGTCTTGCCCTGTTCGAGCTGATGGCTGATGTTTTCGATCGCGACGGTCGCATCGTCGACGAGAATCCCGACCGCGAGCGCGAGGCCGCCGAGCGTCATGATGTTGATCGTCTGACCGAGAGAGGACAACGCGATGATCATCGATGATCAGCGTCGTGCGCCAGTTGCCGAGGAACAGCAGAATCATCAGGCCCGTCAGGCACGCGGCGATCAGCGCTTCACGCAATACGCCCTGCACGGATGCACGCACGAACAGCGATTGGTCGGCGACGGGGTCGATATTCAGCGACGGCGGCACCAGATTGCGCAGCGTCGGCATCATCGTCTTGATGCGGTCGACGATATCGAGCGTGGACATTCCGTGTGTTCGATATCGTTGACCGCCACCGACAAGCCGCGCTCGTAGTTCAGCGCGATGCGCCGCTCCATTTCGTCGGCGGGCAGGCCGTTATACGACCCGATGACCGAGAGCACCGGAATATCGATGTTCGGAAAGATGTCGGTGGGCGTGCGCAGAATGGTCAACGGTCCGACGATCAGCAACAGCAGCGCCAGCACGACGAACGTATAGGGGCGCCGTAGCGCGAGACGAACGATCCACATGACTAGCGCAGACGGATGAAATGAGCGGCGAGCGCGCCGCGCGGATCGGAAACGAGGCGCGCACCTCGGCGCGAAGGCAGGTGCGAAGCCGCGCGGCGCCCGCATCTGGCAGATCGTTCCGGCCGTGCACGTTTTTGATGTCTCCCCCCGCAGGGTTTATGATGGTCTGCATTACGACGTCTGACGCCGAGATAATCGGCCGTGCGCAGCGTAATGGGAATAGGGCGAAACGACGGGTGAAAGCCTTCTATTCGCCTTCCCAAAGCCCCGCAAAGCGGGAACAATGACTCGAACCTCTTACGCGCCATGCGCGCGACAGATTAAGTGCGCACGCAACGTCAAATGCGAAGCGGCGTTTTTATCATCACCTCGACCGGCGTGAAATCATAAAGCCGGCTAAGGGAAGCGGGGAATTATCATGGAAGTCGGTTCCATTGTCCGATCGGTACATATCGCCGTGCCGCAAGGCGCGCGCGGAATCGTCATGCGCATTCTTGGCGACATGGCGATGGTGGCGTGGTACGCCGGCGAGCCCGGCGCCTCGCAGCAACTCAATACCGAACCCTTTTTCCTGGAAGATCTGATCGATACCGGCGACCTGATACGTCCGGCCGGCGCGCAGACGCATTGAACGAGAGGCTTACCGGTTGCTCATTGCCGTTGTGTGACCCGCAGGTGCGGGCTGTAGTGATGCTGTAAGGTCAGATCGGCTCGCCAGCATCGCCGTGGGCCGATGCGCGCGTCGATTCACGGCGCGTCCCAAATCAGCCCGTATTTCTAGCGATGCCACCCACGCATTGTGAGTCGTCGCCCTCGTCTTTACCCGCGGCGCGGCGCACAATGCGGGGCATGAACGACACCATTCCCGACAATTCCTATCCCGAGGCCGGCGCCGATGGCGCCGTGCCATTCGCGCGGCTCACGCCGGAAACCGTGCTCGACGCGATCGACGGCGTGCTCGCAACGACCGGCGTGCGTACCGACGGCCGTCTGCTGCCGCTCAACAGCTACGAAAATCGCGTGTATCAGGTCGGCGTCGAAGACGGTCCGCCCGTGGTCGCGAAGTTCTATCGTCCCGAGCGCTGGAGCGACGCGGGGATTCTCGAAGAGCACGCGTTCGTCGCCGAACTCGCCGCGCGCGAGATCCCGGCCGTGCCCGCGCGCGTGCTCGATGGCCGCACGCTGCACAGCTTCGACGGCTTCCGCTTCTCGGTCTTCGAGCGACGCGGCGGTCGCGCGCCGGATCTCGACCGGCGCGACACGCTGGAATGGCTGGGGCGTTTCATCGGACGCATTCATGCGATCGGGCAGACCCAGGACTACGTAGAACGTCCCACGCTAAACATCGACACGTTCGGCTACGAGCCGCGCGACTTCCTGCTCGCGCACCGTTTCGTGCCCGACGATCTGCGCACCGCGTGGGAAACCGTCGTGAATCTCGCGCTCGAAGGCGTCGAGCGTGCGTTCGAGCGGGCTGGCGAGATTCGCAGGCTGCGTCTGCACGGCGACTGTCATCCGAGCAACGTGCTGTGGACCGACGCGGGCCCGCATTTCGTCGATTTCGACGACAGCCGCATGGGGCCCGCGATTCAGGATCTGTGGCTGCTGTTGCCGGGCGAGCGTGCGGAGGCGTCGCGCGCGCTGGCCGATCTGCTCGCCGGTTACGAGGATTTCTGCGAATTCGATCCGCGCGAGCTGTATCTGATCGAAGCGCTGCGCACGTTGCGGCTGATTCACTATCAGGCATGGCTCGCGCGCCGCTGGAACGATCCGGCGTTTCCGGCCGCGTTTCCGTGGTTCAACACGCAGCGCTACTGGGAAGATCGCATCCTCGAGATGCGCGAGCAGATCGGCGCGATGCAGGAAGGGCCGTTGTGGCCGGTTTGACGTGTTGACGGTCAAGGCGCCTGCGACGCCACATTCGACGACTCCACCAACGTCGATCTGACGATTACCTCCGCGCGCACGTCCCGCCCAATCGCTTCGATCGCGGGACGCATGCGCGTGAAATCGTCGGGCGTGCAGACGTCGCCGTCGAAATGGGTGGCGCCGTCGCGCGTCATCGTAACCACGTTGCTGCGCGGGTCGAACGCGTACTGCGACGTGAAATCGACGAAGCGGTCCTGCGTGCGTTGCGCCTCCGGCATGTCGAGCACGCGGAAATTGGCCGGCAGTTCGATGCGCGCGCGTTCGTGGATCGCGAGGTTGTGGCACACGAACGGCTGCGTGCGCTTGCGTTCGCCGAGCCAGTAGCGCGTGTCGGCTTCGACGCCGCCGCCGAGGCTCGTCAAGGCCGGAATCGAGGCCGTCATGCCGGTCACCACGAGACTCTCGAGCGTGCCTTTCATCGTCAGCGTGAGCGGGCCGTCGGCCGCGCTGAGGTCGCTCGTCGTCAGCGTCGCGGTGCCGCGCAGATTCGCGTTGCGTAACTCGGCCTGAATCGATTCCTCGCGTTGCGCGGGCGTTTGCGTGCGCAGCCGCGCGCGGGCCTGCTCGGCATACGGCCCGGCATCCTGCAGCCGATACGTGAAGCTCGCCGAGCCATCCGGTTCGATCTTGATCGCGAGATCGGTGCTGCGCGACATCTGCGCGGTGGCCGGCGTTTGCGCGAGCACGCCGTCGCCGATCAGCACGGTAGGACGGTCCATGTCGGACGAAGGCAGAAAACCGAATTCGACGTTCGACGCGGTCGAATCCGCGTACATCTGCAAATCGGGCAGCCACGTGATCGCATGATTGATGACGCCGTAGCCCGGGACGCTCGGCAGCGTGTAGATCGTGCCGCTGCTGATCAACGCCGGCTCGTTGCGCACGCCGAGCGCGTCGAGCAGCGCGCCGTAGAGCGCGACGTGGTCCTTGCAGTCGCCATAGCGGTTCGCGAGAATCGCGCTCGCGCTGTGCGGCACGACGGCGCCACGTCCGACGTAGATCGCGACATAGCGGATATTGCGGCGAACCCAGTCGTACAGCGTTTTGGCTTTGTCGTGTGGGGTGTGATCGTGCGCGGTCAGCTGCTGCGCGAGCTGGGTGATCGCGACGTCGTGCGCGCCCGGGTCGGCCGCGGAACTGCGATAGGAGGCGGCGAACGCGGCATAGCTTGGGAAGGTCGACACCATCAGCCGATCACCGTACGACACGTACGCGACCGAGCCGCGTTCGAGCCGGTCGAAGTGTGCCTTGTCATAGCGGAATTCGTAACGCGTGCGGCCGTCGCGCGTGACCGGTGTCACTGCGCTGAAGCCGCGCGCGTCCGCATACAGCGGCTTGTCGGCGGGCAGGTCGTAGATCAGGCGGAAGTTGCGGGTCGGCGCGAGATCGGGTGGCGTGAAGTCGCTGAATTCGCCCGGCACTATCGGCTGACGCTGCGTCTTGCGGTACGTCAGATGCACGCGCGCGCCGGGTTCGACCGCGGGGAACACGATCACCTTTTCCTGGATGTCCTGGAACATCGGCGCGTCGAACGAGCGGACTTCCTGCACGTCGCGGATCTGCTCGGGCGCAACGTCGTGACGCTTGCCGTCGGCGGTGACCGTGTAGGCCTCGAGGATCTGCACGTCGGCCATGTTGCGGTTGAACCAGACGTATTGCTGAGCGACCCGCTCGACGCCGGCTTCGTTGTTCACGCGCAGCGTCATCGAATCGAGCTTCGCATACGAGCCGTCAGCGTTGACGGTGAAGGTCTGCGTCTCGCCTTCGTTGGTGTAGGGATCGTCCAGGTTGAGCGGCGCGCTCGCGCTCGCGGCGTGAACGCCGGCCAGCCAGCCGGCGGAGGCAAGGACCACGAGGCAGAGTCGCATGACGGCGGGCTACACGCTGTAAGCGGCGCCACCCGACGCCGCAATCTCCCGCGCGGCCTTCGCGCCTTCGACCTGCAATAGCGTCGGCAGCGACACGCCATTTTTCGCCGCCGTCACCTCCGCCAGAATCGACACCGCGATCTCGGGCGGCGTCCTGCTGCCGATATAAATGCCGACAGGTCCATGCAAGCGGGCCAGTTCGGCTTCGTTCAGATCGAACTCCTTCAGGCGCTCGCGTCGCGCGTGATTGTTCCTGCGCGAGCCGAGCGCGCCGACATAAAACGCCGGCGTCTTCAATGCTTCCATCAGCGCGAGATCGTCGAGCTTCGGATCGTGCGTGAGCGCGATTACCGCGCAGCGCTCGTCGAGCTTCATGTCGATCACGGTATCGTCCGGCATCGTGCGTACGATCTTCGTGCCCGGCACGTCCCATTCCTCGGTGTATTCCTCGCGCGGATCGCAGACCGTCACCTGATAATCGAGCCCCACCGCGATATGACACAGGTAGCGAGACAACTGCCCGGCGCCGATCACTAGCATCCGGTAGCGCGGGCCGTGGATCGTCAACAGACGCTCACCGTCGAAATGCACGCCGTCGGTCGCCTGTGCGTCGTCGAGCCGCACCGCGCCCGTCGTCATGTCGAGTTCGCGCGCGACGAGCCGGCCATTTTCGACCGCGTGACACAGCTCGGCGATGCCGCTTTGCCGCGTCAACGGTTCGAGCACGAGCTGGATCGTGCCGCCGCACGGCAGGCCGAAGCGATGCGCTTCCTCGGCCGTGATGCCGTACTTCACCGCCTCCGGATGTGTCTGCTCGATGCCCCGTTGCCGCACGCGATCGATCAGGTCGTCTTCGATGCAGCCGCCCGACACCGAGCCCACCACGAGGCCGTCGTCGCGCACCGCGAGCATCGCGCCCTCGGGACGCGGCGACGAGCCCCACGTCTTCACGACCGTCACGAGGAGCGCGCGATGTCCGTCCGCCAGCCAGCGGGCGCAGGTTTTCAGAACTTCGAGATCCACGCTGTCCATGATTTCTTCCCTTTCTTTGCTTCGCCGCCGGACTCGCCGTCCGCGGCCTCGTTCGATTCCGTTTGCTCGGAGGCGGATGCGGCTTCGGCTTCGGTTTCGGTATGCACCGGGGCGTCGCCTTCCGCTGTTTCATGAGCGCTATTGTCTCCCGAGAGCTGGGCGCCGAGGCGCTTGAAAAACTCCCCCGCAATCTTGCGCGCCGCACCGTCGACGAGCCGCGAGCCGATCTGCGCGAGCTTGCCGCCGACCTGCGCATTGGCGGTGTAGGAGAGCTTCGTCGCGGCATCGCCGTCGGCTTCGAGCGTGACATGCGTGTTGCCCTTGGCAAAACCCGCGGCGCCGCCCTGGCCTTCGAACACAATGGTGTAGGTGTTCGGCGCGTCGATATCGGTCAGTTGCATGCGCCCCTTGAAGCGCGCCTTGACCGGGCCGACCGCCGCGCTCAGCGTGACCAGGTACGCGTTTTCGCCGTCCGGGTCGATGCTTTCGCAGCCGGGGATGCAAGCGCGCAGAATCTCGGTGTCGTTCAACGCGTCCCAGGTTTGCTGCTGCGCGACCGGCAGCGTATGAATTTCGCTCAATTCCATGACGTTGCTCCTGCGAATGTCGTCGCGACGACGGCGTGGCGAGGCGCGCGTGTCAGTTGCGCGAGATCGTGGCCGAACGCTGCGAGACTGTCTAGATTATGAACCGGACGATGCGCGTCGACATACGGCAGGATCGCCTGCACGCCGCGCGCCTTCGGAGTAAAGCCGCTGAACCGCAGCAGCGGATTGAGCCACACGATGCGATGCGCGAAGCGTGCGAGGCGCGCCATTTCGGTATCGAGCACGTCGATTGCTTCGTGATCGAGACCGTCGGTGACGAGCAGCACCGTCGCACGACCTGTGAGCACGCGGCGCGCCCAGCGTCGGTTGAACTCGGCGAGCGCCGCGCCGATGCGCGTGCCGCCCGACCAGTCGACCACCTGATCGCTGAGCGTCGCGATCGCGACGTCCGGATCGCGTTCGCGCAATGCGCGCGTCGCGTTCGTGAGCCGCGTGCCGAACAGAAACACCTGCAGACGTTCGCGCGACTGCAACAACGCGTGGCAAAAGTAGAGCACCGCGCGCGAGTAGTTGCTCATCGAGCCGGAAATGTCGAGCAGCAGCACGAGCGGCGGCTTGCGCTCGACCCTCGCGCGATACTTCCACACGGTCCAGTCGCCACCGGCGCGCACCGCATGCCGCGCGCTCGCGCGCAAGTCCGCATGCGTGCCGTGCGATGCCGCCTTCAGGCGCCGCGTCGATTCGGTTGCGAGCGGCAGCCGCTGGCCGCGAATCAGATGCCGCAGCGTGCGCCATTCGTCGGCGTTCAGCGTGTCGAAATCGCGATGACGCAGCCGCTCTTCTGCGCTGAACGTCAACTGCGCATGCAACTCGTGCTGCTCGGTTTCCTGCGGCGCATTCAGATGCGGCGACGGTGGCATGCGCACCGCGAGCGCGTCGGCGAGACGGTTGTTGCGCTTAGGCGGTGGCAGCCCGTCGCGCACTTTCGGCAGCAGCAGCGCGCGCAGCTTGCCTTCCCAATCGGGGTCGCGCCAGAACAGATCGAACGCGGCATTGAAGAGTTCGCGTTCATCAGGCGCGGTGACGAGCAGCGCGGCAAGCGCGGCGTGCACGTCGTCGCGGCGGCCGAGGTCGATCCACTGCAACGCGGCGAGTGCGTCGACTGCCTGTGCGGGCGACATCGGCAAGCCGGCGCCGCGCAGCACGCGCACGAAATGGACGACGTTGCGCGCGAGCGTGGGCGCAGTGTGCTGGTTCGTGTCGTCGAGCCTGCCCGAGCCGGTTCCGTTCGTCATGCCAACGGCCCTCACCCGGACAGACACTGCGCGATCTGCGCGGCATCCACACGCGCGAGATCGTCCTGATACTTGAGCAGCACGCCGAGCGTGTTCTGCACCGATTGCGGATCGAGCTCCGTGACCGACAGCGCTTCGAGCGCGCGGCACCAGTCGATCGTCTCGGCGATGCCGGGCGCCTTGAACAGATCCATGCCGCGCAGCCGATGCACGAAGTCGACCGCGCGCCGCTGCAATTGCGCCGACGTTTGCGGCGCGCGCGCGGCGACGATCTCCAGTTCGCGATCGCGGTCCGGATAGCCGATCCATTGATACAGACAGCGGCGCTTCAACGCGTCGTGAACTTCGCGCGTGCGGTTCGACGTCATGATGACGAGCGGCGGCTGCGTCGCGCGCACGGTGCCGTATTCGGGAATCGATACCTGGAAATCCGAAAGGAGTTCGAGCAGGAATGCCTCGAATGGTTCGTCGGCGCGGTCGATTTCGTCGATCAGCAGCACGCGCCGCGCGCCGGGATGGTTTTCGTCGGGCATCAACGCCTGCAGAAGCGGACGCTTCAGCAGGAATTCGCCACGATATAGCGTGTCGTTGTCGGGGCGCTCGCCGCTCGCTTCGGCAAGCCGCAGCGCCATGATCTGGCGCGGGTAGTCCCATTCGTAAAGCGCGCTCGCGGTGTCGAGGCCTTCATAGCATTGCAGGCGCAGCAACGTGGTGCCGAGCATGCCCGCCGCCGCTTTCGCGAGCTCGGTTTTGCCGACACCCGGCTCGCCTTCGACGAACAACGGCCGCTCCATGCGCAGCGCGAGATACAGTGCGGTCGCGAGCTCGCGGCTCGCGAAATAGCGTTGGGCGGCGAGTTGGGCGAGGGTGTCGTCGATCGAAGCCGGCTGCATGGTGATCCTGAATCTGCGCGACAGGCCATGGCAAAGCGTGGCGCGAGTGAAGAACGCAATGGCCGCGAGCCCGGCGTCGAACTGTCGCGCCGGCTCGCGAAGTGAACGAAGCCGGCTTGCGCGCACCGTGGTGAAGGCGCGGCAAGCCGGGGCGGCTAGCGAGGATCGCTAGGCATTTGCCTTCGTGACCGCGCGCGCGGCGAGCACCGGAATCAGATGCGCGCGATACGCGGCGCTCGCGTGCATGTCGTCGTTCAGCTCCTCGGGCGACACGCTCACTGCACGTGCCGCCTCGGGCGTGAAGTTCGTCGACAGCGCGCTTTCGAGCTCGGCCACGCGAAACACCGATGACGCCGCCCCCGTTACCGCGACGCGCACGCCGCTCGCGACCTTCGCGACGAACACGCCGACCAGCGCAAAGTGCGAGGCCGGATTGCGGAATTTCTCGTATGCGGCACGCTCGGGCACCGGAAACTCGACGGCGACGATCAGCTCGTCGGGCGCGAGCGCGGTCTCGTACATGCCGACGAAGAAATCGGCCGAAGCGATGCGCCGCCGGTCCGTGACGATCGTCGCATCGAGGCCCATCGCCGCCGCCGGGTAGCACGCGGCCGGGTCGTTGTTCGCGAGCGAGCCGCCGATCGTGCCGAGCGCGCGCACCTGGCGATCACCGATATTCGCGGCCAGCTCCGCGAGCGCCGGCAACACGCGCCGCACGTCCGCGTGTTCGGCGACGTCCGCGTGACAGACGGCTGCGCCGATCGTCACCGTGCTGGCGTCGACGGTGATCGTCCTGAGCGCGGGAATGCGCGTCACGTCGATCAGTTGCGACGGCTGCGCGAGACGCAGGCGCATCGTCGGCAGAAGGCTCTGGCCGCCGGCGAGGAACTTCGCGTCGCTGTCGGCGGTGAGGGCTGCGGCGGCCGCCTGCGGATCCGTCGCGCGTTGATACTCGAATGAATACATGTCGAATGCTCCGCTCAGGATCGTTGGGTCAGGCTTGCTTCGCCGCTTGAATCGCGGACCAGACGCGATGCGGCGTGGCCGGCATCTGCAGATTGGTCACGCCAAGCGGCGCGAGCGCGTCGATGATCGCGTTGATCACGGCCGGGGGTGAGCCGATCGCGCCCGCTTCGCCGCAGCCTTTGACGCCGAGCGGATTGTGCGTGCACGGCGTGCCCTTCGACGTTTCGACCGTGAAGTCGGGCAGGTCGGACGCATGCGGCATCGCGTAGTCCATGTAAGAGCCGGACAGCAACTGGCCGCTGTCGTTGTCGTACACGCAGCGCTCGAGCATCGCCTGACCGATGCCTTGCCCGAGCCCGCCATGCACCTGACCTTCGACGATCATCGGATTGATCACGTTGCCAAAATCGTCGACCGCGGTGAACTGCTGGATGCGGGAGACGCCGGTGTCCGGATCGACTTCGATCTCGCAGATATACGCACCCGACGGATACGTGAAGTTGGTCGGATCGTAGAACGCGCTTTCTTCGAGCCCCGGTTCGAGCACGTCGAGCGGATAGTTGTGCGGCACGTACGCGGCGAGCGAGATCTCCGCGAACGCCTTGGTGCGGTCGGTGCCCGCGACGCGGAACACACCGTTCCTGAACTCGATGTCTTCAGCCGACGCTTCGAGCAGATGCGCGGCGATCTTCTTCGCCTTTGCTTCGATCTTGTCTAGCGCCTTCGAGATGGCCGAGCCGCCGACCGCGATCGAACGCGAACCATACGTGCCCATGCCGAACGCGATGCGGCCGGTGTCGCCGTGCACGATCTCGACGCTTTCGAGCGGAATGCCGAGGCGGTCCGCGACCACCTGCGCGAAGGTCGTCTCATGGCCCTGGCCGTGGCTATGCGAGCCCGTGAACACGGTCACCGAACCGGTCGGGTGCACGCGAATCTGGCCGACTTCGAACAGGCCCGCGCGCGCGCCGAGCGCGCCCGCGATGTTCGACGGCGCGAGACCGCATGCCTCGATGTAGCACGAGTAGCCGAGGCCGCGGCGCTTGCCGTTGTTTTCGGATTCCTGCCGGCGTGCGGCGAAGCCCTCGACGTCCGCGAGTGTGAGCGCGCGCGACAGGATCGCGTTGTAGTCGCCGGTGTCGTAGGTGAGGCCGACCGGCGTCGCGTACGGGAATTGCGTGATGAAATTGCGGCGGCGGATTTCCGCGGGGTCGATTTTCATCTCGCGCGCCGCGGCTTCCACCAGGCGCTCGACCACGAACGTCGCTTCCGGCCGGCCCGCGCCGCGATACGCATCGACGGGAACGGTGTTGGTGAAGACCGCCTTCACTTCGGCGTAGATCGCGGGCGTTGCGTATTGCCCGGCGAGCAGCGTCGCGTACAGGATCGTCGGCACGCTCGACGCGAACGTCGACAGATACGCGCCCATGTTCGCGATCGTATGCACGCGCATCGCGAGGAACTTGCCGTCGGCGTCCAGCGCAAGCTCGGCTTTGGTCACGTGATCGCGGCCGTGCGCATCGGAAAGGAACGCCTCGGAGCGCTCGGCGGTCCATTTGACCGGCCGGCCGATCTTCTTCGACGCCCAGGTGAGCGCGACGTCTTCGGCGTACAGGAAGATCTTCGAGCCGAAGCCGCCGCCGACGTCCGGCGCGATCACGCGCAGCTTCGATTCCGGCAGCGACAGCACGAACGCGGCCATCAGCAGCCGCTCGACGTGCGGGTTCTGATTCGCGACGTACAGCGTGTAGCTCTCGTCCTGCGCCGAATAGTTCGCGTTGACCGCGCGCGGTTCGATCGCGTTCGGCACGAGGCGGTTGTTGACGATGTCGAGCGCGGTCACGTGTGCGGCTTTCGCGAACGCGGCGTCGGTCGCGGCCTTGTCGCCGTGGCCCCAGTTGTAGCAGACGTTGTCGGGCACTTCGTCGTGCACGGCCGCTTGACCCGGGTCGGCCGCATGCGCGGTATCGACGACGGCCGGCAGTTCTTCGTAATCGACGTCGATCAGTTCGGCCGCATCTTTCGCCGCCTTGATCGATTCAGCGATCACGAGCGCGACCTGATCGCCCACGTGCCGTGCTTTCGTATGCGCGATCACCGGATGCGGCGGCTCGTTCATCGGCTTGCCGTCGGTGCTATGGATCAGCCAGCCGCACGGCAGTCCGCCGACGTTGTCGGCGGCGAGATCCGCGCCGATGAAGATCGCGATCACGCCCGGCGACTGTTTGGCCGCGCTCGTGTCGATGCTTCTGATCTTCGCGTGCGCGTGCGGTGAGCGCAGGAACACCGCGTAGGTTTGCTGCGGCAGCACGATGTCGTCGGTGTACTGGCCTTTGCCGGTCAGGAAGCGATAGTCTTCCTTGCGTTCGACGGCGGCGCCAATCAGGCTCTGTGTATCGGGTGCGTTCATCGTCGGCTCCTCAAGCGGCGGTGGCGCCGGCGGCATTCGTGCCGGCAGATGCGCTCGATGCGGCGGACTTCATACCCGCGGCGCCCTCGAGCACGGCCTTGACGATGTTGTGATAGCCCGTACAGCGGCACAGATTGCCGTCGAGCTGCTCGCGCACCTCGTCGCCGGTCAGATCGGGTTGACGCTGCACCAGCGACACCGCGTTCATCACCATGCCCGGCGTGCAGAAGCCGCATTGCAGACCGTGACAGTGTTTGAACGCGGCCTGCATCGGATGCAGCGCGCCGTTGTGCGCGAGCCCTTCGATGGTCGTGACTTCGGCGCCATCGGCTTGCGCGGCAAGGATGTTGCAGGACTTGATCGCGCGGCCGTTCAGATGCACGGTGCAGGCGCCGCATTGCGCCGTATCGCAGCCGACATGGGTGCCGGTCAGACGGAGTTGATCGCGCAGGAACTGGACAAGCAGGGTGCCAGGGTCGACTGAGGCGCTCACGGGCGCGCCATTGACCGTCAGACTGATGCTGATCGCCATGAAGCTGTCTCCTTTGTCGACCGCAGTTAGCGCTTCAGCGCTTACTGCGGTCCCATGCGTTTATCGCGGTCGATCGGAGCGAGCGCGTTGGCGTATCGATCCCTGCCTCGGCGCTGACCACGATCCCATGCAAGATAGTTGCTGTGGGTGAGGCCGGACCTGTGATTGTTATTGCCCCCTGCTTTGCTTCGACTGCGTGCTGACTTCGATTCGCCAGGTCCGATGAGGGTACTACGGGTTTTACAAATCTGCCGAAAAGTAAAGCACAAATCGCGCGGGCGCGCTATGAGGGGAAGTGTGTTCGGCGCGCGCGAGCGCACGACGAGAACACGGCGGCCACGGAATGGGACGCCGCAAAGACAAGCGCCCCGTCTGCGGAGCATGACGGGGCGCATCGATAGATCAGCGGAAAGCGAGGCCACGCTCGCGAGCATTCAGCTCATTGGCGTGGCTTCATCGAAACGGCGCATTACTTTGCCAGTTTCGAATGACGGCGCGAGTAGCCGAAATAGATGAACTTGCCGATCAGCAGCCAGATCACGAACGCGCCCCACGTGATGCCTTGCAGATTCAGCATCAGGAACAGGCACGATGCGACCGCGAGCACCGGCACGACCGGCACGCCAGGGCAACGGAACGCGCGCGGCAGCTGTGGGTGCGTCTTGCGCAGCACGAGCACCGCGATCGACACCATCGAGAACGCCGCGAGCGTGCCGATATTGATCAGCTCAGCCAACACATTGAGCGGCACCAGCGCGCCGATCAGGCCGAAGAAGATGCCGACGAGCCACGTCGTGAAGAACGGCGTCGCGAAACGCGGATGCACTTTCGACAGCTTCGCGGGCAGCAGGCCGTCGCGCGACATCGCGAAGATCACCCGCGTCTGACCGTAGGCCATCACGAGAATCACGGTCAGCATGCCCAGCACGGCGCCGAGGTCGATGAAGCCGGCGACCCAGTTCTGCCCCGCGAGTTGCAGCGCGTACGACACCGGGTGCGAAATGCCCATGAACTTCCCGGACGGCACGATGCCGGTGACGACCGCGGCCACGGCCACATACAGCACCGCGCACACGCCGAGCGACGCGATGATGCCGATCGGGAGGTCGCGCTTCGGATTCTTCACTTCTTCGGCCGCCGACGACACCGAGTCGAAGCCGATGAACGCGAAGAACATCACCGCGGCCGCGCCGAACACGCCGCTCCAGCCGTGAGGCATGAACGGGTGCCAGTTGGCCGGCGTGACGTGAAACACGCCGACGCCGATCACGAGCAGCACGACGACGACCTTGATCGCAACCATGATGTTGTTGATTCGCGCGGATTCGCGCACGCCGAGCGACAGCAGCGTGGTGATCGCCATCATCACGAGGAAGGCGGGCAGGTTGAACAGCGTTTCGTGTCCGGGCACGGCGCCCGGGGCTGCGCTCAGCGCCATCGGCAGCGATACGCCGAAGCCCGACAGCAACGACTGCAGATAGCCGGACCAGCCGACCGACACCGCCGAGGTCGCGAGCCCGTACTCGAGCATCAGGTCCCAGCCGATGATCCACGCGGCCAGCTCGCCGAGCGTCGCATACGAGTACGTGTAGATCGAACCGGCGACCGGAATCGTCGATGCGAATTCAGCGTAGGCGAGCGCGGCGAAGCCGCAGGCGATCGCCGCGATCAGGAACGAGATCATCAGCGCGGGACCGGCCTGTAAGGCGCCCGTGCCGGTCAGCACGAAGATGCCGGTGCCGATGATGGCGCCGACGCCGAGGAAAGTCAGGTCGAGCGCGCCCAGCGCCTTTTTCAGGCCGGCGGTCTGAGCGCTCGCCGCAAGCATGTGCTCGACGCTCTTTTTGCGAAACAGGGACATTGGCGTGGGTCTCCAGTGGTGCACGCGTGTTGCGCGCCGAATGTCGGGAAAACCCGCGATTCTAGCGGATGCGTGTCGCCGGGCTGGTTCGCGCGCGGCGCTTTCTGGGCCAAGGCGATGGGCGGAAACTCCCGCCAGGAGGTGATTTCGAGGAGGTCTTGCGGTGCCGGAAGCGGGGCGGCGGTGAAGCTATTTACTGAATAGTCAATTGATGAGGATGGAATTTCTCCGATTGCGCCGGCGCCACGATCGGACGACAGCGGCGCAACGCCGCGGGCACGGCTGGCGGCGCCTGCTGGGCTAGCCTGCCATCGCGGGATTCAGATCGACGAGGCGGTTGCTCATTACATAGAAGGTCAGCTCGGCGTTGTTGCGCAGCTTCATCTTGTCGAGCAGCCGCGTGCGGTACACGCTGACCGTCTTCACCGACAGCGACAGCGCGGCCGCGATATCGGTGAGACGTTTGCCGGACGCGAGCATGCACAGCGTCTGGTACTCCCGATCGGACAGCTTTTCGTGCGGCAACTGCTCGCCGTCGAACGACACGTAGTCGGCGAGCGCCTCGGCCATCTCGGGGCTCACGTACTTGCGGCCCGCCGCGACCTGCTGGATCGCGCCGATCATCTGCGCGGCATCGACCGTCTTCGACAGATAGCCGGACGCGCCGGCTTTGAGCGCGCGCACCGCGTACTGGTCCTCGCGGTACATCGAGAACATCAGCACCGCGACGCGCGGCGCCTTGCGCTTCAGACGCTTGAGCACCTCGACGCCATTCATGTCGGGCAGCGAAATGTCGAGCAGCACGACGTCGAAGCTCTGATGGACGACCAGGTCGAGCGCTTCGGAGCCGCTTTGCGCCTCGGCGACCTCGCGCGCGACGCCGCGATCGAGCAGCAGATGGCGAACGCCCTGGCGGACCACCGCGTGATCTTCGACGATCAGGATGCGCAGGCTCATGGTCGCGGGCTCACGATTGCAGCGCGCGCCGGGCGGCGCGCGGCGTTGGGGCGGCCGTGAGCAGCGCGTGCCACGCGAAGCGGGCCTGGATCAGGGTGCCGCGCGGGGTGATGGCGCCGTTGTTGCCAGCGCCGCTGTCCTCGCCACGACCGACGCTCGTGCGCCTCGCGCTGATTCGCAGCGTGCCGTCGAATGCGGCGCAGCGCGCCTGCATGCCGGCGAGGCCGAAATGATCGCGCGGTTTTTTCTGGCCACCGCGTTCGCGCGCGCCGCGCGGCAGGCCGATGCCATCGTCGCTGACGAGGAGCCTCAGATGACGCGCACCGGTTTCGACGCGCAGGTCGGCGCAGGTCGCGCGCGCGTGCTTCGCGATGTTGTTCAGCGCTTCCTGCGCGACGCGGAACACGGCGAGCGCGGCATCGGCGGGCAGGCGCGCGAGCCGCGCGTCGCCGCTGCAGGTGAAGGTGGTGCGCAAGCCGGTGCGCATGGAGAAGTCGCGGGCCCAGCACTGCAGCGCGCCGGCGAGGCCTGTCTCGAACGACGGCGCGTGCAGTTGCGCGATGGCGTCGCGATTTGCCGCCTGCACGGCGTCGAGCGAACGATTCGCGACCGCGAGCGCGGCCGCGCATTGCGGGGGCGCGTCGGCGGGCAGCCAGGTTTCGATGCCGGCGAGCGCGAAGCGCGTCGCAGTCAACTCGGCGCCGACGTCGTCGTGCAGCTCGCGCGCGACGTGACGGCGCACGCTTTCCTGCGCGTCGACCAATTCGGCCGACAGCTCGCGTACCCGCGCGCGCAGCCGCTCGATCTCGCGCGCTGCGAGCGATGGCATGTCGAAGCCATCACGCTGCGCGGACGAAGCCAGCGCAGCGTTGAACGGGACGGCAGTCGACGTATCCATGAATTTCCCTCTCAGGAGGCGGAGTGGACGGCGAAGCGGGCACGCGCAGACGGAATCAAAGCCCGCGAATCACGAGGTTTCGCGTCGGACGAAACACGATGGCCCAACGTAACGAAATTTACATTCAGTAACAACTCTGGTGGACGACGATCGGTGCATGAATTCGTCTGATCTCGCGGCGCGATGATATCTCAAAAAGATTAAAAAAGCAGTCCCACCAAGGCTTAGCGCAGAGTCTTCAGAGATTAGATGATGTTTACTGCGGACTCGTGCTGTCAGAGGAATTCTGACAGCGAAGGTGGCGCAACGCGCTCCAATTTGTAACGGAGCAACAAAAAAAAGGAGCCCGGAGGCTCCTTTTTTGGAATTCGCGGCGCGCGGGCCGCGAAGAAGAATGCCGCCGACTTAGCCGACGAAGGCCTTTTCGACCACGTAATGGCCCGGCTCGTTGTTGCTGCCTTCCTTGAAGCCCGCGTCTTCGAGCAGCTTGCGCGTGTCGCGCAGCATGTGCGGGCTTCCGCACAGCATGACGCGGTCGTCCTCGAGCGAGAAACCCGGCACGCCGAGGTCGGCGAACAGCTTTTCGGTTTCGATCAGCTCGGTGATGCGGCCGCGGTTCTGGAACGCTTCGCGCGTGACAGTCGGGTAGTACAGCAGCTTTTCCTGTACGAACTCGCCGAGGTGTTCATGCGCCGGCAGGTGCTCGGTGATGTATTCCTTGTACGCGAGTTCGTCGACGAAACGGCAGGTATGCGTGAGGACCACGCGCTCGTAGCGGTCGTAAATGTCCGGATCCTTGATGATCGACATGAACGGCGCGAGGCCCGTGCCGGTGGACAACAGCCACAGCGTCTTGCCCGGCAGCAGGTTGTCGGCCACCAGCGTGCCGACCGGCTTCTTGCCGATCAGCACTTCGTCGCCGACCTTCAGGTGCTGCAGACGCGATGTGAGCGGGCCGTCCTGCACCTTGATGCTGAGGAATTCGAGATGTTCTTCGTAGTTCGCACTGGCGAGGCTGTATGCGCGCAGCAGCGGCTTGCCCTCGACCTGCAGGCCCACCATCGTGAACTGGCCGTTTTCGAAACGGAACGACGGATCGCGCGTGCAGGTGAAGCTGAAAAGCGTATCGGTCCAGTGATGGACGCTCAGGACGGTTTGTGAATTCAGGTTGCTCATGGCTTCTTGGATAGTGCGAAAACAAAGGCGGCCAGTCGTCTGAGCCGGCCGGCACGGCAAGGGCGATGCTGCGCTGACCCGTGGTCGGGACTCCCGCGCAATCCGTCATTTTACCGTGCCCGCCGGGGCGGGGCCGCGGCGCGGCGGTCGAGCGTGGTAAAGCGGGTTGCCAAACCGGGAAGCGGCGGCGCCGGCTTGCTGGCGCCGCGAAGTACGTTGGCGTGAGTGCGGCCGTGCTTCAGCGGGGTACGGCGATTCGGCGAACGCCGCGAAGGGCGGCTGCCATTGGTTGCCCGGCCGGCGCGAAAGCGATGCGCCGCAAGGGCAACATTTTCAGGATGATACCGAAAGGCGGCGTGCGCTGCAGCATTGACCCTGCTGATAAAACTGGCAAATGGGGAGGAACCCTGCCGGCGCCATCGAGATCGCTTCGCTTTCGACTATCGTTTGCGCGCCGCGATTTTTTGGGGAGTACGCCCGAGGTTGCCTCGTTTACGCAGGACGCGAGTCGCGCGAAGCCAGGCAGTGCGGTGGGTGCGCGACACTCGTCCTGGCGGCTGCGGCCGCCCATGCGAGTAGGAGGTGTCAAATGGAGGCTTCTCGTGCGATATCTGCATCCGGTTCATACACTGGCTTCGACGGGTTGGTGATACGCGCACGCGCTTCGCGCCGCGTGTGTCGCGCGCCCGACCCGAAACGTCCCAGCGAAATCGTCGAGTTCACCGTCGACGGACAATTCGTCGCTCAAATGTCGGTCGACCCTGCGCCAGGCTCCGCGTTCGGCCTCGATAGCAAGCGCCACTTGCAGTTCACCGCGGCAGACGACGCCACGAATACGGCGACCGTCTGGACGTTGCGCACCGACAGTCAATAAGGAAACCGGGGACGACGAGCGGGGACGTCGTGACGCGTCGGGGACGCGTCACGGTCACACGGTTTCGCGGCGAGTCTATCGGTACACAGAGATGGGTCGGGGGCGGCGATTGTGGCGGCAAGCCTCGGCCAAGTAAGGAAATTCTGTCCGATGGAATTGATGACGCCAATTCGCGGGTGCCGCTTGCTCACGCCGCCGCCACCCGCTTTTTTCCGCGCTGTTTCCACACGCGCGCCTGCAGCACGATCACGAGTAGCAGGAACACGCCGCGAAGCACGGATTGCCAGTACGCGGACAGACTGATGAACCCGAGCCCGTTCTCGAAGTTCAGCAGTTGAACACGAGCCCGAGCAGCAGCACGCCGGCAATCGTCATCGCGACGGAACCCTCGCGCCCGCGGCGACGCTCAGATTCGCGGAACGGCGCCAGGTTGATCTCCTGGTAGATCGTGCTGATGCCCGCTTCGCGCGCCTGCTTGGGCGTGCGGAAATCGAGCATCGTCGTGACGAGCTGCAGCTTGTCCATCTCGGCCATCGTGCTTTGCACGACCGTCTGGCCGTCGCGCATCACGGTCACGCGATCGCACAGCGCGTACAGCTCGTCGAGCCGGTGCGAGACGAAAATTACCGCGCGGCCGTCGTCGCGCAGCTTGCGCACGACGGTGAACAGCAGTTCGACTTCGCGCTCGTCGAGCGACGACGTCGATTCGTCCATGATCACCATCTTCGCGTCCGACGACACCGCGCGCGCAAGCGCCACCATTTGCCGCCATGTCTTCCTCCAGTAACCGGTGACGGTTTATTTGCTTTTCGTGCTGCTCGGGATTGCCTCTGTCCAGCCGGGGGGCCGACGTTGGTTCGCCGGCGAGCGCGCGATTGGCTATGACCCACCGGCGCTGTCTTCCCGACCCGACGTGCCGATTATTCCACTTGAAATTATTATCGATCAATCACTAATAATATTAGTTGTCGCCGCTTTTGCCTCGGTAATTACCCGGACCGAGGTGCGTTCCACCAGCGGTCCGTCGAGCTTGACCGTGCGATGGCGCACCGGCGCGCCGGCTGCGCGGTTGTGCTCTTCCTGCAGCAGCGTTTCGACGGCCCAGCGGCCGAGTTCGTAGTTGGGCAGCACCACCGTCGACAGCGGCGGATGCGTGTGGCGCGCGATTTCCTGGTCGTCGTAGCCGAGCACCGACACGTCCTCGGGCACGCGCAGGCCGAGTTGCTTGAGCGCCTCGATCGCGCCGATCGCGGTCAGGTCGTTGGCGCAGAAGATCGCAGTGGGAGGATTGGCCTCGCGCATCAGCGACAGCGTCAGCTCGAAGCCGAGGCCGGGGCTCCAGTCGCCGTCGCGCACGAGTTCGGCCGCGAAAGGCAGATCGGCGGTCGCGAGCGCGGTGCGGTAGCCCTTCAGGCGGTCTTTCGCGGCGTCCTGCCACGGCTCGCCGTTGATGTAGCCGATGCGCCGGTGGCCGGCCTGCAGCAGGTACTCGGTCGCCAGATGGCCGCCCGCGACCTCGGCCGGCACCACGGACGAGAACGTGCTGTCGCCGGTGTAGCAGTTCAGCAACACGGTCGGCACCTGCGACAGCGCGCTCGGCGGCGCGACCTTGCGCGTGTAGACGGTCGCGTAGATCACACCGAACACGTGCGGATTGGTGAGGACCGTGTCGAGTACCTGTTTTTCGATGTCGGCGTTGCCGTGCGTCGAGTAGACCGCGAGCATCTTGCCGCTCGCGTACGCGGCGTCGCGCGCGCCGTCGATGTTGACGACCGGGTGCGGGCTCGTCGAGATTTCGTCAGCCAGATAGACGATCAGGTTGCGCTCGTCGCTCGATGCCGCTACGGGCGCGCGCAGCGACTGCCGGTAGCCGAGGTCGTGCGCGGCCTTCAGCACCTTGTTGCGGGTCGCATCGGAGAATTTCGCGCCGGCCGCGTTGTTGAGCACGAGCGAAACGGTGGATTGCGACACGCCGGTGAGCTTGGCGATGTCGGTCATGGTGGGACGGCGTTGAGTCGATTTTTTCATTGTGCGGGCCGCGCCGAGGCGGCGCTGAAGCGGGGCAATGCCAGCGGCATCATGCTGCTGACGGTACCACTAATAATATGCGCGCGGCAACGCGCGCTAACCCGCCATTTGGGAACGGAGCGTAGGTCCGTTACCGGCCCTTTTTGAACGAATTTATTACTAATAATATTGACCAATGGTGCGGTGTCGTGCGATTCTCGCTCGGGGCGGACTGAGGTGGTCCGCCGGCCGCGGGGTGCGCGGCACGTCAAAGGAGATATGAATGCACGTTGATGCCGCTTTCCGCTCGCGGTTTCGCCTCGTCTGACCATGCGCGACGTTTCCCTGAATCCTGCCCGGTCGCGCGCGGCACATGACGTGACTCGATCGGCGACTCAACGCTCATGGCTCGACGATCCCGTGATCGCCGCGCGCCTCGTCACGTTGTCGGCCGGTGCGTTGCGAGCGGTGCTCGCGCCGGACGTTGGCGGCGCGCTCGCGGCGTTCTACGAAGTCACGCCGGAAGGTCCGTTGCACTGGCTGCGGCCGGCGCTGCCGGAAGCGTTCGAAGCGCGCGATCCGCTGCGCATGGCGAGCTTTCCGCTGTTCCCATACTGCAACCGGATTCGCGATGCGCGCTTCGCGTTCGACGGCGCGACGATCGATCTCGCCGGCAACGACCCGCGTTTCGCCCACGCGCTGCATGGCAACGCGTGGCGGCATCCGTGGCGCGTCGGCGCGCGCAGCGAAAGCGCGGTGGACTTGCACTTCGAGCACGAACCGGATGCGAGCGCGACTGGCGACTGGCCGTTTCGCTATCGCGCGCGGCAGCGTATCGAGTTGCGCGGTGGCGCGCTCCACATCACGATGTCCGCGCGGAATCTCGCCGGCCGGCCGATGCCGTTCGGCATGGGCCATCATCCGTACTATCCGCGCACCGCGTCGACGCGCATCCATGCCGACGTGCAGGCGATGTGGCACGCGGACACCGACGTGCTGCCGACGCATCTCGGCCCGCATCCCGCCGTCGACGCCTTGCGCGCGGGCATGTCGCCCGATGCGTTCGATCTCGACAACAACTTTTCAAAGTGGTCGCGCGTGGCGACGATCGCGTGGCCCGACGAGCGCCGCAATCTGACGATGCGTGCCGACGCGCCGTTCGATCACCTGGTCGTGTTCGCGCCGGCCAACGATCCGCAGCTATGCGTGGAACCGGTCACGAATACGACCGATTGCTTCAACGCGGTTGGTACACAAGAACACGTCGGTGGCTGCGTATTGCAGCCGGGGGAGGAGATCGAAGCGGCGTTGAGCTGGACGCCGCTTCGCGAGTGAGGGTGGACGCGCTTTCCGTTGGCGAAAGCTCAACCAGCAGAAGCGCTCACTCCAGCCGCAACTTCGCCATATACGGCAAATGATCGGACAGCCACGCGGTCTCCTGCGTCGGCTGGATCCATTCGACCGGCTGCATGTCGCGCACGAACATCTTGTCGAGCGACAGCGCCGGCGAGAACGCCGGGAACGTGCGCGCCGGTTCGCCGAGCAGCGTCGCGACTTCCTGCAAGCCATGCTCGCGAAAGAGCGGCACCGAGTCGTTGCGCCAATCGTTGAAATCGCCGGCCAGCACGAGCGGACCGTCGGGGGCTTCCTTCGCGATCCAGTGCGCGATCCAGTCCATCTGCCGCAACCGCGCCGGACGCGTCAGCGCGAGATGCGCACAGAGCAACGTGACGAGTCGTCCGCCGAACGTCGCACGCGCGACCAGCAGGCCGCGCTTTTCGAAGCGGTGCGCGGAGATGTCCCAGCGGCCGCCGAGATCGAGCGGATGCGGCGACAGGATCGCATTGCCGTGCCGCCACGACGGCTTGAACACGTTCGGGCCGAGCGCGACTTCGAGTTCGAGCGCGCGCGCGATTTCGGTTGCCTGACAGTGCCATACGTCGGTCAGTGGATCGCCCATCGGCGTGCCGAAACTGCTCGCCAATACCGGCGACGGCATACGCCGCGCCATCGCTTCCTGCAGGAAGTATGCGTCCGCGTGGGTCGATTGAACCCAGCGCTGCATCGCCTGCCAGGCCTGAAAACCGAGCGGTGTGCGGCCCTTGTGCAGGTTCCAGCTCACCGCGACGAAATCGTTCGGCGCGAGGTTCTCGCGGATCAGTTCTTCTGGGTTTCGCATGCCGCGTTATCCACGTGTTCTGTCTGAGCGCGTCGGTAAGGCGCGCGGTTCCTGTCAGTTCGGATTGCTGCTGCCGGTCGCGGCGCCATTGCCGCTCATGCCGCCGTTCGTGCCGTTGCCGTTCGCGCCATTGCTCACGACGTTCGCATGCACGCGGTACACGAGGTTCGGATTGTGATCGACGATCGTCCAGCTCGCCCATTGATCCGGCGGCACCACGAGACCCGGGTGGCTCGCGCTCACCTGGCGCGGCTGCGGCGGCAGCTTGCAGCCGATGTCGGTGCGCCGCGCATTGTCGTCCTCGAGCGTTTCCTGCGTGTCGATCGAAAACATCACGCCCTCGGGATCGACGCGCAGCGGCGACACCGTGATCGTGCGTGACAGATCGATGCTGCCGGCCGGCTGGTCCTTGCAGCCGACCTCGTGTTGCACGACCTGGTGATGCGTATCCGTGCGCGCCTGGCCGACGGTCGTGGTGCCGTCGAACGAATCGATCTGCTGGCCATCTTTCACCACCTGCAACTGCCATTGCACGACCTGCTGCGCTGGCTGTTGTTGCGCGTGGGCGAGCAACGAAGCGCCAAGCAGCATGGCCACGATACTGGTTTTCCACATAAAAAGGATCTCCGCTTACGCGTCGCTTGCGTGGGTGCCTCGTAGCAATTAGAGAGCCATCTTACCCCCGATGGCCGCAACGATTTCTGACACGGTCGACGAGGGCCGGTTCAGCAACACTCCATTCCAGATGAGGATGGGATGCCAGCGATCGTTAGCAGCAGAGCCACATGACTGCTGGCTTGCACGCGTTTGTGTCCTCGCTACACTGGACTCGAACCGGCGCTCACAAGGCGCCGCCGCTGCAGAATCAGCCAGACGGGGTGAGCGATGACGACAGCAATGGTCAAACAGGAAATCGCCGTGGCCTCGTTCAGCCGGGTGTATGACCTCGACGAGGTCGAAAGCGCGCTGAACGGTCTCGGCGAGGGCGCGAACGAGGCGCTGCGCGCGACCTACGAAAAGATGCTGAAAACCGGCAATCTGCGATTCTGCGTGAAGCCGAACCGGATGCCGTCGATCGACGATCTGATCGGCGCGCTGCCCAATTTTTCCGCCCCGCTCGACGACATCCGCAAGCAGGTCGTGCTGTGCCTCGAAACCGAGGACCGGCTCGAACTGATGCCGATCCTGTTGCTCGGCGAGCCCGGCATCGGCAAGACGCATTTCGCGAAGCACCTCGCGCGCCTGCTCGGCACCGCGTACCAATACGTCGCGATGAGTTCGCTGACGGCGGGCTGGATTCTGTCGGGCGCCTCGTCGCAATGGAAGAACGCGAAGCCGGGCAAGGTGTTCGATGCACTCGTGAACGGCAGCTACGCGAACCCGGTGATCGCCGTCGACGAAATCGACAAGGCGAGCGGCGATTCGCAATACGATCCACTCGGCGCGTTGTACGCGCTACTCGAACACGACACCGCCCAGAGCTTCATCGACGAGTTCGCCGAGATACCGATCAACGCGGGCAACGTGATCTGGATCGCGACCGCCAACGACGAACGCGCGATCCCCGAGCCGATCCTGAACCGCATGAACGTCTACGAGATCTCGCCGCCGGACCACGCCGGCGCGCGACGCATCGCGCAGTCGATCTACGACGAGATCCGCGGCGCGCACAACTGGGGTCTGCGCTTTCCGGGCACGCTTGGCGAAGCGACGCTCGATGTGCTCAAGCGGGCGTCGCCGCGCGAGATGCGCCGCGCGATCCTGAACGGCTTCGGCGCGGCGCGCATCGCGGGACGCGACCAGATCGAGCCCGCCGATATCCGCCTCGATTACGGAAACCGGCGAAAACCGATCGGTTTTTGAGGTTTTCGGTCGGTTTTTTGCACCCAAACCCCGCTTCTCTGGAATTTGGGGAGCTGTTTCGGCAAATTTATACAGCCTGCGTTGTGAATGCTGCGGCAATTATTGCTATTTTCGATGTGGAGCGCAGAATCGAGCGCAGCTTGCGCCGCCATCGCCTGGTCGGCGCGCACGAACGTTTGTCACTTCTGTCTGTACCGAGTCGTACAATTTCCCGTGGCGGTGATAAAAAGACATAAGCAGACCAGCGGACAGATGCGTTCGACAACAAACGGAACGCGGCGGCGAGGTGCCGTACTTGTCTTCCTTCCATCGGCTGAACGAGGCAGCGCGCGGCCCAATGCGCCGCGTCAACGGATATGGATCAGATCGAATGTGTAGTGATCGGCGCCGGCGTGATCGGCCTCGCGACGGCGCGCGCGCTGGCGGCGCGCGGGCGCGAGGTGATCGTGCTGGAGGCCGCCGACGCCATCGGCGTGGGCACGAGTTCACGCAACAGCGAAGTGATTCACGCGGGCATCTACTATCCGCGCGGATCGCTGAAGGCCACGCTGTGCGTGCGCGGCCGCGAAATGCTGTATGACTATTGCGCCGAGCGCAACGTGCCGCATTCGCGCTGCGGCAAGCTGCTCGTCGCCACGTCGCGCAACCAGATTCCGCAGCTCGAAAGCATCATGGCCAAAGGGCGCGACAACGGCGTGCTCGACCTGATGCGCGTCACCGGCGATCAGGCGCAGGCGCTCGAACCGGCGCTCGAATGCGTGGAGGCGGTGTTTTCGCCGCAGACGGGGATCGTCGATAGTCATCAGTACATGCTCGCGCTGCAAGGCGATGCCGAGCGCGACGGCGCCGTGTACGCGTTCCATGCGCCGGTCGAGGCGATCGAGGCTCACAACGGCCGTTTCACCATCGCGGTCGGCGGTGCGGCGCCCGCCACGATCAGCGCTGCCTGCGTGATCAACAGCGCGGGTCTGCATGCGAACGCACTCGCGCGCAAGATTCGCGGACTCGACTCGCGCCACGTGCCGCCGCTCTACTTCGCGCGCGGCAATTACTTCAGCATTTCGGGGCGCGCGCCGTTCAGCCGCCTGATCTATCCGATGCCGAACGAAGCCGGCCTCGGCGTGCATCTGACGCTCGACCTGGGCGGCCAGGTGCGCTTCGGCCCCGACGTCGAATGGGTCGATGCGATCAATTACGACGTCGATCCGCGTCGCGCGGAGTCGTTTTATGCGGCGATTCGCGCGTACTGGCCGGCCTTGCCCGATGGCGCGTTGCAGCCGGCGTACGCCGGTATTCGTCCGAAGTTGTCCGGCCCGGGCGAGCCCGCCGCGGACTTCATGATCCAGGGGCCGGCCGCGCATGGCGTGCGCGGGCTCGTCAATCTGTTCGGCATCGAGTCACCGGGGTTGACGGCATCGCTTGCGATTGCGCAGCGGGTCTGCGAGCTGAGCGGGCGGCCTTGAGGCCGCGTTTGCACCGTACCGATCCGCTTATCTTTAGCATTTGGAATATCACGGGCGACGGCTACGTTGCTATGCTTGGCGAACGCTGTCATCAGAACGGCGTTGATTCCCATATAAATGGAGTGAGTCCCCATGAGTTCTTCCCGTCGTACGTTTTTGATCGCCAGCATCGGTGTGGCATCGACGCTCGCGCTGTCGCGCCAGGCGTTCGCCGACGCGCCGAAAGTCTCCGAAACCGATCCGACCGCGCAGGCGCTTGGCTACAAGGCGGACGCGAGCAAGGTCGACAAGGCGAAATTCGCCAAATACACGCCTGGCGAGCAATGCAGCAACTGCAGCTTCTTCCAGGGCAAGGCGGGCGACGCCTACGGCGGCTGCCCGATGTTCGCGGGCAAGCAGGTCGCGGCCACGGGATGGTGCAGCGCCTATAACAAGAAGGCCTGATCAAGCCTGCGCGGCGCAAGCCGGGCCGGTTTTTCAAAGCTTCATTGCAGCGGGCCGCTGGACTATTAGCGGCGCGCATTCATCAATGGCGGCCGCTTGTCGAACCACGGCCGTGCCGCCTCGAGTTGCGCGGCGAGTCTGAACAGAGTCGCCTCGCCGCCGGTACGCGCCGCGAACTGCACGCCGATCGGCAGCCCGCGCGCATTCCAGTACAAAGGCACCGACATCGCCGGCTGGCCGCTCAGATTGAACAGCTCCGTGCATCCGGCCCACGCGAACGCCTTGTTCGACGCTTCGAACAGCAGTTTCTTCATCAATCGTTCTAGCGGTATCGTGGTGACCGCGCGCATCTGCATGCGCTCGACCGAGCTTGGTCGCATCTCGCCGATCTTGATCGGCGCGGACGCGAGCGTCGCGCACAACAGCACGTCGTAGCGGTTCAGCAGGTCGGTCAGACGCGCGGTGATGCGGCGCTGTTCGTCGAGCGCGGCCGGCAAGCCCTGCTCGCCGAGCTTGCGGCCGACGTGCGCCATCGCCCATGTCGAAATTTCGAACTCGCCGCGCGTTGGCTTGTGGCCGGTGATGCGCTCCGCGTTCAGCACGAGGTCCTCGGCGGTCACCGACCACAGCGTGAGGAACGCATGACGGACCGCCGCGAAATCGACGCCGAGCGACACCGGCTCCAGACGATGGCCGAGTGAGCTCGCGAGTTGCGCGGCGTCGTCGAGCGCGGCGCGCGCATCGGCCGATAACGACGGCGCGAGCATCGGCTCGGTCACGTAGGCGATCGTCAGCGGTTTGCACGGCTCGCGCGTCGCGCCGAGAAAGGTGCCGGGCGCGCCGCTCGGCCGCTCGGCGTTGCCGGCCAGCAGATCGAGCAGCAACGCGCTGTCGCGCACGCTGCGCGACACGGCGTGATCGATGCCGAGTTCGCCGGCGCTGGCCTGCGCCGCGCGCGGCACGCGACCGCGCGAGGGTTTCAGGCCGAACAGTCCGCAGCACGACGCCGGAATCCGGATCGAGCCGCCGCCGTCCGACGCATGCGCGAGCGGTACGATGCCGGCAGCGACCGCCGCCGCCGCGCCGCCGCTCGAACCGCCCGGCGTGTGATCGATATTCCACGGATTACGGCACGCGCCAAATAGTTCGGGCTCCGTATAAGGCATCTGGCCGAGCTCGGACGTGCTGGTCTTCGCGAAGATATTCAAACCCGCCGCTTTCGCGAGCGCGACGACCGGCGCATCCTGCGTCGGAATGAAGTGGCGGTAGTGTCGGCTGCCCATTGCCATGGGCAGTCCCGCAACGGGCGCGCCGAGATCCTTGATCAGGAACGGCACGCCGGCGAGCGCGGCGTGGGCGGCGCAGTTGTCCGTTCCGTTCGCGCCGTCGACGGTATTCGCGCGATTCTCGTCTTCGCGCGACGCACGTTGGCGGGCCGCATCGTAGTCCTTCAGAACGACCGCGTTGATCGCGGGATTGACGGCCTCGGTGCGCGAGATCGCGACGTCGATCAATTCGCGCGCGCTGACCTGGCGCGTGCGCACGAGTTCGGCGAGGCCGATGGCGTCATGAGCGAGATAGTCTGATTGCACGTCGGTTGAGCCCTCGCGGTCGGTTGGCATGCTGCGTCGAATTCGTGGCCGGCCATGCACGCGCGACTGAGGCGTTTCGCTCGGCATCGCGTTGCCCCGCCCGGGCGTCGCACATGTGAAAAGACGGCGTGTCGGCCGACACGCCGTCTTGCACAGAGTACCCGAGTTGAGCGCCGACGTGACTCGTGTGAATCCGAATGCGCACTTCAAATGCGCGAGCGTGCGATCACATGCGCAACGCGGCGGGGCCGGCTGAATACCGGAACCGCGGATTACATCCGCTCGCCGAGGAACGTCAGCGTGCGGCCATGCGCCAATGCCGACGCGTGCTGGTTGTACGATGCACGCTCCGAGCAGTTGAAACCGTGGTCGGCGTTCGGGTAGATGTTGAATTGCACGTCGCCGCGACCCGCGAAGCGCTCCTGAATCTGGCCGATGTCCGACGGCAGAATATGCGCGTCGAGCTCGCCGTAGTGGAACTGCATCGGCACCTTGATGTTCGCGGCCTTGTCGAGATGGTTATGGATGCCGCCGCCGTAGTAGGCGACAGCGGCGTCGACCGAACCGGCCGCCGCGGCCAGATAGGCGAGACGGCCGCCGAAGCAGTAGCCGATCGCCGCGATCTTGCCGGTCACTTCCGGCAGCGCGCGCAAGGCGGCCGCAGCGGCGCCGAGATCGGCGACCGCGTCGTCGACCTTGGTTTTCTGCATCAGCTCGATGCCCTTTTCGCGATCCTTGCCGTCGTACGTCAATTCGACGCGCGGCTGCACGCGCCAGAACACGTCCGGGGCGAGCGCGACATAGCCGTCCTGCGCGTACTGATCCGCGACCGAGCGGATATGGCCGTTCACGCCGAAGATTTCCTGAATGATGATGACGGCCGGTCCCTTGCCGCCCTTCGGCAGCGCGAGGTAGCCGCCGAAACTGTCGTTGCCGGCGGGGATGTCGATCCATCGGGAAGTCGTGCTCATGCTGTTCTCCATTGACTCGCGCGACCGCCGCGCGAGGTCGGTGTGTACGAAACGCTCAAGGCCACGAGGCCCTGCAACGGGCGGTTAGTTTGCCATCAAAAGAATCGCCTTGCAGAGAGGCGGGACGGGGCCTCGCGGGTGATGCGAAGTGCTTCGATTCTCGTCAGGCGATTGAAACGATCTCGATAATTCATTTCTCCGCGATGGCGCGTGTCGGTACAGTCAGCGCGTGATGGCTCGCGCGTGTCAGCGCATCTCGCGAACATGTTGGCGAGCCCATGAATCAGCACATCGACGGCTTTGCGCCGCAAGGAAACGAACATGAATGAAGGCAGTTTCGTGACGCCGTTCGCCGAGCACTTCCAGATGCGGTTACCCGTCGTGCAGGCGCCGATGGCCGGCGGCGCGACGACGCCGGCGCTCGTCGCGGCGGTATCCAATGCGGGCGGACTTGGTTTTCTAGCGGGGGCGGCGCTCGCGCCCGAGAAGATCGCGAGCGAGGTCGCGGCGATTCGCGCGCTGACCGATCGCCCGTTCGGCGTGAATCTGTTCGTGCTCGATCCGGTCTCGCCCGTTGAAGCCACCGTGCGCCGCGCGCTCGACGCAATCGATCCGCTGCGCGCCGATCTCGGCTTGCCGCCGGGACAGCCGCTCGCACGCTATGCGCCTGACTTTCGCGCGCAACTGGAAACGCTGATCGAATTGCGGGTGCCGGTCGCCGGCTTTACGTTCGGTCTGCTAGCAGCGGACGACGTCGAGCGTTTGCACGCGAGCGGCAGCTATGTAGTTGGGACTGCGACGCATGTTGCCGAAGGCATCGCGTGGCGCGATGCGGGCGCCGATGCCGTCGCCGCGCAAGGCGCGGAGGCGGGCGCGCATCGCGGCACGTTCATCGGCGCATTCGAAGATGCGCTGGTGGGCACGATGGCGCTCGTGCCGCAACTGGTCGACGCGACCGGGCTGCCGGTGCTCGCGGCCGGCGGCATCATGGACGGTCGCGGCATCGTCGCGGCACTCGCGCTCGGTGCGCAAGCCGCGGTGATGGGCACCGCGTTTCTGACCACCCGCGAGAGCGCGATCCCCGAGGCATGGAAAACCCGCGTGCGCGGCATGTCAGATACCTCGACCACGGTGACGCGCGCGATCACGGGCCGCCACGCGCGCGGCATCCGCAATCCGTTGATACAACGTTTGCGCGAATCGGCGGACAGCATCGCGCCGTATCCGGTGCAAAACGCGTTGACGCAGGCGCTGCGGCAAAACGCGGCGCGTGCGCAGAACGGCGATTACCTGTCGTTGTGGGCGGGGCAGGGTGCGCCGCTTGGCCACACGCGCGCCGAAGCAATTGGCGCGATCGAACTGATGGCGCAGCTCGAGCAGGAATGGCAGGCGGCCTCCGTGCGAATCGCCGCGTTCTTGCGTTGATTGCATGGCCGATTTAAGGCTGATTTAAGTTTTTTACCGCACTCACAATCCTGTGCGGCACGCCACATTTTTGAGTTGAAAAACCCTTCGAATCATATGTGACAGAAGCCGGAAAATGGCTAAATCCGCGCCCGCGGAGAAACTTCCTAATTAGCGGAAACCCGCATGGGCTGGGGCTTTCCGGTCCGCTCGCCCAAGCCACGAGCGGTTCGCCCGGGAACTGCGCTATTAGTGTTGTTCCCACTTTCTCAAAAAATTCCCGCAAATTAATTTGATGGCCTACACTTGCGCGCAAGTACGGTTTGCCAACTGTCACAAACAGTCCGGTAAACGTACTGGCCAAGTGCATGAACGATGCAACCGGCGTGGTCGTCCACGGGACTGAGCGACACGTGTAGGGGAAGCGGGGCACAGGGCGATTACGTTGTTTTGACCGAAACTGGAGACTTACATGAACATCAAGATTCAAAAGCTGTTGCCGATCAGCGCTGCGGCGGTGCTGTTCGCGACGTTGGCAACATCGGCCGCGGCCGACACGGTCGTGAAGATCGGTCACGTCGCGCCGTTGACTGGCGGTATCGCTCACCTGGGTAAAGACAACGAAAACGGCGCACGCCTCGCCATTGAGGAAATCAACGCGAAGGGTCTGACGATCGGCGGCCAGAAGATCACGCTGCAACTCGACGCGCAGGACGACGCGGCCGACCCCCGCACGGCCACGCAGGTTGCGCAGAAGCTCGTCGACGACAAGGTCGTCGCCGTGGTCGGCCACCTGAACTCGGGCACCTCGATCCCGGCATCGAAGATCTATAGCGATGCGGGCATCGTGCAGATCTCGCCGTCGGCAACGAACCCGGCCTACACGCAGCAAGGCTTCAAGACGACCTACCGCGTCGTCGCGACCGATGCTCAGCAAGGCCCGGCTCTCGCGAACTACGCGGCGAAGGGCATGAAGGTGAAGAGCGTCGCGATCGTCGACGACTCGACCGCTTACGGCCAGGGTCTCGCGAACGAATTCGAGAAGACGGCGAAGTCGCTCGGTATGAAGGTCGTGTCGCACGACGCGACGAACGACAAGGCCGTCGACTTCCGCGCGATTCTGACGAAGATCAAGGGTGAAAATCCCGACGCGATCATGTACGGCGGCATGGACGCGACCGGCGGCCCGTTCGCCAAGCAGGCGAAGCAGCTCGGCCTGCGCGCGAAGGTGCTGGCAGGTGACGGCGTGTGTACCGACAAGCTGTCGGACCTGGCCGGCGACGCAACCGACAACATCGTCTGCTCGGAAGCCGGCATGGCGCTCGAAAAGATGGCGGGCGGCAAGGCGTTCGAAACGAAGTACGAGAAGCGCTTCGGCCAGCCGATCCAGATTTACGCGCCGTTCACGTATGACGCGGTGTACATCATCGTCGACGCGATGAAGCGCGCTAACTCGACCGATCCGGCGAAGATCCTGGCAGCGATGCCGACGACCGACTACAAGGGCGTGATCGGCGAAACGACGTTCGACTCGAAGGGCGACCTGCAGCACGGCGTGATCTCGCTGTACGACTACAAGCAAGGCAAGAAGACGCTGCTCGACGTCGTGAAGATGTAAATTCGGTGTGGTCGAAGGCGGCGTCGGGCCGCACTTCGATTTGCCGCCAAAGAGGCACGTGGGCCGTCAGGCTTGCGTGCCTCTTCTTTTTGGCGTTGCGTTTGCGTCAGATCTTCAAACGCCGCAGCACCTTCGGCCCGACGAGCGCGATCATCGCGGCGCACACGGCGACGACCGACAGCCCGATCGTCAGATTGGTCACCTGCGCGACCGCACCGATGATCACCGGTCCGAGCAGCAACCCGAAATAGGCCAGCCCCGCGACGTGCGCGAGCCCCTCGGCCGCGTGGATGCCTTTCACGCTCGCGGCCGCCGCGAACAGCACCGGCATCATGTTCGCGAGGCCCAGGCCGATCAGCGCAAAGCCGGCGAGCGCGGCCACCGGATTCGGCAGCAGCAGCGCGTCGACCATCCCGGCGCAGGCGAGCGCCGCACTGATCATCACGAGTTGCGGCGCGCCGAAGCGGGCGCGCACCGCGTCGCCGGCAAAACGCGCTGCTGCCATGCCGCCGGAAAACGCCGCGTAGGCGGCGCTGGCGAGCGCGGGCGTCGAGAGCACGACATCGCGCATATAGACCGTGGCCCAGTCGTACATCGCGCCTTCGGCGATCAGCGCGACCAGCGCCATCGTGCCGAGCGCCCACAACGCCGGCGAGCGCCAGCGGCTCGCGCGCGGCGTCGCGGCATCGGGATGCTCGGCGTGCGGCACGTGCGGGAGCACCGACGGGCACGCGAGCACCAGCACGAGCGCGCTGGCCGCCGCGGCGAGCGCGAGGTGCACAGCCGGCGCCATGCCGCGCGACAGCAGCGCCCCGCCCACCGCCGCGCCGAACATGCCGCCAAGGCTGAACATCCCATGCAGCGACGACATGATCGGCTTGCCGAGCGCCTTTTCGACGGCGCTCGCTTCGGCGTTCATCGCGACGTCGAGCGTGGCCATGCCCGCGCCGAAGACGGCCAGCACGATCAGCACGATCCAGTACGCCGGCACGACGAGGATCAGCGCGGCGCAGGCGGCCATCGCGAGGCCGCCGGTCAGGCAGGCGCGGCGCGTGCCGACCCGCGCGATCCACGACGCATTGGTCACCATCGCGCCGATCGATCCGCCCGCCACCGCGAACAACGCGAACGACAGCATCGCCGGATTCAGATGGAAGCGGTCGCGCACCGTCGGCACGTGCACGCCCCACGACGCGTACATCATGCCGGCGATGAAAAATACCGCCATCGTGGCAATGCGTGCGCGTTGCCGTGCGGTGACGGACAGATTGCGATGCGCGGCGGGCAGGACGGCGAATTCGGAGGCTTGGTGATCGGGCACGGAGGTCTCGAAGCGAAGTGCGCGAGAAAGCGCATTGAAAGCGGATCTTCGATTCTATCGAAGCGTGGTGGCGAATGCTTGGAGCCGTGGGATCGGGCGCATACGATTGATAGGCTGGGGGATGCAACCTGGCGGTATTGCCGGCTTTCATGCCGTGGCACGCCGCAGTTGGTTTTTGCATTGCCGCGCGGCGGCTTTTCTGCCGCTCACCGCTTTCCGTTCATTCCTAATTCACCGAGGAACGCTCAGTTGAACATTCCGGCTCACGCTCCGCTGCATCTGCTGCACACGGCCACGGTCGGCACGCTCGCCACCCATGCTCGCCAGCCCGAGGGCTTTCCGTATCCGTCGGTGCTGCCGTTCGCGCCGGACGCGCGGCATCGTCCGACGATCCTCGTAAGCCGGCTCGCGGAGCACACGCACAACCTGCACACCGATCCGCGCGCCGGTTTTCTGGCCGTCGACGCACCCGACGGCGACGTGCTGGGCGGCCAGCGCGTCACGCTGCTTGGCCGCTTCGAGCCGGTCGGCTCGAGCCCGGAACTGGCGCGGCGCTACCTGCGCTATCACCCGGACGCGGAGCGCTACCTGATGCTGGGCGATTTCACGTTCTGGATCATGGAGGTCGAGCGGCTGCGCTACATCGGCGGCTTTGGCGCGATGGGCTGGCTCGATGGCGCCGAACTCGATCCGCTGCCGCCGCTTGCAGTCAGCGAGGAGGACGCGCTGATCGCGGAATTCGGTCGCCGGCTGAGTGGCGCGGGCGGCGTCGAATTGCTGGGTGTCGACCGTTATGGCGCCGATCTGAAACGCAACGGCGTGCGCCACCGTTTCGCATTCGATGGCGCCCGGTCCGATACCGGGACATTGCACGCCGCGCTCGAAGTCTGCATCGAGCGGCATGCGGATTAAAGTATTTATCATTTATCGAGAAAACGCGCATGCGCCAGTCGCGACGAACGGGGTCTTTGTCTCAATAGTGCGCGGCTTATCCAAGCCAAAGCTTTCATGCCGTGAAATGTTCGATGTGCAATGGACCGCTCAAGTCTCATTTCTTGATAGTCAAATCGTGTAAATATGCAGATGAGTGGACTTTTTTAGCGACATGCGAAATCAGCGATTAGAAAGGCCGTAGTCCGACCCAAAAGCAGCGCAGGAAACTTTTTGAAACGAATTTAAATTAATTTTTTCCGGTTGCTTATCCAGCCTTTCTATTTTGTGTTAATCTCGCCGTCAAATTCCGAGGCATGAAACCTTCAAAGGCGAGTCGGCAAAAGACCGGCGGTCATTTATCCATACCACAAGGGAAACCTATGTCTTCTTACAAGGAACTGCTCGCGCAGCGCGAGAAGCTCGAAAAGCAGATTGAAGAAGCGAAGTCGCGCGAATACGCGGAAGTCTTGAATGAAATCAAGCAGAAGATGGCGGATTACGGCATTTCGCTGAGCGAACTCGGCGGCGGCCGCGCACCGAAAGGCGCTAAAGCGAGCCGGCCGCGCGCAGGCGTCGCGCCTAAATATCGCGATCCGGAAAGCGGCAGCACGTGGTCGGGTCGCGGCAAGCCGCCGCGCTGGATTGCGGGTCTTGATCGCGAAAAGTTTCTGATCCAGAAGTAATCACGATCAGGCGGGCAGTGAGGGTTGGCCGCACGTAGTACGAATAGCGGCAATCCACCGCGTTTATAGCCTACTGCAGAATCTGAAAAAGCCGCGCACCGTTCAGGGCGCGGTTTTCGTCATTTGCGGCGCCGAGTTTTTTGTCGCATGCGCTTCAGGCAACTGGAACGCGAATGCTTTTCGTTTAGATAAGCGATTGATTTAAAAAGGTTTTTCCCCGATTTTCCCTGCGTGCGCGATTCGCGGCGGGTACAATAACAATAATTGACCTTTCCGCCTCTTCAGCATGCAGTCCGCCGCGATCGCCCAAACCACCGAGAAACAACGCGTTGCGCGCAAAAGTACTTTTGCGAGTATTGCGCTCAATAGCGTGTTGATGACGCTGCAAATCGCCATCGGCACGATCGCGCACTCGCAGGCGCTAGTTGCCGACGGTATCCATTCCCTTGCCGATCTTATTTCCGATTTTGTCGTGCTGATTGCCAATCGGCACAGCGGGGCCAAGCCCGACGCGGATCACAATTACGGGCATAGCCGTTATGAGACGGTGGCGTCGTTATTTCTCGGCGCGCTGCTGATCTCGGTCGGCGTCGGCATGTTGTGGCGCGCCGGTACGCGGCTCGCCGACCTGCAAAATATTCCCCCCGTGCACATGAGCGCGCTCGCGGTCGCGGCGCTCGTGCTGGTCTGCAAGGAAGCGCTGTTTCGCTACATGCTGCGCGAGGCGAAGCGCGTGCGTTCCGCGATGCTGATCGCGAACGCATGGCACGCGCGCTCTGACGCGGCATCGTCGCTGGTGGTGGGGATCGGCGTGATCGGCAGTCTCGCCGGCTTGCGGTTGCTCGACCCGATCGCGGCGGCCATCGTCGGTTTCATGGTCGCGCGCATGGGCTGGACCTTCGGTTGGGACGCGCTGCAGGATCTGTCGGACCGCGCGCTCGACGAAACCGCCGCGGCCGACATGCGCGCATTGCTGATGTCCACCCCCGGCGTGCGTGACGTGCACGAAATGCGTACGCGCAAGATGGGCGATTTCGCGCTCGTCGACGCGCACATTCTGGTCGATCCGATGATTTCGGTATCGGAAGGGCATTACATCGCGGAGTCGGCGCGTCTGCGTGTGCTGACCGACAAGCGCGTGCTCGACGCGCTGATCCACGTCGATCCGGAAAACGATGCGCTCGCGCATCCACCGGTCGATCTGCCGCCGCGGGAGCGCGTGACCGCCGAGGTCGACGCGGCGCTGGCGGCCTGGGGCTTGCAGGCCGCTGGGATAAATCTGCACTACCTGAGCACCGGGCTCGACGTGGAGGTGGTGTTACCGGCGGTGGCGTCCGTTGAAGGGCGCGCTGCGGACGGCCCCGAGGCCGCGCGTCTGCTGGAAAGCGAGGCGCAGTCGCTTGGGCGCGTCGATCTGGAGGCGCTCAAGCGTCGTCTCGGCGCGCGCAAGCTAGACGTGCTGCTGCAACGGGATATCTCGGCCGCGCAAGGCGGTCCGGCGGCGGAACTCCAGACCGGCGTCGCCCCCGGCGCTCGGTCAACTGCCACGGAGCCTCACAACGCCGCCTGAGTCCGACGAGTTTCGGGCATCCGATGCCGCGAACCTTCATGCCGCCCGCGGCGGCGGCATCCGTCACAACGGCAACTGCGTATCGAACTTGATTTCGCGCAGCACGACGCTCGTCCGCACCTGCGCGACGGCTGGAATCTTGAAAATGCGTTCGTGCAGGAAGCTGTCGTACGCCTTGATGTCCGGCGCGACGATCTTCAGGATGTAATCGGATTCACCGGTCGTGCTGTAGCACTCGGTCACTTCGGGGCAGGTGGCGATTTCCCGCTCGAACTGCTCGACGCCGCCTTCGGTGTGGCGCGTCAGATGGATATGCGCGAGCGCGCACACGTGCAAGCCGAGTTTTTCGCGATCGAGCAGCGCCGTGTAGCGCTGGATCACGCCCGACTGTTCCATGTCCTTGATGCGCCGCCAGCACGGCGTGCTCGACAGCCCGACCTGGTCGGAGATTTCCTGCACGGAACGACGTGCGTCGAGCTGCAGTAGGCGCAGGATCTTCTGTGAGAACGTATCGAGTGTCAACTGCGCCTCCGTTAGCGTCGCCGTATCAACGCATGGTAGAGGGCGCGAAAACGAAACGCAATGTAAAACGGCTCTCGCGAGCGAGATTGCCTAATTTACCGGGTCGGGAGCGGCGTTTTGCCCTGAGCCGTCCCCATCATCCTTGCCGTCCCCCGGCAGCTCGGGCTGACGCGCGCGCAAGTCCTTCAGCATGTTGCAAAAGAGGGCACCCTGCTCGATCGCGTCGTCGAGCGCGACGTGCGTGTGCGGATGCTCGTCGAACCAGTGCTTCGGAAAGCGCGGCTTGATGTTCTTGCGGTACGGCAGACCGGTCATCGCGAACGCGAGCGTCTTGATGTCGAGCGCCGACCACGAAAACGGGCAGCGGCCGACGAAGCGCATCATGTACCAGAACATATAGGTGAAGTCGAAGCCGGCGGGCATCGCGACGAACACCGGCTTGCCCGGCAGCGCCTCGACCCATTCGACGTAGGCGGTCAGGGCGGCCTCGGGTTTCTGCAAGTCCTGGCGGCAGGCCGCCCATGCTTCCGGCTGGGTCTTCCACCACGCTTCCTGAACCGGATGCGGCGCTGCGCCTTCGAGCAGTTCGAGATTCGCCGAGAACGTCGCGATCAGCTGCTTGTCTTCGGTGTATGCGGCGGATGCGAAGCTCAGCATCGAGTGCGGGCCGGGGATCGGGCCGTCCGCTTCGACGTCGGTACTCACATAGATTTCGCTGCTCATGCGCCCACTCCGTCGGCGACGTAGGGATTCGTGCGGCGCTCGGCGCCGAACGTCGAGGTCGGGCCGTGGCCGGGCACGAACGTGACGTCGTCGCCGAGCGGCCAGAGTTTGTCGCGGATCGAGCGGATCAGGTCCGCATGATTGCCACGCGGGAAATCCGTGCGGCCGATCGAGCCGGCGAACAGCACGTCGCCAACTAGTGCAAGCCGGTGCGCGCGGCTGAAGAAGACCACATGGCCCGGCGTGTGGCCGGGGCAGTGGTAGACCTCGAGGGTTTCGTCGCCGAATTGCACGGTGTCGCCGTCTTGTAGCCAGCGGTCCGGCTCGAAGGCGTCGGCGGCCGGGAAGCCGAAGCGCGTGCTCTGGTCCGGCAGCTTGTCGAGCCAGAAGCGTTCGTCGGGATGCGGACCTTCGATCGGCACGCCGTCGTGGCTGGCGAGTGTCTTCGCGCCGGCGCAGTGATCGATGTGGCCATGGGTCAGCAAGACCTTTTCGACGGTCACGTTCTGCCGCGCGATCTCGCGCTGGATCATGTCGAGGTCGCCGCCCGGATCGACGACGGCAGCGCGCCCGGTGGCCTCGCAAACGAGCAGCGAGCAGTTCTGCTGGAACGGCGTGACGGGGATCAGGGTGACTTTCATGGCTGGACGACGCGCTGGAAAAACGTTGATTGTACCGGGCCTCGCGACAGCCTCCGCCGCCCATGCTACAGGGCCGGCTCCCGGCCCGTCTCGGTCTTTCGTATGTCCATTTTTGCGATAAATGTGAAGATTGATCAAGTTTTTGAGCAGCTCGCCATCCCAACAAAAAGTTTTGGGTATAATGGACTTCATGCACTAGGAATTGTGCTGCCACAAGGCGATGCGTTCCCACAAAAAGGGAATGCCGCTCGCCGTTCAAGTAAGGGCTGTCGGAATGCCGACGGCCATCCAGTATCGATGCGTTCGATGCACACGTCTTGCCCAGCCAGGCGCCGCGCGCCTGCTACGGAATTAATCTCCGTGACGCTGGGTGGGGCCTACGCCGCCGTTCCTGCGCGCTGAGTTGCGCGCGCAAGAACGTGTCATTGCCACGTTCAGTTGGCGGCATGTGGGGTCTGGTCAGGCTGCCGGGGACAGGTTGCGCCAGACGTGAAAATTAACCGTGCGGTAGCGGCTGAGTGAGCCGTATCCGGGCTTTGACGTACTGCGCATTTTCGCGCGGCGCGTTGTCGTCCCTACCGCCGGAGCCGCAAGCAACACACCCAGCAGTTTGCGGGTGACGCGGCTCGACAATGTGATTGCACGTCTTATGAAAACTCGGCTAACCCGTGGTGTAGGGACTCTTTTTGCCTTTTTTGTACTGGCCGGCTGTGCCACGCCTCCGGGCGCGCCCGATACGTCCGCGAACGACACGCCGCAAAGTACAAAGAACACGCACCTGAGCTCTTTCGGACCACAATCGTTCGGTAGCGCGCCGGCCTCGAGCCCGAGCGCGTCGAACGCGCCCGCGTCGCCGCTGGCTGACGCGCAGCCGCTCACCGACGACGGCGTCGACGTCGCGGACTTCCATCAGATCGGACGCGCGTCGTGGTACGGACGCTTCTTCCACGGCCGCCGCACCGCCAATGGCGAGCGTTACGACATGCATGCCCTGACGGCCGCGCATCGCACCCTGCCGCTCGGCTCGTACGTGCGCGTGACCAATCCGGCCAATTCGCGCTCGGTGATCGTACGGATCAACGACCGCGGCCCGTACGCCCGCGGCCGCGTGATCGACCTGTCGATGGCGGCCGCCGCCATGCTCGACATGCGCCACACCGGCACCGCGCGGGTCAAGATTGAAGGGCTCACGCAGCAGGAAGCGCGCGCCGAGCTGAACGAGACGCTCGCGTCGAACTCGGATTCGAACAAGTGATGTGACGTTACGTGGCGATGATGCCGCGTCGGCTGAACCAACCGTCTGTAGAAAATCGAAGGGCCGCGACATGCGGCCCTTTTCTGTTGCCGTCAGCCTTTTACCCGCCGGGCCCGACCCTCACGTTTCGGGCTTGTCTTCCTTCAGCGCCAGCGCGCGCGCGTACAACGCGTGGCGCGATGCGCCCGTGAGCGCCGCCGCGACCTTCGCCGCGCTGCTCACCGTCAATTCTTCCAGCAGGATGCCGAGCAGCGCGTCGTGATCGTGCTCGCCGGCCGCTTCGGGCGCCGCGCCTTCGACCACCAGCACGAATTCGCCACGCTGCCGGTTCGCGTCGGCAGCGAGCCACGTTGGCCCTTCGGCCAGGGTGCCCTGGTGCAGGGCTTCGTGTAACTTCGTCAGTTCCCGCGCGATCAGCAGACGGCGTGTGCCGCCGAACACATCGGCGAGCGCCTGCACCGTCTCGACGATCCGGTGCGGCGCTTCGTAGAACACCATCGCGTGAGGATGTTGCGCGAGCGCCTGCAAGGCGGCGGCGCGCGCCTTCGGCTTCGGCGGGAGGAAGCCGAGGAACGAGAACGTCGCGACCCAGTCGCCGGTCGCGCTGAGCGCGGTGGCGAGCGCACTCGCGCCGGGCAGCGGGACCACCACGAAGCCGGCCTCGCGCACGGCATCGACGAGCTTGGCGCCGGGGTCCGAGATGCCCGGCGTGCCCGCGTCGGACACGTAGGCCACGCGCTCGCCGGCCTGCAGATACTCGATTACGCGCTGCGCGGCGGTGCGCTCGTTGTGCTGATGCACGGCGACGAGCGGCTTCGAGATGCCGTAGCGCGCGAGCAGCTGACCGGTGTTGCGGGTGTCCTCGGCGGCGATGCGATCCGCGAGCCCGAGCACGTGCAGCGCGCGCAGCGTGATGTCGGCGATGTTGCCGATCGGCGTGGCCACCACATACAGCGCGGCGGCGGGGTACTGCTGCCCTTGCGCGAGTTCGGAGAAAGGAGTCATGACACGGAAGACACAAACAGACGGAACGAGGCCGACATTGTGCCATGTGGGCTTGCGCGAGCAGGCCGTGCCGAAGACTGCGCAAAAGATGCCCATAAACGCCGGTCCAAAAACCCCCCACAACTTTTCCTGCGCTCACCAGTCCAAATCCGTCGGCGCGGCTTTCGAAGCACGCGCGCGAGAATTTTTGCAGCGCCAGCGTCTGCGCTTCGTGGCGCGCAACGTCACCTGTCGGGGCGGCGAGATCGATCTCGTGATGAGTGATCGTGACGGCGCGCTGGTGTTCGTCGAAGTTCGCGCGCGTGCGCAGCGGCATTATGGCGGTGCGGCTGCGAGCATCGGTTGGCAGAAGAGACAGCGCATCGTGCGAGCGGCGCGGCACTATCTCGCGACGCGCGCCACGACGAACCGCGGCCCGCGCGACGAACCCGCGTGCCGTTTCGACGTCGTCGCGTTCGAGAGCGGCAGGCTCGTGTGGTTGCGCGATGCGTTTCGCGCCGACGAAGTCTGACCGACAGCGCAGACAACGCGCGTGAGTGCGATAAACTTGCGCTCGCGTGCCGCGCGAACTCATCGGCGGCCACAGCCTGGCAGTATGACTTCACAACACGGCCGCGCAGTGCGGTCCATTCGCGGTACAAGATAGAGACTCGATGTCAGTCGAACGCATCCAACAACACTTCCGCGACAGCGCGGCAGTCAAACTCGAAGCCCTCGAAACCCTGTCGATGCCGATCGCCGCCGCGATCGACACGATGTTCGCCGCGCTCGCCAACGGCAATCGCATCCTCGCGTGCGGCAACGGCGGATCGGCCGCCGACGCGCAGCATTTCGCGGCCGAGCTGATCGGCCGCTTCGAGCGCGAGCGGCCAGGTCTGCCGGCCATTGCGCTCAGCACCGACACCTCCGTGCTCACCGCGATCGCCAATGACTATTCGTTCGAACAGATCTACGCGAAACAGGTCTGGGCGCTCGGTCAGCCCGGCGACGTGTTGCTCGCGATCACCACATCCGGCAATTCCGCGAACGTGCTGGCCGCGATCGAAGCCGCGCATGAGCGCGAAATGATCGTCGTTGCGCTGACCGGCAAGGGCGGCGGACGCGCGCAGGAGGTGCTGAGCGACACCGACATTCACGTGTGCGTGCCGTCCGACCGCACGGCGCGCATCCAGGAAGTGCACCTGCTGACCATCCATTGCCTGTGCGACGGCATCGATGCCATGTTGCTCGGCGAAGACTGAGACTGATTTCGAAGGAGAGCTAGTTGATGAGCGTTTTCCGCATCAAGAAGACACTGGTGAGAACCGTGCTCGTGGTCGGGGTCGCGGCGGGCCTGTCGGCCACGCTGCAAGGCTGCTTTCTCGCTGTCGGAGCCGCGGCGGGCGGCGGCGCGCTGATGGCGACCGACCGCCGCACGCTCGGCGCGCAGACCGAGGATCGCGAGATTCAGGTGAAGGCGCTGTCGCAGATCAGCCAGAATCTGCCGGACTCCGCGCACGTCAACGTCACGGTGTTCAACCGCCGCGTGCTGCTGACCGGCGAGGTCGCGGGCGAGGCGTCGAAGCAGCGTGCCGAGAGCATCGTGCGGAACATGAACAACGTGAATACGATCGTCAATGAACTGGCGATCGCGCCGGCGAGCTCGTTCTCGTCGCGCACCAACGACACCTACCTCGAAACGCGCGTGAAGACCGCTCTGATCGCCGAGAAGAACATTTCGGCGAACAATTTCAAGGTCGTGGCCGAGCGCGGCAACGTCTATCTGATGGGCCTCGTCACGATGAATGAGGGCAATATCGGCGCCGACGTCACGAGCCGCGTGCCGGGCGTCGTGGAGGTGGTCAAGGTGTTCCAGTACATACAGCCGCAGGAAGCCGAAGCTGCTGCGGCCGCCGGTGCGACGGCGCCGGTGGCCGCCTCGCAGCCCGAGGTCAGCGAGCCGACGGTCGGCGCGATTCCCGATTCGTCGGTGAGCGCGCGGCCGCTCGATCAGCAGGCGCCTGCGCCGGTCAACTCGTCGACGTCGGTGCGACCGGGTAATCCGAAGGCGGTGCCTTGATGCGCGGTATGACGCGTGCGGGTGTCGTGTTCGCGTTGGTGGTCGGCGCGCTCGCCGGCACGATGACGTCGGGTGCTCGCGCGGCCGAGGCGCCGCGCGGCCAGCAGGTCGCCGCCGCGAATGCATGCATGGGCTGTCACGCCGTCGATCGCAAGCTGGTTGGTCCGTCGTTCCAGCAAATCGCCGCGAAGTACAAGGGCGACGGGCAGGCGCCGGCCAAACTCGCGCGCAAGGTGAAGGACGGCGGCTCCGGCGTATGGGGCATGATTCCGATGCCGGCCCATCAATCGATGAGCGATGCGGACATCCGCGCGGTCGTCGACTGGGTGCTCGCGGGCGCGCCGTCCAGATGAGGTTTTCCCGGGGGCGCAGCCTGGCAAAAGGGAAAATGGCTGTGCTAGAATTATTTTTGTGTTGGGGGGGTAGCTCAGCTGGGAGAGCGTCGCGTTCGCAATGCGAAGGTCGAGGGTTCGAGCCCCTTCCTCTCCACCAAGAATATCAAAGGGTTACAGGTGATTTTCCTGTAACCCTTTTGTGTTTCTACGGTTCGTGTAACCGCTGTGTAACCGGATTTGGTACACGCCGGTCCATTTCGATCCGTCTGACAAGCAAGCTGTGGGACCGATTACGGTTCGCGCGGTTCAGGTGCGCAGGTGTCACGCTTGTTGTCGTTGCAAGGCCGGCTTCGACTATCGCTTCGTTAATTTGCCGAATGCTCAAGCGAGCGCCGTTTGTCCTGCTCTTCAGGATGCCCCGCAGATCCCGGAAGGAGCTGTTCGCGCGTGCTCCCTCAACTCGGCGCGGCCATTCGGTAGCAGGTGCAGCTCCACCTTCCCGCCGCGCTCGATGCCCAGGTGCTCCAATACGTCTTTCGTAAATGTCATCCGGCCCCGCGCGGTGACAGTTAGCGTGCTCATGGCATCGCCTCCACCAATTGCCGTCCCATGGTGACGCAAAAATTCGCCCGCCTCGGACGTTTCTCGGACGCTTCGGTCCTGCGTCCTACCCGCTTTAAGCTGATCTAGGTAATCTGCCCACGCTTGCATCATCGCGACCCGATCCTCGATAAACCGGGTGCGGTTGTAGGCGTTACCAAGCGCACCGGGTACGCGGTGCGCAAGTTGGTGTTCGATGACGTCGGCAGGGAAGCGGAGACGCTCATGCAGAATCGTGCGCGCCATTGCGCGAAAACCGTGGCCGGTGATCTCCGTTTTTGTGTCATAACCGAGTCGTTGAAGCGCGGCATTGATAGCCGCACCGCTCATCGGTTTTCTGTGATCGCGGCCCGGGAATACGTAGCGCCACTGGCCGGTGAGCGCCTGCAATTCTCTCAACATCTGGACTGCCTGCGTAGCAAGCGGCACCAGATGCTCGGTCTTCGTCTTGGAAACGGTATAGCGCCATTGGCCCCGCTCGAGGTCAATTTTCGCCCATTCGGCCCGCCTCAGCTCGCCGGGTCGCACGAACAACAATGGCGCTAACCGCAGTGCAGCGCGTACGACAAGCGTGCCCGAAAAGCCGTCAAATGCAAAGAGCATCTTGCCGACCTTTGCGGGATCCGTGATCGACGCGAAATGAGTATGCCGATTCGGTCGTAGCGCACCGCGTAGGTCGGCACTGACATCGCGGGCGGCGCGCCCGGTCGCAACCGCGTAGCGGAAGACCTGCCCGCAGTTCTGATGGAGCCGATGCGCAGTATCGTGAGCTCCTCGCGACTCTGCCCGACGTAGCACTTCGAATACTTCCGGCGGAGTTATGTCCGCAATGGGCCGCGAGCCAAGCAACGGGAACAAGTCCTTCTTCAAGCGCCCCATGATCTTCTCGGAATGGGTGGTCGACCAACTTGGAGCCTGTCTCTCGAACCACTCCAACGCAACCGCCTCGAAGGTCGCCGCGGCGTTGAGCCGGGCCAAGCGCTTTTTCTCTTTCTTAGCCTGTCCTGGGTCAACACCGTCTGCCAACATCGCACGTGTCTCGTCGCGCTTGCGGCGAGCATGGGCGAGCGTGACGTCAGGGTAGACGCCAAGCGCCAGCCGCTTCTCGCGGTCTAGGAAACGGTATTTGAGGCGCCAGTACTTTCCTCCGGTGGGAGCGATCTCGAGATACATTCCGCGACCGTCCGAGATCCGATACGTCTTCGCTCGTGGCGCTGCTCGGCGAACTTCCAGATCGGTAAGTGGCATGGACACCTCCCTGGCGTAAGGGCACGGATTTTCGGCGATGCGACAAACCGGCCCCACGCCCCTAAAGCTGAATCCGAGAGCCCCGGCTGTCAACGAAATTCACGGGTAGGCCAACCATGCGAGCCCTATGCTGCGCGAGAGGCTCGAGGTGTGGATGCTGAAACAGGCCGGCGTCCATTTCGGGTAGGATCGCCGGGATTCGGGATCAGTCGGTACAGGAACCGATTGACCCGTTCTGCTTTTGAACGCTTACCGCGATATCAAAATTACCGGACGGATACTTCATGGCGACCAAGACAACTCTCCCCGGCTCCGCGACGATCGAATTCAACCTGAAGGTGGAAAACGGAGCGAAACACTTCTACAGCTTCAAGACATGGACGCCAATCATGGGCGCCTTGTTGTTGTCGGGACTCATGCCGACCGAATATTGGTGCGGCATTCCCGATGCGCCGCCAGGTCCGGCGAGCTCGCCGTCATTCTGGGTGGACCAGTTTGACAGGCTCTACAAGGGGCTCTGGGAGATGGGCCCGGACGGCGAAGAGGGCATCCCGGCGAAGAACGAGAAGCACCTGAGAGGACTCGATGGAGAGAGCTTGATGGCTACCGTATCCCCGCGATTCCCAGATGCACGCAAGGTGCTCAGACACTGGGACACAAAGTGCGAGGACGAACAGGATTACCCGTTGGAACTCGATCCGGTGAAGTTTGTGGTCTGGCTCGAAGAGCTCTGCTGGAATGAGGAAATCCGTTTCTTTGACCGGACCTGGGTAGACGCATTCCTGAAGCTTCATGGAATTGGGAAGAACAACGCCATCTTGCCGTCCGACGTCGTGGCGTCATTTCAGAAGGTGACCGACGTCGGGGACGACGGCGGTTGGCACCCACTGGGTACGCACATCTCCGAAGCTCAACGCGAAGCGATATCGCAGGGCAAGGAGCCGTTCGCTATCGAAGTCGTTTTCCCATTGATCATCGGCATTCTTGAGGCCAGAGGCGTGATCGACCGATTGGACAAGAATTACGTTTCGGGAAAGGCAATACCCGTCAAGCTGGACGATGGAAGAGTGTACGTACTCAAACGGGATACGTTGCGCGTGCAACTGAATAGATTGAAAACGAAGCGTTTCGCGCCGCAGCTGTAACCCAGCGCGCAAAAACATCGGCCTATCGAATTGGGGATAGGTTAACCAGTCCCCAATTATTTTACCCGCGATTGCCACCCACACCTTCGGCAGATTGCCCGCCAGCTGGGCTTCTGAGCTCCGTCTCCACGCTTCCCTCATCCTCGTCTTTTTCCTCTCCAGCACTCATTTGGGTCGATGGCGCACGTCTTCGTACATTCGCGTACATCGAGGCGACTCCGGCGAAAGTGATCTACAAAATCCTGACTGCGCTGAGATTTGTGGAGCGAAAGCGCTTGACGGTCTTCAATGTTGACCGGCTCCGCAGCTCTTCAAAGCGCGAAACGATATTTCGCTACCTACGGAGAAGTTCATGTACAGCAACGCAAACAAGGCGGTTACCGCCGAACGTCAGCATCAGATCACGGGGCACATCGCAGTCGCAACGGTCCAGCCGCAGTGGGCACCGACCGAGCACAGCTACCTTACGACCGAAGCGTTGGCCGACTCTATGGGCCTGCAGGCGCAGTCGGTTCGCAAGCGCTATTCGCAGACGGGCTCGTACTTCGGCTTGAAGCCCATCAAGCTTGCCAACCGCCGGCTCATGTGGGAGGCAGACGCCGTCGCGACGTTCCTGCGCGGGGAGGGCGCCTAACATGTCCAAGTCCATCTTGCGTTTGCTCGATCGCTCCGGCGTAAATACCGGCCAATGCGGTGGCGCGGCGTACGGAATCGCCGGCGTTGCGGCAACGGTTGATCCACAACGTGCCGTGGCGATGTTGCTGGCAATCCTGGCGACGTCGACCTCGCTCGGCATCGCGGCGCTTTCGGGCTGGCAGCACGGCGGCTCGTTGCCGGAGCAGCTCGCCTGCATTGCGCTGGCGGCTGCCGCTGTGCTCGGGATGCACTTGCTGCCGGCGCTCAGCCGCGGCAAACCCGTTGCCGTGCGGGGCGCGGCGGCAGCGCTCTGGGGCGCAGGCCTGATCGTCGTGTTTTACGGCCAGACCTCGTTTTTTCTGCTGGCGCAGCAGCACGCGGGCGAGCGTAGGGCGAAGGCCGTACCGGCAACCCCGGCAGCGCTCGCGCAGAGCGATCATCCGATGCGCGATCTGACTGCGATTGCCCAAGAGCAGTTGAAAACCCGCGCATCCCTCGGCGCCCTCGATAGCCGTCCTTGCTCAGGTGATTGCACGGTCTTGCGTATGCGCCGCGACTTGCTGACGGCGAAACTTGATGCGCTTGCGACCGAAGCCGGCGAGGCCAAGCGTCGTGAGTCGGCTGAAGATCGCCAGACCGAGCAGGCCGAGCGCGCGACGCGCATGCGTGACGCGTTACGTGACGATCCCGTCACGGTGCGACTTGCCGACTGGTTTGGTGTGAACGCGGACCAACTGGATCTGTTGTTCGCACTGGTTTGCGCCTGCGTGCTCGACGGCATTGGCGCCATGGGCTGGTACTTCGCGCTGTCCGCGCGTCGTCGCGACGACGCTACCGGGTGCGCCGGTGTCGTCACGACCGGCAAGGACGGTCACGATTCAGTCCGTACTGAGGTGGACGCCGACGACCACGACGACCACGTAACCTCCTTCGTCCCGGACCAGAACGTTGATGCGCGACTCCAGCAGCTCATGTGCGACGTCGTTGAGGGTAAGTTGCCGGTAACCGTGACGGGTATCCGCAATCACCTCGGGTGCGCACAGGCAACCGCGGCCAAGTTGCGCCGAGAGTTGCTGGCATTCGGTGCGGTGACCGTTCGTAGCAACGGGGGGCGCCATGCTTGCAACTAAATTTAACAGCACCGGCACCGGCGTGATTCTCGAATCTGCTCAAAACATTCCGATGCTGTCGCCCCGAGAGATCTGGAAGGACTGGCTGTACTGGGCGAAAGTGCATCTGCTTGCAGGCCCGCCGTCGACGGGAAAGACCACGATCGCGATGGCCATGGCGGCAACGGTCTCGACTGGTGGAATGTGGCCGGATGGTTCGCGTAGCCCGAAAGGCCGCGTAGTGATCTGGTCGTCGGAAGACGGGATCGAAGACACGGTAATCCCGCGGCTCGCTGCCGCCGGCGCTGATCTCAGCAATGTCGAAGTGCTGCGCATGACCCAAGAGAACTGGGCGAGTCGGATGTTCGATCCCGTTCGAGACCTGCCGCTCCTCGAAGAGCGGATCGGGCAACTGGGGGATGTTGCCTTGGTGATCGTCGATTCGATCGCTGAGCTGATGCCGGGTAGCCCGGGTAATAACAACAAGGTGCGAAAGAGCCTTCTGCCGCTGGTCGGTCTCGCCGAGCGCACCGGCTGCGCCGTGTTGGGCCTGACCCACGTGGTCAAGGCTTCGAAGAAAAAGCACCCGCTCGAGCGGATCATCGGCGGCGTGGGCCTTGGCGCAGTTGTGCGGGTCGCGATGCTGGTTGCGCGCGACGACGGCGGTTCCTTCGGAGCCGTGCGGGAATGGAATGTCCTCGTCAAGGCGAAAGCAAATATCTGCCGTGAGGACGGCGGCTTCCTGTACCGCACTGCCGGTGTGCAGCTCTCGGCTCCGCATGGGCTGATCGAAAGTTCGCGGATTCAGTGGGGAACGGCGCTGCGGGGTTCGGCGATGGATATCCTGGACCGGGCTGAAAGCAGTGAGCAGGGTGCCGCCGCGGGCAAGTTTCAGCAGGCTGGCGATTTCCTGATGGCGGAGCTCCAAGCTGGACCGCGTCCGGCGTCTGATGTCGAGGCAAGGGCGGCGATGGCCGGAATTTCGAAATCAACGCTTCGTCGTGCCCGCGAGCAGCTTGGCATCGACTCGCAAAAGCAGCGTGGCGCGGGTTCTGCGAGTCCGTACCTGTGGTCGCTGCCGCCGCACAGCGCTGTTCCCGGCGTGGCCGGCGCGCGCAGCATGATGGACTTGGGCGTATCGATGCCGCCTGTCGCCCCAGGTCATTTGCCGAAGGACTACTGGCCGATGGACGGCCTGATGACGAATGGCATGGCGGGCGATGCGCCCGGCAACCGCGCATTCACCGGTCAGCCCGTTCCCGCATTTGGTCTGCCTGTTTATCCTGCGCCGCCCTCGCCGATCGCGGGTTATTCGGTCATCAGCAGTTCGGCGCATGATGCACAACCTGAGCAACCTGAGCAACCTGAGCAACCTGAGCAACCTGAGCAACCTGAGCAACCTGAGCAAGTTGGGCAAGTTGGGCAAGTTGGGCAAGTTGGGCAAGTTGGGCAAGTTCGGCCGCACCCGGAATTCGCCGGTGTGTCACAGCCGGTGATGGCTAACGAAATGGGCACAGGCGATCGTCAAGTTGAGCTGCATCAGCCGCAGGCCGAATCGGGCATGGTCGCCGCAGTTCTCGGTTATGCGTTCGATGAAGCAAAACGCGAGCTCCAGCGCCGTCCGCGCGCAGCCGATGACGACCCTGCGCATTACCTGGCCAATGTCATCGATTCTGTGGTTCGCGGGTATGACGACTTGACCCAGCCGGAAAAGCGTCAGTTGTGGGAGGCGCTTTGGACGGCACTTCTGCCCTACGTTCTGGGCAATTACCAGTGAACTGCGTACGGCGGCGCATGCCCGTCCCCAACGCCTGGGGACGGGCGTGGTCGCTTGCCGTGGTGATACGCGGCTCGGCAATCGGCGGACTTGCGCCGGTCAGCCGACGTAACCACCGCGACGGCAACTGCCTATCTGAACACCGTATCCCGTAAGTAATATCGCGCGGTTCTTCCTTCCGATCGCCCTCCGTTCGAGCATGCGCATCCTGACCACGGGTTCGCAGGCGCTAGCCATATAACCGCTTTCTCCAGAATGGCGCCTTCGTTGAACGGAATATCCATATGCCATCGGTAAAAAATGTCGGGACAAGTCTTAATAATTATGTGGTGAATAATGATCGATCCTCCGTGAATTCTTGATTTCATGAGTGCAGGGTGCATGCGTTTTGTGTAATCGCGAATTTAGGTAATTAGTGAGATCATCAGTTGTTCTTCAGGATGGTGGTTGTTTGTTGTTGAAAAGGCGATTCAATGAATCACTGCTACTTCCTTGATAAATTATTCATCACAAAAGGAAATTTTAAATCATGTAAATCAGAAAAGAAGGTTGACTATGAGTGACTTTGTCCCACAAAAGAAGCTGGACATCCTTGATCAAACGTTCGAGCAGCTTGCTCAACAAGAAAGCGTATGCCTTGGTCACAGAACTAAAAAAGACCGCATCTGGAAGACCGGTAACTACGGTTGGCTCTTCAAGCGGTTGGTCAAGTTCATGGACGCCGTGCTGTACTCGAAATTGATGCCGTTCCATATCGAGCAAACGGGGAAACGAAAGAAGGTGACTGACGCGTCTCACCTTGCAAGCTTTTATCGTCAGTGCCATCAGTTCATGGATCTTTATTGGAAAGGACAAGCCTATAGCCCAGATTTTGAATTGTTTTTCGAGTGCTTTCGCAAGCATCCTAAAATCGGCTATTGCCTGTTTCAAGGATCAAGATGGAATTTGGAAGAAGGGTTATGCGAAGCGGAGGTATTCAACGACTTCGTGACATACCTGAGACGCGAGGCGATAGCTGGTAACGTCAAAAAGAAAATCGCTGACTGGAAAGCGGTATTGAAGGATGAGAAGAAGTCGATCCGTAAATACGTCATTGAGTTAGCCAGGATGTACTCGAAGGTGTTGGCCGTCCGGGTCGATATGGGCTATCTGACGGTCATAGCGTTATACATAAGTCCTTAGCCGAGCCCGTCGCGGAGCGCGCGTAGCGTGTCAGCGGCAGCGAGTACCTGATCGAGCCCTCGCCAGATGGTCTTGGCACCCGGTTCACCGTCGC
>NZ_CADFGP010000047.1 GCF_902833905.1 Paraburkholderia tuberum STM678 | reverse complement strand
CGCCTTCAGCTCCGGCGTCTCGTTGGGCAGCGCGATAAAGGTGCCGCTCGACTGCTCGCCCGCGATCACCTCGGCCGCCATCTGCGGATCAATCCCCGTTTCTAACCAGTAGCTGGCGTGGATGCGTTCGGTCACAATCGGGTCCTCGGTTTTCGTTGCTCGGCTACTCGTCGCAGTGCGCTGTACGCGTATGACATGCTGATGCTCACGTAATGCGCCGGATGCTTGCCGCGATCTCCTCGCGATCAAACACATTCTTCCAGTCGTCGCGCATCAGGCGCGGCTTGCCGAACTCGATTGCCTTGTTGCACGCATCGGAGAACGCGCCAGGAATCTCGTTGAAGATCACGGCACCAAGGATGTTCATGTGGCCGAGCAGGAAGTCGCGCGCAGCCTGTTCCGGTACCCCGCGCTTGACGGTCTCGTCCATTGCTTCGCGCATGACATAGAGCAACGTCGCGCAGATCGTCTCCGAAAGGCCGGGTTCCAGGATCGCCATCTGGTCCACCGTCAGACGGTACGAGCGCAGAATCGGCGCATAAATGACTTTCGCCACGGCTTCCCCGAGATCGAACGCCTCTTCCGGACCTTGCATTAGCGCACTGGTAATCGACTGCTTCGCATAAGCCCCGCCAAAGAAGTCGCGGCGCGCCTTGCTGTCGGATTCGTCATTGAAGATGAGCGGATGGCACGGGTGCGCCACAAAGTATGTGAGATCTTTGCGGTCCGGCAGATGGCCAGCAAAGGGCGCGGCAGCATCGAGCGTCATCACCATCGTGCCCGGGCGCAGCTTCGGTGAAATCTCGTGGCTCAGCTCGCCAATCAGCGTGTCCGGCACGGCGAGAATGACGACATCTGCGCCGTCCAGCGCCTCGTCCGCGGACACGCATTGCACACCGAGTTCATCCTTCAGGCGCTTTTGCCCCGCTGCGCCGGGCTCGACGTGTGACACACGATAGTCAGACTTCAACAGATTGCTCGACAGACGAACGCCCATCTTTCCGCCTGCACCAAACAGTGCGATTTTCACGTTCATTTCGATATCTCCATGTGAACGGTTGTGTGAAACGGGGACCATCAACTGACTACTTGCTATGCGAATGCGGCGCGAGGCTGGATGGCGCGACGCTGTCTGCAGCGCTCACTCGTGCGCCTGAGCCGATCGCGAACGCAAGCCCGGCCGACAGCAGCATGAATGCTCCAACGATGAACATCGGCGCCTGATACGACCCGGTCGCGTCCTTGACGACGCCGGTGATGTACGGCGCTACAAAGCCCGCCAGATTGCCGACGGTATTGATCAACGCAATCCCAGCCGCGGCGGCGGCGCCGGAAAGTGTGCGGGCCGGTAACGCCCAGAAGTTCGGCAGTGCCGAGAAAATCGCGCACGCAGTGATCGTAATCACGGCGACGCTGGCGGTCGGCGAGCGCATGTAGAGCGCGACTGGGATACTGGCCGCACCGATCAGCGCGGGAATGCCGATATGCCAGGCGCGCACGCCGCGCTTCGTCGCATCGCGGCTCCACAAAAACAGTGCGAGCGCGGCGGGCAGGTACGGGATCGCCGTGATCATGCCCTTCTGTAGCACATCGAAGTGCGTGCCAAAACGGGCCTCGAAGCCGCCAATAATCGTCGGCAGAAAGAACGCCAGCGCATATAAACCGTAGATGAGGCCGAAGTACATGAGGGCGAACATCCACACCCGAGCGCTCATCATCGCGGCGCCGGGACGCAGCGCATGCGGCGCGACCGAAACGGTCTTCGCGCGCTCCTCTTCGTCGAGCTTCGCGGTCAGCCAGTGTTGCTCGGCGGGCGTGAGCCATTTCGCCTGCGACGGCCGGTCCGCCAGGTAGAACCACGCGATCACGCCGATCAGGATTGCAGGAATCGCGACGCCGAAGAACATGACGCGCCACCCAGCGAGTCCGAACAGGCCGTGTGCGTTGATCAGCAACGCTGCCACCGGCGCGCCGATCACGATCGTCAACGGCTGCGCCAGGTAGAACAGCGCGAGGATGTGACTGCGGTAGCGCGCCGGCACCCACATGCTGAGGAACAGGATCGCGCCGGGGAAAAAGCCCGCTTCGGCCACGCCGAGCAGGAAGCGCAACGTGTACAGGCCGGGAATGCTGCTGACCCACGTGAACAGCAACGCGACGATGCCCCACGTCACCATGATCCGCGCGAGCCACCGGCGGGCGCCGAACTTATGCAGCGCAAGGTTGCTCGGGATTTCAAGGATGATGTAGCCGATGAAGAACACGCCCGCCGCGAGACCAAATTGGGCGGCGCTGAGGCCGAGATCCTCCGCCATACCGTTCGGGCCGGCGAACGAAATTGCCGTGCGGTCGAGAAAGTTGATGAAGAACATCAGCGCGACGAACGGCACGAGCCGCGTCGACACCTTTCGTATCGCCGATCGTTCGACCGGATCCACTTCTAAGGTTTGCATCTGGTGTCCCTCCTTCGTCGGCAGCGAGGCCTTTTGGGGTTGCACATCACTCATATGATGTACTGGTGTGATGAGTAGACCATGATGATTAAAATTTAGACACTGGGGTATTCACGGAGCGCGGGTTTTTAGGGGTTGGCGAAGCGCGCCCACGGCGCGTCGTGTGATGAATACGCGGATCGCCCGCCCGGCGCTGGCCGGCGTTGTGATTACTGGGAAGCGAAGCTGGGTGAAGTGCTGCCAGAGACAATCTCCAGGCAGCCAAACGGACGGAGTACGAGTTCGTCCGCCGGGTTCATCGTGCGAGAGGGCCGCGTGGAAGCGATCGTCTGTTCGTCGAGTCTGGTGACGCTCAATGGCCACGACGAAGGCAACCCGTTGGCGAACCGCACTCGTACCGTCCGGCACTCCGCCGTCAAATTTGCCATCACGAGACGCACGTTCCCGTCGCGGCTCGATGTGCCGAAACACGCGACTTCGCGCGCACGCACCGACTCGCAATGCAAGCGAGGCTCTCCCGCCATCCGCGCCAACGCGGCCGCGATAAGAAAGGCCGGATAGCGCGCAGGCCCGTTCGAAGAAGAATCGATCAGGCCGCGCGGACCCACGAACGCGCCCAAGGTCAGGCGTTCAAGCGCCACGCCGCCGAGCGCGGCCGCATAACCGGCCAACCACGCGGCGCCGAACAGGCCGCGCTGACGAGGGTCGTCGGCGGCCATTGCGATCCGTTCGCCGCGCGGATTGGGCATCACGCGCGAGCCATACGGGTTCTGTCGCATGCCGATCGATACCGGGCCAATCGCATAAGGCCGCGTGCCGATCAGCGCGCGGCACGAGCGTGTGATGTGAGGAAGGGTCTCCAGTGTTTCCATCACGCTGACGTCGTCGGCGGCGTGAACGATCGGACACGTGGCATGCGTCACCCAGTCCACCAGATCGAGAGGCGGACGCTTGCGGTTGAGTTCGGTGAAGTAGCTCAGCATGCCGCCGCCGAGCCGCACGCCGGGAAACACCCCACGCGCCTCGCGATACACCTCGTCGAGCGGCGGACAAAAAGGACTGACGCTGCCCGGCGGATTCGACTGCCGGTGCACTGATGGACTCACCATGACACCCGCGAGCACGAGCCGCGCTTCGTCGATCTGCGCCGCGACGGCCCGCAGTTCGAGACGAGGCGCATCGACACCCGGCAGCGCGCATTCGAGCACGACCGGGATGCCGCTGTCCCGTTGAAGTTGCGCGAAGCGAGCCAGATCAGCCACGCTGTGTCCCGCCGACGGATCGAAATGCAGCGTGAGTTGTTGCGGTGCGAGTTCAGCCAATAGGGGCAACGCTGACAGCACGGCGTCGGCTTCGTCGGGCGCGACCGCGACACCGAGCGCGAACATCGGCTCGCCGTTGCCTGCGCCGTTAACGTCGATATCGATTGTCGCGTTGTCGTTGCCGCGCGTTGCTAAACGCGGCGGTGCACCGTCGACGCTCAGACTGACCGATTGCTCCGTCGTCGTCCCCGCTTCGAGCAGGTATGGCCACGGCAATTCGAGCGGCCGTGAATAGGTTTTAAACGACGCGTCAGACCAGTTGCGCTGGTCTTCCATCTCGAACACATCGCCTTTGAGCGCGCAGCGGACCTTGAGTCCCGAAGCGAGCGTGTGCTCGATCGACCGGATGTCCTTGAACGGTTGCCACGGATCGATCAGCACCGGAAACGCTGAGTCTTCGATCGTGCCGTCTCCACGCTCGATGCGCGCCGGTGCGCCCGCCACGCCGTCGACTGGATGCAGCACGCAGAACCCGCAACGCGCGGTCAGAAATGCAGTCTGTGCGCTCGCGCGTGAGCGGAATGTGAGTCCATCGTTACTCGTCGCTTCGATTTCGACTGAGTAAGTCAGGCGATGCCCATCCGGATTCGCGATTTCAGCGGCGTACGCAAGGCGAAACCCGTCGGCGTGTTCGTCGATTTCAATACTGGACATCGCGGGACGACACGTGCCCCAGTCGCGATCACGCACCACGTAGGCAATCGCCCGGATCACTTCGACGCCCTCAAAGCGCACATCGCGCAATGCGCCATCGATCAGCACGGCCGACCACGCGCCCGCGCTCAGCGTTCGCCCGCGCGATTCTTCCTGACGTGTGCCGTAGTAGATCTGCGCGAGGTCGGCGTTCATTCGTTCACCGCATCCGCAGTGCTCATTGCTTGCGCCGAAGTCCGCCCGGCTAGCGCGTCGATATCGAGCGCCACCGTGCGCTTCTCAAGCGCGGACAGATAGGTCGCTTCGACCAGCGCAAGCGTGTGCAGGTTGTCGCGTCCGCTCGTCGCCGGTTCAATGCCGTCACGCAGACGCGCGATCCAATGCCGCTGGATGTTCAGCACGCTGCCTTGTATCGCTTCCCATGGCGCAGACGCCCACTTTAACGACTCCGGCGCCACAGTTTCGTTAAGCGTGCCGTCGCGCGTATGAATGGTCAGCCGGTAGTCTGCGCCGAGACGCAACGTGCCGTTCGCGCCGTCTACTTCGATCAACGTCTGCGGAAACAGCTCGTTTGGAAGTCGCGACGCGTAGCTGCAATCCACCACGCTCGTCGCGCCCGATTCATGGCCCAGCAGGATGGTCGCGACATCCTCTCCGGCAATCGACGGATTCACGCGCGAAATCGTTGCGCTCAAATGGGCCACATTGCCGAACAGAAACCGCGCGATGTCGAGAATATGAATGCCCAGGTCTTCGACGATAAACCGCTCGCCATGCGCGAGATACGGTTGGCCGCTGAACACGTCGAAAGCCGAGCGAAACGACACGCGCCCCCAGAACGGCGTGCCGATCGCACCCTCTCGCAATGCACGACCAACGGCCTGGATCGCCGTCTGCCAGCGAAAATTCTCATGCACCATCAGCAGCACGCCAGCGTCGCGGCACGCGGCGACCATCGCTTGAGCGTCTGCCAGCGTCGGTGCGAAAGGCTTCTGGCAGATGACCGCGACGCCCGCGCCCGCAGCCAGTTCGACCAGAGGACGATGGCTCGCCACCGTGGTCGCGATATCGACGAAATCCAGTTGTTCGTCGCGCAGCATCGCGGCGGCATCGGTGTACAGGAGGTCGATGCCGAACTCGCGCCCGGTCGCGTCGAGCCGCTCGCGGTTCGCATCGCACAGCGCGACGATCTGAACGCCGTCGATCTCGTGCCACGCATGCAGATGATTGCGCGAGAAAAACCCGCAGCCGATCAGACCGCCTCTAAAGACCTTTTCCTGAGCGATAGATGTCGTCATCATTCACGCTCCCGTGGCCGCTTGCTTCTGCAATGCAAAGCGCTGCTGAACGCGGCGTTGGATCTGGTCGACCACCACCGCCGCGACGATCACGACGCCTTTGATCACCGTCTGCCAGAACGAACTGACACCCATCATCACGAGTCCGTCCGACAGAATGCCGATCACGAATGCACCGATGATCGTGCCACCGATCTTGCCGCGGCCGCCCGACATCGATGTTCCGCCCAACACCGCCGCAGCGATCGCGTTGAGTTCGAAGGTCTCGCCGCTCAACGGGTGCGACGCAACTAGTTCCGATGAAATAATCAGCCCGACGATCGCCGCGCAGAAACCCGAAAACATGTAGACGAACATCTTCACGCGATTGACTCGCACGCCGGACAGTTGCGCCGCGCGCTCGTTGCTGCCGATCGCATAAATTTGCCGGCCGAGTGGCGTGCGCGCGGCGATATAGGCGGCCACCACGCCGACGAGGGCAAGCAGCCACACCGTCAGCGGAATACCGAGAATCGATGCGCTGCCGAGGATCGGAAAGCCTGTCGTGCCGAAATCCGGATTGCCGGTGAGGTTCGGGAAGGTCTCGCCGCCCGACGACAACAACGCGGCACCGCGTGCGATATACAGCGTGCCGAGCGTCGCGATGAACGGCGCGACGTTCAGGCGCGTAATCAGCAGGCCGTTCAACGCGCCGACCGCCACGCCCGACAATAGCGCCACGCCGATCACTTCGGGCACGCTCAGATAAAGCGTGTAGTTGCTGCCGACCGGGATGCCGTTCAGGATCAGCCCGCCGGCGACCATGCCCGACAGCCCGACAATCGACCCCACCGACAGATCGATCCCGCCCGCCACGATCACGAAGGTCATGCCGATCGCGAGAAACGCATTGAGCGCAACGTGCCGCGACATGATGAGCATGTTCTCGATGCTGAGAAAGTTGTGCGCGGCAAACGAGAAAAAGATCACGACGGCAAAGAGCGCGATAAACGTCCGCAGTTTCAGCAACAACAAAAGCGGCGCCTCGCTGAAGCTCGCGCCGGGAGCAGCGCGATTGATTGCTGTGGTCATCGGAAAGTCTCCAGTAGTCGTGTGACGGCCGCGTCTGAACGTTGCATGAACGGTCGCAGCCGCTGCAAGTGAAATGTCAGGCGGCAGCGCGTTCGTCGGTTGGCGAGTGCTCGACCCGATGCCCGATCGCCGACGCCGCCACGAGCGCGTCCTGCGTCGCATCCGCCGCGTCGAACTCAGCCGTGACGCGGCCATTCGACATCACCAGAATGCGGTCTGACAGCGCCATCACCTCTTCGAGATCGGACGTGACGAACAGAATGCCGAGTCCTTTAACCGCCAGATCGCGCATCACCTTGAAAATGTCCGCTTTCGCGCCGACGTCGATGCCTCGGCTCGGTTCGTCCATCAGCAGCACTTTTGGCGCGGTCATCACCGCGCGCGCGATGATCACCTTTTGCTGGTTGCCGCCCGATAGCGAACTGACTGGCAGACGCCAGTCAGCGACCTTGATTGCGAGATCGCGGATATAGCTCGTGATCGAGCCTTGCTCGCGTTGCGTCTGAATGTGAAAGCCGCGCGCGAAGTCGGCGAGGCTTGACAGCGTCATGTTGCTGCCGATCGACAGGATCGGCAGCAATGCATCGGCCTTGCGGTCTTCCGGAATGAGCGCTAAGCCAGCGGCGACGCGCTTCGCAATCGGCTTGTCGTTCAGCGATTTGCCGTCGAGCATGATGTCGCCCGTCGCGTGAGGATGGCAGCCCAGAATGCACTCGAACAGTTCCGAACGCCCCGCTCCCATCAAACCGTATATGCCGACGATCTCGCCCGCATGCAGCGACAGCGACACGTGATCGACCAGCAGACCCGCACCCTTGTGCGGCAGCGATACGTCACGCACCGTCAGCACTTCGCCGCCGCGTTCGTGGCCGACCGGACGCGAGAAATCCTTGGTGTCACGGCCCACCATCTGACGCACGATCCACGGCACGTCCACCTGCGCCATCGGCTGATGCCCGGTGATGCGGCCGTCACGCAACACGGTAATGTAGTCGCCGATGCGGATCAGTTCTTCGAGCCGGTGCGAGATATAGACAATCGCCACGCCTTGCGACTTCAGATCGGCGATCACCTGAAACAGCACGTCGACTTCCGCCGCGCTGAGCGCCGAAGTCGGCTCGTCGAGAATCAGGATGCGCGCGTCGTGCGCCAGCGCCTTGGCGATTTCCACCAGTTGCTGCTGGCCGATCCGCAAGTCTTCGACGAGCGTGTCGGGACTCACGTCGAGTTCGAGCCGCTTGAGCAGTTCGCACACCTTGCGGCACTGCGCATCCGCGTCGATATCGATACCGCCACGTGTGATTTCATGCGCGATGAACACGTTCTCCGCGATCGTCAGATTCGGAAACAGGTTCAGTTCCTGAAACACGATGCCGATGCCATGCCGTAGCGCCTGCGCGCTGCTGGCCAGTTCGATCGGCGTGCCGTCGAGTATCAGGCGCCCCGTGCTTGGCTGTTCGGCCCCCGCAATGATCTTCATCAGCGTGGACTTGCCCGCGCCGTTTTCGCCGACCAGCACGTTGACCGCGCCGCGTCGCACACCGAAGTTGACTTCCTTCAACGCGACAGTGCCGGGGTAAACCTTGGTGACTGCTTCGACGTGGAGAATCACGTCGTCATCAAGCGACGGTGCATTCATCACTTCGCTCCGAGGGCAGCGGCGAGCGGCACCACTTCCGGCTGCTCGCTCGAACTGTCGTATGAGAACGCGCCCGTCACGCTCACCATTTGACCTTTCAGGTCTTTGCGCGGCAACGGCTTCATCACATGGGTGGCCGCGTAGGCGTTGAGGGCTGTGCCGAAGCGGGCGTATTCGATCTGATTGCGAAAATCCGCGAATGAGATGAAATCCAGCGAGTCGCGCAAGGTCGTGCCGAGCACGGTGGGTCCGATATCGACGATCACGTCAGCGATGCCGTCGCCCTTCGTATCGATGCCGATCGTGCCCTGGCTCGATTCGGTATCGACCGAGACTATCTTGCCGTGCAGCCGGGTCGGGAAAATCCACGGCGCACTTTCGTCCTTGCCGCGATAGCCGTATTTCTTGCCTGCTGCGTCGGGATCGGCCTTGATCGCGTCGAGCAGCACGCCGATGTCGGTTGCACGCTTTTCGACGTCGGGCACGACCTTGCTGCTCCACATCGACGCGACCATCGCGTTCGGGTCATAGTTCGTCGACGAATACGCATCGCGCGAGCCTTTCGACGCTTGCGCGTCGTTCTTGACGAGTTTGCAGCCGGCCAGCGCGACACTCGCGACCAGCACCACGGCCGCATAAACCATAGCTCTCATGTATTACCTCCATCAACAGCGGATGAGGAACCGGGGACCGCGCGTCCCCGGGCACACAGCTTTAGCGCAGCGCGAACATGTCGAGCTTGCCGGCGTTCGCCTTCGTGATCAGCGAGCAGTTGATCAGCTGCTTTTCGGGCTTGCCGGTCGAACCGGTCTTCAGATACTTGTCGGCCTGTTCGACGGCTTGCGTCGCCGCAAGCGCAGCGGGTTGCAGCACTGTCGCGCGGATGTCGTTACGCACAATCGCATCGCGCACGTCGTTGCTGCCGTCAAAACCCACCACGATGACATCGCTGCGTTTGGCGGCCTTCAACGCGGCCGATGCACCCATCGCCATGGTGTCGTTGCCGGCAATCACGCCTTTGATATCGGGGTGGCTCTGCAGGATCGTCTCCGTTACCCGATACGCCTCTGTCTGACTCCAGTTGGCCGATTGCCGCTCGACCATCTTCATGCCCGGAAACTGGTCGATCACGTCGTGATAGCCCTTCGACCGGATGCCCGCGTTGATATCGGCTTCACGTCCCACCAGTTCGACGTAGTTGCCCTTTTCACCGAGCGCCTTGACGAACGCGCGGCCGCCAAGCTGTGCGCCCTGATAGTTATTGGAAACGATCTGCGACACGGCGATACCCGTCGCGTTGATTTCGCGGTCGATCAGGAACGACGGAATGCCGGCGTCCTTCGCCTTGCGTACGGCGGCGATCGATGCCTCGGAGCCGGCGTTGTCGAGAATGATTGCCTTCGCGCCGCGTGCGATGGCGGTGTCGACGAGATTTGATTGCTTGCTCGCATCGTCGTCGTGAACCAGAACGATGGTGTCATAGCCAAGCGACTTCGCCCGCGCATTGGCGGTGTCGGCTTCTGCCTTGAAGAAGGGATTGTCATGCGAAGGGGTGATGATGGCGATCAGGTTGGCCGCCTGGGCGGCGCCTGCTACAGCGAACAAGCTCAGCGTGGCCGCGGCAATCGCGACCCAGCGTTTCGAACGGTTCATCTTTGTCTCCTGGTTGGACGTCTGGGCGAAGCAAACAAACCAGCGGACGGCGGTTTTAAAGGTGATCACTTATGCCGTGATGATGTCATCATACCAACGCGACGGCCGTTGAAAACGGGTATTTCGCCAGGGTTTTCGATAACACGCGGAACTAGAGCCGCGCCCGGGATAGCCGAAGGCGCGGGACCGGGCATGCAAGTTTCCACGCGCGTGGCTCACGGCTTTCTAGGTCCGCCGATATGCCCGGCGCCCCGCCCACATGTGGAAGTAAGAGAAAACTTCGAGCAATCGACGAGTGGTGATCAAACATCCCAAACGCGGCGCCGGAATGTTGGTCCGGAGATATAAGACGCATTGGTGGGTCCACTTGGGCCCGCCAACTCAACACGACCGCGCGCCATTGCGTTCTGGGGTAATCGTCCTTTTCGTGCAAAATCTGGCGCTCGTCTCCCGGAGAGCCGTGACCAGTAAGGCTTTCCGTTTCCGCGTTCGTTACGCCAAACTCGATCTTGCAAGCCATTGAAAAGTCATGGCATTTCAAAACAAAGCGCCAGATTTTGCACGAAAAGGACGATTACCCCGTGCCGGGCGTTGGCGAGTTCATGGTGAAAGGCCTCCAACTCTTCACCCGGCTTTTCTTCTTCAAAGTCGGCGTCGTTCATCGCGAGCGACTGACGCCGGCCGTGCGCCGGGCTTACCTCGCTCCGCACCCGACCTGGGAGAGCCGAACCGGTGTTCTCGTTTTTCCGCGCCAGATACCTACAGGACCTGACGGCCCGGTGGCTGACATGATGGGTCGAATCGAGCACGGGCTCGAGCGCCACTTCCGCGGCCGCCCGGTGCGGATCATGTGGGCGATGCGCGACCTTGCGTTCTCGCCCGAGACGCTCGAGGGCATGTGGCTGCAGACCTTTCCGGACGCTGAAGTGACTCGCATCGAGGACGCAGGCCATTTTCTTCAAGAGGATGCGCACGAAGCGATCGTGCCCGAGCTGCTTCGGTTCCTGGCGGCGTTGCCCGACCGCCTGGCGGCGAAGACCTCGGTACGAACCGGGTGAGCCGAGATTCTCCCGAAACGGGGACCTCTATCCGTACATTCTTTGCCGCGAGCGCTACGGCAGCGATGTTTTTGTGTCGGCGTCGACACAGTTTCATCAGCCAGGAATCAGCCATCTCGGGTTTGGTCGCTGCCATGCGGATAACGGCGCGGGCGCCGTGAATCAGAAGTGTTCGTAATGCCGCATCGCCGCGCTTGCTGATGCCCAGCAGGCGCGGCGTGCCTCCGGAGGAATGCTGGCGCGGGACCAGGCCCAGCCACGCAGCGAGTTCCCGGCCGCTGCAAAAGGCTCGCGCGCTTCCAATCGAGGCTGCCAGGGCCGATGCGGTGGACGGCGACAATCAGCAAGTCCGGCCGCTCCTTTGCCGCGGACGTCACGACTTCTCCACTTTGGCATAAATCTCTCGCCGCTTAGCGGGAGTCGTCCATCACATCAGAGCCTGGGCGGGCAGGATCCCTGACCGGGGAGGCGCCGGTCCGGGACGCCTGGCAGTTTTCGATATGCGACACCTCCAGCAGTACCCGCTCACGATCATAGGAAAGTGAAGCAGGCACGCCCGATCGACTTAAATGGTCGAACAGGTGAAACTTGATGCAGACGATGGATCGCCGGAACCGCTATAGCGCGGGTAAGCCGGATAACGGCACAGCGGCCATGTTTCAGTCGTGGTCCCTGCGCTGCCAGACGAATTGACCAAGTCACCCGGCGCCGCGCCGTTGTCTTCCCAGGTTTCGAAGGCCGACATCAGATCCGCTCCACGCGGTGTCCCGTTCGCTGTCACTCCGCCGTGAGTTACTCCAGGGAAAACATAGAAGCGCACGAACTTATCAACCGTAGCCTGCCCCATCTTGGCAACGAGACGTTGATAATATGCAGCCGTCTCGGCTGGCGCGACCTCCGAGGCTCCGCCAGCATAGATGATGAGCTTCCCGCCGCGCTGCATGAACGCTGAGAGATCGCTCTTGGTCGAATCAAACACTGATGAGACATATTGCAGTCGCGCAGCATTGGAAGTGTCGTTCCAGTCCCAGACGCGAGGATCAGCTTGAGCATTCTGAACGAACATATACCGAACGGCTTCGTTGGCCAGGTAGTACAAAAGCGCATCGGTTTTCAGGTTCGGTTCAGGTGCCGACGGGACGGGCGCGGTTCCAAGGTATGTCGACCTGAAATAACCGCCAGAACTGAAAAGCTCGTTACCCCAAGGCTTCCCGGCGATCGTCGTGATGCCATTTGCAAGCGCATAAGGCAGCGTCAGGTTAGCACGTGCATTGTTCACCGCTGTGATCTGAGCGTCTGACAGGCAGGTGTCTCCGGCATCGACTCCGTTAGGGCAGCGCAGCGGCGCAATGTCGGGCTTACAGGCAAACCCGTTCGCGATCAACCCGTCCTTCAAGCCGTCTAGTTCATCGCAAGCGTTCAGCACATACTGTCCAAGGACATTTTGCTTGTTCGCATCGAGCCAACCAGCGCCGTTGTTAGCAAAAAATCCTTTCGTCACGCTGAGGTGAGATATGAACTGCAATGTCAGGTTTTGGACCGGATCTCCGACGATGATGCCGTCGTAATCGTTTGGATAAGTCTGAGCGACTTCGAGCCCTTCTCTTCCTCCTTCCGAAAATCCAATGAAGTAAGTCTTGGAAGGTGCTTTCGCATACCGATCGGTGATGATCTGCGTCGCGACGTCTTTGACCTTTTTCAACGCCGCAGATCCGTAATCGAGGAACGCTTCGTTGTTCAATGCAAACGACGCATCGGAGCCACCTGAGTGACCCGAATCGCTTGAGTACGTCGCATAGCCTTTTTGCGGGAATGCAGCGGCCGCAGTTGGAGTTGCCCAATTCGGGCCCGTCACTGGACTGATCACCCCATCGAAGCCACCTCCCCCGCCTTGGATTGCCTTTCCGTTCCAAGTGGTGGGAAGGGTCAGGGCGAAGTTGATGCTATAGCCGCCTTGGCTTGGCGCGATCGCGCCGCTAACCGTGCAGTTCTCAGGGTTCGTCGATGTCGCAGCGACCGTCTTGGCGTTCAGCGTCACACCGTTGATTTTCAGTGCACCGACCTGATCACAGGACAGCGGTGCGGCAGCGGTCGTGAGGGGAGGGTTGGAGTTGTCATCGTGTCCACCGCATGCGCCTAGCACGAAAGCTAAACCCAAAAACATAACCCGAGAGGGAATGTGAGAGCATTTCATCAATCATCTCCGCATTTTAATTAGGTCTGCATATCAGAATACTGACGATCTGGTTATGGTCGTTTCGCTCCTTTTCCAGCTATGTCTTGTTCAATGTAAGAAGGGCAGACGTTCGTCCGCTATTTAGCGGGAGCACTGGCGGCGCCTGCTCCAGATGCCTGGGATCGGCGTTCGGCGCGCTGAATGTTTTGCGGATAGCCGGCCTCGCCGTCTGCCGGATCGAAACCATTCTTCTGCAGCTGCTTGATCTCCGCTTTATTCTTGGCCCGCGCTTGCTTTCGCGCCTGCTTTTGCGCCTGCTTTTGGGCTTGTTTTGTGGAAGCAGGAGAGCTCGCGCTGATTGCGTCTTGTGCTGAAGCGCCCGAACTAGTCAGACAGACGACCGTACCGATCATGATGGCGGTGAAGATGGCCCTGATTCTCATGTGCTTTGCTCCATACGTAGACGTTTGTTGAGTGCCTGTTTTGCGGCGATTGCTGACTCGTCCAAGCGTGAGATTCGCTTAATCTCTTCCATAAGTGCGCGAGCTGCGGGGGACGGATTTGAGCTTTTGCGCCGCAAGAGTCCGATCCACCGTTCAGTCTCGGCTAGCCCGATATGCAGCTTGACGACATCGCCCTGTGTTATTTCGTGGTCCAACTGCCGGTCGGACACCGCTGCAATCGCGTCACTTCCCAACAGCAGCCCTCGGATGATCGCCAGATCGGCGGTTTCGACCGTAGGAGACGGTGCAACCAGGTTTCGCTGATGGAACGCCGCGTCGACCAATTTCCTCGCTGGCGAGTCGCCTCGTGGAAGGATCCACCGAAACCGGAACAGATCTGACAGGTCGAGCGCGTCATGACACGCCAGTGGATGATCGCTTCGCACCATTAGCGACATTCTTTCCTTAAACAGACCCTCCGCGTGCATATCCTCATCAGGCACGTCCCGCAGCGCGCCGAGAATGAAGTCGACGTCTCCCATCCGGAGCGACGTCGCAAGGCTTCTGTAGCAACTCTCGTCAGTCGTTACGCGGATGCCTGGGTGCTTCTCGAGCAAAGCCGCAATCGCACCGGGCAGGATGCTGGAACGTCCTAACGGTAAGGCGCCGACTACGACGTGACCACGCAGCGCTCCTCTATACGCGGAAATATCGTCGCGAATCTTCTTGAGTTCGTTCAGCGCTTGCGCGCAATGATGTGTGAGAGCCCGCCCCTCCCTTGTAGGAGAAAGTCCGTGGGCGCTTCGCTCAAAAAGCTTGTACCCGGTCCCAGCTTGCAATACGGCCATCGCCGCGCTTACTGCCGGTTGTGTGATGCCGAGCGCCCGCGCGGCAGTGGGCATGTGACGCGTCTTTTCAAGCAGCACCAGCGCCTCAAGACGACGAGCGTTGAGCAGACATGCGGGTACAAGTGCGCGTTCACCAGACGTCGTCTTTTTCGACTTTTGACCCGCGCACTCGGAGATCGCATTTTCGAGGTGGCGTATCACCCTTTCCGCGCGAGCGAGTACGCACTTTCCTATGGCGGTTAGTCGCATCCCAGTCGACGATCGCTCAAATAGCTCCCCATTCAGTTGCTGCTCCAGACCTTTGATGGATCGTGTCATAGCCGACTGCGCCCGAAACATCATTCGCGATGCTTGAGAAACGCCCCCGGTTGCAGAGACCGAGACAAATACCTGCAGATATCTGAGATTGACGTCCAACGCGTCAGCATCGTTCGACGTGCCCAGAAACGCCTCCGGGGGAGGCCCGGACACGTGCGGCGAGGGAAAAAGGCAGTCAGGGAAGGCGGCGGCCATCGCGATCTCGTAGAGGATTCACAGGTAGGCCTGCAAGCAGGCCCACGAAAGAACGGGCGGGTCGATCTCAGCTAGTTAAGAACCTGAGGTGTGAGTGGGTCGCTCCGTTGACGCGATCTTTGGTATCGACCTACGGTTCCCTTGAGGAACAGGAATGCAACGACCGCGATGAAGCATGGAAGAGAGACGAGCTGCAGGAGGGCTGACAACGAAACGCCCGATGCCAGGAGAATCCCGCCACACATCGCGCCCACGATTGAACCGACTCGGGCAAAGCCATTCGTCCAGCCGATGCCAGTCGCCCGAATCTGACCGGGATAGATGAAACTTGCGAGGATACTCGTACCGGTCACGCAGGCGCCGCAGCTGGCACCGAGGAAGAAGATCGTCACGCCGGCGAATGCGACTTCCTCAGTCACCCGGCCAATGATGATGAAGCATATCGCTGCGATGAAAGCAGTCACGGCCATGCAAAGGTAGCGATTGATCCTGTCCATCAGATATCCGATGCTAAGGCTACCGACCGGTGATCCGACCAAGAACAGGCCGAGCAGGATCGATGTCTCGCTCATTGTGTAGTGCGTGGTACGGAACAAGACGGGAAGCCAGTTCGTGAGGAAGTACACGACCAGCAGCATGCAAAAGGCGGCGATCCAGAGCAGTACCGTAGAGACGCCCAGACCGTTGCCCACCAGGTCGCGCAGCGTGCCTGAGTTCTCAGAGGTCCGACCGACCGAGAGTTGCAGATTCGATTGGCTGAAGTCCGGAGCAATCCGGGCCAAGATCCGGCGCGCTCTGGCATCGTTTCCAGGCCTCACCAGCAAAAAGCGGATCGATTCCGGAACCCAGACTGCAACAACGATGGCCACCAGAAGCGGTAATGCTCCCCCAACGACGAACATCGACGTCCATCCGAACGCTGGAATGAGCTTCGCCGCCGCAAATCCAGCGACCGCCCCCCCGACGGGGATGCCACATCCGAGCCAAGCGATTTGCGACGCACGGAGACGGGTCGGCGAAAGTTCCGCCACGAGCGCCATCGCGCTCGGTCCGGCTCCGCCGAGCCCGACGCCGGCCGCGAAGCGCAGCACGATAAGCCAGGTCAACGTGTTTGCTGCCGCCGTCGCGAGAGTGAATCCGCCGAAAATCAATATCGAGGCGACAAGCACAGGCTTACGACCGAACTTATCGGCGAGCGGACCGCACAGAAACGCACCAACGGTCAGACCTGCGAGGCCCGCCGAGAATAGCGGCCCTAGCTGTCCCGGAGTGATGCCCAGAACCTTGATAAGCACTGGAGCGACGTAGGCGATCATCACAGCATCAAATCCGTCGAGCAGCAACACGATGACGCAACAAGCGACCACGGAAATCTGATAGAACGACAGCTCGTGCGAGTCGATGATGTCTTGCACATTACGCGAGCTTGCGGTGCTCGTACCCGGATTACCTGGGCCAAGCGGGTTCTCGACAGCTTTGATCATTTGCCTCTCCAGTAGCCTAGTGCTTCATTTAGAACAGGTGCTGTATGCCCGCTTCTACGCTCCGAATGTTTTGCCCTTTGGCTGGCAATCCTTTCGCGTTGTAGATCGTCTCGCTGGGCCAAAGGCCATAGGCTGTCTGGCTGCCGTTATGCATCTGTGCGAACGACGTGAACAGCGTGGTCCGTTTAGAAATCGGGTAGAAGTAGCCGACGGCGAAGACACCTGCCTTGGTGCCATCCGCATTTACCGTGTGAGTCGAGGAATACGACGTGACGAACTTCGAGGTACCCACGGGCACCGTCGCACCGACCATGTACCCCTTGAGCGTGTTGAAGCCTTGCAGCTGGTTCTGAAGCAAATAACCACTCAGCTTGAACCAGGGAAAGGTGTATGCCGCACCCAGTGTGATCGTCGTGTTAGACCGAGCAGTAGCATCTGTGCCAAGCGAAGACGTATTGACCCAGCTCCGTTCAAAGCTGGCCCCGACGTACAAGGGCTTCTTGTTGTATTCGATGGACCCGGAGTACATCTGACCGATCTGGCTTTGCGGTCCCGTGTTCTCGCTGGGTGCGAACATCGCCCTGGCGGTGATCGCGTCAAGGAACGTCGGAGAAATGTATGCGATCGCGTTGTTCTGGGTCGAAATGAAGCCGCGATAGCTATTGCGCGGCGGGACCTGTTGGAGGAGGTTGTAGATAGCACCATTATTGGCGCGCAGGTAGGGGTCGACCGCGTAGGAGATCCACAACGCGGGGGTGTAGATACTGCCGAGTTCCAACGTACCCAGGGTACTGCTTGACAGGCCCACGTATGCTTCACGCGGGAAGAGCGTGCCGGGCACCGTCAGCGCGCCGTTCGCAAGGCTGAACCAACTTTCGAGTTTGAAAATCGCCTTTGCTCCGCCACCCAGGTCTTCCGATCCGGTGAAGCCGAAGAAAGACGTTTCGTTGGTCATGTAGGTGGCTGATTGAGCGGGGCTGGTCGCCGTTGAAGAGAAGTGCGTGAAGTCGACGGCGCCTCGTACCAGGCCGTAAAGCGTTACGCTACTTTGTGCCTGAACCTGCCCCGCCATTCCCATGCTCAAGACAGCCGACACCGCCAGTACTGCCCGACGCTTCTTCATTTAGATCTCCTCCATAACCTTTTCATTAGAGTTCGTTCCGCAGTTCGATCCCTGAACACAGCCGGTTCAAGTCGCTGGACGCATCCATCCGTGAGGCGGCGCCCCTTTAAATGTGTGCAAGCAAAGCGTCGCTCCGAACGTATGCATACATTACCACCAGTTTTAACTGGTTATTACGCTGGTTTGTACCTATAAATCGCGCTATATGCACACATTCCCAAGGCGCGTCCGCCCTCAATCGGCAGGTATAATGAAATGACGCATACATTTGACCGAGTCCCGACCCCATGAGCCAGGAAGCAAAAGTGATCGTTCAGCTCCGCGAGATGATTCTCGGCGGGGAGCTATCAGGCGGCGAGCGAATCCTTGAAGCAACGATCGCAGAGAAGCTGGGCGTGTCTCGTACACCTATCCGCTACGCCCTGAGCGTTCTCGCGGCTGAGGGGCTGATCGTAGGGGGTGGTAAGCGGGGATTTACAGTCAGATCGCTCACCATGCAGGACATCGCCGTCGCGATCGACGTCCGAGGGGTCCTTGAAGGGTTGGCGGCTCGAATGGCGGCGGAAAAGGGCCTCAGCCAACCGCACCTCACGGCATTCAAACGCTGCCTGGCGGACGGAGACGACCTACTTTCGCGCGGAAGCGTTGCGAAGGGCGACGATGAAACGTATGAACGGATAAATCGCGAATTTCATCGTCTGCTGCTGGAGGCGGCGGGAAGCGACCATCTAAGCAATGCACTGGCCATGAACGATCGCCTGCCGTTTGCGGCCGCCGGAGCGGTGGCCCTTGAGACTGAAGCGCCGACCTTGCTCAGAACGCAATACAGCCTCCTCTTTACTGCCCATGCACAACACCATGCAATCGTAGAAGCGCTGGAGAACCGGGAAAGCTGGCGGCTTCAATCTCTCATGCAGGAGCATGCGCTCGTCGCGAAGCGAAACATCACTATGATGGCTTCACGCCACGCTGGCAAACTCGACCCGGACGCACCGGTCAATGGCAAATTGATTCAGGAGCTGCGCTTTAGCGCTATCGTTTAACACCCCAGCGAAGCGCTAATCAAATGGACACCGTCCAGACACTCAGAATTTTCGTGCGCGTCGCGCGACTCGAAAGCTTCACCACTGCAGCCGACCAGTTGGGTTTGACGAAAGCATACGTTTCGCGATCAATTGCTCAACTTGAGAGCATGCTTCGCGTGCGTTTGCTGCATCGGACGTCGCGGCGTGTCGTTCTCTCCGCGGCCGGAGAGCGTTACCGCGATCGCTGTGAGCGAATTCTCACAATGTTGGAAGAAGCGAACGCAGAAGCTTCGCAAGCTGCTATCGAGGCGTCAGGCCAACTTCGGGTACACGCCATGAGCGGCATCGGGAAGTACTACGTGGTCGATGCCATCGCAGAGTACCGCCGAAAGCATCCGAAGGTCACATTCGATTTGTCCTTTGCCAATCGAGTCCCGGATCTTCTTGATGAGCAACTCGACTCGTCGCTGATCGTCGCATCGCAGTTGCCGGACTCTAACTTGATTGTGCACGACTTTGGGCGTGTATTTAGCGTAGCCTGTGCGGCTCCGGCTTATGTCGCGCAATTCGGAGCCCCTTCCACGCCCGACGACCTGCAACATCACCAGTGTATTGAATGGCCACCGGTCGTCGGTCTTTCGCGGACCTGGCTGGCACACACCGGCTCGAAGTCAGTCGAAGTTCCATGCGGTAGCGCAGCACTAAGAGTCAGCTCCTCGGACGCACTTAGCGCCGCAGTGCGTGCCGGGATGGGTATCGGTCTGCTGCCAATGTATGTGGCACTAAGTGGTCTGCAGACCGGCGAGCTGGTGCGCATCCTGCCGACCTTCACATTCCACGAAGCGAGAGTGCTGTCCTTGCATATCTCGCGTCAGTATCTTGATGCGCGCATTCGGACCTGGACTGACCACCTCAAATACTACATAACCGAAAGACTGCAGAGCGATGTGGAGCGTATTGGGTCCGAGTCGCGGGACTAACGCGGGATTACGAGCATTGACCGAGGTAATCGTCTCGTTCTGGTAAACGATGGGTTGTGGAGTCACCGCTCGATCGCCGTTTTTCGAAACGGTATCCTTGACACATGTTGAAAGGTTAGCCAATGGGGCTCGCCAGTCGAGGAGAGATCGAAATGAGGAAGATTGCAATTTTTGGCGTAGCGCTTGCGACCAGCATGATCCTGTCACCAGCATTTGCGCAGTCGAGCAGCGCGAGCGGCACCGTTAGCCGAGCCCAGGTAAAGCAGGAACTCCGTACGCTGCAGAAGGCGGGCTTTGATCCGACAGACACGTATGGCTATCCTGCGAACCTGGCATCCGCGGAACGCAAGGTGTCAGCGCAGCCGGTCGTGGACCGAAGTGAAGGCGCACAACCGGCCCATCTTACTTTGACGCAGTCGAACGCCAAATGACGCTTCATCTGCGGAAAAGGGAACTCTCCCTTTTCCGCAGATGAAACGAAACGGCCGCCTCTTTCAAAGGCGGCCGCTCTGCTATTGAGGCCGTTTACGCCGCTTTTGCGAGCTGTCCGTGCGGGTCGATAACAAACTTCTTCGGTACGCCAGAATCGAACTCGGAGTAACCTTGCGGGGCTTGGTCCAAGCTGATCACCTGAACGTTCACGACCTCGGCGATGTTGATGCGATTCCACAGGATCGCTTGCATCAAGGCCCTGTTGTATTTCATCACAGGCGTCTGACCGGTAAAGAAGCTGTGTGACTTCGCCCAGCCGAGGCCGAACCGAACACTCAGCGAGCCAAGTTGCGCTTGCTGGTCGGTAGCGCCGGGATCTTCCGTCACGTACAGACCGGGAATACCGATCTTGCCCGCGGCTCGTGTGATGTCCATCAATGAGTTCAAGACGGTTGCCGGCGCTTCCGATCGCGCGCCATCATGCCCGTGTCCACGCGCTTCGAATCCAACTGCGTCGATTGCGCAGTCGACTTCCGGAGTGCCAAGGATCGAGGCAATTTGTTCGCCCAGTGAAGCGTCAAGCGACACGTCAACAGTTTCGAAGCCGACACTTTTTGCATGAGCCAATCGAGCAGGATTCAGGTCGCCGACGATGACGGCCGCCGCCCCAAGCAGGCGAGCCGAAGCAGCAGCAGCAAGACCGACCGGGCCGGCACCTGCAATGTACACCGTACTGCCTGGACCTACCCCAGCAGTGACCGCGCCGTGATAACCCGTTGGCAAGATGTCCGACAAGCAAGTCAAATCGCGGATCTTCTCCTTCGCTTGTTCACGATCTGGGAATTTCAGAAGATTGAAATCCGCATACGGAACCATGACGTATTCAGCTTGACCACCAATCCATCCGCCCATGTCGACATAGCCGTAAGCGCCTCCGGCACGCGAAGGATTGACGCTCAAACAGACGCCAGTGTGCTGTTCCTTGCACGTTTGACAACGGCCGCACGCGACATTGAAAGGGACCGAGACCAGGTCGCCGAGTTGAAGCGTTTCAACGTCCTTACCGACTTCGATGACCTCGCCGGTGATCTCATGTCCCAGCACCAGACCAGCCTGAGCTGTCGTTCGACCACGCACCATGTGCTGATCAGATCCGCAGATGTTGGTAGACAGGATTTTCAGGATCACTCCGTGCACGGCTGTACGGCCCGCCGGCGTCACTAACTCCGGAAACGCAATGCTTTGAACTTCGACCTTGCCCGGTCCGGTATAAACCACACCTCTGTTGGAAGCCATACGAGTCTCCTTGAAACTTTGCAAAAATAGCGGTGAATGGACAATCACTGCTGCGCGGACCAACGATTCCAGGTCCTATAAGCGCTAGTGGGACGCGGCGTATTCGGATTTCTGCAGCACTTCTGGAACGCTCAAATCCGGATCCCCTCTCCATGCCGTTTCGATAGTGACGGTGCCGCCAGCCACGCGGGAGACGCATGAACACATCCGCTTGTTCTCCGCGTGCTGGTGTCCACTGAAAAAAACATCACGATGATCCACCGGGCCATCGACGCTCACGATGGAAACGGCACATAAGCCGCACTCTCCGCGACGGCATTCGAACAATGTCTCAGCACCTGCCTCATTTAGAACATCAAGCATGGAGCGTTCGGCCGGTACGTCCAATTCCAAGCTCAGACGCGGGACGCGAACTTTGAACGCTTGGGCTGCGAAGTGACCGCTCGATCCAAATGTCTCGTATCTGAGCAAGGTGCGCGGCCTACCACTGCTTTGCCAACACTCGCGCACTGCATCCATCAGTCCGATGGGGCCACAAAGGTAGACCTGGCCATCAGCCTGAAGCTGATTGATCTCTGACGTGATATCGAGGAACTGGCCTTCATCCGCAGCGTGAACCGAGACGGCGTCACCCATCATGACCTGAAGCTCGGTCAGGTACGCAGCTTCCGACCGACTTCTTACGCAATAGGCAACGCGGACCTTCTCTCCTTCGGCGGTAAGCGCGCGGCAGATATTGACGATCGGTGTAACCCCGATGCCACCCGCAATGAGGAGGTATTCGCTTCCGTTGAACGTTGGCTGGAAATCCGACACTGGAAACGTCGCGCGCAGGTTCGCCCCTTCGCGCAACGACCACATGTAGCGCGATCCGCCTCTGCTGTTATCCAGCAGCTTGACCGCAATGGTCACTACGTTATCGTGCACTGACACCACCGAATACGACCTCGTATCGGGTTGCCCCCCAACAAGCACCTGTACCTTGATGTGTGCGCCGGGAAGAGCCGCGACATGCGTCGAGAACTCGATCTCGAATTCCCGGACTGTCGGGGTAAGGTCGTGTATGCCCTTTACGACAGCGTCAGTCCAGCGATGGCGGTCACTCATGCTTGTACCCCCGCAAGCTTGATCGGGATCGATCGCGCGACTTGCTTGCCGTCCAACTCCTCGTGGACCATCTGATCAATCAAACGACGGGCCCAAAGGGAACCTGCATCGATATTGAGGTTATAGAACTCACGGTTCGGATTAGCGTCAAGCGCGCGCTGCTGCGCCTCAATGACGGTTTCATCCTCGACCAGGATGCCGCCTCCGGCGTCAAGAATCTGCCTTGTGATCCGTTGTTCATGGATACGGTAATTTCTGAGATGGCACCAGAAGTACAGACAGGTCTTCTCGGTTGAGGGCGTAGGGATATGAACGACCCACATGCCCACTCCCTGGCTACGATCGCCCTCAGGCGCACCGCTGCCTGCCGGGGCAACGCCGACGTCCAGAACGATCGTCGACGGGGCCTTGAAATGAATGATCTGCCACCGATCGACTTTCCCCGGCTTGCCAAGCTGTGCGCCCCAGAACGGCGGCGGATCTTCGTCGAGGACCCACCGTCGCACCGTCGCCGTGGTTTCGCCGTGCACGGCATCGAATGGGGCCTCCGCCAGCGCCTCATTGCCAATGCTCGATCCATGCACATACGTTTCATGCGTAAGGTCCATCAAATTGTCGAGCACCAGCCGATAGTCTGCTTTCACCTCGACCATTCGTCCGTCACCCGCCCAGGCTGGATCGTCCATCCATTCGAGATCGGGCACCTTCGTCGGATCAGCCAGCGAAGGATCGCCGGGCCATACCCAGACGAAACGATGTCGCTCCACGATCGGGTAGGAGCGCACACACGCCGATGGATTGATCGTTTCCTGACTGGGCATGTGGGTACACCGGCCATTGCCATCGAATCGCAAGCCGTGATAGCCGCAGCGCACTTCGTCGCCAACGAGCGTGCCGATCGAAAGTGGCACGAGTCGATGCCAGCAGGCATCAGCCAGAGCAACAGCGGAGCCATCCGTCTTGCGATATAGAACCATCTGCTGACCGCAAATCGTTCGCGCGAGAAGACTTCGTCCGACTTCAGCATCCCACGCGGCGACATACCAGGCATTCAGAGGAAATGTGGGGCGACTACTCATGTGACATCTCCGTATTTGATTTACCGACAGTCGGGGACGCGCCGAGTTTTCATGAACTCGTCAAACGTCTCACCCCGCATCATTGCGTAGACCTGCAGGTTAGTTTTCTTTACAACCCGAGCAAACTTTTCGACAACAAAAAAATTGGCACCATGTCGGACAAGCCCGATCCAGTTCTCGTTGCGAACCAGATCTTTTTCGGAGTCAGTAAGGCCAGCCTCTTCCATTACGCCCTCGGGATCATCGCGGTAACGATCGCGATAGTCCGCGCGGATCATTTGCCAGAAGAACCGATTCAACTTCAAAACTCGGTTACTGGTCTGCACGTCGAATAGGTAGGTTCCCTCAAGCTCCGAGAGACCAACTGTTTGCGGATTCATTCTGTTGACCTCACATCACTGCGGCTTGGTTTGCGTTGGGAACATGTCGAGGCTCGGTTTCCTCGCCCTCTTCGTAGACCACCACGGTCATAGCAGTCGTGGTGGCCAGGTAGTAATTCAAGTGGACCTTCTTGAGGCTGTTAGCCATTGCGCCGCGCATCGCGAGCCACATGATCTGCTCGACGCTCTCCGCGCCTCCAAGGCGCACATAGTCGGCGTGCGTCAGGTGAAGTAGTTTCTCGGGCTCGTGCTGTAACAGGTCGAGGAATTCATGATCCCAGTCAGTGTTGTTGAAACCAGCGCGCTCGCCGTGAATCTGGTGCGATAGTCCACCGGTTCCGACCACGACCACGTTGAGATCTTCAGGATAGGACTCGATCGCGCGGCGCAGCGCTTGCCCAAGTCGATAGCACCGACGCGGCGTGGGCAGCGGATACTGCAGCACATTCACGGAGATCGGGACGACTGTGCCAGGCCAGTCGGGCTTATGCGGCCAGAGCAGCGGAAGCGGCGACGCGCAACCGTGGTCAATGGGCTTTTCCTGAAAGACGGTCAGGTCGAATTCGTCGTTTACCAGTGAGTCAACAATGTGACATTGAAGCTTCACGTCGCCCTTGATGTGAGGCAGATCGCGCAGACCCGCGCCTTCATCCGCAATCGGGAATTGTTCGCCTACGCCAAGCGCGAATGTCGGATACATGTCGAAGAAAAACGTCGTGCAGTGATCGTTGTAGATGAACACGAGCACGTCTGCCTTTTTTTCCTCAAGCCACTTCGCCACGGGCTTGTAGCCGTCAAACAGTGGTGCCCAACTCGGGTCTGTTTGTTTGCCCTTGTCATAAGCCACGCCGATTGTCGGCACATGCGATGTACCAATACAGCCAATGATCTTTGCCACAGTTACACCCCTCGATGTTTGAAATCAACGCCGGCCTCAGATGCCGCGAGTTCGTACAAGGCGCGCCGCATCATGAGTCCCGGCTTGTCCGGCGCGAAATTGAGGTCAAACTGTGGCTCTGTGTCTTTTTCTACCACTTGCAGGATCCATTCAAGCGCGTCGACGTCTTCCGTGTATGCCTGGTTGGATGCTTTGACCATGAACGCATCGACTTCTAGATCGCCAAGCTTGCTGTCTCTCGAGTTGAACCACCAGTAATGGATACGGCCGTTGGTCTCCGGAGTAATCAGATGGGTAATGTTGAACCGATAAGTCGACGGCTTGCCCTGCTCCGGCTCGTGGTCGACGATCTTCGCGAATGCGACGTGCATGCCTGGCGAAACAAAGCGCGCTTCCGAAAGACGGTCCACCGGCTTGCCCATCAGCCCGGTGGGTACGCCGTAAATACCCGGGGGCGGCGAATTCTTCAAGATCCGGTCAATGATGATCACGTCGCCTTCCTGACGGACATCGAGCTTCGACCGCGCGTACTCGGGCGTTCCGACGGTGCCCGGGTGCAAAAACGGAAAGTGCGTCTGGTCCAGCAGATTTTCATGCATCGAGACGTAGTCGGAATTCAGCTGAAACGTGCCGCCAACGCTCTTGAACTCGCTTGAGTTCAACCACGGAGTAGCAGGGATGAGCGTTTCATCAGCCTGGTCGGGATCGCCCATCCAGATCCATACCAGCGGGCTGCGCTCGGCGATAGGGAACGATCTCACGTTTGCGTTGGTTGGCACGATTGGCATGGATGGCATCTTCGCGCAGCGGCCCGAAGGGTCGAACTGCATGCCGTGATACCCGCACACCAGGATGTCACCATCCAGTCGTCCTTTGGCTAGGGGAAACGACCGATGGGGACAGCGGTTTCTAACCGCTGCGGGTCGGCCGTCCAGCGTCCGGTACAGCGCGACGTCGACGCCGAGAAAGCGGCGGCTAATAATGTCTCGGGAGATTTCCGAGCTTGTACCTGCGACATACCAGCAATTCTTCACCAGTGGCGTGGAGTGATCCGCGTACCCACCGATCTCAAAATTGAAGGGTCTTTCCAGAGTGACGACTGTAGCCATGATGAACTCCTCAATCTTTTTTATGCGTCCAGTACCAATCGAGACCCGGTTGTCCTCGATACACAGATGCAGATTTCTTTTCCGACTTCCTTCTGCTCGGCGTCCAGATATCGGTCGCGATGCTGAACCTCGCCGTCAGATTCGAGGACCTTCAGCGGACAGAGCCCACACTCTCCGCGACGGCAGTCCGAAAGAACGGGTATGTTCGCTGCCGTAATGGCATCAAGGATGGTCGTGTCACGACCAACGTGGATTGTGCGGCCCGTTCTGCGCAGCTCGACATCAAAAGGCTTATCAAGCGCCGAGGGCGCAGAAGAAAACAGCTCTGAACGGACTCGGCTCTGGTCCCAGCCAACCTCTTTGGCAGCACGGTAGACCGCCTCAATCATCGCTGACGGCCCGCAGGCGTATGCGTTCGTCCCATCCGGTTGGCTCGACAGAATCGCTTTGAAATCAAGGTGGCTATTTCCCTCATCACCGCTGAGGTGAACGAGAACGCGGTCCTTGCCAAGTTTCTTCGCCTCATTCAGGTATGCCATCGATTCGGGGGAACGCCCCGAGTAGATGAGATCGAACGGTTTAGCGCGTCGTACGACGCTGCGTAACATCGCGTATATCGGTGTGATACCGATGCCACCCGCTATGAGGAGCGTTTTGGCTTCGCGTCGGTCGAGCGGGAAATTGTTTTTAGGCCAAGATACTTCGAGACGCGTCCCTACTTCGAAGGTGTCGTGGATGTGAGCGGATCCCCGTCGCCGGTCTTCCCTCTGTACCGCGATGCGATATGTGTCCGCGTGATCCACCTCAAGTTCGACGCCACCGATCAACGAATAATGCCGGATGATTGGCCCACTTTCGGTCGATACGGTGTGGACTTCGATGTGCGCGCCCGGTTCGTATCGCGGCAACGGCGTGCCGTCTTCAGTGCGAAGTTCATACTCGCGGATCCGAGGCGTCAGTTGCCGGATGCCGGCAACAACGACCTCAATATTTCGATTAGCCACCGCTGCTCCTGGGATTCGACGATCAGGATTGGTCTGAGAATGTATGCATTCTAGTTTTGGGATCCAAACTAGGCCAGTAGGGTTAACGCGCGCGGGCATTTTCCCGCAATTTGGATCCATTACGGGATCCAAACTGCGCTATGATCAGATGCGGCTCATTCCAGATTTGATCCTAGGCTTATATGAAACAGCAACAGAACCCGGTATCCGTTCGTCTTCGCGAGATGATTTTGCGAGGAGAACTCGCTCCAGGGGAGCGGGTTCGTGAGGAAGAAATTGCATCTTCTCTCGGAACTTCGAGAATGCCTGTGCGACAAGCGTTGCCCGCATTAGCTGAAGAGGGGCTGTTAGTTCCTGCCGGCAAACGAGGGTATTCGGTGCGTGCCTTCACTCTTGAGAGCACCCTTGAAGCCTTACGTCTTCGAGCCGTCCTCGAAGGATTCGCGGCGCGAGTCGTAGCCGAACGGGGTGCACCCGCGGAGCTCTTGACTGCGCTCCGCGGGTGCCTGGATGACGGGGATGAGTTACTTGAGACGACGGCTTTGAAAGAAGAGCATGAGCTCGCGTACGCGGACATCAACGCGAGATTTCATACTCTGATCGTGGGCGCTACAGGAATGCCCTTGCTAGAAACGCTCACCAACCGTTGCAATTTGGTTCCGTTTGCGGCCCCAAGTAGTGTGGCATTCTCAAACAGCCGGAAACGGTCCATGCATGATCTGCTCTTTTACGCTCATTGTCAGCATCACAGCATCGTGCGCGCAATCGAGGCAAGGCAGCCTGACCGCGCCGAATTTTTGTTCCGCGAGCACGCGCTTTCGCAAGAGGAAAGCCAGATGTTGAACCCGGCTAGCAACGCGCTCACCGTGCCCTTCATCTAAGAATGTGTGCATTCGCAGTCTTTTTCAGTTGTCGGTTTCGCGAAACATCACAAATTCAGCGCGGCGAGTTTCGATCTGCCAGTCCTCGCCGACGCGGATAAAGGTGTCAACGAAATGCCCGACAACTTCCTTGCCGCGCGCGGGCCGTCCGAACGGCCCCGCAGCGTCGGTCTTAATGGCGTTCCAGACGAGTGCCTGACTTTTTGCAGAGATCCGATCGTCGAGCGAATCGGTGACTAACGTATTGAGGATCAGATGGCACGTGACTCGGTCCGCGGCTCGTTTGGCGTAAGAGTCTACGATCGCCTGTCTTCCCTTCAGTACATCTCCGTTGGGTCGATGCAGAGACGCCTCGGGAGCGAATAGCTCGGCGAGCTTTGCGAATTCGCCGTTATCAGTGAGGGCAGCCGCGAGCAGCACCAACCGGCTGCAAGCAGCTTGCGCGACCAGCAGGTCAAGATTTTTCGGATGGGACATGCGTCATGCTCCTTCGACAGTCCAATCGAGCCATTCGCCGAGCGCAGCCGATACCGCTACAGGCTGTTCCATCGTCGTCATATGGCCGCTGTCCTCAATGACTCTAAGGCATGCACCTGGGATTGCCTCGGACATCACTTCGTGCCGCGCGAGTGGACTCCACGCGTCCTGACGGCCGCAGATGACCATCGTCGGGACGTTGATTTGACGAAGCTGAGTACTTGCATCGGGCCTATTCAGAAGCGCACTGATTTGCGCCTCAAACCTTTCGGGCGAACTGCGCTCAATCATCGACAGAATCTCGGCGAATACACGTGAATCGACCGCCTCTGGATGAACCATGCCAGGAGCCCAACTCTCTCCCATCGCCCACATGCCTTTTTCTTGCGCCACGCGCAGGAGGTTTCCCCGTTCCTCACGCTCCTTCTGACCGGCTTCGCCTTCGGCGATGCTCTGATAGCCTGTGTCAAGCAGCGCCAGCCGCTCCACGCGCTCAGGCGCGATGCGAATGACTTCCAACGCAACTCGCCCGCCCATTGAATGACCGGCGAGCGAGAATCGGACGTCGGGTACTACCGCGAGCACCTGTTCCGCCATCGATGTGATCGAGCTGCGCAAATCATAGTCGGGTACAACGCAGGGCCGCTCCTTGCCGAACACACGGCGTTGTTCGATCCAAACAGCGTTGTCGCAAAGCAGGCCAGGAAGAAGCACTAATGGGTTCGTCACGCTGACATCCTTACAAGTTCTCAGTGGGCAATGCGAAAGGCATTGCCTTTAGCAGGCTCCAATGTATTGTCGTCGACCGCAAGCGCGTTGACCATGCGACCTGCAAGAACGGGCCATGCGAAGTGCTTATTACGCTCGCTAAGGTAGCGGCATTAGCGCAAGATCCACATGCAAGCTGACATGCCGAGGTCCTGTGGTAACTCACGTGCCTGACGCGTCCATGAATGCTTCTTACTATTCCGTAATCGTTAGAGCGACAGATGATCATCGACATCCACGGCCATTACACCACCGCGCCGAAAGCGCTCGAGGCGTGGCGCAACCGGCAGATTGCCGGCATCAAGAATCCATCGGAGATGCCGGCGGTATCGGAACTGAAAATCAGCGACGATGAACTGCGCGAGTCCATCGAGACGAATCAACTTCGTCTGATGCGCGAACGCGGCCTCGATCTCACGGTCTTCAGCCCACGCGCGAGCTTCATGGCGCATCACATCGGCAACTTCCAGGTGTCGAGCACGTGGGCCGCTATCTGCAACGAGCTGTGCTTTCGCGTGAGCCAGTTGTTTCCCGACAGTTTCATTCCGGCGGCAATGCTGCCGCAAAGTCCGGGCGTCGATGTATCGAGCTGCATTCCCGAGCTCGTGAAGTGCGTAGAGCAATACGGCAATGTCGCGATCAACCTGAACCCGGATCCATCGGGCGGGCACTGGACAAGCCCGCCGCTCTCGGACCGCTCCTGGTATCCGATCTACGAGAAGATGGTCGAGTACGACATCCCTGCGATGATCCACGTGAGCACGAGCTGCAACGCGTGTTTCCATACGACGGGCGCGCACTATCTGAACGCCGACACGACCGCGTTCATGCAGTGCCTCACATCCGACCTGTTCCGCGATTTCCCGACGCTCAAGTTCGTGATTCCCCACGGCGGCGGCGCCGTGCCGTATCACTGGGGACGTTTCCGCGGTCTCGCACAGGAGCTGAAAAAGCCCTTGCTGAAGGATCATTTGCTCAACAACGTGGTCTTCGATACGTGCGTGTATCACCAGCCGGGTATTGATTTGCTAACGCGAGTAATTCCCGTCGACAACATCCTCTTCGCGAGCGAGATGATCGGCGCGGTGCGCGGCATCGATCCCGAAACGGGCCACTATTTCGACGATACGAAGCGCTATGTCGAGGCCGCGAGCATCGAGCCCGAAGCGCGCTACAAGATTTACGAAGGCAACGCGCGGCGCGTGTATCCGCGCCTCGATGCCACACTCAAGGCGAAGGGACTTTGACATGTATGAACTCGGAGTGGTGTATCGCAACATCAATCGCGCCGATGGAGAAGCAGCGACGAAGCTCGGCGCGCTCGGCTCGGCGACGGTGCATGAGGCAATGGGCCGCGTCGGCCTGATGAAAACCTACATGCGACCGATCTATACGGGCGCGCAGGCGAGCGGCACGGCCGTCACGGTGCTTCTGCAGCCGGGTGACAACTGGATGATGCACGTCGCGGCCGAGCAGATTCGGCCCGGCGATATCGTCGTGGCCGCATGCACGACCGACAACACCGATGGCTTCTTTGGGGACCTCCTCGCGACAAGCTTCAAGGCGCGCGGCGCGCGCGCGCTCATCATCGACGGCGGCGTGCGCGACGTGCGCGTGCTAACGGAGATGAATTTCCCGGTGTGGAGCCGTGCGATCTCGTCGAAGGGCACCGTCAAGGCGACGCTCGGCTCGGTGAACATTCCGATCGTGTGCGCGGGTATGTCGGTGACGCCGGGCGATGTGATCGTCGCGGACGATGACGGAGTCGTGATCGTGCCGGCAGCGCTTGCGCAGAAGGTGCTGGAGAAGGCCACGGCGCGCGAGGCGCTCGAAGCCGAAAAGCGCGACAAACTCGCAAGTGGCGTGCTTGGCCTCGACATGTACAAGATGCGCGAACCGCTCGAAAAAGCCGGCCTTCGTTACATCGACTGATACAGAGGCGACAAATATGAGCGGCGAACCGTTATCCATCACCGGCATATCGTCGATGGCAACGCGCCAGGTCCTCGCCGAGCTTGCCGATGCATACGCAGTGCGTTCGGGCCTGCGAGTTTCAATTGAATCGATCGGAGGCGTCGCGGCGGTCAAGCGTATCCAAGAGGGTGAGGCGTTCGATATTGTCGTGCTGGCATCGAACGCGATCGACCAACTCATGTCCGAGAACCGTGTCGATGACTCAAGCCGCGTGAATATCGCTCGATCGGGCGTCGCGGTAGCCGTTGCAACCGGTGCACAGCGACCTTCGATCGAAACTGAAGCCGACGTGCGCGAGGCCGTGTTGAGCGCACGCAGCATTGGTTATTCAACAGGACCAAGCGGTGCGTACCTGATGGATCTTTTTCAGCGTTGGGGCATCGCAGAGGCGATCGCCGCGCGGATCATTCAGGCGCCGCCCGGTGTTGCCGTCGGTTCGCTCATCGCGCGAGGTGAAGTGGCGCTGGGGTTCCAACAGATGAGTGAGTTCCTCGAGGTCGACGGCATTGACATCCTGGGGCCACTTCCCCCTTCCATTCAGACAATGACCGTTTTTCAGGGTGCAGTGTGCTCCAACGCGCGTATGCCACAAGATGCGCGCGCGTTGCTCGCTTTTATGACTTCGGCCGATGTCGATGAAGTGAAACGTAAAAACGGCATGCAGCCGCCTGATGGTCCTTGACTCTTCGATATGCGTTGGACGGCACCGCGCGCTCGGACGGCTTCAGAAACGTCGTGAGCGCGGTAAGAAGCGCGGCCAGCATCTTCATGGCGCCGGCGATCTCGCCCTAACTCTTGAGGAAGGCGGCTCCTGCCGCGGCGCTCAATAAAGCCGATGGCAGACTTACCCAAAGGTGGTAAAGACCCCATCGTTCAGCGCATGACAAGCATGATGGCAAAGACGAAGACGCCATGCAAGACATCCGCGACGTCAAATTTTACAGACTGGTCAACGGAATCGCGCGCCAGCAAAACCCTCCGGAAGGCAGCAAACAGTCCGCGCGTGAGCAAGCGCGTCATGACGCGATGTGGGCGGCCAGTAGTGGCGCGTGCCTGACCCGGTCGGACGCTGACAGTTGGCACGTGATCGATGCAATCGCTCCCGCCGAGCTTGATGTTCGCCACCGTCGATTGCTGGGCTGGAAAAACGGGCGCCCATGGTGCTGGCTCTACCGATCGGCCGGTAGGCACTTCGTTGCCAGACGGGATCACGCACCACTGCAGGCGCTCGGCGCCACGCCCCGCGAGGCAATTGCGACGCTGCGGCGCTGCGCGATCGATTATCAGCGCCTCTGTCACATTACCTTGCCAATTGCTCCCCAAGCGCTGAGCATCACGCCCGAGCCGATAGCGACGCGATCAAGGACACACTACCGCTTTTCTGTGGGCGCTGCGCGGCGTACCGAAAGCTTTTGGTCGCACACCCGAATCCTTGCTGAAGCGGCCGGCAAATTCCATCGCGAAAGAGGAGCGTGGTAACCCAACGAAAGGGAGCAAAATGGCGGATAAAGAAAATCAGCACCGTCGAGCAAAGTCGCGTGACGATTGCTGCGAACCATTGAATTAACAGTTCCGACCGTCTGAGCGCAAGTAGAACCAACTTTAGTTGTGTGAGCGAAGATACGTACGCGAAAAACGCATCGCCAAATCAGGCTATCAAGATAAGTTTGCTTCCATTAATAGCGAGGTTGACATAGATAAAATCGCCAACGTCTTGTATGCAGTATTCCGAACGAATCCTATCGAGGTGAGACAAATACCCTGGGGCTGCGTTGCGACTCAACATTGCAGGCGAGAGTCACGACCTATCTGAATAGTTTTCTTAAGATTTTTGAAATCACGCAGTATGGTTTGCCGACAAGCGATTTGCATCATGCGTGACTATTCAATCCGTCCGCGAATGTGGAGTACTCCTAGTGGTTCGAACTCCGATCGCTGAATGCCGACTGCCAATCCTGGCCACCGTAAAAGACGCCAAGAAACCACACCGCTTCTGCATCTTCCTCAACGACAAAAGCGAGAATCGTATCCCCCTTGTAGTGAGTAGTCTTGAGACCCGGCATCACATCGTCCTGGGGAGTTCCACGATTCGGGTAAGTCGCGAATGCTTCGCACGCGTCGTACACCTCCGTGATATATCGTGCAATTGAAGCCTCGGAGCGCCCGTGGAACTCCATGTAGTCCGCGATGATTTCCAGCCGTTCGTCGAACTCTTCCGCATAATTTACAACGTACTGAATCACGCGGCAGGTTCCTTTCTCTTTGCCCTGCGTTGGCTGCGCCGTTCGGCTAGCCTGGCTTCGGATTGCTCACGGGTTAGAGCGTTTCCGGGATTGGCTTTCAGTTTCTCGTATGCCGGCACAACCTGTTCTTTCAGCCAGTGCTTGACGAGCTGATCGCGCTCCTTAAGCAGCCTGAGACCGTCCCTGACTACCTCACTGTCGCTGTTGTAGTCGCCGCCTGCGCTTCGGGAGCGCACGAACTCGTACAGCTCGGGTGTCAGAGTAATCGTTAGCGGTTTGCTTGCCATGATCTAGCCCCTGTTTTCATGAACATATGAGAGTATCATACACCTGATTAACGGCTCCGCCGGTAGCCGGACGCGGCGCGACAGGTGCCGTCAGCTTTATCAACGCTCACGCAAGAAAGTGCATTTTCCACGACCTTGGTCCTGCGCAAATGACGTTGATCAGCGCCCCAATGGACATCCGCCATCGGGAAAGTTAGCGGCACGTCTGCGCATCGGGTGTCCACAGGTGGCACCGACCTATTGCGAGCTGGCGGACGCACCGGAGCGACGGGGTGAGCCGAGCCGGGGGCTGAGGATGGCAAGTGTTCATAGCGTTTGCGAAAAGGCCCGTATGGACATGCAGCGCGGGGAAGCCGCTGAGCTGCAACCGGACACTGCCCTCACACAGTGGGAGTTAGATGGAACATGAAAACACGCGGCCCATGCGACCCTGCCAGACGGGATCGTGGCGAAGCCAGGCAGGCGACGGCGGATGCGTGACCGTTAGTTGCGTAACAGCGCTTGGCTCTTTGAATAGCTTGGCTCTTCGAATACTTTCGACCGCGGCGCTATGCCTGGCGTCTCGGGGGAACGAAAAAGACCGTCGGACGTTACAATCAAAACATGCGACTGCAACGCATCACTGCGCGCCTCTCATCGGCGCACTCTTTGCGCTACAGCCCATTACTCCAGGCGAGCGGCTCATCGAGTACAAAGGTAAGTGACGAGTTGGCGGCGTGCCTTTGCCCGTCACCGGTCCGACGTCGGGCATACTTTCGGGTTCGGTATCTCCGCCTGGTCCTGGCTACGGCCGGCGGAAACGATGAAGGACGAGACGCTCGGATCGTGCGTGCGACCTACGTTGCGTGCAGCGGGGACAGTGGCCGCCGAGGAAAAGCCCCCAGGTCACTGCGCAACACCTACGGCCGAAGGCACTTCGCCCGCGAAAAAATCCACGAACAGGGAGCAGCCCGCTGGGTCTTGGCAGCCACAGAACCGTTACGCGGTGGTGGGACACGATTCAGAATGCCGGTCAACCGGACGACGTCCAGGAACTGGAAGCGCGGACGTAGGCGCGCCGCATCAGATGCCTACGGGTTCGTCAGCGTTCCTTGACTTCCGTTATTCACGCGTAACCTGGTGTGTGCGCCGAACATAGGGTACGGCAACACACTGAGGCTGAGCTATGGTCTACAAAAGTCGTTTCAAAAACATCGTCTATCCGGCATGGCGGCACGCGCCGCGCGTCGCGCGCTACCGGATCGTGCTAGCGAAAAATCGGAAGCTCGTTTGGACGGTCGTGTATCCCCTTGGTGGCGAGCCATCGCAACCGCACCATGCTGACCTTGCCCTTGCGCTGGCCGTCGTACTGAACAGGGTCATCGACGGCGAGTTGACTGGTGTGTGCCACGTGTGCATGCGGCCCGTGGTGCAGACGGGTGTGCGGCTGACCGACTATCCAGTCCGGGTCAACGCTTCTAAAGCGTGGTACCACGGGCGTGCTGCTAACCGGTCAGTTGGCAATACCGCTCAGCCGCTTCACATCCACTCTCTCGATGTCGTCGGTGGCGCCGTCGCCTTCCATGTCGGCCACGACAAAGACAAGCCGGCAAGCGCCTGCGTTGCGAGGCTGCTTCCATGAACCCAGCACCACATCGTTATGCCGTCGGGCGCTGGGAATCCTTGTGGGCGAGTGAGCCATATATGTTGCACCGGTTCGTAATCGATCTGCCGACCCGCAAAGTGATCGCAGGCCAGGACCGCATTCGAAAGCAGTGGCATCCCATGAGCATTCGACACGTCGACTACATGCAGCAAATATTGGAAGAGACGTTTTCCGACATCTTCGAAGATCCGCATGAGTACGGATTCGAGACAGTTGATGATCCGCCGTCCTGGGCAGTGCAAGCGTGGCCGTGGCCGCGTATCAACGAAGACGACGCGAATAATGGAGCGGGCGAGGAAAGCACACTGTGAGCGCGAGTCGCGCTGTGGATGGCGGACACGACGCGGACGCCCCGGATTTCTTGACGTCCGGTCTGCGAAACACCTGGCTTACAAGGACTGCGCCGGGATCGTATCGCATTGGCGGATATCGCCCGTCGCCATGCCGCGCCGCAGCCACCGCCACCGCTGCCGCTGCTCACTCGTGCCGTGCGTGAATGCTTCGGGCACGACGCGTCCCTGCGATTGCCGCTGCAACCGGTCGTCGCTGATCGCGCCTGCTGCGTTCAGGCCCTGCTCGAAGTTGCCCGGCTCCATCAGCTTCGCGTCCAACTGCTGCGCGACCGCCGCTCACACGCTCCGCCTGCAATTCGAGGCGCATGAACAACGCATTGCCCCGCGCCTGCGACATGCGCAAATACGCGCATGCGCGGTTTCGGCAAGGAGGCTGATTCACCACCCGGGAAAAAACGGACGACGACATGGTCATGGCTGGAGATTGTCTTTCTCGAGGGCGAGGCAAATCCTGATCCTTGTTCTTCGATGGTTGCCGAGTGCGGAAGTGGCGTTGTATGGGTCAACGAGCGCCGCCAGCTTGGGGTTTGCGGTACAAACACCAAAAGCAGGACAACGCGCTTCCTGACGACCGACGAACTGCTTGGCGATGCCCTCGGCAACTCCGAGCTACACGAACTTGGCCACATGATCGCTGACTTTCCCGACAACCGAAATGCGGGGAACAAGCCTGCGCCCAACCCTGTTTCTCGCCCGTCGCGTACGCGGAAAGCCAGCTCGGCTCGGTGAGCGCGGTACTCATCGCGCAGACTCCCGGTCACGGGTCGGTCTGCCACCGATGATCAGAAACTCACGTTCGCCGGCCGTCCGGTTGACCTTGCGAACCCACGGTCGCACCTCATTCGGACACGTCAGCTGCCCATCGATGGACTTCATCGCGTCGGCTCCGGTGTAGAATCGCTCCGGGTAAAATCCAGGAATTGCAGCTTCAAACATAGATACTCCACAGGTAAATGCGGAGCAGCCCCAGACGGGCTGCGTGCCCGCCCAGGGTGTTGAAAAAAAGTCGCCGACCGGTGAGGTCGGGCTTGCCAGCCAGTACGCCAGCAGGCACCGCTTAAACGGGAAAGCCCCAGCTTCCATAAGAGAAAGCCGGGGCATTTCAACGCATGAACACTCAGCGAATCACGAACACGACTTCGGTTGACTGATCGGATAGACAAGCACCCGACCGTCCGGGCAGATCGTGAAATCGCCCCGTTCACCTCTCGGGTTCTGGACAACAATCACCGGCCGCGGATTGGCCACATGCGCCTGTGGTTGGGCCGTACATGCGGATAGCGACGAACTACCTGCCGCGAGCAGCAGCATCAGAAGGTTTTGCATCGTGAGTTCCAAAAGAAAGGGAGGTGGCACCGCCTAAGCGGCGCGTGAATCGACAGGCTCGCTCGTGTGAACAGTCACCCACTTGCCGTCTACCAGAACGTCACGCATGAGCGTGCCGTTCAGGACATAGGTGTGAGTGGTGCCAGAGCGCGGCGAACAGGGACGAACCGATAGCGTTACCGCTTCGGCGCGTCGTTGAAGACTTCGAACAATTGACATGGCGTTCCTCGTTTGAAATAGAGCGAGAAAGCGCGCCTTGTGGGGAGCGTTTCCCCACAGGGTTGAAAAAATGACTGGTCACGCGGCGAGCGACTGAACGTCAATCACAGCATCGGCGTCGCTCACCAGGTCGGGTGTTTGCGAGATAAAAAACTCCCGCTCATACCCGCCCTGCTTCAGCACTTCCCGCTTCATCCGCATAAACTGCAGCTTGCGCTGCGGATCGAGCGGACCATCGGACTCGTCGCTAAAGAGCGTCTGATACGGCTGCCCGGCGTTCTGGGCCTGGTACAGCGCAATACCTCGTGTGAGGCATTCGTTGATCCAGACCTTCTGACCACCGGACATCACCGACACGGACTTCGTACTGTCGGCCTCGGCGTCGTGCACAAGGATCTCGAAACCTTCGCGCAGTTCGCCATTTGCAAGCGCGCGCTGTGTGCGGATTTCGACCGTGAAGCGCGTGCCGTAACAGGCAAGCAGCAGCCTGTTGACGGTGTCGGCCAGTGCGGGACCCGCGTCGTCGATCGTCAATGCAATAACGCCGTCGTTGCCGAGTCCTTTCGCGAGCAGCTTCCACTGCGCAATTTCATCGGAGAGCCGGTCGGCGCGCCGTTCCGTAGCAGAAAACCCGTTCAGGTCCGCCGCCAGTCCGTTGGCTTCGGCCTGCAGCACTGTCTGGGCGCGGATCGCACCTTCGATACTGCCCTCGAGCGCTGCAACTGCTTCACGATTCGCGGCCAGCTTCCGGTCGGTCTCTGCAATCGCGGCCGTCACGTCGACGGCTGCAAGCTGCTTCGATTCCTGCTGGATTCTGTTCATCTCCGCCGTCATACGCGCCTTCTCGGACTCGTGTCGGGCAGACCGCGCAGCAGCTTCGGTCGCAACGTCTCCCAATTCCGCGTTAGCGGTCTCAAGACCCGTTGCGGCAGCGTCGAGTAGTGGCTTGCTGGCAGCAAGTTCAGTCGCCGCCTGCAGATCACGCCTGGCGTCAGTTAGGGTACGGGCGACCGTATTAACCTCACTGCGCTTTGCAGCAAGCTCTGCGACCACCGGTGCAAGAAGATCGGCCTGTGCTTTCTTTTCGCGATACTGCGCACGAAGTTCGGCCACCGACACACGTTGCTCTTCTGCCTGCGATTTCGCCTGAAGCGCCTGACTGAGCAGCGGACACGTGGCATGCATGGCATGCCCCACGCACGGCACCTGATCGACGACTGCAGCCTGCTTCGTCAACGTCTCGAAGTGGGCGGCTTTCGTCTGACCCTGCGTCATGAGGCCCGAAATTGCAGTCTGAAGCGTCGCATGACTCACCTGCTTCCCTTCAAGATCCGCAATCACGCGCTGCAGAGGCTCCAGCTTTGCCTCTTCGCGACCGATCAGCAGTTGCGCTTCATCGCGCTTCGCCGCCGCTCCCAGTATCGCTTCCTTGCGGGCAAGCGTCACGCGTGTATCGGACCCGAAAATTCACTGTGCCTTCCTCTTGGCCTTCAACATAAGCGCAAGCTCGGCATGTACGTGGTCAGCGTCGTAGTACTCGTTATCGCGTCGCGCCTGCTCGCGCGAGGCAAGGCCACGCGCTACGAACTCCCGCTGCAGTCGTCGACGTGCCACGCCTTCGCGCAACGCTGCTTCCATGAATGCAGAAAGCGATTCGTTTTCGTGAAGAACATCTTCGGCGGCCTGACGCAGTTCGGGATCAACGCGCAGCGGCGGGATGGTGGCGGTTTTCATTTGCCTCTCCGGTATCGCAATTGCGATACATCATAGCACTTTGTCATCGGCGCCGGCCAATCCGTCAGATCGGCGGCCGAGGTGACTCTAGCCTAGACGGACCGTCAGCGGACCTCGTCCGTCCGACGACAATGTTCACGCGGCGACAAAGGGTACGTCTCGAGCCTCCCCAGATTTTGCACGCTGTCCCAATAGATGTTACAAATTACGTAATGATCACTACGATCGGAGAGGACCATACCGAAGTCGACCATGCGACGAGCAGATGTTCATCTTTTTGTCGTCCTTCGTTCGGATGTGCCGTGAAACAAATGCTGGGAACTGCAAGAAAGTGCCGAAGGACGGGGCTTTCGAGCAGACGCAAATTATTCAGTGATGTTTCACGGAGATTCGGCGCCATGTGGCCGTGAAGGCTCCGAACGCCTAGTCATAACCTGAGACGGGCGGACGGCGATACCTTAGGTGTGCGAAATTACTTGTCTTGCCGGGCTCCGTGCCAGCTATGTACTAAGCACGACCCAGGTCCCGCCGCGTTCGCAATTTCACAGCTCGAACGGGAACGGAGGTCCTGCGAGCGCTTCTCCACAGCTGCAACGCGGTGTTCCCGGACCGGAATGCTGATCGCGCCGACGACGTCGGCATGATGCACGCATATGCGCTCGTACAAAAGGCACTTCGCCAGCAGTATGCGATCATCGGTCGAGACATGCTAGCTGCGCGGGCAAGTCTGGCTCGTGTGATGCGCCGGCACGGCGATCAGCCAGCCACCGCTCCAGTCCAGCTTATATTCGAGTTGGCGTCGAAACTCGGCTCACCGTTGATCAGGGAATGAAAGTATTGAGGTCGGTCGTGGGCCCGAACATTCCTGCCCGGTTTCCCAACGCTACGGCAGCCGACTTCGACATCCTGCGCACATTCAACTGTTCGATAGACACGAGCGCGTGGTTCTTACTGACCGTGGCCGAAGCCTTGTGAAGGTAGTCGGGACGCGCATCGGCGATGCGGCCTGGACGCGCTGGATGAGCGCCTTCTGCTTCTTCCAGTTGCTACCGAACCTGACCTTACTGCTCAAACAAGGCTGAGCGAGTGCAAGGCGTTCTCGTGTCGCCGGAAACTGTTGAGCGCTGCAAGGTGCGAGCCGTCTGAGAGCGTGGCCTCCCACGTCGATGTCGATGGCCGACTTCGTCCGCTGAATAGGCTTCTTAACCTCGCACAGTGTCTGGATGGAGATCAACAATCCGCCGGCCGAGTGGCTGACCGTGGCGTTGCGTAGTTCGCCCGGCACGACGCGGCTCTTGCGGTCTGATCGAGCCTGATCCGCTGTGGATCAGGGCAGCGAAACTCGTCGTGCTGCCGCGCTTCATGGACTGCAGCAAGGCCCGCGTCTGTCGGAGAAGCTGCCCTAGAGCACGATGGAGATCGTTCAACGCCTCCTGCAATGGTGCTCCAGCGCATCCTTGAGGGCGAGGTACGCCCATTACCAGGACCCGGTTCGACTACACAGCGGTGGCGCTCGGTAGACTGGCGCTGACGGTGCTCATCGCAATGTTTGCGAATGTAGCCTGCCGTGGCTTCCTGAGAGGACTCGCACGCCGAGATTGACGCTGGAGGCCAGCGTGGGGCGCTCACCCTACTCCACGGCATCGAAGATCTGCCGTACGTCCGCGATTGCATCTTGTTCGCGGGCGGCGTCTCCCAACTCCCCAAGGCCACCATTGGAATTCCGCTGTTCACGATCCGCCCTAAACTTGGCCGGGGCTAACCGCAGCGCGCACTATCCAGACAAACGAGGTTTTGCTCTGCTGTTCTCGGCCCGCGTCACCACGGTCTACCTATCGCGGCCGCAGGGTGTCCAGATGTGGACACTTTTTGCGTGATTTAGTCTTGGGGACGACAAGACAGGCCTGCGTGCTCAAGCAAGCCGGTCTACATGATCGCGGTCCGACCGACCGGTAAATCCGTGACGATACATGTTCCTCGCGTCCGCTCTGCCAGGGAGGCGCCGCGCGTCACGTCTTAAGGCCACGCGTCATTTCCGCTTGGGCTTCCCGTTTGACGGTGTCCACATCTGGACAGCCACAAGACGGTTGTTCTGGCGTCGACGAAATCCTCTCTGGAAAGTTACGAGCGGTCACCAAAAGCCTCGGAGTAGTCGCACATCCGAGAGAGTGGCCTCCGGAGGGGCTTCGAAACCTATTTGTCGGCGCATACCTCCAGGAGGCGTGCAGGGACGTTCAAGCTATTCAGTGAATCGTCGCGGTCAGAAGTTGTCCAGATCTGGACACTCTTAACGGGGCACTCCCGGCACGCACCGGCCGCGAACAAAAAACCCGCTGGGAAGGCGGGTCCGATGGTCATTCACTCGGGGCGTATCGAGAACATCTTTCCGATGTACTCCCTGAGTTCGTGCTCCTGCTCTTCGGTCACGACGCCTGCTTTGAATTTGAACGTCAGACCTTTGACATCTTTGGTGATGCTACCGGCTTGAACCTTCCCCGCGAAGATTTTCAGGATACTCCGATCTCCGGCATCCGCTGTGGGGGCGCCCCGGATGACCGCCGCGCTTATTGCCGCGGCGACTTTGGTCTGAACCAGCTCACCGGAGACCACTCCAGGCCAGAGCTCCTCCAATGCCTTGATCGCGGCCTCACCACCTTTCTTCACCGCGAGAGCAATCTCGTGGGCAGTGGCGGCACTCAGGACCGAAGGCTTCAGATCAAGGTCTTTCTTTACGAAGTCGGGCAGGTCGTCGAACGACAGGAACCGATACAGGTCACTGCGCGATATCCCTATCACCTTGGCTAGCCGAGTCCGATTCGGAAACTCCGATTCGGCACGACGAACGGCGATCGCAATTTCGTAGTCTGACAGATCGTCGCGCGTGACGTTTTCCATCAGCGCCAGCGCGGCCATGTCCTCGTCCGTGCACTCGATGACCACCGCGCGAATGGCTTCCTTGTTGATCAGCTTGTGCGCACGCCAGCGGCGCTCGCCAGCCACCAGCTCAAACGTATCGCCGGCCCTGCGGACGACCACCGCCTGCAGCAGACCCGCCTCGGCAATTGAGCGCGCCAGTTCTGCTAGCTTGTCCTCATTGAACTGCCGCCGAGGCTGCCACGGATTTGGAACAATGGCGCCAAGCGCGATCTCCGACTCGACGCCCTGTCTCTCGAGCTCCTGAACCCGCAGTTGGGCGGCCGCCAAGGACGCAGTAATACCCGGCATCGTTTGGGAGACACGCGCGCTCCGGTCCTTTTCCTTCTTCTCGCCCTTGAAGTCCCCCGGTGTGGGCAGGTTGGCCGTCTTGGCCATCAACTGCTCGCGAATGTTGCCGCTCATGCTGCCTCCTTCCAGGTCTTGACGAACATGTCGTCGAGCCATTTCGCGTATTGCACCATCGGCTGCTTGACGCGCTGAAGTGACTTCGCGGTCGAATGCGAGCTGACGACATCGAGCGCGGTCGAGAACGACAGGGCGCCGCCGCTCATCACCGAGCTGGCCGGAATTTCAAACGGGTCAAGCCAGCGACCGTAGGCTGTCTGCGCCCATTGCCGCACCACCGGCGCCGACGATGTTTTCCCGTAGTCCACCTTTGACAACAGTATGGAGATGAACTCGTAGACCTTGTCCTCTTCATAGGGCAGGAAGTCTTCAGCCACGTCCGAAAACAGACGCCAGAATGCCAAGGAGCTGATGAAGTCCAGGTTCTCGGGAATCATGGGCATCACCAGCGCGTCGGCAGCGAGCAGCGCATTCAGATTCATGTAGGACAACGATGGCGACGTGTCAATCAAGACGTAGTCATACTGCGACCGCAGCGGTTCAAGCCCTTGGCGCAATACCGACCAGAACCGATAACCCTGAATCGTCTTCTGGCGCGCCGGAAGAAGGAATTCCGCGCCATATAGAAACGTGTGCCCCGGAATGATGTCGAGTCCATCCCAGTACGTCGACTGGACTTTGGCACCAAGGCCACCCTCCACTTTTTGGTCGTAGATGTACGGCAGGACCGTGTCGTCGCCGGTGATTTCCTTTTCAGCATAGAGACCGCACAGCTCAGACGCAGACGCCTGCGGGTCAAGGTCAATCAGCAGGACCTTTCGACCTAGCAGCGTCAAGGCTTGGGCTAGACACACGGTGGTGGTCGTCTTTGCAGATCCCCCCTTAAGCTGCGCCGTCGTAAGCACTTTTCCACGGAAGGTTCCATCTGCCTCCCCCACAGCCGTCTGGTAAATATCCGACGCCATCCTGACCCAGGTGCGCACTTCAGCCAAGGTGAAGGTCCGACTGCGGCCGGTTCCATTGAGGGTTCCCGCGGGAAGCCCTGAATCGTCCTTCGTTACCAGATACTGAATCTGCTGCCGGGACAAACTGCACATCTCGGCCAGCTCACTAATCGTATAAATAGGCGCGACCTTGCGCGGCCGCGGCGCTAGGATCTGTTCCCGAAGATTGTCCGTGAAGGGCTCGAGGTTATTAGCGAAATCTGCTACTTCACGAAGCGTTACTTTCCTGCTTTCCAACGGTAGGGTGGCTACGGCATCCATTCTGCGCTTCTCCTTGGTTTTGACCACGAAGCGCAGAATACACGATTCCGCGTAAACAAGGATGTGTTAATCGCAAATTCTAGCTTTCAAGTCAGAAAACCCTCTAAGTATTTGATTTCTGTTGTTTTACTCGCAGCGCTGGCGATCGATGATTTGAGCGACGAACGAGTGGGAATGGATCCCTCAAATGTAAAGGCAGCGGATTGCGCACAAAAACCGCCCCAAGGACTGTTTTTGTGCGCAATCCGCATGGCCCTAAAAACTCCATCCTTTCAATAAGTTAAACGGTGTGGCGACGGAAGGAAGCGCCGCTTTTCCTGATTTCTGCGCTCTGTTTGTCTGGTTTTTGTAAACATAAACTCACAAACTCACATACAGTGATCAAAAAATCCTTTTATTTCAACAAAATTCCGTGTGGTCAGGGACGGTTATTGGGCGCCCGGGGACGGTTTTTGTGCGCGAGTGGACGGAAATTGGGACGCATCAGCTGCTAGTTGGGGCCCCCGGGGTGGAAATTGGGCGACTGGGTTGGTTATTGTGCTGGGTCGGCTGCGGTTAGGTGGGCGTTTTTATGGTGGATTGCCTTTGCAGACAGGGGGCGGTTTTTGTGTTGACAGGCGTCAACCGGCTGATACAGTGCCGGGAGTCTTGGTCGGTCCAACGAATGGAAAATCAGATCCTTCCTGCTACCCCGTATCAGCTTGCCTTGGACATCTACGACGACATGTCCGGCAAAGACACGCCGATACATCGCGCAGACCAGGACATTGGTTTTCTGCGCAACAACATCTTCACACGCGTACGAGGCCTTGGCATCGCTGCTCGGCGCGTGCTCGATGCCGCGTACTACATCGTGGCCAGCAAAGCGCCCGAGGACCTGGTCGACGATAAGGTCTACACCTTCTCCGCGGACATCAACTTCTTCAAATTCCTGATGAAGTATGACAGCCGCAATCACAGTCATCTCGTCGCGCAGATGCGGGCGGCGGCCCAAGCCCGCATGGAAATTATGACGGCGCCGTCCATCGAGGAACTGACGGAAAAAGATTCTTGGGGGACCATTGGCCTGCTGGGTGACTGCTATATCGAACGCAACGTTGTTTGCATCCTGCTATCAGGACGTGTGATCCGGTATCTCATCAGCCCGTATAAAGCACACTGGTTAAGCCTCCGCGCCGCGGCCAAGCTCACGCTTTCCCTTGCGCGCGCGATCTACGACCGGCTTATCCCGTGCGAAGGTAACGGGGTAACAGAGTGGTTCGCCTACGAAGACGTACTGGAGTGGCCCGGGAAAGTGGGGGAGTCGCGCAAGGATCTGAAAGAGTTCAAGAAACACTTCTTGGCGCCCGCCATCGAACAGCTGAACACCGAATCCGATTTTGACGTTAGCTGGGAGCCAAACGCCGAACGCGTTTCGGCCGACAAGCTGCGGATTCGGTTCCGCTTTCGCAAGAAGCAGGGCGCTGACGCCGCGCGCGCTGGTATCTCGGACGACACATACCTCCTGCTTCTCAACGACTTTGCATTCGACCCGCCGGATTTTGAACGGCTGGCAGCCAACCGGCATACATGGACGAACGAGCGCCTCGAGCAGGCACTCGAGTACACCCGGCACCAGCTCATCCGGGGCAAGATCACGAGCAGCCCGAAGGGGTACTTGTTTAAGGCACTCCAAGGCAATTACCGGATCGGCGAAGCGGACCGGCAAATGATCGCGATCCAGACCAGGCAGCGAGAGGCAGATCGCGCCGAAGCTCGCACCCGGGACGCGACGGAAGCGACGCTGAAGGCCACGCTCCAAGCTCAGGCTGACCAAGCCACCGCAAAGCGAAATGAAGAAATTCTGGCTGGCCGCGAATTCTTCGAAGCTGCCGAGGGCCCAGTGCGCAAGGAGCTGTTCCAGTCTTTCATTAGCCAACTGCTTCAGCAGCGGCTCATGACCCGCGTGGGAGTCGCTCGCGAAACCCTCACTCCCGATAACATTCTGACGGTGAATCGAGTGGTCGCCGACGCTTTTGGTTCCCATGTCTTCGTTAAGATGAGGAAAGCCATGGCAGCGAGCCGGCTGGCATCCGCCCGATAGCCACGCTCTTCCTCCATCAGGTAGCAGCTTCGGAGTTTCGCCCCGTCGAGCCGCCGGCAACCCGGCTACCAGAATTTGTGCCTCGCTACCATGTTGCGCTTCATCCGAGCGTTCGGCAGTAATTCGGCACTAGGCCTGAGAGCGTGCAAAATCTGGGGAGGCTCGAGACGTACCCTTTGTCGCCGCGTGAACATTGTCGTCGGACGGACGAGGTCCGCTGACGGTCCGTCTAGGCTAGAGTCACCTCGGCCGCCGATCTGACGGATTGGCCGGCGCCGATGACAAAGTGCTATGATGTATCGCAATTGCGATACCGGAGAGGCAAATGAAAACCGCCACCATCCCGCCGCTGCGCGTTGATCCCGAACTGCGTCAGGCCGCCGAAGATGTTCTTCACGAAAACGAATCGCTTTCTGCATTCATGGAAGCAGCGTTGCGCGAAGGCGTGGCACGTCGACGACTGCAGCGGGAGTTCGTAGCGCGTGGCCTTGCCTCGCGCGAGCAGGCGCGACGCGATAACGAGTACTACGACGCTGACCACGTACATGCCGAGCTTGCGCTTATGTTGAAGGCCAAGAGGAAGGCACAGTGAATTTTCGGGTCCGATACACGCGTGACGCTCGAGACGACCTTAAGAGACTTTATGCGTTTTTGTTGGAACGTGACGAGAATGCCGCGGTACGCGCGCTGGAGGCGATCGACAAGGCTGCCGAACTGCTTCGTGATTTCCCGTTCACATGCCGCAAGGTCGACGAGGCCAATCCGTTTTTGCGTGAGCTCGTCATATCGTTTGGCGGCTCCGGCTATGTTGCGTTGTTCGAGATCGAAGGGACGGCAGATGCCGGCGTCGGCGAGGACCAGGCCGAAGCGAGCCGGTACGTTACGATCCTCGCCGTTCGCCACCAGCGCGAAGACGACTACCACTAGGCGAAAGGGTCCAAAATGACAGCGGAGCTATGACTTCGCTGGACGGATACGCGGGAACCCTGCCATCTGGCGATTCGCCTGACGGGAATCGGCCTCCCCAGATTTTGCACGCTCTCCTAGGCCCAGCAAGCTAGGCATTTGGGCCGTTGCGCGTTTTCAACCTACTATGTAGAGCGTCAACTGTTAAGTCCAGCGTGACGAAATAATTGTCGCCGCCCACTACTATGGTAGCTCGCAGCAGCCGTTCACTCGGCATGCACCTTAGGCCCACACACCCCATCTCCGCGAGTCAATCTTCGCTCGTGGTGGATTTCGGATCGTATAGGGCACGTGTCAAAATGCTCAATCATGAAAGTTGGGCATCTTAGTTTCCGCAACAGGTAGGTCGATGTTCGCGAGACGGCCGCGGGATTATTATCGTGCGATGTACTGCGTTCCGCATCGAGCTTGGAGCATCCAAGGCTCCGTGTACACGAACCCTTAGGCTCAAACGTGCTTTACTCAAACCTCGTGCTTGAACTGCGCGGTCGGTGTGGTGTATTGCAATTTTGCGAATAGAGTCTGTCCGTTCAGCGTATCGGCGCCCCTTTAGAAATCAAATAAGCCCTCCGCTCACCTGCGAGTGGAGCTAATCGGCCGCGCCCGACGAATCACTGCAAGTACTCGCCGCCTCGTGGCGGGCATCTAGGTGAAGTACTTCGCTACCCGAACAATCCGCCATTTTTGACATCGTCCGATTGCGCAACCAGGTAGCGCTCAATGATCGTGGCATTTCGGGTAGCGCCTAGCCCGCAGAGCCGAGATGGGGCGCGAATGAACTACGGAAAATAAGACACATAGATTCTCTGTCGATTGCTGCAGTTACGGCTGCGCGAACCAACGAAGACCTGAGGGAAACGGCGAACGGTGATTGATCGCTTGCCTTTTCCCGCGTGTGTTCGCTGGAAAGCACGCCTCAGCGTGTCGCATCCGACACGGGCCGTCCAGCTTCGAAAAGGAGACCCTAATGCGTCTACGCCCCTCGACGTGTGCTGTGTTGTGCACGAGCGCGCCGGACAGATAGCCTCGAAACAGCCGGCCTGAATCCAGCGTTGCGTCTGCTGGTAGACCAGTTTCCAGGGCGGAAAGTCATTTGGCAACAAACGCCATGGTGCACCCGCGCGTACGATCCAGCGCAGCGCGTTGAACATCTCGCGCAGTTCGTAACGGCGTTGCGGTGCGTCCTTGTTCATCAAGGTCAGGTACGGAGCGGCGAAGTACCATTCTTCGTCCGACACATCCGTTGGGTATGTGGAGCGGCCCCCTGAATCGCCGGACACAGTTTCCCACTTAAAATAGCGGGTAGGCATACGACTGTGTTTTTGACTAACAACAAACAAGAAGTGATGGAAGTGTTGACGGGACCGGAACGCCGGCGGCGGTGGTCAGCGGAAGAGAAGCTGGCGATGGTGAGAGAGAGTTTCGAGCCGGGCAAGTCGGTCTCGATGGTTGCACGCCAGCACGGCGTGAATCCGAAACAGCTGTTTCACTGGCGCAAGCTGTATCAGGATGGCAGCCTGTCGGCTGTCAGTGCCGGCGAGGAAGTCGTACCAGCGTCGGAGCTGAGCGATGCGCTGAAGCAAATCAGGGAACTCCAGCGACTGCTCGGCAAAAAGACAATGGAGAACGAGATTCTCCGTGATGCGGTGGAGGTGGCGCAGTCGCGAAAATGGATTGCGCGCTCACCCTCATTGCCGGGGGACGAGCAGTGAAGCAGGTCTGCGACGTTCTCAGTGTAGCGCGCTCAAACGTGGCGGCAAGGCTTGCACGTCCAGCCGACTGGCAGGATGGACGCAGCGCCAGGAAGATGGACGATGCCGGGCTGCTCGAAGAAATACGGCTGACCATCACTGACCTGCCGAGCTATGGTTATCGCCGGGTCTGGGGTATGTTGCGTCGGCAGCGGGAGAACCAGAGCGCGGCCCCCGTCAATGCCAAACGGGTGTACCGGGTAATGCGCGTTCACGGCCTCCTGCTACAGCGCAAAGCGCTCCCTCCACGACCGCAGCGCCGGCATGATGGCAAGGTCGCGGTGGCGAAAAGCAACCAGCGCTGGTGCTCGGACGGCTTTGAGTTTCGTTGCGACAATGGTGAGCCGCTGCGTGTCACGTTCGCTCTGGATTGCTGTGACCGTGAAGCGATGAGCTGGGTGGCGACAACTGGTGGCCACAGTGGCGACGTGGTGCGTGACGTCATGCTAGCAGCCGTCGAGAAGCGCTTTGGCAACGTCCCGAAGGCACCGGCTGAAATTGAATGGCTGACGGACAACGGCTCAGGCTACACGGCGGAGAAAACCAGGACCTTTGCGTCTGACATTGGTTTGAAACCGTTGACCACACCGGTGTGCAGCCCGCAAAGTAACGGCATGGCAGAAAGCTTCGTGAAAACGATGAAGCGTGACTATGTCGCCTTCATGCCGAAGCCAGATGCCGCAACCGCAGCGCGCAATCTCGCCGTCGCGTTCGAGCATTACAACGAGCAGCACCCTCATAGCGCGCTGAAGTACCGCTCGCCACGCGAGTTCAGGCGCAGGACCGATTCATCAACTCAAGTGTGAGGCGGTGTCTGGAGGTACAGGGGCAAATCCACTTCCGCAGCCCCTCCATAGTATCTATGCGAATATTGCTTGCGCACCCTGTACCACGTCTGCGACGCGAAAATCCGCGGTACGCTCGCGCATGCGCCGAAGCGCTGCGAGTGTGATTGCCTTGCGTACGAGCGCGTCGGCGTCGGCGATAGTCCGGCCAGCCAGCAGCCTGATCATCTGTACAACGGCTCCGGGCTCCACTTTCCACGCACCATTCAGTTTGCCGGCGAGAATCGCTCGTACGTAAGCAGCCATCGCCTCGTTTGTTGGAACATCGAACAGGATCTTTTCCTCGAAGCGGCCGCTACGCAACGCGGCCGGGTCAATTCGCTCTCCATAGTTTGTTGCACCGATGAAAATCACATCGGGCATACCGCTGGCAGCGCCATCGAGCGTGACGAGGATTTTTTCGGTCAACATTCCATGACTGGTATATCGACGATCCTGCAGGATTCCATCCACCTCATCGATAAAGATCACACATGGACGGATATCGCACGCTTCGCGATACAACCTGTCCCATGACCTTGGGTCCGAAATGATGTCTGCACCAGTTATATTAAGGAATGCGAAGTTACTAGATTTGGCTAAGGCCATTGCGGCGTGTGATTTACCGGTGCCGGGACGACCAACAAACAGGACGCCGCGCGGAAGTGTCGAGCCGAGCTTCTCAAGATTTTCAGTTTCCCTCATGCGGTAAGCCAGATTGCGTAGCGCACCGCAGGATGTATCGGGCATGATGATTTCGCAAATATCTTTGACTCCCTCTGGCAGATGCCCCTTGCGCCCCTGGAGCAGACGCATCGCTTTCATGCCGATCTCGAACGTCACCGGCCCCGTGAATTTCGCGTCGCGATGCATCTCGCGCAATTGACCTCCCAGTGCGGTGAGCCTAGCGGCACTGAATCCTTCCCACCGCCGGGCGAGCGCGGACACCGGCTCGCGCTGTGCAAATCCGTCACCCAGTTCCTCAGTGATTGAGCGCCAGAGAAGCGAAATGCGGGCGGCGAGGTCCGGCGCCGGAATCTCGATCTTATAGTCGAACCTCCCCTCGCGTGTGCCTGATCCGTCCAAATGATCGAGGAAGTTTGTTGCTGCGACGAGGATCACCTTCGAGCCGCGCAATCCGACGATCTCGGTGAGCATCACATTGGTCAGATCGCGGTCCATGCTATGCACGTTGCCATCGCGCGGCTTGATGAAGGAGTCGATCTCGTCGATGAAGAGTAGACAACTCCCGATCCGGCGTGCCTCAATGAAAACTGCCTTGACCTTTGCAGGCGTTTCGTTGACCCATTTCGACGCGGTATCGCCATAGCTGATGGAAAGAAAGGGAACGTTGAGCTGGCCCGCCAATCCTTCTGCCAGCAGCGTCTTGCCGTTGCCCGCTTCGCCGTATAGCAGGATGCCGTTCTTGCGTTTTTTTGAAGTGCCTTCAAGGATTTCTTGAGCCGTACGGAACAGGCGCGATTTCGTATCCTGCATGCCAACGAGAGCGGAGAAGTTGTGCCGCGGTTTGCGCACGTTCTCACTGAAATCCCAGGTGGGCGTAGTCACCTGCTGAGCCGGCTCCGCACGAGGCTTCTGCATGGGCGCCGGCTGTGGCGCAGGAGCAGGCATAACCGGTAACTCTCGCGCTGGAGGTACTTCTTTTGCAGGAGCCGCCTGCGTGGAGCGTGCCTCTGATGCCCGCTTTTCGTGTGCTACCACCGGCACGCACTGTGGGGTGATTTTCATCTCCAGCGGGATGATGACGCGCGTGCCGTCGACAATCATCCTGGCAGGAGTCCGACGCTGATGCAGGCGCCAGAGCTTGAAGGATGCCGCAGCAATGGCTGCAATGGCAGCAATACTCCAGGCCGTGAATGTAAGGGCCACGAGCATCATGCCGTTCGCAAGTACGATGAACGCGATCCAGGTCCAGCCGCGCACGTTCTGGTTCGGAAGCCAGACCAGCGATGCCGCAACCAGCGTTGCAACCGCAGCGGCAGGGATGTGGACGGAACCATGCTGAAACAGTGTGCGCCATTCGTGACTCAGGAAAGCGAAACACAGGAAAACAATTGTGGCACGGCCAACGATCGGTAATACTAAATATAAGTTTTTCATGACAAATTCCAGGAGAAGAGTTCCGGGCGACACGAAGTTTGCCGTCCGGGGTCATTCCATTGCAGTGTGTGCCCCGTCTCTCGCGATGCAAGTCGACTGCGAGCAGCGGAAACGCCACGGGTCACGTTTAACGGGCGGCCTCGTGTCGCCAGAAGCGTACCCGCACGTGGACGCGCCTGCGCCGGATGCGGCGCCGTTTCAATCGGCAAACCGGAGCGCGCTTTCTTCGGGTTTCACGCCTGTGCACGTGGCGCAGCGTTGACAGCCGCCCTTTCAGGGGAACCGTCAGGCGGGCGAGCCAAAGCTGGATAACTTCGATGGGGACCTCGTCGGGTATGTAGATCGTCATCCGTCGGCTCGAGATGCGAGTCACGGAGCTCCCATTTGGTTTGAAAGTAAACCGGCGAATTTTCATTAATGGACTCAGGAAGGCGTTATCTATCGATTCGGAGTTGCGGTGCGCTTACTTCCTGTCGCGACGGCGTATCCACTTGGCGAGCCTGATGAGGGGATCAAGGACGTCGAAAAAAAAGCCACGCGCCTCATCGACAGCGATTTTCCAGAGCCTGCTTTTTTTGTTCATTGATGTGCACTCCAAATTTAAATGTTAACGCAGCGTTCGCCCACTTCGGGCCGCCTGCACTGTCCAGCGAGAGCGAAACCGTACCCGCTGACTGCGGCGGTTGGCCCGTCACACAATTCCACGATTGGCGTTGGTGACTGATTCAGCTTCTCACGGGATTCTCGGAGCGCAAGTCGCACCGGGCGAACGACCCGGGATACAGCAGTGCGTAAAAGGAAGAGGGGGCTGGTTCCGTAACACGCCATCAGTGAGGAGCAACCGAATTCTTCATGCATTGCCTCCGGGAAGCCGATCGGTTGCACGAATGGTCACGCCGGAACGTCAGCGACAGCGCCGGCCAGACGTGATAGCGGGACAGGCTGAATACACAAGTGAGTTCGCCACGGGCAACCGCATGAAGCGTGCTCATCCGTTTGGTCGATGTTCAAACCGCGGGTCGCGATGGTGACGTCACGCGATGGGGGCGCTCAAGCTCGTGTCACAAAGGCCGTGAGGTTCCGTCCCGGGAGACGAAAATGGAAACGGTGCGACGGCAAGGTTGCCGTCCATGGGATGTGGTTACCTTCAGGAGAAAGCGCACACGTTGCATGTGCGCTGGTCAGTACGTAACGTGCCCCTTCCGTCCTAGTTTATCGGGGCGAAATGCGCCACAACCCCCGGGCTCGCACGTGAGCGACCACGGCTCGCTTATGGAAGTTAGAGCCCCCGCATTGGGCCCGGGGGGGATTAACGCGATCGAGCGACACTCGGGTGATTGGTTTTCGACTCGGCGATCGATCATCGCCGGGTGGAAAAGAAGGCCTCATGCTCGACGTCGTTTGTCCCATCGCGACCTCTGCGCGTGCAGTTCAGGTCTTGCCTGCACTGGAAGGGGCGTCTTTCACTTCCGCTGTTCCTGATCGTCCATTCCCGGGTCGCTACTGCCGTCGCGCCCGGAGTGACTAGGTGCGTCAGTCGTTTTCTTGCGGACCTTGCGAAGCGGTCCGGCGAGTACGGTCACGTGTTCGGGGAACGGGACGGTTGCAGGCTGCATGGCCTGTTCACGTGTGGCGTCGGCGATCCGTCGCAGGCGTGCGCGAAGCTCTTCCGATGTCTCGTCGGGGTGCGGGGTGGGATGCTTTTGTTTTCGTCTTTTCATTGCAGGCTCCTGTAAAGGAATGTCGCCCGGAACTCGATTCGCACGTCTTACCTGAGATACAGACCTGCTTGCGGCGTGGTGCCGGCCGGTTGACTCCCCATATTAGCTGCGGCCAGTTCAAGGGCAAGGTGTATGCAAACTTCACACACCAACATCGGTGAGCGGCGAGTGCGGCGCGTCCGCCAGCACCGCCTGTGTGCTGAACTTGCAGTCGTGAGGCAGGCGGCACGTCTGCCCCAACAAGTCGCGAGTTCCAGGGAGCATCGGTCCCAGGGGCGCGATTGGGTGACGAGATCGATATGTTCAGCGGTCTTGCCTTTGCTGTCGCCTGGAAGCTCGCTAGATGAACAGACGTCGCTGCTCAACAGCAAGGATTGAGACGCAAGACCTGTTCTGTCTTGCCGAGTCATTCACATCGATATGCCGCCGACCTTTTTGATTCGAATCCGCATGGGTATCGAATCAACGGCCATTGAACATGTGCCGCATTGTCCGGATCCCGGACCCGGACCATGACGGAGATCGGATCAAAATTCGGCGCTGACAAGAAATGCCGTCCGCAGGTCCCGCAGCCTTCCCCAGAAATGACGTGACGAAGTAGGGCGGCACGGAACTCCAGGATGAAGCGGTTATTCCTGCCACAGCAGATCAAGCGTGACGCCTTTCCTGCCGATCTCGCGATGCACCGTCGGCCAGTCCGGCATGCCGCGCGTTGGCTCGCGCCGCGCCGGCGGCGGATACAGCCTCGCCTCGAGCGACGCGTCGTCCGTCAGCAGTTCCGCTGGCAGCGGCCAGCCCAGCCCTGCCAGCCGCGTGCGGCGCAGGTAATGCCACACCGTTGTTTTCGAGGCGCCGACCGCGTCGGCGATCTCCCTCTGGTTGCGGTCGCACTCGAAATGCAGCCGCAGCACTTCCCTGATTTTGCGCATGGTCAACCTGACATTTGCCATTCGGCACTCCCGACAAAACCGTCGATCGTTCCACCGTTGACCCGCGTCGCCGCCACCCCGAATTCCTGTTCGCGATGGCGTGGAAACCCTGTTCTTTTTGCCGGGGAATCGGCATTAACTTTGCCGTGGAATTCGTGTTCTTTTTGCCGTCGAATTCCTGTTCACTTTGGCGTGGAATATTCAACGGGGCCCAAATCGCGCTGCTCAAGGTCGGTTATCGTGCAAATGGGCGTTAATTTAAGAGCGTTTTCCCAAAAAAAATTTCGGACTGCTGTCGGCGAGTGAACCAGAAAATACCGTTAGCCACGTCGTTCCCGCTCCGAATTCCCGTTTTCGCCGCAAAACCGCGCCGTAAGTCATTGAATTTTCAATGGGTGGCTGTCTCAGTCTGAGACTGGGAGTCCGCTGAATTGCGCGCACGTTTCCAGCTTGTCGAGGAGAAGAGCAGGCCGGCTACAGGGGGAAAACGAGGGGGTGCGAAAAACGGTGAGGGTGCGTAGTCGGGCCCGGTTCCGCACTCAGAGAGGGCGATGCGTGATGAAGACGAACTGGCAAAACGCGATAACGGTGAGAGCGGCAACACCAACTAACTGCGTCACCGCGAGCCAGTCCGCCGCGAAGTTCTTAAGCCGGTACGCGATCCGCTCCTTGCGATAGCGTAGCCGATCCCATAGCGGCGAGCCTTCCTCCGGCTGCGCTGGCGCCATATAGCCCCTCTGAGATGCCTCCGCCAATCTGGCGCCAGCCTCACGCGCCTGCGCACCGAGCGCAACCCCGAGGTCCGCAACGAGTTGGACAACCTGCGGTTCCATCACTTGCCAAAGGTCGCCCTGGATCTCATGGCGTACCCTCTTCGGATCGGGCAAGCGTGCCTCAAGGGCCTTCACGGTCTCGATCAGGGCCTCTTGCCGTGCACGTTGTTCCGCAAGTTCCGTGGTGTTCTTTTCGAGCGCCTCGTAGGTTTCGGCGAGTTTCGCGGTGACCGGCACCAGCAGGCCGGTCGCCACGCCAATTTTTTCACCCAAGGAGCCATCTAGTTCCCGCAGGCCAATCACGACCCGATTGACACGCCTTAACTGGTACACGTAGCGCATCGATTCGGCCGTTACGGGCGCCAGGTCATCGTCGGGGAATAATTCCACTGGGGGAAATTTATGGATCATCGTTTGGGCTGGATATCGAGTTCCTTGTAGGCGTGCTCGAAGTACTCCTCCATGCTTGCTGCCAGCGCCTGGGCGAGGGCCTTACGGCTCAGCGTAATCGCAGTAGCATCGTCGCCCTCAAGGTCGGCCGTGGTAATCAACGGGTCGTAACCAGTCCTGTCGTTGAGGGCCTCCTTAAAGGTCTGGCCACTCTCATGAAGAGCGCGAAACAGGCCGTGATCCGGCAAGTAGCAATTTTCGTTGAGCGGGAAATTGGGATTCGCCCGCTTGTATGCGAAAAGGACAGGGAACTGCTGATGAATCGCACGATCACGGGCGCCGATGGTCGCCTTGTTGAGTACGAAGCGGAACCTGTCCGTGGGCATACCGAGTCTGCAAAGGGTCTCGTACGTGCCGATGGCTTCCTCCTGACCACGGCGACTTGTGTCCGTAACGATAACAACATAGTTGAACGGCCGCGCCATATTCGCGGCGGCCATCTGCTGCACAAACGTGGTGAAGTCAGAGGCGCCGAGGTCCACGACGATCGGCTCACTCGTCCGCAACATCTCGACCCGCATCTCATGGAGATCGGCGGCAAATATGGCCTCGACCTCGGCCCCATATTGCTTCGCATCCTGGTTTACTGAGTCAACCGAGAAAAGCCGTCCGCCGAGGCGAGGGTGCAACACGTTCGCCGAGACGGTACTTTTTCCGGTCATTCCGACCTGACCTGTAACAAGGATCGCGATCTTGCCCGCTAACGTCTTTGCTACGGCTTGAGCCGTCACCTCATTGGGTCGCTGCTGGACTTCACTCATCTTTCTTTCCCTTTTCGTTGAATTACTGCGTGTCTGGCTTTGTGCGTGGCCGCCGGCCCCACCTGAGGGCATACTCTTCCTCGATAAATCTACGGTCGTTAGGGTCGAACTTCTTTATAACGTCTGGCCCAGGTGCAATCGCACTGGACTCGGGTGTGCTTATTTTCGAACCCCACGTTTCGTCTTTGCTGGGAAATGTTGAGGTAACAGGGGCGTCATTCGCTGCGGCCGCCGGACTCGGGTCCTGTTCAAAGGATCTCGATAGCAAGTCTTGTGTCGCGCTATCGATTGTTGGATCGGTTGCGAGGAAGGCTGCGTCCTTTAGCTGGGCCCTCACCATTGGACGGGTTGCAACCTCCTGACCGCCCGCGTCGGTCTGGAACGTCGAATTTTCGGTGTCCTTGCTTGTAGCCTGCTGCTGCCGTGCTCCGCTCGCCCGTTCCACTCGGAGCTTTTTCGTGAACGTACGGACAGTATTTTCACAGACCTTGAGATTGCGCACCTCCACGAGGTAGCGCCAGACCATGTACGCGCTGAACCCCTTCGCTATCAAGTCGCGGATGAGGTCCTCGTGGACCTGCAGCTTTGATCTGGGAGCCTTCTTCCGCAAGAACACTTCAGGATCGAGCGCAGCACTTTCAGACATAACTGTGATCTCAAATTTCATTTAAGTGGCCGCGAGCGATACCAGCGGCGACACGACGAGCTGACACATCCAATCGCCTCTCTGCGGCTTCGGCGCGCTTCCGTTCGCATCGCCTTTGGGGACCGGATCGCTCCCCGGGATCGCGCCTTGTCTGCGCCCATCTACGCCATGGGCTACTGGCACACGCCAGTTCCTCGTGCACGCTCAACCCCCACACGCTGGCTCGACCAGTGCCTCAATCGGTACCGCAATGGGTACCTCAATCACTACCTCAACCGTTACCTGAGTATGCCGCTAAATACAGCAACCCCTACCTCAACCTACGTCAACGTACCTCAATGAGTGCAGCAAACGTCCGCAAACTACCTCAACATACCCCTACGAGTACCTCAAGCTACCTAAAACTAGGGCAGACTACCTAAGGGACTACCGCAAAATGCCTCAGTAGCGAACAACGAGTAGTTTCTGCGGTCCGCGGGACTGCAAACCCGTGAGAGTCATATCTTTTCACGCACCATTCGACTGAGTGGAGACAGCAATAAGGCCGGTTCCGGTGGCTAGTGTCGGTTCTCTCACGGCTTCTGCGATCGATTGGATTCGTTGAAACGTCCCCGATCCTGCAGATCGAAGGGTCTCCGAGGACTACCAACCACTTGCGCACATTCATGCGATGTGCTTAACTTCTGCCCAGCGAGTCGATTGGACACCTCCACCGGCCGCACGGAACAGCCAAGCCGCCACTGCGGCAGCCCGAACTCTCGCGAGAGGGCACCCCAAGAGATCGTTGAAATGTCACGGTCTCAATGAAAACAGAAGTGCCAAACGCCTCACGGCGTTTTTTTAAAAACTCAGTCGGATCCGAGATCTATCCGAGACTGAGGTAAGGCGGAATCCTTACCGGATGCGGCTTCCGGAGCGGTACCCGAAACTTACCGAAGACTTTTGGAAAATCGGATTCGCACATCAAATCCCCGCACCAAGAAGCCTTTGCCGTCCACACGACGGGCCGCTGACTCATCGCTAAGCGACAGACAGGCGGAGGGCTACCCCTACCCGGCACACGGGCAGGGCACATGAACCCAGGTACGCGCGCTACCTTCACCCAGGCCATCACGGCAATGGGATGCGCGTCGGTTCGTCTCCACCGCTACAAAAGGAGTCCACGCCGAGCTTAGGCTCGGTAACCCGGCACCCGTAAGGACCGGGCGGATTGGCTGAAACTGGACTAAGAGCAGGCCCTCCGAAACGCATCTTCTAAAGACCCACCGAACTCACGGTCTAAGTCCACAACCGTTGTACGGGCAAGCTGGAGCCCGCGCCAATCTCTCCGGAGGCGGCGAAAGCTGAACCTGATGCGAGACAGGGACAGAGGCAGCGAGGAGGTAGAAGCGTGTCGTTGCCTCGGCAACGGCGAGTAGCTATCTCGCTTTAACTGTTGCCGTGACACCTACGAGAGAGTGCCCGGCTCACCAAAAACAGAGGTCAGCATGTCCAAGTTTGGAAAATTCTCGCCCGCTGCGCCAAAGAACGCGCGCCGCGGCCCGAATCACCTTGAAGGGCGGAAACGGGAGTTGCAGGATCTGATACCAGCCATCGCACGGGACGGGATTGCCGGCGTACGGCATGGTCTGAAATTGACCGTCGGCAAACTTGCGGAATTCAACGATCATGAGCCCGGTCATCGAGTTGAGCAGGGGCGCGTATTCTTTCTTCGGCGCACCGTATTGCTTCAAGGCGCAGTACTTGTCGTAATTCGCGGCGGAAAACAGGTTTATCGCGCAACACCGTGCGACGCTATCTGAGGAACGAGCAGGCAAGCCGTTATAGCCAGCGTGAGCCGCGAGCAACGAAGCTCGACCCGTTCAAGGACTATCTGCTGGAGCGCGTCGCCGCCGCGCGGCCGCACTGGATTCCGGCAACGGTTCTGCTACGCGAATTGCAGGAGGCGGGATACGAAGGTGGCATCAGTCAGCTCAAGGCGTTTCTGGTGCCCCACAAGCGTTCTGAAGCCGAGCCAGTGGTGCGCTTCGAGACCGCGCCCGGCAAGCAGATGCAAGCCGATTTCACGGTTATCCGGCGAGGACGCGAGCCATTGCTCGCGCTGGTCGCGACGATGGGTTACAGCCGCGCGAGCTTCGTTCGGTTCACCGCGCGTGAGGATGCCGCGACACTGTGCGAATGCCTACGTGAGGCGCTCGTCTACTTCGGCGGCACGCCGGAGCATGTGCTGTTCGACAACGCGAAGTCGGTGGTCATCGAGCGCGATGCATTCGGCGAAGGCGAGCATCGCTGGAACCCACAGCTGCTTGCGCTGGCTGAGACTTACGGCTTCACGCCGAAGGTGTGTCGCCCGTATCGCGCCAAGACCAAGGGCAAGGTCGAACGGTTCAACCGCTATCTGAAGGAGAGCTTCGTTGTGCCGCTTGCCGCGACGCTCAGGTCATCGGGCTTGAGGCTGGATGTAGAGGCCGCCAACGCGCATATCGGTCGATGGCTGGCGGAGGTTGCCAACACGCGCCGTCATGCGACGACGGGCGAGCGGCCGGCAGTGAGGCTTGCTGCCGAGCAGGCGGCGCTTCTGCCGTTGCCGGCGCAAGCACCTGCGCTTGCTGTGCCGGACAACCGTCGCGTGCTGCCGCGTGAGAGCCTGCAGCATCCGCTGGCGGTATACGACGCGTTGCTGGAGGTCGCAGCATGAATCTGCAACATGAACGGATTGCCGGACTGTGTGCACAGCTGAAGCTGGACTGCATCGCCACCGACTGGGCGCCGCTCGCACAACGCACTGCGACGACCGATTCGAGTATGGCCGATTTCCTTGAACAGCTTCTGCAAGCGGAGCTCGATGCGCGCGAGCAGCGCAAGCGTCAGGTGCTAACGAAGCTGGCGGCGCTGCCCGGCATCAAGACGCTGGAGCAATACGACTTCAGCTTCGCCAGCGGCGCACCGCGTGCTCAGATTCAGGAGCTGGCGAGTCTGGCGTTCATTGAGCGGGCCGAGAATGTCGTGCTGCTCGGGCCATCCGGGGTCGGCAAGACACACATTGCGACCTCGCTTGCGTACCGCGCGGCGCAGGCGGGCATCAAGACGCGGTTCATCACCGCCGCCGACCTGATGATGCAACTGGCCGCCGCCCGGCAGCAGAACCGCTTGCGGGAATTCTTCAATCGCGCGGTGATAGGACCGAGGCTGCTCGTCATCGATCCATGTGCAGCACGTCGTTATGTGCAGTCGGCCGCCTCGGCCACGGTGCACTCGGGCTTTGAGGCCGCAGTACTACACATAACTGGAACGAGCTACTGTGATTCTTCCGTTCACTTGAATGGGAGATTCACATGCTGGAATTTCTCTTTCCCCGCGATTGGCGGCGCTATGCTGCCGGCCCGCAAGGACCGCTAGTCCGCAATTTTTCGGCGTGGGTCGTCGAGCGTGGCTACACGCGCACTTGTGCGAAGCGTCACGTCCACCGTTTCCGTGAGGTTCTTACCTATAACCATGTCGCGGCTGGCGCCAGCCTCCCGATTACCTCGACTGCGCTGTCCCGCTGGTTCGCACCCTGGTCGCATGAGACGTTGTACCGCGCCACGCAGCGAGCGGCAACACGCTTCCTAACCGATCGAGGCCTCTTCGTTCCGGTCGCAAAGCCAAGCCGATTCGACCCACTCGTTTCGCAATACCGTTCGCACCTTATTGATCTGCGTGGACTGGGCGGATTCAACCGGTCGTTGCAACACTAGATTATTGAACAGATTTTAGGTATTCGTCCAAGGCCTCCGCAGGCGTCTTCCAGCCGAGTGTTTTCCGGGGCCTGGTATTCAATGTGTTAGCA
>NZ_CADFGP010000046.1 GCF_902833905.1 Paraburkholderia tuberum STM678 | reverse complement strand
GCCATCGCCGACAGCCTCAACAGCCGACCGCGTGCTACGCATGTATTTCATTCGCCATTCGAGGTGTTCGAACGTATGCTCGCAACCGCTTCGATAACTTCAGCTTCCGTTCATTAACCCGCTGTTGCGCTTCACCTTTGAAACCGCCCAACAATTCCACTATACAACCTTTCATTAAAACAACAGCCGGACTAGCAAAAACCCTTTTAAATCAACGAATCCACTATACAACTTTATTTTGTCTCAACACTACCGGCCGGCGTCGGTGGCGCACACGCGCCGTGTCTGTTTTCCTAGCTCGAAAGGTCAGCACTGCTCGCCGCACGTCCAAACAACGACAGCAGCCATCGATAAATCCAGCTACACATCGCGGCGCTGCCAACACATGCAGCCACGAACGCAACGCCGACGCTTGCTTGTCCAATGACTGTCAGATGAATGGCATCAGAGGTAGCAACAACCACTTCCATTGTCACGATACCGATCAGAGAAAGAATACCTAATCCCGCAGCCAGTACCAGGCAGATCAAGTGCGTGACGCCGCTAATGTTTTTCATCGCGTTTTCCGTGGTTACTTCGCGTCGCGCGAGTAGTGCGCTTGCAGCACGCTCAAATCCTGCGTCGCTTCCACGACATGCGGGCGATAGGCCCGCGCCTGCGACGCAAGCATTTCGACGTCGGGAAATTCACCTGTGTCCATCGACAGAGCCACACGGAGCCGCGCCGTTGCGGCCGACCGACGATGACTTGCCAATGAGGCGTGCACAGCATGTTTGAGAATCGTTGCCATAGTTTTCCTATACGCTTGTGGCCGGCCGATGCTTGCGCATCAGGTGGTCATAGCGAACGGCTGCGAATGCGATGTAAGCTCGGCCCACGGTATGGCCGATGAACGTATTCGAGCGCGAAGCCGTGAATGAATAGTGATCGTGCTCTTGACCGTCCGCTTCCATGACCTTTCTGCATTCCACAGCCGACGAAAAATGCTCCCCATACCAACGATTCACTAGCGCAACGCTAAACGCGGCCAGTAACGTAAGCAGCGTTGCAATCGAAATAGTCATCGTAGCCAAAGTCATCGCGCTGTTTTCCGTCTTTAAAAAGGGCCACCAGTACGGGCCGGCCAACACGCCGCGACAGGGACGTACTGCCACGGTAAGCCGTTTTCCGTTGCGTTACCGCTTTAAGCGGCCCGCGTGAACTCTTGCTTTGTTTCTTCGCTGATACTGGTGTTCATCAGTTCTCCGTTTTCCTAGGCCGAGTTTTTCGGGGTGGTTCTTATGTACTCGCAAACCAGCGCGGTCATCGCCTTTAGCGCACGCCGATCAATCTCTTTCAACACGCGCAAAGAGACCGGCTCTGCGCCGATTATCTCCGCAAGGTCATTGCCCTGACAAACAAGCGCTTGATGAGCGATCAAATTGCGGTCGGCCCGGATCGTGTCAAGCATCTCAAGTAGCTCCACGTTGTCGCTCACCTTCTTGGTCGGAGCGGCAGAGCCGTCGGTGTCGGACCCGGCTGATATGCCGGACATCGACGCGGATACCGCCGACGGCGACGACGAGGAGGGCGATGAGGACAGTGAGGTCGGGGAGGGGGATGCGGCGAGGGGGAACGAAGCGCGTCTGAAACAGCTCACGAGCGACAGCCTCGCCATATTTGCGCGAGTGCGCGAACTGTTCGATCAGCTTCCGCGTGCCGAGGCCGCGCAAGGCAAGGGCCACGCAACCTTCGCACGCGGGTGTGAAGCGATCCGGCGCGAGCTGGCGCCCATCCGCTTCACGGCGCGAACCATCGATCGGCTGTGTGCCGACGTGCAGCGACAGGTCGCGCAGGTGCGAGCGGTCGAGCGGCGTATGTTACAGATTGCCGTTGACCGGTGCGGGATGCCGCGCGAGAAGTTCGTTGAGTCGTTCCCGGGGCACGAAACCGATCTTGGGTGGACCGAAAGGATGGCCGCGCGGTCGCGCCAGTACGGCGCCGCGCTCGAACGCAGTCTGCCTGCGATTCAGGCCGAACAGGAGAAGCTGATCGATATCGAAGCGAACGCCGGGCTGCCGCTGCAAGAGTTGAAAAAGATCAACCGGCAGATGATGGCGGCCGAGTCGAAAATGCGGCAGGCGAAGCGCGAGATGATCGAGGCGAACCTGCGTCTTGTGATCTCCATCGCGAAAAAGTACGTGAACCGCGGCATGCATTTTCTGGATCTGATTCAGGAAGGCAATATCGGCTTGATGAAAGCCGTCGACAAATTCGAATATCGACGCGGCTGGAAGTTCTCGACCTATGCAACGTGGTGGGTGCGGCAAGCCGTCACGCGTTCGCTTGCCGATCAGGCGCGCACGATTCGCGTGCCAGTGCACATGATCGAGTCGATGAACAAGCTCAACCGGATTTCACGCGAGATCCTGCAGCAGACCGGACGCGAGGCTGATCCTGAGGCGCTGGCGCAGCGCATGGAACTGCCGGAAGAGAAGGTTCGGGGCATGTTGAAGGTCGCGAGGCAACCGGTGTCGCTCGAGACGCCGGTGGGCGAGGACGCCGACGCGACGCTTGGCGATATGATCGAAGATCCAATGGCGGCATCGCCCGCGGACGCGGCCGTGCAGGCGAACCTGCGCGCCGCGATCGATGAGGCGCTCGACGCGCTGTCGCCGCGTGAAGCGAAGGTGCTACGGATGCGTTTCGGGATCGATACCACGACCGACCATACGCTCGAGGAGCTCGGCAAACAGTTCGATCTGACGCGCGAACGGATCCGGCAGATCGAAAGCAAGGCGATGCGAAAACTCATGCACCCGAGCCGCGCCGACAAGCTGCGGCAATTTCTCGACCATTGAGCCACAGACCGGCGCATCGCCGTGTTGCGTTGTCTCAGTGCCGCTCGCTGGTTCCGCGCCCTTCTTCACGCGGTTAGGTGGAGGGCCCCCCGCTGGCAGAGGGCGCCTACGATTGCGCTGGCCAACGTTGTTCGCCGCGTATCTCCGCCAAGGTGAGCTTTTGCGGGAACCCACCACAACTCGGCCTCGCGCAGTTGGTGGGTCAAGGACGGGATCCGCAGTCATCGTCGACCGGAAAAGGGGCGACTATTTGCGCGCACGGGGCCCAGGCTACCTCGATGCGCCATTTGCGTCACAGAACAATGGAACCTGGCACGCTACCACCGACTCACAACAGGACCGCGTGCTGCAAAAGTTCCAGAGCTTTCAGTTCGTCCAGTCTGCCCGTGCGTGCCTTACCTGCCAGCGTCTTGAGCAATGCTTCCGCTATCGGTTCGATACCGTGAAGATTGTCCAGGCTGGTCACGGAAGCGGAGAGAAGCGGTACCAGGTTTCGCTGCGGTATTGCGGCGGCTGGCAGGGACTGAACGGTTGCCGGGGTGGCCGCCGGGACCTCGCCAACGCTTTCTTCAGGTGAGCGACCGGCAAGTTCGCCGGGCAAATCGGGTACATGATCGTGCGGACTGACGACGATCGTCTCTTTCTCTCCTGCGACATCGGCCGAAACAGGCAAGGGGCTGTCCGGATGGCCCAGGGTGTCCGCCCGCGCACGCCCCGAGTGCGCCTTCGCATCGGCGGGCTTCCTTCGCACACGGCCGTTTGTCGCGGCCGCAAGCGGCTCGTGTTGTTCAACGGATGAGCGACCGCGAGAAGCAGGGGCCAGCAGACGCGACACCGACTCTGGAATATCGGCTTCGGAGCGCGGCGTGTCCAGCCAGCCAGTTGGCAAACCAAGTCGCTCGGTGAAGCGGTTGGCTTCGACATCGTCCATGCGTTTCTTGCCATATAGCCGATGGGCCATGTTGGATCCGCTCATCGCCATGACTACACCAAGTTTTGCTTTCGATCCGTTGCGACCCGTGAGAATGTGGAGGTTGGCGCGTCGAATGTTTTCTACCGCGGCGCTGTCGTCTACCGCCAGTGGTCGCTGTTGGTTTCCCCCGACAGATGTCCTGGGTTTCGAAGGTGAACCTTTTCGCGGCGCACGTGGGGCAGGCGGTTCGGCCATCTGGCTTCGACTGTTTCTGACGGCCCTGGGCGAGTCGCCCGTTGCTTTTTTCGGCATCTGCGCTTCCCCCGACAAACTGTCTTCAGGATATGGTTGCTGGCCGCCGTGAACGGCGGAAGGCGGCATGGGTGTTTCCGACACTTCTTCCGGTTCGTCGTCGGCCCGGACGAAATCGAGCGGCGATTTCAGGCGGGCGATGGTTTCGGGCGCAAGCGCAGGATTGGGCTGGTCAAAGAAACCGTGAGGCAAACCAAGCGTGGTTTCCATGTGAAAGGCGGTCTCTGGCGTGAACCTTTCACCCTTCGTCAGCTCGGCCACTCGCGCCATGTTCGATCCCAGTCCCAGCGCGATATTCTCCGCGCCTACCGTATCCACCAGGAACTGGAACGATCGTGTCTTGAAAATGGAGGCAGTGTGGGCAGAGTCCCGGGCAGGTGCATTGACGTACGGCGGTTTCGGCCGGTTCGGCTGGGACTGTTTGACGTGACGAGGTTGGCGCTGGCCGCTGTCCCGAGATCCCGCATATCGTCCGCGGGTTTGACTCATATAGTAGGGCTCCATGCGATCACTGGTGTGCTGAGTGCGATTATAGATGACGTGATGCTGGCATTGGATGCCGAACGACGCGATAGCGCGAAAACAGACGGCGGGAATCCGGCCATAGTGTGGTACTGGTTAACGTCCGCGCTCTCCGGTCGCGATCCGGTGATGCTGGCCTGCGAAGCAATGCACAGTCAGCCTTTTGCCGGTCACACGAAATCGTCAGATATCAGGCAGGCGATGGAAGACTGATGCGCCGGCTCTCTCTCGTTCAACGCAAAGCGCGGCCGGCGGTTGATGCGTCGGTGGTTAGCGAACCGGGGCTGGTCAGTCTGCCCCCTCGAAAGTCCGGCCGAACATCTGCTGGCCAGAATGATTCGGTTTGCCAGGCATTTCTCGCGAACGTGCCATCAGTGATGCACGAGATCTGCCGATCTCCGAAGCACCGGGGCAGCGCATACACCACCTTGCCGATTCGCATCGCCGGTATCGATCAATCGATCAATCGGGAAAGCCTGCTCGCCGGTCGGCGCGGTTATTTTCTCGCTTTGCATTTCGCGAGGACCTGCATTCAGACAATGCGGGTCCTCGTATCACGAAGAACGGAGAGTTTCTGTGCTGCAATGTCGGCGCTAGCCATTGATGACAGCGTCCATCGAGTGGCGGATGTCGCCAATGCCTGACGCAAGTCCCAGGGGAAGAGGTCGCGATAGTGACACTTAGTGACGCTGCCTGCGTCATCACGAATGCGCCCGACAGAACGTGAGGTGCTGACTACGTATGGATCTGACCGCTTCGATCCGGGGACTGACACACGCGGCACCACTTTGCCTGCCGGCGTATCTGCGGCCAGCTCAACGCGGCTTCACCTCTTAACCTCGTCCTCCGAGTCGTCCGGCGGGCGGTAGGGCACCTTCACCGTAGCGCTGCCAGACGGCGTTGGCAACGCATGTCACCCCCGCCGCGCCGATAGCTCTGTATAGCCTTCGTGCGGTCCTGGGTAACGCTCTTCTCTTCGGCACCCCACGCGCCCTCCCAGTAAAGCCCGAGATTGTATCCTGAGGCCTTGTGGCCCAGCGTGATGGCCTGCTCCTAGAGCGTGAGCGCGCGGCTCGTATCGACCGGCATGCCCCGCCCAAGGCGTGCGCTATCGGCCAGCGCTGCAGCGGCCATGCCGCGAAGATGGCCGTCCGCGGTCTCATCCTTCATCACGTCTTCGAAGATCGCATTACCTCTCTCAAGGTCCGCCTCGCCTCCGGTTGGTGTGACGAGAGAAATGGCCATTGCCATCCGCCAGGCGGGATGCCGGTTAGCACCAATGCACTCAAGCAACCAGCGGCCGAGATGCGGCGCACGACTGAGCGTGCTGGTGAGAAGAGCATTGGCGATCGCGGCGAGCGACTCGGGCGACAGAAACCCGGTCTTGTTTGCCGCAATGACGTGACGGGAAAACTTCTCGACATCCAGAGTAGGGTCAGCGAGGCGCAACTGATGCCATTCACGCTCGATCGTTCCTACCCAGCTTTGCATTTGCATGGTGAGCAACACGTTGGTGAGGAATGCACCTGATTCTAGCTCACCTTTCGTGGAATGCAACTTTCTGAGTTCGTGCGTCCCGTTTGCATGCGTTCGCCAGATGGAGGGTTGCCACCGTTTCCCCGTCTCAGTCAGATGACGATTCTGAGCAAAGCTTCAATCTTTGTGCTGTGATCCAGCGGGGCGGTGAGTCGTGCACAGAGTTACGAAGCGTTGGCAGGCACTGGTGCCTCCTGCAACATCAAGGCGGTGGCGCAGACCGTAGTGGATTACCAGGCATGGATGGCGACGGTATTCATATCGCGACTTGTGGCAAGATCCGAACCGGATGGCAGAGACGGGTTCGCGAGCCCATAGGCAAGTCTGTTTGCCAGCCTGCTTCGCACGACGTTGGAGAAGGAGACTGTCCCACGATGGCTGATGCATTTGAACTCGTTGCCCTGGCGTTGCCCGGCGACGTCGCCCCCGAGTCACTGCCCGCCATCGTCCGCCAGTTCGTCGCGGATTGCTGGATGAGCCGCAGCCAGTTGATCGCCCGCGCCCGGCGCCTTGCGCTGCGGCCGTCGCTGCGCGCCTATCGCCCGAGCGCGCCGGGAGACATCGGACACTTTGCGCTCACACTTATGGCGGGCGCGCAGACCGTGTCCCTGATCGCGCATTTACGCCGCGTCGCACAGCGGCGCGCATCCGCACGCAATCGCAACGCGGCCACCGCCTCGCGACCGCCCGCGCGCGATCCGCGTCAGACGTCGCTGTTCTGAAAGGGCGCCGAACTCGACGACCGTCATCGAATGGGGTGCCACGCAGGTGCGCGAGTTCATGAGCACGATCGAGGCCATGACGCAAAAAATCTACGGCGGGCTTCTGCGCGATGCCGCGCACGGTCGCGTGCCGCTGGCGGCGAGGCACGTCGACGATCAGACTGGGGACGCCGTCCGCAACTTGTCGGAAGACAATTGGTTGCCGGGATTCGACGCTAGTCGGGAGGATCACCCTGGCTCCACACTCCCCATGCGGATGACCCCTGTTTCAAGCTTCATCCTGTCTTCACGAAAAGAGGCTCTTTTGCCCGTCTGTTTGCGTAAAAGCGGGTTCTAGCATGAGCGTATTCTTTCACACGTCACGAAACAACAGGCGTGATCGGGGTAGCGAGGAGAAGAGCGCGGCCCCGCGGCTTCGATATTGCCGCGGGGAATGCGTCGACTATTCGCCCAGCCACGAAACCGAGCAACCTCGTTGGTGCACGGTAGCGGACCTTTCCATGCTTCATCGGTTACGCAAACAAACGCACCCGGGTAAGGGTGGCAAAGCCGGTGACGGAAGACCGCCGGATGGCCGTAACTCTTTGTCAGCAGCGTGTGCACGTCCTCTCACGGACGGTCCCCGGCAACAGGGGTGCGCACGCCGATTGACAACGGTTCTGGTCTCTCAGATCTCTCGAAGTGCGCGCCACCTCCCGGCTAGTCGGTCGAACAACAAGTAATCGAGGAGCGACCATCAACCAGATGTTAAGTCAGCACTGCAGATGATGCTACGGAGTCGCTGGCAAATTTCGATCCGGCGAGTGGCATCCAACGCGTTGGCGCCTCACTACCTCGCGCAGCGGAAGCTACGGTTCATTCGATACCCACGAGAGCGCACTGCGCTTTTCATTAGCCGTGTTGATCGCATTGATTGCAGCGGACGACGTTTCTATCCCATTCTGTGCGGTGTGCAGCTTATGACACCTGGCCAGGTGATGACATCGGCTTCGCAACGGATAGGCCAGCTCGCATCTACCTGGGGGACCAGTTCGGCCGGCAAGTGGACACGTCCGTTAGAAGCGCACTCCAGCGTGCTGCCGGTGTTGGATGCCGAGGGTCTGTCGCGCGTGGTCTCAGCTCTGCGGCAAGGCAAACGTTGGCGAACTGCATCCCGACGATGTAGCCGCATGGCGCGAGGCTGAGGATGAGTGTCCCGTTTCCGCGCGCTGTCGAGTCGCTATGATAAGGCGTCGGTGCCGAGGACACCGACGTCGTGTTGTCGGCCATTCCCGACATTCAGGTATCGCATCTGTCAGGCAGCTACGAGTCGCTTTGCCGACGTTCGCACTTCGGCGGCGGCCAGCGTCTGCTGCCACTGCAACCGAATGCGTACTTGCGACCCGGTCCGGTCACTCAGGACGAGTTTTCGTCCGTCGGGTTTCGGATCGATCTGAGACGGTCGCTAATGATGCAACCGCCTTTTATGCACGCAATGTCTTGGACAGGACGTTAATCTCGCGTGAATTGTCGGCAGTACATCGGTGAGCGTGTCTAAAGTTGGGAATTGTCTAGCACTCTGCCCAGTTCCTCCAGGGTATAGGGTTTGCGTAACGCCTTCCAGCGGAACGTCAGCGCCGGGACATCAGGCATCTCGTTGCCCGAGGCAAAGATAACGCGCAGCCCTGGCTGTAACTGAACCGCTGTTTCGGCGAGTTCGATTCCCGACATGCCAGGAATGGTGAGATCGGCGAGCATTACGTCGAACGCCTTGTCCCTGAGCCAACGCAGCGCCTCTTCCGGCGAGCCAGTCGCATCCGGAGCGTGTCCGAGCATTTTTACCAATTCGCTCGTGGCTTCCAGTAACGCAGGATCGTCGTCGACCAGAAGAACCCGGAGACATGTCGTGCCAGCATTTGCTGCTGACAGCGTTGCGTCCTGGTTTCCACGGGTCGCGCAGGTAGCGCCGAGTATCTGGCGGATCTTGTAGGCGAGCTGTTCCCGGCTGTATGGCTTGCTCAACAGTTCAACGCCCGGGTCCAGCCGTCCACCGTGAATAACCGCGTTCTGCGTATAGCCGGAAGTAAACAGCACCTTCAGACGCGGCAGAAGCTGCACCGCCTGCGCGGCCATGTCGGGACTGCGCAGGGACCCGGGCATCACGACGTCCGTAAAAAGCAGGTCAATATGGATGCCACTTCGAATCACGGTCAACGCCTGCTCTGCGCCGTCTGCCTTCAGCACGCTGTAGCCAAGCCCCGTCAGCGTATCGACAACGGTAGATTGCACTTTCAGATCGTCTTCCACTACGAGGATGGTCTCCGTTCCGCCCAGCAACCTGACGCTCGGTCTCGCAGGAGGCTCGATTGCCGTTTCGGTGGACCGCGGCAGGTAGATCTTGACGGTCGTGCCGTGCCCGACCTCGCTATAAATGCGGGTATGTCCGCCGCTCTGCTTGACGAAACCATAGGCCATGCTTAAACCCAGCCCGGTTCCCATCCCTTCAGGTTTCGTCGTGAAGAATGGGTCGAACGCCCGCTCAAGCACATCCGGCGGCATGCCAGTGCCAGTGTCGGTGATGGCTAGCATGACGTACTGGCCTACCGGCACATCGGGCAAGCCGGCAACATACTGATCGTCGAGCATCGCATTGGCCAGTTCCATGGTCAGCTTTCCGCCATCGGGCATCGCATCGCGCGCGTTGATTGCCAGATTGAGGATGACGTTCTCCAGCTGATGAATGTCCACGATCGTGTTCCATAGCCCGCCAGCAACGACCGTCTCCACCTCAATGGTCTCTCCAAGTGCGCGCCGCAACAGATCATCCATGCCCCGTATCGCGGGAGCCAGGTTGATCACAACCGGTCGCAAGGGCTGCCGACGTCCAAAGGCGAGCAGTTGGGACGCTAGTTTTGCGCCGCGCTCTACCGCGTCGATCGCCTTGTCGAGCCGCTCCCGGGTCCATCCGTCGCTGGCATGATGGTTCTCCAGCAGCTCCAGGTTACCGCGCAATACCTGCAATACATTGTTGAAATCGTGCGCGACGCCGCCCGTCAGCTTACCGATGGCTTCCATCTTTTGCGACTGGAACAATGCGGTCCTGGTCTCTTCGAGCACCCGGTTCGCTTCCATCCGTTCCGTGATGTCACGGGTGATCTTCGCAAATCCAGCAAGCGTTCCATCTTCGTCGCGGATTGCGTCGATCACGACATGCGCCCAGAAACGGCTGCCATCTTTCCTGACCCGCCATCCTTCCGCTTCAAATCGCCCTTCCCTTGCAGCAGCGGTCAGCCCGCGCTGCGGCAGTCCTGTCGCGGCGTCTTCCGGCGTGTAAAAGCGCGAAAAATGCGAACCGATGATTTCTTCTGCAGCGTAGCCCTTGATTCGCCGTGCGCCGGAGTTCCAGTTTGTGACGACACCTTCCGGCGACAGCATAAAGACTGCATAGTCAGTCACACCGTTAACCAGCATGCGGAAGCGTCGCTCGCTTTCCAGCACTGCGTCGTGTGCGGCCTTTTTCTCCGTGATATCGCGCACGATGTTCACATAACCGGCAAATTGCCCATCTTCCGTATGCAATGCGGTAATCACGTCGCTGGCCCAGAACGTTGTGCCATCCTTACGGATTCGCCACCCTTCGGTATCGCGGCGTCCTGTGCGTCGGGCGATTTCGAGGCCAGCCGCGGGCGCCCTTTGTTGTCGGTCATCCTCTCTGTAGAGGGTGTCCAGCATTTGGCCGATGATCTCGGCGGGCTGGTATCCGTGGATAGCTATGCCGCCGGGATTCCACGTCAGAATCCGGCCGTCCGCCGAAATCGCATAAATTGAATAGTCAGAGACAGATGCAACCCACTTGTCCGTCCAGTTCTGGATCGTATCGCCTGGTTGCTGTTTGTTCGACATATTGGACTCCCGGTTTGACAGACTTTGACAGCTGACATGGCCGACCAACATATTACCTCGTCATTCGATGCGATCAGGGTAGGCGGCCGGCACGCTCTTGTCGTTCCTGGCTCGACCGAACGATCAAGGTCTTTTACTGCGGCTCAAGCCGACGGCCAGCTCAACGTAGACGACGCTCCCGCAGGCGGGCGAGATCGGAGAATCGTGGCGAAGGGAAGAAAGCGTTGAAGATGCGTTGCCCGCCTCTGCTGCGATGGTCGGTTGACCGCAGCGAAACGGTAACCGGCCATTCGGCGGTTTCCCGCGGGTGTCTCGTTATGGCCGGTTTGACCCGTTCGACAATGACATCACAAAGCTGACGCTGGCGTTGACCGATGGGTTTGAACGGTGACTTACGGAGACGTCGGCGAGCGAGTACAGTCGGCCAATTCCAGCCGTTCGCGGTCACTGAGAAGTGTCGTTCAGACGACGGCGTTACCGCTAGCAGCGGCCCTTGGCAGTCCCACGGCGCGACGGATTGCAACGGAGGCGCCAGGAGACGAAACAAGTTCGGATTCGCATTATTTCAAGTCTATAAGAGCAGTGAATACTCAACGTCACGTTTGCGATAACCGTCGTTTTTTGCTCCACCCATACTGCTATCGAATGCTCGTCATCACGACGAGGTCGCAAAGCAACGACGGGACCCATGCAACTATTTCTTTCCGAAGAGCAGACTTCGCTGCGCGATACCACGCGCCGTTTCGCCGAGCGCGAAGTGCTGAAACGCGCCGCCGCGATCGATCGAGAAGACCGCTTCGATCGCACCTTGTATCGGCAAATGGCCGAACTCGGCCTGTTCGGCATCAGCCTGCCCGAAGCGGGCGGCGGCGCGGGTCTCGATACCGTGTCCGTCTGCATCGCAATGGAAGAGCTGGCGCGCTGCTCCGGCAGCATCGGCAACGCGTTCGCCATTCCCGTGGAAGCGGCGCTCTTCCTGTATCAGCACGGCAGCGAGGCTCAGAAGGAACGCATCGCGGGATTGCTTGACGGCAGCATCGTCGCGGCGACCGCCGTGTCGGAACCCGACCACGGTTCCGATGTCGCCAGTCTCAAGACGACCGCGCGTCGCACGGCGGACGGCTACGTGCTCAACGGGGTCAAGGCGTGGGTCACGCTCGGCGGCGCCGCGGATTTCGTCCTGGTGTTCGCGCGCACGCCGATCGAAAAAGGCCAGGACGGGCATCATGCGATCAGTTGCTTTCTCGTCGATATGAACCTGCCCGGCATCAGGCGCGGTAAGTCTGAGGAACTGCTCGGCATGCACGGTCTGGAAGACTGCCAGATCGCGTTCGATAACGTGAAGCTCGCAGCCGATGCGCTCGTCGGCGTAGAACATCGCGCGTTCAAAATGGCGATGGCGAACTTCAACTTCAGCCGCCTGCTGATGTCCGCGATGGCGCTCGGCATGGCGCAGGCCGCGTTCGAAGACGCGCAGGCGTACGCATCGACGCGGCGTCAGTTCGGCAGCCCGATCGCATCGTTTCAGGCGATCCAGTTCATGCTCGCCGATATGTCTACGGATATTGCGGCGTCGCGTCTCCTGATCCATCACGCGGCGCGCGTGCATGACGCGGGCTTGGCCATCGCGAAGGAAGCGGCGCACGCGAAGCTCTTCACCACCGACATGGCCATGCGCCACGTCTCCAACGCGCTGCAAATCCACGGCGGCAACGGCTACTCGCGCGAATATCGCGTCGAGCGTCTGTTCCGCGACGTGCGCCTCGCGCAGATTTTCGAAGGCACGAATCAGATCCAGCGCCTCATCATCGCGCGGCAGATCGAGAAAGAACGGACATAAGGCGCATTATGATCAAGTGCATAACGGCAAAGGAAGCCGCCGCGCTGATCCGCGACGGCGACATGCTGATGACGGGCGGCAACGGCGGATCGGGCGTGCCCGAAGCGATCTTCGAAGCGATCGAGGCGCGTCATCTGTCGGGCGACGGTCCGCGCGATCTCACGCTCTTTCATGTGACGGGCGTCGGCGCGGTGCACGAGAAAGGCTTGTGCCGGCTGGCGTATCCGGAGCTGGTCAGGCGCGTGATCGGCGGCAACTATGGCATGCAGATGCCGTTCATGCGGCTGATCCGCGCGAACCGCATCGAGGCGTACAACTTTCCGCAAGGCGTGATGGCGCAGATGTGCCGCGCGATGGCGGGCCGTCAGCCGGGTCTCGTGTCGCACGTCGGCCTGCGTACGTATGTCGATCCGCGCCAGGACGGTGGACGCATGAATGATTGCACGACGGAACCGCTCGTCGACCTGCTGCATGTCGCGGGCGGCGAGTATCTGTTCTATCGCGCGCCGGGCGTGCCGAATGTCGCGATCATTCGCGGCACCTCTGCGGATGAAGACGGCTACGTCAGCATGGAGCACGAAGCCACGACGCGCGAAGACCTGTCGATCGCGCAGGCGGTGCATAACGCGGGCGGCATCGTCATCTGTCAGGTGAAGCGCATCGTGCAGCGCGGCAGCGTCAATCCGCACATGATCAAGATCCCCGGCTTCCTGATTGATTACTTCGTCGTCGAGCCGGAGCAGCTGCAGACCTACACGACGCGTTACGACCCCGCGCGAAGTGGTGAGACGCGTCTGCCGGCATCGCGCATCGTGCCTGATGCACTAACCGCGCGACGCGTGATCGCGCGGCGTGCCGCCTTCGAGCTGCGGCTGAACGATGTCGTGAATCTCGGCGTCGGCGTCTCCGCGATGATCCCCAACGTCGCCGCCGAAGAAGGCATCTCCGACATGATGACGCTGACGGTCGAATCGGGTGTCGTCGGCGGAGTGCCGGGCCATACGCGTGAGTTCGGCACGGCGGTGAATCCGCGCATGATCCTTGACCAGGCCTATCAGTTCGATTTCTACGATGGCGGCGGCCTCACGTGCGCGTTCCTGTCGTTTGCACAGGTCGATGCGCGCGGCAATGTCAACGTCACACGCTTCGGCGAGCGCGCGGACGGCTCGGGCGGTTTCATCGACATCACGCAGAACAGCAAGCGGCTTGTGTTCAACGGCTCCCTGACGGGCGGCGAGCTTGATATCGACGTGAGCGATGGCGAGCTGCAAATTCGCCGCGACGGCGCCTTCGACAAGTTCTTGCCGCGCGTCGATCAGGTCAGCTTCTCCGGCGAACTCGCGCGCGAACGCGGCCAGCACGTCAAGTTCGTGACGGACCGCGCGGTCTTCGATCTCGAAGCGGACGGACTCGTGCTGAAGGAAATCGCGCCGGGTGCGCGGCTGAAGGAAGACGTGCTCGATCGCATCGCGTTCGATGTGCGCGTGAGCGAAGACCTCAAACGGATGGACGCACGCATCTTCCGTCCCGGCCCTATGAATCTGCGCGACACGCTGATCGCACGCGAGGCATCGCCACGATGAAAACCGATCTCTATTTCGAAGACGTCGTGATTGACGAAGTGATGACCAGCCCCGCGCGCACCATCACGCCCGACGATATCGCGGCGTTCTGCGCGCTGACCGAGGATTTTCACCCGCTGCACACGGACGCAGAGTATGCGAAAAGCCGCGGCTTCTCCGGGCTGATCGCGCACGGGCTTTATGGCCTTGCGTTGATGGAAGGGCTCAAGACATCGATGAAGCTCTACGAGAACACGTCGATCGCGTCGCTCGGCTGGGACGCGGTGCGCTTCAGGCAACCGGTACTCGCGGGCGACACGGTGCGCGTGAGCTTCAACGTCATCGACAAGCGGCTCAGTTCGAAGCCGGGGCGCGGCGTGCTGACCGAAGCCGTGCGGCTCCTCAATCAGTGCGATGAAGTCGTGATCGATGCACGGCACGCCGCGCTGGTTCTCTCGCGCCATGCGTAAGCACGCGCGCCCCGACGCCTTCTCCCGCGCGCGACACGAAGACACGCGCGGAATGACGCATTCAAACGATCGCAAACAGGGATACGAAAAATGATCAGGCAACTCTTACTAGGCACGGCCATGCTAGGCGTGCTTTCGTGTTCGATGAACACGGCGAACGCGGCATCGGCCGCCTGCACGCCGAAGCTCGCGGCGTCGCATCTCGTCGCCTCGGGCAAGTTTCAGATGGCGATCAATCCGACCTTGCCACCGCAGCAATACGTCGACGACAAAGGCCAGCTTCAGGGCCTGAACGTCGAACTCGGCCGCGCGATTGCGGAGAAGCTCTGTCTCGAACCGGTGTTCGTGCGCATGGACATGCCGCCGATGATTCCCGGCCTGCGCACCGGCCAGTTCGATGCGATTAACACCGGTCTGTTCTGGACCGAAGAGCGTTCCAAGATGCTGTACATGGTGCCATACGGACAACAGGCGCTAAGCATCTACACGCTGCCCGGCAGCACGTTCCAGCCAAAGAGTTTCGCGGACCTGTCGGGACATTCTGTGGGCGTGGAATTGTCGACGTATCAGGAGCGCAAGGCGCGCGAGGTCAACGCGAAGCTCGTCGCGGACGGCAAGAAGAGCATCGATTTCCGCACCTTCACGACCGTCACCGATACATCGGCGGCACTGCGCGCGCGTCAGCTCGAAGCGGGCATCAATATCGACGAGACGGCGACATCGCTCGCGGATCGCGGTATTGTGAAAATCTGGACCCATGGACTCGAAGGCACCGACATCACGTTCGCGATGCGCGACAAGGCGACCGCCGAAGCCGTCGCGCGGGCGCTTGCGGAACTCAAAAGCGATGGCACCTACGACAAGCTCTTCAGCAAGTTTCACATGACGCCCTTGAAGGCCGCGAGCTTCGGGATTCGCGGGCCGGGTCCGCAATAAAGCTGCATGAGTCAGGGCCGTTCTCGAAAGCGAACGGCCCTTTCTGCTTTAGATCGGCGCGAGACGCAGGCGCATGAAATTGCTCACGTGCGCTTCGAACTCCATGAAGCCCTTCACCGCGAGAAACTCGGGCGTTTCGTACGCCCAGTCGCCCGCGATCGTATAGACGGCGGCATAACGCGGACCATCGTCGATGGCGATGTAGCGCGCGCCCGTCAGCCAGCCGGGACAGCCGAGAATCGCCGGAAGATGCACGTCGACGTACCAGCGGTTGAACGCTTCGTCGTGCTCGGGCGCCACATCGATGCGCACGATATGAATGAACGGCCCGCTTGAATTCACGGGCAAACGGTCGGCGGAAAATTTCATCGAGTTCATCTCAAGCGGCGACGGGTTTCGGGCGCGGAAATTTCAGCGTCGCTTCGGCCTTCAGCACTTCGTTGCCTTCTTCGTTTGTGGCGCTCGCTTTCCAGACGGCGGTGCGCGTGTCGGGCTGCATTGCATCGATCCAGATGCGAAAGCGCAGCGTATCGCCGTAAAAGACCGGACCCGTGAACCAGAAGCGGTCTTCGATCGACACGCCCAGCGTGCCGACCAGTTCCGCCGTCAGCACGCTCGTGCAGATGCCCGCCACCAGAATGCCCGGCGCGAGCCGCTGGCCGAAGCGCGTCTTGCCCGCATAACCTTCGTCGACGTGAACCGGCCCGAAGTCGCCCGTCGCGGCGATGTACATGGCGCCATCGGCTTCGGTGATGGTCTTGCAGATGCTCACTTCGTCGCCGACGGAAAGCGAATCGAATGGCTTGATGTCGTACATGGCGCGCTCCGCTCAGACCAATGCAGCCGATGCCACCAGCGGCACCATGGTCGCGTGGCCGCGAATGGCGCGTGCGCCGCCGTCGAGCGTGCAGGTCACGTCGAAGCGGATCGCCTGCGGATCGGCTTCGGTGACGGTCGCGGACGCCTCGATCGTGCTGCCGACCGCAACGGGTGCATCGAAGCGCATGTCGAGCGCGCCGATGCGCCACGCCGGTCCCGCCAGCCGGTTCAATGCCGAGGTCGCGAGTGACAGCACGGCCAGTTCGAAGCTCAGCATGTTGGGAAAGCCTGCCGCGCGCGCGGCGGCGGCATCGACATGAAGCGGCGCGAGATTGCCGCTGATGCCGGTAAACATCGCCTGCTCCGCGACGGTCATGGTCTTGCGAAACGATAGGCTGGCGCCGCGTTCGGGAATGGTCTCGGTCTGCATGAAAAGGTCCTAAAATAATGGCTTAAAGCGTGAGGCCGCGCTTGATGACGCTGCGCGCGATGAGCATGCGATGAATCTCCGACGTGCCGTCGTAGATGCGCGTGACACGGCTGTCGCGATAGATGCGTTCGAGCGGCATTTCCTTCGTGTAGCCCATGCCGCCGAATACCTGAATGCCGCGATCCGCAACCCGTCCGATCATCTCCGATGCATAGAGCTTGACCATCGAAAGCTTGTCGCGCACGTCGTGGCCCTGATCGAGTTCCCACGCGGTGTTCATCACCATCATGCGGGTCGCGAAGATTTCAGTTGCGCTGTCGGCGATCATCTGCTGCACCATCTGGAAGTCGCCGATGGGCTGACCAAACTGCCTCCGCTCCGCAGCGTGATTGCGCATGAGTTCGAGCACGCGCTGCGCCATGCCGCACGCGCGCGCGCCGATATGCGCGAGACGGATCGACGACACGCTCTCCATGATGAGCTTGAACCCGCCGCCGATTTCGCCCAGCACGTTCGCGCGCGGAATGCGGCAGTTCTCGAACACGAGTTCGGCGTGACCATAGCCGCGATGCCCCATCATCGGCTGCTTGCCGGTGACTTCGAAGCCCGGCGTGCCCTTGTCCACGAGAAGCAGCGTGATGCCGCCGCGCGCGCGTTTCTCCTTGTCGGTGACGGCCATCACGATCACGTAATCGGCGATATCGCCGTCGCTGATGAAATGCTTGCGCCCGTCGATCACCCACTCGTCGCCGTCGAGCCGTGCGGTGGTGGAAATCGCCGCCGCGTCCGATCCCGCGCCGGGCTCGGTGATCGCCATCGCGCAGATCTTTTCGCCGCGCACCGTGGGCAGCAGATACTTGTCGCGCTGATCGCCCTGGCAGGCCATCAGCATCGGATACACCTGTCCGAAGATGCGGCGGATCAACGCGTCCGACGTCCTGCCCAACTCTTCCTCGACCAGGCACATATCGACGTTCGACAGACCGCCGCCGCCGACTTCGTCGGGCATGTTCATCGCGAAGAGGCCGAGTGTCTGCGCCTTGTGGCGCACGATGCGCAGCTTCTCGGGGGGCACGATCCCGGTCGCCTCGGTTTCGGCTTCGAGCGGCTGCACTTCGTTGGTCACGAACTTGCGCACCGTATCGACGAGTAACTGCGTTTCGGAGGGAATGGAGAAATCGATCATGACGTGCGTGCTTTTAGTGAGCGGTTGAAGAGGGCGTGTCGTCGACGGAACGCACGACGCCTTTCGCCTTGAAGGAGTCGATCTGTTCGCGCGTATAGCCGAGTTCGTCGAGGATTTCGTCGGTCTGCGCGCCTAGTGCCTGCGGCACGCGCGCGACGCCCGGCGCCTGTCCGTCGTAACGCGCGGGATGCATGACGAACGTGACCGCTTCGCCCGTCCCGCTCTCGGCGTTCTGGAACGTGCCGAGATGTTGAAGCTGCGGATCGGCCTGAAGGTCGTCATAGTCCTGAACGGGCGCGTGCCACACGTCGCTGTCGCGCAGGATGTCGAGCCATTCGGCAGTCGTCTTCTGCGCGATGCGGCGCGCAACCGCACGCGTGATCTCCTCTCGATGCGAGAAGCCCATGTCGTTCGTGAACGCATCCAGCGCGGGATCGTCGAGTACGCGTTTGAGCGCGTCGGGCGTTGCCATCGAAATGGCCATGTGACCGTCGGCGGTCGCGTGGATGCCGTACGCGCCCTGGCTGAACCAGCTCGCGAGTCCTTCCGCGCCGCGCGGCGAATCGCTGCGCGCGCCGTTGAGCCACGCGGTCAGCGATTCCGTTTGCAGATCGATCGCCGCCTGCAACAGACTCACTTCGACGAGACGCCCATCGCCCGTGCGTTCGCGGTTGAACAGCGCGGCGAGAATGCTCATCACATAGATCGTGGCCGCGTGTTGATCGACGATGACCGGGCCGACCGGCGTGGGTGGACCATCGGCGCGGCCAGTCCGCGCAGCCAGTCCCGACAGCGCCTGTAGCAGCAGATCCTGCCCAGGGCGTGCGGCATACGGACCCGAGCCGCCGTAGCCGCTCGCGCTCGCATAGATCACGCGCGGATTCGCGTCGCGCACTTGCTCGTAGCCCAGACCGAGCCGCGCCATCGCGCCGGGGCGGAAGTTCTCCATTACCACATCGGCGCGCGCGACGAGTTGACGCGCAAGCGCGCGTCCCGCTTCGCTTTTCATGTCGATGGACAGGCTGCGCTTGTTGCGTCCCGTCGTCAGGTGATTGACGCTTTGTCCGCCGACGAAGCGATTCGCGACCGCCCAATTGCGATGAAACGCGCCATCGATCGGCTCCACGGCGATGACGTCCGCTCCGAGATCGGCAAGCATCTGCGCGGCCATCGGTCCCGCATGAAAGTGATTGAAGCTGATGACGCGAACGCCGTCGAGAAGTTTGAGCATGGCTATTCCGAAGGAAATGAACCGTTGCATCGGAGTCCTTTGAGCAGGCATCCGATGCAACGATCGAGGTCACATTCAGAATAACAATCGAGAAACGTTCGCTGCGCGCGCGGCGCTATTAAATGGATGCGACCGACTATAAGCCGGTCTCATTGTCTTGATCTACGATGCTTCGCGTGGCCGCTAAGACGCTTCGCGCGTCCCTTGACGCACCGCGGTGAACGCGGCGGCCGCGCGTTGCGCCTTGACGGCCTCGCGCGCATGATCGACGAAGCTCTGCGTGAGACGCTGACGCGGGCGGTCCTTCGGCGTCAGCGCGCAAAGCGTGACGGGCATGCTCGTCTTCAGCGGACGCACGACGACGCTGCCGGGCGGCTGCGCGAGCGCCGACAGTTCATCGACGACGGCAACGCCCAGCCCTTCGCTGACGAGCCTGCACGCGATGTTGGCAAAGCGCACTTCGATCTCGGGCACGAAGTAGTCGCCCGCCGCCTCGAAGGCGCGCTCGACGATCAGCCCGAGCGGACTGCGCGCGGGCGGGCCGATCACCCGCCGGCCCTTGAGGTCGGATGGCGCGACGACATCGAGCATGTCGATGGCATCGCCGGGCGGCGCGGCGCACATCACCGAGAATTCGGCCAACAACTCGCTGACGAGGCTCGGGCGTGTGGGCGGCATCATCGAGAGGCCGACATCGGCCATGCCGGAGTCGAGGCTTTCGAGCAGCGCGTCCATGCGCATGGTTTCGAGGTGAATCTTCACGCGCGGATGATCGGCGCAAAAGCGCGCGAGCACTTTGGGCACGAGCCATTCGGACAGTTCCGCCGTGGCGAAAATGCGGATCACGCCCGCGCGGCCAGTACGCAAATCCCACGCTTTCTGCTGAATGGCCTGATGCACGAGGAAGAGCGGTTCGGCGTCGTCGAACAGCATCTTCGCTTCGGACGTGGGAATGAGCCGGTTGCTGATGCGATCGAACAGCGCGAAGCCCAGCTTGGCTTCGGCCAAGCGGATGGCGTTGCTGACGGCGGGCTGCGACATGCCCAGCTCGTCGGCGGCGCCCGTCGTGGTCCGGTAGCGCATCACGGCGCGCAAGACTTCAAGCTGACGCAGGTTGATCAAGACCCGCGCGGTGCCGCCCCTGTTCATGATCGTCCCGTTTCGTCTCGTCTCGTATGTTCGCCATCGTTCCGATCGTCCCGATCGTGTGAGTCCGCCGGGCGACGTCTCCATCTTAAGTCGCCATATTAATGCGCGCACGCGCGTAAAAAAAACGTTTCTGCGACGCCGCAAGCGGCCGTCGCGGAGCCTTCGCCGTATAACGCGCCGTTATAGTTGGCCATTTTTTTTCACTGGCGCGTCCCATTGCGGCCACCGTAATGTCTCGTTACCGGGAGCCGCATCGTGCTGCTTACGCCGTGTTCATCGTCGTTCCGTCATTTCGGAGGTTCCATGTTTACAAGCCGCCCGGCGAAGGTGCTCGCCGCCGTCACGACCCTCTGCGCGGCGTGGTTCGCCGCGACCGGATCCGCCCATGCATGCACTTCCACGATTCCCTCGGGGACGCTGGTGAACCCGGGACACATACTGCTCTCGACGAACCCGACGCTGCCGCCCTTGCAATTCGTCGATGGCGACGGCGAGCTGAAAGGCATGAACATCGAACTTGGCCGTGAGCTCGCCAGGCGTCTGTGCGTGCAGGTCGACTTCATGCGCATGGATTTCCCTGCGATGATTCCCGCGCTCAAGGCAGGCCGCTTCGATGGCATCAACACGGGCATGTTCTGGACCGAAGAGCGTTCGCGCACGATGTACACGGTGCCGTATGCGCTTTCGACCATCGATATCGTCGCGAATCCGGACAGCAAGCTTACGCTCAAGGATGCGAAGGACCTGCGCGGACTCGCGATCGGCGTCGAGGCGGATTCGTATCAGGAGCGCTGGCTGCGCGAGCGGTCGAAGGAAAGCGAGAAGGAGGGCGGCAAGCCCATCACCATTCGCGCGTTCGCGACGGCGAGCGAAGTGATCGCGGCATTGCGCGCCGGTCAGTTCGATGCCGCCGCGCTGCCGAGCTACGCGGCGGGCGCCATCGTCAAGCGCAAGCAGGCCCGCATGGCGCTGCCCGGCCTCGGGGATGCGCAGACCACGCTCGCGTTCCGCCAGCGCGCGGTGGCCGAAGCCGTCGCACATGCGCTCGACGACATGCGCGCCGACGGCAGCTACGCCCGTCTGCTCGACAGCTACGGCATGACCAAGCTGCCCGATGCGCACATCACGGTGCGCGGAACCGGACCGGCATGAGCGGGCTGACTGAGCGATGAACCTGTTCAACGTACACGACTTCTTCGGCTATCTCGTCAACGGCTTCCTTCTGCGCGGCGTGTTCGTCACGCTCGGGCTGACGGTGGCGACGGTGATCGGCGGCATGGTGCTCGGCATGCTGATCGCGATGCTGCGCATGTCGGCGAGCAAGCCTTTGATCGGCATTGCGCGCTTCTATATCTGGGTGTTTCGCGGCACGCCGTTGCTGATTCAGCTCGTGATCATCTATACGGGTTTGCCGCAGTTGGGCGTGCGACTGTCGGTGATCGAGTCGTCGCTGCTGGCGCTGATTCTTAATGAAGCGGCCTATCTCGCCGAGATTATCCGCAGCGGTTTCATGGGCGTTGCGCGCGGCCAGTACGAAGCGGCGCAGGCGCTCGGACTGCCGCGCTGGCTCGTGATGTGGAAAGTCACGCTGCCGCAGGCGTTCCGCCTGATGATCCCGTCGTTCGGCAATTCGGTGAACGGGTTGCTGAAATCGACATCGATCACCTCTGTCATTTCGATGGAAGAACTCATGCGCCGCAGCCAGATGCTGATGCAGGAGAAATTCGAAGTGCTCGAAGTGTTCGGCGCGGCGGCGATCTTCTATCTGCTGATGACGACCGGCTGGGGTTTGATTCAGCGCGGCCTCGAAAAGCATTTCGGCGCTGGCCATGAGACCAGCCGATGACACCGCACGCATGAGGACCCACAGATGACGAAGACGATGCATTCTCCCGGCGACGTGGTGGTCGCAACCGTGCTGCCGTTCCACGAGGACCAGTCGATCGACTGGAAGAGCTACGAGCGCGTGCTGCGCTACTGCGGCCTCGCCGACGGCATTTCCGCGGTGTTCGTGAACGGTCACGCGGGCGAAGGCGGCGCGCTCGACCGCAAGGAGCGCATCGACGTGCTGCGCTTCACACGCGAAATGCTCGGCGATGGGCGTCCGCTGGTCGCGGGCATCATCGCGACTTCGACGCGCGAGGCGATCGACGAAGCGCTCGCCGCCCGCAATGCCGGCGCGAGCATGCTGACCGTTTTCCCGCCCGCGACGTTCGTGAACGCGAGCACGGCAATGGTCGTCGCGTACGTTCGCGCAATTGGCGAGGCATCGGGGCTGCCGCTTGCGATCTTTCAGTATCCGCTGGCGTCGGGCTACGGCTATTCGACCGCGACGCTCGTCGAGCTGGCGCGTCTGCCGTTCGTCGTCGCGATCAAGGAAGGCAGCGATTCGATGCGCGCCTACGAAGAAACTCGCGCGGCGGTGAAGGCGGTGCGTGCCGACCTGAAGATACTCGCATCGAATTTCGACTGGTTTCTCGCACAGATTGCGGTGGGCAGCGACGGCATTCTGTCCGGACTCGCGAGTCTCGTGCCGCAGGACCTCGTCGCGTTGTGGCGCGCGGGCGAAGCCGAAGACCTCGCCGCGATGCGCCGCGCCGGCGAGCGCATGCTGCCACTCGTGCGCGCAATCTATGCCGCGCCGCGCAACGAAATGTATGCGCGCATCAAGGTCGCACTGGCGATGATGAACGTCATCGAATGCGAACGCGCGCGCGAGCCGTTTCTGCCCGTCTCGGCGGAGATGCGCGACGTCATTCGAAACGCGCTGGTGCAATCGGGCCTGATCAAAGGAGCAACGCCATGAGCGATGCCGTCATTCAACTCAACGACCACATGGTCGAATTCCGCGGCGTGCACACGTACTACGGCACGTATCACGCGTTGAACGACATCAACCTGCAAGTGGCACGCGGCGAGCGCATTGTGATTTGCGGGCCTTCCGGGTCGGGCAAATCGACGCTTATCCGCTGCATCAACCAGCTGGAGAAGCATCAGGAAGGCACCTTGATCGTCGATGGCATCGAACTCACGTCCGATACGCGCAACCTCGCTGCGATTCGGCGCGAAGTCGGCATGGTGTTTCAGCAGTTCAACCTGTTTCCGCACATGTCGGTGCTCGACAACCTGATTCTCGCGCCGATGTGGCTGCGCAAGCTCTCGAAGCACGATGCTACCGAACTCGCGATGCACTATCTGGGGCGTGTGAAGATTCCCGAGCACGCGCATAAGTATCCGGCGCAATTGTCGGGCGGCCAGCAGCAGCGCGTGGCCATTGCGCGGGCGCTGTGCATGAAGCCGCGCCTGATGCTGTTCGACGAGCCGACCTCCGCGCTCGATCCCGAGATGATCAAGGAAGTCCTCGACGTGATGGTGAGCCTTGCGCAGGACGGCATGACGATGATCTGCGTGACGCACGAGATGGCCTTCGCGCGCACGGTGGCGGATCGCATCGTGTTCATGGATCGCGGGCAAATTGCGGAGATCGCGCCGCCGGAGACGTTCTTTCATCGTCCGCAATGTGCTCGCGCGCAGAGTTTTCTTCAGCAAGTGGCCCGATCGCCGGAATGGGCCGAATCGGCGAAGGCGTGCTGATCGGCCGATGCGTGCGCGGCTTGCAGTTTCCGTTCGCCATCGAGGCGCACGTCATCGACCGCATGCATGCGCTCGCGTGCCGTCCCGGCGAAGCGCCGGTGCCGATGCCGATCCGCGGCATGCGCTACGTGCCCGCGCTGCGCCGCTTCGACTATCTGATGCAGCAGCGCACCGGCGCGCGTCAGGCGCTGTGCCGCATACTTCCCGCCGATGCCACCGCCGCGAGCATCGCGCAACTGCTCGCGCTCGAAGTGTTCGGGCGGCCGGATGCGGAATGGAATCGCGTGCAGGCAGCGCGGGCGCTGGACATCGATCCGCACGAACTGAGCGTGAAGCTGTTTCGCGAAGGCAGCGCGCTGACGGAGATCGTGCGCACGCAGCGTCTGATGCGCGCGTTCGTCGAGATCGCGGCGGGACGCATGTCCGCGCTTGCGTCGATGAATCACGCGGGCTTCGGTTCGGCCGCGCGTTTGCGTGCGTTCTTTCACGCGCGCTTCGGCTTTTGCGTCGATGCGCTCATCGTTACGCCGCGGCCTTCTCGCTCGCGGTGACATCCCTGAATCGGTATCGAACCCGCCATGCCTTATCTGGAAATTTTCGCGCGCCGCGAGCGTGCATCGAACGATGCGCGACTGAGCGCCTTCGTCAGCGAGGTGACGCGGTGCGTCTCATTGATCTTCGACGTAGATAGCACCGCAATCACGCTGTTTTTCTTACGGTTGGATGACGACGCCTATGCGCACGATGGTGCTCTCGCCACGGATCTGCCTCCTGGCGATGGTCGGGCTCAACGGGTGTTCGTCAAGGTGCATGCGTATGCGCGATCGGTCGAGCTGCGACGCGCGCTCGCGGCGGCCTTGACGCCGCTACTCGCAGCTTACTTCGATGTACCTCTGAAGCGGGTGGCCGTGTACTTCTTCGAGCGCAGCGCCGATGAAGTTGCGCACGGCGGCAAATTGTCCGCCGACAGCTGATCGCCCGGCCGAAGAAAGCGTACCACTTGCACTTCGTGAACGAACGCAGGCTGGTCAGCGCCGGCTAGCTCTGCGCCGTTCTGCATCAGCTGCAAAACCTTCGGCGACTACTGCGACATCACATGGACCAATCTGCCGCCGCCGCGTTGCCGATGACAGAAATTCCGTTCCGTTTGATGCGATAAGGGTCGACCGTCCAGCGCGCTCTTCGCGTAAGCGAACTGCTTGAAAGCTGGCTCGCCGAACGTGCAGCGGGTCATCGCGACGGCGAACATCGCGCGCGTGAGTGGCGGCGCACTCGCGGACTACAGGGTGGCCCTGGACGATGCGGTGCTCCGGCAGGTCGGCGAGCGGGCCACGGTGCGCGGCTATCCGAGATGGGCGGGCAGCGTATGGGATCTCGTTGCGCGCTGTGTTGCCGCTGCGCTGAACCCGGGACGCGAAGCATTACCGCCGCGACCCGCGTCACCGCAGGTGACGGTTCACGTGAATGGCGCAGGCTACCGTTACGTGCGTCTGGATGAGATTCCGGAGCCGGCCAGAACGTACTTCGACAGGAAACTGGCCGGTTCGGGCATTCCTGACCACGGCTGTGCTTTCGCGCACGACTGGTTCGACTTTCTCAACGGCCAGCGCTGATGCCAGAGCGGTGCGCCGTGCTTTGTAGCAAGTTGCAGCCTCGCACAACATGTCGATCAGATCGAACCAGCCGTCGCCGCACTCGAAACCCGACAGGGAGAAAACCGTTGGGACGGTATCCAGATCATCAGCGACTGTCGGGTTGACGTCGAAGATGAGCGGGTATTTTGCCCGCAGGATGCCTGACAGTTCCTCACGCACCGTTCTCTCGCTCCCATTCCTGTACCGCCATTGCAGCAACGGGATCGATTGTCCCATAGTGAAAGGCTCTCCGGAACCCGAGTGCGGTGCACGGTCAGTGATGAGTGATGGTGGCGTTCTGGAATGCGCTGTAAATTTTATAAGCGTCAAGCAGCACGGCCGCTCGGCCAACCTGCTTCTCGCCAGACACCCTATACGCCGGGCATCGGAGATTGCGACAATGGCGCTCCCTGGAGCATATTGCGGTTATCGACTCGAGTCTGTCATGGCCGCATTCAGATCGGCTGCTCCATCGGGAAGAAGGAATAAGGCCGGAGCACCTCGCGAACCTGTCTGGCCAACCGGGATCGCATGATGAACAGTGAAATGAGAGGCGGCTGTCAGTGACGCCGCGGACTGCATCCAGTATCTGCAGCGATTGGCCGCCGACAATCAGGGCATCGGCGAAACGCTCGCAAAAGGGACAGGGATTCATGAGTACCAGGAACCACATCAGGTATCAGGCGAAAGAGGGTGATCAGCCCGGCTGGGATCTCTACACCGAGATTCTTGAGCCGGACGACGTCGTGTATCTCGAGCTCGACGGTGTAGCCGCTGAAGTCACGATGCTCGGGAACATGGAGCGCGGCCCGGGCACGGTGCTGTTGCGCCTGCCGGTCGACACTGCGAAGCAGCTTGGTCTCGTGCCGCCGGACTGGGAAAACTCGGACTGGGGAAAAGGGTAGGTCATGCGCAAATACCGGGGCAGGACAGTGCGGTAGGTCGCGGCCTGCACATGCGACCGCTGCGGCCGGCGCATGACGCCGATGACGACCAGTGGAAGTGGTACAAAACGTGTCGCTCGACTGGCGTGGCGGCTTTGGCTCGATTTTCGGCGACAGCGCCCATATGAGCGTTGACGTTTGCCAGCAGTGCGCCCGCAATACGCCGGGGCCATGGCTGCGTGTCGATCCGCCGTCCGCACCGGATGGCTCAATCAAGCCCTGAAGGCTGTCGTGCCCGGACTCGAAGCGCCGATATCTGTCGACAGGATGAACCTCTGTGGTTTCCACGAGAGCGACTCCCGATGCGGGTCTGCGCGTCGCTCAGACTGCCGATCATGGCTCGGCGCATGTCGCGCCGCATCCCGAACTCACCGTAGACACACCGGGGCGGCTGGCTGCCTTCGGTTGAACAAGTTATCGCTATCGCTGAATGGGTCTTCTTGACCGCATTGCCGCCGGTCGCGCAGTTGGGAGTTCAAGCGCAGATAACAAGATGGTCCGATCGTTCATGACGGCGCCTCAGAGACAGCAGTTCGGCCTTTGCCGCCATTCGGGCGGGCTGGGTTCTACGTCGGCAATGTGAAGGATTGCCGACGGTCGCGGCGTCGAGCAGCTGGGCTGCAGATTCCGGCATCGCGAACTCACACTCCCGACCCTGAGCCGACGTCCACCGTCTCTCTACCCGAATGTCCGTTCATCAAGGGTTAAGCAGTCGATCGAATGTCAAGATCCACGGACGGAATTGGTCTGCTCGTAGGCGCAGCAGATGTTGCAGCGGACGAAGCTAACGTTCCGACAGCGGGTGCCGACAAGCGCCCTGGTGACGAACTGACGGCGAATGCCCAAGTGGATCTGTTCTTGTATTGGTTAAGAGCGGTATGACTGACTGGGCGTCTGTACGCGACAGGCATCTGCATCCGGCACGCCGGGGATTGCAGCTGATGCCGGCGGCTCCCTCGGCGATTTATTGTTGCGGCCACGTGCACCGCGGTTAGACGTGCGGCGAGCTACGTCTAGACCGGTGCGCCGCGCAAGCGTGCGACTTGCGTCTGCCGTACGCAGAGCCACAGCACGATCATTCCGACGCAACCGAGTGCACTCGCGAGCACGAACGCTGACGAGTAGCCTGCGCCATACTGAATCAGGAAACCGGTGATGCTGGGCGACAGCACGCCGGCCAAGTTCGCCAGTAAGTGAACAAAGCCGCCGGTCGCACCGATACGCTCGCTCGGCACGATATCCTGAAGTAGCGACCAGCACGCCTGCGGCGTCATGAAAGCGAAGAGGCTCGCAATCGCGATGAGGGTCACAGCGGGCACGAGCGAACTCACTCGCGAGACGAGCAGCACGCTGAGCGCCGCAACGCCAAGACCCAGCATGATGACGGTCTTCCGAGCAAACAGCACGTCGCCGGTTTTTTTGTAAAGACCGTCAGAGAGCATCCCGCCCAGCACGAAGCCTGCGGTAGCGGCTAGCCAGGGCAGAATGCCGACGATGCTCATGTGCTTAATGTCGAGATGCTGATAGTCCGTAAAGTAACTCGGCAGCCACGAGAGGAAGAAGTACAGTACGTAGTTGAAGGCGAAGAACGCGACGGCCACGCCAAGCACCGGCAGCGATACCAGGTAGTGCATGACGCCTCCCGCGTTCGATGCAGCGGTCTCACCGTCGACCTGCACGCTCGCCTGTCGATCGGCGAGAATATGCGCCACTTCCTGGCGCGAGACCGCCGGGTGGTCCTTCGGATGATCGCGGAAGCAACGCCACCACACCGCGATCCACGCAAAACCCATGATGGCAATGGCAATGAAGGAGATTCGCCAGCCAAACCGGAGAGCGACAAGACCGACGATGGGCGCGGCGATCGCGGCGCCGAGCGGCTGCCCCGCGTTTGTCAATCCGACGGCCCTCCCCGCCTCACTACGCGGAAACCAGTTCGATATCGACTTGTTCGTGGTGGTGCCCATCGGTCCTTCGGCCACGCCGAATGCGACGCGCGCTACCATCAAGCTCGCGAAGCTGCCGACGAAAGCCGTCGCGCCGCAAAAGACCGACCAGAAACCCGCCGCCAGCGCGAAGACCTTGCGCGGCCCGTACTTGTCCGCCGCCCATCCGCCGACGAAACAGAACACGCAGTAGCCGATAAAGAAGCTGCTGAACAGGATGCCCAGCTGTGCATCGTTGATATGCAGCTCTGCCTTGACGAGCGGCGCGACGATCGACAGCGCTGCTCGATCGAGATAGTTCAACATGCCCGCGAAAAACAATAAAGCAGCAACTGCCCAGCGGTACTGAAAACGCATATTTCCTCCGGCTACAGCTCGTTGTCTATTCAGAAAGTCCGCGACGCATACGGTTACGCGACCGTGGCCGTATCGACGGCATGTCGGTTCAGGACGTCCGTGTCCGGCTGGAAGCCCAAGCCAGGCACAGCCGGCAGCGTGAAAGATGGTCCGAAGTCGTGTTGCGGATAAAGGCGGGTGGACCACTGAAGCCACGGGACTTCGAGCGCGACATCCCCGGGCAGAGTCGCGACAATGTGCGCCGTCGCGAGCAGGCCGGCTCCATAGTAGAAACAATGCGGTATGACGCGGACTCCGTTGTCGGCCGCGAGCCGAATGACATCGCGCATTCCGCTGATGCCGCCGATCTTGGCGACGCTCGGCTGCGCGATGTCGATCGCGCGGTGCTCGAAATACTGCCGAAAGCCCGCCACGCCGGAGGCGTTCTCGCCCGCGGCGATCGGAACACCGGCGCTACGTACCTGGGCAAGCCCAGCGGCATCATCAGGTGGCCACACCGGCTCTTCAATCCAGCCGAGCCCAGTTGCCTTCAGCGCGCTCACCCGCTTCTTCGCCTCTTCCACCGACCAAGGACAATTGACGTCTACCATCAAAGCGACTTCGTCGGGCAATGCGCCGCGAGCGGCCTCGATTGCGGCGCGCTGCGTCTCGTGCAGCTTCATCGCCCTGAAGCCCGCCTGATGTGCGCGCCGCACCTGCAACGCCACTTCCTCGGGATCGTTGTCGTAGCAAACAAGGCTTGCATAAACATCGACGGTATCGCGCATAGCGCCAAGCAACCGGTGCAACGGCTTTCCTGCCGCCTGGGCGCAAAGATCCCACATCGCAATGTCGATCGCAGATAGCGCGTAGAGCATTGGTCCGGTGCGCCCAAAAGCGTGAAACGCCTGATGCGCCGCTTCGACGCGTCCCGCGAAACTATCGGGATTCCCGCCGATCTCCGCCCCGATGAAGAAGCGGGCGACCGGCCCTGCTAGCGCGGCAAAAGTCGCAGGATTGCAGAGATGTCCAAACGCCTCGCCCCAACCTACCGAGCCGTCATCGGCAATGACTTTGACGAGCAGCGTCTCCATTTTCTGTAACGTCCGCGACGCGGCGTTGTACGCATCGGCAGGTCCATCGGCCCTCTGTGGGGATGCCATGCGTCCCGCGCTGAACGGCATGGCCACTCTGATGACTTCGATACGGCTGATTCGCATGTCGTCGCCTCTAATGTTCGTTGCCCGCTTCCAATGCAAACCGCCGATGGCAACGTCAGTTATCATATGACATTGCGCCGCTTGCCACCTCCGGAGTTTCCCTTACATTACGCGCCAAAGCGCCTGCGATGTGAGGCACCGAGGCATCACGGGATTAGTAGGAGGAGGCACTGTGAAAGTAGCACGTCGTATGACAGTTACTTTCAAGGCGGTGAAAACGGGCGCGGGCATTTGCCAGTTCAAACCCGTCGCTGCGGCCTTGCGACAGGGACACTTTTTGTCACAGACGTTGACGTACGGCGAATGGGTCATCAGGAATCACTTAGCCATTCGGCACCTGGCGAGCCAACGTCTCCTGACGAGGCAGTCATGCCGTCTGAATGTCCTGCGCGAGCGAATGGCCAACGTGCCTTTCTGGCCGACTGCTGACTCATAAGCCTGCGTGTCGTCCAGTTGAAGCGTACTTCAGCCGGACGTCAGAGTCCGGCGGGGAACGCGTCAGATTAAGGGTATTTCCAACGTAAATTGACACCCTCGCTGCAAAGTCTCAGGACCAAATCTGACAGTTTCGCCGTTGACGTACGCAAACGTCCGAATCTTGACGGTACCCCGATTACGAAACGGCCGCCTTTGCCGATCGGCGCGGCTATGACGGCATCGGGCTATGACGGCATCGCCATGGTGCGGGGGATGGTGGAGCGCGGCCGGCAGATCCTCGGTCAGCTCGAGAAGCGCCTAGAACGCGCCAAGGAGGCCGTGCGTCTTCGCCATGAACCTCAACTACGACCCGACGTCGTGCCCGAGATCGTCGAGGCCGACTCGATCTTGCGCGGCGACCATCAGAAGCTGGCTCCTTTCCGGTGCTATGCCCGCTTATGGCTCGAGCGCGACTACGACGCGGCGGCCGGCAAGGGCGAGGTCATCGTCCAGGGGGACTCAGCCGTAGCGGCGGATCGTTTCCTGCACGCCCGCCAGACCTTTGCGCAGGTCATCGGCATTCATGACCGGCACGAGTTCGATCTTGGCGTTCAAACCAAAGAAGAGCCGCTCGGCGGTATCGGCAATCTGCGATGATTCCGCCATGTTCACGATGAAGAAGCCGCCCCGGTCGCCATTCTCGGCGTGGAAATAAGCGGCTTCGGGCTTCAGATCCTCGGTTAGCTGTTGGAAGACTTTTTCTAATTTGCCGGCGCGGATGGCGGAGTTGCCGGCATCAGCGGAAAACGAGAACTTCACCATAACACGCATGACTTACCTCCCTGACGGTTGCCGGGTCGCCCGGCGGCGGGCGACCTCGGTGGATCATTCTGAGCCTAAGGCAGCGCTGATTAAGTCCACCGATCCGGCACCTCAAGCATTATAGAGCTCGGATTGAACGAAGAAGGCGAAACAGGATGAAGCAGCAGACGCTGGCGATGGCAGCCGATCAAGGTGCGGGTTTCGAGACGCACCGCAAACGCACGCGGCGCGACGAGTTTCTCGACACGATGAATGCGATCGTGCCATGGGCGCAGTTGTGCGCGGTGATCGAGCCGCATTATCCGAAGCGGGGCAATGGCCGCCCGCCAATTGGTCTGGAGCGCATGCTGAGGATTCATTTCGTGCAGCACTGGTTCAATCTGGCCGACTTTGCTTGCGAAGAGGCGCTCTACGACAGCGCGAACCTGCGTCGCTTTGCCGGAATTGACCTGGGTTGTGAAGCCGTACCGGACGCGACGACGCTGCTCAAATTCCGGCGCCTGCTGGAGACGCACAAACTGGGCGAGCAATTGTTTGCCGAAGTCGGTCGGGTGCTGCAGGCCAGCGGCATGAAGCTCAAAAGCGGCACCATCGTGGACGCGACGATCATCGGCGCGCCGAGCTCGACGAAGAACGAGCAGAAGGCGCGCGACCCCGAGATGCATCAGACCGCAAGGGCAAGCAATGGTACTTCGGTGCCGAGCTGCACATCGGTGTGGACAGCCAGAGCGGCCTGGCGCACAGCGCGGTGCTCACGCCGGCCAACGTGCATGACAAACACCCGCTACCGCAATTGCTGCACGGGAACGAGCGGCGCGTCTACGGCGATAGCGCCTATGCGAGCCAGAAGGAACTGATCCGCAGCAAGGCGCCCAGGGCGCGCGACTTTACCAATCAGCGCACGCGCCGTGCGGGCGGCGAAGTTGGCGAGGTGCAGCGTAGCAAGAACCGCAACAAGTCGAAGATTCGCGCCCGGGTGGAACATGTCTTCGCGGTGGTGAAGCGACTGTGGGGATTTACGAAGGTGCGCTATCGCGGGCTCGCAAAGAACGCCAACCGGGCGTTCGTCGCGCTCGCGCTGGCGAACGTCTACCTCTCACGAAAGAAACTGATGGCACCGGTACGCCCATAGTGGGCGAAAGGCGGGCAAAGTGCCCGCCAAACAGGCCTGCGAGGGCCGAAAAGCAATGGCTTCGGCTCGGCCTCATCACTTGGCGACGTTCAAGTCGCTGACCCGTCGCCGACTTAGTGGCTTGTTCAGCTAAGCCCTAAGCTCACCCGCCCGCAACCTGGATCGGCGGCAACCCCAGGCGGGGGATTTCGATCGCGGGGCAGCGGTTCATCACCTAAACGGACTTTTCGTACGCTAAGCGCGCTACGCTGGGCGTCTCGAACGTCTCTGCGCGACCCAAACCGGCCAGTGGCGAGCGTCCGCTATCAGGTAGGCTGGCCACCAACGCCTGAATTAAGCGGCGTGCCGAAGGCACGTCCGCTTGAATGAATGAATTATTAGGCGCCAATGTGACCATGCTCATCAGGTAGTCGGCTACCGGAGTTCTTGGGCAAGCCCGATGAGAATTCCTTCGGCATCACGAATGTAGCAGAGACGGTAGATGTTTTCGTAATTGACGACTTCATCGACCACCGACGCACCGAGCTTTCTGAGCCGGGCGAGGGTGTCGTCGATGTCCTCGACGGTGAACATGACGCGGAGGTATCCCAACGAGTTAACTGGAGCTCTGCGGTGATCGGACGAAATGGCAGGTGAGTCGAAGCGCGAGAGCTCGAGGCGGCTGTGGCCGTCGGGGGTGCGCATCATTGCGACTTCAACGCGCTGACCATGCACTCCGGTGACGCGGCCGGCCCATTCGCCTTCAATGGGCATGCGGCCTTCGAGGGTAAGGCCAAGTTCGATAAAGAACTCAATGGCGGCATCGAGGTCGTTCACCACGATGCCGACGTTGTCCATCCGCTTGACTGCCACGATGTCTCCTTTGGCGCCTAATGCCTGAATTAAGCCGACCCGCGAAGTGGGTTCGGCGTTAATTAATTGTTAGCCCGCTTTTGCGAATGTGCCAATGGCTACCTTCTTGGCTCATACCGAATTGCCACCACCCCAGAGTCGAACTCCAGTCGGCTTACGAGCTTCAAGTCGACACGCTTCGATAGCCCCGCAAACAACGTCGGCCCGTGGCCTACTAGCCTGGGTTGCACTACGAACTCGTACTCATCGATCAATCCCAGCTCCGCCAACGCCAGCGGAAGCTTCACGCCTCCCACGAACAGCCCCTTGCCCGACTCCCGCTTGAGTTGCTGGACTGCCTTGCCCAGATCCCCGCGCACGAGTTCTGCGTTCCAATCGACCCGCTCCAGGGTGCTTGACACGACGTACTTCTTTGCCGCGTCGATCGTCCGGGCGAAGCTTCATCCAATCGGCCATCCAATCAGGCATCACTCCCGTCTGCGCCGGTGGCCGCCACGCCGCCTCCATCATTTCGTAGGTCAACCGGCCAAAGAGGAGGGCATCGGCCTGCGCGAGGTTCTCGGCCGCGTGATGATGCAAGTCTTCGTCCGCGATCACTTCACGATGATCGCAGCAACCGTCCAATGTGACGTTGATGGAATACCGAAGGGGTCGCATTACGTGCTCATGAAGCGGTCTAACTATTGAATATACGGACCCGTGGGTCCGGTTATACATCTTGCGCCACGTGCCACCATGGGTAGCGTAAGCCCCTGATTCCTGACCAACTTCGCCGCGCCCGGTCTGGCTATCACGAAGGAGTACAGCCGGACGCAGCGGACGCACGAATTTAGCTACCTTGGTGCTTTTCCCACCAACAGGAGTGACCGTCATGGGACGATGCCACCAAGAAAGCGTCCGTCAACGGCCGCTATCGAGCGACTCGTCCGCGCGGGCCAATGGCTGGTTGGGCGCTGTCAGGTTAGAGGACCTGCCGCGGTAAAATGAAGCAATGAAAAAGACGAAATCGCTTTATCACGGTCATCGGTTCCCCGCTGTCGTCATCAGCTGTGCTGTTCGCTGGTATTTCCGGTTCAGCCTGAGCCTGCGCGACATCGAGGAGTTGTTGCTCGAGCGTGGTGTCGTAGTCACATACGAAACGATCCGTTGCTGGTGCGACAAATTCGGCGCTGGATTTTCTCGGCGCGCCAGGGCGGTGCGGCGCAAGCCGGGCAGTACATGGCACCTCGACGAAATGTTCGTGACGCTGCAGGGGGAGCCGTATCTGTTGTGGCGTGCGGTCGACGAACATGGCGCCGAACTGGATGTGCTGGTGCAAAAGCGGCGCGACAAGGCTGCGGCAAAGCGCTTTTTCCTGCGGGTGCTGCGTTCGAACCCGGTGCCGCGCAGGATTGTTACGGACCAGTTGCGCAGTTACCGGGCAGCAAAGGCTGATATTCCCGAACTCGCTCAGGTGAAGCACGTATTCGTCAAAGCGGCTGCACGCGTGAACAATCGCGCCGAGAACAGCCATCAGCCGACCCGCAGGCGCGAACGGCACATGTGCGGCTTTCGCGATGCACGTCGCACCCAGGCATTTCTCTCATGCTTTGGCCCGATCCGGCAGCACTTCGCCTTGCCCAGACATCAGATGAACGCAGCGATGTCATCGCGCCATACTCAAGAAACGCCTCGCCGTCTGGCATGGTTGGACCGTGGATGCTGAAATCGAGCATGCTATCTGATCAGGATACCTACGTTTAGCCAAAAACATAGCCTGTGCTCGTCGAGTTGACAAAGCCGTCCTATTGGCCCACACCCTGATGTGCTGCCGCTATGGCAGCATCACGCTCTTTTTTGGCTGCTGCCTTTTTCTCATCGAAAACTTTTTGTGCAGCGGCTACGTGCTTGTTATAGACACGATTGGCTGCGGCCACCTGTTGATGCATCCTCACGATTTCGTCGGGATGCTCTGCAGCCGCCGGCGCACCGGTTGCGGAATTGTCTTGAGCCCAAACGGACGTGTTTGAAAGCACTGCAACGAAAATGGCCGAAGCGGTAACCACAAGAAATTTCATGATGAACTCCCGGGGATATTGCGGATATGTCGCCGTCCAAACGCCGACGGAGTTTTCACCCTACTCGGCCAGGCGGGTGAGACCAATGAGACCAAAGTCCGATAGCGGCCCCGGAACTCCGTATTCCCACCGCGCTGGAGCCCAGCCCCATTGAAACCATATGCGCAGCGAGCGGCGGACAACGCTCACGTCAAAGGCGATGCGCAGCCACTCTCGCGGCATGGTCCTTGCGCGACTGTGCAAACGCTTGGTTTCGGCAGATTGAGCCGTGACTTGTCAGCCGGCGGACTGGCAGCGGGCTAACCTGCCATTAGCGACAGTTCAGAAGCAACAGGCGTGGAATATCGGTGGCGGTGAAAGATGACGCAAAGGAGAAAATCGGTGCCGACAAGAACGATTAGCAAGGGCAAACACACCTACCGTATTGAACCGATCCGACTGGCTGAAGGAGGGTACACATTTGAGATCGTCCATATTGACCATACTGGAGACGCGATCAAAGAGGTGCGGCACGAACCGGGGATCGCTTACGCGACAGAAGAGGCCGCCATGGACAATGGACTTCATGTGGCGACAGAAATGGCTGAACAGCAGGACGACTGAACTCCGTAAGTTGTCGAGCCTGGCGGCCGGACGCCCGCCCGCCGCTCCACGGATGGAATTCAGGAATGCTTCCCCTCACCCTTGAAGTGACCGGGCCCTGCCGCTCGTTGAATACGATGTTCGGCTCGCCCGTATGCGTGGCCGCTCCCCATCCGGTAACGGACGACGACCAGCGTGCGAGCTGCTATGGCCGACTGGGGTCGCTTGCTGCCGATCGCAGCCTTCCGATCGCTGCAGATTGCATGAGGCAGTGACCGGCCATGAGCCGTCATTCGCACCCGCCGCGGTTCGGACATTCAGACGTCTGTTCCGGCGAGCAACCAGCCACTCGCCCAGCAACGCACGTGGAGATTGGGCATGGGCGGTTCATCGAAGCGGTACCGCAACAACCAGTTCGCGCGCGCGTGTGGCCTTGTCTGCGTGCGTCAGCGGCCGGGCACGGTCAATGGCGTGATGTTCATGACGCTGGAGGATGAAACCGGCCATGTGAGCGTGATCGTCTGGCCATCCGTGCTCGAGGCGCAGCGACGCGAGGTACGCGGCGAACCACTGCTTGCTGCGTACGGCGTCTGGCATCGCGAGGGTGAGTTCGCCATCTCGTGGCTCAGAAACTCATCGACGCTTCGTATCTGCTCGGTAAGTTGCCCACGGCGAGCCGCGACTCTCACTAAAGGGACGATCATGCTCGAAGCGTGGCACGATCCCGCGACTCCGCCGCCGCGTCCTTGAGTTGTCCTCGTGCATTCGGTAGCCTATAGATTCCGACACCCGTCCCGTTAGCCACGGTATCTCGCCACGCATCCTGGCATCGAACGTCGTGTTTGTGGCCTTAAAGCCAACGCTTACGAGATTACGAACATTTGTTAAGGCCCGGCATTGCATCGTGATCCTGCGTCGAAGCTAGCCCGTTTGACCGCTGCTATTGTTGTGGCAAGCACGGCCGTGGCCGTTGACGTGCACGCCGATGAGCAGCCGCTCAGCTTTTTCGATCCAGAAGATGGCCAACTGGACATGAGCGACTTCCTTCTCAAACACAAAGGCGCGTTACCAGTGCCGATCGTGATCACTGAGCCGGCCGTCGGTTATGGTCTTGGACTCGGACTGCTCTTCTTTTCAGGGCCGATTGCCGACGCCGCCACGGATACAACGGCCGATCATCCCGACCGCGTTCCTCCGAACGTCACCGCGCTGGGCGGTCTGTATACGGCAAACGGAACGTGGGCAGCGGCGGCCGCCCACTTTCACACCTGGGACGATGACCGGTACCGCTACCTCGGTGCGCTGGCAAAAGTCGATGCGCACCTGGACTACTTCGGCCTCTCGAGCCAGCCGAGGGCCTATACGCTGCAGGGCAACGCGTTGCTCCAGCAGTTTCTTGTGCGCATGGGCAACACCCGCTGGTATGGGGGCGTACGTTACGTTTTCTTCGATTCTTCCTCCACCTTCACGGGCGGGAGCGTTCCCGGTGAACTGGGCCATTTCCAGAAGGACCAGCGAATCGGCGCCGGAAGCCTTATCGTGGACCACGATTCGCGCGATAACATTTTTTATCCGGCCTCGGGCAGTTTTGCCGAGTTCGAGACACAATTCGCGCGCCCAGGGTTCGGGGGCACCGAGAATTACAACGTGTACGCTGCGCGGGGCTTCACGTGGATTCCACTCACGCATACGTTAATCCTTGGGCTACGGCTGGACACAAAGTTTTCGACCGGTGATATCCCGTTCTATGCGCAACCGTATGTTGATCTGCGTGGCGTCCAGAAGGGTCGATACCAGGACCGCAATGCGCTTGCGGCTGAAGCGGAGCTGCGCTGGGACGTGACGCCCAGGTGGTCGCTGCTGGGCTTCACTGGCGTGGGTAAGGCCTATGGACGGTTGCAGAGCTTTTCTCAGGCGCAGAACGTCCAAAGTGTCGGGGCGGGTTTCCGTTACCTGATCGCACGCAAGCTGGGCGTCTCGATCGGGATCGACGTCGCCCATAGCAAGGACCAGAACGCGTTTTATATTCAGGTTGGCAGCGCGTGGCGTTGATATTCGTGACACTCACGTTCGAAAGGGGCGCGAGTCTGCGCCTGCACACAAGCCGCAAGCGGACCGGCAGGGGCTCGGCTCGCCACCGCTCGTCGGTGGCGCGGTGAGACTTTCGCTGCCTACGCGCTGCGTCCTTCATTTGAGAGGGCCGAAGGGGCATGGAAGGGGCGGGGCTTCGTGGTGATGTAAGCTTTTACCCGTTATCCGCACAAAGTACAGTTCGGGCGCCTCAGGGCCTTTCGCAAAGCGTTAGCCGGACGACCCAGCTCTCACAGGGGTGACCTTTCGGAAGGGGGCTCCATGCACGCATGCATGCGGGGAGAATTCAGCCATGCCATGGTCTTCGTCAGACGGCGGGCTCGCCCCGGCGTGTGGCGCGCCATAGAGTGCGCCTGCTTTCGGCTGGCCGCGACCTGCTTCCTCGTTCTGGCGACGGTGGCCTTCAATCCGGCGACCGCCGCCTTGCCCGCCGGGCTGCAAAACCTAATCAACGGTGCGACGGGAGGTCCCGCGCCGCCAGCCTCGGCGGCGCAGGCTGCATCGGCACCAACGCCCGCAAGTCAGGCCGAACTTGCGCGTTCGCTGGACAGCCTGATCGGCACGCTCGAGAGCGATCCGAAACGCAAAGAATTGGTCGCCCAGTTGAAGGGACTGCGTGCAGGTACCCAAAGTGCATCACCCACGGTACCTACGGCGCCGGTGTCGTCCGGACAGGGCAACAGCGACCTGCTCGGCACGATTGCGTCAAGCATTGCGTCTGTCGAGACGGATCTGAGTGAGGGCCGCACCCCCTTGCACTACTGGGCGGCCCGTTCGAGCGCAGCGGCTAACGAGTTGTGGACCATTCTTGGTGGCGGGAGCCGGGAGCCGTTCGGCCAGGTCCTGCTTGGCCTGATCGCGACGCTTGCGGGCTGGGGCGCGTGCGCTGGCCTGTTGGTCTATCTGCGCCGGCGCGTCAGTGCACGATATGGCTGGAAGGCCGCGCTCGAACCGAATCCAACGTCGTTCGAACTATTGAGCTTCGCATTTTGGCGTACGGCGCCATGGGTCATTGCATTCGTGGCGGTGGCGCTGTTCATGCGGGGAATGCCCGACGCGCTCGGCAGCACGCTGGGGCTTGTGATCGTCTATGCCATAGTCGCGGGCTTGCTTTTCTCGGCGATCTGCCTAATCGTCTTCTCGGCGTTTAACACGGCACACCGGCGTGTCGCCGTTCACCAACTGCTCGCGCAAAGTCGTTGGCCGCTTTTCGCGATCGGTGCGTGTGGTGCGCTCGGTGACGCGACGGCCAATCCGGTCGTCACAGGCCTGCTCGGCGTGAATCTCGCCGGGCTCGTGTCCGCATCGGCAAACGTGGCGGCGGCGGTCCTGATCGGTTATTTCGCACTCGCTTACCGGCGGCCCGTCACGCATCTGATACGCAATCGCCCGTATAAACGAAGGCGTGATCACAAACTCGCAACGGAAGCGCTCGATATCCTCGCATCGCTATGGCACATCCCGATCCTTTTAATCGCGATTGCCTCGGTCGTGGCGATCATCGATGCGCGCGGTTCGGAAGAGAACGTATTACAGCCGTCGCTGCTCAGTGCGCTGTTACTCGTGCTCACGCTGTTCGTGTCAGCGCTGCTCATGCACGTGACGCGTAGAAGGGACACGCGCGCACACCGCCGCGCGCCGCACCTGATGCGACTGTTGCGCTTCGCGATCACGCTGCTCACTCTCCTGATGTGGCTCGCGTTCATTAAATTCGAACTGGACCTGTGGAGCGGCCCGATCGCTCGAATGATCAAGCACAGTGCGATGACACCCAGTTTCAAGCATGCGCTCGTAACAGTCATCGCGACGGTCTTCGGCGCCTGGTTCATATGGATACTGTGCGATACCGCGATTCTCAACGCGCTGGGCCCGAGCAGTTCGCGTAGCAAGGCACTCGATCCCGGTGTGCGCGCACGCACGATGTTGCCGCTCGTGCGCAACGCGGTTTTCACGACGGTGGCGACCCTCGCCGCGATCGTCGCGGCCGCCACGCTAGGCGTCAATCTGACGCCTCTCCTGGCCGGTGCGGGCGTAATCGGTCTTGCGGTCGGCTTCGGTGCGAAGGCGCTTGTCACCGACCTGATCACGGGGCTCTTCATCATTGTCGAGGAGACGATCTCGGCCGGCGACTGGATTGAGATTGACGGCAGTCATTCCGGCATCGTCATGGACCTGACGATCCGCACGGTTCGCTTACGTGACGGACAAGGCGCGGTTCACACTATCCCCTTCTCGCAGATCAAGATCGTGAAGAACCTGTCGCGCGATTTCGCCAATGCGGTATTCGAGGTGCGGGTGCCGTTCACCGTTGATCTCGACGAAGTGTCGCGCATGATTGTGCAAGTGGGCGCCGATCTGCAGGCAGATTATCGTCTGCGCAACGAAATACTCGCGCCTGTTGAAGTGTGGGGGCTCGACCGCTTTGAATCGAACTGGATGGTGGTGAAAGGGCAGATCAAGACGCGGCCGCTGCAACAGTGGAGCGTGGCGCGGGCGTTTAACGCACGGCTTAAGCGCAAGATGGACGAGGCGGGCATTGAGATGCCGGTACCGCACATGCGGCTTCACACCCCGCCGAGCGGACCCAACGCACGGTCGCAGCCTGACGATGGTGGCGAGGACGAGCGCGAACAGGCGATCGATGGGAACAGTGAGCCCCGACGCAGGCCGGCTGCCACCACCACGCCATTGGAACTGGGCGTGCTCAAAGAGCCGCCCGCGAGGCGGCCAACTGAGGATCAGAAAGGCTCAAAATCCTCGCCCAACTCCCCCGGAACCGATACTGACCGTCTCTGATCGCTTCAGTCGTCAGGACTTCTTTTGCGCGAATTTCCGCAAGCCTGAGCGAACGGCAGGCGGCTGGGTCGCTACCGCTTTTATCGGTGCCCAGCCGGACAAGCTGGCGGTGCGCATCGAGCGGCAATTGCGCGATCTGCGGCGCCGGGGGCCTGGGCATACGGCAATCCGGATTAGGCGAACACGACCGTATTTCTGCCCGCTTGCTTTGCGTCGTCGATCGCCGCGTCGGCGCGCTCGATGACCGATGCCAGCGGCTCTGCCTTGGTATTGGTGGCCACGCCCGTTGACAGCGTGACTCCATGCCGTTCCATCGTCTCAGCGGCGGTGCGTATGCGCTCCGCAAACGCGCATTCCGTCCTCCGGTTTCGTATGGGGGAGAAGCACAACGAATTCGTCACCGCCCCACCGGCACGCAAGATCCCATCCACGGACGCTGCCTCTGATCGCGGCGGCAACCCGTTGAAGGACAAGCTCCGCGGTGCAGTGCCCGAGCGTGCCGTTCACGCTTTTGAACCTGTCGCAATCGATGACCAGCAGTCTGTTGAGCCACCCATCCTGGAAGCGGCCGTACTCGGATTCAAAGGCGGCGCGGCGCATGAGTCCGGTGAGCTTGTCATTGCGGGCGTCTTCATACAGGACGTCAACCATGCTGTTACTAAGCCGAAACAAAGTAACCGGACATGGGTCAAGCCGCGTAGCGGACTGACGGATGTTGAAACATGGATCGGACCAAGGCTGGAATCTTCTGCAACGAGCGCAGAACCGCTCGAACTCGCTGCTTGAGATGCCCGGGACCTTTGATGGCAAGCTTGCCGATCCTGTGATGTTTGAGATAACCCCATACCAGCTCGTCCGGGTTCAGGTCTGGCGAGTAAGCAGGAAGCAAGAACAGACAAAGGCGCCCATTCGATTCCGCGGCAAGCTGCCGGATCGCTTTGCAACGATGTACCGGATGACCATCGGCAATCAGGAAGACAGGCGCATCGGCGGTGAGCATCAGCCGTTTGACGAAGTCGACGTACACGGAGATCTTGAAGCTGCCTTCGAAACACATGAATCGAAGTTGGCCACGCGGGCTGATCGCGGAGATCAGGTTCATCTTGAAGCGCGCGCCAGTGACTTCGACTACCGGGTTTTGACCGACCGGTGCCCAGGTCGTGCCGCTGTGATAGTCCGATCGCACCGTCGATTCGTCGACGAAGAAGATCTGTGCCCCGCAGCGTTTGGCCTGCCCGGCAATGGCCGGGTATTCGTCGCGCATCCACGACTCGACCAGTTCAGGGTCGCGTTGGTACGCACGCGCAAGCGGACGCTGGGGTGAAAGCCCGAGCTTGCGCAGCAGTCGACCGACCGACACCTCGGAGAGCCTGACGTTGAAATGTTCGCGAATCAACTCCCGCACCATGTCTCGCGTCCACAATGCAAACTCGAACTTCATCTGGATGGGGTTCTTCGTTGTGACCGTCTGATAGACGAAGCGGATAGCCTCGGACGACAGCTTCATCGGTCGACCAGGGATTGCCTTGGCTCGCAACGCCTCGATCCCCCCTTCGCGCCATGCCGCCAGCCACTCGTAAATACGCGCCCTCGAGAATCCGAGCGTGCGGATCACGTCCTCCGGCGACTCGCCAGCTTCGACGCGCTTGACCGCCCGGATACGGATCTCTTCAAGCGTTGCATGTGAAAGCTGCCGGCCGTCGTCCTCGCGCATCCCGCCTCTCCCTAAGCCCTTTAAAGCTTAGACCATGGCGTCGATTTATGTTCGCTTATTTATGCACCGGTTAGTAAGTGCATTCAGCGAGAAAGCGTTGGACGCATCGGTCGCGTGCTGCCGGTCGTAGTTGTGCAAGACCAAAGCAATTCTGCCAATCGATGAGGCGGGACCCGGCCATAAGTGATCAATCGACGCGAGATTTCGGCAGGCCGCTTCGATCCGCAAAGCGGCCTTCGCGAGAGAAGGCGATGGCGCCTCCTATCGCTTCGAGTCCCTTCGCGCGGCCTTCCATCCCGGAGCAAGTATCTGATATCTATCATTGCATAATTGCGATGACAGTCATTCACTCGGACAGCCGGCGTCGACGGCGCTCGCGCATTACCGTGGCCATCGCCACGAGGGATCGGAGAGGTGTTGCGCGAAGTAATCGGACAGCGCGCTTACTTTCGCGGGCCGCGCTCGCGCAGACGGCGTGACGAAATAGAGGCCGCCCTTCGTGAGTGACCAGTCGGTGAGAATCGCTTCGAGGCGGCCATCGGCGAGATATTCGCCGGCGATGAACTCGGGCAATTCGGCGATTGCGAGGCCGTCGAGTAATGTGGGCAACAGCGCATCGGAGTTGGTCACGCGCAGCGGACCGGTCGGCATGACCGACTCTTCGTCACCGGCGTCGTTCGTGAAGCGCCACACATCGCTGCGCGCGCGATACGCGTATGACAGACACGGCCGGTCCATAAGTTCGCGTGGATGCGTGGGCCGCCCCTCGCGCTTCAGATAGTCCGGCGACGCAACCACGTATTGCGTCACCGCGCATAGCCGCCGCGCCACCAGCGACGAATTCGGCAGCGCCGCGATGCGAAGCGCCGCGTCGAAGCCATTGGCGACCAGATCGACCGAGGCATCCGACAGATGCAGATCGATCGACACCTCGGAATACGCGCGAAAGAAGCCCGGCAGCAGCGGCGCGACCCAGCGCAGGCCAAACGACATCGGCACGGCGAGGCGCACCAGCCCGCGCGGCTGCACTGACATTTCGCGAGCGGCGCTCTCCGCTTCCTCAGCCTGACGATAGATCTCGCCGGCTTTCTCGCAGATCGTCTGGCCGAACTCCGTGAGAGACAGCTGGCGCGAGGTGCGGTTGAAAAGCCGCGCGCCCAGCCGGTCTTCCAGGCGGGCAACGCCCCGCGACACCGTCGCCACCGACACCCCCATCGCGCGCGCCGCGGCCGCGAACGATCCTTCCTCCGCCACCTTGGCAAACATCGCTAGTCCTTCGAAATCGGGCAGCCTGGCCATATCTCCCATCTTTTCAATTTTGCAACGTTGGTTTGCGATTCATTCTATTTCGAAAAGATAAGCGCGTCGATATTCTCCTTACATCGCAGCACGCAACACGAAACGCCGCGACCCAACCATGTCATCCAACTACTGATCGAAGGAGCAACACCATGGCACGCAAACTCGACAACAAGATCGCACTCGTCACCGGCGCAACCAGCGGCATTGGTCTTGCGACCGCGCAACGCTTCGCCGCCGAAGGCGCGCATGTGTACATCACCGGCCGCCGTCAGGCCGAACTCGACGCCGCCGTGAAGGGGATTCGCGCAGCAGGCCACAATGCGACGGCCGTACGCGTCGACTCGACTAAGCTCGGCGAACTCGATGCGCTGTATGCGCAGATCAAGGAGGAGCAGGGCCGTCTGGACGTGCTGTTCGCGAACGCCGGCGGCGGTTCGATGCTGGCACTCGGCAACATCACGGAAGAACACTACGACGACACATTCAGCCGCAACGTGAAGGGTGTGCTGTTCACCGTGCAAAAGGCGCTGCCGCTGCTCGCTGAAGGCGCATCGGTGATTCTCACCGGCTCGACGGCAGGTAGCGCGGGCACGGCCGCATTCAGCGTGTATTCGGCTTCGAAGGCGGCAGTACGCTCCTTTGCACGCAGCTGGATTCTGGACCTGAAGGACCGCCGCATCCGCGTCAACACCATCAGCCCTGGCGCGACGCGCACGCCAGGCCTGCTCGACCTGGCAGGCCCGGACGCGTCGCAACGGCAAGGCCTCGCCGATTACCTTGCTGCCCAGATTCCAATGGCGCGCCTCGGTGAGCCTGAAGAAATCGCGAGTGCAGCGTTGTTCCTCGCATCGGACGACGCGAGTTTCGTGAACGGCGTCGAACTGTTCGTCGACGGTGGCCAGCAGCAGATTTGAACGTGCATTGAGCGCGCGTCAGGCGCGTGGACGCGGTCTTCGATGACCGCATCCACGCGTTGGAACGGAAGCAACATCATGGTTCAGGCGATGAGTGCTGGCGCATCCGTAAATCATGCCGAGCGCAATGAGGAAAGCGCGCCGTTGCAGCTGTATCAGATCTGGCTGCGTCGGCGGGCGCTTACCGCTCAACGCCGACGCGCGTGTTTGCATCGCGGCGCTGCGGGACGGCGTCACCGTGCATCACAGGTTGCTGTCGCGGCATAAGGCCTATCTCGTCACCGATCACGGCCGGATCGACGTGGAAGATGGAGTGGCCGTCAGCGGCGAGCCATCCGTCTCGATACGCGCACGGGATGACACCGATGTCCTGTTGGTCGAACTTTTGCGGAAGCGCTGACGGGCTTGCATGACCGCTTTGAAAAGGGAAGCCGACTTCCGTACTGCTGGATCGAATGGCTGAACCGGGTCGCAAGGTGACGGTCCAAAAAAACGCGCAGACGTGCCATGAAACGCGAGGTTCGCCGCGAGATTGCGGTGCGCGTCCTTACGCGAACACTGCGCGGTGCTGCGCCGAAGCCGGCGCGAGCTGTGCACCACCGTTAGCGTCAGCGTCGCCCACCTGAAACGCCGCGGCCGCGCGTTGCAGACTCATCGCCTGCTCCTTCAGCGACTGTGCCGCGGCCGCCGCCTGCTCGACGAGCGCCGCGTTCTGCTGCGTCATGCTGTCCATCTGCGTGACCGCGAGATTCACCTGGTCGATGCCGGCGCTCTGTTCCGCCGCGGCCGCAGCGATTTCCTGCACGACACCGGTCACACGCATGATCGCGTCGCGCGCTTCGTCAATCGTCGAGCCGGTGTTTTCGACCAGCGTTGCACCACTGCCGACGCTGCCCACCGCATGACTGATCAGCTCGCGAATTTCCTTCGCCGCGGTCGCGCTACGCTGCGCGAGGCTGCGCACCTCGCTCGCGACGACTGCGAAGCCGCGGCCTTGCTCGCCCGCGCGTGCTGCCTCAACCGCAGCATTCAGCGCGAGGATGTTGGTCTGGAATGCGATGCCCTCGATCGTCGCGATGATCTCGACCATGCGACCCGATTCGTTCGAGACCCCCTTCATCGCCGCGACGGCCTGCGTGACCATGTCGCCGCCGCGGTTCGCGATTTTCGCGGCGCCGGCCGCAAGCTCGCTGGCAGTGCGCGCGTTGTCTGCAGTCTGGCGGACCATCGCCGTCATCTGCTCCATGCTCGACGCCGTTTCCTGCAACGACGCCGCCTGGCTCTCGGTGCGCGACGACAGGTCCGCGTTGCCGTTCGCGATCTCGTTCGCGCCGCACGCGACGTTGTCGGACGCATGCTTGATCTGGCAGATGGTATCCGTCAACGCGTCGCGCATCCGCTGCATTACGTGTAGGAGGCTCGACGTGTCGCCGTTGCGCGTGCGGATCGCCACTGTCAGGTCGCCCGATGCGATCGCGTCCGCCACGTTCGCCGCGTAGGCCGGATCGCCGCCGACCATGCGCGCGATGCTGCGGTTCGTCACCGCGACGAGCGTCACGAGGACCGCGGACACGGCCACGAAGATCGCGCCGACCAGCCACAACGACGCCATGAACGCAGCGTCGATGTCGTCAACATAGGCGCCGGTTGCGATGATCCAATCCCACGGCGCATAGCGCACCACGTAGCCGATCTTGCCGACCGCCTGTGTCGACGCCGCGCCTGAATGCGGGAACACGTAGTCGACGAAGCCGCCGTCCGGCGCCTGTGCGGTCGACGCGAACGTCACGTAATGGTGACGGCCGTCGGCATCGGCGCTGCCCGCGAGATCCTTGCTTTCGAGTGCCGGCTTGATCGGATGCATTACCATCTGCGGCTTCGAATTGATCACGAGGAAGTAGCCGTCTTCGCCGTAGCGGACGCCGCGCAGGCGTTCGAGTGCCTCCTTGCGGGCATCCGCCTCCGGCAACGCGCCGCTTTGCGCCAGCGCCGCATACTCCGTCACGATGCTGAGTCCGACGTGCGCGATGTTCGTGAGGTCGTGCTTACGTTCTTCGATGCGCGTCTCGCGCGACTGCCACGCCGCCGATACGGAGACAGCGAGCAACGCGACGAGGCTGATGATCAACGGCAGCCAAAGCTTCTGCGTAAAACTGAGCTTGTGCATCCTGAGTCCTCGTGCAAATGAATGGAAACCGCGCAGGGCTGCCGTGCGAAGTGGCATGTGTATGGGCGCGCCGTGTGGCGCCGGCGGACTGTCCGGCGGCCATCCGGTGGTTCCTGCTCGAGTTATCGGCGGATACGAGCGAAAGTTTCATCCCGTGAAACCCTCGGTTACCACCTTGCCAAGGCGTATCGGAGGGCCCTTGTGCGTCGGCTCCCACGGAGCGTCATCAGGCACCAGCCGGCCAGAAGCGGGCACTCGACCGAGGCTGCCAGATCGCTGACGATGCTGCTTTGCAGACTAACTGCGAGTTCGGGGACATAGATATGGGATACGACGTCCACATCACCCGCAAGGAAAATTGGTTTGACGAAAGCGGACTCAAAATTGGTATCGACGAGTGGAAGGCACTCGTTCAGTCCGACCCAGATATGCGTCTCGACGGTTATGCGAGTGCGATCGTTGGCGACGCCAACGTCCTGCGGATAGATAGCGAGGGATTGGCCGTCTGGACAGCCCATGCCGGAACCGCTGTAAGTGGGAACATGGCATGGTTTGATTTCCGGCAAGGCAATGTAGTAGTCAAGAATCCTGACGTCGCGATTCTCGGCAAGATGTGGCAGTTAGCACGGAAGCTCGAAGCAAAGGTACAAGGCGACGAGTGTGAAGTCTACGGCGCAGATGGCCGCGTTATTGGTTAGTTAGTCGTCACCGCTCGGCCAGGAACGGCCATTCGAACTGGTAGCCGAAAGCGGTCAGTCGCCGTTACACTCGGAAAGGAAACAGCCGACCGAGGCGCTATCCCCTAGTTCGAGCGCCACCTGCGCTATCGACCCTGCGAGATCTTCAGCCCGGACCTCTACAATTGGCGGGCGCATACGATCGTTGCGCTGCGGGCGACTGTCACGCCACGGAGGGAGCAATGCTCAAAGGTCGCTGTTTTTGCGGAGAAGTCCGTTATGAAGTGTTGGATACACCCTTCAACTCCACAGTTTGTCACTGCGCAGACTGTCGCCGCGCATCTGCGGCCCCGTTCGTCGCCTGGTTTAGCGTCAAGCGATCCGAGTTTCGGTTCGTCCATGGCGAACCAAGGAGCTTCGCATGCAGTAAAGCGGTTTTGCGAACTTTCTGCCCGGACTGTGGCACGCAATTGACCTATCAACACGACGATTTCCCCGACGAGATTGACATTACGACATGCAGTCTCGACGTGCCGGACCTGGTTCCTCCTGAGCATCACACTTGGACATCGAGCAAGTTACCGTGGGTTCATGTACCTGACGCCCTGCCGAAACACGAGGGCAGCTACTCCAAGGGCTGAATTCAAATGGCAGGGCTGCACCTTTGTGATGGTTACCGAAACGAGTTGCGCGCGGCCCGGGCCGCCACCTAGTGGTTGGCTCATGCTCAGACACACAAGGCTCGCAGGAAGACGGTTCTTCGTGGCTTTTATCCTCGAACGTTGAACGGCCGCTTTCGGCAATGGGTAACGTCAGCTCTGGGTCGAGGCTGTGTGGAAACACGTTGATCGCCTATGGTTAGTCAACACGTTTTCCAATGGTGGCCCATGAAGCGATACATCGAAAGCGCGGCGCGAGAGCAAGTCGCGTTGCTGCCTGAGTCTCTCGACGATTACGTCGACGCCGAGAACCCTGTCCGCGTGATTGACGTCTTTGTCGACGAGCTTGATCTGGCGAGTCTTGGCTTCGAACGTGCTGCACCAGCTTTAACCGGTCGACCTGCATATCACCCATCGACCTTGCTTAAGCTGTACATCTATGGGTACCTGAACCGGCTTCAATCGAGTCGTCGTCTTGAGCGCGAAACACAGCGCAATCTTGAACTGATCTGGCTGACGGGCCAGTTGACGCCGGACTTCAAAACCATCGCTGACTTCCGCAAAGACAACGGCAACGCGATCCGCAAAGTCTGCCGGGAGTTTGTGATGCTTTGCCGGCAACTGAAGCTGTTCTCAGATGCCACCGTTGCCATCGATGGAAGCAAGTTCAAAGCGGTCAACAACCGCGACAAGAACTTCACGGACCACAAGCTCAAGGCTCGCATGGAACAACTCGAGCAAAGTATCGGCCGTTACATGGATAAACTGGATCGGGCCGATCGTGAGCCAGCGAGCCTACCGGAGGGACGCGTCCCGCACCTGAAAGAAAAGATATTTAAGATCAAGGCGCAGATGCAGAAACGCGGCGAGATCGAAACGCGCATGCGTGCAGCTCCAGACGGCCAGATCTCGCTAACTGATCCGGATGCGCGCTCAATGGCAACCAGCGGTCGTGGCACAGGAATGGTCGGCTATAACGTGCAGACCGCTGGAGATCTCAAGAACCACATGATCGTTGCGCATGAGGTCGTCAATGTCGGCCACGATCGTTCCCAGCTAGCCGCGATGGCCAAACTGGCGCGAGATGCGATTGGTGAAAATCAGCTAACCGCATTTGCTGATCGTGGTTACTACAAGAGTGAGGAAATTCTGCGATGCGAGCAGGACGGAATCAAGACGCTGGTCCCGAAGCCGCTGACCTCAAACAGCAAGGCCGAGGGTCGCTTTGATAAACGGGACTTCGTCTATATCGAATCCGACGACGCGTATCGTTGCCCGGCGGGAGAGCGGGCCATTTGGCGCTTCACGACCGTTGAGGCCGGCCTGACGATCCATAAATACTGGCCGTCAGCGTGTCCGAAATGCCAACTGAAACCGCAGTGCACGCCGAGTCCGTACCGAAGAGTCACGCGGTGGGAACATGAGAACGTACTTGAAGAAATGCAGCGCCGACTCGATCAGACGCCGGACGCCGCGAGGCTGAGACGACAGACGGTCGAGCATCCGTTCGGAACGCTCAAGTTCTGGATGGGCTCTGTGCACTTTCTGACAAAGACGCTGTCACGTGTTCGAACCGAGATGAGCCTTCACGTATTAGCCTACAACCTCAAGCGAGCGATGAATATCCTGGGTACGAAGGCATTGATGGAGGCGATGAGGGCGTGAGAACGCCCATCGCCGCGCTACCAATTGAAAAGCTGCGAAGTTCTTTCCTTCGATCGCGTTTTACCCCAACTTCTCGCTGCTACCCGCGGAACGTTTTCACACAGCCTCGGTCGGGTCGTGCCGCTCGCAGACACGCTATGACCGGCCCGGCTCGGCGATTAACGTTTGCTCCCGACTCGGCAATCGCGACCGGCGCATTTCGTATCAAGCCATCTTAGCGACGGCCACTGCGGGCCCACACGTAGCGTACCCAACGTTGCCATCGACCCTGTTGCGCAGCGGTAGTATTACGCTTTACCTGCTCTTCGCGGTCGCGCTCGACGCTCTTCTGTACCTGTTCGTGGATCTGGCGCAACGTCAAGCCACCGGGTCCTTTCAGTTCGTCCGAATCGGATTTGTCTGTCATGGCAATGGCTCATTCCTGAGAAGATCGATTTGATCTTGATACATATGGGGAGTCGCGGCAAGCACGCGACCGCTGCCTTCGAATCTGTAGGACTGGCACAATCGAGATGAACTTCTACCCGCTCGGGAATCCTCATGCCAGACGCTGTCCCGCCTTCGCCGCCTTCGCGGACTATAGGCCCCCTGTTTGCCCTGTTTCCCTTCATGCGCCCGTATGCCGGGCGCTGGGCGCTCGCGTTCCTGGCGCTGGTGACGTCGGCGGGCGCCACACTGGCGTTGCCGGTGGCGTTCAAATACCTGATTGACCGTGGCTTTGCTGCGGGTGACCGTACGCATATCGATCGCTATTTCCTCGCGTTATTCGCCGTTTCGCTGGTACTGGCCGGCGCCACGGCACTGCGCTTCTACCTCGTGTCGTGGCTGGGCGAGCGGGTCACGGCCGATTTGCGAAGTGCGGTCTACGACCACGTGCTGGAGATGAGCCCGCAGTTCTTCGAAACCACGCAGACCGGAGAGGTGCTGTCGCGGCTCACCACCGACACCACCTTGATTCAGACGGTGGTGGGCACCAGCCTGTCGCTGGGGTTACGCAACTTCTTCCTGCTTACCGGTGGCGTGGCGATGCTGGCAGTGACCAGCCCTGTGCTGTCAGGCTACATCATCGCCACGCTGGCGGTGGTGGTCGCTCCCATCGTTGTCTTCGGTCGGCGCGTGCGCCGCCTCTCGCGCGCCAGCCAGGACAAGGTAGCGAACGCGAGCGCGCTGGCGGGCGAGGTCCTCAATGCCATGCCGACCGTCCAGTCGTACACGCAGGAGTCCTTTGAGGCGCGGCGGTTTGCCGGCGCGGTGGAGGTGGCCTTTGAGACCGCGCTCAAGCGCATTCGGGCGCGTGCCTGGTTGACCGCCGTGGTTATCGTGCTGGTATTCGCCGCCGTCGTGTTCGTCCTCTGGCTTGGGGCGCAGGCTGTGCTAGCCGGGCGGATGACGGCTGGCCAGTTGTCCCAGTTCATCCTCTATGCGGTGTTCACCGCCGGGGCCGTGGGCGCTGTCGCCGAAGTGTGGGGCGATCTGCAGCGGGCTGCCGGCGCTACCGAACGTTTATTGCAACTGCTGGCGGCACGCTCGCCGGTGGCGCAGGCCGAGGCCACGGTCACGCTGCCGGCGCGCGGGGACGGCATCCGCTTCGACAATGTTAGCTTTTCGTATCCGTCCCGCCCCGGCATCGCTGCACTCGCCGGGCTCTCGCTCGACGTCCGCGCGGGCGAACATGTCGCGCTGGTTGGACCGTCCGGCGCCGGCAAAACCACGCTGTTCCAACTGCTGCTGCGCTTTTACGACCCACAGGCCGGCAGCATTCTGATCAACGGTGTCCCGACGCGGCAGGTGCCGCTCGTCGAGTTGCGCAGGGGAATTGGGGTAGTGCTGCAGGAATCGGTGATCTTTTCGGGCAGCGTGCTCGACAACATCCGCTACGGCGCGCCCGACGCCACACTCCCGCAAGTGCAGCGGGCTGCCGAAATGGCCGCTGCGGACGGCTTTATCGAAGCACTGCCGCAAGGCTACGACACGTTTCTAGGCGAGCGCGGAGTACGGCTGTCTGGCGGACAGCGCCAACGCATTGCGATCGCCCGCGCGATCCTGAAGAATCCGCCCATCCTGCTGCTGGACGAGGCCACCAGCGCACTCGACGCTGCCAGCGAACGCCTCGTCCAAAAGGCGCTGGACAATGCCGCGCAGAACCGCACCACGCTGGTCATCGCGCACCGCCTCGCGACCGTACAGCAAGCGGATAGCATCGTCGTGCTGGAGCAAGGCCGCATCGTCGCGCAGGGCCGCCACGCCGACTTGCTTTTGAGTTCGCCGCTTTATGCCCAGCTTGCCGCCCTGCAGTTTGGCGAGCAGGTTGCGCATACGGGACAGCGCGACGCTGAGTGCGATCGGGTCGACTCGGCGTGAAGACACGATCCAGGTCGGCACGGGCAACCGCAGGGCTCCCAACGGATCGACATGACGCGGTAGCGTAACGCAATAAGCGGCCAACTGCGGCCGCTCGCTCGAGCTCTCATACGGACGTTCAAACGTCGGCTCGGCCTCGACACCGGACCTTCATATGCAGAGCATGTCCGTCGCGTATCTCGCGGCAAGATTCATTGCGTGGTGCGGTATCAACGAGGTAACCCAAACCCAGGAGCCGGATTGGTCGCAACGGTTCATTTCATAACCGCACACCCCGTGGGCGCTTTTTTGTAGCCCCCTCGGGAGCCTTTTCGTTCTGGGCGGCTACGTTGGCACACCCTTATGAACGGGAAGACATACCTTGATCGTGGTGCCGTTTCCCGGTGAACTGACAAGATCGATTTGACCACCCAGCATCAGCACGCGCTCCTTCATCCCCGCCAGCCCGAACGATCTTTTTCTGGTCGCCAGAGGATCGAATCCTTTTCCGTCATCCCGTACTTCCAGCAGACAGGCATCGGGCGTTCGCTCGAGCGTGATGGTCACCTGCATGGCCGCAGCGTGACGGGCAACGTTGGTCAGCGCCTCCTGGGCGACGCGAAACAGCACGATAGCGCGGTCCTCGCCCAGCACGAGAGTCTCGTCCTGCAAGCGGAGGCGACACACCGTGCACGGATTGCGGTTGAATTCGGCAGCGAGCCACTCGAGCGCAGCCACAATGCCCGCGTCTAGTGCTGCAGGGCGTAGCGACGCGATGACGCCCCGGACCACCTGCATGGTGGTGTCTACCAGGGCGGTCAATGCCCGGGCCTGTTCGACGAGCTCAGAGTGACCGTCGCCAAGCTGCATAGCTAGTACCGATGCTCCCATACGAAGCGCGGTGAGGTGTTGTCCCAGTTCGTCGTGCATTTCCCGCGCAATGTGCTTGCGCTCTTCCTCCCGAGCCGTCTCTCGATGGGAAGTGAGTTCCCGCAGCATCTCGTAGGACTCGTGCAAGCGGTGCTCCGCTTCCTTGCGGTCCGTCAGATCGAGCACGAAAGCGACACCCTCGTTTCCGCCCTCCTCGAACGTGGCGACGCCGATCAGCACGGGCACGCGACTGCCGTCTTTCCGGACGTACTCCTTTTCGAACGGTTCCAGGCGCCCAGTCACTTTCTGTTGTGGTATCCATTGACTCAGGTCACGGGCTAGCCATTCCGGTGGCGTGAGGTCCATCCAGCGTAGCCGGCCCGCCATGAGGTCCTCGCGGTCGTAACCCACGATGCGCAGAAACGCGTCGTTGGCCTCGATGATTTTGCCATCGAGATCGTAGATCATGATCCCGATGATGTTGGCCTCTACAAGGCGCCGGATTTTGGCTTCGCGTTGTTCGAGGTCGCGGTACAAGCGGGTATTCTCAAGCGAAGTCGCCGCCTGAGAAGCGAGGAGCCGGAGCACCGTAATCCGGGCCGGCGCGAACACCCGCGTGGTCAGATTGTTTTCGAGGTAAAGCGCGCCTATGAGCCTGGCCTGATTCATCAGGGGCAGGCAGAGAACGGAACGAGCCCTCCGCTGACCGATGTAGGGGTCCCCGGCAAACGATGGCTCGAGCGCGGCATCGTCAAGAACGAGGCTCTCCCGGGTGCGCAGGACGTGATAGAGGACCGACTCCGGCAACACTGCGGTGCTCACTGGTACGTCGCACAGTTCCACATGAGTCGAGTCGACGCGGGTCGTGGCTTCTGCGGCAATGTGCTGCTCACCGCAGCGTGGCAGAATCAACAGGCCGCGCTCGGCGCCGGCCTGTTCAATCGCCGTGCGCATGAGCGTATCGATCAGCTTTTCAAGAACGATCTCACCCGAGACGGCCTGCGACACCTTGATCACGGTCGCGAGGTCGAGGCGGTCGACCGGTGTCCCGATCGTGCCCGTCCCGCTGGGCGCGGACGCTTCCGTCCCAAGGTGCGGATACTTCTCGTCGAGTTGCCGCACCTTCCCTTCGGCGCCCCATCGCTGGTAGCCGTAGCGGGCGTCCTGCCGATACAGGCGGGCAATCTTCTCAAGACCCCGCGCCGCATAAAAGCGGGACGCGAGTTCATTGGCGAGTGCCTCATTGTGAACAAAGCCGTTTGCCTGGGCCGAGCGGATGGCCTTCTCGTAGAGCAGCTCGGCATCGAGCCCGCGGCCCTCCAGGCGAGCGATTTCAGCACCGACCAGCGCAGCACGGTTCTCAAAGTTCTCCGGGCAATTCTTCGCCCAGACCTGCAGTTGCCTGTGATGCGCACGCAGCGCCTCCAGGTGCTGCGGCCGCTCACCCGCCGGTTCACAGTCGCACGAGGCGGCATGCGTCAGCGCGCCGTAAAAGTGATATTCGGCTTCCTCACTGAAAGAAACTGAGGTCCAGAGCAACCGTTGCGCCTTCGATGCGGCGTCCAAAGCCGCCGCATAGTCGCCAGCGATACAGCGTGCCTGCAATTTCCGGATCCAGTACCAACATGCAGCGATCGCCAGGGCCGGGTTGCTGGACAAATGGTCTTCGGTGCGAAGCTCATTGAGCTGTCCGTCGTCAAAGCAACCGAATTTCAGCGTCAGGCCGCGGAGCATCCGGATCAGCGCGAGTTGCGCAGTGATGATGTCAATGACAAGGCCGAACCGCGCCTTCCCGGCGAAAGCAAGGCCATGTTCGGCTTCGCCTTGCACTTCTGGCAGCGGCTCGCCGGCGAAGAGCAGGTCCGAGTTGAGGTTGTTGCACGCGTAGGCCCCGTACGTGAGGTCCCCGATCCGGTTCGCCGCTTCGAACGCGCGGCGCAGCAGGTCAGGGCAGGCTCGCACGTGTTTCTTCCAGCGCACCACGAAAATCGAGAAGGCAAGATATGTCCTCGCCTCGAAGCGCCCGTGTCGTTCGACGAGTTCGTAGCCGAGCTGGCCGAATCGAAATCCAGCCTCGTAGTCGCCGAAACGCGGTCCGGCGATCCTCGCGAGCAGGGCATACGGGACGCATGAAGCATCGCAATGGCCCCGCTCAAGGCTGAGACTGACGGCCTTGCAGATCGTCAGGCAAGCCAGGTTCTCATCCGTAAACAAGGCCGGCGTCCAGAGTTTAGTCAGAACATCGACGGTCGCGAGGGAAGCCGGGTTCTCCATCAGGGGCCCACCGATAAGTTCCTCGATTGTCCGGCTCCCAAGCCGTGACCAGATGCGCTCATATTCGCGTCGCACCTCGTCATCTTGCGGATGGGGCGACCACTCGATACCGACATGGCGGAGGTAGTCGAGACACACAGCGACCGCGCGCGCGCTTTGATCGAGCGTCGTGTAGACATCCATTTGCAGGCACGCGACGGTAGCTTGTTCGACCGTGGTCGTGGCGCGCTTTGACAGCCCAGCTAATCGCTCCTCTGCAACCGATAACTGGCTGGTCAAAAACTCGCATTCGTCCCGGTTCAGCTCCAGCGCAAAGATCAACTCATGCCTGCGCTCCCAGCAATCGTCGTTCAATAGTTCCGCACCGATGATGAGATAGGTGAGCGCCGAGGCGTAGGCTGTCGACCCCTTGGCGCGCTGGCCCGCGATCAGGTTGAGCCCGGCCAGTTGCTCCCGTTCCTCTTGTGCGGTAATCAGCTCGGCGCCCCGATTTAGCTGACCCACGATCTCGAAGATCGCCTCGTCCCGTTTCCCGGGGGGCGTCTGCGCGGCGAGCAGCCGTCCAATCCGCAGATGGACCTCGGCGCGCAGTGCTTGCGGGATCAGCGAATAGGCGGCCTCCTGCACCCGGTCGTGGATGAATTTGTACGAGCCCTCCGCCCGCTCAAGAAGTTCCTGACGCATCGCCTCCCACAGCGCCGCGTGGACATGCGCCTCTGAGATGCCGAGAACGATCGACAGCGATGCGATCTCCGCGACGTTCCCCAGGCAGGCGAGCTGCTGTAACGCCTGCTGCGTTTCAGCCGGCAGGCGGGTCAGCTTGCCGACCATCAGATCGACCACATTGTCGGTGTAACCCTTCGCATGGATGCGATCGAGATCCCAGGACCAGCACCCAGCGTCATGATCGAAAGCGAGTAAATCCTCTTCGGCTAGCGCGTGCAGAAACTGAATCACGAAGAACGGGTTGCCGGCGGTCTTCTCCTGCACGAGCTGCGCCAGGCGGGCGGCGCGTCCCGGCTCGCCGTGAAGGGCCTCCGCAATCAACAGCTCTATGTGCTCACGGGCGAGCGGCGCAAGCCTGATGCCCTCGATCTTCGCGCCGGCGTCCTTAATCGCTTCAATTTTGCGCATCAGCGGATGCGCGGCATCGACCTCGTTGTCGCGATAGGCGCCGATCAGCATCAGGTGTTGCAGATCCGACCGGGTCAGGAGATCCTCCAGCAGGTCGAGCGTCGCCGCGTCGAGCCACTGCAGATCGTCGAGAAACAGTGCCAGCGGATGCACCGGCCGGGCAAAGACGCCGATGAAGCGCCGGAACACGAGCTGGAAACGGCTTTGCGCCTGCTGCGGCTCAAGTTCCAGGACCGGCGGCGGGTCCCCGATGATGAGCTTCAGTTCGGGGATGAGGTCGGTCATGAGCCGTGCATTCGGGCCCAGCGCCTCCAGCAATGCGCCGCGCCAGCTCGCCAGCTCGGTCTCGCGCTTGCCGAGAAGCGGCTGCACCAGGCCTTGAAAAGCCTGCACCAGCGTCGAATAGGGAATGTCGCGCTTGTACTGGTCGAACTTGCCAGAGGCGAATAACCCCCGCGATGGCACCAGCACCTTGTGCAGTTCGTTGACGACCGAGGATTTGCCGATGCCCGAATACCCGGAGACCAGCACCAGTTCTGGCGTGCCGCTCCTGACCACGCGGTCGAACGCGGCGACCAGGGTATCGACCTCGCGCTGCCGCCCGTACAGTTTCTCGGGGATCAGCAGCCGGTCGGGCGTGTCGTGTTCGCCCAGTGGGAACGCATCGATGAGGTGCTTACGCTCCCACCCGGCCAGGCAGCGCTGCAGGTCGCGCTCAACACCGGAGGCAGTCTGGTAGCGCTCTTCGGCGGTCTTGGCGAGCAACTTCATGACGATCTGGGAGACCGGAGCAGGGACCGTCTCCAGGCGCTCGCGTGGCGGCACCGGCTTTCGGGCGATATGGCAGTGCACCCATTCCATGGGGTCTGCGGCCGTAAACGGCAGCGTGCCAGTGAGCATCTGATAGAGCGTGACGCCGAACGAATAGAGGTCGCTGCGGGAGTCGACTGAGCGGTTCATCCGTCCGGTCTGCTCGGGTGCCATGTAGGCGAGGGTGCCTGCGATGGTTTCGGGCGGCGCGAGCGCCTGTCGCTCGCGCGGCAGCCGCGAGGCGATGCCAAAGCCGGTGAACCGCGCCTGTCCATCCGCGCAGTTCACGAGGATATTGGCGGGCTTGAGGTTCTTATGGACGAGGCCGCGCTGGTGGAGTTTGCCCAGCGCCGCGGCGATGCCGACGGCAAGGCGCAAGACACTGCCCACCTCCATGGGCGCGCCAAGCAGCCGCGCGAGCGGCTCACCGCCCGGATCGTCGAGCACCAGCAGAGTCCGGCCGCCTTCGCGCACCAGGTCCCGCGGCCGCACCGCCCACGCGCCGTCGAGGTCGTCCTTCAGTCCGAATTCGTGCGCGAGGCGAGCGAGGCTGGCGGGTGGCGGATGTTCGGCAGCGGGCCGCGCGATCAGTACGTTGTCGTCGCCGCCATCGCCCTGGCGCCGCCCTCGACAGAAGACGCACTCGCCATCGTCCCACAAGATCTGGAGGCTGTTACCCATCGGCGCCGCAACCATAGGTAGGGTTCATCTGCCGCACGCTGCCGTCAGGCTCCTGCCGGTCATGCGGTTAAGAAGGGGACGCCATCATTCGTCTGCCCCAACTGCGCCGGGTGCGCTGAAAAGACGGCATCGCCACGGCCAGCAACGCGTACAGCAGAAAGCTGTCTCGTCAGGATACACCTCGACGACCGCGGCGCCATTGGGATTCGGTCGGAGTGCCGGCGGTGAAGCCCTGCACACGCTACTCGGACTGTACCGTCCAAATGGGATGACCAGGCGCCATCGACGTGGCTTCGCCGAAAGGATACGCGCATGAAGCCTGATGAAAAGGCGGAGGGTCACAGACACGGGCGCCTGTTTGGAGCGAACTTCCGCGGCACGGTCTTGGCCGACCTCGGCCAACGATCCGCGACCGTAAGCAAGGCCCGAGAGCGTACCGGGAGTCGCGGCACGGATGACCGTTGTGCTCGCGAAGCTGCCGTTAGCTTGACCAGGTGTCCGACGGCAGAAATGGGTCGTGTGCTGTCGATCGTTGGCTGGCGAGGTTGAACCTGCATATGCAAGTTGCATGGGTCGGCACCCGGCCAACTACGGCCGTTCGGCCACGCCCGCAGGCGGACATTCGAACGCCGGCTCCGCCCCAAACAGCGGACCTTCACCGCCTACGCTGGCTCGTAGCGTTGTCGGCCATCAAGGTCATTCGGATCTCGGCGAGTACGACCTACCGCGAATGGCCGGTCTAGAACACATGCAAAGCGACGCACGAAGGCATCACTGACCTACCGACGTAGAAAGAGTCTGCGAGCCGTTCAATTGCTGCTTGGCCAAACCCGCGTCGAACGCACCGTTGGACATCTGGGTAAATCGACCATGCACTGGAAACGTTCGAACAGGCCAATGTATGACGTACAAAGTAGCGATCGGCTGGGGAGGTCCCTGGCCTAGGGCCAGCTTCGGACGCGGGCCTGCACGTCAAGACGGGCATTAGAACCTCGGCTTCGCGCCGATCGTGTGAGGAGCCCCGCATCGATACTCGCAAGGTCGCCACGTGGCGCATGTTCGATGCTCTTACTTAAGTGATACCGCCGCACGCGCCTAACGTTCCCGTCGCCTAATCAGGCAATCGTTGGAATGCGCGCGAAGTGCATGGACAAGTAGCGTTACCTCGCCGATCATAGTCTTGGACGGTATGCCAGAGATCCAGCGATGACCGACGACATGACAACGTGGCTGGTGCAGATTGGCCTCGGTGGACACGCTGCGAAGTTCGCCTCGGAAGGGATCGATTGGGATGTGCTCGGCGACCTTTCCGATGACGAGTTGAAGGAGCTTGGCCTGACGCTCGGTGACCGAAAGCGGCTGGCGAAAGGGCTCACTGCACTAACCGACGCCCACGCGCGATCGCTCGGATACGCGAAGGAACGAGGAGAGCGGCCTTCGGTGTCTACGTCCGCAGCCGTCGAGGCCGAGAGACGGCAGCTCACCGTGATGTTCGTCGACCTGATTGATTCGACGGGGCTCGCGGAGCGATTCGATCCCGAGGACATGCGGCGCCTGCTAGGTTTCTATCATCAAGCCTGCGCAAGCGCGATCGAAGCTCATGAAGGTCACATCGCGCTTTACCTCGGTGACGGGCTGCTCGTTTATTTCGGCTATCCAAACGCGCACGAAGACGATGCCGTGCGCGCAGTACTTTCCGCTCTCGCCGTCGTCGCGGCGCTTCGCGAGGCCAACGATCGCATCGAAATTGAGCACGGCGTACGCCTGCAGTTGCGTATCGGTATCGAGACGGGACTTGTCGTCGTCGGGGCAATTGGCGCTGGAGCCACGCTCGATCACCAGGCGATCGTCGGAGAGGCCCCAATCGTCGCCGCAAGGCTGCAGTCGCTCGCCCCGCCCGACGCAATCGTCGTGGGCCCGGCCATTCAACGCTTGATCGAAGGTTCGTTCCTGCTCGAAAATCTCGGGTGGCAAGAACTGAAAGGGATTTCGGGTCCGGTTCAGGTCCAGCGCGTGCTGGCACAAACGGATGCGATCGACCGCTTTGGAGTCAGGGCGGGCCATCGCATGACGCCGCTGATCGGACGGGCCGCGGAACTCGAAATGATCCGGCAGCGCTGGAAGCAGAGCGTTGACGGCGAGATGCGCTGCGTGCTGTTGATCGGCGAGCCGGGAATCGGAAAATCCCGCGTGTTGCGAGCATTCGACGATAGCATCAGTGGAGACACCCATGCGGTCATTTCGCTCCAATGTTCCGCGTACCATCGCAACAGCCCTTTTTGGCCGGTATTACGCTGGATACGGCGCGTCTTTGGCCTGGCACCCGACGCGCACGGCGCTTCGGATCCCGAACGGCTTGAGGCTGGAATCGCAAGCCTTGGAGTCGATGTCGACGAAGCGGTTCTCGTACTCACAACGTTGCTGGAAATTCCAGCTACTGTGCGCCATCCTGCGATCGACACCTCATCGCCTTCATTTAAACGACGGACGCTGGACGTGCTCGTCGCCATCATCGAAAGCTCGACGCGCATTCAGCCGGTGCTCGTCGTTGTAGAGGACGCGCACTGGATCGATCCGTCTTCGCAGGAGTTCGTTCGGCTGCTGCTCGAGCGACTGGCGGCCGCCCCGCTGTTTGTACTGCTCACGGCGCGGCCCGATTTCGAACCAGGATGGACTTACCCTCATCAGGTAAAGGTCAATCTCGATCGGCTTTCTCGCCGTGATTGCATCGCGATGATCGAACGGCTGACCGATGGAAAGCGGCTTCCGGATCTCGTACTCGATCAGATCGTCTCCAAAACGGACGGCGTGCCGCTTTTCGTCGAAGAGCTTACGAAGACCGTCCTGCAGGGCGATTTGTTGCAGGATGCTGGCATCAGCTACGAGTTGAAAGGAAGGCTGCAGACAATTGCGATTCCGGACACGCTGCAGGGCTCGTTGCTATCGCAGCTCGACCGGCTGGAGCCAACCGTCAAGGAAACAGCCCAGATCGCGGCCACAGTGGGGCGGGAGTTCGGCAGAAAGCTGCTTGGCCTGATTGCCTCGAAGCCAGAGGACGAACTGCAGGAAACGCTTGACCGCCTGGTCGCAGCCGAAATTATCGTTCCCTCTTCCGGTACGCCAGCGGAGAGAGACGTGTATCTGTTCCGGCACGCGCTGATCCAGGAGATCGCGTACCAATCCCTGTTGCTTGCGCGTCGCCGCCAATACCATGGGCTGATCGCCGCCGCCCTGGAGGACAATTATCCGGAAGTCGCGGAGCGGCAACCCGAACTGATTGCTCAGAATTTCACTGGAGCCGACCTGCCGGATCGTGCAATCGCCTACTGGCAGCGTGCGGGAGAACGGGCGCTTTCGGGCGCGGCCTATGAGGAGGCTATCGCTCACGCGCGGCATGGGCTTGAACTGATAAACCGCTGTTCCTACCGTGATCAGGACCGGGCAGCCCACATGGTGCGTCTGCTGCTGACAAGAGGCGGAGCGGAGCTCAGATTGGCCCGCCGCGAGGCGATAGAGTCCTTCCGGCAGGCGGCACAAATTGCACGCGAGCAGAACCTCCCGTCGTTTCTTGTGCAGGCGGCGTTGGGGTTTGACACCGCCGAGACGTTCCTCGAAGGCTCCGGCAAAGCCTCGCTCTCCTTGCTCGAAGAGGCGCTCGCCTTGATCGGCACCGAAGAGTCGGTCGAACGCTGTCGGCTGTTGAGTCGACTGGTCCGCACCGTTCACATGACCGGTGCACGTGAACAAGCTGACGAACTGGTTTTGGAGGCTGTTGCTCTAGCCAGACGCCTGAACGACCTGCCGAGCTTATTCGACGCATTGGTGTGCGACATGATGCATATCGGGGCCCGCCCTTTGCCTGCGGACAAGTTCGCGGAGCGTGAAGGCGTGTTGCAGGAGTTGAGACAGATTGCAGAAGCTCTCGGTGACGCACACACCATAGGTCACGCATGCGCTCGATGTCTCGCCGGCTACCTGGAGATCGGCGAGGTGGAGCGCTTCGAGAGCGCGCTCGAAAGGTATCGGCAGATTGCCACCAGTGGGCAGCATTTCGTCGACAAATGGTGTGTGACGGGTGCGCAGGCGATGCGGGCCATACTCGTCGGGGACTTCGCCGTGGCGGAGCACAAGGCGCGAGAGTCGTTGCAGATGGCGCAGACCGTCGACGCGACACTGGCAACGGGCGTCTACGGCATGCAGATGTTCACGATACGCCGCGAGCAAGGCCGGCTTGCCGAGGTAGCGCCGCTCTTCAAGCGGTTCGTCGACGAGCATTCCGAAAACGCTGCGTGGCGGCCCGGGCTCATGTTGATCTGCAGCGATCTCGGCTTCGAATCACAGGCCCGCGACAATCTCGATCGGCTCGCGGAATCGGAATCCAGCATCCCCATCGACAGTAAGCGGCTCGTTACGTTGACGTATCTGGCGGAAGTTGCTGCGCGACTCCGGGACATTGAGCATGCCGAACAGGTTTATGAACTTCTCCTGCCGTTCAGGGATCAGGTCGTCACCGTTCCTGTTTTTACGCTGTGCTGCGGATCTGCGGCACGGTATCTCGGCATGCTCGCCGGCGCTCTGGGCGAATGGTCCGCCGCCGAAGAGCATTTCGAATACGCGCTGCGCATGGATGAGCGCTTGCGAGCGTCGCCCTGGCTGGCGCATAGCCGGCACGAATTCGCGCTCATGCTGGCAGCACGCAATCGCATCGAAGATAGAGCACGAGCGCAAGACCTGCTCGCCACGGCGGCCACCGCAGCCAACGAACTGAAGATGTTCGCTCTCGTAGAGCGCATCGGTGGCGCTCGGACAAGCACAGGGCACAGAAACTAGCACACGGCTGCATGTTTCGAAGCGCAGCGATGCAGCCACTACTCAAGGAGGACCCCATGCCACGTTTTATGATTGAACGAAACTTTGCGGAACAGCTGGAGGTCACCGGCGAAAGTGCGGGTGCCGTGAAACGGATCAACGACGAGGAGGGCGTCGAGTGGCTCTTTTCGTTTCTCAGCGCGGACAAGAAGAAGACTTATTGCCTATATGAGGCGCCCAACGCCGAAGCCATCCGCGCTGCGGCACGTCGGGCGAACCTGCCGGCCGATGTGATCATTGAGGTGAGCGACTTGCGGCCAGAAATGTTCAGTTAGAGGGCTAGGCGCGAATAGCACCGGTGTGTCGCGAGGACGATGCAACGACAGGAGCGCCGCCCGCGTCATCGGGCAACAGCAACAACGCTGGACCGAGTGACCCGATCCATAACAAGACAGCCCTGACAATTTGCCTTAATGCCCGAAACCGCCGAGTTGAGCCCTCGCGGACCAGGCACCGAAGGGCGGAAAAGGCCTGGGACACGGCCGCGGTTAAGGAGGCGCGGATGGCCGTTGTACGTTTGGAAGCCGCCACTGATAAGGAGCTTCCTCCGGTGGCCGATCTGGGTCGCAAGTACTCGTTCGCTTTCCGTGGGACGAGTCATTCGCGACCACCGACCTGTGAATGACAGGAAAGCGCCCCATACCCGTCTGACCAGCACCGATCCTCGAATGACGGCATTGGCCGATGAAGGACCGTCCGTCTTTCACAATCGAACGTCCGGAAGCAGAGGCGGATTCAACGTCCGAATGGTCGCCCCCTTGGCCGCGGAAGCGAAAAAATTCGCATATTGACTGCTGGCCTGCCAAAGGCGCTCGCCATGACAAAGTCCTGGCACCATTGTACGACTGCCCAAAAAGGCACCCTCCTTCGAAATGTTCGCACCGTGTTGTCGCTTTTCTAGCACCGTTATGGGGCGTTTTAAGCAAAGACTAAAGAAGTTCTTCAACCGGTCGATAGCTTGATCAGGGGCTCTTCCCGCCGTGGGACCTGAACCAGAGGTCCGACGTTCCCTGCACGGAGAAACTCAGTGAAACGCCTGGCTTGCCGCACGTGGGACGAAAACTTTGCGACAGAGCGACCACGCCCATGAAACGCAACCTGTTCTTCCGGTTTCTCGGACGTCTCCGCGTCGGCCGAAAGCTGCTGCTGATTTATCTGCTCGACTTGAGCGCAGTCCTTTACATCAGCGGCATCCTGATCCGCGAAAAGTACATCGCAATTGACTTCTCCGACAAGGAGCTGATCGGGAATGCCTACGTCGCGGCCGTGCATGACGCGCTTATCGACTTCGCACTCGCGGGGGCTGGGCAGCCGCAGACTGCGGTCCAATTGAAGAGCACTGCTAGCAGACTCGACGACGCAGAGCGCCGCTTTGGCGCGAACATGCAAAGCGCAGTTATTAACGAACGGGTCCGCGATGCACTCGAAGCAAGTTCGGCGCCGCATGCGAGCGCATCGACGGTGGACCTCGGCCTCGACGCGACGCGCGCACTGGTGACACGGGTCGGTAACCAGTCGAACCTGATTCTGGATCCGGACCTGGACAGCTACTATTCAATGTCACTGTCGATTCTGCGCTACCCGGAGCTGCTCGGCGACGTCAACCG
>NZ_CADFGP010000045.1 GCF_902833905.1 Paraburkholderia tuberum STM678 | reverse complement strand
GAATGGCACTTACTTAAGCCCGTGGAGCGTGCCCATATTTTTGGACGCGCTCACGTGCGATGTGACGAGGCTCTTTCAGCCATGGGTAGGACTTCGGTCTTCGTTTGCGCATTCGTGGTTCGATGCGACCGGGGCGACTCCCAACGCAAGACTGCGTGATCAGGTTGAACAGGAGACTCTGGTTGTGAGTTGCCGTCAGACCTCTGGCCAGCCATTCAGTCCATAACTGCACCGTGTGTTTGAAACTCAGTGTTCTCGGGTCAGTGGCATGGTGACTGGCGGCCTGAGCCATCAGCAGCCGAATCACGTTGTAGGCCAGCAGATGGACCCAGATCTCCTTTTCGTTCATGTGGGCAGTCTGGCAATGCAGCACATCCATGCCCATCGTCGTCTTGATGTTACGTAGATCCAGTTCCACGTTCCAGCGCCTGGCGTACAACTGCGAGAGGTCCTGTTTGCTGGTCTTGCGTGCATCAAGCATCGTGGTGACCAGCACCCGGTGATGCAGCCTGGACTCGCGCACCATCAGNTCATCGGGGAAGGCCTGGTACTGCTCATGCGTCATCCAGTCAGGACGCTGCCGGGGTTTGGGCCACGTCACAATGTGATCGCGCGTGCCCAGGGACCGGCCTCGCCGAAAGTCGGTGCGGCGTGCCCCATGCTGTTCCATCACGACGTCCACCCCGGCGGCGATCATTGAGGCCATCAGAAAGTAGTGGCAGTACAAGGCATCGGCGACGATCACGTCACCTTTGCGAAACGTGCCTTGCAGCATGCGAAACGCCGTCAGCTCCCCGCTGCCTTTGCCCGCGTAAGTTCCGACCGCCGACTCCAGTACTGCGCCGCTTGCCAGACAGATCACCGCAACCAGATAGGCCAATGGAAAGCCCACTCCTTCGGCCTGAGCACTGGACTGCGGGAAACGGGCCTGGTTCGACGGCGTATCGGGCATCGAGATCCCGGTGCCGTCAACCAGCTTGACCGGGCGCCCGCGCCACTTCCAGGCAGGCTCGGCCTGCTCATGCAGTTGGCGCCCCGTCTCGCGCGCCAACTCCCGCACCATCGTCAGCGGCAGTCTCTGGCGAGCGCGGCAGTAGCCTCCCGTACGCACACTCATGGGCCGCAGCCCGTCGGCAGCTCGCTGCGCCGCCCACCCGTTGACTGCCTTCTGACAGGAGGCGTCCTCTTCCAGCGCCTGGCGCATGAACATCGACAGTGTCACCGTCGGCGGATACAGCCGTTCCCGATGTTCTGGCAAATACGCTTCCGTTATGCCCAACAGCCCCGGGCTCGTCAGTATGTTGAAGTAGTCTACCGCCTGGGCCCTGCACGCCCGGCTTTGAACCCTGCTTCGTGTTTGCCTGTGATGACTTCGTGCATTACGATCCATGGGGGCTGATCTTTGGAATGAGACGGTGTTTGCCTGGTAACAACCATCGTATCAATCCCTGGATCAGCCCCCTCCCTTTCTCTTCAAGCACTTACCCGCGTCTTCTCCTCCATGTAGGCTTAAGTAAGTGCCATTCGTTCTAAGGCAGGATAGGCGTTCGCCGGCAATTGTCACGTGTGTCAATTGGATGACCGAACGTCAAACACGCGGCGTGATTCGTGCGGCTGTTCGAATGTCGGAAATTTGGATGCCCTGTGCGGTCAGTGTTTGGCGCATCTCGTTGAAAACAGGGTGCCGACGTTCCGGGTCCGAAATAGTCAATATTGCAGTAAAGGGAACACCGTTGTCGGGTACCTCCTCTGCGGACCTCGTAAGATATTCAATGGCGAGACGCCAATTGGATGAAGGCCCCACACCTCGCGGCATGGTTTTTTCGTACATCTTTACGGGACTCCATTTCATGCCGTGCTCTACCAGCTCCGCCTCGACGGTCGGCGAGTCTGCTCCACCGGGCAAATAGATAGGATCAAGGCGACCTTTCCAGCGGCCGTTAGCTTGCTCTTGTTGAAGAGCCGCATCGACGTTGACTCGGACATACTCGGCACCGAATACCGAATCAATCGGCGGGGACGAGACCAGAGTCAATTTGGCTTTACCACGGCAGCGACCACCTTCGCCAACCAACGACGGAGGCCAAGGGAAACGGAACACCACTTGTTGGTTGCGGCGGATACGAGACGCAATCACTAATGTGATCTCGTGATCGTCTTTCACAAGAATTTCTTGAGCCGACGGAGGTATGCCAAAGCCCACTAGGTGTCGGGCGATGCGTGTCAGCGCTCTCTCTTCGAGGGCGGCAGGAGTCTTGGCATGATGGACCAAGAGACCGATAAGTGTTTCCCGAGAAACTTCGCCTTCGATCAGGTGATCCAATACTGCAGCAGTTTTTGCGACGAGCGGAGTGGCGTAGCTTGTGCCGCAACCATCTGCAAGGGTGCCATCCGGGTGAACTGAAAACAGGCCATGACCGAGAGTGGGGTGGGCGCTTCCCCAGCCACCGATATGTGCGAGGTCCGGTTTGCCACCGGCGCGAAGTCCGGGACCTCTTCGACTGTAGCGGCTCGGTGCATGTGTAATCGCGGTGTCGTGTCCGTCGGGATTAACTGCCCCGACTGAAACGTTTCGTACGCTTTCGGCGGGCATGAACAATCCATCATTACGCGCAGCAGCCAGATCGGATAATGCCGTTAGAGGATCGGCCGACCATTCATTCCGCATTTCCCGGGGACCGAGGTTCCCGGCAGACACAAAGAAGAGAGCATCATGTGTGTCGGCTATTTGGTCAAGGCGGCTAGCGTATGGGCTGTATCGATCGGGACGTGCCGGTTGTACTACATTCAAGCTCATATTGAATATGCGAACACCATGACGCGCTCGCATATCGGCGACGGCCGATTCAACTTCGTCAAAGAACTGCGGTACGCCGTCCGGGTAATAGCTGCTGAAGACACCCTGTTGGCTAACGTCGGGAAAGACGGAGACATCCATGAGCTCTGTGCCGTCGAGTTCGGGGCAACATGCCGTGCCGTTAAGGCTAGCGCCAGCAACGGCGAGGCCACCGATAAACGTGCCATGTTCCTGATTGGCGTCCCCGTCGGCTATCAGATCCCACTTTGCGGTCACCCAGTCGGAGAGTGCTTCACCGAGGCCGCCGTCGATGATTCCTAGCTTCGGGTACGTTCGCGTGGAATCACGCTGAGGAATGGTGGCGCGGTCTGGTTTGGAGCGTTGGCGCGTCGTTTCCGACTGGACTACGATGCCGGGCAAACTCACGTGTCGCACCAGCGGATGCTTGTCGAGAAACGCGAGTAGTGACATGTGGCGTTCGACACTGGGATCGAAAATCGCCTTTTCGTGTCGGCGTTCGGTCGCGACGGTTGATAGTCGCAGCGTCGGAGCGACGTTTGATTGACTGAGACGTACTGATAGGAGCTTTTGGCGTTGCTCTCTCGATGTGAGTAGCTGAACAGACAGGCCCCGCCCAACTCGCGCCAGACCTTCGACGAAAGATCGATACATACGACGATGGCTCTCGTCATAAGTGTCCCAGAGCGACCGTTGTGGAGGAACTTCAAAGAGCTCAAGTAGATATGAACTACCCGTCAATGGGTTGGACAGCCACGCAACGGCTTCTTCGACGGAAAAGTCCCGCCGATCTTCAGCGCTATAGAGTTCGATGCGGTCTATGGCACCTGCTTCGCTGCGACGTCCAGATGGGTGCGGCAACTCTCGCTCGAGCGCTTCTACAAAGCGCCATGTTGTATCGGGTTCCGCGCGAAGTATCTGAGCCGCAATATCGCGCAACGCGTCCGGATTGACTTGGACGATCATGACGCCAAGGTCTCCTCCACCCACAACAGGGGTTCGTGGAGCTTTGAATAGAGCCTTCACCGGTCGATGGCTCTTTGCCCATGCTTCGCGGCGAAGAATTACCTTGATGAAGCCGATATCTGTCTCGGGTTGAGACTCAAGATACTGAGCAATTGCTTGTAGTTGATTGGAGAGATTGTGTTTGTGTTCGGCAAACTGCTGATCCCGATCCGCAAAAAAATCTTTCCCCGGGCCTCCACCTCCCGTTTCTCGGGCTTCGTGGAAGTTGTCTGGATTCAGAACAATTTGGATCGGGCTAACCATTTACTCTTCCTCTCAGTTGATGCTGCGTGCCGGTTTTCCAATTTGACGACTTACAGTCGATTTGTCTCTACCTGCCACCTCGCCAATATCGGCAAGAGAGAAATTCAAGTCTGGATCGCTTTTCATCGCTCTAAAAAGAGTCCCAGGTTCCGAAAATAAGAGCGCACGCCTAGATTCTTCCACGCGTGCCGCATTGCGAGTAGCGAACTGCTGAAGAGTGTCGAGAAGTCCCTGAGCCGAATCTTTGTTGACAACGCTTGCCTTCTTATATGTGCGCACGAGCATTTCGATTTCGGCACCACTTGCACCCTGCGTAAACCATGCGATGAGGCGTAAATGGCTGCTGGGCGGGGTAAGGGGTGCCATGAAAGCTCGGGCAATCTCTATCCTAATATCAAACTCTGGCTTGGGTATCTCAAGCTGGACCTCAAAGCGGCGCCACACTGCTGAATCCAATAGGCGCGCATGATTTGTTATGCCAATCGTAAATCCATTCTCCTTTCGGAGATCAAGATTCTGAAGCAACGCGTTGACGACACGTTTGATTTCTCCAACCTCTTGGGGGTCATCTCTAACTTTTGCGATTGCATCAAATTCATCTAGCAACAGAAGGCATTGGTATCTATTTGCAAATGCGAACAGATTTGCAATATTCCGTGCCGTAGTTCCTAGGAACGACGAGATCAGCCCATCGAGCTTTACGAGAACAACGGGCAAATTGAGTTCGCGTGCCATCCACAGGGCGAGGCGGGTCTTGCCAGTTCCTGGCGGCCCGAAGATCAAGCATGTTCTTGCCGGTTGAACCCCCATACCGTGAAACGCATCGGCATTTGCTAGCTCTTCGATTACAGATCCAACCGCGTGTGTCACCGCGGCATTGAATAGAGGTGGTTCGGCTTGAATGCTGGATGGGAAGATGATTTCGGCAAGGGGCGCAGACGTTTCACGGTCAACAGGGGGGAGAGTGTTAGGCGTCAGTACTTCGCCACCCACGAACCCTCGCGACGCGGTGAGCTTGCTGGGGGCGACCTCAACATTGCGTTCACTTGCGACGATAAGGCCGGTCAGAGACGCGGCTTGCTTTGTTTGCCCTTCCTCGTTCAACGCGTCTCTGAGGCGCTCGACCTGCTTGCGTAGGGCCGGTGAGGCGCCAGCCAAGGCTGCGCGGCATAGGGCCTGAATTATCGGGAAGTGTTCCATACCTACTCCAAAGACACATGCTCGCCACCAAGGGGTAGGAGGCGCTATATTTGAGTCGAATTATATGGTATTCGTTGCGGGAAAGTCCACATAAGTTGCATGGAGTGTTCTGTTTGTTGCATACTTTGTTGGCGCGCCTGATGCGTGTGTTCGCTTGGATGAGCGCGGGGAAGCACGAGGGCATTGCCAGTGCAGAGTTGTGGCCGTTGATGCTCTTCAATTTTTGAAAACAAGGAGAAGAAAGATGGCGCAGTACAAGTACGGTCAGTACCTCCGAACGGGCGACAGCTCGGCGTATGACACGAAGCATCCGCCGGGGAGCGAGGCGACGAACGCTGGCATTTATCGGTGTGCAGTGTGCGGGGATGAAATCGCGATTGCGAAGGGGCACACGCTGCCTCCCCAAAACCATCATCAGCATGCTCCGGGGCTGGGTAAGATCGAGTGGCAGTTGTTGGTGTATGCCCAGCCGAATTCGTGAGGAGGTTGCGTGGAGCGACGTCATGCGGCATGCCCGCCGTGCGAGGCGGGCGTGACGTTGCGTTAGCGGTACGCTGGATGGTCGTCTCGCCGACCGGTTGAGCATTGTGTGGAAATTGCTTCCGTTCGGTGCTCAACATCTGAGGCCGTAGAGGCGCGTTATCCCTGTTTGTGCAACAGGCTTTCTGGGCGCAGATGTGTGTATCTTTTTAGCATTTGCATAGATTTGTGGCCGGTAAGGCTTGCGACCTCCATCGGATGCAGACCTTTCTCGAAGAAGCGGCTTGCTGCCTCGTGGCGTAGGTCATGCCATCGAAGGGTGCTCACTTCGGGGTCGTCTAAGCTGGCCTTCTTGAGTGTTCGTTTCCAGATGCAGATCACCGCGTTGACGCTCGTCGCGAATACTCGTCCCGTCAGCTTCTCTGCGGCTACATCGGAAGGACCTAGTCGCGAACGGTTGGCGCGCGCCTCTGGGTCTTCCGCAATCGCCGCAAGGTTGCGAAATACAGCGATGGCCCGGCGGGACAGTGGAAGAACGGCCGGCACCCCCTTATTCTCTGCGCCACGGGCGCCGGGAGGGAAATGGAGGAGGCGATTCCCGAGATCGAGCCATTCCCATTGCACGCTACAGAGCGCGCCTTGTCGCAGGCTGGTTTCAATCGCGAGTTCGAAGGCGAGCGCTGCGTGCGGATTGCCACTGGTCGATAGGAGTGCGTGCAGCAGTTCAAATTCGCCAGGGCGGAGGCGTCGATCTCTTGCCTCGCTGCCGGACGGCTTGCGAATGTTCTTCAGGGGGTTCATCAGCGCTTCCATGCCCCATTCCTTGCGGGCGATCTCGAAGAGGTGGCTGATGACCTGGAGTTCGAGTCGGATGGTGTTCTCTGTGCGCCCGGCCGCCCGGCGTTCGTCTCGATACTTTGCGAAATCCGCGCCGCGCAAGTTGGCTGGAGTTCGATGCGACAGAGGGTTGCTGATCCAGCGTTGGATGCGCCGGTTTTCCTGATAGGGGTGGTGCTTTTCTGGGACGATACCGCTCCAGCGCCTCGAGGAGCGTGGTCCGCTCGGCTTCCGTGCGATCGACATATGCCCCGCTATCCATCTCCGACTCCATCCTGCGAGCCCATTGCTGCGCTTGCTGTGTTTGGTGTCGAACGATCGATAGACGGGCTTGTAACCCCGCCGGCGGACTTTAGCGCGCCAGTAAGCACCACGTTGACTGATATGGGCCATTTCCAGACTCCATGCGAAAGATTGAGATCGCTTGGTCTGGATTCTTCCGTTCCGGCAGTTTTCCGGCAAAGGCCAGTTTTCGATGCTAGCCCGCACGGGCTACAGACGAAAAAAAAGCACCGCGATCGCTCGCAAGTGCTTGATTTTCAACTACAGAATTCGGTGGTGGGGCGTGAGTGACTCGAACACTCGACCTACGGATTAAGAGTCCGCTGCTCTACCAACTGAGCTAACGCCCCCAACAGAAGCGAAATTATGCAGGATCTTTTTGAGATTGCCAAGCCCTTTTCGCAGTGTTATTAAAAAGATCGCATCGCCCGAACTTGAGCGTTCCCTCGACAAAGCCGCCATCCCGAAAATATCGACGCGTCCAACGCTGCCGGTATCATGTCGCGGACACCTCCCGCACGCAGCATCGCGACTTTCGCCCGGGGATTCCCATGGATGACAAAGAGATTACCGAGCTGCTCGACCGAGTTCTCGCCCCATGGGTCCGGGCGCTCACGTTGACGCCGATCAAGGTCGACGAGGAAAGTGCCACGCTGCGTCTGCCGTTCTCTGGCGAGTGGCGACACTCGGGCGGCATGATCAGCGGCCAGGTATTCATGGCGGCCGCGGATACGGCGATGGTCGTCGCCATCACCGCCGCGCTCGGCGGCTTCAAGCCGATGAGCACGGTGTCGCTGAACATCAACTTCATGCGCGCGGTCCGCAAGGGCGATGTGCTGATCAAGGCGCGCGTGCTGCGCATGGGCCGCAATCTCGTGTTTGGCGAAGTCGAACTGTTCGACGAAGGCGGCAACATGGCGGTTCAAGCCACTACGACTTACGCGCTGCTCGAGTGAATGCGCGTCGGACCCGAGGGGGCCGCCAACACAATCTGCGCGCAGCAAGAGCAAAGGAAAGCAAGGAAAAGCAGCATGTTCGATCAGGTCGTATTCGCGGGCGGCGGCAACCGCTGCTGGTGGCAGGCGGGTTTCTGGGACGTCGTGCAGCCGCAGCTCGACATCCGTCCGCGCGTGATCACCGGCATTTCGGCCGGCGCCGCAACCGCGTGCATGATTTACACGCGCGGCGACGCCGACTGGGTTATGCGCTATTACGAAGACGCACTGCGCCATAACACGCGCAACGCCTACTGGGGCAATCTGCTGCGCGGCGAGTCGGTGTTCCCGCATTACCGGATCTACCGTCAGGCGCTGCTCGATATCTATGGCGACAAGTTTTCCAGGCTCGCGCAGGCGCCGGAAATCCGCATCGGCGTGTCGCATCTGCCGCGCTGGCTCGGCGCGAGAAGTGCGGTCGCGGCAGGGCTGGTCGCGTACAACATCGAAAAATACGTGCGCAAGACGCTGCATCCGACGCTCGGTCGGACGCTTGGCTTTCATCCGGAATTCGTGCGCGCGCAGGATTGCGCGAGCGTCGACGAGTTGGCCGACCTGATCCTGCAATCGTCGAGTACACCGCCGTTCACGCCGGTTCTGCGGCGCAACGGCCGGCCGGTGCTGGACGGCGGCATGGTCGACAACGTGCCGGTCGGCGCGCTAGATGCCGACGCGCCGGGCAACGTGCTCGTGATGGTCACGCGTCTTTATCCGCGGCCGCAGATGTTCGTCGTGCCACACGGCGTGCAGCAGCGGCTTTACGTGCAACCGTCGCGCAAGGTGCCGATTTCGAGTTGGGATTACACGAGTCCGTCGCAGATGGTGCACGCCTATAACCTTGGCCGTGCCGACGGTGAGGTCTTCCTTGAACGTATCCCTGCATTGATGGAGGCGGGAGCGCACGAAGCGCGATGAGCGACGCGGCGGGGCGGGCACACATCTGATCCGCCGGCCGCCTCGCCCACCAATCACCGCCGGCGCCCGCCCTGCAACGCCTCCGGATTTGCGACACTGGCGGTATCGCCGGCATCGAACGCGAGGATGTTGTTGAACGCCGCCGAAAAATACAGTTCGTAGCTCTCCCGCTCCACGTAGCCGATGTGCGGCGTGCAGATCACGTTCTCCATGCGCAGCAGGCTATAGCCTTGCAGGATCGGCTCGCTTTCGTAGACGTCGATCGCGACCATCCCCGGACGGTTGTGCGACAGCGCGTTCACCAGCGCACTCTCTTCGAGCAGCTCGGCGCGGCTCGTGTTCACGAGCAGCGCGGTCGGTTTCATGCGCATCAAATCGTCCTGCTTGACGATGCCACGCGTGTCGTCGTGCAGACGCAGATGCAGGGACAGCACATCGCTGGTCCCGAACAGTTCCTCACGACTCGCCGCGACGCTGTAACCATCGGCTCGAGCGGCTTCGCGCGAGTGCTCGCGGCCCCAGATCAGCACGTTCATGCCGAACGCCTTGCCGTAGCCAGCGAGCAGTCGGCCGATCTTGCCGTAGCCCCAGATCCCTAGCGTCTGTCCGCGCAGCACTTGCCCCAAACCGAAGTTCGGCGGCAGCGCCGACGTCTTCAGCCCCGACTGCTGCCAGGCGCCCTGTTTAAGGTTTGCCACGTATTGCGGAATACGCCGTTGGGCGGCCATGATGAGTGCCCACGTCAGTTCGGCCGGCGCGACCGGCGAACCGCTGCCCTCGAGCACGGCAATGCCGCGCTCGGTACAGGCCCCTAGATCGATGTGGCTCGACACTTTGCCAGTCTGACTGATCATGCGCAAACGCGGCAGCTTGTCGAGTAGTTGCGACGTGACGCGGGTACGTTCGCGAATCAGGACGAGGGCGTCGACTTCCGCAAGACGGCTCGCAAGTTGTCCGAGACCGCGCACGGTATTGTTGAATACTTTGACTTCCTGGTCGGCCAGCAATTGAAAGCAGTCGAGCTTGCGAACGGCGTCCTGGTAATCGTCGAGGATGGCAATCTTCATGGTATGTAATTTGCGGCGCACCTCATTGGTGCGAACCGAATGTTATGCTGACTGTCCCACCATGTGACTTAGGTCACACGTTAGTCTGGCTAGATGCCCTACCGTAGAAGCTGTCGCACACAAAAGAACGGCAACGCTACGTGAGGGCGAATTGAGAACGTTTTTAGCAGTTTGTTGCGTGTTGAGGCAAGCCGCTTTACACAAGGTTGCAGAAGCCTTGTAGGAAGCGCGCCTCCGCCTGGCAAGCTGTGTGGCCCAGGACGATCTGCGCAATCATGCGCCGCCAGTGGAAAATTGACACGTCGGCGCGATGAATTCAATGCCACTCGCATGCAGCGTCCCGCGGGCTTGTACCGTTTTTCTATTGCTTCAAACGGAGACAAGTCGATGAATCATCCCTCGTTCGAAGGCCAGCCCACTATCGAGGCGCCCACATGGATCAAACACCGCAAGCTGATCGACTGGGTCCAGCGCATCGCCGCGCTGACCAAGCCTGAAAAAGTGGTCTGGTGCGACGGCTCGCAGGAAGAATATGACCGCCTGTGCGCGCAGATGGTCGAAGCCGGAACGCTGAAGAAACTCAACCCCGCCAAGCGTCCCAATTCCTATCTCGCCTGGTCCGATCCGTCCGACGTCGCGCGCGTCGAGGATCGCACCTTCATCTGCTCGCAGCGCGCCGAGGACGCCGGCCCCACCAACAACTGGATCGCCCCGGCCGAAATGCGCTCGACGCTCGACGGCCTGTTCGATGACGCGATGCGCGGCCGCACGATGTACGTGGTGCCGTTCTCGATGGGCCCGCTCGGCTCGCCGATCGCGCATATCGGCGTCGAGTTGAGCGACAGCCCGTATGTCGTGACCAATATGCGCATCATGACGCGCATGGGCCGCAAGGTGTATGACGTGCTCGGCGAGGACGGCGAGTTCGTGCCGTGCGTGCATTCGGTCGGTGCGCCGCTCGCGGCGGGCGAGCAGGACGTGTCGTGGCCTTGCAACAAGACCAAGTACATCGTGCATTTCCCCGAATCGCGCGAAATCTGGAGCTTTGGCTCGGGCTATGGCGGCAATGCGCTGCTCGGCAAGAAGTGCTTCGCGCTGCGCATCGCATCGACGATGGGCCGCGACGAGGGCTGGCTCGCCGAACATATGCTGATTCTCGGCGTCACCTCGCCGGACGGGCGCAAGCATCACGTGGCGGCGGCGTTCCCGTCGGCGTGCGGCAAGACCAACTTTGCGATGCTGATCCCGCCGGCGGGCCTGAACGGCTGGAAAATCTCGACGATCGGCGACGACATCGCGTGGATCAAGCCGGGCAAGGACGGCCGCCTGTACGCGATCAATCCGGAAGCCGGCTACTTCGGCGTTGCGCCGGGCACGAGCGAAAAGACCAACTACAATGCGCTCGCCACGTTGAAGGAAAACGTGATCTTCACGAACGTCGCGCTGACCGACGACGGCGACGTCTGGTGGGAAGGCATGACCGACGAGCCGCCGGCGCATCTGATCGACTGGCAGGGCAAGGACTGGACGCCGGCCGAGGCAAAGGAAACCGGCCGCAAGGCGGCGCATCCGAACGCGCGCTTCACGGCGCCGGCTTCGCAGTGCCCGTCGATCGACGCGGACTGGGAAAACCCGGCCGGTGTCGCAATCGACGCATTCATCTTCGGTGGCCGCCGCTCGACCACCGTGCCGCTCGTCACTGAAGCGCGCAACTGGGTCGAGGGCGTCTACATGGCGGCGACGATGGGCTCTGAAACCACCGCCGCGGCGGCTGGACAGCAGGGCGTGGTGCGCCGCGATCCGTTCGCGATGCTGCCGTTCTGCGGCTACAACATGAGCGACTATTTCACTCATTGGCTGAAGACCGGCGAGCGTCTGCAGCAGTTGAGCGCGAAGCTGCCGAAAATCTTCTGCGTGAACTGGTTCCGCAAGGGCGCGGACGGCAAGTTCGTGTGGCCTGGCTTCGGCGAGAACATGCGCGTGCTGAGCTGGATGGTCGGCCGCATCGAAGGCACCGCGCAGGGCGAAGAGCATGCGTTCGGCATTTCGCCGCACTATGAGGACATCGACTGGAGCGGGCTGAACTTCAGCCGCGAGCAGTTCGAGCAGGTGATTTCCGTCGATGACGCTGCATGGCGCGACGAGCTCGTGTTGCACACGAAGCTGTTTGACACGCTGCAACACGGTCTGCCGCCGGCACTGACTGAGGCGAAGCGCGCGCTCGAGGAAAAACTCACAGCTTGATTATGTGAGTGCTCACTCAGCATAAAAGCCGCCCTCGGGCGGTTTTTTCGTTTGGGCGCCCGGTTTATTTCCGTTTTTTCGAGTTCCGCAACGGCCGAACGACCGTTGCGTCTGTTCGAACAAAAAAGACACAGCAAGATGCAGCGCAGCAGATTGTTTTTGATTTGGGAATAATCGCTGGTCGGACCCCGGTTTTATCGACACAGTCATACCAAAATTGACAATATTTCCTATTTTGCGGGCAACTTCTGCGCGATTTTGCGAGTCGTAGGAGAATTCCAAGTTCGCTTCACTGGTTTTCACCAATTGTCAGGAAGCAGTAACAAGGCAGGGAGTTGTCCTATGGATCATTTGCAGTCGATGCGAGTTTTCGTCAAGGTGGCGGATCTCGGCAGTTTTGCCCGCGCCGCGAGCGCCATGGATATTTCCAACGCGGTCGCCACCCGTCACGTTGCCGACCTCGAGGGCCGTCTTGGTACGCGGCTGCTCAATCGCACGACCCGCAGCTTGTCGCTGACCGAATCCGGTCAGGTCTACCTCGAGCGCGCCCGTCAGATTCTCGACGAACTGGAAGACGTCGAACAGATGGTGGTCGCTCGCAATCACGAACCCGTCGGCACGCTACGCATCGTCGCGCCCGTCGTGTTCGGGCTGCATAACCTCGCGCCCGTGCTGCAAACGTACGCGGAGCGCTATCCGAAAGTCATTCCCGACGTCACGCTGGTCGATCGTCAGGTGGACCTCGTCGAGGAGGGCTTCGACGTCGGCGTCGTGATCGCGCGGCAAATGCGCAGCGCGAGTATCGTTACGCGGCGTCTGACCACGGGCTGCATGACCGTCTGCGCGACGCCGGCTTATCTGGAAAAGCATGGCATGCCGACGCGTCCCGAACATCTGCTCGAGCACCCGTGCCTGAGCCTGCCATCCGAATACTGGGGCGATGAACGCGTGTTTACGGGGCCGGAAGGCGAAGTGCGCGTGCGGCCGTCGAACGTGATCGTCGCGAACAACACGGAGATGCTGAGACAGTTTGCGCTGCTCGGCATGGGCACTGCGATTCTGCCGAGCTATCTGATCGGTCGCGACATGACGCGCGGCCGGCTCGTGCGTTTGCTCGGCGATTATCGTTTGCCGCAGGTCGAGATCAATATTGCGTACCCAAGCCGCCGTCACCTGCCGGCCAAGGTGCGCACGTTCATCGACCATCTGGTCGAGCACTTCAACCAGACGCCGAACAGCGTGCTCGGCGAGCAGTGGATCAAGGACGGTCTGGAGCGTCCGGCGACGTCGGCCGCGTTCGAGACTGCCGAGTCGCGCGCACCGGAAGCGTTCGATGGCGCCGAGCCGCTGTCGCGGCTTCTCGATAGCGAGCTGTCGCCGGCCGTGCCGAAGCCGATGACGAAGTCGTCCAATCGCAGTCCACGCCCGACGGCGTTATCGCCGCTGTAAATCGCTGAATGTCGAAGCCCGCAGCGATGCGGGCGGGCATTAAAAAGGCGCAGTCACCTCAAGTGACTGCGCCTTTTTCATGGACAGATGCGGACTACACCGCGGGCTGTGCACGGATCGCCGACTGCGGTGGCTAATGTAGCTATTCCTGCTACCACCGCGAGCCGCCGATCCGAATCTCGCCCTACTAGCCGGTTTTTCGCGCCGCGGCCTTTTTCGCCGGTGCCTTCTTGGCCGCCGCGGTCTTGGCGGCGGGCGCCTTCTTCGCCGCCACCTTCTTTTCCGCCGGCTCGGCCTTCACGGCGACCGCGGTATCACCTTCGTCCGCTTCCGGCATCGCCTTGGCCGCGGAACGAGCACCCGAAGTCTTCGCCGCTGCGGTCTTCGCCGCCGCCGGCTCCTTCTTCTCGAATTCGAAGCCGATCTTGCCGTCGTTCTGCTTGACGAGGAAAGCTTTGAAGTTACGGCCGGTACGCGACGACTTGAAGTTCGTCAGCAGATCGGTGCGACCCTCCTCGAGCAGTTTGGCCATCTGCTCGCGGGCGATTTCCTGCTGCAGGATCACCTTGCCGGAACGGAAGTCGCACGACTTCGGATTCGCCACCGAGTTTTCGCAGACGTAGCTCATGCCATGCTCGAAAACGCGGCCTTGGCACTTCGGACACGCGCCGACCGGCTGCTGATCGGAGAAGTCGGGCGGCTCGCCGTCTTCGCCGGCCGCGTCCTGGCCAAAGTCGAACTCGAGCTTGTAATTCTTGATCTCGTCGTCGAGCGACAGTTTCAGGATCGCCGAGAACGGCCGCCCCATCTTGCTGCGGAAGCCCGACAGCGGCCCGATCGTCTTGTTCTGCAGCAGTTCTTCGACTTCGGCGATCTCGAACTGACGGCCGCCCGGAATCTTCGAGATCGAGAACTCGCACTTCGAGCACGCGAAACGCCGGTAGTTTTCCTTCACCTGGCCACCGCAATTCGGGCAAGGTGTCTGCAATGTCGCGTAATCGCCCGGGATCGTGTCGGAATCGTATTCCTTCGCGCGCTTGACGATAGTCTGCGTCATGCGCGCGATTTCCTGCATGAACGCGTCGCGTGGCAGGTTGCCGCGCTCCATCTGCGACAGCTTGTATTCCCATTCGCCGGTTAGCTCCGGCGCAGTCAGCTCCTTCACGCCGAGGCCGCGCAGCAGCGTCATCAGCTGGAAGGCCTTGGCGGTCGGAATCAGATCACGGCCTTCGCGGATCAGGTACTTTTCGGTGAGCAGACCTTCGATGATCGCCGCGCGCGTTGCCGGCGTGCCGAGCCCCTTGGCCGCCATCGCTTCGCGCAATTCGTCGTCTTCGACCAGTTTTCCCGCACCTTCCATCGCCGACAGCAGCGTCGCTTCGTTGTAGCGTGCGGGCGGCTTCGTGATCAGTTGCTGCGCGGCGATCTTGTCGGTCTTGACCTTTTCGTCCTTCTGCACCGGCACGAGGTTCGCGTCATCGCCGCTGGTTTCACGGCCGTAGATCTGCAGCCAACCCGGCTCGACGAGCACCTTGCCTTCGGTCTTGAAGTGATGGCCGACCACCTCGGTGATACGCGTCGTCACTCGGGATTCGGCGGCAGGGAAGAACACGGCGAGGAAGCGCTTCACGACGAGGTCGTAGAGCTTCTGCTCCGGCTCGGACAGATTCTTCGGCGCCTGCAGCGTCGGGATGATTGCGAAGTGGTCGCTGATCTTCGAGTTGTCGAAGATGCGCTTGTTCGGCTTCACCCAGCCCTTGTCGAGCACCTGCTTCGCGAACGGCAGGTAGTTGTTGCTCTCCTTGAGCATGCCGAGCGTCTGCTTGACCGTGTCCAGATAGTCTTCCGGCAGCGCGCGCGCGTCGGTACGCGGATAGGTCAGAACCTTGTGCTTTTCGTACAGCGCCTGAGCGAGACCCAGCGTGTTCTTCGCCGAAAAGCCGAAGCGGCCGTTGGCTTCTCGCTGCAGACTGGTCAGGTCGAAGAGCGCGGGCGACAGCTGTGTCGACGGTTTCGACTCCTCGGTCACCGTGCCGAGCTGTCCGCGGCAAGCCGCGACGATCGTCTCTGCCGCTGGCAACGCCCAGAGGCGCGAATCGCGCTTCTCCGGATCGAACTCGTCGCGCTTGAATTTCGGATCGAACCAGCGGCCTTCGTAGAAGCCGCCCGCGCAGACGAACTCCGCCTTCACTTCCCAGTAGTCGCGCGGCACGAAGCGTCGAATCTTCTCTTCGCGCTCGACGACGATCGAAAGCGTCGGCGTCTGCACGCGCCCGACCGTGGTCAGGAAAAAGCCGCCGCCCTTGCTGTTGAACGCGGTCATCGCGCGCGTGCCGTTGATGCCGACGAGCCAGTCCGCCTCCGAGCGGCAGCGCGCCGCGTCGGCGAGCGGCTGCATCTCTTCGTCGCTGCGCAGACGCGCGAAACCGTCGCGGATCGAGCCGGCCGTCATCGACTGCAGCCACAGCCGTTGCACCGGCTGTTTGGCTTTCGCGTGCTGCGCGATCAGGCGGAAAATCAGTTCGCCCTCGCGCCCCGCGTCGCATGCGTTGATCAGACGGTCGATGTCCTTGCGCTTCATCAGCCTGGTCAGCACCTTCAGGCGCGACTCGCTCTTCGCGATCGGATTCAGATCGAAATGCGGAGGAATGACGGGCAGATTGGCAAAGCTCCACTTGCCGCGCTTGACTTCGTAGTCGTCGGGCGCGGCGATTTCCAGCAGGTGGCCCACTGCCGACGAAAGGACGTAGTCGTCGCTTTCGTAGTACTCGTCATGCTTGGTAAAGCCGCCCAAAGCGCGCGCGATGTCGTTCGCGACAGAAGGCTTTTCGGCGATGATCAGTGCTTTGGACATGACTCGATGTGAGGTTGGTAGATCCGGGTTGGTGGCCTTGAGCGCCAACATGGCGCGCGGCGCTCGCTTTGAGACCTCTTTCGACCCAATAACGACCGCTTTATAGCACAAGGTGCGAACCCAACGGGCCAAGTGCCATAAAAGCGCGTCATCATAATTGCGCGTCCAGCGGTTGATCAACTGCGGCACACGCCGCGTGCGGACAGCGATGCCAGCCGCGATGCCAGCCGCGATGCTGTCCCAAATGATCGGCGGGGGCCTGTGCCGCAAGCCGCGCGTCGCGAGGCTTTCCGTTTGACCGGGCGGCGCGCGAGGCCGCCTTCAGGCGACCGCCAGCGTCGGCCGCAGCTTCGGCGCACCGGTTACGCCGGGCAGCGCGGTCAGATCCGACAGCATCCGCTCGACGATCGACACCTGTGGCAAAACCGTACCGAAAAACCGTGTCGTCACCGAGTCTTCGATCAGGACGGTCGGGAAATTCTCGACGTCCAGATCGTCGAACCGATCCGCATGAGTTTCGATGTCGATCCATGCGAAACAGACTTCCGGGTGCCGCTCGGCCAGTTGGTTGAAGGAGTCCCGGTACTCGCGACACGTTCCGCACCACTCCGCGCACAGGCATGCAACGAACAGCGTGTCGGGTTCGTTGACGCGCTCGGCGATCCGGTCCTGGTCGGTGTCGAGGTTCAGCGCGGGCATGAAGTGATTTCCTTGTGTGTTTTGTCGGGTGCTTTGGCGCGAATGTAGCATGGCCGGTCGCGAAAAGTTGCCAATCTGCATTGACGCCGGTCAGTCTCGGCTCAGTCATGATGGGCTCGCATGAAGCGGCCGCCGGGCAGCAGCGTGACCTCGCCGGCGAGTTCGAGCCGGAGCAAGGCGGCGTGCAGGGCGGCGTTCTCCATCTCGGTGCGGGCGGCGAGAATTTCAAGCGTGGTCGGCGAATGGCCGAGCGCGGCGAGCAGACGCTGTGCGTCAGGGGCGAGCGCCGGCTGCGGGGCCGGCCCGGACGCCGGTGAGTCGGCGAAGGCTGCGGTCGTAGCGGGCAAAGCGGTCCCACCCGACGAAACGTGCAAACCCGCATGCTCCAGCGGCACGGCCCGCTTCGCCGAGCGTCTCGCATCGCCCGCCGGCCGCCGGGCAAAACCGAGCTCCTCCAGCACCTCGTCAGGCGTTTCCACGAGCCGCGCTCCCTGCTTGATCATCCGATGACAGCCGCGCGACAACGGCGCGTAAATCGATCCGGGCAACGCGAACACGTCGCGCCCCATCTCATTGGCAAGCCGCGCGGTAATGAGCGAACCGGAACGCATAGCCGCCTCGACGATCACGACTCCGCTGACCAACCCAGCGATCAGCCGGTTGCGCTGTGGGAAGTTGGCGGCGCGTGCCGGCGTGCCGAGCGGCCACTCCGAGAGAATCGCACCCTGCGCCGCGATCTGCCGCGCGAGCGCTTGATGCGCGGCGGGATAGACGAGGTCCGCGCCGGTGCCGACCACCGCGACCGTTCCGCCGACACCTTCCAACCCGCCCCGATGCGCGGCGCCGTCGATGCCGAGTGCGAGCCCCGATACGACCGTCACGCCCGCCGCCGACAGCTCTCGCGCGAACCGCCGCGCATCCTCGATGCCCTGCGGCGTCGCGCTGCGGCTGCCTACCAGCGCGACCGCGCGCGTATGCAGCAGATCAAGCCGGCCCTTTATATATAGGAGCGGTGGCGGATCGGGCAACGTCAGCAGCGCGGGCGGATAGGCGGGATCGTCGAGCGTGACGATCTGGTTGCCCGGCTGCTCGCGCCATGCGAGCACCGCATCGAGCTGGCCGTCGAACGCTGGACCGGGCGGCGCCAGCACCGCGCGCGCCGCGGCGTCACCGGCGACCTCCGCGAGCGTCTCCGGCGACTGCGCCAACAGCGCCTGCGGCAGCCCGAATGCGCCCAGCAACAGGCGCAACGCCGCGGGTTTTAGGCCCGGCGCAAGTGACAACCGCAGCCAGGCGGCAAGTTCGATACGGGTCGCGGGCAAGGTCTGCATGCGGGTCGCTCCTCTGGCGGGGCCTGCGGGCAGGCGGGCGCCATGCTAAAATTTTCATCATCCGAAATAAAAACGCGGAAATAAAACGGCAATGAGCCGCGAATAATCGCGGCGCCGCGCTTACCGGCGCGGGTTCGTCGTCGGGCGCACGAGGCGCGTTGAATCGAACCGGTTCGACATCATCTATCCTCTGCGTATTACGACGGGCTCACAACCTGGCCAAATGGCCAACGCGAGCCTCCAACGGTTGGCGGCGTCTCAAATCACACTCGAAATCATGGCTTTACTGAGCATCCTCAATTACCCGGACAAACGGCTGCACAAGGTGGCGAAGCCGGTCCCGGAGGTCAACGACCGTATCCGCCGTCTCGTCGCGGACATGGCCGAAACGATGTACGCGGCGCCCGGCGTCGGCCTCGCCGCCACCCAGGTGGACGTGCACGAACGCGTGATCGTGATCGACGTGTCGGAAACGCACGACGAACTGCTCGCGTTCATCAATCCGGAAATCGTCTGGTCGAGCGATGAGAGGAAGTTGTCGGAAGAGGGCTGCCTGTCGGTGCCCGGGATCTACGACAACGTCGAGCGTGCCGAGAAAGTGCGCGTGCGTGCGCTCAACGAGAAGGGCGAAACGTTCGAGCTCGATTGCGAGGGGCTGCTCGCCGTGTGCATTCAGCACGAAATGGATCACCTGATGGGCCACGTGTTCGTCGAGTATCTGTCGCCGCTGAAGCAAACGCGCATCAAGAGCAAGATGAAGAAGCTCGCCCACGCGATGTAACGCGCTTTCAACTTGCCTACCGCCCCATTCATGAGCCATTCGTTGCGCGTCATCTTTGCCGGCACACCGGAATTCGCCGCGGCCGCGCTGGCCGCGATTCATGGCGCCGGGTTTGCCGTGCCGCTCGTCTTGACGCAGCCGGACCGGCCGGCGGGTCGCGGCATGAAGCTGCAGGCGAGTCCGGTCAAGCGCTACGCGCAGGAGCACGGCCTCGCGGTTGCGCAGCCCACGTCGCTGCGCCGCGCTGGCAAATATCCACAGGAAGCCGCCGCCGGCATCGAGCAACTGCGCGCGACGCCGCACGACGTGATGGTTGTCGCCGCCTACGGGCTGATCCTGCCGCAGGAAGTGCTCGACATTCCGCGCTTCGGCTGCATCAACATCCACGCGTCGCTGCTGCCACGCTGGCGCGGCGCGGCGCCGATTCATCGCGCGATCGAGGCGGGCGACGCGCAAACCGGCATCACGCTGATGCAGATGGACGCTGGACTCGACACCGGCGCGATGCTTTCCGAAGTACGCACCCCCATCTCCGCCGACGACACCACCGCCACGCTGCACGACCGCCTCGCCGCGGACGGCGCGCAACTGATCGTCGACGCACTGATCGAGCTCGAGCGCAGCGGCAAGCTGACGTCGATCCCGCAACCGGCCGACGGCGTGACCTACGCCGAGAAAATCGCCAAGCACGAAGCGGCGCTCGACTGGCGCCGGCCGGCCGAGGCGCTTGCGCGTCAGGTGCGCGCGTTCGACCCGTTCCCCGGCGGCGCCGGCACGCTCGACGACGGCAGCACCGTCAAGATCTGGGCCGCCACCGCCGTAGCCTCGCCGGCGTCGGGCAGCAACAAGGCGCCAGGCACCATCGTCGAGGTTGCGCCCGATGGTGTGCTGGTCGCTTGCGGCGAAGGTGCACTGCGTCTGACGCAATTGCAGAAGCCCGGCGGCAAGCGCCTGCCGGTGCGCGAATTCATTGCTGGCTCGCCGCTCGCCGCAGGCCAGCGCTTCCAGCTTCCTTAGGCGCAATAAGCGCGTCTCGCACGCCGGAGCATCGTCCATTCGGCCGGTGTTCTCCGCGCCCGCCGCGAGCGCGACGCGCGTTAGAATCCTCCATGCAGCAGACCAGGTTTTCGAGGGTGCATCACATGTTCGGCATCGTCCATTTCGAGTTTTTCATCGTCGCGGTTTTTCTCCTGAACATCACGCCGGGGCCGGATACCGCTTATATCGTCGGGCGCAGCGTCGCCCAGGGCCGCGGCGCGGGGCTGATGTCGGCGCTCGGCATTTCGGCGGGCTGCTGCATTCACTCGCTTGCCTGCACGTTTGGACTGACCGCGCTGCTGGCCGCGTCGGCTACGGCGTTCACCATCGTCAAATTCGTCGGCGCGATTTATCTGATCTATCTGGGGGTGCGCCTGATTTTCGCGAAGCCGGCCGCGGATGCGCCCGCCGGCGATGCGCGCGCGTCGTCCACGCCGAAGTCGCTGCGGCAGTTGTTCCTGCAAGGCTTCTGGACCAACGTTCTGAACCCGAAAGTCGTGCTGTTCTTCGTGTCGTTCTTCCCGCAATTCGTCACGACGGGCAGCGAACACAAGACCTTCGCGTTTCTCACGCTCGGCGCGGTCTTCGTGCTGATGAGCATGGTCTGGAACAGCTTCGTCGCGTGGATCGCGGGAAGCGTCACGCAGCGTTTCTCGGGCAAACCGGCGGTCAAGCGCTGGCTCGATCGCGGCGTCGGCAGCGCGTTCGTCGGCCTGGGCATCAAACTCGCGAGCGCCTCGCGATGATTGAATTTTCCCGCATCGCCCATATCTAACATTTCGCTTACAATCTGGCGCCGCAATCGCGCGGCACGGAGATGAAGGCCACGCTCGGGGCAAGGAGTTGCAGACATGTTTAACTGGGTGAAAACCGCGATGTTGATGGCCGCGATTACGGCCCTTTTCATCGTGATCGGCGGGATGATCGGCGGGTCGCGCGGCATGATGGTCGCGCTCGTGATCGCCCTTGGGATGAATTTCTTCTCGTACTGGTTCTCCGACAAGATGGTCCTGCGCATGTACAACGCGCAGGAAGTCGACGAAAACAGCGCGCCGCAGTTCTATCGGATGGTGCGCGATCTCGCCACGCGCGCGAACCTGCCGATGCCGCGCGTCTACCTGATCAACGAAGACGCGCCGAACGCGTTCGCCACCGGCCGCAACCCGGAGCACGCGGCAGTCGCGGCGACCACCGGCATTCTGCGCGTACTGTCCGAGCGCGAAATGCGCGGCGTAATGGCGCACGAACTCGCGCACGTGAAGCATCGCGACATTCTGATCTCGACGATTTCGGCGACCATGGCCGGCGCGATTTCCGCGTTGGCGAACTTCGCGATGTTCTTCGGCGGCCGCGACGAAAACGGCCGTCCCGCGAACCCGATCGCGAGCATCGCGGTTGCGCTGCTCGCGCCGATTGCCGGTGCGTTGATCCAGATGGCGATTTCGCGTGCGCGCGAATTCGAAGCCGACCGGGGCGGCGCGCAGATTTCGGGCGACCCGCAGGCACTGGCGTCGGCGCTCGACAAGATCCATCGCTATGCGAGCGGCATTCCGTTCCCGACGGCCGAGGCGCATCCGGCCACCGCGCAGATGATGATCATGAATCCGCTGTCGGGCGGCGGTATCGCGAGTCTGTTCTCGACGCACCCGGCGACCGAGGAGCGCATCGCGCGTTTGATGGAAATGGCGCGCACCGGGCGCTTCGACTGAGGCGCCGCGTCGCTCGGCGCGTCGAGCCTGAAGTACTGAAGAGCGGGCCCGCGAGGCCCGCTTTTTTTCACACTGTTCGTCGCCACTGCACGACAGCGTCTGCGGCCACCACCCACGCATGGCGGCGCCCCACCGGCGCCACGCTACAATGTGCGCTGATTGCGCCGCGCGCACCGTGCGGCTTGCCCTTGCTCCCTTCATGACTCCAAAGCCTTCTTCGCGTTCTGCTTCCTCGTCGGCGCGTTCGCGCGAATCCCGTTTGTCGACGCTGCAACTGTCGCCCGAATCGCTCGGGTTCGCACTCGATTGCGCGGCCCAGGCCGTTGGCGCCGTGCGTCTCGGCGCGGCCTTGCCCGCGGCGCTGCAAAGCGTTTTCGTGGTGGTGCCCGAGGACAACGCCGCAGCGGCGCGCGGCGCGGTGCAGGATATCGCCTATCGCACGATGCGCCGTCTCGCAACCGCCGAGTGGCTGATCGCGAAGCTGGTGAAGACGGCGCCTCCGCCGCACGTCGCGCATGTGCTCGCGTGCGCGCTCGCGCTGCTCGTCGACGACGAAGCGAGCGCCGCCTACACGCCGTTCACGGTCGTCGACCAGGCGGTCAGGGTGATTGGCGCGCGTCGCGAGTTCGCGTTCGCGAAGGGGCTCGTCAACGCGGTGCTGCGCAACTTCTTGCGCGAGCGCGACACGTTGCTCGCCTCCGTGCAAGCCGATGAAGTAGCGCGCTGGAACTATCCGTCCTGGTGGATCGACGCGGTGAAGCGCGCATGGCCCGAGGCGTGGCAATCGGTGCTGGCCGCCGGCAACACGCAAGGTCCGCTGACGTTGCGCGTGAACGCGCGCCATTCGACGGTCGACGCCTATCTGCAAGTGCTGCAACGCCAGCAGATCGCCGCAAGCAAGGCTGGTGAGTACGCGGTCACGCTCGCGACGCCAATGCCGGTCGAGCGCATTCCGGGCTTCAGCGAAGGTGTCGTGTCCGTGCAGGACGCAGGGGCGCAACTCGCCGCGCAATTGCTCGGCGTGCGCGACGGCATGCGCGTGCTCGACGCATGCGCGGCCCCTGGCGGCAAGACCGGGCATCTGCTCGAACTCGCCAACATTCAAGTGGTCGCGCTCGAAAGCGATGCGTCTCGCGCGCGCCGCATCGGCGAAAACCTGCGGCGTCTGAAGCTCGAAGCGGAAGTGCGCATCGGCGACGCGGGCAACCCCGCGCAATGGCACGACGACCTCGACCAGCCGTTCGACCGCATCCTCGCCGACGTGCCGTGCTCGGCGTCGGGCATCGTGCGGCGTCATCCGGATATTCGCTGGCTGCGTCGTCAGTCCGATATCGCCGCGCTCGTCGCCGAACAGCGCCGCATTCTCGACGCGCTGTGGCCGCTCGTGAAACCGGGCGGCGAGTTGCTTTACGTCACCTGTTCGATCTTCCCCGAAGAGGGCGAGTTGCAGGCACAGTGGTTTGGAAACCAGCACCAGGATGCGGTACGATTGGACGCGCCGGGGCAGCTTTTACCCTCAGTTGCCCGCGCGCCCGCCGACCCATCGGCCGGTTCTCATGCTGGACGACCCGCTGAATTCAGCGCCGGCACGAACTCAGACCACGACGGATTTTTCTACGCGCGCTTTCAGAAACGGTGACCATAAAACGCTTCTTCCCGCTTCGGCTCGCTGCCGTGCTCTGGATCGCGCTGGCCGTCTGGCTTGCAGCGCCGGGCGCGGCGCACGCTGACTCGATCGCGGTGCAGCGGGCGTCGCTGCAGGCCGACAACGGCGGCTGGAGTCTCGACGCGCATTTCGAATTCGAGCTGAACAGCAATCTCGAAGACGCGGTCAACAAAGGCATTCCGCTTTATTTCACGACCGATTTCGAACTGAGCCGGCCGCGCTGGTACTGGTTCGACGAGCAGCCGGTCAGCGTGTCGCAAAGTTTGCGGCTGTCGTTCCAGCCACTCACGCGCGAATATCGCGTGTCGAGCGTGCAGTCGGGCGGCTTGCAGCTCGGCTTTTCCACGCTCAACGATGCGCTCGCGGTGATCAAGCACGTGACGTCGTGGCACGTGATCGACCGCAATCAGGTGCGGGTCGGCGAGACCTATAACGCGTCCGTGCGCATGCAACTCGACATCGGGCTGATGCCCAAGCCGTTCCAGATCGACGCGGTGAACAACCGCGACTGGAACCTCGCCTCGGATTGGAAGCGCTTCACTTTCACGGCCGCCGATCGTGCTAAATAAAGTGCGCTCATCTTCCACCAGTGTCAGCAGCATCGTCGTGCGCGTGCTCGTGTCGACGGTCGCGGTGACGGCCGTGTTGCTGCTCGTGTTGCTGGCCGCCGCCAGCGCGAACACCGAATTCTTCGACCGCTATTACCAGTGGCTGTATGCGGCCAACGTCGCGGTCGCGTTGATCTTTCTGCTGGTGGTGGCGACGCTCGTCGTCATCATCATCGTGCGATTACGCACGGGCAAATTCGGCACACGGCTGCTCGCGAAGCTCGCGTTCTTCATGGCGCTGGTCGGTGTGGTGCCGGGCGGCATCATCTACATCGTGTCGTATCAGTTCGTGTCGCGCAGCATCGAGTCGTGGTTCGACGTGAACGTCGAAACCGCGCTCGCGTCCGGCCTCAACCTCGGGCGCGGCATGCTCGACGCGTCGCTGTCCGATCTGCAGACGAAGGCGCGTCTGATGTCCGAGCAGCTCGCGAGCGCGGATGCGGCCGGCACCACGTTGACGCTGCTGCGTTTGCGCGACCAGTTCGGTGTGCAGGACGCGACGATCGTCGAGCCGACCCGCAGCATGTCTGGCGCGACGCCGGACATGCACGTGGTCGCGCAGGCGTCCGGCAACTACGCGATGCTGCTGCCGAACGATCTGCCGACACCGCTGATGATCGAGCAGGCGCGTGGCCACGGCTATGCGGCGATCGAAGGCGAAGTGGACGGCGATCCGAATGCGCACGGCGGCAAGGGAGCGCTGCGTCTGCGCGTGGTGCAGCGTATTCCCGATGCGAACGCGTCGCTCTTGCAGCCCGCCGAGCGCTTCCTGCAACTGACGCAGCCGGTCTCGACGACACTCGCGCGCAATGCCGACTCGGTGCAGCGCGCGTATCGCGAGTATCAGGAGAAGGCGCTCGGCCGCACCGGCTTGCGCAAGATGTACATCGGCACGCTGACCCTGTCGCTGTTTCTCGCGACTTTCATCGCGATGATGCTCGCGCTGGCGCTCGGCAATCAGCTCGCGCGGCCGCTATTCCTGCTCGCGCAGGGCACGAAGGAAATCACCGAGGGCGACTACACGCCAAAGCGCGAGATCAAGTCGCGCGACGAACTCGGTTTCCTCACGCAGTCGTTCAATGCGATGACGCGGCAGTTGTCGGAAGCGCGCGGGGCGGTCGAGAAAAATCGTATCGCGCTCGAGCATTCGAAGGCGTATCTCGAGAGCATCCTCGCGAACCTGACCGCAGGTGTGTTCGTGTTCGACCGGCAATTCCGGCTGACCACCGCGAATCGAGGCGCCGAGCGGATTTTCCGTCAGCCGTTCCAGACGGTGCTCGGCTCGTCGCTCGATCAGATCGGCGTGCTCGGCGAATTCGGCGCGATTGTGCGCAAGGCATTCGCCGATCGCGAAGCGGCGAGTGAAGACGGCCATGACGACAACGGCCATTGGCAGCAGCAGTTCTCGGTGCCGGTGCCCGGCGAAACCGAGCCGCTCACGCTGCTCGTGCGCGGCGCGCGCCTCCTCGCGGCGAACGAGCGCGACGCTGAAGGCATGCAGACCGCGGGCTACGTGATCGTGTTCGACGACATCTCCGACGTGATCTCCGCGCAGCGTTCGATCGCATGGGGCGAAGTCGCGCGGCGCCTCGCGCACGAGATCAAGAATCCGCTCACGCCGATTCAACTGTCGGCCGAACGATTGCAGATGAAGCTCGCCGACAAGCTCGAGCCGTCGGATGCGGACGTGCTGAAGCGCGGCGCGACGACGATCGTCAATCAGGTCGCCGCGATGAAGCAGATGGTCGACGATTTCCGCGACTACGCGCGCACACCGCCCGCGGTACTCGCGCATCTGCAATTGAATGGTCTGGTCAGCGAGGTGCTCACGCTGTACGGTATCGAAGAAGGCAAGGGCGCGATCCAGGTCGAGCTGGCGGCCTTGCCCGCGATACGCGGCGACGCGACGCAGTTGCGTCAGGTGATCCACAACCTGCTGCAGAACGCGCAGGACGCGGTCGCCGAAGTCGCGCATCCGCGTGTTTTGCTCGAGACGAGGACAGTAGAATACGGAGACCCCGACGCGCAAGGCAAGGCGCGCGTCGCGGTCCGTCTGACAGTGTCGGACAACGGACCAGGCTTCCCCGCGCGTATCCTCACGCGCGCGTTCGAGCCGTACGTGACGACCAAGGCCAAGGGTACGGGTCTAGGGCTTGCGATGGTCAAGAAGATCGTCGACGAACATGGCGCGCGCATCGACATTCGCAATCGCATGAAGGCCGGCGACGTGATCGAAGGCGCGCAGATTTCGATTCTCTTCCTTCAACTGGCGGACGACCCCGCGCAGCCGGGTGCACCTGGTTCGGGTGCCCATCCGGCGCACGGCGGCGCGTCGCAGGGAACGACAAAAGCAACAGTGCAGACAAGGGCAGCATAAATGGCAACCATCCTGGTGGTAGATGATGAAATGGGCATCCGGGAACTGCTCTCGGAGATCCTCAGCGACGAGGGACACGTCGTGGAGGCCGCTGAAAACGCGCAGGAGGCGCGCGAGTTCCGTCTGCGTCAGGCGCCGGACCTCGTGCTGCTCGACATCTGGATGCCGGACACCGACGGCGTGACGCTGCTCAAGGAATGGGCCGCGCACGGTCAATTGACGATGCCCGTGATCATGATGTCCGGTCACGCGACGATCGACACCGCGGTCGAGGCCACCAAGATCGGCGCGCTCAACTTCCTCGAAAAGCCGATCGCGTTGCAGAAGCTATTAAAGGCGGTCGAGCAGGGACTCGCGCGTGGTAACGCGGCGGCCGTGCCTGGCGGCGTGGCTGCGAAGCCGGCGTTGCCGGTCAGCGCATCGTCAGTCGCGTCGGCGGCCGCGTTGCCGATACTGTCGTCCGATGGCGTCGGCGGCGGCACGCTCGTCGCGCAAACCGCGTCGATCTCGTTCGACATTCCGCTGCGCGATGCGCGCGATGCGTTCGAGCGCGCGTACTTCGAATATCACCTCGCGCGCGAGAACGGCAGCATGACGCGTGTCGCGGAGAAGACCGGTCTCGAGCGCACGCATCTTTATCGCAAGCTGAAGCAACTCGGCGTCGATCTCGGCAAGAACAAAGGGGAGTGAGCGCCACGTGTTGCATGCGAACGCGGCCCGGCAGATTGTTTATGAAAGGGCTTGCTGAACTGCGGATCGCTTGATATAGTTTCGTTCTTCGTTGGCCCGGTAGCTCAGTTGGTAGAGCAGCGGATTGAAAATCCGCGTGTCGGTGGTTCGATTCCGCCCCAGGCCACCAGGATTCAGCCCCAGGAAATCGCAAGATTCCCTGGGGCTTTTCCGTTTGGCGGACAAGTCGTCACTTCGGCTTGCCATGCAGTTGAAGCCGCGCGGGTGGGACAGCTGGCGTCGGCGACATTCGGTGTCGCGTGATAAAATCGCGCCAGTTCAAGGACTTGCATGCAGGCATCGCACGCGGTCGTGCGCCGCGCGAATGCAGTGCCGAGCATGTCGCACCGAAGCACCCAATCCTTCGCCCGACGATCGGCGGTATAAGCGCCCAGCCACGTTCCCGCCCAACGCGCGACCTATACTGCTTTGGGCCGGCACAGTGCCGGCACACGTCGCGCCGCGTTGCTTGCATGGCGCACCTCGCGCAGCGCGACGTGGCACTCTCATTCACGGAGTATCACGGTGATCCGCAAAGACGCTAAGCGTAGCGCGCTCGTGCTGTTTTCCGGTGGCCAGGATTCCGCCACGTGTCTTGCGTGGGCGCTCGACCGTTACGACACGGTCGAAACGGTCGGCTTCGATTATGGTCAGCGTCATCGTGTCGAACTCGAATGCCGCGAAGGATTCCGTCAGGCCGTCGTGCGTGCGTTTCCGGCGTGGGCCGATCGTCTCGGCGACGATCACACGATCGACCTGTCGCTGCTCGGCGCGATCAGCGACACCGCGATGACGCGCGAGATCGAAATCGAAGCCACGGCCAATGGGTTGCCGAACACGTTCGTGCCGGGCCGCAATCTGATGTTCATGACGATCGCCGCGGCCATCGCGTATCGGCGCGGTTTGCAGGTGCTGGTCGGCGGGATGTGCGAGACGGACTTCTCGGGCTACCCCGATTGCCGCGACGACACGATGAAGGCGCTGCAGGTCGCGCTGAATCTCGGCATGGACGCGCGTTTCGCGCTGGAGACGCCGCTGATGTGGCTCGACAAGGCCGACACGTGGCGCCTCGCGCGCGCGCTCGGCGGCGACGCATTGGTGGAACTGGTGCGCGTCGAGACGCATACCTGCTACGTCGGCGAACGGGCCGAGTTGCACTCATGGGGCTTCGGCTGCGGCGAATGCCCGGCATGCCGGTTGCGCAAACGTGGCTATGAGGCCTACCTCGCCGGCGAAAAAGTCACCGAGCCGGTCTGACGGCTCGCGCGAGAGCGCCCATCATTGAGCATCGTTGATTCAGGAACACAGGACAGAAAGCAGCATGACGTACGCGGTCAAGGAAATTTTCTACACGTTGCAGGGCGAGGGCGCGAATGCCGGGCGGCCGGCCGTGTTCTGCCGTTTCGCGGGCTGCAATCTGTGGTCCGGCCGCGAAGAGGATCGCGCGGACGCCGTCTGCCGTTTCTGCGACACCGACTTCGTCGGCACCGACGGCGAGAACGGCGGCAAGTACCGCACACCTGACGAACTGGTCGCGATGATCGCGTCGCAATGGCCGCAAGGCGAGGGCGAACGCTTCGTCGTGTGCACTGGCGGCGAGCCGATGCTGCAGCTCGATCAGCCGCTCGTCGACGCGCTGCACGCGGCCGGCTTCGAGATCGCGATCGAGACCAACGGCTCGCTGCCGGTGCTCGACACGATCGACTGGATCTGCGTGAGCCCGAAGGCCGACGCGCCGCTCGTCGTGACGAAGGGCAACGAACTGAAGGTCGTGATCCCGCAGGACAACCAGCGCCTCGCCGACTACGCCAAGCTCGACTTCGAGTATTTCCTCGTCCAGCCGATGGACGGCCCGTCGCGCGACATCAACACGAAGCTCGCGATCGACTGGTGCAAACGTCATCCGCAGTGGCGCCTGTCGATGCAGACTCACAAGTATCTGAACATTCCCTGATTTGCCGTGCTGACGATTACCCGAAAACTCGAATTCGACGCGGGCCACCGCATTCCCGATCACCGCAGCCAGTGCCGTAATCTGCATGGCCATCGCTACGTGCTCGAAATCACGCTGCTAGGCGATCTGGTCGACACCGAAGGCGCGCCCGATCGCGGCATGGTGATGGACTTCGCCGACGTGAAGTCGCTCGCCAACGAGCACCTGGTCGACAAGTGGGACCACGCGTTTCTCGTCTACGAAGGCGACACGCAGGTGCGTGGCTTCCTCGACAGCATGGCGGATCACAAGACGGTCGTGATCGATCGCATTCCGACCGTCGAAAACCTCGCCGCGGTTGCGTTCGACATTCTCGCGAACGTCTACGACGCGCACTACGGCGTGAACCTGCGCCTGCACAAAGTGCGTCTGTACGAGACGCCGAATTGCTGGGCCGAGGTGGTCCGCGACTCGCTTCCCACCTGAATCCACGCCCCGCCGCGCGAACGAACTTCTCGCGTTATTGTCACGGTATGATCGTTCCGACCAACACACGGAGCGAGACATGCCGGTCACCGCATCGCGTCGCAGCAGGCAACGAGGCCGTCAGCGCCCCGGTGCCTGTCTGATCCACTATCTGGCCCCGCTTCGCATTGCAAACCTGCGCGAGGCCAGCCGATGAGCACCTTCACCAACTCCCTCAAACAACGTCTGAAGGACAACGCGCCGCTGATCGGGCTGTGGTTGTCGCTCGGCAGCGAGGCCGCCGCGGAAGCACTCGCGCACGCCGGCTTCGACTGGCTGCTGATCGACATGGAGCACGCGCCCAACGATAGCGGCGGCGTCGAGTCGCAATTGCGCGCGATTGCCGCCGCCCATCTGCCGAGCGAGCCGGTGGTGCGGGTGCCCGCGAGCGAGCCGTGGCTCGTCAAGCGCGTGCTCGACGCCGGCGCGCGCACGCTGATGTTCCCGAACATCGAATCCGCTGAAGACGCGGCACGCGCCGTGCGGCTCACCCAATATCCGACCGCCGAGGCGCTCGACGGCCTGCGCGGCGTCGCGGGCGTCGTGCGCGCGGCCGGTTACGGCATGCGGCGTGACTACGTGCAGACGGCCAACGCACAGATCGCGACGATTGTGCAGATCGAATCGGCGCGCGGCTTGCGGGAGGTCGAGCAGATCGCGGCGACGCCGGGCGTCGATTGCCTGTTCGTCGGGCCGGCCGATCTGGCCGCGAGCCTTGGTCATCTCGGCGACGCGAAACACGCGGACGTGCAGGCGGCGATGGCGCGTATCGTCAGCGCGGCGGACAAAGCCGGCATTGCCGCCGGCATCTTCGCGATGGACGTGGCGAGCGCGCGGCAGCATCGCGACGCCGGTTTTCGCTTCGTCGCGCTAGCCGCCGACGTGATCTGGATGTTGCGCGCGACGCGCCAGGCATTACAGGAGGTGAGGTCATGAACGGCAGAGTGCAGGGGGGCGCCGGGCGGATGATCACGCGAGTGACCGCGCAAGTGACCATGGCGGTGGCGCTGCTCGCGACTGGCGCGTGGAACGCCGCGTATGCACAGGATCACGTCGCCAAGGCGAACGATCCGCAGACGCAATCCGCGGTGGCCGACTACAACGCCGGCAATCTTGGCGCGGCGCTGAGCGAATTCCGCCAGGCCGCCGAGCGCGGCAGCCGGCTTGCGCAGTTCAACTACGCGATGATGCTGCTCAACGGCGAAGGCACGCCGGTCAACGTCGACGAAGGCAAGAAGTGGCTGCGCAAGGCCGCCGACGCGAACATGTCGCACGCGCAATACGTGTACGGCAAGATGTACGACGATGGCGAGTTCGTCGAGCGCGATCCGGTGGAGGCGCATCGCTGGTTCATGAAGGCGGCCGCGCAGGGCCATGTGCAGGCGGAGCTCGCACTCGCGAATCAGTTCCTCGACGGACGCGGTACCGAGCGTGACAACAAGCAGGCGTTCGTCTGGTACAAGAAAGCGGCGCAGGGCGGCGACATGACCGCGCAGTATGTGACCGGTTCGTTCTACGAGCGTGGCGGCGATGGCGTCGACCGGAATCTGAATGTGGCGCGCGCATATTACGCGGCCGCGGCGGCGCAGGGCGATCCGGCCGCGCGCCTGAAGTATCAGCAGTTGAGCGCGCAGCTGCGCGATCAGAAGGAAGTGAAGCCGCAGTAATGAAGCAGCAATAAAGCAAAAGGGCGCTCGCAACGAGCGCCCTTTTTTGCATTGTCGTTTGCTAGCGTGCCGCTAGCTACGGGTTAGCTCTGCATCAACCGCTTCTGTCGCGCGACGCTCATGATCAGCCCGATCGCGACGCCCAATGTAGTCAGCGCGGTGCCACCGTAACTCATGAACGGCAACGGCACGCCGACCACCGGCAGAATCCCGCTCACCATGCCGATATTGACGAACGCGTACGTGAAGAACGCCATCGTCAACGAGCCGGCCAATAATCGCCCGAACAATGTCGCGCCGTTGGCCGCGACGTAGAGCCCGCGCGCGATCAATAGCATGTACAGCGTGAGCAGCACGATTCCGCCTGCCAAACCGAACTCTTCCGAAAACACCGCGAAGATGAAGTCGGTGTGCTTCTCGGGGATGAACTCCAGATGCGCCTGCGTACCCTTCAGCCAACCCTTGCCGAGCGGGCCGCCCGAGCCGATCGCGATCACCGCTTGAATCGTGTGGAAGCCTTTGCCGAGCGGGTCCGAGGTCGGATCGAGCAGCGTGCAGATGCGGTGCTTCTGGTAGTCGTGCATCAGCGGCCACTGCACTTCGGGCTGACAGATCTTGTCCTGGAACGCCGCGATCGACGCAACCGCAATCACGGCCGAGATCAGCACCGGCACGATCAGCTTGAAGCTCAGCCCCGCGAAGTAAATCACGAACAGGCCGGCCGCGAACACGAGCACGGCCGTGCCGAGGTCGGGCTGCTTCGCGATCAGGCCGACCGGCACGATCAGGATCACGAAGCCGACCAGGTAGTCGTACCAGCGCATCACGCCTTCGCGGCGCTGGTAGTACCAGGCGAGCATCAGCGGTGTGGCGATCTTCATGATTTCCGATGGCTGGATCACCACGCCGACGTTGATCCAGCGCTTCGCGCCCTTGCGCGTAAGGCCGAACATCGCGACTGCGACCAGTAGCGCGATCCCGAACGCGTAGAGCGGGACCGCGAAGCGCATCAGCGTATTGGGCGGCACATTGGCGAGCCCCCACATCAGCACGAAGGTGAGCAGGATGTTGCGCAACTGGTCTTCGACACGGCCCGGCATATCGAGCGTCGCGCTGTACAGCGTGACGATGCCGACGCACAGCAGCAGAAACACGATCAGTGCGAGCGGACGGTCGAAGCCTACGAACATCCGCTTGATGCGCTCGAGCCAGGCGCGCTTGTCGAATTGCATGCCTTTCTCCTTATTCGTCGATGCCGCCGGCGGCCGGCTGGCGCGGCGACGCGCCCTGGAAGCTGTCCTCGCGCGATGGTGCCGCGACGCTCGGCGCCGGCTCGTTTGCCGGACGGGGTTGGTGCGGGGCGCCGGACGTACGCGACGCGGATTTCTTTGCCACGGACGAAGCCGATGCCGGCTTCGCCGCCGAGGCCGCGCGCGCTGCGCTGGCCGGCACCGTTGCCGCCGCGCCAGCCGACGCCGTCACCGGCGCAGACGCGCCATTCGCGCCCGAAGCCGCAACAGCCGCCGACGCACCGGAGGCCACCGCGGCAGCCGCCGCCCCTGGCATCGGCAGTGCCTTGAAGCCCGCCGCAATCTTGAGCGGCTGAGCGCCATCATGCGATACAGGCGTATCGCCGACCTGCGGCGCGGATGCTTCGAGCGTGGTCGATGCCGCTACCGCGACGGCCGCTTCTTCCGCACCGGGCTTGTTCTTGCCGACCAGGTAATAGTCGAGCACCCTGCGCGCGATCGGACCGGCCGCCTCCGCGCCCCAACCGCCGTTTTCGACGACCAGCGCGAGTGCGATCTTCGGTTGATCGGCCGGCGCGAAGGCGATGAACAGCGCGTGGTCGCGCAAATTCTCCGCAACCGCGTGACCTTTGTAGTTCGCGCCTTGCAGCGAGTACACCTGCGCGGTACCGGTCTTGCCGGCCGCCTGATATGGCGCGCCCGCGAATACTTTGGCCGCCGTGCCGTTCGTGACCACGCCTTCCATCGCGCGCTTGATGAAGTCGATGTCCTGCTGCTTGACCGCGATCTTGTCGCTCGGATCGCGCACCACCGGCCGCGTGTCCTTCGTGATCGGATTCTCGATGTCGCGCACGAGGTGCGGCTTCATCACGACGCCGTTGTTCGCGAGCGTTGCGGTGGCATGGGCGAGCTGCAGGATCGTGAACGAGTTGTAGCCCTGGCCGATGCCGAGGCTGACCGTTTCGCCTTCGTACCACTTCTGCTGCTCGGGGCGGCGGTACGCGTGGCGCTTCCAGTCGGTCGACGGCAGGATGCCCTTCGCTTCGCCGGCGATGTCGATGCCGGTGATCTGCCCGAAGCCCCACGGCTTCATGAAGTTCGCGATGTTGTTGACGCCGAGATCGTGCGCGAGCATGTAGAAGTACGTGTCGTTCGACACGACGATCGCGCGGTTCATGTCGATCCAGCCTTGGCCCGAGCGCACGTCGTTGCGGAACGTGTGGCCGCCGAACGTGTAGTAACCGGGGTCCTGGAAGCCCCAGCTCGGCGTGCGCTTGTGCAGCGTCAGCGCGGCGAGCGCCATGAACGGCTTGTAGGTCGAGCCCGGCGGATAGGTGCCGTGCAGCGGCCGGTTCAGGAGCGGATGGTCGGGCGAGTTGTTCAGCTCGTCCCAGCTCTGCTGGTCGATGCCGTCGACGAAGGAATTCGGATCGAAGCTCGGCGCCGACACGAATGCGAGCACGTCGCCGGTGGACGGCTCGATCGCGACGAGCGCGCCGCGGTGTCCGGCGAACGCCTGCTCGGCGACCTGCTGAAGGCCGATGTCGAGCGACAGCACGAGGTTGTTGCCCGGGGTCGCCTGGGTGCGCGACAGCGTACGCACCGGGCGGCCGCCCGCCGTCACCTCGACTTCCTCGAAACCGGTCTGGCCGTGCAGCTCGGTCTCGTAGCTCTGCTCGACGCCGATCTTGCCGATGTAATCGGTGCCCTTGTAGTTGTTCGCGTCAAGACGCGGATCGTAGTGATCCGGATCGCTGTCATTCTGATCGCTGGCGTCGTCGATGCGGTCCTGGTCGCGTTGCGAAATCCGTCCGATGTAGCCGATCACGTGCGCGGCGGTCGGCCCGAGCGGGTACTGGCGGAACAGCCGCGCGCGCACTTCGACGCCAGGGAAGCGGAAGCGCTGCGCGGTGAAGCGCGCGACTTCGTCGTCGGTCAGGCGCGTGCGGATCGGCAGACTTTCGAAGTTCTTCGAGTCTTCCTGCAGCTTCTTGAAGCGGCGACGGTCGCGCGCATCGATCGACACGACGGTGGCGAGGTTGTCGATCACGTTATCGAGCGTGTCGTTCAGCTTCGACGGGGTGATTTCAAGCGTATAGGCCGAGTAGTTCTTCGCGAGCACGACGCCGTTCCGGTCGGTGATGATGCCGCGGTTCGGCACGATCGGCGCGACGGAGATGCGGTTTTCATCGGCTTGCAGCGAGTACTTGCTGTAGTGCCAGACCTGCAGGAACAGGAAGCGGAAGCCGATCAGCCCGAAGCAGACAAACACGAACAGGCCCGCCGCCGCGACGCGCAGGCGGAATTTCGTGAGCTGCTGTTGAGTGTCCTTGAATTCGGTCATGCGATTCTGCAAAAGGCCGGCATGCGGCCATCAAGAGTGTGCGCCCAAACTGGCCGCGGCCGGTGGGCCCGATGCGGGATCAAATGGGGCGAGTATCGTCCGGGTCGGCGGGGCGGCGCTGCGGCATCAGCAGCAAGATGCTGGCGACCGGCCATAGCGCCGCTTCGACGAAACCGTCGATCAGATAACTCCAGCCCGGAAACGCCGCGCCGGTCAACAACCGGATCACGAACGGCACCAGTTGCGCGACGACGAGCAGCGGCATCACCGCGAACATTTGCACGCCGAGCGACATCCACAGCACGCGGCGGTGAATCGTGATCGCGCCGTACGAGAGCAGCGTGTAGGCGAGCGCGTGCTCGCCGAGCAGGCTCGCGTTGTGCACGTCCATCAGCAGACCGAGCAGAAACGCGATGCCCATGCCCACCTTGCGCGGCTGATGGACATTCCAGAACAGCAGCACGAGTGCGACGAAATCGGGCACGCCGGCGAGACGCCCCCACGGCATCAGGTTCAGCAGGAACGCGGAAGCGAGGCTGAACGCGATGAAGTACGGGTTGACGGGCTGCAGGATGTATTGCGGGCGATTCATGGCTGAGCCCCCGGCTCGGCTTGCGGCTTCACGTTCTTCGCGGCGGCCGGCTTTTCGGCTTTCCTGTCGGCTGCGGGCTTGTCGGACTTCTTGTCGGCCGCAGCTTTGCCCGGCGCCTTTTCCACGGCTTTGGCTGCGGGCTTTTCAGTCGGCGCTTTGTCGGCGGCGTTCCTGTCGGCTGGCCTGGCGGCGGATTTGTCCGCCGCGCCCTTGCCGTCCGCTGCTTTGGCGCCCTTCTTCGCTTTCGCTTCCTTCGCGACGGTTGCCGCGTCGGGTTCGTCCGCCGGGCGCGGCGGCGCGTTGTTCTGGACGTGCAGCACGAGCACCTGACGCGCACCGCGCACCGCGGCGACCGGCAGACTGACTACGCGCGCAAACGCGGTGTCGGCCTGCTTGTCGACGCGCACGACCTTCGCGACCGGCAGCCCCGGCGGATACACGCCGTCGAGGCCGCTCGTGACGAGCTCGTCGCCGGTCTGGACGTCGGCGCTGATCGGCACGAAGCGCAGATCGAGCGTGTCGCCCTTCGGCGTACCGTAGATCACGCTGCGCAAGCCGGTGCGCAGAATTTCGACCGGCACCGCCTGGTCCTTGTCCGTCAGCAGCGTGACTTCGGCCTGCAGCGGGAACACCCGTGTGACCTGGCCGATCACGCCATCTTCGTCGACGACCGGCGAGCCGTTCTGGATGCCTTGCTGCGCGCCGCGTCCGATCACGACCTTCTGCGTGAACGGATCGCGCGTGTCGTACTGGATTTCGGCGGGCAGCGATTGCGTGGTGAGGCTCTGCGACAGTTGCATCAGCGCGCGCAGATGGCCATTTTCGGCGGCGAGCGACGCGGCCAGATTGGCCTGCTGCGACAGCCGCAGATCCTTCGCGCGCAGTTTCGCGTTCTCGTCGCGCAGCGTGGCGCTCGTCACGGCGAGGTCGGCGGCGCCCATGAAGATGTCGCGCGGCACGAGCGCTGCGCGCTGCAAAGGATAAAGACCCGCGCCGAGCACGCCGCGGACGATTTCGAGCGTCTGGAAGCGGGCATCGGAGATCAGCAGGGCGAGCGCCAGCACGACGAAGAACACCAGTCGGGCCAGAGCGGAGGGGCCTTGCTTGAACAGGGGCGGCGGACTGTATTCCATGGTCGGCGCCGGGGGCGTGAGCGGTTGGGTGAGACGGCGACGCGCAAGGCGCGCGCGGTCAGCGAGCGGAGGCTGGTCGGCCCAGCCAACGACAAAGCGGCCCGCAAGGGGCCGTGTGCCAGATCCGCGCTACTGACATGGGAGGAAGGCTCGCTTACTCGTACGAGAAGATGCTGCCGAGCTTGTCCATGCGTTCGAGCGCCATGCCCGAGCCGCGCACGACGCAGGTCAGCGGGTCTTCGGCGACGAGCACCGGCAGGCCGGTTTCTTCGGCGAGCAGGCGATCGAGGTCGCGCAGCAGCGCGCCACCGCCGGTCAGCATCATGCCGCGCTCGGCGATGTCCGCGCCGAGTTCCGGCGGCGTCTGTTCCAGTGCGATCTTCACCGACGACACGATCTGGTTCAGCGGATCGGTCAGCGCTTCGAGGATTTCGTTGCTGGAGATCGTGAAGCTGCGCGGAATGCCTTCCGACAGATTGCGGCCCTTCACTTCCATTTCCTTGACTTCGGAGCCCGGGAACGCGGAGCCGATTTCCTTCTTGATGGCTTCGGCGGTCTGTTCGCCGATCAGCATGCCGTAGTTGCGGCGGATGTAGTTGACGATCGCTTCGTCGAACTTGTCGCCGCCGACGCGCACCGAGCCCTTGTACACGATGCCGCCGAGCGAGATCACGCCGACTTCTGTCGTGCCGCCGCCGATGTCGACGACCATCGAACCCGTTGCTTCCGACACCGGCAGGCCCGCGCCGATCGCGGCAGCCATCGGTTCTTCGATCAGATACACCTGCGAGGCGCCCGCGCCGTGCGCGGCTTCCTTGATCGCGCGACGCTCGACCTGGGTCGAACCGCACGGCACGCAGATGATGATGCGAGGCGACGGCGAGAACATGCGCGATTCGTGAGCAGTCTTGATGAACTGCTTGATCATCTGCTCGGTGACGGTGAAGTCGGCGATCACGCCGTCTTTCATCGGGCGGATCGCCTCGATGTTGCCCGGCACCTTGCCGAGCATCTGCTTGGCTTCCTTGCCGACTGCCTGAATGGTCTTCTTGCCGTTGGGGCCGCCTTCCTGGCGGATCGACACGACCGACGGTTCGTCGAGAACGATGCCCTTGCCGCGCATGTAGATAAGGGTGTTGGCGGTGCCGAGGTCAATCGCCAGATCGTTAGAGAAGTAGCTGCGCAAAAAACCGAACATTCAAAATCCTGTCTCGCTGGGGGCCGGGCCTCGCACCGTATGCGTAGGGCGGCAGCGGAAAAATAACAGCTTCAACCGGGCGGTAGCGACGCCACATGAACTTGAAGCCGCGGGGGAGTCTACCGGAGGCCGTTGCAAAGCCAGGGCGGAAAGCGCCGGACGTTCTTGGAATTGTCCGCAAGGCCTTGGTAAGTCGGTCCGGGTTTGGGTCGAACGCGTAATGATACCTTATAATTTTGGATGTTTTGAAGGAAACGGAGCGCACATTTTGTCATTGCCGCTCCTTTTTCAGGATTGTCCTATCTTGTCGTAACCCGCTGTTACAACGCGACTTTTTAACTGTTGTGACATTCCACCCTTTCCGGTGACTGCATGGCTCTGACCCTGACCGATGTAAAACGCATCGCGCATCTCGCGCGACTCGAACTGGCCGATGCCGACGCCGAGCACACGCGTGCCCAGCTCAATGATTTTTTCGGCCTCGTCGAGCAGATGCAGGCGGTCGATACCACCGGCATCGCGCCGCTTGCCCACCCGATCGAGCAGATCGAAGACGTCGCGCTGCGTCTGCGTGACGACGCCGTCACGGAGACGGTCGAGCGCGAGGCTTTCCAGCGCCCCGCGCCGGCCGTTCAGGACGGCCTGTACCTCGTGCCGAAGGTGATCGAATAAGACCCGCCGGGCAGACCCCGGGTCTGGCGTCGGCGCGAGCCTCCGTGGTCCAGACGCGCGTCCTCGCCGCGAACCTTGCCGGACCGGTCTGCCGACGGGCAACCGAAGGCCTCCACGGCGGCGTGACCACGCTGCCGCGCTTTCCAGGATAAAACGCAATGCATGAAAAAAGTTTGAGCGAACTGCGCGCCGCGCTCGCGGCCAAGGAATGCTCCGCAGTCGAACTGGCGCAGCTGTACCTGAAGCGGATCGACGCGGCCAATAGCCTGAACGCGTTCATTCAGGTCGATCCGGAACTGACGCTCGCGCAGGCGAAAGCCGCCGACGCGCTGCTGCACACCGGCCATGCGGGCCCGCTGGTCGGCCTGCCGATCGCGCACAAGGATGTGTTCGTCACGAAGGGCTGGCGCTCCACGGCCGGCTCGAAGATGCTCGCGAACTACGAAAGCCCGTTCGACGCGACCGTGGTCGCGCGTCTGCAGAACGCCGGCATGGTGTGCGTGGGCAAGACCAACATGGACGAGTTCGCGATGGGTTCGTCCAACGAGAATTCGTATTTCGGCGCCGTGCAGAATCCGTGGGACCGCAAGGCCGTGCCGGGCGGTTCGTCGGGCGGCTCGGCTGCCGCCGTGGCCGCGCGTCTCGCGCCCGCCGCGACCGGCACCGACACCGGCGGCTCGATCCGCCAGCCGGCGTCGTTCTCGGGCATCACCGGCATCAAGCCGACTTACGGCCGGGTGTCGCGCTACGGCATGATCGCGTTCGCGTCGTCGCTCGACCAGGGCGGCCCGATGGCGCAAAGCGCCGCGGACTGCGCGACGCTGCTCAACGCGATGGCCGGCTTCGACGAGCGCGACTCGACGAGCCTCTCGCACGAGCGCGAGGACTACACGCGCTATCTCGGCAAGTCGTGGCAGGACGGCGGCACGGACAAGCCGCTCGCCGGTCTGCGCATCGGCCTGCCGAAGGAGTATTTCGGCCCCGGTCTCGCCGGCGACGTGCGCGCGTCGATCGACACCGCCTTGAAGCAGTACGAAGCGCTCGGCGCGACGCTCGTCGAGGTGTCGCTGCCGAAGACCGAACTGTCGATCCCGGTCTACTACGTGATCGCGCCGGCCGAAGCATCGTCGAACCTGTCGCGTTTCGATGGCGTGCGCTTTGGCCATCGCGCGGCCGAGTACCGCGATCTGCTCGACATGTACAAGAAGTCGCGCGCCGAAGGCTTCGGCCCGGAAGTGAAGCGCCGCATTCTGGTCGGCACCTACGTGCTGTCGCACGGCTACTACGACGCGTACTACCTGCAGGCGCAGAAGATCCGCCGCATCATCGCGCAGGACTTCCAGCAAGCGTTCAAGCAGTGCGACGTGATCATGGGACCGGTCGCGCCGTCGGTGGCGTGGGACATCGGCGCGAAGGGCGACGATCCGGTGCAGATGTATCTGGCCGACATCTACACGCTGTCGGTGAGCCTCGCCGGCCTGCCGGGCATGAGCGTGCCGTGCGGTTTCGGCGCGGGCGCGAATGCGCAGCGTCCGGTCGGTCTGCAGATCATCGGCAACTATTTCAACGAAGCCCGGATGCTGCAGGTGGCCGACGCGTTCCAGCGCGCGACCGACTGGCACCGTCAGGCACCGGCAGGAGTGTGAGCACCATGACCAAACAATGGGAAGTCGTGATCGGTCTGGAGACCCACACGCAGTTGTCGACGCATTCGAAAATCTTCTCGGGCACCGCGACCCAATTCGGCGCCGCGCCGAACACGCAGGCCAGCCCCGTCGATCTGGCCTTGCCGGGCACGCTGCCGGTGATGAACCGCGGCGCGGTCGAACGCGCCATTCAGTTCGGCCTCGCGATCGGCGCAACGGTGGCGCCGCGCAGCATCTTCGCGCGCAAGAATTATTTCTACCCGGACCTGCCGAAGGGCTACCAGATCAGCCAGTACGAAATTCCCGTCGTGCAGGGCGGTCAGGTGACGATCCAGGTGCCGGCCAATGAAAAGGCGGGCAAGGAAGCGTACGAGAAAACCGTCAACCTGACGCGCGCCCACCTCGAGGAAGACGCGGGCAAGTCGCTGCACGAAGACTTCGCGGGCATGACCGGCATCGACCTGAATCGCGCCGGCACGCCGCTGCTCGAAATCGTCACCGAGCCGGAAATGCGCAGCGCGGCCGAGGCCGTTGCCTACGCGAAGTCGCTGCACACGCTCGTCGTGTGGCTTGGCATCTGCGACGGCAACATGCAGGAAGGCTCGTTTCGCTGCGACGCGAACGTGTCGGTGCGTCCGGTCGGCCAGAAGGAATTCGGCACGCGCACCGAGACCAAGAACCTGAACTCGTTCCGCTTCCTCGAAGAAGCGATCCAGTACGAAGTGCGTCGCCAGATCGAGCTGATCGAAGACGGCGGCACGGTGGTGCAGGAAACGCGTCTGTACGATCCGGACAAGCGCGAGACGCGTTCGATGCGCAGCAAGGAAGACGCGCATGACTACCGCTATTTCCCCGACCCCGACCTGATGCCGCTCGTGATCGACGCCGCGTGGGTCGAGCGCGTGAAGAGCGAGATGCCGGAACTGCCGGAAGCGATCCAGCGGCGCTTCGTGTCGCAGTACGGACTCACGCCGTACGACGCGAACGTGCTGACCTCGAGCAAGGCGACGGCCGCTTACTACGAAGCGGTAGTCGCCAAGTTCGGTGCGGCCAACGCGAAGGTCGCGGCGAACTGGGTGATGGGTGAAGTGTCGTCGCAGCTCAACCGCGAAGGCCTCGACATTGCCGCGTGCCCGGTCTCGGCCGCGCAGCTGGCGCTGGTTCTGCAACGTATTGCCGACGGTACGATCTCGAACAAGATCGCGAAGGAAATCTTCCTCGCGATCTGGGAAGAGAAGGCCACCGACGAAGCCGCCGCCGACCGCATCATCGAGGCGAAAGGCTTGAAGCAGATTTCGGACACCGGCGCGCTCGAAGCGATCATCGACGAAGTGCTCGCCGCGAACCAGAAGTCGGTCGACGAATATCGCGCCGGCAAGGAAAAGGCGTTCAACGCGCTGATCGGCCAGGCGATGAAAGCAACCAAGGGTAAGGCCAACCCTGCTCAGGTCAATGAATTGCTCAAGAAGAAGTTGTCCTGAGTTGAAGTGCCGCGGGCCGGGCGTGATCGCGCCCGTGTCACCACGGGCCGTTGCCGGATCGAAGCAGGGCAACGGCCCGTTTTATTTTGCGGACTCGCTTCAGCCGGTTAAGCGTAGGTAAGCGTAGACCTTGGAGTGTATGCATGACAAAGCAACCCGATCTCGACGATTTCCGCGTGCCGTATTTCGACGACGGCAAGAAAAAAAACCACTTCTCGCTCGACCATTTCGATCCGAAGGCGAAGCCGTTTTCGAGCGGCTCGAAAGACGCGGACCGCGCGCGTCTGTCGGAAGTAGGCCTGCTGCTCGACAACCTGCAGGAGCGGCTGCACGCGCAGCGCAAGCGCCGCGTTCTGCTAGTGCTGCAAGGCATGGACACGAGCGGCAAGGACGGCACGATCCGCGCGGTATTTCACGAAGTCGATCCGCTCGGCTTGCGCATCGTGCCGTTCAAGGCGCCGACGCCCGTCGAACTCGCGCACGACTTCCTGTGGCGCGTGCATTCGCAGGCACCCGCGGCCGGCGAGCTGACGATCTTCAACCGCAGTCACTACGAAGACCTGCTCGTGCCGACCGTGCTGGGCGCGCTCGACGCCGCGGCGTTCCAGCAGCGGTGCCGCCACATCCGTCAGTTCGAGGAGATGCTCGCCGACAGCGGCGCGACGATTCTCAAGTGCATGCTGCACATTTCAAGGGACGAGCAGCGTGTGCGTTTGCAGGAGCGCATCGACGATCCGCTGAAGCACTGGAAATTCGACGTGTCGGATCTCGAAGCGCGCAAGCAGTGGGACGCGTATCAGTCCGCGTATCGCGACACACTGGCCGCGACGTCGACGGAATACGCGCCGTGGTACGTGATTCCGGCCGAGTCGAAGACGCATCGCAACGTGATGGTCGCCGAACTGCTGCTGCGCACGCTCGACGCGCTGAAGCTCGAATACCCGCCGGCCAAGGAATCGCTGAAGGGCGTCAAGGTCGAGTGAACGCGGCCTTGCCCCTTGGCTTCAGAAACGAATCGAACAAAAGAGGAAAGACATGTTGCGTGTGATTACCGCCAACCTCAACGGCATCCGCTCGGCGGCGAAGAAGGGCTTTTTCGACTGGTTCGGCGAACAGGGCGCCGACGTGCTTTGCGTGCAGGAAATCAAATGCTCGCAGGACGACATGACGCCGGAGTTCATGGCGCCGCATGATTTCACCGGCTATTTCCAGCATGCGGTGAAAAAAGGCTATAGCGGCGCGGGCGTCTATACGCGTCATGAGCCGGACGAAGTGGTCATCGGCTTCGGCAGCGAGGAGTTCGACCCGGAAGGGCGCTACGTCGAGTTGCGTTTCGGCAAGCTGTCGGTGGTCTCGGTGTATGTGCCGTCGGGGTCGAGCGGCGACGAGCGCCAGCAGGCCAAGTTCCGTTTCATGGACGAGTTCATGCCGCATCTCGCCGAGCTGGCGAAGGAGCGCGAGGTGATCGTGTGCGGCGACGTGAACATCGTGCACAAGGAAATCGACATCAAGAACTGGAAGAGCAACCAGAAGAATTCGGGCTGCCTGCCCGAAGAGCGCGCATGGCTCGACAAACTGTTCGACGAAGTCGGTTATGTGGACGTGTTCCGCACGCTCGACCAGCGGCCCGAGCAGTACACGTGGTGGAGCAATCGCGGTCAGGCGTATGCGAAGAACGTCGGGTGGCGGATCGATTACCAGATCGCGACGCCGGGCATCGCAAGCAAGGCGAAGCGCACCGACGTGTTCCGCGACATCAAGTTCAGCGACCATGCGCCGCTGACCGTCGACTACGACCATAAGGTCAAAAAGTAAGCCCACCGGCCGCGACGCGTGCAGCGCCGTGGCCCGCCGGCAGTCGTAGAACCGGGGTATCAGTCGCGCGCAGGCTTGCGGGTCGGCCGACCGATGCCTGCATAATCGGGCAACTCATCGACGCTCTTGCCGATTGCCTTCGCGTACAGCGGCAGCATGTCCGGCAGCCGCTTGATGATGTCGTCGCGGCGCGCCGGCGTGTACGGGTGCACGTAGATGAAGCCCTGCTTGCGACTGCCGCGCGTCGCCTGCGCGAGCTTATCCCACAGCGTGACCGCCGCGCGCGGATCGAAGCCGGCGCGCGACGCGATATCGCTGCCAATCACGTCGGCTTCGGTTTCGTCGGTGCTCTCGTACTTCATTTCCAGCAGACGCGAACCGATGCCGAGCGGCGCCATGCCCAGATCGGCGAGGCCGAACAGTTGCGGAATCGTGCCGGACGAATCGAGCTGGCTCGCCTGCAACTGACCGAGCCGCATGCGCGCGTGCTCGCGCAACGCGTGCGCGATCTCATGGCCGATCAGCATGCCGACCTCGTCATCGTTCAGGCGGACGCGATCGAGAATCCCGCTATAGACGACGATCTTGCCGCCCGGCAGGCAGTACATGCGGATGTCGTTCGAGCGCACCACCGCGACTTCCCACTTCCAGAGCTTGGCTCGCTCGTTCCATTTCAACGAGTACGGAATCATCCGGTCGATGATCGAGCGCACGCGCGTCACGCGCGCGTCCGTCTCGCCGTACAGGCGGTTCGCGTGGCTGGCGCCGTAGACGATCTGGTTGAACTCCTCGGCGGCCTGCGCCTCGAGCATCGACGACGGGATCAGGTTGCGGAACACCATGTAGCCACCGTAGCGCAGTTGCGGGCTCACGTAGTAGGGCGGCGGGACGGCCGCGGGGGCCGATGCCGCGGCGGGCGCTTTGGAGGTGGCGGGGGCGTGCGCGGGCTGCGGCGCGGAGCCGGAAGTAGCGGCGCCCGGAGCGCTACCGCTAGCGCTGGGCGTGCCCGGGGCACCGGCGTTGGCACCGGTGCTGTTATTCGCGCCAGGATTGGCACCGCCGGCGCTGTTGTTGCCGCTGTTGCCGGCTGCAGCCGAAGTCGCGTTTTCCGCGGCGCTGGTGCCGCTGGTCGCGGACCTGGCCGCAGGCATCGGGGCTGGGTTGGGCGTCGCACCGCTGGTGGTCGCGGCGGCGGCGGCCGGCGCGGGCGCTTGCGCGCCGCTCACCGGGCTGGCGCCAATCGCCGGCGTGCCGGCCGCATAGGCGCCCGCCGGCATCGCCAGCGCGACGCTCGCGCAACCGAGGACGCTTACGGCGCCGAGTGCGGTGCGGCGCGCGCGGGTCGGAAGCGGTACCTTCACGACCGGTCCCTCCACGGCGCGATACGCACCAGTAGCAGCATGCCGGGCACCGCGAGCGCGGTGCAGAGGATGAAGTAGTCGAACCAGCCCATCCGCGCGACCACATAGCCGCTCGCCGCCGACGCGAGCGTGCGCGGCACCGACGCGAGGCTCGTGAACAGCGCGAACTGCGTCGCGGTGTAGCGCGGATCGGTGGTGCTCGCGATATACGCGGTGAACGCGGCCATCGTGAGACCGGTGGCGAAGGTCTCGAAGCCGTACACGAGCGCGAGCGCGACCGAGCGTGGATCGAGCTGCACGCTCCAGTCGATGCCGACGAACGACAGCAGCTTCGTCGTCCCCTGGCTCAGTGCGACGGCAATGTTGTAAATCGCGGCAAGTCCGGGCGAGTCCGGGCCGAGATGCGCGAGCCACGCGAAGCCGAGCGTCGACACGATCTGCAGCAAACCGAAGATCCACAAGCCGCGGCCGATGCCGATCTTCATCAGCCAGATCCCGCCGACGATGCCGCCCGCGAGACTCGCGCCGAACGCCGTGGTCTTGGCGATCACGCCGATCTGCGTGCGCGAAAAACCGATGTCGAGGAAGAACGACGTGGACAGCGTGGTCGCCATCGTATCGCCGAGCTTGTACAGGAAGATGAAGCCGAGCACGAAAAGGGCAGTGCGCCAGCCGTCGCGCTGAATGAATTCCCTGAACGGCTCGACGATCGCCTCGCGCAGATTCTTCGGCGGCTCGCCGTGCACCTCGGGCTCGCGCACGACCAGCGTCATCAGAACGCCCGGCAGCATGAACGCGGCCGTCACGATGAAGACGGTGCTCCACGGCAGATGATCGGACAAAATCAGCGCGAGCGAACCGGGCACGAGCGCCGCGATCTTGTACGCGTTCACGTGCACCGCGTTGCCGAGGCCCTGCTGCGTGTCGCTGAGCAATTCACGCCGGTACGCGTCGATCACGATGTCGGAGCTCGCGCCGAAGAACGCGACCAGAGCGGTCAGCGCGGCGACGGTCCAGATCGATTCGCGTGGCGACACGAAACCGAGCGTCGCCATCGCGCCGGCCACGAGCAATTGCGTGACGAGCATCCAGCCGCGCCGTCTGCCGGGCCGCCAGGCGGGCACGCGCGGTACGTAGCGGTCCATCAGCGGTGCCCAGACGAATTTCCAGGTGTACGGAAACTGGATCAGCGCGAAGAGGCCGATTTCCTTCAGATTGACGCCTTCCGAGCGCAGCCACGCCTGCACGAGGTAGACGAGCGTAAACAGCGGCAATCCCGACGTGAAGCCGAGAAAGACGCAAATCAGCATGCGCGTATTCAAAAACGCGCGCCAGCCGGGATGTTCTTCGTGAGCGGTAAGTGCGGGCGCCTCGTGCGGCGGGTTCGACATGTGGATAAGTGACGTTAGCTTTTCTTGACGCGATAGACCGCAAGACTACCACGCCAGTTCACGCCCCAACGCACCACCTGTCCGTCATGCAGCACGACGCGATCGAGAATCTCGATGCCGACTTCGGGCGCGAGCGCTTCGAAGTCCTTGATCGTCAGCACACGCACGTTCGGCGTGTTGTGCCATTGATAAGGCAGCGACTTCGACACCGGCATACGCCCCTGCAACACCGACAGCCGATGCGCCCAATAGCCGAAATTCGGAAACGACACGATGCATTGCTTGCCGACGCGCACCGTCTCGCGCAGGATCGCCGCGGTCTGATGAATCGTCTGCAGCGTCTGCGACAGCACCGCGAAATCGAAGCTGCCGTCTTCGAACAGGCGCAGGCCGTCTTCGAGATTCTGCTGGATCACGTTGACGCCCTTCTGCGTCGCGGCGAGCACGCCGGCGTCGTTGATCTCGATGCCGTAGCCCTGCACGTCCAGTTCTTCGTTCAGCAGCGACAGCAACGAGCCGTCCGCGCAGCCGAGATCGAGCACGGTCGCGCGCGGTTCGACCCAGCGGGCGATCGCGCGGAAGTCCGGGCGCAATGCCAGGTAATCAAGTGCTCGCTGGTTCATGCGTTGACCTCGTTTGCAATGCGTTCGTAGTAGGCGCGCAGCAGGTTGTGATAGCGCGCATCGTCGAGCAGGAAGGCATCGTGGCCGTGCGGCGCGTCGATCTCCGCATAGGTGACCGTGCGTTTGTGGTCGAGCAGCGCCTTCACCAGTTCGCGCGAGCGTGCCGGCGCGAAACGCCAGTCGGTCGAGAAGCTCGCGATCAGATACTTCGCGGTGGTGTGCGCTAGCGCGGCGGTCAGATCGCCGTCGAAGGCCTTGGCCGGATCGAAGTAGTCGAGCGCGCGCGTGATCAGCAGGTAGGTGTTCGCGTCGAAGTAGTCGGCGAACTTGTCGCCCTGATAGCGCAGATACGATTCCACTTCGAATTCGACGTCGAAGCTGAAGTTGTAGTCATCGAGCGCGCCTTCCGCGCGACGCAGCGAGCGGCCGAATTTTTCGGCCATGTCGTCGTCCGACAGATACGTGATGTGGCCGATCATCCGCGCGACGCGCAGGCCGCGCTTCGGTTTCACGTCGTGCGCGTAGTAGTTGCCGCCGTGGAAGTCGGGGTCTGACAGGATCGCCGAGCGTGCGACCTCGTTGAACGCGATGTTCTGCGCGGACAGTTTCGGCGTCGATGCGACCACGATGCAATGCGCGACCCGCTCCGGATACATCATGCTCCACGCGAGCGCCTGCATGCCGCCGAGACTGCCGCCCATCACGGCGGCGAAGCGCGTGATGCCCAAGGCGTCGGCGACGCGCGCCTGAGCGTTGACCCAGTCTTCGACGGTGACGACCGGAAAGGTCGCGCCATACGGCTTGCCGGTCGCGGGGTCGATGCTCATCGGCCCGGTCGAGCCGAAGCACGAGCCGAGGTTGTTCACGCCGATCACGAAAAACCTGTCGGTATCGAGCGGCTTGCCCGGGCCGACCATGTTGTCCCACCAGCCGATGTCCTTCGGATCGTCGGCGTACACGCCCGCCACGTGATGCGATGCGTTCAGCGCGTGGCACACGAGCACCGCATTGCTGCGCGCGGCATTGAGCGTGCCGTAGGTCTCGACCATCAGGTCGTAGCCTGCGAGCGAGCTGCCGTTGCGCAATGGCAGCGGCTCGGTGAAATGCATTTTTTGGGGAGCGACGATGCCGATGGATTCCATTCATTCCGCCATTGAGTCAACAGGGCGGCTAAACGGCGTCGGCGAAGCACGAAGAGAAGGACGGTGTGCGCAGCTGACGACCTCTTTAGCCGCATTTATAGTGAACCGCGGGCCTGGGGCCAAGGGTTCGCGCGCCCGCAATCGAGTCAGCAAATCGGCGCGTGAAAGGGTGTGAAACCGGGTGCAACGTGTATCGGGATGCCTTGGCGCGGTCCGTTATGCATCGGAAGGCCGCGGCAACATCAGGCGCAAAGTATAGCGGAAAATTCCGCGCGGCAGCGGCACGGGCGATGCCGCGCGAAGGGTGCGAGTCCTCGCGGACTACTGAAGAATCAGCAGCAATTGCTCGTCCGCGTGTTCGGCAGGCGGCCGCGCGAAACCGCTGCGCACATAGCGATGCCAGCGGCCGATCACATAGCTCACCACCAGGCTCGCGCGAATGGCGGGATCGTAGTCGGCAGGCAACGCAGTGGATTGCGGTGCGCTCTGCGGGCCGGCGTTGCCTGTGACGTCGTTATCCGCACGGGCAAGCGCTTCGGTCTGCGCGAGCCGCAAGCACTGCTTCAGCGATGCCTCGACGCGCTCGAGCATCTGGTTCACGCGCTCGGTGAGTCGCTCGTGCTCGCCGATCAGCGCCTCGCAGGTCAGCACGCGCGTCATGCCGGGATTTTTCGCGGGAAAGTTGAGCAGCATCAGCGCGATCGCGCGCGCCTGCAGCACGCCGTTGTTTTCGTGATTGGTGATCTGGTTGATGAGGCCGAACAGCGTCTGCTCGATGAACTCGATCAGCCCTTCGAACATCTGCGCCTTGCTGGCGAAATGGCGATACAGCGCGGCTTCCGACACACCGAGCCGAGCGGCGAGCGCGGCCGTGGTGACTTTCTCGCGCTTCGGCGCTTCGAGCATGCTGGCAAGCGTCTGCAGGATGTGCACGCGACGCTCGCCCGGCTTCGGACGCGGCGAGCGTGTGGCGGCCGGCGCCGCGGGGGAGGCTGCGGCTGAGGTTTCGTCAGGCTTGTCGATCGGATGCATGGCTATGGTCCCCCGGCTGATGTCGTTGGCGGCTTTCGTCCCTACTGTCCCGGCTTGCGTCCCTTCCATCGAACCGAGCGCGTGCCCAGTCGTAGCGATTTTAGCGAACGAATGCTGCGGTCGACATAATGCGGCCGGCCGGTGCCCGGCAGGCGCGTCGGTACACCGTCCGCGTGCGGCTGGCGCGGCAGGTGCCCGGTGATCCACACGGTGCGGATGCCGAGCCGTCGATAGTTTTTCAGGTGCGAACGCGTGTCCTCGACGAGGATCGCGTCTTTCAGCGACACGTGCGCGTCGCGCATCGCGCGGCGCAGCATCGCGTGATCGGGCTTCGCGCGCCATTGGCGGCGATCGCGCATGTGCTCGATCGCGATCACGCGCTCGAATAGCCGCTCGATGCGCAACTCGGCGAGCACCGCGCGCGCGTAGGTTTCGGGCGCGTTGGTCAGCACGATCTTGCGGCCCGGCAGCGCCGCGATCAGACGCGCGACGCCGCGCTCGTGGCGGATCATCGAGCAGAGGTCGGGGAACGTGTGCACGACCTTCAGGAAGTCGTGCGCGTCGAGCGGATGGTGGCGCGTGAGACCGAGCAGTGCTGCGCCGTAGCGCAGCGTGTAGCCGGTGCGCAGACGGTTGGCTTCGTCGATGTCGACTTGCAGCGCGTCGATGATGTACTGGGTCATGCCGCGATTGATCGCGGGGAAAATGGCATGTGACGCGCGGTGCAGCGTGTTGTCGAGATCGAACAGCCAGACGGGCTTGCCGCCTGCGAGGTCAGGACGGCGGCGCCGCGAAGTGTGGGTGCACATGGTGAACTTCTTCAGCCGCTGACGGGCGTTTCATGCTGCGGATGCGCAGAGATTGCCGCATCAACGCTCGGGGGCGCGCATGGACTGCCGGCCGCGAGGTGGGGCACAGGCGTCGCGCCGCTCGGACGCAACCCCTGTGCCGGGGATGCCGCAACGATCAATGCGAGCGGATCATCGTGCCGAACGGCTGTTCGGTCAGAATTTCGAGCAGCACCGAGTGCTCGATGCGGCCGTCGATGATGTGCACCGAGCGCACGCCGCTCTTCGCCGCATCGAGCGCGGACGAGATCTTCGGCAGCATGCCGCCGGAGATCGTGCCGTCTTCGAACAGACCGTCGATTTCGCGCGCCGACAGGTCGGTCAGCAGATTGCCTTCCTTGTCCATCACGCCGGGGATGTTGGTCATCATGACGAGCTTTTCGGCGTTCAGCACGACCGCCAGCTTGCCCGCGACGAGATCCGCGTTGATGTTGTACGACAGGCCGTCTTCGCCGAAGCCGATCGGCGAGATGACCGGAATGAACGCGTCGTCCTGCAACGCCTTCACGACCGCCGGGTTGATCGACTCGACTTCGCCGACCTGGCCGATGTCGACGTACTGGCCCGGAGTTTCGCGATCGGGCATCAGCATCTTGCGCGCGTGGATCAGGCCGCCATCCTTGCCGGTCAGGCCGACCGCGTGGCCGCCGAAGTGGTTGATCAGCATCACGATGTCCTGCTGCACCTCGCCCCCGAGCACCCATTCGACGACTTCCATCGTCTCTTCGTCGGTGACGCGCATGCCCTGGATGAACGTGCCCTGTTTGCCGATTTTCTTAAGCGCCTGGTCGATTTGCGGACCGCCGCCGTGCACGATGACCGGGTTGATGCCGACCAGCTTCAGCAGAATCACGTCGCGCGCGAAGCCCTGCTTCAGACGCTCTTCGGTCATGGCGTTGCCGCCGTATTTGATGACCACGGTCTTACCGTGATACTGACGGATGTAAGGCAGCGCCTCGGCCAGAATTTCGGCTTTCAGGGTGGGCGCAATCTGCGAGAGGTCGGGAAGCTCGGACATGGCGGCAGGCTCGGGCACGGAACAGTTAAAACAGCGCGAATTGTACAGGACTGGCGCGCTGCAACAGGGTTTTCGGCCGCGGCGCGAGCGACGGGCGGTGCAGGCTTGGCGTACCGCACCATGACGGGCCGCGGGGGTGTCGAACAGCAAGCGTAACGCACTTGCGTGACGGCTGTGCATTGGCCGAACGGACGACTGCACCTGAGCGTGTCAGTCATGGCATCATGGCTTGATCAATGTCCCCGGCCCTGAGCGCCGATCTGCGATGAAATCGTCTTCCCCCCGCTCCGAACGCAGCGCACGCTGTCCGCGCTGCGGCAATGCTTTCGACTGCGGCATGCAGACCGAGCCGTCCAACTGCTGGTGCCGCGCGCTGCCGCCGCTACCGGTCGAGCGGTTAAAGCCAGGCGGCCGGTGTCTGTGCCCGGAGTGTCTGGCCGCGGAGATTGCACAGGCGACACACGAGGCGAGTGAGCATGAGCGGCCGTGATGGTCGGATTCGCCCCGGGGCCGATCAGAAACCGCCGACGCGCGGCGATGCTGCGCCACCCGCGCCCGCAGATCGCGCACAATCGCTTCCGGCGCCGGCTCCCATTCGCCGAACCGCGGCTGCCGATCCGGGGCGATCGCGTCGGCGTGCCGGCTGGCCATCCGCAGCGTGTAGCCGGCGCGCAATTGTGCGACGGCGTTTCCCGGGTCGAGCGGGGCAATAATGGCGGGCGTCGTCGAGCGGGTGCAGTTTGGCCGCGGCGGCGAAGCCACAGGCTTCATCTGCCGCGGCGCCACTGGCTCGGGCCGCGGCGGCGTAACGGGTAGACTAGGGTCATGCACCGTATAACCAACACCGGCCGCGTCAATCTCGGTCATCTGTTCTGGCTGCGCAGCCTCGCAATCATCGGTCAGCTGCTGACGATCGCGTTCGTGCAGATCTTCATCGGCGCCAATCTGCCGTTGCCCGCGATGCTGCTGGTGATCGGGCTCGAAGTGCTGTTCAACGCGCTCACGTGGTGGCGCGTGTCGCAGCAGCGTCCCGAGTCCAACCTCGAGCTGTTCGGGCAGATCTGGGTCGATCTCGGGGCGTTGTCGGCGCTGCTGTTCCTGTCCGGCGGCACCACCAACCCGTTCGTGTCGCTGTACCTGCCATCGCTTGCGATCGCGGCGGCGGTGCTGCCGTGGTATCTGATGGCCTGGCTCGCGGCGTTCGCGGTCGCCTGCTACGCGATGCTCAGTTTCGATTCCGTGCCGCTCAATCTCGAGAATCCCGCCAACCTGTTCGACTACTACCGCGCGGGCATGTGGGTCAACTTCATGGTCAGCGTGGGGCTGATTGCGTGGTTCGTCGCGCGCATGTCCCGAGCGCTGCGGCTACGTGACGCAGCGCTTGGAGAAGCGCAGCAGCGCTTGCTCCACGACGAACGGGCGGTCGCGCTCGGCGTGCAGGCGGCCACCGTGGCCCACGAAATCGGCACCCCTCTGTCTACAATCGCGATGTTGTCCGAAGAATTGCGCGACGCGGCGCGGACCGACGCGGGACTCGCCCCCTACCGCGCCGATCTCGAGCTGCTCGAGCAGCAGATGATGCTGTGCACGTCGGCGCTCGCGCGGTTGCGCAGCCGCGCAACGACCACGACGAACCGCCAGCCGGTCGACGAATGGCTCGAATCATTTGCCGGGCAATGGCGCCTGCGCCATCCTCACGTGAAGTTCGAGCGGCTTGGCACACCGCCCGCCGATGTCAGTCTCAACGACACGGCGGCCGTCAGCCAGATACTGACGATCCTGCTCGACAACGCCGCGCGCGCGAGCCGCGATCACGTGACACTGTGCTGCGTGCTCGCGCCACGCGGCGACCAGATCGTGTTCGAAGTGTGCGACCACGGTCCGGGCATTCCGGCCGCGCTGCGCGGCTCGCTCGGCGCGATGCCGGTGGAGAGCACGCAGGGCGGTCACGGCGTCGGCCTGTATCTGGCGTTTTCGGCGGCGGCGCGTCTGAAGGGATCGATCGAGCTGACCGACGTCAACGGCGGACGGCCGCGCGGCACGCGTGCGGTGCTGCGACTACCGCTCGCCGCGCGCAAGATTTCCGGAGCGAGCCCACATGGCGCCGCGCCATCCAACACGGAGAAACAGGCATGAGCGAGAAGAATTTTCTGGTGATCGACGACGACGAAGTGTTCTCCGGCATCCTCGCGCGGGGCTTGACGCGGCGCGGCTACACGGTGACCGAAGCACACAACGCGGACGAGGCGATCCGGCTCGCGAATCAGCAGAAGTTCAGCGAGATCACCGTGGACCTGCATCTCGGCAACGACTCCGGCCTGACGCTCGTCGCGCCGTTACGCGATCTGCAGCCCGATGCGCGCATGCTCGTGCTGACCGGCTACGCGAGCATCGCCACCGCGGTGCAGGCGGTCAAGGACGGCGCCGACAACTATCTCGCAAAGCCCGCCAACGTCGAGACGATCCTGTCGGCGCTGCAAAGCGAGGCGAGCGCGTTGCAGGCCGAGGCGGCGATCGAGCATCCGCAGCCGCTGTCGGTGGCGCGGCTCGAATGGGAGCATATCCAGCGTGTGCTCGCAGAACACAACGGCAATATCTCGGCGACCGCGCGCGCGTTGAACATGCATCGGCGCACGTTGCAGCGCAAGTTGGCGAAGCGGCCGGTGAAGCAGTAGGCGGCGATCTTCTGGCGCGGCGTTGGCTGTTCGAGGCGCCGCCGCGGGAAGGGCGGCACAAAACAAAACGGGCTGCCTATGCGAAGGCAGCCCGTTTTTCATGCATCAGCGCTTCGCGCTGTCACCGCGCATGTCAAAGCACGTAGCGCGACAGATCCTCGTCTTCGGCGATTTCGTTCAACGCGCTATCGACATACGCCGCGTCGATCTGCACTGCATGGCCCGAATGATTGCCGGCCGAGAACGACACTTCTTCGAGCAGTTTTTCAATCACCGTATAAAGACGCCGCGCGCCGATGTTCTCGGTCTTCTCGTTGACCGAGTACGCGATCTCGGCGAGACGGCGGATGCCGTCGTCGGCGAATTCGAGGTGCACGTCTTCGGTCGCGAGCAGGGCCTGGTATTGCTTGACGAGGCTCGCGTCCGTCGACACGAGGATCGATTCGAAGTCGTTGACCGACAGCGAATCGAGCTCGACGCGAATCGGGAAGCGTCCCTGCAGCTCGGGAATCAGATCGCTCGGCTTCGCGAGATGAAACGCGCCGCTCGCGATGAACAGGATGTGATCGGTCTTCACCATGCCGTACTTGGTGTTGATCGTCGTGCCTTCGACGAGCGGCAGCAGATCGCGCTGCACGCCCTGACGGGACACTTCACCGCCGCCCGCTTCGTTGCGCGACGCGATCTTGTCGATTTCGTCGAGGAACACGATGCCGTTCTGCTCGACGTTCTGCACCGCCTTGCTCTTCACCTCTTCGTCGTTCAGCATCTTGCCGGCTTCTTCGTCGGTGAGCACCTTCAGCGCTTCCTTGACCTTCATCTTGCGGCGCATCTTCTTGCCGCCGCCGATATTGGCGAACATCGAGCGGATCTGCTCGGTCATGTCTTCCATGCCCGGCGGCCCCATGATGTCCATGCCGACCTGCGGCTGCTCGACGTCGAGCTCGATTTCCTTGTCGTCGAGCTGGCCTTCGCGCAGGCGCTTGCGGAACGTTTGACGCGTCGTGCTGCCTTCATCGGCGGTGTCGGTCGAGCTCGAGCTCGAACCGAAGCCGACCGGCCGTGCGGTTGGCAGCAGGATGTCGAGGATGCGGTCTTCGGCCAGATCGCCGGCCTTGGTCCGCACTTTGCGCATTTCGGTTTCGCGGGTCTGCTTGACCGAAATTTCGATCAGGTCGCGCACGATACTGTCGACGTCGCGGCCCACGTAGCCGACTTCGGTGAATTTGGTCGCTTCGATCTTGATGAACGGCGCGTCCGCGAGCTTCGCGAGACGCCGCGCGATTTCGGTCTTGCCGACGCCGGTCGGTCCGATCATCAGGATGTTCTTCGGCGTGATTTCCTGGCGCAGCGGTTCGTCGACCTGCTGACGGCGCCAGCGGTTGCGCAGCGCGACCGCCACGGCCTTCTTCGCGCGGCCTTGGCCGATGATGTGTTTGTCGAGTTCGGAGACGATCTCGGCGGGGGTCATGGTGCTCATCGATGGGTCCTTACTCGATCGTCTCAATGACGCGGTTATGGTTCGTGTAAATGCACATGTCGCCGGCGATTTCCAGCGACTTCTCCACGATGTCGCGCGGCGACAGCTCGGTGTTGTCGGCAAGCGCCTTCGCGGCCGCCTGCGCGTACGCACCGCCCGAGCCGATCGCACAGATGCCGCCTTCGGGATCGAGCACGTCGCCGTTGCCGGTGATGACGAGCGTGGTGCTCGCGTCCGCGGCGATCAGCATCGCCTCGAGACGACGCAGCATGCGGTCGGTGCGCCAGTCTTTCGCGAGCTCCACGGCCGCGCGCGTCAGATTGCCCTGATGTTTTTCCAGCTTCGCCTCGAAGCGGTCGAGCAGCGAGAAGGCATCCGCCGTGCCGCCGGCGAAGCCGACCAGCACCTTGCCGTTGTAGATGCGCCGGACCTTCTTCGCGCCGCCTTTCATGACGATGTTGCCGAGCGTGACCTGGCCGTCGCCGCCGAGCGCCACCTTGTTGCCGCGGCGCACGGAAACGATCGTCGTGCCGTGAAATTGCTCCATATGCGTTCCTCTTTGCAAAACGGGTAGAACGCGGCAGCGCCGTGCGCTACCGCATGAATCCAGTCAGCGGACGGCGCGCCGGCTGGCGCGCTCGTGAGCGCATGTCCGATCTATTTTAGGGCGCGCGCGGTCATATCAAGATCCGCCGGAAGGCATAGGACGAAAAACTGAAAATCCGCTCAGGGAGCCTGAGAAACGAGGCGGGAAGGGACGGCGGGGCGGGACGGATGGCGGAGCATGCGCGGATGTCGCGCAAAAAGAAAAGGCGCACGGTTCACCGTGCGCCTCTCGACGAAGCAGCGTTTTCAGGGCGCCAAGCCGAAGCCGCGCCGCAGATAATCAGTCGCCGAACAGCTTCTGGCGCAGTTCGCGGCGCTCCTGGGCTTCGAGCGACAGCGTAGCCGTGGGCCGCGCGAGCAGACGCGGAATGCCGATCGGCTCGCCGGTTTCCTCGCACCAGCCATAGTCGCCCGCCTCGATTCGCGCGATCGATTGCTGCACCTTCTTCAGCAGCTTGCGTTCGCGGTCGCGCGTGCGCAGTTCGAGCGCATGCTCTTCCTCGATGGTGGCGCGATCGGCCGGGTCCGGCACGATGACCGTTTCGCGCAGGTTCTCGGTCGTCTGGCCGGCGTTGCGGAGAATGTCCGCCTGCAACTGTTCGAGCCTGTTCTTGAAGAAGGCGAGCTGATCCGCATTCATGTAATCCTTGTCGCTCATCTTCAGGATTTCGGCTTCGGTCAAGAGTCGTTTCGTCGTCATCTGGCTTACTTCTTCAATGTGAGGCAAAACTCATAGGGCCCGCACTTTCGTATTGCCCGCAAACGCGTCGCGCGGACGCGCAGCGCAGGGTGGCCACGAACGTTGGACTGTCGTGACGCCGAAGCGCCTGGCGCCCACACACCGGGCGTTGCTAGCTACGCCGCTGCGGGGCCGAACTCCTCTGGAAACCGATTCACACATGCTCCTGAGGCATCGCTCGCCGACGAGCGCGTGCCTTTTCAGGCCGTGCCCGCCGGCGTTTTCGGCGTGTCTCCGGACAAGGTTTTCCGGCGCCGTTTCAGGCCCGTCGCGGGATACGCGCGACCGGGCAATTCGTTGTCATTCTCCAGTGGGCACGTATTGTAACTGAATCACAATACGGCACCGCAACTGCTGAAAGCCAGCCTGCGGCGCTGAGATATCCCGAAAATATAACGCGCAGAAAGCCAAAAAGCGATGGTCGTGCACGCTTTAATACAGCAGGGTTTTCACGCGTTTTTCATATGGCCTGGATTCGAAAGGCCTCGGCGTCGCGGCGTCGCAGTTTCAGCAGAGGATTCACGCCCGCGCAGTCGGCGGCGGGCATCTCACCGCACTAGAAGTAGCACGGCGCATGCCGCGCTGCGCGCGGCGTGTCGTGGGCTTGCTCCGAGGCTTGCTTGCGCGACGGCGCTGCGCCCGCTCAGGCGAGGCAGGCGTCGAGACCGTCGGTGATCAGATCGCGCGGCAGCTCGATGCCGATGAACACCATCTTGTTGGTCTTCTTCTCGGCCGGTTGCCATTTCGCGGCGAGGTCGCTGCCCATCATTTGATGCACGCCCTGGAACACGACCTTGCGATCGACGCCCTTCATGTACAGCACGCCCTTGTAGCGCAGCAGGTGCTCGCCATAGATCTGCAGGATGCCGCCGAGGAAGTCTTCGAGCTTGTTCGGATCGAACGGACGATCGCTGCGGTACACGAACGACTTGATCTTGTCGTCGTGATGCGCATGGTGGTGATGTCCGTGATCATGGCCTTCGTGATCGCAATGGCCATGGTCGTGATCGCAATTGGCGTGCTCGTGGTCATGGTCGCCTTGCGTGTGGCCGTGCTCGTCGTGCGCGTGCGCGTGGCTATGCGCGTGTTCGTCTTCACTCAGGAAGTCCGGATCGATTTCGAGCTTCGAGTTCAGGTTGAAGCCGCGCAGATCGAAAATTTCCTTGATGTCCGCCTCGCCGAAATTGACGACCTTGATCGCCGCCTTCGGGTTCATGTGCAGCAGACGGTGGCGCAGATCGCCCACGTGCCGCTCGTCGACGAGATCGGCCTTCGTGATGAACAGCCGGTCCGCGAAACCGACCTGGCGCTGCACCACTTCGTGCTGGTCGAGCTGATGGTTCGCATGCTTCGCGTCGACCAGCGTGATGATCGCGTCGAGCAGGAATTCGCTCGCGATCTGGTCGTCCATGAAGAAGGTTTGCGCGACCGGGCCCGGATTCGCGAGGCCGGTGGTTTCGATCACGACGCGGTCGAAGTCCACTTCACCCGCCTGCTTCTTCGCGGCCAGATCGTTGAGCACGCGCGACAGGTCGCCGCGAATCGTGCAGCAGATGCAGCCGTTGCTCATCTGGATGATCTGCTCGCTCGTGTCCTGCACGAGGATCTCGTTGTCGATGTTCTCTTCGCCGAACTCGTTCTCGATGACGGCGATCTTCATGCCGTGCTTTTCGTTCAGGATGCGCTTGAGCAGGGTGGTTTTGCCGCTGCCGAGAAAGCCGGTCAGGATGGTGACTGGAATCATGTGGGTCGCCTGTAAGTCGTGAAACGGTGCGTGATCGGACGCTAGCGCAAGGCTAGCCAGATGCGTTAGGCGGGCCGCCGCAGCCAGATGGCGCGAGCCCCGTCCAGCCGGTCATTGAAACATATTTGCCTGGCGGGCGCAGGGGCGGCCGCGCTGCGGCCGGCTGATGGCCGCCCTGCGCGGAGGCGGGCCGCCGCCGCCACGCGCAATCACCGGGAAAATGAGGGCGATCAGGCGATTTGCAACAGCAGCCCCTTCAGATACTCGCCTTCGGGGAACGCAGTGAGCAGCGGATGATCGACGCCTGCGCCAAGGCGCTTCAGGATGCGTGCGTCGACGCGTGCGTCGGCGGCCGCGCCCGACACGATCTTCTGGAACAGCTCGGGATCGATCGCGCCCGAGCACGAGTACGTGAACAGCAAACCGCCCGGGCGCAGCAGCTTCAGGCCGGTCAGATTGATGTCCTTGTACGCGCGCGAGGCGCGGTCCACGTGCTCGCGCGATGGCGCGAATTTCGGCGGATCGAGCACGATCAGGTCGAAGCGTTCGCCTTCGTCGTAGAGGCGCCGCAATGTCTTGAACGCGTCGGCGTCGAGCCAGGTCGCGCGGTCGGCGTCGAAGCCGTTGGCCGCGACGTTCTGCTGCGCGAGCGCGAGCGCTTCACCCGACGAATCGACCGACACCACGCGCTTTGCGCCACCCCTGAGCGCCGCGAGCGAAAAGCCGCCGGTGTAGCAGAAGCAGTTCAGCACGTCGCGATCTTTCGCGAACTGCTGCACGAGCAGGCGGTTATCGCGCTGGTCGACATAGAAGCCGGTCTTGTGGCCGTTGCGCACGTCGACGTGATAGCGCACGCCGTTTTCGCTCGCGATCAGCTTCTCGGAAGGCGGCTCGCCCGCGAGCACGCCGGTGATCTGCTCGAGCCCTTCCTTCTGACGGATCGACACGTCCGAGCGCTCGTAGACGTTCGGGCAGCCGGTTGCGCCGACCAGCGCCGCGACGATCGCGTCCTTCCACGCTTCGACGCCGGCCGCCATGAACTGACAGACGATCTGGCTGCGCTGATCCGCGTCCTCGGCGACGTAGTAATCGACGATCAGGCCCGGCAGACCGTCCGCCTCGCCGAAGATCAGCCGCACGGCGCCGGTGTCGCGCACCATCGCCTGACGATGCGCGAACGCGCGCTGCACGCGGCGCTTGAAGAACGCGTGATCGATGGGCTCGGCTTCGTCGAAGCTCCAGACGCGCGCACGGATCTGCGAGTGCGGGCTGTAGGCGGCGCGGGCGAGAAAGCGGCCATCGTGCGCGCGCACGAGCACGGTCGCGCCGGGCGCGGGGCGGCCGTCGACGTGCTCGATCGCATTGGCATAAACCCACGGATGGCGGCGCAGCAGCGATTTTTCTTTCGACGGTTTGAGCGTAACGGTATTCATCAGGTGTAGGTAAGGTGCAAGCGAAGGCGGCGCGTCGTGGCGCGCGGCGTCAGTCGCGTGATCAGTTGCGTTTCTTTGCGCGAGGATGCGCGCTGTCGTAGACGTGGGCGAGGTGCTGGAAATCGAGGCCTGTATAAACCTGCGTCGCGGTGATGCTCGCGTGGCCTAGCAGCTCCTGCACGGCGCGCAGGTCGCCGCTCGACTGCAGCACGTGCGTCGCGAACGAATGGCGCAGCACGTGCGGATGCACGTTGGCCGGAATGCCGGCGGCGAGCGCCGCGCGCTTCACGCGCTCGCGCACGACGTTCGGCGACAGCCGGTTGCCGCGCGCCGACAGGAACAGCGGATGCGGATCGTGGCGGACCATCCGTTCGCGCACCGCGAGCCATGCGTTCAGCGCCGCGACCGCCTTGCTGCCCACCGGCACGACGCGCCGCCGGTTGCCTTTGCCGAGCACTTCGACTTCGCCGGAATCGAGTTTCAGCCAGCCGGCCGAGCGATAGCCGTCGACGTCGGCGAAACGCGCGTCGAGGCCGACCAGTTCGGCGAGGCGCAGGCCCGACGAGTAGAACAGCTCGAGCATCGCGTGATCGCGCAGGCCTTCGGGCGAGTCGGCGGGCGGGCTGTCCATCAGGCGCGCGGTGTCGTCGACGGAAAGCGCCTTCGGCAGCATTTTCGCCTGCTTCGGCGCGCGCACCGCGGCGACCGGATTGGCCGGCAACTCGACGTGGCCCGCGAGCCAGCGATAAAACGCCCGCCATGCCGACAGCCGATGGCCGATCGACCGCGCGGTGAGACCGCCCGCATGCGCGCGCGCGACGGCGCCGCGGATGTCGACGGCGGTGAGGCTTTCGAGCGCTCGGCCTTTGGCGAGCTGCTTCAGTTCCGCGAGCTCATGCGTGTAGCCGCGCAGCGTGTGCGCCGACAGCCGCCGCTCGTGCTCGAGATGCGACAGGTAGGCGGCGATCGGGTCGGCGGCGCTCACGGTACGCGGTGACGTTGCGTGGCGCGGCTCAGCGCGGCAGCAGCCGGCTCAGCGCGGCGCTCGCGAGCGCGCCGATCTGCGTGAGGAAATCGGTGGCCATGCCTTCGTGGAAGCGCCGCGGGTCGGATGAGCCCATCACGAGCAGGCCGAACGTCGGCGCGTCTTCGACACCTTCGGGGTCGCGCAGCGCGAGCAGCGCGATCGATTCGGTGCTCTGCGCCGTCCCGTTCGACGCGACGCCGAGGTCGTCGGTCGCGCTCGTTGTCGCGCTTGCCGCCGGGTTGGTCGTCCCGTGGGACGCGACCGCAGCTTGCGCGAGCCATTGCGCGGCCTCGAAGCCGGTGTTTGCGCCGCAGTACGGCGTGCTCAGGCTGCCCGCGAAAATCCGCACTTCCTCGCTGACGTGGCGCGCGAAGTCCGCTTGCGCATACGGTTCGGCGACGTCCCACACGCGCAATGCCGCTTGCGGCACGTCGAAGATGTCGCGCAGACCGCCGGCGATCGTGCGCGGCAGCGCGTACGGATCGCGCTCGGCCATCACACGGATGGTCCAGCGGTTGAATTTCGACGCGATGCTGTCGTTCTCGTGACCGTAGCGCAGCAGTTCGGCAAGACGCCGCTCCAGATGCTTGTTCTTGTCGCGCAGCATCTCCATCTGCCGCTCCTGCAGCGACACCGCGGCTTTGCCGTGCGGGTTCGCGAGCCGGATCGTCGCGAGCGTTTCCGCGTGTTCGACGAAGAATTCGGGATTGGCGAGCAGGTATTCGGCGACTTCGCGATCGTTCATGGTTTCGGCTAGAGGACTACGGGACGGCCGCCTCACGGCGGCGCGTCGGTCAATGAGTTAGACGGAGGGCGCCATGTCGGCCGGGCTGGACGGATTGTGCTGCGTCGAGTCCGACGAGGCGCTCGACGCCTCTTCGGCCAACTCGATCTCCCCTTCGAAGACGGTGGCTGCGGGGCCGGCCATCAGCAGCGGCGCGCCTGGGTGCGCGCTGTCCCACGTGATGGTCAGATCGCCGCCGTGCGTATGTACGAGCACCGGCGAATCCAGCAGCCCGCGCCGGATACCGGCCGCGACCGCCGCGCACGCGCCGGTGCCGCACGCGAGCGTTTCGCCTGCGCCGCGTTCGTAGACGCGCAGCCTGATCTCGTTGCGGTTGACGATCTGCATGAAGCCCGCGTTGACCCGCTGCGGGAAGCGCGTGTGCCGCTCGATGGCCGGACCTTCGGCGAGCACCGGGAACACCTCGGCATCGTCGACGACCTGCACGGCGTGCGGATTGCCCATCGACACCACCGACATCCAGCGCGTCGCGCCGTTCACGTCGAGCGGCCAGAGCGTATCCTCGCCTTCGCGGCGGCCTTGCAGACCCTTGATCGCGAACGGCACGAGTTCGGGATCGAACACGGGCGTGCCCATGTCGACGATCACTTCGCCGTTGTCCTGCATCGTCAGCGTGATCGTGCCTTTCTGGACCTGCACGCGCACGCTGCGCTGGTCGGTGAGACCGCGCTCGCGCACGAACTTGACGAAGCAGCGCGCGCCGTTGCCGCAGTGTTCGACCTCCCCGCCGTCGCAATTGAAGATGCGATATCTGAAATCGACGCCTTCGACGGTCGGCTTTTCGACCAGCAGCAACTGGTCGGCGCCGACGCCGAAATGGCGGTTCGCCAACGCGCGCACCTGCGCCGTGGTTAGATCAACCGGCTGGGTATAGCCGTCGAGTACGACGAAGTCGTTGCCCGCGCCGTGCATTTTGGTGAATTTGAGCTTCACGTTTTCCGTGTATCCGTTGCTGCGTAGGGCTTCGCGCGTGCGGGCGGAGCCGAAAATCCCGGCCTCACCGCCGTTGGGTGAATCACCCATTGGAGCCGTGCTCGGCCAATAGCAGATGATACACGTTGGCACATCGGAAACGGTACGACAGGCAAGGAGGCCAGCCCCACCTTCAATACACCCCCGGCACCCCCGGCGGGCGTGTCTTGAACCGCTTGTGCACCCAGTAATACTGCTCGGGCATCAGCGGAATCTGCTCTTCGAGAAACTCGTTCATGCGTCGCGCATCAGCGTCATCGTCGCCGGTCGGATAGTCGTCCCAAGGTTTGAAGACCTTGAGCCGGTAGCCCTTGTAGTTCGGCAGCACCTCGCCGATGAACGGTACGACCTGCGCGTGCCCGACCTTGGCGAGACGACCGACTGCGGTCAGCGTGCAGGTCGGCACGCCGAAGAACGGCACGAACGTCGAATTGCGCGCGCCGTAGTCCATGTCCGCGCCGAGCATCACCGGTTTGCGTTCGCGCAGCCAGCGCAGCACGACGCGCGCGCTATCCGCGCGGCTCGCCATGTCCGCGCCGAAACGCGCGCGCGCTGCTTTGGCGGCTTCCTCGAACTCCTGATTCGACATCGGCTGATAGAGCGAGCCGCACTGGCGCTTCAGCGAGTAGTTCAGAAAGATCGAACCGGCCTCGATGCCGACAAAATGAAAGCCGAGAAACAATGTGGGCGGCAGGTTCCGATCCGTCAGGTCGATCGCGCTGTCGAGCTGGATCAGCTTGTCGAGCTTCTTCGCCGAGCCGAACCACTGCACGCTGCGCTCGACATAGCTGCGGATCGCATGACGGAAGTGCTTTTGCGCGACGTCCTCGCGGCGCTCGTCGCTCCAGTCGGGGAAGCACAGCTTGAGATTGGTATGAACGATGCGCTTGCGAGGGCTCGGGATCTGGTAGAGCAGCCAGCCGAGCCCGTCACCGAGACGGGCGACGAATCCGTAAGGCAACAGCGCAAAGAGTTTGAGCAGCCCGATCGCGAGCTTCGCGCCGTAGCGGCTCAGCATGCAGCCTCCAGGCGCGCGGCGCCGCAGGGGGCGAAATTGTGGAAAGCGGAAAAATTGACGTGATACCGCACTCGTTTCGGCTCTGTGACATTCAAAGGAAGTCGCTATAATAAAGGCTTCGCCGAGTTAATAGACAACTTGCGGGGCGAAGCCGGCGGGTGCGGTCCATGGGTTTTCATGGGTTATGCGTCCATCGGTCAGGTAATCCGCTAAAGCGTCGCCGCTTCAGACTCCCGAAGTCGGCTACGTGGAACGCAACCGTAACCACTAACAGGAGTCTGCAACGTGGCAAACGACTATCTCTTCACTTCCGAATCCGTTTCCGAAGGCCATCCCGACAAAGTCGCGGACCAGATCTCGGACGCGATCCTCGACGCCATCCTCGCTCAAGACAAGTACTCGCGTGTCGCGGCCGAAACGCTGTGCAACACGGGTCTCGTCGTGCTGGCCGGTGAAATCACCACCACCGCGAACGTCGACTACATCCAGATCGCGCGCAACACGATCAAGCGCATCGGCTACGACAACACCGACTACGGCATCGACTACCGCGGCTGCGCGGTGCTCGTCGCCTACGACAAGCAGTCGCCGGACATCGCCCAGGGCGTGGACCGCGCGCACGACAACAACCTCGATCAAGGCGCGGGCGACCAGGGCCTGATGTTCGGTTACGCGTGCGAGGAAACGCCGGAACTGATGCCGCTGCCGATCCACCTGTCGCACCGCCTCGTCGAGCGTCAGGCGAATCTGCGCCGCGACGGCCGTCTGCCCTGGCTGCGTCCGGATGCCAAGTCGCAGGTCACCGTGCGCTACGTCGACGGCAAGCCGCATTCGATCGACACCGTCGTACTGTCCACCCAGCATTCGCCGGACATCGCGCTCGACACGCTGCGCGAAGCGGTGATCGAGGAAGTGATCAAGCCGACGCTGCCGGCCGAGCTGATCAAGGGTGACATCAAGTTCCTCGTGAACCCGACCGGTCGTTTCGTGATCGGCGGTCCGCAGGGCGATTGCGGTCTGACGGGCCGCAAGATCATCGTCGATACGTACGGCGGCGCGGCGCCGCACGGCGGCGGCGCATTCTCGGGCAAGGATCCGTCGAAGGTGGACCGCTCGGCAGCGTACGCCGGCCGTTACGTCGCCAAGAACATCGTGGCCGCGGGCCTCGCATCGCGCTGCCTGATCCAGGTGTCGTACGCGATTGGCGTCGCCCAGCCGACCTCGGTGATGGTCAACACGTTCGGCAGCGGCCGCGTGTCGGATGCGACGATCACGGAACTCGTGCGTCAGCATTTCGACCTGCGTCCGAAGGGCATCATCCAGATGCTCGACCTGCTGCGCCCGGTCTACGAGAAGAGCGCGGCGTATGGTCATTTCGGCCGCGAAGAGCCGGAATTCACGTGGGAAGCCACCGACAAGGCGCTCGCACTCGCCGAAGCGGCAGGCACTGAGCCGGTCGCGGCGCTTGCCGAATAAGGGCGAGCCGATCGCTGTCCGACCCGCTGTGGTGGCGAGCCGGATGACTTGGGGGTGAAAGTCCTCTGCACACCCGGCAAGGGGAAGTGCTAGCTGAACGGCAAGGGTGTCCGTCGTAAGGCGGAATCTGAAGGAAGCCGCAGGCAAA
>NZ_CADFGP010000044.1 GCF_902833905.1 Paraburkholderia tuberum STM678 | reverse complement strand
AATTCCGCCGGGTACGGGGTACGATGCTTGGCCATAATCGGCACCTCCTTCTCCAAAGGATAGATGTCCGTTTTTGCGGGTCAACTTCAGTCTTCGGCGTTTCGATCGGAGCGCCGATGACCGAAGCCAATGCCCAGGGGCTCCCCACGGGCCGTTTCTTCCTATGCGCCCGCTGCCCGGCGCAGGTGTTCATTTGCCGCCGCTGTGACCGAGGCCAGATCTACTGCGCCGGCGGCTGTGCGCAGGCGGCCCGCCGCGCAAGCGTGCGCGAAGCGGGGCAACGCTATCAGAGTTCTCGCCGTGGGCGCCTTGCGCACGCGCATCGCGCCCGTCGTTACCGGGCACGACTCAATAAAGTGACGCATCACGGTTCACCAGCGCCGGCATGCAGTGCTCTACTGCCGGTGGACTCGACGCGTGCGGCGCTGCGCCATCGTGTCGCGGTATCGGTGCCGGCAACGACGCATTGCCATCTATGCGGCAATGCATGTTCGCCGTTCGTGCGTCTTGGCCCGCTGCGCCGTCGAGCCCCTCATTCCATCTACCGATTGCGGGGAGGCACTGAAGGTGACGATTGACGCTGAACTCGAAGCCCATATCCTGCGGCTCTATCACGTTGAGAAGTGGCGCTGTGGCACGATCGCGCAGCAACTGCACGTGCATCGCGGTACCGTCAAACGTGTGCTTGCACAGGCTGGCTTGCCGCGCCACGGCCCAGCGCCTCGGCCTTCGATGATCGAGCCGTACCTGTCGTTCATTCGCCAGACGCTCGAGAAGTATCCGACGCTCAGGGCCAGCCGCCTTTACGGCATGGTGCGCGAGCGCGGCTACCAGGGCGGGCCCACGCACTTCCGGCATCTGGTTTCGCTGCACCGGCCACGTCCGCCTGCTGAGGCTTATCTACGTTTGCGCACGTTGCCCGGCGAACAGATGCAATGCGACTGGGGCCACTTCGGTCACCTGCAGATCGGCCGCGCGCGCCGGCCCTTGATGGCCTTCGTGATGGTGCTCTCGTACTCGCGCGACCTGTATCTGCGGTTCTTCCTCGACGCGCGCATGGAGAACTTCCTGCGCGGTCATATCGGTGCCTTCACGCACTGGGGCGGACTTGGCAGGATCATCCTGTACGACAACCTCAAGAGCGCCGTACTTGAACGCCAGGGCGACGCCATTCGTTTCCACCCGACGCTGCTCGCCTTCGCCGCGCACTATCGTTTCGAGCCGAGACCGGTGGCCATTGCGCGTGGCAATGAGAAGGGGCGCGTTGAGCGTGCGATTCGCCATGTTCGCGATGCCTTCTTTGCGGCACGGCAGTTCGCCGATCTGCACGATCTGAATGCGCAAGCCGAGCACTGGTGCCGCACACAAGCGGCCGATCGCCCGTGCCCGGAAGATCGCGCGATCAGTGTGCGCCAGGCGTTGGCGCAGGAGAAGCCGATGCTGCTCGCACTACCGGAGAATCCGTATCCCGTCGAGGAAACGCTCGCCGTCAAAGTCGGCAAGACGCCCTACATACGCTTCGATCTGAACGACTACTCGATTCCACACACGCACGTGCGGCGCACGCTCACGGTACGCGCCGATCTCGAACAGGTACGCGTGCTCGATGGCGCCGAGATCATTGCGCACCACGTTCGCAGTTTCGATCGCGGCGCGCAAATCGAAGAGCCCGTTCACATCGAGACACTGGTCGGCGTCAAACGCGAGGCCCGTCATCATCGCGGCATGGACCGCCTGGCCAAGGCTGCACCCGCCAGTCAGGATCTGCTGCGCCGCGCGGCCGAACGCAATTCGAACCTGGGCACCATCACGGCGTCGTTGCTGCGCCTGCTTGAACGCTACGGTGCCGCGCAATTGCAGGCCGCGATCGGCGATGCGCTCGAAAGCGGTGTGCCGCACCCGAATGCCGTGCGCCTGGCGCTGGAGCGACGTCGCGAAGCGCGTCAATTGCCCCCGCCGCTGGCCGTATGCCTGCCGCCACACGTACGCCAGAAGGACACGCCGGTTCAACCCCACCGGCTCGATACCTACGACCAACTTGCCGGAGGCTCCGATGAGCTCGCTTGAATCATTGCGTACGCGCGCGCAGGAATTGCGTTTGCACGGGCTGCTTGCCCACTGGCCCGAAGTTGCGCATGAGCCGTGGGTCGCGCCGCTGGTGCAGTGGGAGGAAGACGAACGGGCGCGCCGATCACTCGAGCGGCGCATCAAGGAAGCGCATCTGGGTGGCTTCAAGGCGTTGTGCGACTTCGAATGGAGTTGGCCGTCGCGGTGTGATCGCGGCGCCATCGAAGAGCTGATGACGCTGGGGTTCCTGAAGGACGCAGCCAACGTCGTGCTCATCGGCCCGAACGGCGTGGGCAAATCGACGTTGGCCAGGAACGTCGCGCATCAGGCGCTCGTGCATGGGCACACGGTACTGTTCACTACCGAGGGAAACATGTTGGGCGAACTCGCGGCACTCGATAGCGATTCAACGCTGCGCCGACGCTTGCGCCGCTATGCGGCGCCCGACGTCCTTGTGATCGATGAGGTCGGCTATCTCTCCTACTCGAATCGCCACGCCGACCTGCTGTTCGAGTTGATCAGCAGGCGATACCAGAACAACAGCACGATCGTTACATCGAATCGCCCGTTTGCCGAATGGCACGAAGTGTTCCCCAACGCCGCCTGTGTCGTCTCGCTCGTCGATCGCCTCGTGCATCACGCCGAGGTCATCTCGATCGAAGGTGAATCGTACCGCCTGAAGGAAGCGCGTGAGCGAGCCGACAAACGCGCCCGCCAGCGCAGCCCCGGCAAATCTGCAAAGGGAGGTGAGTCGTCGTGAACGCCCCGCCGTTGCCTTCCGGCCGAACGCGCGGCTTGAGCTTCATCGTCCCGGATGACTGGACGCCCGAGCAGGCGCTCGCCGTGTTCGAACTACTCGACGACTTGCGCGAAGTCATCTGCGCGCGCTATCTGCCCGACATACAGCAGCTCCTGCGCGAAGATCGCCGCCAACGCGAGCTGCCATTCAACGAGCACGACCCGCCGTTCTGATCGACGGCGCGCACAACAAAGGGGCCGCGCGGCCTAATGCCGTTCAGTTAAGGTCTCTTTTAAGGACTCGAACGGTATAACGAAACGGTCGGGATTTGACGGTTCGAGCGCAACTGCGCCCGGACCGTTTCTCATTGGGAAGTTGCCTGAGCCGCTCACGCAGGCGCTTGAGCAGCGCGGGCAGTTTGCCGTACGAGCGCGTCACGGCCGCCCATGTCATCTCGTACTGAATGGTGTGGAACGCGCGGATGAAGCTCAGTTCATCGGGTGCATGTCCGGCCGCCAGTGCGGCTTTGGCCATCTCCAGACGTATCAGGTTATAGGCGATCAGCGCGCCCCAGAATTCCTGATAGACGCCTTCCACGGTCTGACTGCGAAGGGTCAGCTCCATGCCCAGCATCGACTGCTTCAACACGTGGTAGCTGGTCTCGATCTGCCAGCGACGCTCGTAGCACGACACGATGTCGGCAGCCTTGAAACGTCTTCGGTCAGTCAGGGACGTCAGCAGCGTCCGTTGCCGTCCACGGGCATCCACGGCGAGCGCTTGCCAGGATTCGGGCAAATCCGGGCATTTCGCGCGGGCCTGCGGCGAGACTCGCATACGCACGATCTGGTCACCGTCGCGCCCGCTCACGACCTCGCATCGCAGATTGGATTTAGCCGGGATGATGTAATGCCGGTTCTCGCCGCCCGAGACCAGATTGCACAGGAGCTGGGCCGACATGAACCCTCTGTCGAATACGGTGATGGAATTGGCCGGCACGCGAGGAATGAGTTCGCGCGCCGAGACCATCTCGTTGATGTCGTAAGGTCCGAACACGGCATCACGCACCAGATGCGTTGCAAGCGCGGTGAGCGTTACCGCGCGCAGTTGGGGATAGCTGCCAATGCGGCCATGGGCGGCGGCAGAGGCGCCGAAATGCCTGCGGTTGGCGGCACTGTCGGCGGTGCGCAGCGTGGTGCCATCCATCGCGAACAGCGAGAATCCCTTGAAGAGGTATTGGTCCTGGTCCTGCGCAACCCAGTTTCTGGCTGATTCGTGAAACAGCCACGCCAGTGGCGCCGCGCCGACGCGCTGCCGCGCCTGGGTGATGGCGCTCTTACTGACAAACGACGCATCGGCCACAGGTAACGCAAGGTCCAGCTCATCGACAACCTCGCTGATCGACTGGTGCCGGTACAGCGCGAGCGCTATCACAAGCCATACGACCTGTTGCGCGGGCAGCCGACGCCGACGTACGCTGGCACTGCCACTGGCCTGCACTGCATACTCGATCCATTCGTATGGCAGATGCTGACCCAGCCGGCCCCAATCGAGCGGCGGCCGGGATTCAACAAGGAGGCGCAGATCATCGACCAGCATGGCGATGAAAGTTAACATCGCCGCGTCCCGTTTACAACCGGTTTGCGCCAAAACAAAAATGCCGTTCAGTCGCTTAACTGAACGGCATTAGGCCGCGCGGCCCCTTTGTTCTTGACTGATTCGCTCAACCTTGCGTCGTCGTTTAACGTCGCTTTTACACCGGCGCTAACAACGACCGGCCGGGGGGCAGCCGGGCACCCCCGGCGGTCTGGTACCAGTACTCGCCCGACCGCAAGGGAGAGCGACCCCGTACGCATCTGCAGGGCTGGTCAGGCATCCTGCAGGCGGATGCCTTTAGTGGCTACGATGCGCTGTACCGCGATGGCACGATCATCGAGGCAGCATGCTGGGCGCATGTGCGGCGTAAGTTCTACGACCTGTACGAACTGGAGCGTTCGCCAGTGGCGCAGGAGGCACTCAGCCGCATCGCAGCCCTGTATGCCATCGAGCGCGAGGTGCGCGGCCGCAAGCCGGAGGTCCGGCAGTCCGTGCGCATGGCGCGGGCATTGCCGCTCGCAGGCACACTGAAGGACTGGCTGGAACATACGTTCGCGCAGGTCTCGGCGAAGTCGGGCCCTGGCAAGGCCATCCGGTATGCGCTGGGGAACTGGCACGCGCTGGTGCGCTACTGTGAAGACGGGCGCATCGAGATAGATAACAACACCGCGGAGCGATCGATCAGGCCGCTGGTTCTCGGCAGGCGCAACTATCTGTTCGCAGGTTCTGATGGCGGTGGACAGAGTGCGGCGGTCATCTACAGCCTGATCGGAACGGCACGCCTGAATGGCATCGAACCGTATGCGTATCTGCGTATGGTGTTCGAGCGCATCGCCGATCATCCCATCAACCGGATCGACGCGTTGCCGCCGTGGCATTTGATGCCGGTGGAGCAGCCGGTCCGTCAGGCTGCATGACGATGGCATCGACTCGCAAACCCGCGTTACGCGCGGTCAATTCACAGGTACCGGTCTACCAGCTGCACATCGAGCTGAAGTATCTGAAGCCAGCGGTCTGGAGACGGGTACTGGCCCCCGCCTCGATCAAGCTGCCGAAGTTGCACGTCGTGCTGCTGTGGGCGATGGGCTGGGATGGCGGCCACCTGCACGAATTCGTGTTCGGCGACACCAACTACGGGATGCCCGATCCGGACTTCCCGAGTGACCCGCCGATGCTCAACGAAGCGCGGGTGAACCTGGGCCGTGCGCTCGGTGCGCTGAAGTCATTCACCTACATCTACGATTACGGTGACAACTGGCAGCATCGCGTGAAGGTCGAGAAGGTCCTGCCGCCTGATCCTGAGTTGCGCTCGCCCATCTGCCTGGACGGCCGCAATGCCTGTCCGCCGGAGGATGTTGGCGGCGTACCCGGCTACATCGAGTTCCTCGACGCGATCATCGATCCGGCTCATGACGAACACCAGCGGTTGCTCGACTGGTGCGGCGGTAGTTTCGATCCTGCTGCCTTTGACCTCCAGAGCGTCAACGAACGCCTCTTCGAAATCAAATTCTGATCGTCAAGGCGGCCTTCAAATGTCGCTTACCCCGCCTCAACGCTTTTCAACTGGTTCTCCCGCTGCCGACGCAATATACCCCAGACCCGGCGATAACCATAGCTCGGCAGGTCAGTGACGGTCAGCCGTATTTCTTCGACCAGCCCGGCATCGTCCGTCTTCCTGGCGCTGCGTCCATCCTGCCAGTCGGCTGGACGTGCAAGCCTTGACGCCAGGTTTGAGCGCGCTACACCGAGAACGTCGCAGACCTGCTTCACTGCTCGTCCCCCGGCAATGAGGTTGAGCGCGCAATCCATTTTCGCGACTTCGCCACCTCCACCGCCTCACGGAGAATCTCGTTCTCCATTGTCTTTTTGCCGAGCAGTTGCTGGAGTTCCATGATTTGCTTCAGCGCATCCCTCAGCTCCGACGCATCAACTCTCTACTTCCCTTGCGCCAGAAACTTCTGCGCCAGTCGGACCCAATACGTCGATCCCACCGGCAACAACTCGTCGTTAAAGTCATAACTCGCGTTGTGCAGCATACAAGGGCCCGCGCCGTGGCCCGCCTCGCGGTGGCCGCCATCGCCGTTGCCCAAAAACGCATAGCAACCCGGTTTCGCCAGCAGCATGAACGAAAAATCTTCGGCACCCATGGTCGGTTCAACCGCGTCATCGACATTTTCCGCGCCAACGATCTCTTTCATGACCGACGCCGCAAAACGCGCTTCCTCGCTGCTGTTGATCGTCGGGGGATAGTTCCGGTGGAATTGGACCTGAACGGAGCAATCGTATGCTTCGGCCGTACTATGCGCGATCTTGCGCATGCGTGACTCGATCAGGTCGAGCGTTTCTGTAGTGAAGGTCCGAACGGTCCCCGCGATCCAAGCGTCGTCCGGTACCACATTGACCGCATCGCCCGCATGTATCTGCGTTATCGACAATACCGCAGTATCCAGCGGCTTTTTGTTTCGCGTGATGATGCTTTGCAGCCCGTTGGCAATTTGCACCGCCGCAAAGACCGGATCACGGCCATTGTGCGGTAGCGCTGCATGCGAGCCGACGCCCTTGATTTCGATGCGAAATTCATTGCTCGACGCCATGATCGGGCCTTCGGTTACGCCGAAGTGGCCCGCCGGCATGCCCGGCCAGTTGTGAATGCCAAACACGGCGTCCACGGGGAATTTGTTGAACAAGCCGTCGTCGATCATAGCCTTCGCGCCGGCGCCGCCCTCTTCAGCCGGCTGGAAAATGAACACGATCGTGCCGTCGAAAGCACCATGTTTGGCCAGGTAGTGCGCGGCACCGAGCAGCATCGCCGTATGCCCGTCGTGCCCGCACGCATGCATCTTGCCGTCGTTCGTCGACCGATGATCGAAGCTGTTGAGCTCCTGGATCGGCAGCGCGTCCATGTCGGCTCGCAGACCAATCGCGCGCGAGCCGTTACCTCGTTTCAATACGCCGACCACGCCCGTCTTGCCGAAACCACGGTGGGTCTCGATGCCCCAGGACTCGAGCGAACGCGCGACGAGATCAGCAGTCGCCGTCTCTTCGTAGCGCAGCTCCGGGTGGGCATGGATGGTTCGTCGAAGGGTCTGGATTTCGCCACGAGCGGCCTGAATTTCGGGGATGAGTTTCATAATTGAGTGATTATGCGTTTGTGCTTGACGAGCATGAGATCGCCGCGGACCACGTCGGCCCGGGCACTGCGGATAATTCATTCTACGCCGAAGGCATTTTTGGTGGCGCCACCGAGGTCGGCGGCCTATAGACGTAATAAAATTCCACTTTGCGCGACCGCTTACTGCTCGCCAGGACACATTGCCGATGAACGCCCCGACCGAATTCGCGCGCGCCGTGTGCCCGCACGATTGCCCCGACACCTGCGCGATGCGCGTGACCATCGACAATGGACGGGCGATCAAGGTCGCCGGCGATCCCGACCATCCGCCGACTCAGGGCGTGCTGTGCACAAAGGTCAGTCGTTACGCGGAGCGTGTATACCATCCGAACCGATTGACGACGCCCATGAAGCGTGTCGGCCGCAAGGGCGAGGGCCGTTTCGAGCCAATCAACTGGGACGAAGCGTTCGACCTTGCCGCAAGCCGCCTCGGCGAGATTGTCCGTCGCGCGCCGGAAGCGATTCTGCCTTACAGCTACGCGGGCACGATGGGCCTGGTGCAGGGCGATAGCATCGCGCAACGCTTTTTCCACAAGCTCGGCGCCTCGCAGCTGGATCGCGCGATTTGCGCGGCGGCCGGCGCTGCCGGCCTCAAATACACGTACGGCGCCGGCATCGGTATGCACACCGAGTTTTTCGCCGAGAGCGAGGTGATCCTGATCTGGGGAGCGAATCCGATCGCATCGAATCTGCATTTCTGGACGCGCGCGCAGGAAGCCAAACGTCGCGGCGCCCAGCTGATCGCAATCGATCCGTATCGCTCGCTGACCGCGGAGAAATGCCATCAACACATCGCGCTAAAGCCAGGCACAGACGGCGCTCTCGCGCTCGGCATCATGAATGTCCTGATTACCGAGAATCTGCTCGACTACGAGTACATCGCGGCGCACACGCTGGGCTTCGCCGACTTGAAGGTGCGTGCGCTCAGCTATCCATTGTCTCGGGTTAGTGAAATCTGTGGTGTCGAAGAAGAGGAAATCGCCGATCTTGCGCGACTTTACGCCAGCACGAAGAAAGCCGCGATCCGCTTGAACTACGGGCTGCAGCGGGTGCGTGGCGGCGGCAATGCGGTGCGCGCAATCGCGTGTCTACCGTCGCTGACCGGCGCATGGCTTGAGCGCGCGGGGGGGGCGCTGCTGTCGTCGAGCGGTTGGGCACCGGTCGACTCGCACGCGTTGCAGCGTCCCGACCTGATGCCGGGTTGGCCGTCGAAGCCGAGCCGCGTGATCAATATGAATGCGATCGGCGACGCGTTGCTGCATCCGGGCGACGCGACGTTCGGCCCCAAGGTCGAGGCGATCGTGGTCTACAACTCGAATCCGGTCGCGGTCGCACCGGACTCCGAACGCGTCGCGGCGGGTTTTGGGCGCGAGGATCTGTTCACGATCGTGCTCGAGCATTTCCAGACCGACACCGCGGATTATGCCGACCTGCTGTTGCCTGCCACGACGCAGCTCGAGCATCTCGACGTGCACAAGTCGTACGGTCACACGCACGTGATGGTCAACCTGCCCGCCATCGCGCCGTTCGGCGACGCACGGCCGAATACCGAGATCTTCCGCAGCCTCGCGCGCCGCATGGGCATGACGGAACCGGCGCTCTTCGACAGCGACGAAGCCGTCGCGCAAGCCGCATTTCGCTGGGACGACAAGACGCTGGACGGTGTCGACTGGCCGATGCTGAAGCAAGCCGGCTGGGCCCGTCTCAATGTGCCTGACGCGCCATTTGCCGACGGTGGTTTTCGCACGCCATCCGGCAAGTGCGAGTTCTACAGCGAGCGCCTTGCGCAACAGGGCCTCGACCCGCTGCCGGACTACCTGCCGCCCTACGAATCGGCCGACGGCGCGCCCGAACTGGCGGTCCGCTATCCGCTCGCGATGATTTCACCGCCCGCGCGCAACTTCCTGAACAGCACCTTCGTCAACATCGAGAGTCTGCGCGCGACGGAAGGCGAGCCGCATCTGGACATCCACCCTGCCGACGCGCACGCGCGCGGCATCGGCGACGGCGATCAGGTGCGCATCTTCAACGACCGCGGCTTGATGCAAGCGCGTGCCCGCGTGACCGACCGGGCGCGCGAAGGCCTGGTCGTCGGGTTGTCGATCTGGTGGAAGAAGCTCGCGCCGGACGGCCGCAACGCGAACCAGTTGACGAGCCAGGCACTCACCGATCTCGGCGGTTCGGCGACGTTTTACGACTGTCTCGTCGACGTCGAGCGGGCCTGAAAGCCTCGCCGCACATTGAAGCTGGCGCCCAGCCTCGCAAGTTCGAGGCTGCCGTCTAACCTCATCGCTTTGCCCATTGGCCGCAATATGGCCATGCTACGATGCGTTTTTAGCACGACCATTCGAAAATAATTCAGGAGACGCTGCATGGAGAAAATCTGGCTGAAATCTTATCCGCCCGGCGTTCCAGCAGAGATCGACCCGACACGCTATTCGTCGGTGGCCGAGTTGCTCGAGGAAGCCTTTCGCGAACACCGCGCAAAGCCGGCGTTCGTGTGCATGGGCAAGCAGATCAGCTACGGTGAACTCGACGAACTTTCGCGCAATCTTGCAGCGTGGCTGCAGTCGAAAGGGCTCACGCGCGGCTCGCGTGTCGCGATCATGATGCCGAACGTGCTGCAGTATCCAGTCGCGCTCGCCGCGATTCTGCGCGCGGGCTATGTGGTCGTGAATGTGAATCCGCTGTACACGCCGCGCGAACTCGAGCACCAACTGAAGGACAGCGGCACTGAGGCGATCATTCTGCTCGAGAATTTCGCGGGGACCTTGCAAGCAATCGTGCGCAATACGGCGGTCAAGCATGTGGTCGTCGCGGCGATGGGCGACCTGATGGGCATCAAAGGCCCGCTCGTGAACTTCGTCGTGCGCAAGGTCAAGAAGATGGTGCCGGCGTGGAGCCTGGCTGGGCACGTCAAGTTCAACGACACGCTCTCGGAGGGCGCACGTCTGACGTTCAAGCCGGTCCGGCAGGGGCCCGACGATATCGCGTTCCTGCAATACACTGGCGGCACCACCGGCGTGGCCAAGGGCGCGACGCTGCTGCACCGGAACCTGATCGCGAACGTGCTGCAGTCGGAGGTCTGGCTCAATCCGGTGCGCGCGAACCGCACGGATATCGATCAGTTCATTACGGTCGTCGCGTTGCCGCTGTATCACGTGTTCGCGCTGACCGTGTGCGGGCTGCTGACGATCCGCACCGGCGGTCTCGGCGTGCTGATTCCGAATCCGCGCGATATCCCCGGCATGATCAAGTCGCTCGAGGGGTATGCGATCACGACGATTCCCGCGGTCAATACGCTCTACAACGCGATGTTGAACAGCCCCGACTTCCATAAGCTCGACTTCTCGAAGCTGCTGACCGCGAACGGCGGCGGCATGGCGGTGCAGGAGGCGGTCGCGAAGCGCTGGTTCGAGCTGACGCGCACGCCGATCGTCGAGGGCTACGGGCTGTCGGAAACGTCGCCGTGCGTGACCTGCAATCCGGTCACCGCCACCGAATACAACGGCACGATCGGCCTGCCGCTGCCGTCGACCGAAGTCTCGATCCGCGACGACGAAGGCAACGAAGTGCCGCCCGGCCAGTCCGGCGAGATCTGCATCCGCGGCCCGCAGGTGATGGCGGGCTACTGGAACAGGCCCGACGAAACCGCCAAGGTGATGACGGCGGACGGCTTCTTTAAATCAGGCGACGTCGGCATCATGGGCGCGGACGGCTTTGTGAAGATCGTCGATCGCAAGAAGGACATGATTCTGGTGTCCGGCTTCAACGTGTATCCGAATGAAGTCGAGGACGTCGTCGCAAAGCTGCCGGGTGTGTTCGAAGTCGCGGCGGTGGGTGTACCGGATCAGCATTCCGGCGAGGCAGTGAAGCTGTTCGTCGTGAAAAAGGATCCGTCGCTGACCGACGAACAGATCTTCGCATACTGCAAAACGCAACTGACCGGCTACAAGCGGCCGAAGGTCGTCGAATTCCGCACCGAGTTGCCGAAGAGCAATGTCGGCAAGATCCTGCGCCGCGAGTTGCGCGACGGCAGGGCTTAAGCGAGCGAAAAACAAAAGCCCGGCGCACGAAAGTGCGCCGGGCTTTTTGTTGCCCGTACAAAATCCGCGCATAAAAAAAGGCGCCCGAAGGCGCCTTTGAGACAAACTGCGTTTTTTTACGACTTATTAGAACTTGTGACGGATACCGATGCGAGCCGTGAACTGGTTGCTGCTCGTCGAACCGGTCAGGCCGTTGATGCCTGCCGTTGCTGCGACCACCTGACCCGTTGCGTTGACCGTGTCGCCCAAAGCGTGCTGGTACACGCCGACCAGGTACACGTCGGTACGCTTGGACAGGAAGTAGTCCACGCCCAGCGCGCCTTGGTGGTACTGAGCACGCGAGTTGCCTTCGATCTGCTCGCCGCGCGTGTAGTCATACGCTGCGCCGACCAGCAGTGCCGGGGTCAACTGATACTTGAAGTTGATTTCGCCGTTGTTGAACGTTGCCTTCTGGCCAGCGAACGGCGACGCGAACGTCTTGCCGAGGTTGCCGAACTGGATGTTCGAATAAGTCAGGCCGATGGTTGCCGCGCCAAACGTGTATGCACCGCCCGCGCCGACGACCTGGTACGTGTTGGCCGATGCGAAGCCTGCGTAGATCGGGGTCGTGACTGCGAAGTTAGCTGCAGTAGTACCCACGGCCGGCGTATTCGTTGCGATCGTGCCGCCGTTGTTGAACAGACCGCCCGAAGCTGCCGGCGTGCGCGCGTTCAAATAACCCAAGCCCAATTGCAGCGGACCGTTGTTATAGCCAGCACCCAACGACCAGATCTGGTTGTGCGTGAAGTCACCGGCGACGCCGCCGAAGCTATACGTGCCGCCGAACGTCAGGCCGTTGTAGTTTTTGCTGGTGTACTTGACCGTGTTGTTGGTGCGATACGCGTTGTTGAAGTTATCGATATCGCCCGGGTGAGCGGCGATGTAGCCGCCCCACTGATCACCCGATTCGAACGGACCCACGTAGTCGACGACGGAGTCGTACTGACGACCCAGCGTGACCGTGCCGAACTGGCTCGACAGACCGACATATGCCTGACGACCGAACATCAGGCCGCCTTGACCGAGCTTGCCGTTGGTCACGTCAAAGCCGTTTTCCAACACGAACAGGGCCTTCAGACCGCCGCCCAGATCTTCAGTGCCACGCAGGCCGAAACGCGAGCCTTGCAGGACGCCGCTGGACATGTTGTACAGATGCTTACCGCCCGAGTTGGTGTTCATGTTGATACCAACGTCTACGATGCCGTACAGGGTCACGCTGCTCTGCGCATGAGCGACGCCTGCGAATGCGCCCAGTGCTGCGAGAGCGAGAAGCGACTTTTTCATCGAATGATCTCCAAGGAATACGAATCTTTTGTACAAGGCGAAATATTTAGTTAGTGCTGAAGGCCTTGCTGTCCAACTTCGCGAGAAGTTGCCACGTAATGTAACAAAAGGCATACATGGAACAAAGAAAAAGGAGTTGCTCCGGAAGGCCGCTGTTTCGTTTACGCAACATGGTCTAGAATCGCAAATTAACCGCCCATTGCATGCGGATTGGTGCCTGTCGGGCCACCGGTTTCGCGTCGCGAGGCCTTGTCGCACGGACCTTCCGGAACGATGCGGCGGTATCGAATCAGGGAGCGCTTTATGTTGCTGGACGAGTTGATTGGCGAGTTTGATCGGGGTTTACGCTCACTGACGGGGGGCTCGCGGATGAGCCGTCCGCTGCCGCTTCCGCAGGCTTCCGCGGCGACGGCCGAAGCTCCCGAACTCCCGCCCGCGGAGCGCGCGCATGCGGCGGGTTTGATGCGTGTGAACCACGTCGGCGAAGTGTGCGCGCAGGCGCTTTACCAGGCGCAGAAACTCGCCACCGACTCACCTTCATTGCGCGCCATGTTCGATCACGCCGCGTCGGAAGAAGAGGATCATCTGGCGTGGACCGCCAAACGCCTCCAGGCGCTCGACTCGCGTCCGAGTCTGCTCAATCCGCTGTGGTACACCGGCGCGCTCGCGATCGGTCTCGCCGCGGGGCGTCTCGGCGATCGCGTGAGTCTTGGCTTCATGGCCGAAACGGAGCGCCAGGTCGAGCAGCATCTCGACAGTCATCTCGATCAGCTCCCCGCCGCGGACCATGAATCGCGCGCGATCGTCGAGCAGATGCGCATCGATGAAGCGCAGCACGGCAAGGCCGCGATGGACGCGGGCGGCATCGAGTTGCCGTTTCCTGCACGCGCGTTGATGCGTGCGATGTCGAAGGTGATGACGCGCACCGCCTATTACATATGAGCGTTTCACCCGCTTCGCTTCGCTAACCGGAGCACCGCACGTATCGCCTCAGCCATCGCTGAACGCATTTCCGCAAGCGAGACGGCGCCGCGCGCCCCGTTCGTCGTCGGTCCGGGCGACGCCGCCTCTTTCCCTTTCAGAATCCCTTGACGATCTCTTTCAATTCGCGCTGTTTCCTCGCACTTTTCACGTATCACCTTCACAAGTTGCACTAGCCCATTCATTTATAACGGTTTTCCGTTTTTATGCGGGACGTGAAGGAGTCGCCCTAAGTCCTTGTTCTAGCAAACAAAATCCGCTCGAAAAGCGCGCCGCTCCCTTGACCCGTGTTTAGCGTTCCTCTAAAGTGGGAGACAGTGTGAGAAAGTGTATTTTTGTGTGTTCCCGGCATCACTTTCGGGTAGATTTTCACGGACCGGGCGGGCGGCGCAAACAGCGCCGCAATAGGGGAGAGCGAAGTGTTCCAAGGGGCGTCGGCGCTGACGCTCGATGCGAAAGGGCGGATGTCGATTCCCTCTCGTTATCGGGATGCGCTGCAAACACAGGCAGAGGGCCGGGTGACGATCACCAAGCACCCGGACGGCTGCCTGTTGCTCTTTCCGCGCCCCGAATGGGAAATCTTCCGTGACAAGGTCGACAAGCTGCCCATGAACGCCGCCTGGTGGAAACGCATTTTTCTCGGCAATGCAATGGATGTGGATATGGACGGCGCAGGCCGTGTGCTCGTGTCGCCGGAGTTGCGAGCGGCTGGCTCGCTGGAGAAAGAAGTGACCTTGCTCGGCATGGGCCGCCATTTCGAGCTGTGGGATGCACAGATCTACGCCGCGAAGGAACAGGCGGCGATCGCCGAGGGCATGCCCGACGCGTTGAAAGATTTCACGTTCTGATCGCGGCTTATTTATATGGCTTCTGCGATGGGAAACGAATTGCAGCATCGCACGGTGCTGTTGAACGAAGCGGTCGATGCGCTGGTCACGCGCGCCGACGGCACGTATGTGGACGGCACGTTCGGCCGTGGCGGCCATAGCCGCCTCGTGCTGGAACGGCTCGGTGAAGCAGGGCGGCTGATCGCGTTCGATAAAGATCCGCTCGCGATCGCGACGGCGCAGAAGATCGCCGATCCGCGCTTTGCCATCGTCCACGAGAGTTTTGCTTCACTGCGCGCCGCGATGGCGGAGCGCGGGGTAGGGCGTGTGTCGGGGGTGTTGCTGGATCTGGGCGTGTCGTCGCCGCAAGTCGACGATCCGGAGCGGGGCTTCAGCTTCCGCGCCGACGGCCCGCTCGACATGCGGATGGACCCGACGCGCGGCGAGTCCGCCGCTGACTGGCTCGCGCGGGCCACGGTGCAGGAATTGACGGAGGTGATACGAGATTATGGGGAAGAACGGTTTGCTTTTCAGATTGCAAAGGCGCTTGTTGCTCGCCGGGCAGAGTCCGACCGTCTTGGGCCTCTCGTCAGCACGGGCGAGCTTGCCCAAATCGTGGCTAACGTCGTCAAAACCCGTGAGAAGGGCAAGGACCCGGCAACCCGCACCTTTCAGGCTATACGGATTCACGTCAATCAAGAGCTTGCGGAGCTGCAAGTCGTTCTAGAAGCAGCGTTGTCGTTGTTGGAGCAAGGGGGGCGGCTGGTGGTCATCAGCTTTCATTCGCTCGAGGACCGGATCGTCAAGCGATTCATGCAGGCGCACGCGAGCACGCCGGCGGTGGATCGCCGTCTGCCGATCCGCGCGGTCGACCTGCCGAGCCCTCCGCTCAAGATCATCGGCCGCGTATTCGCGAGCGACGCTGAGGTCGCCGGCAACCCGCGCGCCCGTTCTGCCGTGATGCGCGTGGCGGAGCGGATCGCGCCATGAACCGCCTCAATATTTTCCTGCTGATCATCGTGATGGGCTGTGCCTTGTCGGTCGTCAACGCGACCAATCAGCAGCGTCAGATCTTTATCCAGCTGCAGCGCGCGCAGTCGCAGGAGCGTCAGCTGCAGCAGGACTATTCGCAGCTTCAATATCAGCAGAGCGCGCTGTCCAAAACGTCGCGCATCGAGCAGCTCGCCACCGCCTCGCTGAAGATGCAATCGGTCACCACGGGCCGCACCCAGTACCTGACGCTCGCCCCGGGCGCCGCGACGGCGATCGACGCACCCATTCCGACTTCCGCGCCGGCCTCGGCGCCGGTCGCGACCCGTCGCGGAGCCACGCGATGAAAAAATCGTCGGCCCACAAGAGCGTTGCGTTTTCGGCCAATCCGATTCTGTCGGTGCGCCTGCCGATGTGGCGCTCGAAGCTCGTCGTGTTCCTGCTGTTCATGGCGTTCGTCGCGCTCGCCGCGCGCGCGTTCTGGATTCAGGGCCCGGGCAACGCGTTCTATCTGAAGCAGGGCGAGATCCGCTATCAGCGCCGCATCGACATGCCGGCCACGCGCGGCAAGATTCTCGACCGCAACGGTCTCGTGCTCGCCACGAGTCTGCCGGTGCGTGCAATCTGGGCGATTCCCGAATCGGTGCCCGACGACCTCGGCGCCGACAAGCTCGACGCGCTCGGCAAACTGCTCGGCATGACCACTAGGGAATTGCGCTCGAAGCTGTCGGAAGACAAGACCTTCGTCTACGTGAAGCGCCAGGTGCCGGTCGACGTCGCAGAAAAAGTCGCGGCGCTCGACATCCCCGGCATTTACTCGCGCGACGAGTACAAGCGCTTCTATCCGGAAGGCGAGATCACCGCTCACCTGATCGGCTTCACGAACGTCGAGGACGAGGGCCAGGAAGGCGTCGAGCTCGGCGACCAGAAGCTGCTCGCGGGCATGTCGGGCAGCCGTCGCGTGATCAAGGACCGGATGGGCCACATCATCGAGGACGTCGACGAACAGGTCGTGCCGCACAACGGCAAGGACGTCGATCTGTCGATCGACAGCAAGATCCAGTACATCGCCTATACGAACCTGAAAGCGGCCGTCGAGAAATTCAAGGCGAAGGCCGGCGCGGCGATGGTGATCGACGTGCGCACCGGCGAAGTGCTCGCGCTCGTCAATTACCCGACCTACAACCCGAACGACCGCTCGCACCTGACCGGCGACCAGTTGCGCAACCGCATCCTGACCGACACGTTCGAGCCGGGTTCGATCATGAAGCCGTTCACGGTGTCGCTCGCGCTCGATCTGCACCGGGTGACGCCGACTACACTGGTAGATACGGGCAACGGCCACTTCGTACTCGACGGCGCGCCGATTACCGACGACAGCGGCTTCGGCGTGCTGACGGTCGGCGGCGTGATCCAGAAGTCGAGCAACATCGGCGCGACCAAAATCGCGATGCAGTTGCGGCCCGAAGAGATGTGGAACATGTACACCAGCATCGGTCTCGGCCAGGCACCGAAGGTCGGCTTTCCGGGCGCGGTGGCGGGCCGTCTGCGTCCGTGGAAGAGCTGGCGCCGTATCGAGCAGGCGACGATGTCGTACGGCTATGGCCTGTCGGTCTCGCTGTTCCAGCTCGGCCGCGCGTACACCGCGATCGCGCACGACGGCGAAATCATGCCGGTGACGATTTTCCACACGCCGGGCGACCCGCCGGCCACCGGTCCGCAGATCTTCTCGCCGACCACCGCGCGTGAAGTGCGCGCGATGCTCGAAACCGTGGTGTCGCCGCAAGGCACGTCGCCGGATGCGGCGGTGCCCGGCTATCGCGTCGGCGGCAAGAGCGGTACCGCGTACAAGCACGGTCCGCACGGCTACGACCACTCCAAATATCGCGCCTCGTTCGTCGGCATGGCGCCGATGCCGAATCCGCGCATCGTCGTTGCGGTGTCGGTCGACGAGCCGACGGCCGGTAGCCACTTCGGCGGCCAGGTGTCGGGCCCGGTGTTTTCGGGCATCGCCGGGGATACGCTGCGCGCGCTGAACGTGCCGCCCGACATGCCCGTCAAGCAGATGGTCGTGTCCGACGATTCGGCGCCGCCCGCGCCCGGCGCGCCGGCCACGCCCCCCGTGGTAAAGAGGCTGTCGACGAGCCCCGGCGTGAAGAAGATGACCATTTCCGCCAACCCGAAAAATCATCCAGGAGTCGAGCGATGAGCGCGCTGCGCGAGCAACATCCAGCGCACCGGCAGATCGCCGACGCCCTCGCCTGGCTGCACGCACACGTGCAGCCAGGCGCGCATCTGCACGCCGACACGCGCTCGCTCGCGGCCGGCGACGCGTTCTTCGCGTACGCGGTCGATGGCGCGGACAACCGCGCATTCATCGACGCGGCCATCGAGCGCGGTGCGGCCGCCGTGCTGGTGCAACCCGAAGGTTTCAGCGGCACGCTCGACGCGGCCGCCGCACATGCGGTGCCGGCGTTGAACGAACTCGCCGGCACGATCGCGAGCGCGTGGTATCGCGATCCGAGCGACGCGATGCTCGCGGTCGGCATCACCGGCACGAACGGCAAGACCTCGTGCAGCCAGTGGGTCGCCGCGGCGCTGTCCGCGCGCGGCACGCGCTGTGCGATCGTCGGCACGCTCGGCACTGGGCTCGTCGGCCAACTCGTGCACACCGGCTTCACGACGCCCGACGCACCGCAATTGCAACGCAGCCTCGCGCAATTGCGCGACGCGGGCGCGCAGGCGGTGGCGATGGAAGTGTCGTCGCATGCGCTGCACCAGGGGCGCGTGAACGGCACCGCTTTCGACATCGCGGTGTTCACGAACCTGACGCAGGACCATCTCGACTATCACGGCACGTTCGAGGCCTATGAAGCCGCCAAGGCGCGTCTGTTCGCCTGGCCCGAGCTGCGCGCGGCCGTGATCAATCGCGACGATGCCGCCGGCCGGCGTTTGCTCGCGAGCACGCGTAGTCACGCGCGCACGATCGGGTATGGCATCGAGGGCGAGCATGGCGACGCCAACGCTGACGGCACACCGCAAGCCGACGCGTGGCTCACTGCATCGAACGTGCATGCCACCGCGACCGGCACCGCGTTTCATCTGAGCACCTCGGACTGGGGCAACGCCGAAGTCGAAGTGCAAACGCTCGGCCTCTTCAACGTCGGCAATCTGCTCGCGGTGCTCGGCGTGCTGCTCGCCGCGGACGTGCCGTTCGACGCTGCGCTCGCCGAACTCGCGAAGCTCGAACCGGTGAACGGCCGCATGCAGCGTCTGGGCGGGCGACTGCTAAACGACGAGCCACTCGTCGTGATCGACTACGCGCACACACCCGACGCGCTCGAAAAAACGCTCGAAGCACTGCGGCCGATCGCGACCGCGCGCGGCGGCGAACTTGTCTGCATGTTCGGCTGCGGCGGCGACCGCGATGCGACCAAGCGTCCGCTGATGGGCGCGATCGCCGAGCGGCTGGCGGACGACGTCGTCGTGACGAGCGACAACCCGCGCAGCGAAGATCCGCTCGCGATCATCGAGCAAATTGCCGCGGGCATGCAGGATGCGTCGAAGGCGCGCCGCATCGAGGACCGCGCGAGTGCGATCCTGCAGGCGATCCGCGGCGCCGCGCGCGAAGACGTGATCGTGCTGGCCGGCAAGGGGCACGAAGCCACACAGGAAATCATGGGCAAGAAACGCGCTTTCTCCGATCAGGACCACGCCCGCCTCGCGCTCGCCGCGCGCGCCACACAAACACGCGGAGGTGGCGAATGAACATGTTCTCGCTACGTGCAGCCGCCGCGCAGATCCCCGGCGCGAGCGTCACCGGCGACGACAGCGTGCGCTTCGAGCGCGTGTCGACCGACAGCCGCAGCGCTGGCCCCGGCGATCTGTTCATCGCGATCAAGGGCGACCGTTTCGACGCGCACGACTTCCTGCCGCAAGTGGCCGAGCGCAACGTCGCGGCGGTGCTCGTCGCGCGCACGCCGGATAGCTGGAGCGTGCCCGCGATCCGCGTCGCCGATACGCGCGAAGCGCTCGGCGCGCTCGCGCGCGGCTGGCGTCGTCAGTTCGACCTGCCGCTCGTCGCGGTCACGGGCAGCAACGGCAAGACCACGGTCAAGGAAATGATCGCCTCGATCTTCGCGGCCGCGGTCGGCGCGGATGCGCGTCTCGCGACCGCGGGCAATTTCAACAACGACATCGGCCTTCCGCTCACGCTGTTCCGTCTGCATGCCGCGCATCGGCTCGCGGTGGTCGAACTCGGCATGAACCATCCGGGCGAAACTGAACAGCTCGCGAAGCTTGCCGAGCCGACGGTTGCCGTCGTCAACAACGCGCAGCGCGAGCACCAGGAATTCATGGCGAGCGTCGAGGCGGTCGCGCTCGAACACGCGAGCGTGATTCACGCGCTGTCGCCGGAAGGCACGGCGGTATTCCCCGCCGACGACGCATACGCGAGCATCTGGCGCGTCGCCGCGACCGGCAGTCGCATCATCGATTTCGCGTTGAACAGCGCGGAGCGCACGACCGAAGCCGCGGTGAAGGGCAGGTTCGACGGCAAGCGTTTGAGTATCGACACGCCGCAAGGCCATCTCGACGTCACGCTGCAGGTGCTCGGCAATCACAACGCGCACAACGCGCTCGCGGCGGCCTCGGCGGCGTTGGCAGCGGGCGTGTCGCTCGACGCGATCCAGCGCGGCCTCGAATCGTTCGGCGCGGTGAAGGGCCGTCTGCAGGTCAAGCAGGCCGTGCTCGGCACGCTCGCGGGCGCAACCGTGATCGACGACACCTACAACGCGAATCCCGATTCGATGCGCGCCGCGATCGACGTGCTCGCGTCACGTGAATCGCCGCGTGTGCTCGTGATGGGCGACATGGGCGAAGTCGGCGACAACGGCCCGGCGTTTCACCGCGAAATCGGCGCGTATGCGAAAGAGCGCGGTATCGACGCGCTGTATGCGATGGGCGACGCCTCGCGCGACGCCTGCACCGCATACGGCGCGGGTGCGCACCACGTCGCCGATGTCGGCGCACTGGTCGCGCAACTGCAGCAGGCCGGCTTCGGCGCTGCCGCAACGCTTCTCGTGAAAGGCTCGCGCTTCATGCAGATGGAGCGCGTGGTGGACGCCGTTACGAGTCCACAACCCAACGCCGCGGGCACGACGCCCGCTGCACATTGAAATAGAAGGATCCAGGCATGCTACTGGCGCTGGCGCAATGGCTGCAGAATGACGCAAGCTTCTTGCGCGTGTTCAGTTATCTGACGTTTCGCGCGGTGATGGCGACCATCACCGCGTTGTTGATCGGGCTCGTCTGCGGCCCGGCGGTCATTCGCAAGCTGACTGCGATGAAGGTCGGCCAGGCCGTTCGCAAGGACGGCCCCCAAACTCACCTCGTCAAATCGGGCACGCCGACGATGGGCGGCGTGCTGATCCTGCTCGGCATCGCCGTGGCCACGCTGCTGTGGGCCGATCTGACCAACCGCTTCATCTGGATCGTGATGCTCGTCACGTTCGGCTTCGGCGTGATCGGCTGGGTCGACGATTACCGCAAGGTCGTCCACAAGGACCCGCGCGGCATGTCGTCGCGCGAGAAGTATTTCTGGCAATCGGTGATCGGCTTGTTCGCGGCGGTTTATCTCGCGTTCAGCGTGTCCGAGGCGAGCAACGTGCGCGTGTTCGACCTGTTCATGGCGTGGGTGCGCAGCGGTCTGTCGATGGGCCTGCCCGCGCGCGCCGACCTGCTGCTGCCGTTCTTCAAGTCGATGACCTATCCGCTCGGCGTGTGGGGCTTCATCGTGTTGACGTACCTGGTGATCGTCGGCGCGAGCAATGCGGTGAATCTGACCGACGGCCTCGACGGCCTCGTGATCATGCCGGTCGTGCTGGTCGGCGCGTCGCTCGGCGTGTTCGCGTACGTGATGGGCAGCTCGGTCTACTCGAAATACCTGCTGTTCCCGCACATCCCCGGCGCAGGCGAATTGCTGATCTTCTGTTCGGCGATGGGCGGCGCGGGTCTTGCGTTTCTTTGGTTCAACACGCACCCGGCGCAGATGTTCATGGGCGACGTCGGCGCGCTCGCGCTCGGCGGCGCGCTCGGCACGGTCGCGGTGATCGTGCGTCAGGAAATCGTGCTGTTCATCATGGGCGGCATTTTCGTCGCGGAAACGCTGTCGGTGATGCTGCAGGTCACGTGGTTCAAATACACGAAGCGCCGTTACGGCGAAGGGCGGCGGCTCTTCAAGATGGCACCGCTGCATCACCATTTCGAATTGTCGGGCTGGAAGGAAACGCAGGTGGTCGTGCGTTTCTGGATCATCACGTTGATGTTGTGCCTGTTCGGTTTGTCCACGCTCAAATTGCGTTAAGCAGCAGTATTTAAGGAAGCAGGCGATGTTCGGCGAGAAGTTTCGGGATCGGCAAAAGCCGATGGTGCTCGTGCTGGGACTGGGTGAATCCGGTCTCGCGATGGCGCGCTGGTGCGCCAGGCACGGCTGTCGGCTGCGCGTGGCCGATACGCGCGAAGTGCCGCCGAATCTGTCCGCGCTCGAAGCGCATGGCGTCGATGCCGATTTCGTCGGCGGTCCGTTTTCGCCGGTGCTGCTCGAAGGCGTCGAGCTGGTCGCGATCAGCCCGGGACTGTCGCCGCTGGCCGCCGATCTGCTGCCGCTGGTCACGGCGGCGCGCGAGCAGGGCATCCCGGTGTGGGGCGAACTCGAACTGTTCTCGCAGGCGCTGCGCACGCTCGGCGAGTCCGGCTACGCGCCGAAGGTGATCGCGATCACCGGCACGAACGGCAAGACCACGACGACGAGTCTCGCCGGCTTGCTGTGCGAACGCGCGGGCAAGAAGGTCGCGGTGGCGGGCAACATCAGCCCGTCGCTGCTCGACAAGCTCTCCGAAGCGATCGACCAGACCGCGCTGCCCGACGTGTGGGTGCTCGAACTGTCGAGCTTTCAGCTAGAGACTTCGAATACGTTTACGCCGGACGCGGCCGCCGTGCTCAACATCACGCAGGATCATCTGGACTGGCACGGCGGACTCGATGCGTACGCAGCCGCGAAGGGCCGCATCTTCGGTACACGGACGGTGCGCGTGCTGAACCGCGACGACGCACGCGTGATGGCGCTCGCGCCCGCCAGCGGCGACGCGGAGGTCGTCACGTTCGGCGTGACCGAGCCGAAGAACGACGGTGACTATGGCCTCCTGCGCGACAGCGGCATGGTGTGGCTCGTCGAAGCGCAAGATCGCGACGCGAGCGACGAGTCCCCCAAGGGGACTTCCTTCGGGGCGCCGACGCCGAAGCGCCGTCGCAAGAACGAAGCAGCCGCAACGCCCGACATCGCGTCGAAGCGTCTGATGCCCGCCGACGCACTGCGCATCCGTGGCCTGCACAACGCCGCCAACGCGTTGGCCGCGTACGCGCTCGCACGCGCGATCGGCCTGCCCGGCGCGCCGCTTTTGCACGGCCTGCGCGAATATCGCGGCGAGCCGCATCGCGTGGAACTGATCGCGTCGATCGACGGCATCGACTATGTGGACGACAGCAAGGGCACCAACGTCGGCGCGACGGTCGCCGCGCTCGACGGTCTCGCGCAGCGCGTCGTGCTGATCGCCGGCGGCGACGGCAAGGGTCAGGAGTTCGAGCCGCTCGCCGCACCGGTGATGCGCTGGTGCCGCGCGGTGATGCTGATCGGCCGCGACGCGCCACAGATTCGCGCGGCGCTCGAACATTGCGGCGTCGCGATGACCGATCACGCGACTCTTGAAGACGCGACGCGCGCGGCCACCGCGCTTGCGCAGCCCGGCGACGCGGTGCTGCTGTCGCCCGCGTGCGCGAGCTTCGACATGTTCAAGGGTTACGCACACCGCGCGGCGGTATTCCGCAGCACGGTCGAAGATATCGCGGCCGAACGGGGGACGATGATATGAGCTGGTCGGAACGTTTCGGCTCGCGCGAACCCTCCGGCGGCAACGGCGCCGCGGCGCGCACGTCCACCCGCACGGGCGGCAGCGGTCTCGCGAGCGCGGTCAACGGCGTGCGGCCGCTGCGCTCGCGCATGCTCGACTACGACCACTCGCTGCTGTGGGTCGTCGTCGCGCTGCTCGGGCTCGGCGTCGTGATGGTGTACTCGGCGTCGATCGCGATGCCCGATTCGCCGAAGTACGCGTCGTATCGCGATTGGGCGTTCCTCGTGCGCCAGCTCATCTTCGTGCTGATGGGCGCGGCGGTCGGCGTCGCGTCGTTCCGCATTCCGATTTCGACGTGGGACAAGTACGCACCGAAGCTCTTCCTGATCTCGCTCGTCGCGCTCGTGATCGTGCTGATCCCGCACATCGGCAAGGGCGTGAACGGCGCGCGCCGCTGGATTCCGCTCGGCATCACGAACATGCAGCCGTCGGAAATCATGAAGCTCGCGGTGACGATCTACGCGGCGAACTACACGGTGCGCAAGCAGGAATACATGCACAGCTTCGCCAAGGGCTTTCTGCCGATGGCCGTCGCGGTCGGTCTCGTCGGCATGCTGCTGCTGCTCGAGCCGGACATGGGCGCGTTCATGGTGATCGCGGCGATCGCGATGGGCGTGCTGTTCCTCGGCGGTGTGAACGGCAAGCTGTTTGGCGGCCTCGTCGCGACCGCGGTGGGCACGTTCACGTTGCTGGTGTGGGCGTCGCCGTGGCGTCGTGAGCGGATCTTCGCCTACCTCGATCCGTGGGACGATCGCTACGCGCAGGGCAAGGCGTATCAGCTGACGCACTCGCTGATCGCGTTCGGGCGCGGCGAGTGGTTCGGCGTCGGTCTCGGCGGCAGCGTCGAGAAGCTCAACTATCTGCCGGAAGCGCATACCGACTTCATTCTCGCGGTGATCGGCGAGGAGCTCGGTTTCGTCGGTGTGCTCGTCGTGATCCTGATGTTCTACTGGATCGTGCGCCGTTCGTTCGAGATCGGCCGCCAGGCGCTCGCGCTCGATCGCACGTTCGCGGGTCTGGTCGCGAAGGGCGTCGGCATATGGTTCGGCGCGCAGACCTTCATCAACATGGGCGTGAACCTCGGCCTACTGCCGACCAAGGGCCTGACGTTGCCGCTCGTCAGTTACGGCGGCTCGGGCATTTTGTTGAACTGCGTGGCGATCGCGGTGCTGATGCGGGTCGACTATGAAAATCGTGTGTTGATGCGCGGGGGCAAGGTATGACGGCTCTGCCACAACGCACGCTGATGGTGATGGCCGGCGGCACCGGGGGACACGTGTTCCCGGGGCTCGCGGTCGCCCATCTGATGCAGGCGTGGGGCTGGAAAGTCGTGTGGCTCGGCAACCCCGCGGGCATGGAAGCGACGCTGGTACCGAAGCACGGCATTCCAATGGAGTACCTGCGCTTCGGCGGCGTGCGCGGCAAAGGCCTGAAGACCAAGCTGATGCTGCCGGTGAATCTGCTGCGCGCGTGCACGCAGAGTTTGAGCGTGCTGCGTCGCGTGAAGCCCGACGTCGTGCTCGGCATGGGCGGCTACATCACGTTCCCGGCCGGTCTGATGACCGCGCTGAGCGGCCGGCCGCTCGTGCTGCACGAACAGAATTCGATCGCCGGTCTCGCGAACAAGGTGCTTGCAAAACTCGCGAAGCGCGTGCTGGTCGCGTTTCCAGATGCACTGCCCCACGGCGAATGGACCGGTAATCCGATTCGCGAGGAACTTGCGCGGGCGAATCCACCCAAAGCACGCTACGCGCAGCGTAATGGTCCGCTGAACATGCTCGTCGTGGGCGGCAGTCTCGGCGCCGCGGCGTTGAACGAAGTCGTGCCGCGCGCGCTCGCGCTGCTTGGCTCCAACGAGAGACCGCGCATCGTGCATCAGGCGGGCGCGAAGCATATCGACGCTCTGCGCGAGAACTACGCGGCGGCTGGTTTGCAGGCTGGTGCGGACGTCTCGCTCGTGCCGTTCATCGACGACATGACGAGCGCTTACCAAGCAGCCGATCTGGTGATCTGCCGCTCGGGCGCGATGACCGTGTCGGAGATCTCGGCGGTCGGCGTCGCGGCGCTGTTCGTGCCGTTCCCGTACGCGGTCGACGATCACCAGACCACTAATGCAGCGTTCCTCGCCGACAACGGCGCGGCGCTGGTCGTGCAACAACGCGATCTGTCGGCGGAAAAGCTCGCCGACTGGTTGCGCAGCCAGACGCGGGAAAGTCTCGCGGAAATGGCGGAGCGTTCGCGCTCGCTCGCGAAACCGGATGCCACCGAACAGGTCGCGCAGATCTGCGCGACGGTGGCGGCTGCGGGTTCGATGGCGGGCGTGAGCCCAGAAGGAAAGCAATGAAACACATCGTCAAACACATTCATTTCGTCGGCATCGGCGGCGTGGGCATGAGCGGCATCGCCGAAGTGCTCGTCAATCTCGGCTATCAGGTGAGCGGCTCGGACCTGTCGGGCAACGCGGTCACCGAGCGCCTCGCCGGGCTCGGCGCGCGCATTTCGATCGGGCACGCGGCGGAGAACATCGAAGGCGCGAACGCGGTGGTGGTGTCGACCGCGGTGCGCAGCGACAACCCGGAAGTGCTGGCCGCGCGTCATCGCCGCATTCCGATCGTGCCGCGCGCGGTGATGCTCGCGGAGTTGATGCGTCTGAAGCAGGGCATCGCGATTGCCGGCACGCACGGCAAGACCACGACCACGTCGCTGGTCGCGAGCGTGCTCGCCGCGGGCGGGCTCGATCCGACCTTCGTGATCGGCGGCCGGCTGATCAGCGCGGGCGCGAATGCGCGCCTCGGCACGGGCGACTTCATCGTCGCCGAGGCGGACGAATCGGACGCGTCGTTCCTGAACCTGTTCCCGGTGATCGAGGTCATCACGAACATCGACGCCGATCATATGGACACCTATGGTCACGACTTCGCGCGTCTGAAGCAGGCCTTCATCGAATTCACGCACCGTTTGCCGTTCTACGGCATCGCGGTGCTGTGCGTCGACGATCCGAACGTGAAGGAGATCCTGCCGTTCGTGTCGAAGCCGATCATCCGCTACGGTTTCGCGGCCGATGCGCAGGTGCGCGCGGTCAACGTCGAAGCTCGCGAAGGCCGCATGCATTTCACCGTGATGCGCGAAGACGCGGCGCCGCTCGACGTCACGTTGAACCTGCCGGGCGAGCACAACGTGCAGAACGCGTTGGCCGCAATTGCAATTGCGACTGAACTCGAAGTGAAAGATGCCGATATCCAGCGAGCGCTCGCGGATTTCAACGGCGTCGGCCGACGCTTCCAACGCTATGGCGAAGTGCCGGTTCTCAGCGACGGCCAGGCCGCGGGCTCCTACACGCTGGTGGACGACTACGGTCACCACCCGGTCGAAATGGCCGCCACGTTGGCGGCGGCGCGCGGCGCATTTCCGGGCCGGCGTCTGGTGCTGGCGTTCCAGCCGCACCGCTTCACGCGCACGCGTGATTGCTTCGAGGATTTCGTGAAAGTGCTGTCGACCGTCGACGCGCTCGTGTTGACCGAAGTCTATGCGGCCGGCGAAGCGCCGATCGTCGCCGCCGACGGCCGCGCATTGGCGCGCGCGCTGCGCGTCGCGGGCAAGGTCGAGCCGGTGTTTGTCGATACGGTGGATGAAGTGCCGGACGCGCTGTCCGCGGTGGTGCGCGACGGCGATGTGTTGATTACGATGGGCGCGGGTTCGATCGGCGGTGTGCCGGTTCGACTCGCTCAGGAACAGAAGGTGTGAGATGAGCAGTATCGACCCTAAACAATTCGGCAAGGTGGCAGTGCTGCTCGGCGGTAATTCCGCCGAGCGCGAGGTGTCGCTCAATTCCGGGCGCCTGGTGTTGCAAGGCCTGCGTGACGCGGGCGTCGACGCGCATCCGTTCGATCCGGCCGAGCGTCCGCTGTCCGCGTTGAAGGATGAAGGCTTCGTGCGCGCGTTCAACGCGCTGCATGGCGGTTACGGCGAGAACGGCCAGATCCAGGGCGCGCTGGATTTCTATGGCATCCGTTACACCGGTAGCGGCGTGCTCGGCTCGGCGCTCGGTCTCGACAAGTTCCGCACCAAGCTCGTGTGGCAGCAGCTCGGCATTCCGACTCCGCCGTTCGAAGCGGTGCTGCGCGGTGACGACTACGAAGCGCGCGCCAAGGAGATCGTCGCGAAGCTCGGTCTGCCGCTGTTCGTGAAGCCGGCGAGCGAAGGTTCGAGTGTCGCCGTGATCAAGGTGAAGAGCGCGGATGCGCTGCCGGCCGCGTTGATCGAAGCCGTGAAGCACGACCGTATCGTCGTGGTCGAGAAGAGCATCGAAGGCGGCGGCGAATACACCGCGTGCATCGCCGGCAATCTGGACCTGCCGGTGATCCGCATCGTGCCGGCCGGCGAGTTCTACGACTACCACGCGAAGTACGTCGCCAACGACACGCAGTATCTGATTCCGTGCGGTCTCGGCGCCGAAGAGGAAGCGCGCCTGAAGGTGCTCGCGCGCCGCGCGTTCGATGTGCTCGGCTGCACCGACTGGGGCCGCGCGGACTTCATGCTCGACGGCGAAGGCAAGCCGTACTTCCTCGAAGTGAATACGGCGCCCGGCATGACCGATCACTCGCTGCCGCCGAAAGCGGCGCGCGCGGTCGGCATCAGCTATCAGGAACTGGTGGTCGGCGTGTTGGCGCTGACGCTGCAGGATTAACCAAGGCAACCGCAAGCGACACCATGTGGAACAACGTTCGCCAGCTCAATCTCGCCACCAACGCGTTGCACGCGTTGCTGGTGCTCGTGCTGCTGGCGGCGGGCGGTTACTGGCTGATCCAGCGCCCGAATTTCGCGCTGCGCGAGATCCAGATCGACGGCGATACCGAGCACATCAATTCGCCGACGGTACGCGCCGGCGTGGTGGGGCGACTGAAGGGCAACTACTTCACGGTCGATCTCGACGCCGCACGGCAGGCGTTCGAGCAGATGCCGTGGGTGCGTCACGCGAGCGTACGGCGCGTGTGGCCGAATGCACTGGCTGTCACGCTCGAGGAGTACAAGCCGCTTGGGACGTGGGGCAGCGATCAGCTGGTGAGCGTCGACGGCGAGCTGTTCACCGCGAATCAGGGCGAGCTCGACGGAGACCTGCCGGCGTTCGACGGCCCGGACGGTACGGCGAAGGAAGTCGTCGCGCGTTATCACGACTTCCAGAAGTGGTTCGCGGCGATCCACGAGACGCCCGAGGAAGTGACGCTGTCGCCGCGCTACGCGTGGACGGTGAAGCTGTCGAACGGCACGCAGGTGGAGTTGGGCCGCGAACGCAATCAGGACACGCTGGCCGATCGCAGCAAGCGCCTGACCGCGGCATGGAGCGCGGTGACGCAACGTTGGGGAAAGGATATCGAGAATGCGGACTTGCGCTATCCGAACGGTTTCGCGATTCGTGCCACTGGCATGCGCTTCATCAGCGAACCCGACAAGGGCAAGAAGTAAACGGACATCACACGCACTGAGCACGCTATGAGTAAAGACTATAAAGATCTGCTGGTCGCCCTCGACATCGGAACGTCGAAGGTAGTGGCCATCGTCGCCGAGTTGAAGGGCGAGGGTCACTACGAGGTGATCGGTCTCGGCCAGAGCGAATCGAAGGGGCTCAAGAAGGGCGTGGTGGTGAATATCGAAGCCACCGTGCAGTCGATTCAGCGCGCGCTCGAGGAAGCCGAGCTGATGGCCGACTGCAAGATCACGAACGTGTTCACCGGGATCGCCGGCAGCCATATCCGCAGCTTCAATTCGAGCGGCATGGTCGCGATCAAGGAGAAGGAAGTCACGCAGGCCGACGTCGCGCGCGTGATCGAAACCGCCAAGGCGATCAACATTCCGACCGACCAGCAGGTGCTGCATATCCTCACGCAGGAATTCATCATCGACGGTCAGGAAGACGTGCGCGAGCCGATCGGCATGAGCGGCATCCGCCTCGAAGTGAAGGTGCATATCGTGACCGGTGCCGTGAGCGCGGCGCAGAACATCGTCAAATGCGTGCGTCGCTGCGGCCTCGAAGTGAACGACCTGATTCTGCAGCCGCTCGCGTCGTCGCTCGCAGTGCTGACGGAAGACGAAAAGGAACTGGGCGTGGTGCTGGTCGACATCGGCGGCGGCACGACGGACATCGCGATCTTCAGCGAAGGCGCGATTCGCCACACGGCCGTGATTCCGATCGCCGGCGACCAGATCACGAGCGACATCGCGATGGCGCTGCGCACGCCGACGCCGGATGCCGAGGACATCAAGGTCGACTACGGCATCGCCAAGCAGGCGCTCGCCGATCCGGACGAGATGATCGAAGTGCCGGGTCTCGGCGAGCGCGGTCCGCGCACGCTGTCGCGCCAGGCATTGGCGGCCGTGATCGAGCCGCGCGTCGAAGAACTGTTTTCGCTCGTGCAGCAGGTGGTGCGCGAGTCGGGTTATGAGGAACTGCTGAGCTCGGGCGTCGTGCTGACGGGCGGCGCGTCGATGATGATCGGCATGGTCGAGCTCGGTGAGGACATTTTCCTGAAACCGGTGCGCATCGGCGTGCCGGAGTATGCGGGCGGTCTCGCCGACGTCGTGCGCAATCCGCGCTATTCGACGGCGATGGGTCTGCTCGTCGAAGGACGCTCGCAGCGCATGCGCGGGCGCAAGGTTGCGGTGCAGTCGGGGTCGATGGGACAGGTGTTCTCGCGCATGAAGGACTGGTTCCTCGGCAACTTCTGACCACGGGTTTCGAGAAATTCGCGCTGGTGCCGGCGGCCGGCGCGCGACAGGGGGTTGCCCGATCTCCTGCCGGATAACGCCGAGTGGCGGTAACTTTTTATCTTGACGGAGGCAACATGGAATTCCAGATGCTGGAAACCGAAACGAGCGGCACGATCATCAAGGTCGTCGGAGTCGGTGGCGCTGGCGGCAATGCCGTTCAGCACATGATCAACAAAGGCGTGCAAGGCGTCGACTTCATCGTGATGAACACGGACGCGCAGGCGCTGTCGCGTTCGCGCGCCACCGCGGTGATCCAGCTCGGCAACACGGGTCTGGGCGCGGGCGCCAAGCCGGAAATGGGGCACGCCGCCGCTGAAGAAGCACGCGAGCGTATCGCCGACGCACTGCGCGGCGCGCACATGGTGTTCATCACCGCCGGCATGGGTGGCGGTACCGGCACGGGCGCGGCACCGGTCGTCGCGCAGATCGCGAAGGAAATGGGTATTTTGACCGTTGGCGTCGTCAGCAAGCCGTTCGAATTCGAAGGCGGCAAGCGTATGCGCGTGGCGGAAGCCGGTTCGCAGCAACTGGAGGATCACGTCGACTCGCTGATCGTCGTGCTGAACGACAAGCTGTTCGAGGTGATGGGCGACGACGCCGAGATGGACAAGTGCTTCCAGTGCGCTGACGACGTTCTGAACAACGCGGTCGCGGGCATTGCGGAAATCATCAACGTCGACGGTCTCGTCAACGTCGACTTCGAAGACGTGAAGACCGTGATGGGCGAGCAGGGCAAGGCGATGATGGGCACGGCGACGGTTGCCGGCGTCGATCGCGCGCGTCTTGCGGCCGAACAGGCCGTCGCGAGCCCGCTGCTGGAAGGCGTCGATCTGTCGGGCGCGCGTGGCGTGCTGGTCAACATCACGTCGAGCCGTTCGCTGCGTCTGTCGGAAACGCGCGAAGTGATGAACACGATCAAGAGCTATGCCGCGGAAGATGCCACGGTGATCTTCGGCGCCGTGTACGACGACGCGATGGGCGACGCGCTGCGCGTGACGGTCGTCGCGACGGGCCTCGGCCGCGCGGCGAAGAAGCAGCAATCTGCACCGATGACGCTGCTGCGCACCGGCACCGACAACCAGCCGATCGGCGCGATGACGCATGCGGCGTACGCACCGGCGGCAGGCCACGCCAGCACGGCCGACTACGGCGCGCTCGATACGCCGGCAGTGTGGCGCACCTCGCGCGACACGGCGGCCTCGCACGTGCAGGCGCTGCAGGAAAAGGGCGTCGATACGTACGACATTCCGGCATTCCTGCGCAAGCAGGCGGACTGAGCGCACGGGCAGGCTTCGTTGCCGCGTTGCGAGTAAGGTCGCAGATGCAGCGCTGGCGGACGAACGCACGAGCGTGGCGGGTGAACGGCAAGCAGGTCGCTTATCGTCTGATTCGCGGCAGGGGCAACTGCCCTCTGCGGATTCGCGAAGCGGACGAAGTGGCTGCCGCCGAACGGCGTTGGCTTATAGTTGAATGGGCCGAACCGAAATTCACTGCGACACGAGGACGTGCGAGCGTGCTTCGCATCGATGCAAAGGACTGAGCATGATCAAGGAAGGTGAAAAGTTGCCCGACGCGACGCTCTTCGAGTACGTCGAAGACGACCGGGCGGGCTGCACGATCGGACCGAACAGTTTCGACGTGCACGAGCAGACGGCGGGCAAGCGCGTGGTGATCTTCGGATTGCCCGGCGCGTTCACGCCGACCTGTTCGGCCAAACATGTACCGGGCTATGTCGAGCATGCCGAGCAGTTGCGCGCTGCCGGCATCGACGAAATCTGGTGCGTGTCCGTCAACGACGCGTTCGTCATGGGCGCGTGGGGACGCGATCAGCACACCTCGGGCAAGGTGCGCATGATGGCGGACGGTAGTGCGGCTTTCACACGGGCGCTTGGTCTGGAGCAGGATCTGTCGGCGCGCGGCATGGGGATCCGTTCCCTGCGCTACGCGATGGTGATCGACGACGGCGTGGTCAAGACGCTGAATGTCGAGGCTGCCGGCAAATTCGAAGTCAGCGATGCAGCGAGTATTCTCGCCACGTTGAGCTAGTTGCTGACGTCGCACCTTCGCCGCGACCCTGCGCTTATGCCGCGTGGCGTTACGGCAACGGTGATTACGACGCTTTTGTGACAGGCCGTTACGCGGGCCGATGACCGGAAACGCCTCCGTTCCGGGGCATCGGCCCGTCACGCTTTCCGTCGGGGAGCCCAGTGGGTAATGCAGCGAAACAGATTGTCACGTTCCCCGCAAAGACGCTGGTCTGGGGATTGGAGTATAATTCGCGCTATGAAATAAAAAATCCTGATTGGGATTTTCAATCGAACAGAATGCCACCATGTTGAAGCAGCGCACAATTAAATCGATCGTCAAGACTGTCGGCATCGGGCTGCACTCCGGCCGTAAAGTCAATTTGACGCTCCGCCCGGCGGCGCCGGGCACTGGCATCGTTTTTTCGCGCGTGGATTTGCCCACGCCGGTGGACATTCCTGCGTCGGCGCTGGCGATTGGCGATACGCGTCTGGCTTCCGTGTTGCAGAAAGACGGCGCGCGCGTGTCGACCATTGAGCATCTGATGTCCGCCTGCGCCGGTCTTGGCATCGACAATCTTTACGTCGACGTCACCGCCGAGGAAATCCCGATCATGGATGGCAGTGCGGGTTCGTTCGTGTTCCTGATCCAGTCGGCGGGTATCGAAGAGCAGAACGCGCCGAAGAAATTCATCAAGGTCACGAAGCCGGTCGAAATCCGTGACGGCGACAAGTTCGCGCGCCTCGATCCGTACTTCGGTTTCAAGCTCAAATTCACGATCGACTTCCGTCACCCGGCCGTGGACAAAACCGGTCAGGCGTTGGAAGTGGATTTCGCCAACACGTCGTACGTGCGCGAAATCGCGCGTGCCCGCACGTTCGGCTTCGCGCACGAAGTGGAAATGATGCGTGAGCTTGGCCTCGCGCGCGGCGGCAGCATGGACAACGCGATTGTGCTCGACGAGTATCGCATCCTGAACAACGACGGCTTGCGTTACGACGACGAGTTCGTCAAGCACAAAATGCTCGACGCCATCGGCGACCTGTACGTGGTCGGCCACCCGCTGCTCGCGTCGTACACCGCGTACAAGTCGGGCCACGGTCTGAACAACGCGTTGCTGCGTGAGCTGCTCGCGCACGAAGACTCGTACGAAATCGTCACTTTCGACGACACGCAGAAGGCCCCGCGCGGCTTCGCGTACGAGACGCAGACCGCGTTCGCATAAAGCCAGCGTAACAGGCAAGCAAATGAAAAACGGCCCCTCGGGGCCGTTTTTTTTCGTCGAGCGTTCAGCGATTGCGCCGATGCCGCGCGGCCATGCGCGCGAGCGCCTCCTGCAACGGCGAAGGCTCAAGCGATTCGCTCAACGCCTGCAGTGCGGCGGCGCCCGCCGGCGTCATGCGCGCCTGTTTTACGGGCGGCGGTTCTTTCAGCGGCTGCGGCCGCACGCGAATCTTCAGCGCCTGCACGGGCCAGCCGCGCTGCTGCAAATCCGCCAGCAGCCGCGGCTCCAGATGCCGCAGACGCGCCGCGAGCGCGTTGTGCGCGGCGAACAGGGCCAGCACGCCCTCCTTGATGAAGCCAGGCTCGACGCTCGTCGCCAGATAATCGGGCAGCAGCTCGCGCAGATCCTTCTCGAGCGCGGCGATCTGCTCGACGCCTGCGCGCAGCGCAGCGAACGCGTCCGTGCGGCCGAGTACCTCGGCAAGCGGTTGCGGACGGCGCCGATCGAACTGCTTCGGCGGCCTTGAAAAGGACGAAAAACGGCTCATGTTTGGGATTGACGACGTGAGCTCGCCCCATGCGCGCTCACGCCGCGATTGTACCGCGCGGGCAGCTTGCGAAGTCGGTCCGCGCCGCGCCGGAGGTTGCCGGGCGGGCCTGGCGGAGGCCGGCGCCGTCACGCCTGCGACACGAGCGCGGCCGGAGGCGCGTGCTAAAATGCCCGATTCGAATTCACACTTGGACTAAGCCGCCGAGGACTTTCCGACCCAGGCGCGGTATGCGCATAGTGCATACCGCGAGCCAGCCGAAGCCGCGACGCAGACACCGATCCGATGACCACCGGTTTTCTACAGAAGATTTTTGGCAGCCGTAATCAGCGGCTAGTCAAGCAATATCAAAAGACCGTCGCGGCGATCAATGCGCTCGAGCCGCAGATCGAGCAATTGACGGATGACCAACTGCGCGCCAAAACGGGTGAATTCCGCCAGCGCGTCGCGAGCGGCGAATCGCTCGACAAGATCCTGCCGGAAGCGTTCGCGGTCTGCCGCGAGGCCAGCAAGCGGGTGCTGAAGATGCGCCACTTCGACGTGCAGCTGATCGGCGGTATGGCGCTGCACTACGGCAAGATCAGCGAAATGCGCACCGGCGAGGGCAAGACGCTCGTCGCGACGCTGCCGGTCTACCTGAACGCGCTGTCGGGCCGCGGCGTCCACGTGGTCACGGTCAACGACTACCTCGCGCAGCGCGACGCCGAATGGATGGCGCGTCTCTACAACTTCCTCGGTCTGTCGGTCGGTATCAACCTGTCGCAGATGGAGCACACGGCGAAGCAGCAAGCCTACGCCGCCGACATCACCTACGGCACCAACAACGAATTCGGCTTCGACTACCTGCGCGACAACATGGTCTACGAGACCGACGCGCGCGTGCAGCGTAGCCTGAACTTCGCGGTCGTCGACGAGGTGGACTCGATCCTGATCGACGAAGCGCGTACGCCGCTGATCATCTCCGGCCAGGCCGAAGATCACACCGAACTCTACGTGCGCATGAACGCGTTGCCGCCGCTGCTCGAGCGCCAGATCGGCGAAGAGAAGGCGGACGGCACCGGCGTCGAGAAGCCGGGCGACTACACGCTGGACGAAAAAGGCCGTCAGGTCTTCCTGACCGAGTCGGGCCACGAAAAGGCCGAGCGCCTGCTCTCCGAGTGGGGCCTGATCGGCGACGGCGAAAGCCTGTACGCGCCGCAGAACATCACGCTGATGCACCACGTGTACGCGGCGTTGCGCGCGCACACGCTGTTCTTCAAGGATCAGCACTACGTCGTGCAGAACGGCGAAGTGATCATCGTCGACGAATTTACCGGCCGTCTGATGGCCGGCCGCCGTTGGTCTGACGGTCTGCACCAGGCGGTCGAGGCGAAGGAACATGTGAAGATCCAGAGCGAGAACCAGACGCTCGCATCGATCACGTTCCAGAACTACTTCCGCATGTACGCGAAGCTGGCCGGCATGACCGGCACGGCCGACACCGAAGCATACGAATTCAACGAGATCTACGGTCTCGAAACGGTCGTGATCCCGACCAACCGTCCGCCGAAGCGGATCGACAAGCAGGATCAGATCTACAAGACCGCGAAGGAACGCTACGACGCGGTGATCCGCGACATTCGCGAGTGCTTCGAACGAGGTCAGCCGGTGCTGGTTGGCACGACGTCGATCGAGAACTCGGAGCTGCTGTCGCATCTGCTGAAGCAGGTCAGCTTGCCGCACGAAGTGCTGAACGCGAAGCAGCACGCGCGCGAAGCGGAGATCGTCGCCGAAGCGGGCCGTCCGCAGCGCGTCACGATCGCGACCAACATGGCCGGCCGTGGTACGGACATCGTGCTCGGCGGCAACGCGGAGAAGCAGGCGTCGTTCATCGAGCAGGACGAAACGCTCGCCGCCGACGAAAAGCAGCGCCGCATCCAGAAGCTGCACGACGAATGGCAGACGCTGCACGACCAGGTGAAGGCCGCGGGCGGTCTGCACATCATCGGCACCGAACGGCACGAGTCGCGCCGGATCGACAACCAGCTGCGCGGCCGTGCGGGCCGTCAGGGCGACCCGGGTTCGTCGCGCTTCTATCTGTCGCTGGAAGATCCGCTGCTGCGCATTTTCGCGGGCGACCGCGTGCGCGCGATCATGGACCGCCTGAAGATGCCGGAAGGCGAGGCGATCGAAGCGGGCATCGTGTCGCGCTCGATTGAATCGGCGCAACGCAAGGTCGAGGCGCGCAACTTCGATATTCGTAAGCAATTGCTCGAATACGACGACGTATCGAACGACCAGCGCAAGGTGATCTACCAGCAGCGCAACGAACTGCTCGAAGCGAACGACATCACCGAGACCATCAGCGCGATGCGTCACGGCGTGGTCGGCGACATCGTGCATCAGTTCGTGCCGGTGGGCAGCATCGAAGAGCAGTGGGACGTGCCCGAGCTCGAGGAAGTGCTGCGCAACGAATGGCAGCTCGACCTCGCGATTCAGGAAATGATCAACGAGTCGAACTCGATCAGCGCGGAAGAGATTCTCGAAGCGGTCGAGGCCGCCGCGGACGAAGGGTACGAGGCGAAGGTCCAGTTGGTCGGCCGCGAATCGTTCAGCGCGTTCGAGCGCTCGATCATGCTGCAGACGCTCGACCGCGCGTGGCGCGAGCATCTGGCCGCGCTCGATCATCTGCGTCAGGGCATCCATCTGCGCGGCTATGCGCAGAAGAACCCGAAGCAGGAATACAAGCGCGAGGCGTTCGAACTGTTCGCCGCGATGCTCGACGCCGTGAAGCTCGAAGTCACGCGCATCGTGATGAACGTGCAGATCCAGTCGCCGGAGCAGCTGGAAGCGGCCGCGGAGCAGATGGAAGAGCAGGGCGGTCATCTGGAGAACGTCGAGTTCCGTCATGCCGAGTTCGCGGAAGCCGGCGCCGCCGCGCCGGTCGCGGCCGAAGCGGCCACCGCCGCGATGATCGGCGACGCGATGAGCCACGGCCACGGCGCAGCGCCGCAGGCGGCCGTGCACATGAATGCCGACAACGTGCCGAAGGTCGGCCGCAACGACCCGTGCCCGTGCGGCAGCGGCAAGAAGTACAAGCAGTGCCACGGCAAGATCGCCTGATGGCGATGCGGCGCGCTTCCGGGCGCGCCGTGTCGTTTTTAAGCGCCGTTTGGCCGTTTTGATTTCGCGGGTGACCCGGCAACACACCCGGGTCATCAGTTCCGTTTCCCCGATGCCGGCGTCCGCCGGCATTTTCTTCGACAGGTCGCGACCATGGCTGTCAACTTTCCCTCGATCGATCCCGCTCAACTCCACCCCGTCGCCGGCGTCACGCTAGGCTGGGCGGAAGCGAATATCCGCAAACCGAACCGCAAGGACGTGCTCGTCATTTCCGTCGACGAAGGCGCGACGGTAGGCGGCGTGTTCACGCAGAACCGCTTCTGCGCGGCGCCCGTCACGGTCTGCCGCGAGAACCTGCAGCGCGTGCGCGCGGGCGGCAAGCCGATTCGCGCGCTGGTGATCAACACCGGCAACGCGAACGCGGGTACCGGTGAGCCGGGCCTCGCCGCGACGCGCGAAACCTGCGCGGAACTCGCGCGTCTAGCCGACATCGTGCCCGAGCAGGTGCTGCCGTTCTCGACGGGCGTGATTCTCGAACCGCTGCCGGTCGATCGTCTGAAGGCGGGCTTGCCGGCCGCGCTCGCGAACCGCAAGGAAGCGAACTGGTACGACGCGGCGCAGTCGATCATGACGACCGACACGCTGCCGAAGGCGAGCTCGCGCCAGGTCACGATCGACGGTCACACGGTCACGCTGACCGGCATCAGCAAGGGCGCCGGCATGATCAAGCCGAACATGGCGACCATGCTCGGCTTCCTCGCGTTCGACGCAGCCGTCGCGCAGCCGGTCCTCGACGAGCTCGTGAAGCACGTCGCGGATCGCTCGTTCAACTGCATCACGATCGATGGCGATACGTCGACCAACGATTCGTTCATCCTGATCGCGTCGGGCAAATCGAGCCTGCCCGCGATCACGTCCACCGATTCGCCCGCTTATGCAGCGCTGCGCGACGCGGTGACCGAGGTCGCGCAGAACCTCGCGCAACTGATCGTGCGCGACGGCGAGGGCGCGACCAAATTCATGACCGTGCATGTCGAAGGCGGCTCGAGCGTCGGCGAATGCCGCCAGATCGCCTACGCGATCGGCCACTCGCCGCTTGTCAAGACGGCCTTCTATGCATCGGACCCGAACCTCGGCCGTATTCTCGCGGCCATCGGCTATGCCGGCGTTGACGATCTCGACGTCGGCAAGATCGATCTGTATCTGGACGACGTGCTGGTCGCGACTGCCGGCGGACGCAACCCGGCCTACCGCGAAGAAGACGGCCAGCGCGTGATGAAAAAAAGCGAGATCGGCATTCGCGTCGTGCTCGGCCGCGGTAATGCGCAAGCCACGATCTGGACCTGCGATCTGTCGCACGACTACGTGAGCATCAACGCCGACTACCGCTCGTAATCAGCTTCAAAGCGCGGCCACGGGCCGCCTACTCACCATGGACAAACTCGAACAGTTTCTGAACCGGGCCGAAGCCGTGCTCGGCCGCCTGGAAGCGATGCTTCCGCCCGCCGCGCCGGACATCGACTGGTCGGCCGCGGTCGCTTTCCGCTGGCGCAAGCGCCAGGGTCGCGGCTACTTGCAGCCGGTGCATGCCATTTCGCCGATCACGCTCGACGACTTGCAGAACATCGATCGCCAGAAGGGGTTGATCGAACAGAACACGCGCCAGTTCGTGCGCGGTCAGCCGGCCAACAACGTGCTGCTGACGGGCGCGCGCGGTACCGGCAAGTCGTCGCTGATCAAGGCGTGCCTGAACGCGTATGCGAAAGACGGCCTGCGCCTGATCGAAGTGGACAAGGACGATCTGCACGACCTCGGCGACATCGTCGATCTGATCGCGAAGCGGCCGGAGCGCTTCGTCGTGTTCTGCGACGACCTGTCGTTCGAAGAAGGCGAGTCGGGCTACAAGGCGCTGAAGGTCGCGCTCGACGGCTCGGTGGCCGCGCAGTCCGACAACGTACTGATCTATGCGACGTCGAACCGCCGCCATCTGCTGCCCGAGTACATGAGCGACAACGAGACGTACAAGCACACTTCGGACGGCGAGATTCATCCGGGTGAACTGGTCGAAGAGAAGATTTCGCTGTCCGAGCGTTTCGGGCTGTGGGTCAGCTTCTATCCGTTCAAGCAGGACGACTACCTGACGATCATCGCGCACTGGCTGCGCCATTTCGGTTGCGACGACGCCGAGATCGAATCGGCGCGCGGCGATGCGCTCGTGTGGGCGCTCGAACGTGGCTCGCGCTCGGGACGGGTCGCATGGCAGTTCGCGCGCGACTGGTCCGGCCGTAAGACGCCGGCATGAGCGACGCTAACAAAAGCGCCGGCAATAGCGTCGGCAATAGCGTCGGCAATAGCGTCGGCAATAGCGTCGGCGCCAACGGCGCTGGCCGTCCGGTCACCGAAGTCGCGGTCGGCGTGCTGGTGCAGCCGGATGGGCGCTATCTGCTCGCGCAGCGTCCGACGGGCAAGCCGTACGAGGGCTACTGGGAGTTTCCGGGCGGCAAGCTCGAAGCGGGCGAATCGGTCGAGGCCGCGCTCGCGCGCGAGCTGCACGAGGAGCTGGGAATCGAGGTCGAGGCGAGCCATCTGTGGCATACGCTCGAACACGATTATCCGCACGCCTATGTGCGCCTCTTCTTCTGCAAGGTGACGCAGTGGTCGGGCGAGCCGCACGGGCGTGAGGGCCAGGCCTTCGTCTGGCAGAGCTTGCCTGCGGATGTCTCGCCGTTGCTGCCGGCCACGATCCCGGTGCTGGAGTGGCTCGCGGCTGAGAAGAAATGATTGATTGAAGGCAGTGATTGAAAAAGCCACGCGGTAGCGGGCGCTGTATCGGCAGCGCCGGTTCGTGTGGCTTTTTTACTGACTCGCTCAGTGCGGGTTGTAGTCGCCGCGCGGCGTTTCCTCTTCGGACGAAGATCCTTCCTGTTCGTTGCCGCCAATCCTGTATTTTTCGGCGGCCCATGCGCCCAGATCGATCTGTTTGCAGCGCTCGGAGCAGAACGGACGGAAGCGGCTCTCGGAGGTCCAGCGGACATCTTTACCGCAGGTAGGACATTTGACGACGGTAGGCATACGGTCGGACGGTCAATCGCAAACGGAACAAGTAACGAATATAGGGCTATTTCGCGCCGGTTCAAAGGCGCGTTCGGTCAAATCCGGTGTGCGCTGCTCAATGCGGCGGTGATTGACAGGCGATTACAGGCTGCAGAGCGTGAGTTGGAACGGCACGTCGACGTCGACCGCGCGCGGCCGCAGATCGCCGTCCTGCACCGTAAAGCGCACCCACAGCATGTACTTGTTGGCGCTCGCTTCGGGAATCACGCGCAATTCGGGAGCGACGCGAACCTGCATCAATTGATACGAGCGGCCCGACAGCATTTGCTGATAGCTGCCTTGCATCGCCATCACCTTCGACGCCTGGCCCGACTCACGCGCGAGCCGCAGCACGATGGTGGCCGCGTCGCGCAGCGGCAAAAGCGGTGTCACCCACTTGGCGATGTCCTGGCGACGCTGATCGGGATGCAACTGTTGCCACGCGTAATACGAGGGCAGGTCGAATTTGCAGGTACCACCGGGGATGATTGCGCGGCTGCGAATGCTCGCGAGCCACTCGTTGTCTGCAAGATGCTGGCCGGTCTTGCCTTGCATCTGCGTGAGCCCCGCAAGCGTCTGCTCGATTTCGCCGAGCACCGCTTCGAGCGCGTTCTGCTCGATGCCCGGATTGCCGCGAAATGGCGCGAGCGTTTGCCGCTGCCGCTCGAGCTCTTTCATCAGATCCGATTTCAGATCCGCGCGGCCCGCCACTTCGGAGATTTCGAACAGCGTTGTCAGTGCGACGTGATGTTCCCGCGCGTCTTCCTGAGTCAGAAAGAACGTGAAGCGCTCGAACAGATCTTCGAGCCGCAACAGCGTCCGGATTCGCTCATTGAAGGGGTACTCGTAAAGGATCAAGCGGGCTCGCCTCGGGCGTGGTCGGTGACAGGAATGCAAAACATTCTAATGCCGTGGGACTACCCAGGCAATCACGCACTTTTTCTGCGCGCTTTCGCAACTTTTTTGTGAGTTCCCGGTGTTATGAGCGCTTCGGCTGCCAGGTGCGCGCAAAGTTCAATGTGCCGGTGACGACGCGTCTGCGCGCGCTACAACTCGGCATCGCCCTTCGCCAGCGACAGATAGGCTTGATGGTGAGCGTCCACCTGCGCCTCGAGTTCTTCGAGCGGCGCATTGTCATTGACGATCACGTCGTCGGCGGCGGCGAGCCGCGCTTCGCGCGTGGCCTGGCGCGCAATGATTGCGAGCACCTGCTCACGGCTGAAGCCGTTGCGGCTCACCACACGCGCGGTCTGCGTGTCGACGCTGCAATCGACGGTGAGCACGCGATTCACGCGGTTCTTCCAGGTCCCGGACTCGACCAGCAACGGCACCACGACGATCACATACGGTCCTCTCGCTTCGCGCTCTTCGCGCTCGGTTTCCGCGCGAATCAGCGGATGCGTGATGCCTTCGAGACGTTTGCGCGCGGTCTCGTCGCTGAACACGAGCGTGCGCATGCGCGCGCGATCGAGAGAGCCGTCGGGGGCGACGAATTGCGCGCCGAATGCGGCGGCGATGTGCGGCATTGCGAGGCCATGCGGCGCGGTGATGCGATGCGCGATCACGTCCGTGTCGACGAGCGGCACGCCGCGCGCGGCGAACAGATCGGCCACCGTCGATTTGCCGCTGCCGATGCCGCCAGTGAGTCCCACAACGAACATGGTTCAGCCCCCCAGAGCCAGATAAAGCGGCGTGCCGGCAAACAGCGTCAACACGCCGCCCGCCGCGAGAAACGGCCCAAACGGCAGCGGCTCCTCGAAGCGCATTCGGCCGCGCCACGTCGCCGCGAGGCCGATCACGGCACCGGCCACCGCGGCGACCAGCACGATCTGCGGCAGCGCGGGCCAGCCGAGCCACGCGCCGAGCGCGGCGAGCAGCTTGAAGTCGCCATAGCCCATGCCTTCGATACCACGCACGAGCTTGAACGCCCAATGCACGGCCCACAACGCCAGATATCCGAAGATAGCGCCGAGCACCGCATCATGCAGATTCGTGAACATGCCGTTGAAATTGACGATCAGGCCGGCCCACAACAGCGGCAGCGTCAAGGAGTCGGGCAGCAAATGCGTGTCGACGTCGATCGCGCTCATCGCGAGCAACGTCGCGCACAGGCCGAACGCGGCGAGTGCCGTCAGCGTCGGGCCGAACGCTATCAGTGCGCCTGCCGCGAAAGCGGCGCTCGCGATTTCGAGCAGCGGATAGCGTGCGCTGATATGCGTGCCGCATGCGGAACAACGGCCGCGTAACAGCAGGTAGCTCAGCACCGGCAAGTTTTCCCACGCGCTCAGCACATGGCCGCAATGCGGGCACGCGCTGCGCGGCACCCACAGGTTGTAGCGCGCGGGCAGTCCGTGGTCGGGCGGCGGCACGTCGGTGGTCTCGCTGATTTCGGCGCGCCATGCACGCTCGAGCATGATCGGCAATCGATGCACGACCACGTTCAGGAAGCTGCCAATCACGAGGCCAAGCACGATCGCGAATGCGATCTGCACGCCGGCGGGCAGGCTCGCGAGCGCGAGGCCGATATCGCTGGCAAAGCGGCCCGGCAGTAAGCCCGCGAGCAGGCTGGAGGAAGTTTGTGACACGAGCGGAAGAGGAGCCTGCATGGTGACGAAGTGGATTCGGCTGCGATGCTACACCACGTTGCCGAGTTGAATAATGGGAAGATACATCGCGATGACGAGGCCGCCGACCAGTGTGCCGAGCACGACGATCACGAGCGGTTCACACAGGCTCGATAGCGTGCCGATCCTGTCGTCGACCTGGCGATCCGCAAGCGACGCGACATCGAGCAGCATGCTGTCGAGCGCGCCGGATTCCTCCGCGACCGCAACGGGCTGCACGACTTCGGGAGGAAAGCAGCGGGCCGCGAGCATAGCCGCGGCGAGCCGTTCGCCGCGCCGCAATCTGATGGCGATGCTTGCCGTCGCGCGATCGAAGAAGGCATTGCCGGTCGCCTGAGTGAGCGAATCGAATGCGTCGGCGAGCGGCGTGCCGGCGGACAGCAAGGTGCCAAGCGCGCGACTCCAGCGCGCCGCGCACAGCGTGCGCAGCAGCGGGCCGGCCACCGGCAGGTCGAGCGACAGGCGCGCGAAGCGGATGCGCGCGCCTACCGAACGACGCAGCACGAGCGTGAAGGCCGAGCTCATTGCGAGCATCAGTATGAACAGCGGCACACTCCAGCGCGCGGCGGCCGCCGAGAGCGCCAGCACGAACTGCGTCGGCGCGGGCAGCTTCGCGCCGAAGCCATCGAAGATCTGCTTGAACGTCGGCACGACCCACACCAGCAATGCGGCAGTTATCGCGAGCGCGAGCAGCAGGATCGCGGCTGGATAGGTGAGAGCCGCGCGCACCTTCGCGCGCTGCGCAGCGGCGCGTTCGCGATCGTCGGCGAGGCGGGCGAGCACGGTGACGAGCGCGCCCGCCGCTTCGCCCACCTCGACGAGCTGGCAATACAGCGCATTGAACTGCGCCGGGTGCCGCTGCAAGGCCGCCGAAAACCGCAGGCCGGCGGTGATGTCGCGCGCGACGGTGCCGACGATACGCGGCATGCCTTGCCGCTGACCCGACGTCGACGCCTGGGCGAGTAGTTCGAGCGCGGGCGCGAGCGCCAATCCAGCACGCAGCAGACTGGACAGTTGTCGCGTGAACAGCGTGACAGCGGCCGCGCTCGTCTTCGGGCGTGGTGCCGGCCCTTGCGTTGCGAGTTCGACGATAAAGAGGTTGTCGCGTTTGAGCATCGTGCGTGCGGCGCTCGCGTCGGGCGCGATCAGCGTGCCGCTTTGGCGCGTGCCGTCCGCGTCGACGCCGCGCCATCTGAAGCGTAGGTCGGCTGAGACGGACCGGGTTGGTGACAGCGCGGCGGTACTCATGCGACCTCCGTGGCGGCGAGCGCTTCGGCGAGACTCGTGGTGCCGTCGCGCACGCGCGCAAGCGCCGCGTCGCGTAACGTCGCGACCTGTTCCATCTGCGCGAGGCGCGCCAGCTCGTGCGCGCCCGCGCTTGCGACGATCTGCTCACGCATCGCGTCGGAGACGGGCATCACCTGATGAATGCCGACGCGCCCCCGATAGCCGATGCCATGACAAACCGCGCAGCCGGTCGCCGCATACGGTTGCCAGCCGTCGAGCTCATGTTCGCCAAAGCCCGCGGCGTGGAGTGCCGCCGGCGAATGCGGCGCGGGCGCGCGGCATGCGACGCACAGTCGCCGCACCAGCCGCTGCGCGGTCACCATGCGCAGCGCGGCGGCAAGGTTGTACGGCTCGACACCGATGTCGATGAGCCGCGCGATGGCCGCGGGCGCGTCGTTCGTATGCAGCGTGGATAGCACGAGGTGACCGGTTTGGGCGGCCTTCACGGCAACGTCGGCGGTTTCGTTGTCGCGGATTTCGCCGACCATGATCACGTCCGGGTCCTGACGCAGAAAAGCCCGCAGCGCGACCGCGAAAGTCAGTCCGGCTTTTTCGCGCACGCTGACCTGGTTGATGCCGGCCAGCTGGATCTCGGCTGGGTCTTCTACCGAGCAGAGGTTGCGTGCCTCGCCGTTCAGCAGGTTCAGGAAGCAGTACAGCGATAGTGTCTTGCCGCTGCCCGTCGGTCCGGTGACGAGCATCAGACCGTGCGGCGCGCGGATCGCGGCGTCGACGGCTTCGCGCTGCCGCGGATCGAGGCCGAGCGAATCGAGCGAAAGATCGGCGGGCAACGCGTCGAGCCGTCGTAGCACGAGCTTTTCGCCGAACAGTGTCGGCAGCGAATTGACGCGGTAATCCTCGAGCCGCCCTGGCGACGTCGCGAGGCGTAGCCGGCCGTCCTGCGGCACGCGTCGCTCGGCGATGTCCATGCGCGCGAGCACTTTCACACGCGTGACGAACGCGTCGCGCAGATGGGCGGGCGGCCGCGGGATTTCATGCAGCACGCCGTCGATACGCAGGCGCACACGCCAGCCATGCTCGGCCGGCTCGATGTGGATATCCGACGCATTGCGCCGCGTCGCTTCGTGCAACGTGTCGGTCAACAGACGCACGGCTGGGGCGTTGTCGGGATCGTTCAGACTCGTTGCGCTGGATTCGCCGTCGATAGCGAGTGGGCGCGGCAATGCCGCGGCGGTGGCAAAAGGTGTTTGCATGAGAGACCGGTGATGAGCCGCCTTTAGAACATGACGGCTTCATCTTCCGGTTGCGGGCGTCCGAATGCCATTCGGCCATTCGGCTAATGGCGCGTTTCGCGAGCCTGTGCGATGCTGACCGTAAATCAGCGTGCGGCGGCGCGAAGTTCACCCTGACCGTGCTTTACCGGCCTTCGTGCGCGACGGCGGTTTGAAAAGCTTGACGGTGCGGATCGCCTGATCGTCGCTGCGCATCACTTCGAGCTTGGTGTCTCCGATGTGGACGCAGACGTCGCCGTCGGGGATGTCTTCGAGGATTTCGAGAATCAGGCCGTTCAGCGTTTTGGGGCCATCGGTGGGTAGCCCCAGTTGCAGCCAGCGGTTCAGCTCGCGCAACGGCATGCTTCCCGCGACGATGCATTCGCCCGCCTCGTTCCAGCCGCCGCGCGAGCTGGCGCTACGCGGAATCGACGTGGTGAATTCGCCGATCAGTTCCTCGATGATGTCTTCCGGTGTGACGAGGCCTTGCAGTTCGCCGTATTCGTTGACGACGAGCGCGATGCGTTGCCGGCTCTCCTGAAAGTATTGCAGCTGCTGGAACACCGGCGTGCCGCTTGGCACGAAGTACGGCTCGGCGAGCAGCTCGCGCAAGGTATCGCGCTCGAGCTCCTGGTTGTGCAGCGCTGACAGCGTCTTGCGCACGTGCAGCACACCGAGCACGCGGTCGATGTCGCCCTGGTAGACGATCAGCTTGTTGTGATAGCAGGTCTCCAGTTGATGCAGGATCTGTTCGAACGGGGCATCGAAGTCCAGGGCCTCGATACGGCGACGCGGGATCATCACGTCATCGACGGAGATGTTTTCGAGGTCGAACAGGTTCAGCAGGATGCTGCGGTGCTTGGTGGGCATGAAGCTTCCCGACTCGAGCACGATGGTGCGCAGTTCTTCGGTGGACAGCCGCTGGTCGCGCGCGCCCTTCGTGTTGATGTGCAGCACGCGCAGGATGCCGGTCGCGAACAGGTTGACAAACCAGATCAGTGGTCTCGCGACGCGCATCAACGGCGCGATCAGCAGGCTCGCGGGTAGCGCGATTTTCTCGGGAAACGTCGCGCCGACGATCTTCGGTGTGATCTCCGCGAACACGATAATGAGGAACGCGACGATACCGGTCGCGATCGACAGCACGAGGCTATTGCGGCCGAACGTATGCAGCGCGAGCGATGTCGTCAGTACCGGAATGATCGTGTTGAACAGGTTGTTGCCGATGAGGATCACGCCGAGCAGCTGATCGGTTTTTGCGAGCAGGCCCTGAGTCGTCTTTGCGCCGAGCGTGTTCTTGCTGGCGAGATGTTTGAGGCGATGACGATTGAGCGCCATCATCGCTGTCTCGGAAATGGAAAAGAAGGCGGAGCAGACAAGCAGCAGAAGGACGGCGCCGATCTGCGCCCATAAGGGAAGTTGTTCCACGCGTCGTGAAAAATAAGGGAAAGGATGGAGAGAATATAGCAGAGGGGGCCGCGCGCTCCGGTGTGGACGACGGCTGACGCCGCTAGGACGACAACGTGGCAACGTACGCGCTGTGCCTGGCGAGCCGGAGGAAAGAAAGCGGCGAAGGGCAGCACGAGAGCAACGAAAAAAGCGCCGCGCAAAACAAAAAACCGCCCAGCAACGCTGCGGCGGTTTTGAACCTTGAGCTAACAAGGAGAATCTGGTCGGGGTGAGAGGATTCGAACCTCCGGCCTCTACGTCCCGAACGTAGCGCTCTACCAGGCTAAGCTACACCCCGATTGGGTACTGCTGACTCGATTCAGACTAATTCGGTGTTTCAGTCTCGTTCAAGACTGTCTTGCCGTCGAGTAAGAGCATAATTCTAGCAGGCTCTCTTTGAAAATGGAATGGGGAAACGACGAAATTGCTGCCGCGGCTGCCTGCGCCTCCTGTTTCGCGCACTCGAGCGTGTGATCCAGCGCGCCCGAGCGCGTGATCGCGTCGAAAATCGTATCGAAACGGTCGGTGCCACCTTGCTCGATGGCTTCGCGCGCGAGCGCCGACTGCTCGGGTGTGCCGCGTTCGATCAGATAGATGAGCGGAAGCGTCGGTTTGCCTTCGCGCAGATCGTCGCCGGCGTTCTTGCCCATCGACTCGGCCGTGCCCGTGTAGTCGAGCCAGTCGTCCATGATCTGGAACGCGGTGCCGATGCGACGACCGTACTCGGCGGCGGCGGCTTCGGTTTTCGCGTCCGCGCCGGCCAGCACCGCGCCGAGCTGGGCGGCCGCCTCGAACAACTTTGCGGTCTTGTAGCGGATCACCTGCATGTAACGGGCTTCGTCGACGTCGGCATCGTGCATGTTCAACAACTGCAGCACTTCGCCTTCGGAGATGATGTTGGTCGCCTCCGACAGAATTTCCATCACGCGCATCTTGCCCACGCCGACCATCATCTGGAACGACCGTGAGTAAAGAAAGTCACCGACCAGCACGCTCGCCGCGTTGCCGAACAGCGCATTGGCGGTCTGGCGGCCGCGCCTCAGGTCGGACTCGTCGACCACGTCGTCATGCAGCAGCGTGGCCGTGTGGATGAATTCGACGACCGCTGCCAGCTCGTGCCGGTGCCCCGTCCTATCGCCCAGCGCGCCCGCCACCAGCAACAGCAGCGCGGGCCGCAGCCGCTTGCCGCCGGCGCTGATGATGTACTCGGAAATCTGATTGATCAGCATCACGTCCGACGCAAGACGTTGCCGGATGACGCGATTGACCTGCTGCATGTCTTCGGCGATCGGAGCAAGCAGGCTGGCGACGTTGGGGGAGGTGGTGGCAGTCGACGACATGATGGCTGAATTGAGTAGTGCCGCGAATTATAAGGCGATCGGGGCGCTTCCGGGTCGTCGGCTGCGGCGTGGATGCGTTCCGCATGGCGCGCGGGGCGCCTGCCAAGGCCGTCTGCGGGGCGCTGCGCGTCGCAGGTATGCCATCTGCGAGCGCCTGCGAGGGAGGGCAAAGCCGGACGGTAGACGGTTTGGTAAGCAGGTTTTGACCGAGCAGCTAACTCTATGTATAATCGACAGTTTCCGCGCGCGGTGCGTGGGAAAAATGAATACAGAGTGAGGTTCTCAATGTACGCGGTCATAAAAACCGGTGGCAAGCAGTACAAGGTTGCCGTCGGCGAAAAACTTAAAGTAGAACAGATACCGGCAGACATTGACGCTGAAATCACGCTCGACCAGGTTCTCGCAGTGGGCGAAGGCGAATCGATTAAGTTCGGTACGCCGCTGGTCAGTGGGGCTTCCGTCAAGGCTACCGTCGTGTCGCAAGGTCGTCACGCCAAAGTGACGATCTTCAAGATGCGTCGCCGGAAGCACTACCAGAAGCATGGCGGCCACCGCCAGAACTATACCGAACTGCGCATCGACGCGATCGACGCGTAAGCGCACCGGTTAAGGAGCAAATCAAATGGCACACAAAAAGGCAGGCGGATCGTCCCGAAACGGCCGCGACTCCGAGTCGAAGCGCCTCGGCGTGAAGGTTTACGGCGGCCAGGCTATCAACGCTGGTGGCATCATCGTGCGTCAGCGCGGTACGCGCATGCACGCTGGCGAGAACGTCGGCATGGGCAAGGATCACACCCTGTTCGCGCTGAAGGACGGCCACGTCCAGTTCTCGACGAAGGGCGCGGCGAAGAAGCACACCGTTTCCGTCGTCCCGGCAGCCTGAGTTTAATCAGGCACGGGCTTCAGGACCGGAAAAAGGCCCCGCGAAGTACGCGGGGCTTTTTTTATTGCGGCGCCTCTTTAGCTTAGCGCCGAAGCCGCGCAGCCGACCGCTCCTCATCGGCGGACTACGCCGGTCGGTCGATTGATCAACGCGCGGCGCGCGCGGCAAAATAGCAGCATCCAATCAGTATCAACCCCTGCATCGAATCGGGCAGTACACCACGGGACGGAGTAACACATGAAGTTCATTGACGAAGCGAGGATTGAAGTCATCGCCGGCGACGGAGGGGATGGCAGCGCGTCGATGCGCCGCGAGAAGTTCGTCCCGTTCGGCGGCCCCGATGGCGGTGACGGCGGCCGGGGCGGCAGCGTGATCGCGGTGGCTGACCGCAACATCAACACGCTGATCGATTACCGCTACGCGAAAAAACATCTGGCGCGCAACGGCGAAAACGGCCGCGGCTCGGATTGCTACGGCAAGGGCGGTGATGACATCACGCTGCGCATGCCGGTCGGCACCACCATCACGGACATGGAAACCGGCGAGCTGATCGCCGATCTGACCGAGCACAACCAGAGCGTGCAAATCGCGCAAGGGGGAGCCGGCGGCCTCGGCAACCTCCATTTCAAGTCCAGCACGAACCGCGCGCCGCGTCAGAAGACCGACGGCAAGCCGGGCGAGCGCCGCATGGTCCGCCTCGAACTGAAAGTGCTGGCCGACGTCGGTCTGCTCGGCATGCCGAATGCCGGCAAGTCGACGTTTATCTCGTCGGTGTCGAACGCGAAGCCGAAAATCGCCGATTATCCGTTCACCACGCTCGCGCCGAACCTCGGCGTCGTGCGCGTCGGGCCGAGCCGCAGCTTCGTGATTGCCGACATTCCGGGGCTGATCGAAGGCGCGGCGGAAGGCGCCGGCCTAGGCCATCAATTCCTGCGTCACCTGCAGCGCACCGGGCTGCTGCTGCACATCGTCGACATCGCACCGTTCGATGAGTCGATCGATCCGGTCGCCGAAGCGAAGGCGATCGTCAACGAACTGCGCAAGTACGACGAAGAGCTTTATCAGAAGCCGCGCTGGCTTGTGCTGAACAAGCTGGACATGGTGCCTGAGGACGATCGCGAAGCGCGCGTGGCGGCGTTCCTCGAAGGCTTCGGCTGGGGCGGTCCGGTGTTCGAGATCTCGGCGCTGACTGGCCAGGGCTGTGAAAATCTTTGCTACGCCGTGTTCGACTACCTCGCCGAGCACTCCGACGCGCAACGCGCGGCCGAAGCCGAAGACCTGGCCTCCGACGTGCGTTTCCGCGACGGGACGCAAGTACCGGCCGCGACCCGCGAAGCCGGCACCGATCCGCAGGAATAACAACTCGAGCGCCGGCGCCAGCGGCGGGTGCCGGTATGCATCACGCGTCATCTTGGGAGACAGCGCACAATGCGTTCCGTCATCGCAGATTCACGGCGATTGGTCGTCAAAGTCGGTTCGAGTCTCGTCACGAACGACGGGCGCGGCCTCGATCATGCGGCGATCGGCCGCTGGGCCGCGCAAATTGCCGCACTGCGCGCGCAAGGCAAGGAAGTGGTGCTGGTCAGCTCGGGCGCGATCGCCGAGGGCATGCAGCGGCTCGGCTGGACGAAGCGGCCGCGTGAAATCGATGAGCTGCAGGCGGCCGCGGCGGTCGGTCAGATGGGTCTCGCGCAAGTGTACGAAAGCCGCTTCGCCGAACATTCTATCCAGACTGCGCAGATCCTGCTTACTCACGCTGACCTTGCTGACCGCGAGCGCTATCTGAACGCTCGCTCCACGCTGCTCACGCTGCTGGGGCTCGGAGTTGTACCGATCATCAACGAGAACGACACGGTCGTCACCGACGAAATCAAGTTCGGCGACAACGACACGCTCGGCGCGCTGGTTGCCAATCTGATCGAGGGCGACGCGCTGATCATTCTGACGGACCAGCAAGGCCTCTTCACCGCAGATCCGCGCAAGGACCCGACCGCGACACTAGTCCAGCAAGCCGACGCCGGCGCGCCCGAGCTCGAGGCGATGGCGGGCGGTGCGGGCTCGAGCCTCGGCCGCGGCGGCATGCTGACCAAGATTCTCGCTGCGAAGCGTGCGGCCCATAGCGGCGCCAATACGGTGATCTCGAGTGGGCGCGAGTCGGACGTGCTGGTGAGACTGGCGGCCGGCGAGGCGATCGGCACCCAACTGATCGCGCGCACCGCGCGCATGGCGGCGCGCAAGCAATGGATGGCCGATCACCTGCAGGTGCGCGGCCACGTCGTGATCGATGACGGCGCGGTCGAAAAACTGACCGCCGGCGGCAAGAGCTTGCTGCCGATCGGCATCGTCGGTGTGCAGGGTGCATTCGCGCGCGGCGAGGTGATCGCGTGTCTGAGCGCGTCAGGCCGCGAGGTCGCACGTGGTTTGACGAACTACAGCAGCGCGGAAACCAAACTGATCCAGCGGCGTCCGAGCGGCGAAATTGAGTCAGTGCTCGGCTATATGCTCGAGCCCGAACTGATTCATCGCGACAATCTCGTGGTGCTTTGATCTGCGAGGCGGCGCGCATATCGCGCGTATGAAGAGCCAACAATTAAGCCGTTCCAGCGCAGGCTGGAACGGCTTTTTAATCGTCACGGATAAGCAACGGCGCCTGAGTCGGGCGCGCGCCGCGCAACCGGCCTCAATGAATCTGCGACGTCTGCGTGCGCTTGTAACGAATGTTCTCGACGATGTGCTGCGCGCTGCCGGTCGGAATCTTGTTGGCGCACATATAGTCCTGATACAACGCGGCCTGGTACGCATTCAGCGCGCCGTTTTCTATCCGCGAAAACGGGTTTGCGACCGTCGTGTCCCAGCCGTCGTGATCGGCGTTCAGGCCCGCATACTGACGCCATTCATACGTGTCGCAACGGATGCCCTCGTAATTGACGTTGCGCGCACCGCCCGGGCTCGTGACGACCACCGTGTAACGCACCACGCCGTCGTCGCCGACGCTGACGGACTTCGGGTCGATCGCAAATTGCAGCGGCGTATTGCCGGAGACTTCGAACGGCAGCAGGTTCGCGTCGGAGGGCAGCGGCGGCAACGTGTCGACCTTGTTTTCAACCCAGTTGCTCTTGCGATCCAGCAGATAGGTGAACTCGCTGTCGCCTTTGTTGGTCGGTTTGCCGGCGCTCGAACAGCCTGCCAGCAGGGCGCCGGTGGCGACGCACGCCACGGCGAATGCAAGTGCTTTCAATCTGATTCCCTCGAGAGACAGACGCGGCTCGAAAGCCGCGCCAGAGAGAGGCGGCGCGAGCCGCCGCCTGGAATGGTTAATCGCGCACGCCTCGTCGGACTAACGGGGCGACGGCCTCGTCGGCTTCGGCCGTTTCGCGCTCATCCTCCGATCTCATGTTGGCATCCGGTGAGCCGGGACCGCAATCCGGCGCGACCAGCACGTGCGTCGAAGTTTCGACGCTGACCGAAGTTACGGTCGTGACGGTGGTGACCACCGTGCTTACCGTGGAATCCGGCGGGCTTTGCATCGACGACGCTATCCGGGGATAACGCGACCCATGATGCCCGCCAGGTTTTTCCGCACGCGGCGCAGGCCGGCGCATGAAACGGGACAGCTCCGTTAGCGCCAACTGATACACATCCCGCTTGAACTCGATCACACAGTCGAGCGGCACCCAATACTCGTTCCAACGCCACGCATCGAACTCAGGGTGGTCGGTGGCGCGCAAACAGATGTCGCAGTCGCGTCCTACCATCCGGAGCAAAAACCAGATTTGTTTCTGGCCGCGGTAATGACCGCGTACTTCGCGCTTGATGAACTTGTCAGGCACCTCATAACGCAACCAGTCGCGCGTGCGACCGATCACCTTGACGTGCTCAGGAAGCAGCCCGGTCTCTTCGTGTAACTCCCGATACATCGCTTGCACGGGGGTCTCACCATATTTGATGCCCCCTTGCGGAAACTGCCAGGAATGTTCACGGAGTCGTTTGCCCCAAAACACCTCGTTGTGCGCGTTCAAGAGGATGATGCCGACGTTCGGGCGAAAGCCTTCACGATCCAGCATACAACCACCTTCGAATCCTTTAAAATTGCTTTGATTATAAACAGATAACGGACCCTACGCACCGAATCGCATCAGAATGGAGCGATTCGCCGCAACAGGCCCGGGTTTGCGGTAGCCTGTCGGTTTTCCGTGCCTATCCCCTGTGAGAGAGGCTTTGCGCGGCGGTTTCGGCGCCGCACGGGGGCAGGGCGCCGCCAGTCGGGCGAACCCTGCCGGCTTCGCCGCGGATCTGTGTCGATTTCCCTCATTTTCCCCTTTTCTGGCGGTCCTACCGGAAGCCGCCGCTTTTGGACACCTTGAATGAAAGCTTCCCGTTTCTTTATCGGCACTCTCAAAGAAGCGCCCGCCGACGCCGAAATCATCAGCCACAAGCTCATGGTGCGCGCGGGCATGATCCGTCGCGTCGCGGGCGGTATCTATAACTACCTGCCGGTCGGCCTGCGTTCGATCCGCAAGGTGGAAGCGATCGTGCGTGAGGAAATGAACCGGGCGGGCGCCATCGAGCTGTTGATGCCGGCCGTGCAGCCGGCCGAACTGTGGCAGGAATCGGGGCGCTGGGAGAAGTACGGTCCCGAGCTGCTGCGCTTCAAAGACCGCAAGCAGGCCGATTTCGTGATGGGCCCGACGCACGAGGAAGTGGTCACCGACATCGCGCGCAACCAGATCAAGAGCTATCGCCAACTGCCGGTCAACTTCTATCAGATCCAGACGAAGTTCCGCGACGAGATCCGTCCGCGTTTCGGCGTGATGCGCGGCCGCGAGTTCATCATGAAAGACGCGTACTCGTTCGACAAGGACGCGCAGGGTCTGCGCGAGTCGTATCGCAAGATGTACGACGCGTACGTGCGCATCTTCACGCGCCTCGGTCTGGACTTCCGCGCGGTGGCGGCCGACAACGGCTCGATCGGCGGCAGCGGCTCGCATGAGTTCCATGTGATCGCCGACACTGGCGAAGACGACATCGCGTATTGCCCGACCTCCGATTTCGCCGCGAACGTCGAGGCGGCCGAAGCGCTACCGCTGATCGCAGAGCGCGCGGCGCCGGCAGAAGAGATGAAGAAGACCGCGACGCCCGGCAAGGCGAAGTGCGAGGCGGTTGCCGAACTGCTGAACATTCCGCTCGAACGCACGATCAAGTCGGTGGTGCTCGCCACCGAGAACGAAGGCGCCGAGCCGACGATCTGGCTGCTGATGCTGCGCGGCGATCATGATCTGAACGAGATCAAGGCGGCCAAGCTCCCGGGCCTCGGTAATTTCCGCATGGCGACCGAAGCCGAGATCGTCGAGACGTTCGGCACACCGCCGGGCTATCTCGGTCCGATCAACACGAAGAAGCCGGTCAAGGTGATCGCGGACCGCACGGTCGCGAACATGAGCGACTTCGTGGTCGGCTCGAACGACGTCGACTATCACACCACCGGCGTGAACTGGGGCCGCGACCTGCCGGAGCCGGTCGTCGCCGACATCCGCAATGTGAAGAAGGGCGATCCGTCGCCGGACGGCAGGGGCGTGCTCGACATCTGCCGCGGCATCGAAGTGGGCCACGTGTTCCAGCTCGGCACCAAGTATTCCGAAGCGATGAACGCGGCCTGTCTCGACGAAACCGGAAAGCCTCGGCCGATGGAAATGGGCTGCTACGGCATCGGCGTCACGCGGATTCTCGGCGCCGCGATCGAACAGAATTTCGACGACAAGGGCATCATCTGGCCGGAGTCGATTGCGCCGTTCGAAGTCGTGCTGTGCCCGATGGGCTATGACCGCAGCGACGCGGTGCGTGAGCAGGCCGACAAGCTGTACGCGGAACTCGTTGCGGCCGGTATCGACGTGATCCTCGACGATCGCGGCGAGCGGCCGGGCGTGATGTTCGCCGACTGGGAACTGATCGGCGTGCCGCATCGACTGGTGATCGGCGACCGTGGTCTGAAGGACGGCAAGATCGAGTATCAGGGCCGTCGCGAGGCCGAAGCGACGCTGCTGCCGGTCGCGGATGCCGCGCAGACCGTGATCGGCAAAGTGCGCGCGGCGCTGGCGAACTAAGCGGAGCGGGCGGTGGAGTACACCTTCCTGTCCGCGACGGTGCTGCTGATCCTGATCACCGATCCGCTCGGCAACATCCCGATCTTCGTCAGTTGCCTGCGAGGTGTGTCGCCGGAGCGTCGCACGGTCGTGATCCTGCGCGAGGTCGCGATCGCGTTTGCGATCCTGCTGGTGTTCATGATGCTCGGGCAGAGCTTTCTGCGCATGATGAGCCTCAGCGACCAGTCGTTGCGGATCGGCGGCGGCATCGTGCTGTTTCTGATTGCGCTGCGCATGGTGTTTCCGCATCCGGACGGTCCGTTCGGCGGCGACGCGCGCGGCGGCGAGCCGCTGATCGTGCCGCTCGCGATTCCTGCGCTAGCGGGTCCGTCGGCGTTGGCGACGGTCATGCTGCTGACCTCGCAGGCGCCGGGCAAAACGGTCGAGTGGGTCGGCGCGCTGACCGTCACGATGATCATCTGTGCGATCGTGCTGATGCTCGCCGAGCGCATTCAGGCGTGGCTCGGTGAACGTGTGATGGCGGCGTTCGAGCGACTGATGGGGCTCGTGCTCGTCGCGATTTCAGTCGAGATGATGCTCGGTGGAATACGCTCTTTCGTGCACAAGCTGTGAAACGCGAGCCGGTGCGCGCATTGCCACCGTCGCAGCATAAAAAAAGCAGCCAGGCAGGCTGCTTTTTTTTTTCGCCGGTGGGGCGGGGCGGATGCCCCGCTCACGCTCCCTCGGTCAACGCCCGAATGGTCGGCAGGTTGCGCCAGTAGCCCTTCGCATCCATCCCGCAGCCGAACACGTACCGGTCCGGCACTTCGAAGCCGCAGTAATCGGGGCGCAGCGGTTTCGCCTTCGGAATGATCTTCTCGCACAGCACCGCGGACAGGAAGCGCTTCGCGCCCATCGCGAGGATGCGGTCGCGGATTGCGGCCATCGTCTCGCCTTCGTCGAGGATGTCGTCGAGCACGAGCACCACGCGATCCTTGACCGACTCGGCCGGCGCGACGCGCCATTGCATCTCGTTGCTGCCCTTCGTCGTATTGCGGTAGCGCGTCAGGTGGATGTAGTCGAACTCGAGCGGGAAATCGAGGTGCGGCAGCAGCATGCCGGTGAATACCGCGGCGCCGCCCATCACCGACAGCACGAGCGGGAAGTCCTCGCTCATCTCGTCGCGGATGGCAGCCGCCATGCGGGCGATCGACGCAGTGACGTCCGAGGCCGAAACTATCTCTTCGGAGTGTTGAAAAATATGGAGGGCTTCTTCGCGGTTCATGACGTCTGACGGACGGTAACTGTATACATAGTGTGAGTGGCAACGTCCCGAGGGACGTTCCCGCGAGGGACGGCGCGATGCGCTACAGAATAAACCCGCACGATGCCGAAGTCAGCCGCGCCGCCCTCGGCGCGAGCGCGCGCCGGTCCCATCAAGCTTAGCGCATGCCGGGCATCATGCCCTTCATGCCGCGCATCATCTTCTGCAGGTTGCCGCCCTTGAGCTTCTTCATCATCGTGCGCATCTGTTCGTACTGGTTCAGCATGCGGTTGACTTCCTGCACCTGCACGCCCGCGCCCGCGGCGATGCGGCGCTTGCGGGTCGCCTTGATCAGTTCGGGCTTGGCGCGCTCGGCCGGCGTCATCGAGTTGATGATGCCTTCCATGCGGCGCATCTGCTTCTCGGCCTGACTCATGTCGGCGCCGGCCGCGGCTTGCTGAAACTGCGCGGGCAGCTTGTCCATCAGCGACGACAGGCCGCCCATGCCCTTCATTTGCGTGAGCTGAGCGCGGAAATCGTTGAGGTCGAAGTCGCCGCCTTTCTTGACCTTGTCGGCGAGCTTCTGCGCCGCCTGCACGTCGACGCCGCGCTGCGCTTCCTCCACCAGCGCGAGAATGTCGCCCATGCCGAGAATCCGGCTCGCCATGCGGTCCGGGTGGAACACTTCGAGGCCGTCGAGTTTTTCGGCGACACCCACGAACTTGACCGGCTTGCCCGTCACGTGACGCACCGAGAGCGCCGCGCCACCGCGCGAATCACCGTCGAGCTTGGTGAGCACAACGCCGGTGAGCGGCAGCGCGTCGCTGAACGCCTTCGCGGTGTTGACCGCGTCCTGGCCGAGCATCGCGTCGACGACGAACAGCGTTTCCGCCGGCTTCAGCTCGGCGTGCAGCGCGGTGATTTCGTTCATCATCACCTCGTCGATACCGAGACGGCCGGCCGTGTCGACGAGCAGCACGTCGTGATAGTGGCGCTTGGCCCAGTCGAGCGCGGCGCGGGCAATGTCGACCGGCTTCTGGTTCAGCTCCGACGGGAAGAAGTCCGCGCCGACCTGCTCGGTCACCGTTTTCAGCTGCGCGATGGCGGCCGGACGATAGACGTCGCACGAAACGGTCAGCACCTTCTTCTTGTACTTCTCGCGCAGCAGCTTGGCGAGCTTGCCGACCGTGGTCGTTTTGCCGGCGCCCTGCAGACCCGCCATCAGGATGATCGCGGGCGGCGCGACGGCGAGATTGAGCTCGGAGGCCTTGCCTTCGTAATCGCCGCCGATCACCGCGGTCAGTTCGCGCTGCACGACGCCGACGAGCGCCTGACCCGGCGACAGGCTGGAGATCACTTCCTCGCCGAGCGCCTTCTCCTTGACCTTCGCGATGAACTCGCGCACGACCGGCAGCGCCACGTCGGCCTCGAGCAGTGCGAGACGCACCTCGCGCAGCATTTCCTGGGTGTTCGCCTCGGTGAGCCGGGCTTCGCCGCGCAGCGTCTTGACGACGCGCGCCATCCGTTGAGTCAGATTGTCGAGCATGGGGAGCGATGAACGGTGGGGCCCGCGCAGCGCGCGAAGCGCAAGACGTCGCGGAGTAGGGCCCTAGTGTAAACTTCGAATATGGATATTGTACTGTATGCCCTCACCGCGCTTCTCTATGGCGGTCTTGCCGTGGCCGGCTGGCGCTCGCACCGGCACGCGGCCGTGCGGCCGCTGCTCGAGAGCGTGCCGCCGCTGCCCGGTCATGCCGCCAACGCGGGCGCTCTGGTGGCCTCCGGCATGAGCGCGCCCGGGCGCGCGCTGCTGTTCGTCGCGCTGCTCGCTCACGGCGTGCTGCTGCATAGCACGATCTTCCCGCAGAACGCGATGGTGTTCGGCTTCGCGTTCGCGCTGTCGGCGATGTTCTGGCTCGGCGCCGGCATCTACTGGATCGAGAGTTTCTTTTTCCCGCTCGACGGACTGCGCCTGCTGGTGTTGCCACTCGCGTGCGTCGCGTCGCTGCTGCCGCTCGCGTTCGGCGGCGTGCGCGTGCTGCCGTATGCGGCCGCGCCGATGTTCAAGCTGCACTTCCTGATTGCGAATATCGCGTACGGTCTGTTCGCGATCGCGGCGCTGCACGCGGTGCTGATGCTGGCGGTCGAGCGGCGTCTGCATTCGATGCGCGGTGGTCTCGCGCAAAGGCACGCGGCGGCGGACAATGGCTGGTGGTCGAGTTGGCTCGACGCGCTGCCGCCGCTGCTCACGCTCGAGAAGCTGCTGTTCCGTCTGATCGGCGCCGGCTTCGTGCTGCTCACGCTGACGCTGCTGTCGGGCATCCTGTTCAGCGAGCAGCTGATCGACCGCGCGTTGCGGCTCGATCACAAGACCGTGTTCGCGATTCTTTCGTGGGTGATGTTCGGCGCGCTGCTGACCGCGCGCAAGGTGTCCGGCTGGCGCGGCCGTGCGGCATTGCGCTGGGTGCTGGCCTCGTTCGTCGCGCTGTTGCTCGCGTACGTCGGCAGCCGTTTTGTTTTCGAGGTGCTGTTGCACCGGCCCGTGGTGTGAGTGTCCCCATGCGACAAATCTTTTTGCTGATTCTGCTGTTCATCGTCGGTCAATGGCTCGTGAAGGCGCTGCGCCGCCACGACGCGCAATCCGCGCAACGCACCGGTGCCGGCGGAGCCAACGCTGCCGGCACCGCAAATGGCGGCGCGCGTTCTTCGAATGGGCAACAGCCGCAGCTTGCCGAGCCGATGATCCGCTGCGTCGAGTGCGGCGTGCACGCACCGAAGAGCGACTCGGTCAGCGTCGCGGGGCAGGCGTTCTGCTGCGCCGCGCACGCGCAGCGCCACGGCGCGCGTCCGAGCGGCCGCGACGCCCGATGAGCGGCGCGTACACCGTCGATGCCGACGGTTGGGTTCCTGCCGCACGCAAGCTTGCCTCGCCAAACTTCGAAGCGCGGCCGCAAGGCGCGCTGCCGACGCTGATCGTCGTTCACAACATCAGCCTGCCGCCGAACCAGTTCGGCGGCACCGCGATTGCCGAGCTGTTCCAGAACGCGCTCGACTGCGACACTCACCCGTACTACGACACGCATCTGCGCGGCGTGCGCGTGTCCGCGCATTTCGTGATTCATCGCGATGGCGCACTCGAGCAGTTCGTGTCGTGCAACGAGCGCGCGTGGCACGCGGGGCCGTCGAATTTTTTCGGCCGCGAGCGCTGCAATGATTTCTCGATCGGCATCGAGCTCGAAGGCAGCGACACCACCGCCTTCGAAGCGGCGCAATACCGCACGCTCGCCGCGCTCGTCAGAGCACTGAAGGCACGCTATCCGATCGACGCGCTTGCCGGCCACTCCGACATCGCACCCGGTCGCAAGACCGATCCCGGTCCGTATTTCGAGTGGCCGCGACTGCAGCGCGACACCTTGCTCGACGGTCGGTATTTCCCCTATCGCAAGTTTTCCGAAACGCGGTAACCCCTTCGCACGATCTTGCGTGATCCACGCAGAACGAGGCGCAGCCTGCTTCTCCGGGGAGCTTCTGCGCGCCGCGTGAAGCAAAAGTCAAGACTGCAAGCGCAAATAAAAACCTTTTGACCTGTCTCGAAACTCCACTATACTTGGTGCCGACAACTGAGTTTCGCACTATATCTTGTGTTGTGCTGTGAATAACCATGTGCATAACCGAGTGAATAAGAGTGGATAAGTCTGCGGCGTCCCGCTCCCCGAGCCTGGCACCGCAAGCATTCCAGACAGCGAAAAAAATTCCTGGGGAGCAGCCGGTAGGGGATCTCCGGCCGCATCCAGAAGCATTCAGGAAAGGACCAGCCAGTGATCGCGACCGACCCGATGAAGACCGTCATCAAATCGAACCAGGCTTCCTCGCAGTTGCATGCCGCCAACCGGCGTAGCCGGCCTTCCTGCACCTCATCGCACGCGCACGCGGCGGCGCGGCGTTTGATTTAATCCGCGGCACTCGCCGCAATATTTCCAAGACCAGGAGCTTTGCACATGCAAACCACCGACAACGTGACGACCCGTTACGAGGGCTCACCGACTGGCCAGGCCTTCGGCCAGACCCAAGGCGCGCAGGCGCTCGCGCCGCAAGCGAATTACGCCGACTACAAGGTGATCCGCCGCAACGGCAGCGTGGTGTCGTTCGAGCCGTCGAAAATCGCGATCGCCGTGACGAAGGCGTTCCTCGCCGTCAACGGTGGTCAGGGCGCGGCGTCGGCACGGGTGCGCGAACTGGTCGAGCAACTCACGCAGAACGTGGTGCGCGCGCTGGTGCGCAGCCGTCCGAATGGCGGCACGTTCCATATCGAAGACATTCAGGATCAGGTCGAACTCGCGCTGATGCGCGGCGGCGAACACAACGTCGCGCGCGCTTACGTGCTGTATCGCGAGAAGCGCAACCAGGCGCGCGCGCATGACGCTCATGAAGGTCAGGCAGCGGAAGGCGCCAGCACCCCGGGCCTGAACGTGACCGACAACGGCATCACGCGTGCGCTGGACATGGATGCGCTGCGCGGCATCATCGAGTCCGCGTGCGCGAACCTCGGCGAGGCCGTAAGCGCCGAGCCGATCGTCGCGGAAACGGTGAAGAACCTGTACGACGGCGTGCCGATGAGCCAGGTGTATGACTCGGCGATCCTCGCTGCCCGTACGATGATCGAAAAGGACCCGGCCTACAGCCAGGTCACCGCGCGCATCCTGCTGCATACGATCCGCCGCGAGATTCTCGAAGAGGAAGTCACGCAAGCCGAGATGGGCGAGCGCTACGCCGAGTACTTCCCGCAGTTCATCAAGCGCGGCGTGCAAGCCGAGCTGCTCGACGACAAGCTGCTGCAGTTCGACCTGAAGCGCCTCGGGGCCGCGCTCGACGCGAACCGCGACCTGCAGTTCGGCTACCTCGGTCTGCAGACGCTGTACGACCGCTACTTCCTGCATCACGACAACGTGCGTATCGAAATGCCCCAGGCATTCTTTATGCGTGTCGCGATGGGTCTGTCGCTGAACGAGATCGACCGCGAAGCGCGCGCGATCGAGTTCTACAACGTGCTGTCGAGCTTCGACTTCATGAGTTCGACGCCGACGCTGTTCAACTCCGGCACGCGCCGCTCGCAGCTGTCGTCTTGCTACCTGACCACGGTCGACGACGACCTCGACGGCATCTACGAAGCGCTGAAGGAAAACGCGCTGCTGTCGAAGTTCGCCGGCGGCCTCGGCAACGACTGGACGCGTGTGCGCGCGCTCGGCTCGCACATCAAGGGCACCAACGGCAAGTCGCAGGGCGTGGTGCCGTTCCTGAAGGTCGTCAACGACACGGCGGTCGCCGTGAACCAGGGCGGCAAGCGCAAGGGCGCGGTGTGCGCGTACCTCGAATCGTGGCACCTCGACATCGAGGAATTCCTCGAGCTGCGCAAGAACACCGGCGACGACCGTCGTCGCACGCACGACATGAACACCGCGAACTGGATTCCCGACCTGTTCATGAAGCGCGTGATGGAAGGCGGCGACTGGACGCTGTTCTCGCCGTCCACCTGCCCGGACCTGCACGACAAGTTCGGCGCCGAGTTCGAAACGGCTTACACGGCTTACGAAGACAAGGTCGCCCGCGGCGAGATCAAGCTGTTCAAGAAGATCCCGGCGGCGCAACTGTGGCGCAAGATGCTGGGCATGCTGTTCGAAACCGGCCATCCGTGGATCACGTTCAAGGATCCGTGCAACGTGCGCTCGCCGCAGCAGCACGTCGGCGTCGTCCATTCGTCGAACCTATGCACGGAAATCACGCTGAACACGAGCGACGCCGAAATCGCCGTCTGCAACCTCGGCTCGGTGAACCTCGTCGCGCACCTGAAGGAGCAGGCCGACGGCACGCTCGCGCTCGACCACGACAAGCTGAAGCGCACGGTCAGCGTCGCGATGCGCATGCTCGACAACGTGATCGACATCAACTACTACGCGGTCGCCAAGGCGCGCAACTCGAACCTCAAGCACCGTCCGGTCGGCCTCGGCATCATGGGCTTCCAGGACTGCCTGCACGTGCTGCGCACGCCGTACGCGTCGCAGGAAGCGGTCGAGTTCGCCGATCGCTCGATGGAAGCGGTTTGCTACTACGCGTACTACGCGTCGACCGAGCTTGCCGAACAGCGCGGCCGCTACTCGAGCTACCGCGGTTCGCTGTGGGATCGCGGCATCCTCCCGCAGGATTCGGTGGCGCTGCTCGCCGAGGCGCGCGGCGGTTATGTCGAGGTCGATTCGAGCGAGTCGATGGACTGGCCCGCGCTGCGCTCGCGTATCTCGACCTACGGCATGCGCAACTCGAACTGCGTCGCGATCGCGCCGACCGCGACGATCTCGAACATCATCGGCGTGTCGGCGTGCATCGAGCCGACCTATCAGAACCTGTACGTGAAGTCGAACCTGTCGGGCGAGTTCACGGTGGTCAACGACTACCTGGTGCGCGACCTGAAGGCGCGCGGCCTGTGGGACGAAGTGATGGTCGCCGACCTGAAGTACTTCGACGGCACGCTGTCGCGCATCGACCGCATCCCGGCCGACCTGCGCGCGATCTACGCGACCGCGTTCGAAGTCGATCCGGTGTGGCTCGTCGAGTCGGCTTCGCGTCGTCAGAAGTGGATCGACCAGGCGCAGTCGCTGAACATCTACATGGCGGGCGCATCGGGCAAGAAGCTCGACGAGATCTACAAGCTCGCATGGCTGCGCGGACTGAAGACCACCTACTACCTGCGCACGATGGCGGCGACGCACGTCGAGAAGTCGACGGTTGCGCACGGCGCGCTGAACGCGGTGAGCTCGGGTCATGACGGCTCGGGTGGCGCGGGCGGCGCGGCAGGCGGCTTCGGCGTGGGCGGCGGCGCGGCGGGTGGTGTGGGCGGCGGCTTCCAGGCTGCTGCAGCGGTCGCAGCGACTGCCGCGGTCGCGCTCGACGCGGCACCCGAAGCGGATGGTCCGGTCTGCATGATGCGTCCGGGCGATCCTGGCTTCGACGAGTGCGAGGCTTGCCAGTAAAGATTGGCAAGCAGCGGGAGCGATGCTTGCTGACTGCACGCGAGGGTCGTAGGTGGTGATCCGCAGGCGGTGAGCGACGCGCCCCGTCGATGAAGTAGAAAGCAGGTCGACGAGCGGTGAGCAGTATCGAAGTCTCACCGCTCGTCGATGCAGTGAAGCAATCCAGCCGTTGGCAACACCAGACGATCGCTCGACATGGCATCGCACCTCGACCGCCAACGCTGACGCAACACGCTCGACACGGCTCACCGCCGACTCTCGCGATGCGCGGCTCGTGCGGCATCGATCAGTCCATCGATCAGTCGGCGGATGCCGCGAACGCACTGCGCAATACATATAGATAGAGCAACGAAACGTCGTGTCGAAACGTTGCTCTTCGAGTTCGCGAAGGACCTCGGCAACACATGTTCAACACGCGTTCATCACGCGTCACTCGATGCGTCACTGGATGGGTCACACGCAGCATGTCGAACAAAGTGTTGTATGAACGTAGCAACGCGAATCGAAAACAGGAATTTTCGCGAGTGAACTCTTTTATCGCTCGTGAAAAGATGGTACAAACCGTTCTAAATTGATGGTGACATTTATGCTCAACTGGGATGACGAGATCACTGCCGTAACTCCCTCGAGCGCGACGCAACCGAACGTGTTGCGCAACGCTGCGGGGTCGGCTGTTGATTCGCAAATCGGAACGCGTTCCGCTCCGCATGCTCCCTCCGCTCAAGAAGTCTTCGCGAACGACGTCGCTGTCGCTCCCGTCGCTCATATTGGCAACGCGGTTGCCAACGCGGCGGCCGCTTCCGAAGCGCGCGTCAATGTCGCCGACAAGCGCATCATCAACGGCCAGACTGACGTCAATCAGTTGGTGCCGTTCAAGTACAAGTGGGCTTGGGAAAAGTATCTGGCGGGTTGCGCCAACCACTGGATGCCGCAGGAAGTGAACATGTCGCGCGACATCGCCCTGTGGAAAGACCCGAACGGGCTGACCGAAGACGAGCGCCGCGTCGTCAAGCGCAACCTCGGCTTCTTCGTGACGGCAGATTCCCTCGCCGCCAACAACATCGTGCTGGGCACCTACCGCCACATCACGGCGCCCGAATGCCGCCAGTTCCTGCTGCGCCAGGCGTTCGAAGAGGCGATCCACACGCACGCTTACCAGTACATCGTCGAGTCGCTCGGTCTGGACGAGGGCGAAATCTTCAACGCGTATCACGAGGTTCCATCGATCCGCGCGAAAGACGAATTCCTGATTCCGTACATCCACGTGCTGACCGACCCGGCCTTCAAGACCGGTACGCTCGAAGCAGACCAGACGCTGCTGCGCTCGCTGATCGTGTTCGCCTGTGTGATGGAAGGCCTGTTCTTCTACGTCGGCTTTACGCAAATCCTGGCGCTCGGCCGCCAGAACAAGATGACCGGCGCGGCGGAGCAGTACCAGTACATCCTGCGTGACGAGTCGATGCACTGCAACTTCGGCATCGACCTGATCAACCAGATCAAACTCGAAAACCCGCACCTGTGGACGGCCGAATTCCGCGCCGAAATTCGCGCGATCTTCCAGCAGGCGGTCGAGCTCGAATACCGCTACGCCGAAGATACGATGCCGCGCGGCGTGCTCGGCCTCAACGCGTCGATGTTCAAGAGCTATCTGCGCTTCATCTGCAACCGCCGTTGCCAGCAGATCGGTCTCGATCCGCTGTACCCGAACGAGGAAAACCCGTTCCCGTGGATGAGCGAGATGATCGACCTGAAGAAGGAACGCAATTTCTTCGAGACGCGAGTGATCGAATATCAGACTGGCGGTGCGCTTTCCTGGGAGTAAGCCGGGATTCGTATCGCGGATGTATTCATTGATGGGGATGCCGCCGCCTGTGGCCGCGGCGCCCCGGGTTAGGAGCAGAACGGCCTGATGCAAAGCGTGCCCGGTGCCTTGACGGCCCACAAACATGACAGGCACTTTGCGGACCCTTCAGTGGGATGGGCAAACTTCCCCCCGGAAAAAGCCGCTGGCGTCGTTGCCGGCGGCCCGATCAAGCAATTGCCGGCGTCGCCTTGCGACGCCGACCAGATTTGGCGCGCGGTGCCTTCGGGCACGGCGCGCCTTACCGCATTCATTAGCGTAAGCGCGCCGCACCTGCGTACGCCGATGAATAGCCCGCTTCGTAGCGCGCGCCCTGAGAAGCGTCCGCGGGAAGCGGGTTTTGACGAAGGGTGTAGTTTGAACTGACCTCATCTGAAAACCTGAAGGAGAAAATGATGGCAACTGCAAAGAAGGCCGCGGCCAAGAAGCCCGCAGCAAAGAAGACCGCAGCAAAGAAGGCTGCTCCGGCTAAGAAGGCTGCTCCGGCTAAGAAGGCTGCTCCGGCCAAGAAGGTCGCCGCGAAGAAGGTCGCAGTGAAGAAGGTCGCCGCGAAGAAGGTTGCAGCGAAGAAGGTCGCGGCGAAGAAGGCAGCACCGGCGAAGAAAGCCGCAGTGAAGAAGGTCGCGGCGAAGAAGGTTGCAGCGAAGAAGGTCGCGGCGAAGAAGGCAGCACCGGCGAAGAAAGCCGCGGTGAAGAAGGTCGCAGCGAAGAAGGTCGCAGCGAAGAAGGCAGCACCGGCGAAGAAGGCCGCAGCGAAGAAGGCAGCACCGGCGAAGAAGGTCGCGGCGAAGAAGGCCGCTGCCAAGAAGGCGGCGCCTGCCAAAAAGGCTGCAGCCAAGAAAGCTGCACCTGCCAAGAAGGCTGCCGCGAAGAAGGCCGCTGCGCCTGCGAAGAAGGCTGCCCCTGCGAAGAAGGCTGTCGCCAAGAAGGCCGCGCCTGCTCCCGCTGCGCCTGCTGTCTCGAGCGCACCGGCGGCGACGGTGAAGACCGCGCTGAACCCGGCAGCGGCATGGCCGTTCCCGACGGGCAGCCGTCCGTAAGCAGTAGCAGTGAGTCGACACATCGTACGATGTATCGGATGACCGGGTCGTGCTCGATTTCTTGCGAGCGCCACCCGGTCAATGACCCGTTACCGGTGTGCCGGTGGCGGGTTTTTTTTGGTGCGCCAGGCATGGCGCGTAGCGCCGTGACTGGCGCTGTCCGACCCGCTGTGGTGGCGAGCCGGATGACTTGGGGGTGAAAGTCCTCTGCACACCCGGCAAGGGGAAG
>NZ_CADFGP010000043.1 GCF_902833905.1 Paraburkholderia tuberum STM678 | reverse complement strand
CAGTCTTGCGTTGGGAGTCGCCCCGGTCGCATCGAACCACGAATGCGCAAACGAAGACCGAAGTCCTACCCATGGCTGAAAGAGCCTCGTCACATCGCACGTGAGCGCGTCCAAAAATATGGGCACGCTCCACGGGCTTAAGTAAGTGCCATTCCCTCTAGACCCTGTGGCAACCGGGTGATTTCGATGACTGTCTCGCCCGGCAACGGGGCAGCGTTCCGCATCAACTCGCGATACACCGGAATCGCAGCCTTCGCGAAGCCGGCGGCTTCCATTTCAATCGGATAGGCAACGTCCGTGATGAAGCTACCGATCGCCGAATACTGCCAGCCCGCGTTTTCCCACGGTTGCCCGTCGAACGACACCAAGCGGTTTTCATCATCGATCTTGTAGCATCGCACCGCCGGCATCCGGTCAAGCGCCGACGAGGCACGAGACGGCAGCTTGAGGTCCGCGGCGACGGGCACACTTGAGCAGTCATGCTCCCGCAGCACTCGCCATGCGCTGAGCGCGCCGCTTTCGCCGTAAATGGCCTCCAGCAGCGCAGCGTCGCCGTGCAACGAGACGTCCGCTTGCCCGCCTACCACTTCGTCCACGCGCCCAGCGAATCCCGCAGCGGTCAGACTGCTGCGAACGTCATCGAGCGACGCTTCGGGAATCGCCGCCCGGAAGGACGTTGAAACGTCCAGCCGGATTGTCTGGTCAGGAAGCCGGAATGGCTTCGCGAGCAACGACCGCCAGGTCGCAATGTAATTTTCTGGCCTGATGTAGCCCGCGCGGCTTTGCAGCATGCCGCCTTCGCACGATGAAGCGTGTCTGAACACCCTTCGCATCACGTCGGCATATCGCCCAAATGCCATCGCTGACCACTGGTCGATGTGGGGATAACAGTTCTTCTCGTACGTCCGCTCGAACAACGCGAACATCCATTCGCCATCCGCCGCCTGGAAAGCGCCAGCCTTCTTGCCAGTCAATATAGTTGCACTCATTTGAAGCTCCGATATGTAAATGCGGAGCAGCCCCCAACGGGCTGCAAACCCGCTGAGGGAAAAGAAAAAAGCCGCCACGAGGGCGGCAGAGAAAGAGGGTCGGTTACGACCGGGAACGGCGAGGCATCTGCGCAGACATCACCAGATGCCAAACGCACAGGAGAACAACGCCGTACATCACGAGCGTCAGCAGGCCTGCGAGCAGGCCTTGACCGCCGAAACCCGCCAGCGCGCCGCAGACGAAACAGACCTTCGCCGCAGCACCGGCCATCAGCCAGCCTGCGAGGCGCCGGCCGCGCGAAGCGACGGCATCGAGAAATGCATTGCGACGCCGCTCAGTCGCAATTGACGCCGCGAACAACAAAGCAGCAACCGCGAGCACCATGAGCAGCCGCTTCCCGACGTCAGGGCTGACAAGCTCCTCGTGATGCAGGACCGCCTGCGCGAGCGATTGGAGCACCGGCACTACCGCGTAGTGGTTGGCCGCATACGAAACAGCGGCTCCAGCCGCCGCGGACTGGGCACAGCGAATGAGCATCTTGCCGACCGGGGTCGACGGTTTTGGTTGGGTCATTGAGACTCCTCCAGTTTGAGATAGGGAATTCGATGCCCCGCGGAAGCGGGGTCATCAGAGAGGTATAGCGCCGCACCCTGAACGGGTGCGACTCAGACGGAGACCTTGGCCTTCGCGGGCTTTCTGGTCTTTTTCACAGGCGGCTTTGGCGCGTCATAGCCAAATCGCGACCATGCCGCCGGATCGATGGGAACCGGATTCGTTCGCCCCGTTGCGAGGTTCACGAATACGCCCGAGAAGGTGAGGCCACCGTTGCGGAAAAGTGACCACAACAGATTGAACGCCTGCACCGAGATCGCCTGATTGATGACAAGCGACTGCTTGCGCAGTGCATCGGCCATCGAACAGGACGGCGCATCGTCGCCCTTGTCATTTTTCGGATTCAGCAGGTCGGGAAACAGGTCGCCCACGTGAGGTAGCCTGTCATGCCGTGCCTTGCCGAACTCGCCGAGAATCACCTGGCCACGATCCGTCTCGTTGCCGCAGTCGAGGTAATAGCGAACCTTGCCCCGCTTCGCAGCCTGCGCGATCGCATGACGCGCACGCCTCGAATCGACGCAGCCAATCACCATGTCCGCATACAGATTCAGCTTCGAATCGACGCGGCGCGGCTCGGCCGTCCAGTTCGTTCCCATCAGCAGGTTCAGGCGGTTTACCAGCAGCGTCGCCTTGTACTGGCCGACGTCGTTTGGATAGAAGCCCTGCCTGCCAACGTTGAACTCGCTGACCGTGTCATCGTCATAGACCACACATTCGATCCCGCCCGGATGCCCGAGCTCGACCATCGCGTGATGCAGCCGTGCAAGTGAAGGAAGCAAGGCGCTGCCAGTCCCGCCAGCGCCCACGACCACCACCTTCCACGGCCCGCTCAGCATGTGCGCAGGTGTCGTATGGAGTAGCGTCATACGACCTCCCGGGCCAACGCAGCCTGCCAGCGCTCTGGTATAGCGCGCTGGACCTCAAACCGGCCCTTTGCGCACAACCGCAGCGCAACGGACGGCGTCTGATGGCAGTGGCCAAGCACAAGCGCCAGCTTCACATCGTGCTGATCGTCACGATCATCGGTCGATGAAAAGAACGCCTTGCCGTGACCATGCGAATGGCAGTCAACCACCAGCCATTCGCCAGCTTCCAGTTGCGGACGCTCGTAATGGAGGTGATCCGGGCTGTGCGACAACGAAGGAAGCGGCACCAACCGGAACGCGCCAGTCGACGCGTTCCAGGTGATCCACGCCCCAACCTCGTTGGGCAAAGCCGCATGCGCCATCCGTGCGAACCCGGCAACCATCTCTCCGGGGACAGCACCGCAGCGGACTTCTGTGGCATCGGCCGCCTCGCCATACGGCACCGGCGTGCGCCAGCCATACGAGCCCAGCAGCCGGACAAGCCGTATCCACGGCCGGTTGATTTCAAGGAACACGCCATTGGACGCGATGAGCAGTCGCTCGCCAGACGCGGACATCGGGACAACCGGTTCGCGCGCCGGCACCATGACGGACGGGAACGAACCCTGCAACACCTGATCGACCGGATTCATTGCTGACCTCCGATCTTTCCGGCGACGAGCTTGCCCACAGTTGCGTCTTTCATCGGCACCAGCGCATCGAGCGGAAACGCCTCGAAGCTGCCGTCGAGCATGTCTTTCCAGAACGCGTAGAAGCCGTTCTTGTACTCGACACGCTTGCCGCCGTGGTTCGGGTGAGTGAAGGCCGAAGTAAAAAAGCCCTCTTCCCATCCACCGATCGCCGCGACCTCAATGCGACGCGGGACGTTGGCCGAACCGATGCAAATCTTGCCCCTGTCCCACGTGTTGAAGTACGGAGGCTCAAAAAGCGGTGTGGATGGTTCAGGTCTGCTGTCGCCTTTCAGCGCGAAGACACTGAAGCCATTGGTGCTGGCCTGAAAGACCAGTCCCGGATGAGGCACGATCGCACTGCGCTCACCCAGCTCCTCACACCTGAAAAACACGCGTCGCGGAGCCGGCGGGCACCACCACGTCACTGCCGCCGACGTCACCCCAAGCACAGTCGCGGGGAGAAAATCGGCTTTGGGCGCGGCATTGCGATCCAGCTGCATCAGTGCATCGATCAGGGCCTTCCGATCGAGCGGCCGACCGGCACCGATAATCGGGCGCCCGGTTTCGCGTTCCGCAGCGACAGGATGCACCGTTGCATAGTGCGAACCATTCTGAGCGGTATAAAGCAGCAGGGCTGACGACAACGCAACGTCGTGACCCGTCTGGCCAATCGAAACATTTTTCATTGGAAAACTCCTAGTTAGGATCCACCACCAGCGCCAGAAGGCGATCGAGGTGATGAAGCATGCGCAAGCCAAGGCTCCATTGCGTGTACTGCTCGCGGATGCCCTGTCGTGTGTTGGAAAAAGTGATGAAGCGGCTGTACTCGGTCGCTTCGCCCGCCTGGAATGCGTTCTCCATGTGGTCGTCAAGCAATTCGCCTGTTCGCTCGTTGTGCGCGAGGAGCAGCGTGCAGCCCGAATAGATCGGTTGCGCGTCATAGCCATCAGAAAGGCACCCGGACTTGCCTGCCTTGCGTAACAGGTGCTTCAGGGCGAGCAGTTCCACGCACACCCTTGCCACCATCGCAGGAGACGCCTTGCGCAACTCCCGCAACTCGTTATCCGAAAGCGTTGAAGACCGTGAGCGGCGTCCCTCGACTTTTGCCGGCACGCGGATTTCGTCAGGACAGAGTAGCGGCCGAAGTACGGACGGGAGATACCGATTAATAACGTCGGCGTCGTCGCCATTCATCTCCTGCAGCCACTCACGCACGTCCTCGTCGGTCGCGCTTTCGTCGCCCTCCCAGTGCATGCATGACGCCTCGCAAAGGAACCAGCCGGGCGTACGAATCAAAACTGTCTTGCCGGACACGCGATCTACCGTTTCGAAGATCGTGTGCAGCAGCAGTGGATGAGCGCGTCGGAGCGGTTCGGCAAGATCGCCGACCTGGTGCACCCATTCGTCGGAGCACTTCACGCCGAGATGCAATGGCGTGCGTGGCTTGAACTCATCGTGGTCGTACTGATGCTGAATGGCATCGGTGACCGCGTTGGTGTCACACAGATCCAGTCCGAACGACATGTGACGAAGCGGCGCTGGCAGTTGCCGACGCGCCCACGCAAAGAAAGCCTGCTGGAACGCGTCGACCGGACTGACAGGCGCCTCTACGTCAGCCGCGAGAAGCGGCCCGTGCCTGAACTGCTCAAGCACGACCGCATCAACCGACGTGTCCTCGCGCCATTTCAGCGATGCGCGCATAGGAACGTCTTCAGCAACATCCGGCAGCGTCAGAACACAATCGGCAGATCGATGTCGGGCAACGGCAGCGACTGGCGGTTGCCAGGACGCACCGGCGCCCCCATCGACCGCTCTATCAGTGAATGAAGGATCGAACAGCATTGGCGAACCTCGTCGTCATATAAACAAACCGCCCTTCCGGGCGGTTCCTGGTTGAACCCGTTGGCCGGGTCGGCTAGAGCCTTGAGAAGCGTCTGCTTACGCATACGAACCCTTGGCGCCTGCCGCGCGGACAAACTTGTAGGTTGCGACATCGCCCGCGAATTCGGGCCCATCGACGGACGCAGTCGTCAGCTCGGGATACTGCGCCGAGTAGAGATCGCGAACGTCCTCGGGCAAGAACGCCGGGCCGGGATCGGCAAAGGCAACGCCGTTGTAAGAGAACTGGCGAACGAGCGCGGTGATCGAAATCGACATGACCCTGCCTCCTTAAAAGAGCGAAGCGAGGTCGGTGCCGCTCGAAGCAGGCTCAGCAGGCGCCGGAGCGTCCCCTTTGCCTTCGTTCGCGGCGGCCGGTGCGTCCGACTCCGACGATTCATTGTCGTCATCCTCAGCGTCCTCGTCTGGTGACGCTTTCGCCGCGGCTGGCGAACTTCTGCCAGCCTTGCCCGAGAGAGCTTTGGTCGCTTTCGTGACCTGGGCCTTCTGCGCTTCACCGAGGATCGCCGTCGTTGCGGCCACCTGTTCGGCCAGCGACGCATGAGCGCCGGTGTACGTCGCCAGATGCTCGGCAAAGCCGGCATCCAGTTCCGCCGCCGTCGCGGTCATGACGAGCGGCTGACGCAGCGCCGTGTCTTTCGCCTCGCCTTCCGGCATGACGACCACGGCCATCGCATCACCCTTCATCTTCATGGCCAGCTTCAGCCCACCGCACGACTTCAACAGCGCTTCAAGTTCAACGAACATAAAAACTCCACAAATAAAAAAGGACCGCCTGTGGGCAGTCCAAAAGAGAAATGAAGCAGACGGGAAAAGTCCGCTTCGGTCGATGCGCCAGACGGCGCGTTAATACTTGAGGACTTTCGGAATCTTTCCGGTGTAGTCGAAGCCCTTGACGTTGAGCAGCGCATCGATGACTTCCGCCTTCGATTTGCTGAACACCTTCTTGAACTCGTCGCCGAGCGCGGCACGGATGCCAAGCTCGTCGGCCACCACCATCATTTCCGACTTCGTGATCAGTTCCAGAAACTCCTTACAGAGCTTCCAGTGCTGATTGAGGTCGAGTTGATGATGACGGCACAGACTCGTCAGATGGTGAACGTCGAGACCCTGGATCGCGGCGACCGTCACGCCGGTGACAGCAAGCGCGAGCTTGTCGTCGTCAGCGGCGGCCACGGACGTTGCGGCCTTGGCCACATCCGACACCGCGATCTTTTCTTCGGTCAGCTTCTCCCAGATGCCCTTCATGGTCGAGTCATCGACACAGCGGGCCTGTCCGGCGAGAGCGATCGAGACAAGGTATCGCTGGGCTAGCGCGGCATTCTGGCCAACCTCGCGACGCAAAGCCTTGCGCCACAACGCCACGCGATACGTCTTGATACGGTCCGATTCAGCAACGACTGTCGCCGGCGGATTGCTCGTCGTCGACGGTGCGGTGCCGGAGGCTTTGGCTGCAGCCTTCGCCGTGCCGGTGCCATCGACCTTCGCTTCAGGCTTCGGCGCGACAGCAGCTTTTTCGGCCTGCAGGCGCTTGGCCACCATCTTCATGTTACAGACGGTGTCGAAGCACTGGCCCTTGTAGACCTTGCCGACTGAGTCCGGAAGGCCGCTCACCGCCGCGCCGTAGTTCTGGCACGCGTGGCAGGCTTTCGCCTGTTCCTCGCCGACGCCCTTTGCACCCTCCACAGCAAGCTGTATGCGGGTGTGGTTGTCGCCCGCGCGCACGATGCGCACGACGGGGAAATCATCGCGAAGGCCCGTTGCCACCGCCTCAAGCTGTTTCTCCGTTTTCTCGTTGAAACAGGGACGGTTCGTACAGTTGCCAGTGGCTATGGACTCGCCGAACATCTCACCCTGCGTGGACGAGTTGTGCGGGCAGCTTGCGCAGTCGGTCTTGTCGAAAATTGCAGCAGACAACGAACAGGCGACCTGTTCAATTTTCTTCTTCAACTCGGCGACCGGCTTGCCCTCCTGAATGATCACGGGCAGCAGCTTGTCCTGCGTTTCCTTCGGAAGCGCCGCCAGCAGTTCCGCGTGACCCAGAAGGATCTGCCGGGTGTTGAGCGCCTCGAGAACGGCAGCACTGCAGTTCATGAGCGCCAGGCGCTTATCGAGCGTGGCACGCGACCATCCGAAGATGCGCGCGACTTCGTCGCGATCGCCCTTGCACAGCCCGACCTGCTCGGCTGCTGCAATGGCTTCCTCGGCAGGCGACATATCCGCGCGTTGAATGTTTTCGATGATCGCAAGCTGTTTCGCTTCGACTTCATCGATCTCCTTCACGACGACGGGTATCTCGTAATCCTCGCCATGCGCCGTCATGGCAGCTCTGTATCTGCGGCCACCGGCGACAAGAGCGAATCCGCCATCAGCAAGCGTGCGAACGATGACAGGCTGGATGACGCCCTTCTCACGGACCGAAGCCGTCAGCTCTTCCATTTCCGCCGCATCGAAGTACGTGCGGGGATTGGCAGCGATGGTGATCTGTTTGAGGGCAAGAGTAGGTTGCTGTTGCATTGTGGGTCTCCGGAGAGGGAACCCAGCCCCGCCGGGAGTGAGCTCCCGAAGGGTTGAACAACAATAGACCGGGCAAAGCCGGCGAGTCGATGCGTCAGGGACGCGGGTGATAACGCAAAGATACCGCCGCGCCTACGGCCATTCGACGCGCAAAGCTCGCGTAAACGCAGTGCCTTTCCGGTAAACGAAACAGGCCAGCGCATTTCGCGGAATCGGGTAGGAGGCGGGGTTGCCCCCGCCGTCCTCCCACAACACCGGACGTACGGTCCACGTATCCGGCGTTTCCCGTCAGCCTCGGACCGGATCGGTCGTCGGCGTGAGCTTGTTTCGTGCGTCGTGTCGCCTGGCATCCGATGGACACCTCAGCCTCTCTCGGGGCTTCCGGCCCCTCCAGCATGGCTGCAGGCCCCCGGCATGGCCGAGGCTTCTGCCCAGATACGCAGAGATCACGCGTGACTTGCCACTCGTGACAGGTTTGGCCCTTCGCCGCTCCGGTTTCAACGGCTACTACGACCTCTGCTGACTTCTGCCACCCCATTCCGACACCTCTCGATGCCAGTAGCACAAGGCAGGATGGCAGATCTCCCAGGGTAATACGCGCGACCTTCACGCTTATGCCTGTCGGATCTACGTCATGGCGTTCCGTGCAAGTATCGGGCTTTACAGATTTCGGCCTGCTCACCCCGCCATACCGCCTGATATCCGCTTCCTGTTCGTCAGGCCAGCGCTTTGCCTTCGGCTTCCTTCAGATTCCACCTCACGATGGACACCCTTGCCGTCCGCTAACACTTCCCCTTGCCGGGTGTGTAGGGGACTCTCACCCCCAAGTCATCCAGTTCGCCACCACAGCGATCCAGATAGCGCCTTTCACGGCGCTGCGCGCCATGCCTGGCGCACCGAAAAAAAACCCGGCACGAAGCCGGGTTTGATCAGGGTACCGAGCGCGACGCCTTATCGGCGCCGCTCTCATCTCATTGCAGCGCAACCGCCTCCAGCTTCAGCGGTCGCGACAGAAGGGTCGTAACCGCGCCGGCCAGCGTCCATTCGCCGAACTGCTGCTCATGGCTTGCATGCACCAGGCGGTCCAGACACAACACCTGGACGCCGTCGGCTTCGACGGTGCCAAGAATGTTCGCCTGCAGCGCGCGGTTCGAACCCTCGCGCTTGACCGTCACGACACCGTCTCCCACCAACACCGACACCTTGGATTCCTTCATGCAGCCTCCTTCAACAGTTTGCGCATGTCGCCGCTCTCGCGATCGGCGTTCAGCGCGAGGTCATGAACGAAACGGTCCAGCAACGAATCCATGTGCAGGAACGTTTCATCTTCAAGCTCGGGCGTCGCCCAGTCCAGTCCTGCCTGTGTTGCGTCACGTTTGTGCGCAACCATCTGGTCCTGGTACTCGTCGATGCTGCCGGGCAAGTGGAAATACAACACCTTCAGGATTCCCTTCCGGTTCCAGCGCAGCGCGCGCCGCATCGCCTGATACTCGATGCGCCACGTCCACGACCGGTCGTAAAAAAGGATGTAGTCGGCATTCGGCAGGTTGTAGCCCGCACGCCCCGATGCCTTTGTAGCCAGAAGCCCAGTAGCCAGCCCCGTCAGGAACCGCTTGTCCTTGTCGGACACGCGGCGCTTGATCGGTATCTCGCCATGAAACGGCACCGACTGCACACCATGCGACTCAAGCTCACGTGCCAGAAGATCAAGCACGCCCGGGTTCTCTGCGAACACGATAGCCTGCTTGCCCTCGGCCGCAATTTCCCGCATACGCGAGATCACCGCGCGCTGCTTGCTCGTCAGCCCGCCGACGACTTCGACGCCCTCCATCCCGTACTGCGGATAGTTGGCGGCAAAATGCACGGCCCGAATACGCGCGAGGATCGTAATGAGGTTGCATGCCTTGCGGTCATCGCGTGATGAGCGATACCAGTCTGCAAACTCATCAGCCGCTCTCAGGTACGTAGCAAGATGCCCACGGTCCCAGTCCACGGTTTCGACCTCGAACTCCGGCGGCTCGATCTGGATGTACTTCGCGACTTCCGGCTCTGCCACCAGCCGCCGCTTGATATGCGGCGCAAGCATCGCGCGGTAGCCGTGCAGGTTCCCGATCTTTGGCACCTCGCGCTTTGCCCCTTCCTGCAGGCTCTCCGCAAACTGCCAGGTGACCCATTCCAGAACCACGAAGTCATCCCGGAACCGGTCAACACCACGCATTGCATACTCGACGGTGTTGATCCAGTTTTCCTCCAGATAACCGAGCCGGTAACCGTAAGGCTGTGCCGCGGTTCCATCACCACCAGAAAACGCGATCAGCCCGAAGGCGTCACGCGGATAATTCGGGATCGGCGAGCCGGTGAGTACATAACGACGTCGCGCCGAAAGCTGCCAGAGCGCGCGGCTCTGGTCGCTCGTCGGATTGGCCAGCCGCTCGCCTTCGTCGGCAACCAGCAGACCAATGCGCCGCCGCAAGCGGTGTGCGTAGGTCACGCGCTTCGACGCCTCCCTATCGACCGGCATACGCAACCGCTCGTAGGAGATCAGGTTGAACCGGCGCAGATCATTCAGGTCCGCCGCACAACCGATGACCTTCACGTCATCCGCATTGATCGGCAGCATCGCGATCTCCTTCATCATCTCGTCAATCAGACGCGACTCAACGACGATGAGTCCATGCCTGACCTCCGACACGAGAATGAGCGCGAGCGCGAGGCGCGACTTGCCGCAACCCTGCTCCCACGCAATCACGCAACCGGACGGCTTCATGAGAGTTTCGACAAGATCCTCCGTCTGAAACTCCCAGTTCAGCCAGCGATCGACGCCTAACGCTTTGACTCTGGCGTGAAGCGCCGCGGCCTGCTGTGGAAATCTCACCGTCAGCCCTTCGTGCACCACTTCCCAGCCTTCGGCAACGTTATCGACCGCAAACCGCGCGTTCAACTCGTCGACCGACAGATGGTAGTAGGCGCCCTTCACGGCGTAGCGGTATCGGCCATCTTCCTCCCGTGCGAAGCTGACAGACTCTCCCGCCATCACGAGCGGACTGGCCCAGCGCGTTAAATCGACCTTATGGGTCTCCCGCGCCTTGCCGGTGACAACATCCGAAGATCCAGCGCCTGTGGTCCACGCGACATGCCGGAGCGGTGTCGCCTGACGCACGCTACGTCTTGCACGACGCTCCAGATGCTCGAGGAAACCGGGCGCGAACTGCGGCTCACCACCAACGGCGCGGATGCGGTCGAGCAGCTTGCCAAGCGCCGCACGCGGATCATCCTGCATCAGGTACGTCTCGAGATCGAGCAGCCCCTGACCGGCGTAACGGAAGCCGCGTGGCAGCCGGTGGCCGTCGCGCGAATAGATGCGATCAACGAAGACACTGTTGAGCACCATCGCCTCGTTGAAACCGCAGGCAAAACCAAGACCGATCCGCCTGCCGTCATGCGAGATGACGACAGACTTGTTGCCCGTCACAGCCCGCGTGATGGCGGGGACGCTGTCATCGAGTTTCTGGAAGCGCAGTCGCGGCTCGCCAAAGCTTCTATCCTCGTAGTGCAAACCGAGGTCTGGGCCCGGCAACGCGAGGTTTTCGACTTTCGTTTTCACGAAGTCCGATGGCCTGGATCGGTATCGGTCGAATACGACGACAGCAGTGCGTACATTCGCGCCCTCCGAACTGAACGCGTCGGGCGGCAGCTCGAAGAGGCCCGCAGCGCGGCGTCGCGCCGAATCACCCAGTCCCCCGGTCAGCACGGCTTCCGCCGTAGTGATCGGGAGTAAGGCGACGACGATATTGGCCGCGTCCAACGCCTGATGCACCGCGTACTCGTGACTTAGCGCGCTGGTGTTGGCACCGTATCTACCCCATGTGGTGCACTCAAACGGCTTCAGGTGCGGCGACTCCAGATGGACCGAAAACGGTGGGTTGATGATGGCGACGTCGAAGTTTGCCGGCTGGATGTCCTCCATGCCGGCGTGCCTGAATTCGCAATCGAAGCCCGCTTCTTCAAAGACCTTCTGACACTGCGTGATCACGTCCGCATGCACATCGACGCCATACACCGCATAGCGCTCGGGGTCGGCATACTGAAACAGCCTTCCCGACCCTACAGAGTTATCGAGCAGTCGGATACGCCGATCCAGCCGCCAGCCGCTGATGAAGCTCCACATCAACGCGGCGATCGCATCGGGCGTGAAAAACTGCCCAAGGTGCTGACGGCGAGCGGCCGCCAGTTCGCCCTGGTGAGCGACCGGCCCAGCCTGCGAACCGAGGCTTAGCAACGAGCGCAACGGCTCGTACCAATCCGGCGCAAAAGAAAACAGATCTCTTTGCATGATTGCATCCATAAAAAAGAAAAGGCCCGCGTGAAAGCGGGCCAAAGAAGGACGCCGGTCGTACTGACCGGCGGGAAGATCACTACAGTTGATAGAACCTGCGCGCGGCTCGCCGACGGGCGGCAAACGGCTGGCCGCCCGTTACGTGTAGCGGCGCTTGCATCACGATGTGGCGCAGAGCCGCGGCGCGAAACATGGGTGAATAGCAATCACGCGCGCGCACGATGGTGATGAGATTTTCGAGAGGCAAGGCGTACGTCCGGGCGACGTAGCGGGAGAACAGATAGATGCGTTGACGAGACATGATGCCCCCGTGTTAGTAACGGTCACGGGAGGCAAGGTAGTCGGCGCCAAACTCGCTGATGAACAGCGAGAGCGCGTCTCCGACCTCATGCGAGAACTTGAACTGCCATTTCTCGTTGTACATCACGACATCCAGACCACGGAAACCGACCTTCTCGCGAGTGTCGAATTCGTAGTCGGGCAGTCGGGCATGCTTGAGGTCAAAGGATAGAACGTCGAAGCCAGCATGCGCCGCGAACGCACTAAGGCCACGCGTCAGACTGGCCACGTTCTGGCCCGACTGATAGGTCGGCTTGCGGGCGCTGGAGCGGTGACAGGTCTCGCTCCAGATGCGAGCTTCGAGCACAATCGCGCTGGACGTCCGCTTGATCTCGGAATTCGGGCGAATGTAGAACCCGTCGATGATCAGCTTCGCGGCCTGGATCAGGCCGATCCGTTTCCCGGCGTCGCCGCTGAACGTGCGTTCAAGATGAGCCCAGAACGCGTCGAAGTCAGGACACTTGCCGGCCTGCAGCGCGCCGGAAATGTCGATTGACGCGTTGTCGAGTTCCTTGCGGTCATCTATCTCCAGCCGTCCGCCCTCGGGCGAGAACCGTCGAACTGCTTCTCTGACGAGGACATGCGAGAGCCGATTGCAGAAGTCGCTGAGTTCACGTTCGGTCTTGTAATCGGACCGGGATTCCGCGGCGCGATAGCAGTATTGGCCGTCGCCTGGAAACAGCGCGGTCTCTGCTGCGCTTACTTCGAGATAGGCAGCCGCCGCTTTCGCCTGTGCGTCCTTGAACTGCTGAACAAGTGCTGTGTACATGGTGTATCCCTCAATGGAATTGACGGGACACCACGCCAGAGCGGGATGATTCCCGTCTGGGTTGAATGAGCGACCGCGAGAAGCAGCCGTCAGATGATTGCGCGGATGCGCGGTAGTCGATGCGCGGATGCGCGGGTGATGCGTAAACATACCGGCGCGCAGACGTGTCGGCCAAGGTTAATGGCTGCGTTTTGGGCCCGTCTCTTCGGAAAGCTCGACACAAGTTATCAACAGTTTCTGTGCGCAAAGCTGTGGATAAGCCGTCGCCGTGGGTCCGCGTCAGCGCGCTGCAAGCGCAGCGAACGACCCGGCGAATTCACCGGTCCGATGTCCCTGAATTCGACCGATCGGACCGGCAGCGTTTAACGCGTTACAGGTCCACCCGGAGAATGCTTGCGCTTTTGCTATGTCTTTCCGGGCACATCATTACTCCGCCCTTTCGAACCAGCATTCTCCAACGATCCTAATGCTCCGTTTTTCTCGCAGCTTTGCGCCCGCCCATGCCTGACGACTCGTCCGAAAATAGGCGCAGCGCCGCGCTCGCGGGCACGCTCAACATCGGTCATCATGAAACTCAGTCAACGCGCAACGCTTTCCATCCTCGCCATCGCCGTGCTTACGTCGGTTGCGACCATTGGCGTCGCCGGACTTCAACTGCGACATCAACGCGCAGCAGCCGATGTGGTGATCGACACGGCAATTGTCTCCGAACTGACCGGCGTCTCTGACGCGATCAGGGATATGCCGGTAGCGCTACGCGCCGGAGTTCTTGCGCGGCACGAGGTGCAATCGGAACAGGCACTCAATGAGTCGCTGAACGCGCAGAGGGCCAACCTCGCCACAGCGGAGCGCCAGCGCGCCAATGAGCTCGCATCCAGCGACAGGCGTTCGGCCTCGCTTATCGCGCTCGCCCTGTTCAACGCTTTCGCCACTGCACTCGGCGCGATCTCGCTCTTCGACGCGTATCGCGCAAAGCGCGGACACCCACCGTCTTGAAACGCATGCTGCAGACCAAAGAACAACTGCAACCCGCAACGGGCTATTGCATTGAGACGCGCGCCGTCTCACTGTCAAATGGCTACTTTCCCGGCCCGGTGCTTGAACGGACCTTTATCCAGAGGCACGTGGTCGAGGGCGTCACCTTCCTCGAATTCCAGAACGCGTCCGGCGTCCGCCATGTGATCGACGTCGCGACGATCGAGCGCATCGTTCCGCTCGGGCGCATGGCCCAGCGTGGCGACGCACTCAGGACCTCAGAGGTTCAGCCATGATCACCATCGTCTTCGAATTCCTTGACACGAGCCGCGGTCAGTCGGGCCCTTTCGGTCTCGCTGCGCTGGGCATGCCCGATTGCTGGATGGACGCTCTGATTGGCGACGGATATATCGAGCATCGGGACTACATTGCACCGGGCATTCTCCGACGCGTCGTTGCCCGCTTCCCAACCCGGGACCATCGCGACCAGTTCGCATGCAGTGTCCGTCAGGTAAGCAAGCTGCTCGGCACTTACGCGTTCCGCGGCACCGCCGGCGTCGGCGATCGCAGGTTTCAGAAGGATTAAACGATGACAGACGTCACGTTCGACGGATTGGTGACCTCGCTCGAAGAGGTGCAAGAGAACCCCGCACGCTTCGCTACGCGACTTGAACGCGCAAAGCGCTCACCAGGCTTTGCCGAGTGTCTCTGCCAGAGCGCGAGCGGGGGAAAGCCACTTCGGCTCGTCGTTCGCCGGTATGGCGCGCTCTTCCATCTCGCTCGCTGGCCGGAGGAAGGCACCCATCACAACTCGAAAACCTGCTCGTTCTTCGCCGAAACGACCGAATCCAGCGCTTCCGCTGGCGATGAACAGGACGCGATCCGCAGTACGCCTGCTGGGCTGAATGCCAGACTCGACGTTTCATTGACCGTCCGGACTGTCGGCACGGTTAAGGCAGACGGCACGGCGAAAACCACCAGTCGGTCAGCGTCTCGCCGCACGGCGCCCCTGCTCGGTTTCCTGCAACGTGTATGGGAGGACGCGGGCCTCAACCAGTGGTCCGGCGGGCTTCAGCGTAATTGGGGCACCTGCAGTTCACAGATTCTTGCCGTTCTTGGCGAGGGGAAGATCAACGGCAAGCCAATTCAGGATGTCGTGCATGTGATGCGCCGATATGAGGAAAGCGAACAGGCGACCATCAAGGCCGAGTTCGATTCCTTCCTCAACCGGATTCGCACAACCCCTGCCGCATCAGATCGCGGCGTGGTCATCGCCGAGGTCAAGTCAATCGATCCCTCGAAGTACGGCTTCATCCTTCGCCTGCGCCAGACCTTCGAAACGTTCTACGCGTCGAAGCAGCTTGTCGAAAGTGCAGCCAGATCCTTCCGGCATGCGTGGCCGATGATTGGCAAGGCCGAGGCACGTATCGTCGCCGTGCTCATCATTGAGCGTACCAAGGACGACAACCTGCGCGCGATCGACCTCGCATTGCAACTGTGCAACCGTTCGTTCATTCCGTGTGACTCGAGCTACGAGGTGGACATGGCGAACCGGCTGGTGGAAGAGCGCCGACGCTTCCTGAAACCGATCCGTCGCGACGACGCAGATAAAATGCTGCCTGACTTCCGGCTGATGGATACGACGCCACCCACCGCTATCGAGGTGTATGGCATGGAGTCGAACGATGCCTACCGCGCCCGCAAGACGGAGAAGCAGGCTCTGTATGCGCGGGGTAGCGAGCCGTGCGTCGAATGGGTCCCGCCTTCCCCGCTCGGCTCTGTCATGCTCCCACCGGCGACTTGACTTGCCGCCCGAGCCGATAGGTTGGGGCAGGCATAGCTCATAACAGGATCGCAAAGATGGAATCGAATTCGTTTTTTCTGCGGCGCGCCGTAGCACGCGGCGCCGACTGGCACGTCAGTTATCCGGCCCTCTGTATGGCGAGCTCGACCGATCCGGTCGACGAACGCCGAAAGCAGATTGTCGTCGCGGCCGCGGATGACGCGACAATCCGAATGGCCTTTTTCAGTTCGTTGGGCGCGATCCTCGATTTCCGTGCGGCATGGACAGAGATGGATGCGGCTACGCGCGGCTGGCTTGCTTTCACAACCCGGTGGAACCGTTGGTGGCTGCCAGACGTCGCCGCGCTCGCCAGCATCGAACGCTATGCGCATGCGCCGACCGACGTGCGCCTCGCCGGCGGCAGCGCGAGCGTTGCGCCGCACGACACCGAAGCGTTTCGTCGTTACCTCGACACGGTTGAGCAGCATTACCGGCGCGACGAGGCAATCTCGCGCGCCCTTTTCCCGGCTGAGGCCCCGTTCGCGTTGCACTCTGGTTGCCTCACCCCATAGACCACTCCCCTTGCTGAGCGACAGGCCATGAGCAGTGTTATCCCGTTCGCGCGCCTGCGCGTCACCACCGACAATCGGACCCACCGCCCCGGTGAATGCGCGCATCACAACATCAAGCTCGACCCGCGAGGCGGCATTGTCACCTGTCGCGATTGCGGCGCGTCTCTTTCTCCCTTCTGGGCGCTGACCATGCTCGCTGAACAGTACGAACTCGCGCTGAATCATGCAAGGCGGCTTGAGGACAGGCTTGCCTGCGCGGATTCCCGCATTCTCGAACTGTCAGCCGAACTTGACGGCCAGACACGGACAAAAGGGCGCTTAAAACCCGCGTCAACCTGAACTTGACAGGCCGTGCCTTCGTGGTCGAATGGTGAACCATCTAGCCGAGAAGGATCACCATGAAGCGCACGTTCGCCTGCGGTCATTCGGGCAAAGGCAAGTACTGCCACGCCTGCGACGCAACCGAAAAAGCCAAAGAAGAGGAACGTCTCGCGCGGCAAGAAAAACGGCTGTCAAAGGCCGAAGCCGCCGCCTCAGACCTCATCGACCTGTCCTGCGTCGATCATCTTGCCTCTGTTCAGAGAGAGGCCCGACTCGTCTTGACCAAGGTCCGCGACGGAACCCATCCGTGCGCGCTGAAGGGTAAGCCGATCCGGTCTTCCAACGAATTAGTAAGGACTTTCCCGATCTCGTGGCATAGCGATATGCCAGGATGGTTGGTGCTAGACAACTCATCTGGGAAGGGGAAAGTCATGGACAAGATTACTCGTATCGGCGTGGATCTGGCCAAGAACATCATCCAGGTACACGGCGTGGACAGCATGGAACGCGTGGTGGTCAGGAAAGCCATTTCACGGCAGAAGTTTCTCGAATGGTTTGCCAACCTCGAGCCGTGCCTGGTCGCAATGGAAGCGTGCAGCGCAGCCCACTACTGGGGGCGCAAGCTGCGCGCGCTCGGCCACGAGGTTCGGCTGATCGCGCCGCAGCTCGCCGCGCCCTACCGCAAGGGCGGCAAACACGTGAAAAACGACAGGCTCGATGCCGAGGCCATCTGCGAGGCCGCGGGCCGACCGCACATGCGCTTCGTGGCCGTCAAAACGGCAGAGCAGCAAAACGTGCTGCTGCTGCACCGGATGCGGGACGGTTTCGTTGAGGAGCGTACCGCGCTCGTCAACCGGCTGCGCGGTGAGCTGGTCGAGTTCGGCGTGTTCCTGCCGCAAGGCATCAATGCATTTCGTGCCCACTTCGTCGAGGCACTGGAGGACGGGGCCACCGAACTGAACGGTGTCGCGCGCACTGCGCTGCTGCGAGGCTGGGAGCACCTGCAGGGCCTCGACCAGCAAATCGCCTGGTGCGACGCGCAAGTCGCCACGCACGTGAAGCACGACAGCAACGCGCAGCGCGTGATGGCGGTCATCGGCATCGGGCCGCTCACCGCGTCGGCCACGGTGGCTACCGTCGGCGACGCTCGCCTGTTCAAAAACGGCCGCCAATTTGCCGCCTGGATCGGCACGGTGCCCAAACAGAAGAGCAGCGGCGGCAAGACCCACCTGGGCCGCATCACCAAACAGGGCAACACGTATCTGCGCACGCTGCTGTTCCAAGGCGCGCGCTCGGCAGTAACGAGCGCCCATCGACGAACCGACCGGCTCTCGCGCTGGATCGTTCAGCTCCAGGCACGCGTGGGTTGGTATCGAACGCTGGTGGCTGTCGCCAACAAGCACGCGCGCATCCTCTGGGCAATTCTGGCCAAGGGCGAGCGCTTCGATCCCTCGTATGTCTCCACTCCCTCAACACCGGCCCAGCCACGGTAGGACAACAGCATGAACAGGTAAATTCGCAGCGTCACCTAAAAGCGTGACTTCGTAATCCAGGACGCAAAGGCAAGGATAGCGACAGGTCAGACCGGCAGCGGGCGAACTCGAAAAGCTGTGAGGCGCTACACGAAATGTATTCGCCGTCCAACGGATGGAGTCCTGCTGCGCGGTTACTATCCGGGCCCGGGCACCCGCAATGATAGTGCTCAACAAGGCCGTTTATAGGTGTGCAGTCTGTCTCGCCGCTGAATGCCGAATGTGTACCCCGATGACATGGCAATCGAATGGATGGACGAGGATGGATGGATAAATCAACCCCAGCTTGCAAAAAAAGGGAAGTCCTTATAGGGCAGCTTTTCTCTGTACCGGTCGGACACACATATCGTCTGATGTTTGACGCCGTCTCATTGCGCCCTCTGCGGCTGCTATCCCACGAGGTGCATAACCGCGCCGTCGACACTTTCAGGGTCTGACTTGTCCCAATTAGTGTTTTTTTCTGTCGTTATGTGTCGTATCGCCGGTCGGTCAACATTACAATTGGTCAAGCCAAACCGACCCGACAAAAGCCGCCATGACTGATGAACTCTTCCCTTGCGCACACTGCGGCGGCAACTGGGCTTTCGGCTGGTCCCAACGGGTAACAGGAAGCCGGTCGAGGCCTTCTACCGAATTTCTGCAGATCGGCTCAAGCCGTGCGCCGATCATGAACGACATGGAAGCACGCTCGCTCTCCGAACCGCCGACGGAGCGCCTTTGCTGCATCGTCTGCGAGGACTGCGGGATGCAAACGCCATGGATTGTGATTGACCAGGACAAGAACGCCGCGCTCGACGAAGCGGGGAAGATCTGGAATCAAAGATTGAACCGGCCGGCGGCGACGGAGGGCGAACTACTCGATCTCGTGCGCAAAGAGGTTTCGCCGATCGACGCTCCGTACATTCTCGATCTGATGGCGCGCACCACCGAAGAGTGGGAGAAGCGAGGTCCCGTCTTTGCAATGCTCGCCCAGAAGGTTGTCGACGGAAAGATCACGACTCGCGATTTCTGGCCTATAGATCCCGTGCTCGAGGACGCCGCGCGCTATCGCACGCTCCAGCAAATGGCCCGCTTCGTCTATATCGATGGCGTAGCGTCCGTCCAGTTCCCGCGGATCCCGGCGACGGGAGGTGACGAGGAATGCGCTTTTGAGACTCGCGTCTCTGCTGCCGTAGACGACTTGCCGGATCGCAGCCGCTGGTGACTTGACTTCCTGGGAGCCGCGCCATACTGGGCTCAACTCTCGCCAGATCGGTGAGCGAAACTACCGGAGAAAACATGTCCCCTGTCGAATACATTCGCGCCGCGTACCGCCACCGCGAAAAGCTGATGCCGCAATTGATGACGCTTCTAGCCCTCGGCATCATCGTCACCTACCACGCACTGACGAGCCCGGCGCTCAATTGGCTTTTTCAGTGAGCGGCCTGTCAGGGCACCGCAGCCATGTACACGTATAACGCGTTAAAAGAGCGCGCCATACAAGCCTTTGATTCTTATGTTTTTTCCGAATCACCAATTATGGACCAAGGCAATAATTGGTGATTCACGTGTACAGGTGCGGTAAGACGGGTACAGAAACTTATCGCCGGGTTCACTCCTCCAAGAGCCTATAAAGCGCCTGACGGGAAATTCCCATTGCAGTGGCCGCGTGGGACTTTATCCCGCCAGCCTTCGCGACGGCCTCCAGCGCCATTTCGCGTGTCAACGAGCGGTTCTTGCGCGCAGCCAGTGCGTTATGCGTTGACAGATAGGCGTTCGCCTTCGTTGCACGGCTGTGTCCTGCAGCTTCGACAATGCGTTGCATCGCTTCCTTATGAGTACATCGGTCGACCCGCTCGACCGGCTGCTTGATCGGCGCCTGTACTCCGGTCATTCGCTCGTACATCTGCTGCAAAAACTGGTGGCGCAGGCCGTGGCTTGTCACACCGAGCCCCGACTGCTTCACGCCATGCTTCGCAAGAACCTTGTAGTAGCGCCACTTCCACTGCTGCTTGGTCATTCCAAGGGGGATCGTTGAACCGGTCACCGGATTGGCCAATTTCGCCGCTTCCTCCAAGACCTCGTACTTGAGCTCGATTGGCACAACGCGATCGCGGCCACCCTTCGTGCCTCGCGTGACGCTCAGTAGGGCGTGATCGCGCACTGCCTCACCGGGCCGCAGAAGAAAGCTTTCCTCAACACGCAGCCCAAATGCCGCTTGCAGCTTGAGTTGCACCGCGACGCACGGCTCCGTCAGTCCTATCTCCGCAATCTTCGCAACGGCATCGATCCCGTTGCCTTCCCACGACTTGTCTTTCAGCGCCACGTAGGAGCGAACCAGGTTGCAAGCTTCACGGTCGGCGTAATCGGCGAGCGTACCTACCAGATGCGGCTTTTTTATCCAGCTGGCCAGTGCGCGCAGATAGGTCAGCTTGTTCTCGATGGAGCCGCCGCTCAGCTTCTCCCTGATCCACAGTTCAACCAGAAATTTCACATGCTTTGGCTTAAGCGAGTAAGGGGACTGCAACGCGTAGCCGTTCTGCCGCAGTTCCTCGAACGAACGACAGATCTGCTGTGTCCTAACCGTCTGTGTCTTGATTGACAGCGACTTAGCGCTAACGCGCGTTCGACTGTGGACACGGTTCACGTTATCAAGCAATAGTTGCTCGAGCGCCCCCTTGAAATCCGCAGGTAGCCAGTAATCTCGTAACACCGCGCGCACGTTCAATATCGCAGACATCCTCTTTCCTCACGCTCGTTATGTAGCCCGACGTCCGAGAGCCGCACGCCGCACTCTTAGCCTTCAATCCCTCGCCGCTTACAGTGCCCCGGGAGCCTATCCCCTGAACTTCCTGTCGGCGCGCTCTGCGTACCCCGCCGGGCCCTGCCTTCCTGTCCTTTAGCGATTCCATTCGATCAGCCCCGCACGTGGAAGAAACGTGCATCGACCGTCCATCTGCTGTCTGCTGCCAACCGCCACGCTTACGCGCGACTCGCTGCCTGCGAAACCTGCTGCTGTCGCGCACCCCGAACCGGACCTGCCTTTGCAGGATCCATCGTCGTTGACCGCATTTGCCGCTTTTCGCTGGTCGGGCCCGAGCGTTTTATCGCTTCGCGAACCCGGCTGTGCCGACTGCTCCGGCTACCGTGCCGGCCTCGACACGCTCTCGCGTGGCGGTGTGCGCCTGTCTTTCGACTCGCACGACTACGGCCAACTGCCCGGCAATACCTTTTGCGCCCTTCTTTCTCCGGCTGCGCCCGCCGTTCGTCTTCCGTACAGGGATGTGCTCGCACCTCAGCGAGCACATACCCCCACCCCCAAGTCCGCTCAATCGGCCGCAGTGTGTCGGGCTTCATGTAACGGTCCCAACTCCGTGTGCTGAAAGGGTGTGTCCATGCGATCTTGAGTCATTGCCGTTGGTGCCGGAAGTGTCCGACTGTCCGGTGGCAACTCGTCTCATATCGCAGATTCGGGCAAAACCGCCCGCTAACCCAATGGATATCGCGTGTCCGGGGTCCTCAGATTGCCCCGGGTTGCTCTTGATTTGTTTCAGAAAAAGGCCGCGTCAATTTGCGGCCTGTGACAGGAGGGGTTTTCGCCAGGCAAAGCGATCCCTTCAATGGTGAAACTCAGAGGTCGATGCGCGTGTTGCGCGGTGGGTAACGTAGAGAATAAACGCCGGCGTCGCTGTTAGGTATTCCTAAAGCTGCCTAAATGTTGCGAGCTTTACCTTCCTTGACTTTGCTCCCGGGCCGATAGAGTTGGACCGTCACACCCGGCCTTGGGGCCAACGTTGGCCCAAGCTCGGGCCAAGAGAAAGAGCATGTCATAAGGACAACGACATTGGCCCGAACTTGGTCCCTGTTTGGCCCCAGCGGAAATGACAACGTCCAACAACTCTGGAGAGAGTCAATGAAAGTATCAGTATTCGCAGTCGACGTCGGCTACGGCAACACCAAAAGCGCGTTCCGTATGGGTTCAGACATCGCCACACAGATGTTTCCGTCGGTGGCGCCGATCGCGGTGAGCGACGCAGTATCGAGCTACGGACAAGGCGTGCTGCACTCTCGCAAGGTGTTGCCAATTGAAGTGGACGGCGCGACCTATGAAATCGGTCCTGGCGTAGAACTGTCGTCGGCCTATGGCAACGCAGGCCGCACGCTATCGGAGGACTTCTGCCTCACGGCGAACTATGCAGCGCTACTCGGCGGCTCGCTCCAGTTTGCTGGCGTGACTGAGGTGGAGCGCATGGTGCTAGGGCTCCCTGTTCACACCATTAACAAGTTCTCGGCGCATCTGCGCGATGCTTTCACCGGTACGCTCAACTTCGGCCATGGCGATATCAGGATTCACTCAGTCAAGGTTGTGCCGCAACCGCTCGGATCACTGGTCTCCTTCTCGGAATATGGTGGCAGCCGCTTTGATCGCGAGAACGCCCATATGGTTATCGACGTGGGATATTTCACGACGGACTGGGTGGTCGCTCACGGCTTCACGATGAATGACCGCCGCAGCGGCGGCGCTCCGGGCGGGGCGTCTCAGGTCTACAAGAGCATTGCGTCGTTGATCGCAAAGAACGAAAAAGAGCCGGTCGACGATATCGAGCGCATCGACAAGTGCCTGCGCGAGAAAAAGCCGCTCCTGTTCTACGGCAAGGACATCGACCTCATCTCTTATCTGGACCAATCCCAGGCCATCATCAATTCAACGGTCAAAGAAATGCAGAATCGTGTCGGCCGCACCGCGGATTTGCGCTCTATCGTTCTCACCGGAGGCGGCGCAGCTCTGTACGAGCCGGCGATACGGGCAGCATTCCCACGCGTACAACTCGACGTGCTTGACGCCCCCTGCTATGCCAACGCCAAAGGGTTCCTGATCGTCGGCGAAGCAACCCTTGCCCGCGAACGTAAGGCACTCGGAGTCGCTGCATGATTGGAAAGGCCGTGGTCAAAGTCACGCTCAACGAAGCGACGGACCCTGATCTCTTCGCCTACGTCAAACAGTTCGACAACGAGCGCATGCGCGCCGGCGCCCTCCGTGCACTTGCGCGAGCGGCGCTCAATGGAGGAGAAGCGAGACGAGGCACATCCGCCGCCCCGTTCGACGCGCCGTTCATGCGCATGACTGACGCGCCAACGCCCCGGCGCGTCACGGAGGTAACAGCTACAGTAGAAAGCGGTCCAGCACCTACCTTCTCAACTGGTGCCGCCTCGTTAGCCGCAGTGCAACCGATAGAACCGTTTGCCGTCGATCCGACGGTCACCGGCGCCAAGCGTTTCGACACGGACGCAATTGCCGACCAGTTCGCTGGTTTCTAGCTAGTTGCGGCCGATGGCCTTGACTTCGCGCCGCATCTGCGAAGATAGGTCATCGGTCTGCAATAGCAGGCCCCCAACAGCAGGAGTAAAGCAATGGACCTTTTACACGTTCTCGCTAATGCGGACTGGACTCGCGCTACGCGCTTCTGGCTTCTTGTGGCAGCGGCCGTTGCTGCGTGGGAGTCGGCATATCATCTGCGCCGTGCGGCGCTGTCATGGCTTCGCAAGGACCGCGATCATGCTTGAGAAATTCCGGAATCTGGATCCGCTCGCACGCCGCGCAGTCATCGCCGCAGCACTTTTCGGGTTGATCGGCATCGATGTCCTGTTGCCAAAATGTGATTTCACTGTTGCCGTCTTTCTAGTGTGCGGCATCGGATTCCTTTGGGCGATTGGCATACTGCGTCCTTTCCTCTTAATGATGATGCTCCTGTTGAAGATTGTGTTCCGGATCAAGACCTCCCCGTGGTGACGCCCTTGATCCACCCAATGTCAGGACGAAAAAAAACCCGGCCAGTGGCCGGGTTTTGTCGTCATGGGGTTGGTTTAATGCAATAGAGCGATGCCTTGAGCTCGACCTTGATGGCGAACGCAATAGGACCACGCGTCGTCAAGCTCCACCCCGATCTTGTCAGGGATCACGATGCCAATCCGACGTCGATCGATCACGTCGTAGGCCTGTGCGTCCGACTTTCCGACCCGTACAGAACCATTCCTGACTCCCGACGTAGCGACAATCTCGAACCGGCCAACAATCATCTTGAACATGCTTCTCTCCATGAGGAAAGCCCAGACGGATTGCGGCCCCGGCGGGGACGAATCCCCACCGGGCGGTTTAAGAAAAACTACGAGCGGGTGAACCCGCTGTTAATCAGAAATGCAGTGCCTCGGGCGTCCTTCCGGCCCGAACCGGGACCGCAGGGCCGCGAGGCTCTTTACACGACGCCAGCCACTCATCAGCAAAGTCAGTCCCCCGGATTCTCGGCCGATGGACGATTGCCGTGTAGCCGTCGGAGCGCAGACGCCTGGCAAGCGCCAGTGCGTCAGCCATCCCCGGAGACTTTCGCGTCTTCGGATCGACCGCATCAAAATCCGCGAAGATGTGCACGACTCGGATTCCAAGCCCGTCCGGGACAACGAAGTCGGAAAGCAGTATGCGGTTCAGGCAATACCAGACAGGCGAACCAAACAGCATGTGCGCGCCGAGCACTGTCTCCAGACCCTCGCCTACACCGATCTCGCCATTGACCGGCTCCATCAGCCGGACTGCGCCGCCGTTCAACCTGTTCACAGTCACGTCGTTCAGCTTCGGAGGCAAAACCTCGCCATCGTTAGTGATGATCGAGGCCTTTGCAGGTTTCGTCCGGTCAAGAAACGTCCGGTGAAGAGTCCCGAGGCGGCCGTCGGGCAGCGTGAATTTCGCGAGAATGCCGGGCCACTTGCCGATCACCTTCTTCTCGTGCCGGTACTCGAGCATTGCCAGACGTAGCGCCGACGATGGCGAGACTTCAAGACCAGGAACGCGTGCGCGCAGATAGCGGCTTATAAGATCATCGCGACCGTTGACGACAGCGCTGTCCCACATTGATTCGAGCCTTTTGCGCGCCCACGCCGGGTCGGCCTTGCGGCTGGCCGCTGGCGCTTTGCCCAATCGACTCTGCCCGCTGGGCATAGCGGCAGGGATGCCACCGTCCAGTTCCAGCATCAATTCACGGAATGTGATTCCCGCGCTCTTGCAGATGAGCTCGAAGCCGTCACCGGCTTTCATGCTTCCGTCGTTGCACTTACGGCAAACCCAATCGCCGCGCTCGCGCTTGTTGTCATAGGTAAAGCGGTCGTTACCGCCGCAAATGGGACAGGGCGCGCCCTTTCCGGTCAATGACGTTGCGGGCACCCCGTACTTCTGGAGCAACGCAATCCACTGTTCCGGGGACAGCCTGAGGTCCTTAACATTCATATGTCACTCCAGTAGTGGTGTGGTTGAGGTCGATGCCTTTACAGGCGGTGAAACCGTGCTCAAAAAAGCCGTCCATCACGCAGCGGTGAAGGAATACGGCTTTTTTCAGCAAGGAAGGCGTTGCCTATTGGGGTTCCGGCCGGGACCGGGAAGGAGAAAACTCACCTCCGTTGCCATGCCCATCCGTGGGGGACGGGCACAACAACGAAAGGTGAGCCGATACAGGATCGACGGTGAGTATTTTCGGGATCAACGGTGATGCAGAACGATCACTACTTCTTTGTGATGGACCACAGCCATTTGTCCCAGAGGATTTGCGCGCCGGAGGCATCGAGCTTCGGCTGCCCGCGTTTGTCGACTGCGGGGACCTTCGTCTTGCCGAGACGCCTGACTTCGACGCGATCGCCAATGCGGCAGTGCGCTTCCGCTATCGCATCGCGCAGACCCTCCCCCTGCAACACGCTGGTCTCGCCGCGGTGTTCGAGCATTAAGCAGAACGACTCGTACGTCTTGCCCGGGCGCTTGCCGTCCGGAAACTCACGTTCGCCCCACTCTTTCACCACGCCGTAGTGTGAACGCTCCGTCCGGCGTGCGGTCGGTGCCTTTGCAAGCGACGCCAAGGCAGGCGCTTCGTTGTCAATGACAGTTGTCGCGGGGCCGGATACGACGGGCGATCGCGTGCGAGGCTGGATCTCTCTGGCGTCGGCTTCGACAGCAAACGGCGAAGCGGCACTCCTGATTGCTGCCGCGATCGCGTCCCTCAGCGAGCCCTGATGTTCGCTGACTACGGCCCAATGAGGCTCCAGTGAGGGAACGAGTTTCATACCGACTGGCGTGTCGCGTAGCTCGTAGTCGAACGCCGGACGGAACTGGACGACGACGTCGCCCTCATCGCGAAAGAGCCGTGCCTCGCCCGCTATCACGACGTGCCGCTCGTTGCGCCCTCCTTGTCCCACAACTACCGGTCCAGGAGGCGCTGCTGGCGTTGATTGTTTGCTTTCGCCTGCGCCAAAGAGGCCGCCGAGGAGCCTGCTAAATGTCGTTGTCGTCATTTCGGCTCTCCTACAGCAACGAACCGAAGCAGCCACGACGGACGTCTTCCATGTCGCGCTTCAGGAGCGGATTGCTCATGATGACGTCCTGCAGGATCTCAGGATCGACGCCGTTGATGAGGCAAACGTATCGGTACGGCAAGGCGCCGTCCCAGAACTCCATCACCCAACCGAGCGTTGCGCGGTAGTCGTCAAGCTCGAGCTTTTTCCGGTTGCGGAGTCGGTCGCTCAGTAGCGTGCAGCAATCCATCAACGACTCGGGCATGTTGTCGCCACGGCGACTGTCGGTAGCAAGCTCCACCAGCGCGTCGACCATCTTGTCGCGCACCGCTTCGCTCCAGAACTGCGGATCAGGTAGCGGGTCAGGCTTGGGAGGTGCGTTGGCAAGGATTGGCTGATCCCCGCCGAACATATCGAGTTGCCATGCCGTGATTTCGGTTTCCATGGGTAGTCTCCGGTGAACGGGAACCCATGCCCGCAACGGGTTGGTTCCCGTTGGGGTGAAGGTGCAAAGACGCCCGAACGGGCATCTTTGCGGTCAGTGGCGGGCCGACTATTCGTCGGTGCCTGTCTTAAGCGGAACAACGACAGGTGACTTGGCGTACTGTCGTTTTATAGGAGTGACAGCCGCCGCCTTAACCGCTTCAGCCTGAGGCTGCGCAGTCGCGGAGGTTGCTGCTATTGCATCGCTTGCTTCTTTTTCGTCTTTCATTGCGTTGCGAATCGATGCCTTGATCCACCGGTAGACAACGAAACCGACGAAAAGAGCAGCGAAAAATGAATGAGCCGCAAACCAAAGGCCAAAACACACAGCAAGGAACGACAACGGCGATTGGGTCGCCTTCATAACGAACTGCTTCGGCATTTTTCTCTCCAGAAAAATAACGCACTAGGGGATGTCCAGGCTGGAAGGCACTGGACCGTTTCGATGCTCAAACGAGCAGGGAAAACGGGCGCGCGGAGAGACGCTTTTCTCACGGCTCAGCAAGGCGTGACAAAAGCAGCTATCGGCGGAAGCAAACAGATGGGAGATGGGATAGAGGCCGGCCGCGTGTCCAACAAGGCCAGTAACTCGGGTCGATGCGTCGGAGACGCGGGGATGAATGCCACTTTACGCATCTCACCGCGACCGAGCGACGGTAAAGCTTCAGAAAACAGGTGCGCTTTCGCCTTTGCGATGTGGATTCGACGTCTTTAGCTTCCTTGACTTCGATGTGAGCGTGTCAAGCTGGTCCTACACATCACACTGCATGGGGCAACAGATGTTCTTCGAGATCCTTTTAGGCGTCGGCGCATGGCAACTCCTCACCCGCAAGAAACGCCCATCCTTCCAATGGCTTCGGCAAAAACCTAAAGACCGTAGCGCGGCACTCGGCGCGGCGGGCGAAGCCAAAGCGCAGGCCAGGCTACGCGAAACCCTGATCGCGCTTTGCAGCGCTGACTATCACCTCTTCGAAGGACCGATCATCATTGAACATGCGCCGGGAACCGACTTCCCCAGCGCAGAGATCGATCACCTCGCAGTGACCCCGTTCGGCATCTTCGTGTTCGAGACAAAGAACTGGTCGGGGCACATCAGCCCGTCGAGTGCGCAGGGGTTTTTGACGAGAACCGACCGCGACGGCAGTGCTCAGGACCGTCGATCCCCTCTTGAACAGAACCGGACCAAGGTCGCCTTTTTTCGCAGTCGGCTGCCAACACTATGGCCAGTCGCCGGCGCAGGGCTGCTTGTTTCCGACGACGCGCACCTTAGCCCCGCGCTGCACTCCGACCTTCTTTCTCTTGGCGACCTGCCGCACTGGCTTCGCGCGCGCCGCGATAGCTTCAGCGGGTTACCCGCAATTGATGTCAGGAAGGCTGCCACCGCGATAGCTCCCTTACTACAGACCACCCGAGCGGCGATGGACGCGCATCTCGCACGCGTGAGTGGTAATTCTTACGTGGCCGACAAGGAGCGATAGACCAAATCTTCCACCGATTTCCCTAAATGTTTCAGAAATGTAACCGTTAAACCTACCTTGAGGCTTTCGTCAGACGAATATGACGCGGTTCCCATGGCGGAAAGCCGGTATAAAAACGCCGCCTTTCGCAGGTTGAGCGCAGTTACACAGCGTTACTCTCTCTTACTACTCAGCGTCTGCTCATAGACGCCAGACCGGGGCACAACATGCGCGAGACGAAAGCGACGACCTACGCTGTCATCAAAGTTCGGCGACAACCCTGGCGCGGCAAGGGTCTTCACGTTTGGTTTGGCGGTTCTGAAGCTGTTGACAGGCGCCCGCAGCCACGATCGACCCAACAACGCCGCGCAATAAACGACAGCGGGACATTCGCCCAGTCGCGTCTTGAGCACATGCTCTTTTTCCACGACGACAACAAGGGTGGTCGTTTTCTTTTAACTTCTGGAGAGAAGAATGCAAAATCGCAAGACGTCCAGTACTGACTTGATGCCGTCGAGCCGAGGGCCAGTTCCGGGACTGCTGCCGGGGATCACGCCACACGACGATAGCGCGGGGAATGCCGCGGATATGGTCTCTTTTGACCCAATCAATGAATTCGTTTTTAGCGTCCAAGATCCGAACGCGGTAACCCGCGATAACATTGCCGCAGCCGCCCGAGACGTTTTTGGCACCGGGCCGGAACACACCGACTTCATCGCCAAGCTCGTAGAGCACATGCTGTCGGTGTCCGAGTCCCGCTCGAAGGTTGTACAAGAACTCATTATCCTCGGCGGTCACCTTCAGCAGATGGTGAAGATGGCCATTACCCACCACACCGGGAAGGTCGGCGATACGTTTCCTGCTCGCAGGAAGGCGGCGCAACTGTGCTTTGCGTTTTTCCATAAGGCGATGGGGATCACACAGCCCAGCGCGCGCGGCTACATTCGATGCCATCAGAAGTTTGCCGACAATGCGGAAGCAATCCGAGTCTTCAGCTATGGAGAGCTTAATCTGCTGGCCGCGCAAGACGTCACGGAAGAGCAGATCGAAACCATCATGCTGAAGAAGAAGGAAGCCAATGAGCTTCCCAACGGCAAGAAGATGACCAAGGACGACGTCGAAAGGCTCTTGCGAGAACTCCAGCTTAAAGAGGAAGAGGCCGAAGACGCCGCTCGCGAATTGGAAAAAATCCACGAGATCCTTGAGGATCACAAGACGCAACTCGATGTCACAGAGCGCGAAAGTCAGCATCTGAGAGAGCAACTTGCGACTTACGAGCGTCACCTTTCCGAAAAGGAAAGCAGCATCGCCAACCTTCGCCAGGCTCTTACCGAACGCACTGCCGGCTATCCGACGATGGAACAGGAACTGGCTGTCCAAAACAAGAAAGTACTGGAACTTTCCTTGGAACTCAAGGCGGCCCTGAACGCACCGGCAAAAGTAGAAAAGGTCGAGATTCCCGTCGAGACCCTTCCCGCGGGATATCAGACCGCCAAGCAGGCCGTGATGGACGCCTACGAGGAGCTCGAAGAGGTAAAGAGCAAAACGCAGGCGCTTAAGATTGATCAAGCCAACATTGAGGCGGAAATCAGTCGCCAGCAAGCCGAACTGAATGCGGGGAAGGCAGTGCAGAGTTCTCTTGAAGCGCTGACCGTGGCCTGGGAAGACGTCAGCGGCAAGATGAGCACTTTCCAGCTGGCCGTCCTCGCATCCCCGGACCCCAAACAGTACAACCCAGCGCTTGAAGCACTTGCTGCGCAGTTGCGCAAATATGTCGCCGAAATCGATTCGGCATTGCAGCGGTAATAAACCGATGCTCAGTGGATGGCGCCTTAGACCGGGCGCCGTGATTAACAAGAGAGAAAATCAAATAATGTCTACCGAAAAATCGCTCAGCACCGACGCGCGCAACGTACTGCTCACGCCCTGGCTGGCCGAGAAAATACAGCGCGCGAACTTTTCCCTTACCGACTTCATGTTTCTCGCCCTTGCCGGCCATAGCGAGCTGGAGAGCATTTTCGGCGTTTCACACGCCAACATGGATACTTTCCGGCAGCAGACCGCCGCGAAGGCAACGCTTATGAACCTCCCGTTCGTTGCCCTTGCTCCAGTCCTCGACGATCCGCGCGACTGGGAGACGTTCGTCGACGGCGCCATGTTTTCGCCCAACGTCGAGAAGCTGACCGAACAGATGCCGCGAGTGGACCAGATCACCAGTCGGGACATCTACCACTACAACCAGGCTTACGTTCAGTTGCTTAAGGACGTGCTGCACATGAATGTCGCCGCCATACCGCTACTCGGCATTTCCAAAGAACTCGCGTCGTATCTCAAATCGCTCCCGATGGCACGGCTTGACAACGCGATCGGCGCGATCAAGTTTCCGCTTTTCCGGTGGCGTTTCCACGACTCGAATTTCTGGATGGAATTCGGCGCTGGGTGGCTCACCGAAGAAACGGTCGCTCACTATCTGATGCGCACTTCCCCCGTTCGCACCGCCTCCCTTCCCTATCAGCACGCGTGGACAGACCTGCGGCTTGAGCGAAGCGAAAAGGAGGTGTTCGCACGCATGATGATGGGTCAAGGCTGCCGGGCATCGACCGCAACAAACCTCTTTAGCCTGAACCCGGGCAAGGCTCGCGCCACATACAAGCACATCCACGGCGTGAGTTCGCCTTGCGGATGCAACCCTACGTCGTTGATCTGGTACGTCGAGCAATCCGTTCATCGGCTTCAGGCGACGACATACGTGTGGCTCTATCGCAGTGCGCTGGACAACGGCGGGAACATTCCCGAAGCGCTCATTGCGGCTAACGACATCATGGCCAAGACCTTCGGCAAAAGTCTCGTGATTACGGCCGATCGCGGCAATCACCTGACGAGGGCGATGGCGCTTGACTCCCGTCTGACGATGGCACCTTGCCGCAGCTGCGGCACGGACTACGTCCTGTCCAACGGCGAAGGGAAGATTGAACTGGCGAAGGACTTTAGCTGCCCCGGTTGCAACTACCTTCTCTCTCCAAAGAGTCAGGTCAGCAAGCGCAAGCAGTCACACTGAAGGAGAGTGCGTCATGCATCAGGATTTCGCGGTTCAAATTGGGTTGGTGGTTTTCTCTCACGATGGCCGGGCACAGTTCGGCTGGCGCGACATTGAGACTGGCGAGTTCCACGCCGAAGCCGACGGCCAATGCATTCCGGATGTCATTGGCGCGGTGGAGTTCTGCTCGGACGTCATCCACTGATATGCAGGACTTCGCCTATCTCTTCGGTGACAGCGTCGCGGCCTGGCTCAGGGGCCGTGGCGACGCAAGGTTTCAACGGTACGAGCGGCATTACAAAGCCGAGCGGCAGGCGACGCAGGACACGCAAGCCTTCGACCTTGAACGATCCAACGAACAGTACTCGAAACGGTGCGCGCAGTCAGGTGGCCGCATCTTGCGCGTGCTTGACAGCAAGACATTCAAGCGTGTTGTGTTCTTCCTCGCGCTTCTGTGGGGCGGGTCGCTGCTGCTCTCAACGGTTGGAAAACAACAGCCAGCGATCGCCGGCATCCTACTCGCCGCGCTATTCGTTGCAATTCGCATAAACCGGCGAAGGAACCGCTCCGGGCGACGGTAGCAAACGGTTGCGTCTACACAACGACGGGCTCGCCGCAAGTGCTTACCGCTCTTTACAATGCCTGCGCACGTGAAAATTGCGGTAAGCATTCACGCTTTCCGAAGGTTGCGGCCGACGCTGCCTTGACTTTGGATTGCGCTCGATAAGATGAAAGTAAGCAGATCGCGGGGGCGACTGCACTAACGACTAGGGCCAGAAAAATGACCATCAAAAGCACTTTCGCACTGACTTCGGCTGCGGTTGCAGCCAGCATCCTCGTCGCCGCATGCGGTGGTGGCGGTGGCGGGGGGAGCAGCTCTACCGGCGCCGCGACGCCGGCAAGCGCCCCGGGTTCGGCCAGCTCTCCGAGTTCGGCCAGCTCTCCGGTAACGGGCACTCAACCCACCCCGCAATACGCAGCGAACAGCGCCACGCTTGCGATGTTTAATCAGGTCAACGCCTACCGTCAGCAATGCGGTTTCCCGGCAGTTCAGCAAAACACGATTCTCGATCAAGCTGCGCAAGCGCATGCGATGTGGGAAGGATTGAACAACACGGTGGCCGACAACGAAACGGCTGGTCAGCAAGGCTTTACCGGCGTGAGTTACGTTGATCGGGACGTTCATTTCGGATTCCCGTCTGCTGTCGCATACACTGGTGGCGTAAGTGCGAATTACTACACCACGTCGGCACTCTCGGAAACGCAGTACGGCCAGACACTGGTGAATGAGTGGATTTCGACCGTGTACCACTCTCAGATTCTGCTGACCCCCGTTACGAAGATGGGCGTTGGCGAATACGAGACGGCACTGAATGGCTTCCCGGTGGCTTGGGGTTCACTGACTCTCGCAGACACGTCGATGCAGCAACTCACCACAAGCGGACCCATGACGTTTCCGTGTCAAGGCACGACCGGCGTTCCGTACAAGGCCGTTTCGGAATCGCCTACGCCGCCGAATACATCGGGTCCGTGGGGCACGCCGGTTGTTGTCATCGGCAACGCGACCGATACGATTGTGCTGACTTCGGGCACGATGACCGACCCGTCCGGCAACGTCATCAACCTGCAACTGCTCTATTCGGCCAACGATCCGAACAAGATCACGCAGCCGTATGCAGCGGTGGCTTATCCGGCTACTCCTTTGACGGCGAATACGACATACAGCGTTTCGGTCACTGGCACGGTCAACGGCACGGCTTTTTCGCGTAATTTCACCTTCACGACCGGAAACATCGTCGGCTAACACTATCCCGCAAGACACGCTTCAATACAGAAAGGGGTGCAGCCTTTGCGGACTGCACCCCTTTTCGTTGTTCCGCTCCTAACCCGTCAGCGGTATCGGTTTTTAACCGCCGTCATAGCTGACCACAATGTCATATTCCCACATAAGCAGATTCGACGTTCCCGCCCGAAATATGCAGGAACCAATGCCACCGCTTCCAGTGGGACCACCAGCCCCACCGGGGTTGTTTGCGTCATATGCCCAAATCCCGTCAGTAGCTCCAGAATAGTGAGTGTCGCCGCCATACATGGACATTTGATATCCGCCCCCCTTCTCAGGCGGGACATAACCTTGCGCATCTAGTGCAGAGAATGTGCCAAATCTCACGGGACGTAGCGCCGCCATTCCTGCGGTAATCGCATCCGAACAAATCGCTGAACGGTCTCCAACAGGAGGCGGCGGTGGCGGCGGTGCGTTACAGGTGTATGACCACGAACTGCCGGTCCACGTGGGTCCGCTCAAAAATCCGTACTGACATGTACCTTGACTTGGTGGCGGTGGTATCGCACATGCGAGCCCAACCCATGATGAACCGTTCCATGACGGGCCGGAAATCGTAGAGTAACCAGCAGGGCAACTCGGCGGCGCTTGGTAATTACACTGCGGCGACGAGAAATGCGAGCCCTGCCACTGCGCGGCCGAGCCAGTCGTCCATCCCGGGTCCTGCGAGCATGTAGGCGGCGCCTGATAGCCTGCCGCGATTCTCGGATTGCAGGTAGCGTCCCAATACCCCGGCGAACAAACGACAGGGTTGGCCAGCACAACGTGCGCTAGAAGCGCCGAACAAAGAACTGCCGCGCGCAGCGACGGGATTACCGTTTTCTCAGTCATGTCTGTGTGTCAGTAGGAGCAGTAGGTTCCGGCCGTCCCGCTTCCCTGGATACCAGCACCACCGCCATCGGTAATGGTGATGTACCAGTAGGTTCCGTAGTCGGTGGCGTTGAAGTTCACAGTGGCCGATGTGTTGACATACCAGCTCCACGGCGTGGGTTCCACGATTGGCGTCCCCCCTGCTGGGCAAGTAGGCTTCGGGACAGTCGAGCCGTTATTCACCGGGAAATAGCCCATTCTCAATAGCTGCCCCCCCGTCGGAAGCCAGATACCGTACTGACAGGTAAGCTGCTGTCCCGATCCATCGCTATTGCTTCCGATCAGTCCATTAGGCGTACAAGCCGCGCGTGGCACTGCGATGTTTCCTGCCTGCAATGTGGTCGTCGACGTGACGGAATTTCCTTTTATGGCCCCCGTTGCAGTCATGGTCGCGGCCGTAACCGCACCAGTGGCCGCTACGCTCGCTGCGGTCACCGCACCGCTTGCCTCAAGCGTCTGTGCCTTGATGTCGTTGACGTTTTTAAGGCTGACGTTGTTGACATCCTGATCGCCGGTCCAGGTCAAGCTGCCATCGCGCCGGATATACACCGAGTTGCCGTCTGTGTCGGGGCCGTTCGTCGCCATGATCGACGCAGCTTTCGATCCTAACGGGTTGCTTGCCGTGAATGACCCGTTGATGCCTGTGATCTGCGCTGGGCTCTGTGCGTTCGAATAGCCGAACTGGCTCGTGCCCGCCAGCTTCGAACCGGCCAGGGCGATCTGTGCAGCACCAGCGACGTCCGGCTTGCCGCCCTTGAGCAGTTGCGTGTTCGGATACATCGTGAAGGCGACGTGGCAGTCGCCCGCTGTCTGCGTACAGCCTGACGGCACCATCGTCATCGTTGTGACGTACGCACCACCCCAATACGGCCCGCTTTTGTGTGCCTGTTTGAGGTTGCCCGCCGTCACAAGTTGAGCGATCGTCGGAGGCGTGACGGTCGCGATATTGGAGGCGGCGTACTGCGTCAGGATCGTGCCGAAGTTATCAGTGATCCAGCCTTGAAAGGCAGTCACCAGCGTCGCTTCGTTCTGTCCCTCCAGCGCCAGCATCGTCGCGCGCTGATGCTCAATGTCTAGCTTGATGCCCTGCACTGTCAGGATCGCTGAGCCCAAAAGGACGAACATCATTTCGAGCAAGCTGCCCATGGTCCTATCGCCCCGTTACGTGCGCGACGTGTAAAGCTGAAGCGTCGCGTAGGCCCCCGCAGATGCGCACGCAGTGCCCGCCGTAGTGCTGCTGAACGTTGTGGTCGGCCCCGAGAGCGTCGTGCCGTTCGCACCGACCTGCGAGAACGTGTTGGTCAACGCGGCAACGCTCATTGCGCATACGGCGGCAGGCACCTGATAGTTAAGAATCAGAGAGTCGTTCGCCGTGCTGAGTGTTCCGACACTGACAGTGACGGCCTGATTGAAGATCCCTTTCAGCGACGACTTGTCGCTAGCCAGACGCGTTCCGGCCGAGTCGAACGCCCTGTTCGTCGCCAACGTAGTTAGCGTCTCAGCAGAAAAGTCAGCATCGTTCTGCGTCGCATTGAGGATGCCGGTGTGAAACATCTGCGCTTCGCTGGTGAACTCGGAGGACTTGATCAGCGTGTAGACATAGGTGCTGCCTTTAATGACCGCTATGGCCAGCAGCGCAGCGCCCGCCATGTATGCCCCCGCCTCGATCAGCGACAGTTCACCTGACTGCTTTTTTCGTCGGCCCATCCGAAGAAGACTCAAACGACGGACAGCGTTGGTGTTTTTTTGTTGCATCAGATTTCTCCCGAAGATCACGCCTTATCAGCGTGCCTAGATATGACTGCTGGTTGAGCGCTTACTGCGCGCCTGCTACCGGAATGCCACCACTCATGTTGACCGCTCCCGTGACGACGTACGAGCCCACTCCGATCGTCAGGAAAACGACTACAGCAAATCCAAGAAGCACGTAGTGAGTCATTCGCGCATTGCGCTTCACCGCTTCGACGACTCTGCCAAGCGAATCGCGTCCGAGCGATTTGATCGCCGCTTCAAACTGATCCCGACCGGCGGCATCGGTGATCGTGTCTACGATCATTTCCGAGAAGATGCCCGTGTCAAGGGCACGCATTGGCTGATCGGGTCGCTGCGTGAGGCGCTTGTTCATCGTCGTCAGATGCCACCGCATCCATGGATCGGCCGTATGGGCGACCCGGTTGATCGCCGCGCGCAACGTCAGGTTTGAATCGAACAGGCCAGCGAGCGACACAATCAACAGCGCTGCGCGCATGTCGCGCCGGTTGCGCCACATCAATGGGAAGCCGTCGAACCGGATGCGCAGCGGCCCGACCCAGCGCTTCAGGCTGTAGAAGTAGGCTGCTATGGTTCCGACGACGACCGACGTGGATAACCACCAGTAGTCGTAGGCGAATGTGTCGATGTGGTACAGCAGCCGCCCGGCATCAGGCCACTGCTCGAGCGGCTTGATCTCTACGACCTGCGGATAGATCATGCCGCCGAACATCATGCAAAAGCCGTACAGGTAGACCAGCAGAAACGTCGGATAAGCAACCTGTAGCGCGGTCTGTGACGACAGAGTGCGCTTGGCGAACGCCGCCATTTCGGCAAGCTCGAATCCCCGCACCACTGCGTCCCTCTGCGTCGACTCGTCAGCAATATCGAACAGCGTGTACTCGTCACCCGGTATGAACGGCCTGATTGCGGCCGAGAATGAGTCGCCCTTCACCAGCCGCTCCCGTACCTTGGTAAAGACTTTCCACACGATGCGGTTGCGCTTCCGGTTGCGGTTTTCATACGTCTCGAGCCGCTCGCGCAGCGTTTCGACGTCGCGCAAGCCCTTCTTCTCGATGTCGAGGCGCGTTTCCTTGTAGAACGTCTCGCGCACGCTCTGGAAGCGCCAGCGCGCGATACGCATCTGTGTCGCTTCGGGGAGGAGCGCAATCAACGAACTAAACATGACCCGTCAGCCTCTTAAAGTTTTCCGTCCGCGCCTGGAAACACGCGGTATTGCCCGAACGACTGCATCGAACGGTTGATAAATTGTGGGTCTATTTCGCCACGGGAAGCCTTGAAAAGAGCGTGTTCATATACCGTCTTTCCGGTCATGTCCTCGTTATCGAAGGCGGTCTTGCGCTCCCGACGCCATACCTCGCGTGCTCCCGTCCAGTCGCGAACCGCAATTCGCTGACGGAATTCATCGGTCGGCCTATACAGTTCTGCAACCAGCGTGGGCCGCTTTGTTCCGCCGGCCACTTTGCCGTCACGCGAAAAGAGACCGTCGAGGCGGCAATGCTGGCAACCGGCATGGTTGCGGCAAGCCATTCGCGACGTGTCGAGTCCGAACTTCGAGCGCAGCAGTTCGAGATCGGCTTCCTGCATCACATCTTCAGCAGGGAGCTTGCAGTGCGGGCATAGCGTAGGTATGAGCTTCTGGTTGCCGACGGCATTAACGAACCCTTCGGCGGCCAGCTCGTCGATGGGCAGCATGAGACGGCCGCCGGCCATCCGCATGAACGCAGAAATGATGTCGCCCGCGTGCAGCGAGAAGCGCACAGGATGTCCGGTGAGCGCAAGCTCCGACACAAGCCCCATCACCACGCGGTCGCGCACTTCTGAAATCGTCACATCGTCCGGGTCCATCCGCATGAGGGTGCGGATCACTTCCGCGTATTTGCGGTTCGCCTCGTCGTCGGTTTCGTCCGGGCGGCGAATGATCGAGATTTCCGAAAGCCACGGCAACGGGTATTCGGACGGCTCGCTAACGGCGAACTGCTTCTTTAGCTCGCGGTCGGGCAACATGTACGACAGTGCGCGGAGCAACGTTGTCTTTCCCGAACCCGTCTCGCCCGTAAGAACAGTAATGCCGCCGCTCACATAGTTGAGCGTGTCGATCAGGGCCAACTGGCTCGGCGCGAGGCCCATCTGCCCGGGCATCAACACCGAGTAATTCTTGAAGTTCCCATCGAGCAAACGCAGGGCGACGTCGTAGCCGCCCACTGTCGGCGCGGACTGCCAGCGCAGATTGATGGTGTCGCGCCCCGCCACCAGCGGGATCATTGCGGACTGCGTCGCGCTGGGCTGAAACGAGTTGCCCGAGTTAGTGTTCTTCTGAACCAGGTCGGAATACGCGGCAGACAGCGCGCGGCGGACGATGGTTTTTGGCAGACGCCGATAGGTATACACATCGCCGTTTACCCGGAAGCGAACTTCCACTTCTCCGCGAAAGTCCCGTGGCTCAAACGCGATGTCGCTTGCGCCGTACGCGTGCGCGGCTTCGATGATGTCCCGGAAATTGCCGATGGCACGCGACGCCTCGCGTTCCACGGTCCCGGTTACTTCGCGCCGTTTCCCTTCGTAAATTGCCGCGATCACTTCCTCTGTCGCGATCATTTCTTCCTGCACGAGCAGATCGCGTGCGGCAAGGTCTTTGACGAACGTTGTGAACTGCGCCCGCTCACTGAACCGCGCGGTCGCCGCAACGATAGCGATACCGGGCTGAATCTCGACTGCCACGAATTCCTTTCGTGCGGCGGTCGACAGCTTTAGGGTTGCGTCGCCGTCCGTGCCAGTGACGATCCGTTTGAAGTCGGGCAGCGCATCGGCCGACACCAGAACCGGTCTGCCGTTTAATGCGCTCGTCGGCTCTTCATTGTCATCCTCTTCGTCGTCAGCGTTGTGCTCACCGGGCGCTGTAGCGCCGTGCGCTCCCGGCGTAGGATAGCGCGGGTTCGATGACACGGGCACGGACGCGACTGCCGGTAGGGGCTCGTTCCGAGGCGTTGCGCCAGGGGCGAATTGCTGTTCCGGGTGTGGTTGCGCTCGAGGCTGCACAGAGGTCACCGGCTCGGCACCGAAGGCCGCGACGCTCGCTGTCTCAGTGGCTGAAGAATGACCGGCGGCGGTCTGACTCGGCGATCCCCGTTGCGCGGCTATCAGCTCGTCCAGCTCACGCAGCGCCTTCTCGCCTTCTACATATTCATCGCCCAGGCGGCCGGCTACGTCTGCGCCTGATTCAGCGACCCCTTCCCCCGAAGGGGCATGGACATTTACGCCTACGTGCTCGGGCTGTTGCACGCAAGGCGCGTAGACTGCCTCGGGCGGGCTGGCCGGCGCTGCGACCGGCTTGTCTGATTCTATGTACGACTCGACGTCCTCTACATCGTCGCCGGAAAGCCGGCGGCCAAGAAACGAGACTGTCGGATTGATCGCGCGCGTCGGCTCCCTGAAGGTCGGCTCCTGCCCGGGTTGGCCAGCTGGCTGCGGCGCCGCCTGCCCTGCCTCAACGAATGCCGATGGCCTGACCCCGCGGAACCGTTTCAGAAAGCCGCCGCTCGCCTGAGTGTCGTCCGTCTCAACGCCTGAAAAAATACCCATGCTTACCGTCCTCCCCCAAATGCGCCAATGTTCGTTGCCATCGGAAGAGGTCCGCCGAGATCAGTGATCGCCTGGATGGCGGGCCCATCTCCCGTCGAACCGGCGCCGGCGGGCTGCGAGATGACGTCCGACCACGTACGCTTTCCTTCTGCTACGGTTACGCGATACCCATCGACGTGCGTCACGACCCAACCGTTGAGCAGCTTCTCTCCGCGGCCGGCTGCATAGACGCCGCCCTGGTACTCGTAAAGCACGTGCGGCCCAGCGTAATCGCTGTAGGCTCCAACGAATGAAACGGGTATGACCTTTCGCGCCGGGGTATCAGAACGCTTGGGCGATTTCGCAACGATGGTTGCTGTCGCGACCGGGGCCGGGGCAGTCAATAAAGGAGCGCTCAATGCGACACCGCCCGCAGGCGGCTGTGCGCCGTCCGCTTTGCGCATCGAATTGACCAGGTTCTGTCGCGCAAGCCCGTCGATGTCATCGAGCGTTAGGTGCTTCTCGTCAGCGTGCGCGAGTCCAGCGATACAGAGCACAAGAGCCGATGCTGCCGCGAACCGGCCGGAGTTACTGGAGAACATAGTATTTACCTTTCGCGGTGAAATGAACGCCGCTTCCGTCGTCCTTAAGCTCGAGTTCAAGTGCGTCGAGAGCCATGTTGGCCGGCAGCTTTTCTAGCAGCCGGCTCTGCCACATATATCCGTCGATCGACCAGTCGCCAGCCTGAAGGATCGGTCCGTTGATCTCTCCGGCGTTCGGCTGGCGGGCGAGCAGACGCTGGGGCGGGCGCAGCGTGACCACGTAGCCGTGACTCATCAACTGATCGGGCTTCGTCGACAGCCGTTGCGGGTCCGTCTGAAGCTGCTTGATAAGCGCCTGCGCGGTCGGCCACTGCTTCTGTTCAGTAAGCGCGAGCTTCTGGACATGCGGCACGGCCGGCCCCTTGGCCTGCAACAGCAAACCGTTGGGATCGAACACCACTGGACGCATCTCTGCCGGTGCCCGCGCATCGAATTCCTTGTAGGTGCCGCCCTCGCGTTTGTAGGTGATCGAGCAGAAACCGGTCACGCCACATGACGCCTTAAGGAACTGCCAACCGGCGACGTTCGTTTCCTGCTTGCCGAACATGTCTATCAGCGCGGGCGCAAGTGACGAAGCAAGCGGTACTGCGCCATTGAAGGTCCGCGCAACGGCGGCCTGATAGTCCTGCATGTAGGTCGGCGGCGGTGCAGGCGGTGGCGGCGGCGGATTGATATAGGTGAGCGCTTCGCTCCCCAGATAGATCGCGGTGGCGCCAATGACAGCGAGCGGTATGATCGTCGGCACCTTGACGGGCACCTTCCTGATCAGACCAACGCTTTTGCCTCGCAGCAGCTCGGCTGGTGTGAACGGCTCGTCCAGGCCCGTGAGGTCGGTGCCGTAGCCAATTGTGAGCAGGGGGACACGGTCCTTTGCGCACTCGTCCTCAACCGTATCGAGGCTGGCATCAAGCGCATTGAGCGCTACCGTCTGGTCTATGCGCACCGCGCCGCGGACAACGAAAATGACATGCACACGCTGCCCGTCCTGAACCAGAACGAGCACCGCGGGCTTCGAGCGCACGCGATCAAGACCCGCGACCCGTGCGGCCGCCGAATACAGCTTTAGACCCTTGCGTTCGGCAGGCTCAGGTGCACAGAAACCTGCAACCGTTTCTTCCTTGCCCTTGATCTCAACGTAGTGCGTCGCGTCAAGCTCGTTAGCGTAACGACGGCGTTCGCCCGTCGCGCCCTTGGTCGCATATGCGCGCCAGTCAAGCCCGAAGACAAGACGTGCCTTCTTTTCGTTGGGAATCGATTCGAAGTGCATGCGCCGCTCACATCGACGGGACGACGGAGGCCGTCAGCATGATCACCTGGAATGTCTTGGCCTTGTTCCATGCGCCGCTGAAGCTGAGAATCCCGCTGTTACTGGTACCGTCGTAGTTGTTGGTGACGGCGCCATACATGACCACCGTCTGCCCGTCGGACAACGCGATCGTCTGGTCATCCTTACTGCCCACGATGTCCGGCAACTGGATCTGCTGTGACGATGCGCCGGAACCCGTACCGATGGTGGTGAATGGGCCATTGAGCTTGGAGTTATCGCTCCAGTACGAAAGGATGATCTGGTTATGGTCGTTGACCGATGGCAGGACGTTCACGAAGTCGCCCACCGTTACCGATCCAGGCGTCAGTCCAGGCGCCCCAGCACTACCACTGATTGAGCCTGTTGCAGGCGTCGTTGCCGCCAGATAGCCCTTCGTTTCGAACGAACCGATCGACATGGGCAGACCATTGAGCGTCATCTTTGTCTGCGTGTTGTCAGCGATGGTCTTGCCAAAGGTGTTTAGCGCATTGAGTACCGCGTTGGTGCCATTGAGCGGCGCGCCCGGGTTGAGAATCGAAAGGCCGACGGAACCAGCGGCAGTCGCTAGCGACGTCGGTGAGGTAATGCTGATCGCGTATTTCGATAGGCCGTCGGAGATCCTGTTGAAGACGATGTCCGCGTTTGCGCCGGCCTGCGACCCGTCGTTAAGCGCAATCTGCAACGTGCGCACCCGGACCATGACCTGACGCGTCGAAATGGCGTTCTCATGTTTTAGCACCTCGCTCATGCGATCGACGGCTTCTTTCGTGTCGCGCACCATGACGAGGCGGCTTTGGGGATTGACGGTGATCTTGCCTAGGGGTGTCTGGAGGCTTTGGAGCTCCTTCGTGATCATGTCGATCTGATTGAAGGTGCCGTCGCGCCCAGTCGATGTCACCGCGGCAAAAGAGCCAGTGTTAGCGCTCGTCGTCCCCGTTCCTGTTGACTGGGTACCCGTTGAGGTGTCTGTGCCCTTCGACATCGAGGACTTGATACTGACTGCGCCCGGAACGGCAGCAATCTGGAACGTCCGAGTTACGAAGCGCGATATGTTGATCGTTGCTCCATCGAAGTCCCAGGCGAGACCGAGGTCTTCAGTCACGCTATGCAGATACTGTCCAATCCGTGCATTGCCCGGTTGCCGGTAGACTGGCTCAAGGTTTGCCGCCCCGGCCATTGAGGTCGTCCGCATCACCGTCCTGCCTGCATTTCCCGACGCCGCATCGATAAGAGCTTCGCGCGGAATAAAAACATCCGGGCTTATATGGACGGGATAGCCCGACGCATCCGAGATGTACGTACCGATCTTTGTGATTGGCAGATTCGCCGGAAGCGTGATTGTCTTGTCGCGGAATACGGCAGGCAGCGTCGCTTCATACGCAACGGGCACAAGGCGATCGCCGAGAAACGCGGTCGAAACGTGCTCGACTAGCGGCATCGAATCGCCCATGCCGGCCATCGCGCGCGTCGCGTCGTGTGTAGCTGCGTCATAGGCCCGGTTGACGTCCGATTGGGACACAACGCAACCCGTCAGCATGGTTGCTGCAAGGAGTGATACAGCGGCCTGGAAGCGGTTTGCTCGCATGGTTTAGTCCTGACAATTTGCCGCGCGGGCGACCACGCGAATAACGTTGTTGCTGTGCTCGCAGATGCGAGTCGGGGTGCGCATGTGGTTGGTCGCGCGCATGACTTGCGTCAGCACTGAATCGAAGTCGCCGCTGAAGGTCGCATTGAATTCGAGTGGCAGGTCATCGTCGATTTTCCAGGCCAGTTGCCAGCCCTGCTGCTGCAGCCAGCGGTCGAGCGCGTTCCGCAGATTGATGTCCTGCGGGGTGATCGTGAGCGTCAGGGCGCTGGAACCGGCTGCAGCCTGTGCACCCGGCAGGACAACCGGCGTGACGGCAGTTGAGCTGAGCGTTGGCGCCGCAGCCTGGAACGGCGCAAGTACCGGCGGCGGCGATGCGTGAGACGTCGCAGGCGCACTCGCTGCAGGGTTGGCCATCGCGAGCGAAGCCGTTGGGCCAGGGGCGGCCGGACTGGCTGCGTTGGCCGCCAGCATCTGCCACCCATCCCCCGCAGGCGGCGAGAGGTGCGACTGCGAGAACGCAGCGGTCGTGAAGCCCGTTATCGTGAGCAAGGCGAAGACCCGCGCAAGGAGCGAGGCGCGACGACGGGTGGGCATGATGATCATTGGCTTCATGAGATTCAGTGGGCCGCGCGCACAACGCGCCGATAAATGTGGTTCGCGTACACCAGTTGCTTGTTGGTTGAGACGGCGTTGTACGCACCCACCGCCTTCCACGTCGGACCGAACTGCCTGATGTTTGACGCGAGAATCCATGTGCCGACGTATCCGTTGACACACGGGTTAAACAGCGACTCCCGGGAAACGCCATAGCGCCTCAGCTTCGGAAGCCACGACGAATTGATTTGCATCAGGCCAATGTCTTCGGAACCGTCCGTGTTCCTGTTCACCGCGTTGGCGCGCATGCCTGACTCCTGCTGCGCGATTGCGCGCACCAGCACGACATTGACGTGGTGGAACCGCGCAGCGTCATCAAGGCAGTCTGCGAGCGCCGGCTGCACTAAGAGCAGCGCGCCCGCGCATGTGGCGACGGCCCGAAGACTCATGATTTCGTCCGGTCGAAAAAACGGACGTCATGCTTGCGAGTCACATTCACCACGTTGCCATCGGCATTGACGATGAACTGGTCTGCGGTGCCGTTAAACTTGTAATAGCGACCCTGCTGCTCACCTGAGCCCATGTGCGCGACATCCGACACCTTGACGTTGCCGACCGTGTCAGCAAATTTGAAGTACGTCGATCCTTCCTTGTCGAACACGGCTTCAAGGCCCGCGGTGTTCTTCGCGTCAAATCCGTAGACGAGGCCGGCAACGCGCGCCACTTCAACGCTGTCGGACCCATTGGACACAACAAACCGATCCGCCCGGTTAATCGTCACGACATTGCTTGAGTCGTCCCATTTTGGCTTGAGGGAGTGCCCCTCCATGTCCCGAAAGACGAGCTCTTTTGCAGGCCTTTGTGAAAAGCGGATCTGAATGTGCGTGTCGTCGCCGTCCCGGATCGCTACCGCGCCGAACTTCGCCGCGAGGCCACCGTCCTGCAGCTGCGCTTTGTCGCCCGCGCTGACTACTACCCCCGACGCGGGCGATAGGCTTGCAGAGGCTGTTTGAGTTGCAGGCTGCGCAGGCGCGGCGTTTGCCACATAGTTCACTCCCGTCGATTTGACGGGTGCCCGACGCAACGTCACGTGGTGCGCAGTGAAATCGACGTCAGCATAGAGATTTACTGCCCCTAGCAGGCGGTCCAGGGACTGCATCCAGTTCTCGCCATCTCGCGTTGCGAAGCTCTGCGCGTTCGTGAGGTCGACGTCTTTTTGCGCTGAGCCGCTCCAACCTTGCGGAACCAGCGACTTGACCATCTGCGCTAGTGGCAACGTTGCACTCATCGGACGGGTCGCCTCCAGACTGGGTCGCGGACCAATCAGTGCGAGGCGGTTCGAGAAACCCGCAAAACCGGCAGGCATGTCGCCACTGCGATTGCCGGCCTCGGAGGTGAAGGTGTTCGCTTTTTTCCATCGGGCTGTGGCGATCGAACCATCCACCGAATAGGAAATGACTTCCGGCGTGCCTGACACAACGATGTATGGGCCCTCAGCGTGACCGCCGTCTACTTTCAGATTCTGGCCGGCTCTCGGCTGGAGATACGTGTCCGTACCGTCGTTGAAAATAAGCGCGGGCCGCTCGGTCATGTTTCCGTTGACCTGATAGTCAAAGTCGAGAGGATCGGTGCTCGCAGCCGACGCCGACAGTGACAGCACTGACAGCGCGATAAGGGTTAGCGTTTGCTTCATAGACCGCGGTCGATTTGGGAAAGATGCTGGATGAAGCGCGCGAGGTACTCGCGGCCTGGCTGTGGGTTGGCGCTGTGGTAGTACGCCACGGCTTTCACCGCCGAATGCGTCTTGCGATAGTTCTCGTTGAGGATGTCTTCGGCCACGTGGATGTTCGTTGCCGGAGACAGTGCGTCCCACGGCGACGCGAAGCGCTGCCGGTGATAGCACCAGTTCACCTGCATCAGGCCTACGTCAAAATCGCAGCGCCCATCCGAGATGAGAAAGCGGATCGCCTTGTAGGCGTCGTCGCGCGTCCGGAAAAAGAACCCACGCCCCGCAACGTTCAGTGTCCACGGCCATGCGCGGCCGTTGTACGCCGATTCGTTGAGCGCAACGCCAGCAAGAATCTTTGCGTCCACGCTCGTGTGCATCACCTCGAACGGAGCCTGTGCGGATGCGCACGCCCAGCCGCCACGGCGCTCCGTCAAAGCCGCCTGTGCGTCGTCATCCAGCACGGCCGGTTGCAGCCAGCCGTTACTGACCAGCAGGGCTTGCAGGCTCTCCGGCGTTCCATCAACGAGCACGGACGCAAAGCCGCCCGCGCCCGTTGCCACGCTTTGTCCTTTCAGCGGTTGCGCCCAGGTGAGAAACCGTTGAAGGCCGCACGCATAGACGGGAGTTCCGGGAATTTCGAGCACGGACCGCGCGCCGCTCTCTTCAACGACGAAGCGCGTCGGGCTGATGACCGCGTCGATCACTGCCGCTCCCGCCGACGAACAGGCCCCTGCCAGCACGAGCGCGACGATAGCGCGCCTAGTCACGGTATGGCTCCATGACGATGTCCTGCGTCACCTGTACGAGGAACTTTTCCCCGGGCGGCACGGTGATCGTCGGCGGGATGTTCTGGTTCCGCTGAAGTACGGCTTGCGCAGTGGTGGCGGCCACCTGCCCGGCGGTGCTTCCATAAGTCGTCACGCCGATCGGGCTGGAGGTGGTCGATGTAGTCGCGTTATTGTCAAAGGTCTTCAGCAGCACTGCGGTGATGAATCCCGCGCCGAAGATCGCGAGGAAATGGTTGTTGACGTCACCGGAGAAGCCGGCATACCCGTTCTGGTCTGCGCCCTGCATGCCGTTCATCGGCACGCTCTTGCCGTTGGGCAGCCGCAGACTGGTGGAGGCCACGAGCAGACGCTCCTGTCCAACCTTGATGTCGGCGCTGTAGGCGCCGTTGATGAATGAGCCCTTGGGAATCATCAGGCAGTCGCCGCGCAGGCTGTCGTACACATCTTCGTCAACCATGAGCGCGACGCGGCCGGGCTTGTCCGAGTTCAGCCCCTCAACGGTCTTGACGTGGATGTTGTGCGGAGGCGTCAGCGTGCAACCGCCTGCCTGGCCATTGAAGGTGGTCCGCTCGATGCCGCCCTGCCCTGCTGTTTCCTTCAGGAACGCCCTGTCGCGGTCCTCAGGTGCCTGCCCCTGTTTAGCGAGCGCCAGTGCCATTGCATCGGTCGGGTTCTGCACACCGGATGTCGCGGCGGCACGCGCCGCGCGAAAATCGTCCAGTGACGGTACGCCCGCCGGCACCGCCGACGCCTGCTGGCTTGCATTGCGGGAGGCGCCGGACTGCTTGAAGACCGACGACGTATAGATGGCATCCAGCTTGTTGCTGGCCGCGAGCGCACGCGTATCGGTGCCGTCAGCTCCAACCTCGCGCTGGAAGTCATTGCCAGTCAGCATGGGCTTCACGGTCGGATGCTGTGCAGCCGATGCTTCCGACGCGGCGCGAGCGGCTGCCTCGGCGGCGGCCGCTTCCTGCTGCTGCCTGATCATCCTGTCGATATCGGAGCTACCGGCTGCGGGCGCTTCTGTGCTGCTTTTGAGCGCCGACGCCTTTTTCAGGCGCTCTTCCTCCTGTGCCTGGTTGCTTGCCTTCAGCTCGTAGTAGAAACCGAGCACACCAATCACCAGCGCGGCCAGCAGGCCAATGCTCATGATGGCATTACGTGGCGTCTTGCCTTTGACGAGTGCAGCCTGTTCCGCATTGGGCGTGGCCTGTTCGGTCTTTTTGGCCACGATCAGAACACCCCGAGGAAGCGCCGGCGGCCACGCGTCACCGTCACTTCGTCCTTGCCTGAGACGAGAACGATCTCGTCGGCCAGCCGCTGGAACACCAGGAAATCGCCGCGACGGATGAAATTGCCCACCACGCGGTCGCCGTGATCCTTGTACATCGGCACGGGCCACGTCTGGGCTTTAACTGGCATGCGCATCCAGATGGAATGGCCGTCATCGAATACGACCTCAGGTCTGAATTCCGCATTACCGTCGACGGTGTAATCCCAGTTGAGCTTGTCGGGCGACACCGTAATCGAGCCCGAATCGCCGCCGCGTTCTGTCGCGGTCGCACCCGGGCCAGCCCCTCCGGCTTCGTCGCGCACATTTACGCGTGCCATCGGCGCGCGAGGATACTGAAAGCGCACGGTCTGGTAAAAGAAGCCACCGGCGGGCGAAGCGATCAGCGTGAAGTCGTACTCCCGGCGGTTCGTCGTCAGGTGCAGCGTGTTCACCAGGTCCGCCTTGTGCGGCTTGATGAAGACGTGATTCATCTTGTCGTCGTCAATTTCCCACTGCACGCTATCGCCCATAGCAGGGTCAGCGATCAGCTTCTCGCCCCGTTCGAGCTCGATGGTCGTCAGCTTCAGCGGCGCCGTCAGCACACGAAAAATCTGGTCGCGGCTGTAGGGAAACACGCCGATGCGGGCGTCACCCGGCATCGTCAACGGGTCAGAGCCACCGTTAAACGGATTGACAGGGCTCATCGGGTCCCCGGCGATCATCGCGGCGTTGAAGGAGCCGGTATCAGCAGGCCGCTTGCCGTACACCGCTGCTGTGGGCAGGATGATCGCTGAGAGCAACACGAATAGCCCGCGCGTGGGCCGCTGGTATCTGGAGGTCATGCTGTTCAAGCTCCACCGGTCCGCTCGAGGCGGAAAAACGGGATGTAGATGCCAAAGGGATTCGCCGTGAGGGCCGCGTCAGCGGTAGGCGCGACGATCTGGTAGCGCAGGGTCAGCGCATAGGACTTGACGTCCGGCTTGCCAGTCGCGCCTGCTTGGGAAGTCGTCGTTGTGAATTCAACGAGGACGGTCTGGTCTTCAAGCAGCGCAATGTTTCGCACATTGACTTCCCGGATCAGCTTCGGATTTGCAGTGATCTGCTGGAACGGGGCGTCGTCGCGCAGCCAGCTTTTGAACTGGTCGGTTGCAGCCCCAATCATCTGGGCCTTCACCGAGTTGATGTTTGACGACATGCGCGACGTCGTCAGGCTGTCGGTCAGCACCGGCTCGATCGTGAACCAGCGGACCGCCATATCTCGCATGCTCGTGCGCACGGCTTGCGAATCTGGCTTGTAGGCGATGAGCTCGGTGACTACGGGATGACCGCTCACGTCCGCCGACACACCGACTACGCGCGTAACCGACGGCGGAGGCTGTCGAGTCCAGACGGCCCCTGCAGCAACGGCAGCGGAGGCGAACGCGATGAGCATCCAGCGATTGCTCTCGACCTTAAGCCGCGTGCTCGTCTCGAAAATGACTTTCGATGGATCTTCCTCGGCATACATGCCGGGGGCCGTGGATAGCGCGGCCTGCCGCTTGTTCCTGAAAATGCGCATGGCAACCCTTGATGAATGGCTACCATTGAAACAATTTCTAACCAGGCTTTTGCGGCGAAAGGCACAGAGATTTAACTGCCTTTTCAGCAACCCGTCGTTGGCGCTTTACGCTCTCAAAACGCTGCCGTGTAACGCGTTACGGGTCTAAACGCGAAAAGGCCATCAATTTCGCGCATCATTCCGAGGAAACCAACGAAGGCCCTGTGTTACTGGTTGTACACGTGAATCACCCATTATTCCCTGGGTCTATAACTGGTGATCGCCGGTTGCCACCGTTTCCCGTTTCCGATCAATAGGTTATCCCAAGTCCGGCCGCCCATGATTTTTAACGCGTTATACGTGTACACGTTCTACGCGAACCGCTGACGCTTAAGAGCAGCCTTGATGCCTCCCAAAACCTCTCTCGCACGTTCGACGTTTCGAGCCGGCACCCCTCGCGTCAGTGCATGGCCGTCTTGTGGATCGCGACCGCATTCGGTCCAAAGGCCCTCAATGATCGCCAATGTGATGTCCATCGCTGCGGCGTGTGGCACCGAGCCGCATTCCGGGGTATTCGGTCGATTGGTGCAAAAAACTGGCGGAACAGCGTGAACAGCCGCTTGTATCAAGACTGTGCGACCTCTCGGCGTTTGCGCATACGACCGATCAGCAAGTCTTTGATCAATCGATGCTCTTCGGCGAAAACCGCCAGAAACTGCACGGAAAGTACGGATACCCCCTTTCAAGCGTCCTTACAGAGATGCGCGACCAGTTCAATAGGAATCCTGAACTGATCATAGTGGGTATGTTTTTCGATCCGAATCGCATTCACGTGATGGGACAGTTAATGGCGGCTACCGAAACTTACAGTCATGCATGGCTCGATAGGTCCATCCGAAGGAGCGCCGATTTCCCCAGAACACTCACTGAAGAATCGGACCTTCCTCTCGTTTTGTCGAAGCCGAGCGGTCAAGCTGCGACTGACCTGCGTTAAAGTGCTGACGCACTCCTGAAGCGTATAGGATTGATCGATGGGGTAATTGTCCTTTTTGTGCAAAATCTGGCACCGACGGCCGCCGGCCCCCCCCCCGATTGGGCCAAATCAATCCCCCGAGGCCGCGATCTTTGCGCGTAGCCATGACGTATAAGCAGTTCGCTCCAATGGGTTCTTGAACGTTCCCATCTCGGGCTGGTAAGTGTTTCCCTTGCCGCCTTCTGCCATGTATTGGCCGACAAACTGTTGCTTCTCGGCCAGCGTCAATGATTTGATCTTCGCAGTCGTTCGACGTGAACGCTCTTCTGCAGAGCTATCCTTATCAAGGGCCGCAGGACGTTCAGAAGCTGATTCGACCTGGCCATCGCCCTTGGGCCTCACTTCAATGCGAGTGCCCTTTTCGAAGACAGTTCTTGCGTACCCTCCAGCGTTGCCACGAATTTGCCGGCTCTTGGCCTTCTCTTCGACGTAAATGGCAGTGTGTAAGGCGCGGTCTGGCTCTTGCTGGATCCAGCTTATAGCGAGTCGATCTCCGACACCAAGGCGAGTTAGGCGCTTGAATGCTTCGGACTGTCGAATAGCCTTATGTTCTTCGTCTTCGTTGGTGTCATACATCGACTTCTGAGGATTGTCTTCCACAAGGAAGCGTATCTGGACCACGCGTCTCGCCTCTCGCTTGTACTCCGGAGACACGATAATGTTTGACACCTGGTTGATTTCTTTGACGGCCTTTTTGATCACTTCGGCCGAAAAATGCTTGAATTCATCATACATGCTCGCGTCTGCGCCAAGCAGACGGCGCCAGGTCTCCACCGAAATCCAACCCGTCGATCCTGTTCGTTTAAATCGCAGACAGTTCTCGTATAGGGCAAGCGCGTAGCCCCCATTGAACTGCCGCTGCACATTGATGTTGATTAAGGTGTAGATGTCGGGATTCGCGAGCTTGCCCGCAAGCCAGTCGCTGTACTCGTACGAGCAAAGGCCATTCTTTATGCTGGCGTATGCAATGAGCGGAGACGCTTCCCAATCCGTCTTCCCACCATCGTGCAGGAGATCGAACGAAATTGGGGTCGACATCACCTTTAGCAGTGCGCGCTTCAATGCGTCGTAATTCTTGCTGTCGAACCCTAACATCGTGCAAAGGATGCCCACAGGCAAAGTATGGCGCTTCCTTGTAAGTAGGTCGTCGAACGCATTAAGTAGCAGCACGTTCACGATTTTGCGCTCGAGCAGCGACAGCTCACCGCTTACGTGAACCGTGGCCACGTGCTTCTTCAGTTCGCTAGGGGGAGGACCAAGCGGCTTGATATTGGGCATGCACTCTCCTAAGGCTTTCGGGATTTTAGGAGCTAAAAGTCATGGCGGCAACTTATCTGACACTGACTTTCCCGGGTCCGACGCACTGCATTCCCCATGAACCCCGACTTTTGAAGCCCCCATTAGCGCCGGCGAAAGGTCATGGTTTGTGGGGAAGATGGCGTCCGCCGGCGAAAGGTCATGGTTTATGGGGCTCTTTCGACAAAAGGAGAGGTAAAAGGTCATGGTTTGTGGGAGCTTCGCCGATCAGCGGTAACGGTCGGGTGGGGGCTTCCCTGCGAAAACTACGTCTCGAGGATTGCAATTGTGCTCACGTGGCGTCTACGGGAGTATGCAAGGAGCGAGACGTCGAAATCATGGGTGCCACGTCCGTCTGCACACTCTGATCCCGCGCCCATAAACCATGACCTGTGGAGATTGGCCGACGCCAAAAAGCGCAATTAATCAATGATTTGCTTCGCGCGCCCGTGTGGCCCCATAGACCCTGACTTAGACCCATTAACCATGACCTTTCACCCCACAAAGCCTGACCCACCTTCGATCAGCGCCCCATGAACCGTGACCTTTCGCCCCATAAGGCATGACCTAACCCCCGCCAAACCCTTGCCAGGTAAGGAAGCGGCGACCGTAAACGTTTTTAAAGTCCTTGTTTCCTAAAGAAACAACAAACAGGTGTTGGTTTCTTGATGGATGGTTCCAAGTAAAAACAACGCGCATAGCCAAGCCAATACGCTGCCGCAACTCTCGAACAATTAATGTTCTGCCTTCAAAACTCCCCGGCAAGGGCCGGTTGACGTGCTGTTCAGGGTTCGCAACCAGTCACAAATCGCTTGCACTTCATTTGATTAGCCACTAAGCTTCCGCAAAATTCAACACGGACTGCAAGCTTTTTCTCCGCGTGTTGAATCAACAAGTGCTGGTACTCGATACAACGAAACGGGAGCGGTTGATGAACACAGCAGTTCGGCGTGCCGAAAAGCCGCAAATGTCCATAAAGCTGAAGCATGCACCCAAGCCTGTACCTCTCGCATCCATCAAGGCAATTGCAGAGAACGCCAGTGGCATGCTCGTGGACGTACGCGAAAGCATGCTGGCTCCTCATCCGCGCAAAAATGCACCGGTCTTCACAACTGCACAGGTCGGTGAGTTGTGCCGCATCGACAGGCAGCGCATGCATTACCTGGCGCGAAGTGAGGATGATTTGCCTCAAGGTACCCTCCGTCACAGCCGCAGCAGGGAGTTTACTCTTTCCGAAACCAGGGTATGGATCGATCGAATTGGGCCGTATTCCAAGCGGCCCGCTGGCGTCAAGGGAAAGAAGATAGCAATTGGGAACTTCAAGGGCGGGGTCAGCAAGACGACTACCGCTATGACGCTGGCGCAAGGACTCTCGTTGTTCGGCCGTAAAGTGCTTTTGGTTGACTTGGACCCGCAGGCGTCACTTTCGGCGCTGCACGGCATCCTTGCGGACAGCGAAGTTTCGGACGAGCAGACCGTGCTTCCGCTGATTTACGGCGATGAAGAGGATCTCCAGTACGCTGTGCAGTCGACGTACTGGGACGGAATCGACCTGATCCCGGCGAGTGCAGCGCTCTTTGGCGCGGAGTTTTTCCTGCCATTTAAGCAGTCGAAGGACCAGTCGTTCCAGTTCTGGAATGTCCTGAACAAGGGGCTCGAGCCGCTATTGAGTGAATACGATGCCATCGTAATTGATACGCCCCCTGCCCTATCCTATTTGACGATCAACGCCTTCATGGCGGCGGACGGACTTATCGTTCCGACACCACCGAGCGCGCTCGACTACGCTTCCTCAACGCAGTTCTGGAATCTGTTTTCGGACCTTTCTGAGAGCATGCAACAAGTCGCGCCGGAATTGGCCAAGAGCTTCGACTTTATACACGTCCTATTGGCCAAGGTTGACCAAAGCCAGGCGGCAACACCCATCGTTCGCGACTGGATTAACAAGACTTATGAAGGACTCGTCCTTCCGGTGGAAATCCCTACGACGGCTGTCACGCAAACCGCCGCCGCCGAATTTGGCACGGTTTACGACATTTCCCGGTACCAAGGCAGTTTGAAAACCTATCAACGCGCTCGAGAAGCCTACGATCGATTCGCGGAAATTGTTGATCAGCAGCTTGTCGCACTGTGGCTTGCAGACCAGGAGGCCGAATGAGTATCAAAGACCGTCTCGCAGCGAAGTCTGCAACGATTGGAACGTCCCCGCGCCCGCAAAAAAACAACGAAGAGACCCCTGCCAGGCCGAAGACTGCCCCCGGTCAATTGATGGCATCGCTGCCATTACTGGCAGAGAAGGAGAAAGAGCTTCAGGCGGCGATTAAGCGCATCGAAGAGCTAGAAACGGTCGGCGATGGGAGTTTCCAAGAAGTCGATATATCGACCCTCGTCGAAGTTCCCGGCCGTAAAAGACTGTTGTCGAGGCAGGAATACGGCGAGCTGCGAGCGAATCTCGAAGCGAACCCTCTTATTCATCCGATCGTCTATCGTCCTCTGGGTAACGGTCGCAATGAAATTATTTCGGGAAACAACCGGGTCGCTATCTACCGGGACGATCTTAAGCGCACAAAGATCCGTGCGGTGCCCTTTACCGGGAGCGACGCGGAGGTTGAGCTCGGGGCTGCGTTCTCGAATCTGTTGGCCCCGTCACTTCCTGATTTCGAAAAGTACCGACAATTCCAGCGTATCCAGGAGAACTTGGGGCTAACGCAGGCTGACATTATTCGCGCATCGGGTCTGGCTCAGAGCCACGTCGCACGTATCCTCGCGTTCGATAATCTGCCGGTTGCCGCCAAAGAGCTAGTTGCCCTAAATCCGCATCGGCTTGGCGGGACCGCTGCGGCCAAGTTCGCCGCTCTGGCGCAACAGGGACACGAGGGAGCGGTAATAAGCGCAATCAAGGCCTTGGTTGAATCGGAAGACATGACCCAGGAGAGGGCTCTCACACTTGCGACTCCTACACGACCGAAATCGGTCGCTCCAAACGCCAAGACAATCAACATCGGTCGAAAAAGGTTTTGCGACCTGACAGTGAGGAGCGGGGTGGTCGGGCTGAGGTTTTCGGGGAAGGACAGCGAAGCCCTAGCAGAAACATGGGGGGAGCGCATCGCCGAATTCATCCGTCGAGAACTGGAGAGTAAAGAGGCAGCGCCATCCAACTTGGAGAATTAGTCGAATCAACGACATACCCCGCGACTTTCCCTCGGTCGGATGCCGCCATCCAAATTGGATAGTTCGCAAAATCAATCACTTAGGCCGAACGCAAGGTATCTAGAACCAACGCGTTACGCGTGGCACCATTCGGTCCGGCAGAGCGGAAGGGGATCGGATGGCGCCGTTCCCTGCGAACCGCTGCCTGTCGGCGGTTCGAACTGCTTGGCCTCAAAACTCACGCAATCCCGCTCTTTGGCGCTCGCTACTGCGGGCCTTGCTTCTCCGTCGCGCGGGTGAAGGGCGCCCCATAGACCATGACCTTTAGCGTTTGGGCCGCCATCGACGGCGATACCAGCCCAGCAGGGCTGCCGTTTGACGGAGCCACCCAGTTCGTCCTAGCGTCGTCCCCATAGACCATGACCTTTGGCTTGAGGAGACTATTTGCTTGAACACTTCCTACCTCTGGGCGCGAATATTTGGTCGTGACGAGACGGCTGATTTGTCCGTCGATGCGGGAGTCATGCCGAATTAGTTGACTCAACGGCGTCCCCGGCGACTGTCTGACTGGGGCGGCCATCCAAATTGGATAGTTCGCAAAATCAATCACTTAGGCCGAACGCAGGGCACTCCAAGCAACAAGTCGTGCGTAGGCGCCATTCGGTCGGGTAGATCGGGAGGGCAGGGAAGTGGCGACACTCCTGCCAACCCCAGAACGTCGACGACTCGAACGCTGTTGATGCTCAGAGCGTCGCGCGACCCGGCTCCTCGACATCCCTCAAAACTAAAACTGCTTGCCGGACCTTGGTGGAGTCTTGTCCTTCGGTCGCGCGCGCCGCGCGGCTCCCCATAAACCGTGACCTTTTGCATTCCCGCCGGCATAGACGGTTGTTAAGAGACGAGAAAGAGCGGGAGTCCGACAAAGCCGGCGAGATCTCGCCAAAGGCCCTTGGGAGAGGGCAGGGCGAGCGAGCAGCGTGAGGACGGAGAAAAGCCGAGATCGCTTGCTAGACTCTGCGCCGACGGATGGTTGTAACAGCCTTCGGCCTCTGCTCGGCCTCACCACGGGCCGTACGTGTTCACCAATGGCTGGTGGTAACACCCTTCGGGCTTTGATCGGCCTCGCCACGGACCGTACGCGTTCGGGCCAAGTTTGGCCCCAGACCGGGCTGCGAACTGAGAGAGCCCACGCTTCCCCGGGAAACGCCTGTCCCGTGCGGTCGCCCCTATTCACAAGGAAAACAAGCGTGACGGAAAAATCCTCTCGCGTAGGGCGAGAACTCTTGCTTAGGCGGGCGACGCCGGTAGTATGAAGGAAATCATCGGAGGAAAAGCATCGGATTGGCGCCTATTTCGGCTGGCTTTTCGGCGAATTGCGGTCCGGGGAGGCGCGGACAATGAGTGAGGGGCTAATGACAATGAAAATTGCGAGAAAGATAAATGAGTGACGACCCGCTGGCGCTGGCCGCGCTATACAGGGCGGGCCTGGGCTCTAAATGGGAGACCATGACGGAGGCGGCCGTCGCAATGGCCGCGGTAGGGGTGCGCGCGAGCAAGAATCGGATAGTTCAGGCGGTGGCGGTCTCCGAGTTTCCGACGGAGATCTTGGCTCTATTCGCCAGCGTTGGAATGGTGAACCGAACGGCTCGTGAGCTCATCCGAGCGCGAAACGAGCAGGGCATAGCTGACATGGTCGCGCGCTCCGCTAGTCTCAATCCTGCGGGGAAATCGAGGTCCGAGATTTTGGCGCACGTTTGCAACACCCGTAGTACGTCCGGCTATCGGCGGACGTACACGGGCGAAAGCCCTCTCGCGCTGAACGAGCGATATGTCCAAGGATGTCGTTCCGGCCTATGGTCAACAGTGCGACAGGCGGCGGACGCGATGGGTATGTCGCATTCCAGGCTGACGATGGCGTCGGCTATTGCCGCGTTGCCGCAGGAGTTACTGAATGCTCTCCCCACCGGAGGCCTGACTTTCGAGACAGGTCGCGCCCTTGTCGACTTAGTAGCGCTTCGCGGGGAAAAAGTCATTCGCGAAGAAGCGATCTCAGTTCAAAACATCGTCCCACGACTCAGCCCTCAACGCTTGTTGAGTCGCCTTATAGGAATTGACTGCTCCCCGGTTCAAGTCAAGGTGCGGCGTGGGAAGAAGAAAAATGGTCGTTCAGGCGGACTTTTCGTCGAGCTATATCTTGACCCTTCGGATCCGGAAAGCGAATCAAGGCTTGAGACGCTCGTGGGCTTAGTGAACCTGGAATTTGGAAGCGGTTCGAAGGTCGGCAGCGCCGCCATTGTGCCGCGGGATGAACGGCTTCGACCATATCTTGCACAGAAGCAGCGGCTTGACAGACCAGCTCCCCTTTCTCGTCTTTCGGTACCGCCCCACCTGTCCGGGTCTGCGGGAACAAACCGCGACACAGCCATGCCACCCGTAGGGATTGACGACGATCGCGCCGCGCTGGAGCGCTGGCTGTCCGAGTACACAAGCCCGGCGACCAAGAACAGATATCAAAATGAATTGGAGCGGCTGCTGTTATGGGCACTTTTCGCAAAAGGCAAGCCGCTGTCGAGCATCGATGTGAACGATGCGAACGAGTACATCAATCGATTTACGTTGGACCCACAGCCATCATCTGTGTGGGTAATGAGGGGGCGACGCTCACGCGACGAGCCGACGTGGCGTCCCTTTCGCGGGCCGCTCTCGGACGAAAGTCGCCAAAAAGCTCTCCACATAGTGAAAAAGTGCTTTAACGATCTCATCGCGCATCGGTACTTGGTGGCAAACCCGTTCCAAAATGTGAAGGTCAATCATCAGCCGGGTATTCGGTTAGAAAATGAATATACTGAATTACACGAAGACAGCGGGGCGTGAAGGCCGCTGCGCACCCGAACCCAGCTTGTCAAGACTATGGCCCTAGAGGGCCGGCCGACCAACGGGATGTACCGAGGTCACGAGGGCATTAGCTTATGTCCGTGTGGTCGGCCACCTCGCATAGCGTGTTACGCACCGGCTCGCCTCAGGAAGACTTCGGCCTCCCGGTACTGACGGGCAATCTCTGCAGTCGCATAGATCGAGGTCGTGTCCAGCGAGTCGTGGCCCGCAAAATTTCGCGCACTCTCGAGACTCATGCCGTTCGCGACCGCATGCGATACGAACGTGTGTCGCAACCAATGCGGGCTGACCTGTGCGAATGCGCGGGCATGCGGCGAGTCCTCGCGCAACGCGGCCGCGGTCGCGGCGGAAAAAAACCGCTTCACTGCCTTGTAGAGCTGGTCGTGATGGATCGGCCCAGCCTGGCGGGCGAGGGCGGCCAGCGCCTGGTGAACATCGTCGCCACGCTCGGCCGCTTCACGCCGCACCCGGCCGATGTCCTGGTTGTCGGGCAGGGCGGGGATAAGCGGAGTGCCGACAGGGCAGACGAGGGGATCGCGAGGGAAATCCCGCGTCTCCAGGTAGTCGCCGAGCGCCTCCAGCACGGCGGGCACGAGCGGAATGAAGCGCTCCTTCGCGCCTTTCCCCACCACGCGCAGGAGATGGATCGAGCCAAGCTCAGCGCCGGCGTAACGGACGCTAATGTCGTCAGTGAAGGCGCCACACAGTTCGGCGCGGCGCAGGCCGGTGCTATATGTAAGGGCAAGGACGAAGCGCATGCGGGCGGCGGCGGCGGAGTCGGGCAGGGAGTCGAGCACGCGCATCGCAAACGACCAGGCCTCCCTAGTCAGACTGCGCTCCACCTGCACCCGTGGCTTCGCGGCAACCCGGCGCTCATTGCCAGCCTCGTCAGTTTCGCTGCCGAGGAAAACCTTGATCTTGGCAAACGCGTTGTGGTCGAGATACTGCGCGTTGACGAGATCGCCAAAGAACTTCTTAAGGGCGGCAAGCGCATCCTGGCGGCTCTTGACCGATAGCGGGCCACGAAAAGGGCGCCACTCCGGTTCGCCGCGCGGTACGGCCCGGTTCATGACCCACTGCGCGGCCGGCTGAGGATCAACGAGGAAGCGGTTGATGTACTCACGCGCGTCGTTGATGTCGAGACCCGATAGCGGTTTGCCCTTCGCAAAGATCGCCCACAGCAGCAGCCGTTCGGCTTCGGCGCGGTATTTGTCACGCGTGTTCGGATTCTCGTAGTCGGCCAGCCAGAAGGCGATCGCCTGCAGGTCATTCTCCGCACCGCTGTTGTTTTTGATCAGATTGCGGTTCGCGCCGCGCGAGCCGTCGAGATCCGTCGGCGCCAGAAAATATTCCAAAGGTACGATGGCTGTGACCGGTTCACGTCGAAACCGCGGCACAGGCAGGCGCTGATCAGACGGGTGAGTGAGCGCCTCCTGCGCGATGCTGAGCCCATCGACGTCGCGATAGTTTTCGAGCCACGCTGAAATGCGGCGGGCGCCCGTTTCGCCCAGACGTGACACGTTCCGGTACCAGCGGTAGCCGACAGCGTTGATGGTTTCGACCAGCTTTCCGATCGTGGTGATGCCAACGTCTGAGAGGCGCAGCGCCACCGCCGTGTCGAACCAGCCAAGCACGTGATGGTCAGGCTTCGGATCCTCTACCACGAGGCGCGCGAGCGCATTGAGCGCGGCCATCTGCCGGATCCGCAGTCGCGCATTGCGCTGCTGCCGGCGCAGTGTCGCGGTCAAGTCCGCGCCCGGGCCCGCGTGGTGCGCGGTGAAAAGATCGAGGAGTTCCTTTTCGGTATGGAAGCCGTCCGGGTCGTGCTGCGCGGCGAAATCTTCCAGCGACGGCGCGGCCGCGGCCGGTTCGGCGGTGGCCAGCGCCGTCGGCCGGATCGCGAGCAGCCGCGCGGTCGCAAAATCCTGCCGCTTGCGGGCCGCAGCGACGAACGCCGTCACCAGCCAGTTGCGCGTGGCCGTGGCTTTCCGCGCGTCCCGGCCGAACTCGAGATACTGATCGGCCAGCTCTGCCAGATCGAGCCCCTCCAGATAGCCGCGGAAGAATGCGAGGTGCTGCAGGCCGATATGGCGAGCTGCGGACTGTCGTGCATTGAAGCGAAAGTTGCAGCACCTCCGATTAGCCCGTCACCGAACGGAGGCTGGTTTCCGGGAGTGCCGTTTTCACTTTCGCTTCTTCGCGTCAGGAAGTGAAAGACGGAAATGCCAGAGAACGGAAGAGAAAGTCTGAAATGTCGAATACGGGCAGGCCGGGATCAACGAACGTTTTGTGAAACATAGGTGTTATACATACCGACCGAACGGAACCCAGCACTGGTGGGGCTTTGACGGCAATCGGGCTTGTTTTTACCCTGATTGTTTCACGATGAGACGTAATCCGCGAGCGGGCCCCCAGCAGAGTCAAGCGTAAAATGCATATGCACTATGCGAGCGTGGACGAAGTGTAGTGGTTGATACGTATTTTGTAATGGGGCGCCGAATGCAGGGGAATTCGACGGCGTGGCCGTCGGAAGGGCGGATTACCCGGTGTTTTTGTACTAAAACATGGTGATCGGGCAAAACCGGAGCCTTGACCATGATCGAACCACGTTTCGTGCGGGCCGTCAACAGCACGCGTCCTTACGGCGCGCATCGTTACGACGTGTTCGGACCGAAGGTGGGGCGCCCGCTAACACTGTTCGGGCGATGTGCGCTGGATCTGTGGATCCGCCTCGAATCGGATGCCCACGTATTCGCATACTGTGAGAGGCCCCTGAGTATTCCCGGCACGAACCCAGCGCGGACCGTCGATTTCTGGGTCCGCACACCTGATGAAGAGAAATTATGCGTCGTGCTGCGTCCGTCGGAGTCGACTGCAGCCGCGCGGGGCGATAGCCTGTTTCCTGCATTCGAGAAATGGAGCAGGGCGTCTTCGATGCAGCTCGACCTCATTCATCCACAGCATCTGGACGACCCGCCGGTGTTGCGCGATAACAGGATGACGATGCTGCAGCACCTCGCGGGCACTCATTCGATTCCTGTCGGGGCATTGATCCGTGGCGTCCAGGACCAGTTACATCACGGCCTGACTCTGGCCGAACTCGAGCGGCGGCTAGCGCCCATCGACCCGATGCTCGTGCGCTCGGCGGTTTTCAGACTCGTGTTGCGCGGTGAGATGCGGTGTCCAGCACTTGGACTCGAGCCGCTGGGGCCGCACACCCGGCTGGAGCTGCCGTGAAAACGATCGCATTCGGTGCGTTGCGGTTCGATCGCCAGTCCATTCCGCAGGCTCTGATGGATGTCGGGCAGTGGCCACCCGCTGACGACAATGCGCTCTCTGACGAGGGGCGCGAGCTGCTGCAGCGCCGGATCAGGGCGATGACACTGTTTGTCGATGGGCACACTCCCCTGCGCGAAATCAGCCGGCAAACCGGCATTGGTTTTAACGACCTGTATCGTGTCTTCGAGCGATGCATCACGCAGCACGAGGACGGGCGCATCTTCGGTTGCCGCGCGCTGATTCCCTATCAGCATACACGGCCCTATGATCGCCGCTCGCTGGTCAAGCCATCCCGTCAAGACGTCGCAAGTAACGCCAGCGGCGCCTTCACCCAATTGCTGCAGCGTTATCCGGACCTCGCGCGCTGGATCGAACGCAAGGTCACTGAACGAAGCCGGAAGCACGCGGAGCCGACCGAAGTGCACCGCCATTTGTGGCGACTGCACGGGGGCTTTCTTGCGGAGTGCCGGCAGGCGGGCATTCCGGCACATGAATATCCATTCAACCAGAAATACCTCGGCGAGCGATCGCTTGCCACGTATGTCCGCACGCTGGCGAACCGGAATTTCGACGCTGCGGCCCGGGCAGCAGGTGCCCGGCAGATTGGCCATCGTTGGCGCGACGATCCCGAAACCGTGCGCAAACCGGCGACCCGTCCCTACGAGGTAGTCGAGTTCGACGGTCACAAGGTCGACGTGCGCCTGACACTGCGCATCGATGACCCGTTTGGTTTCGAAACGCTGCTTGTGCTGCACAGGATCTGGATCCTGCTGCTGCTCGACGTGGCAACGCGCGCCGTGATTGGCTATACGCTTTCGCTGGGCCACGAATATAACAAGGACGACATTGCTGTGGCCCTGCAGGCCAGCCTGATGCCACACACAGCACGCGCGTCGAAGATTCCGGCGCTGACTATCCGGCCGGGCGGAGGGTTCCCGTCCGCGGTGATTCCCGAAACGGCGTGGGCATGCTGGGGCACGTTTCGCTTCGACGCCGCGAGGTCCCACTTCGCAACTGCGACGCTCGAGCGTCTGACCCAGGTTGTCGGCTGCGCGACCGACAACGGGCCACTCGGCCAGAAGAATGAACGTGCGCTGATCGAGCGCTTCTTTGACCGGATAGCGTCGCACTTCGCGCACAGATTGCCGGCCACCACGGGTCGTGATCCGCGCGCAGTCGAACGCGCACTCAACGATGTCAGTGGCAAAACCTCGTTGATGATGACCCTCGACGAACTGGAGGATGTGATCGACGTGGTTCTCGCCGACTACAACGGCGAACCGCACGGAGGACTGGGCGGGCGAACCCCGCTGGAGGCGATGCAGTTCCTGCTCGCGAGAGAGGACGGACTGCTGCGCACGCTACCGTTAGCCCGGCGCAGTACCTTGTGTCTTCTCCAGGAGGCTCGTGTCGTCACCATTCGCGGCAACGTGAGCCGAGGCGAGCGCCCGCACATCAATTTCGAACACGTGCGCTATGACAGCCGCGTGCTGTCGGGCATCGCGGGACTGATCGGCAAGCAGCTCCGCATCTATTTCAACGTCAAGGATATCCGCCATCTGCACGCGTTCCATATGGACGGATCTGAACTTGGTGTGCTGACCGCAGCGCGGCCCTGGTGCTTTACGCCACATTCGCTGCGTGTGCGGCAGGAAATCTTTTCGCTGATCCATCAGCGAAAGCTGGCGGTCCGGGAGGGCAGCGATCCCGTTAGCGCATGGTTTGTCTACAAGAAGAATCAGGCGCGAAGCCATACGCGCGATGCAAACGACCTGGCGCGCATGCTGTCGGACCGTGCGAAGTTGCATCAGGGATTGCCTGCGCCCGACGTCGCCGATGCGAGCGCAGCGGTAACCCGTGAAGCGCAGACGGCGGAACCGCCTGCGAAAACCGCACCGAGGCCACCGTGGCTGACGCAGATTTTCACGTTCGGGTGACCGATGCCTGACTCGCTGCCACGTCCTGTTGATCCCTCCGAACATCCGCTCGCGAACCAGACGTACATCGTGCCCACGCCGGCGATCGCGGCGATGTACGCGCATGTGCGCCAGTGTATCCGGCGTGGCGTCGCCGGCGCCCTGATCTATGGGCACACCCGCTGGGGCAAAACATACGCGATCCGGTACTGCGTCCGGCTTCTGCGTCTGGAGCTGCCTCGCGCGGCGATCCTGACGATCGGCATGCCGCGCAATCCGTCGCGTTCGGAAGCCCTGTTTTTCGGCATGCTGCTGAAGGCGGCACAACATGAGCGCCCGGATAGCGGCACGGCGTTACAGCGCCGGCTGCGTCTTTATCACAAGCTGGCTGAACTGGTAGAACGCGCCGCTGGCAACAGACTAATCGTGTTCGTCGACGAGGCGCAGCGTCTGGAACTTGAGCACTACGAATGGCTCCGTGATGTGCAGGACGAACTGGAGCGCCGAGGCGTACGGATGTTCACGTTTCTCGTCGGTCAACCGGGCATCCTGAACCGCAAGAGCTCGTTCCGGCAAAGCGTCGACACATCTCAGATCGTATCCCGTTTCATGATTGACGAGTTGCGCTTTGAAGGCTTCCGTTCCGCCGACGATCTGAAGATGTCGCTCGGCGCGTACGACACTTCGACCTTTCCGGATCGCAGTGAATGGCCCTATACGCGCTTTTTTCTGCAACGTGCATTCGATTCGGGTTTCCGCTTGGGAAAGCAGCACGGGGTGTTGTGGGAGGCGTTCGATGCCGCGCATCGGCGCGCGCGGTTCGATTTCACGATGGAAATACCGACGGAATATCTGGCCCGCACGGTGGAGATCGCGCTGACGGACAACATGCAGCACGACGCTGCAGACTTCGCACTGAGCCAGGCCAGCTGGTCGCAGGCGGTGGAGGAATCGAATTTCGTCGCCGCACTTGAGGAGTTACGCATCATCTTTGTCGACGAGGCTGCATACGGATCATGACGCGGCGCTTTGATATCCTGGTCCCGCAACATGAGCCGGAAACGCCCGGCCTTTGGTGCTGGCGTGATGACTGGCACGCCACCGGGCAATCTGCGTTCGCACTGCTCGCGAAATTCCAGCGGCTCAACGCGCTGTCATGCGCCGGCCTCGCGGACTGTTTCGGCCGTCGTGAAGGGCGGCGGTCGGTATCGGGGAGCATGGACCTGCGCGACGCACGGCAATTTGATGTCCGTCGCCTGATGGATGTGCTTCGCCTGCCCCTGGAAGACATCGCGTGCGCGTTCGTCATGCCGTCGCATCTGGCGCACGTGATCGCGGTGCCGACGCTGCGCTGGTGCGCACGGTGCGCGCGTGAGGGCGTCCACCTGACGGTGTTCCAGCTGCGAACATGTCGTTCGTGCCCCGTGCACCACACTCCGCTGGAGGAGTGTTGCCCCCAGTGTGCCCTTGAGATTCCCTACCGGCTGCGACCAGACGTTTTCAGGGCGCCGTTCTGCTGTCCATCCTGCGGCACGCCGTGGATTGCACCGTCGCGCGGTCTTGATGACCTGCGGGTCGACGGTGCGTATCGGCGTCTGCTTTCCCGGTGGGCCGCCGGCCAGCGTCGTGTCCTACAAGGTGGTCCGCAAACGGATCCCATGGACGGCGTATGGAGCGTACGCCGGCCCGAGGAAAGGGAACTGAGCGGGTATGCATCGTGTACGATGTTCCCTGACGCAACCGCCGGTGACGATGAACTCCTGGCGGGAGCGCGCAGTTGCTACAAGGCCATCAGGCGCTGGGTCATGCGCGAGTATGGCGGCCAGCATCACGTGTGCATTGCGTCGGCCACCCACCATCTACGCAGGAGGATGGATGGCCGCTCGACGCCGCCGTTCTGTCCGGTCGCACAGGCTGTGTTGCGGTGGCGCACGAAATGGGAAGGCTTTGGCGTTCCCGAGGCGCTGCTGCATCCACCGCTGCACGGTCCGCTTGGGATCGTCGTCTGGCTGTCGCGTTATGCGCCGATCGCGCCTGGCGAATGGAGCGAGTCAACGAGCCGATGGCTCACGCTGCATCTGTTCGCAATCGCATGTCTCGACAGTTTTCATACTTTCCTCCATGAAGCGCAGCAGGCGCGCAGTCATGAGCGCATTGTGTGGTGGCCGTTTCCCGTCCATGACTTCCCGCAGCGCGAAGTGGTCGCGGGGGGCCGTGACCGGCCCGATGATCCCGCACAATTCCGACTGATGTCGCTCCAGCTCAAGCGAGGTATCCGCGTTTTGCCCAGCACCACACCCGGCGGCCTTGCACATGAAGAACATCATGCAGGGCTTTTGCTCGCTATCGGGAATGCGGGCGACGGACCGGTTTCGTCTCTTTCGCCTCGACCTCCAGAGCACGTCAATCAGCCGACAGCACCGGGATACAGCGTTTCGGCTGTGCTGCCGCGATACGACGCTTGCCCGGTCTTCACCCCCGCGAACACCGTTGAAGGCGATCCGAAATCTGTTGTTGCCGTGTGAGTGTCAACGCAGGCTCTCTCTGGAGAACGGAGTTGCCGTAAATTTTCTGACGAACTGAGAAGCCGGTATGTAGCAGCAGGCGAGTGCACTCGGGCAGCCCCTAGACCGATCGCCCAACTCGTACGGCCCATCGCTCGGCGGTGGTTGTTATGGATAACGAATGATATGTGCGTTGCTCGTGCTATCGAACTTGAGGTGATTACGCTCAAACATACTGATGCAGCAGCGGCAAACGCGGACCTCCGGGCGGAACCGCCTCTCTCTGCGCAAAATCGCAGCCGGTAGTGAAATCCATCATCACCAGTCCAGCCGATGTTTTTCTTCCGTCTCCCGGTGACGGGTGTCGTCGTCGCTATGAAGATAGATGCTCGTCGTCGAAATCGATGCGTGTCCGAGGTTGTCTCGCACGAGTCGCAGATCGAGGTTGCCGTCGGCCATGTGCGATCCGGCGCTGTGCCTCAGCCAGTGTGCGGATGCACGCTCCAGGTGCGTCGCTCGCGCGGCATAGTCTTCTCCGCGAAGCCTCAATTTGTCCGCTGCGCCAGCAAAGATACTTTTAATGATCGAGTGCAGCGCGGCACGCGTGAGTGGCTTCGTCGATTTGCCGAGCGGCAACACCAGCGGCGTGTCCTCGTGCGCGGACGGCAACGGTGCGAGCCCGCGCGCGCGCCGGTACCGCGCGAGTTCGACCATCATCTCGGCGGATGCGGGGACGAGTCGTTCCTTGTCGCCTTTGCCAAGCACCTCCAGCCACCACCGTTCGTTCCCCTCGTTGTCGCGCCGGCAGAAGAACTTGCCCATCGTGTTGCCACCGACCTCCGAGATCCGCAGGCCGCCGAGGTAGAGCAGGGTAAAGAGCCATCGCGCGCGCCAATAACGTTCCTGTTCCCGGTCGCTATCCCGCGGCAGGCCGTCGATATAAACCTTCACCTCCTGCCAGAGGTCGCGTTCCAGGTAGCGGGTGATGCGCGGCGCCTGTCGGCGGGACCGCTGGCGCGACAGGGACAGCGGGTTGCCTGCAAGGTAGCCCGCTTCCACAAGCCATGAGAACAGCGCATTGAGGATGACCATCGCCTGACGCTGGCTTGAGACTGCGAGCGGCCCGTAAAACGGTCGCCAGCGCGGATCGTGACGCGGAAACTTTCGCCCGCCATCCGACATCCAGCGCGAACGCGGCTGGGGATCGCCAAGAAATATCCTGTAGGCGAGCAGGTCCTCATGCGTGAGTGATGACAGAGGTTTGCCCAGCTGCACAATGGACCATAAGAGAAGTCGCTCAGCTTCCTTACGGTAGTTGTCGAACGTGGTCTTCGTGTCGACGACGCGTGCCAGCCACGCGCGGATCGCGCTCAGGTCGTCAGCTGCGGCGATTTGCTGGCGACCGTTCGCCCGGTTCATGCCGTGACGACCGTCAAGGTCGGGCGGCAGGTCCAGCGCATCGAGCGGGCGCGGCGCGATCAGGATCGTCGTCATGGTTTCATCGTGGAACGGGTAGGAGCATGTGTCATCGCGATTGTCGCACGCGTGGGAGCTCTTTTGACACTATAGTCATAATGTCCAGACTTCGGAACGTAGCCAGTATGCGGCGGACTGTTCCAGGACGCGCTGAAGGCTTACGGCATGCGCTCGTCGATGAGTCGGCGCGGCGACTGCTGGGTCAATGCACCGACCGAAAGCTTGTGGGGTTCGTTGAAAGTTGCACGCCTGCATGGCCGGCACATCGCGACCCGGCGTGCGGCAATGGATGAAATCTTCGACTGGCTTGGCTTTTATAATTCTCGCCGGCTACACTCGACGCTCGACTACGTCAGCCCCATGACGTTCGAGAAAAATTGGCTCGCAGCTCGACAGGGACGAGCCGCGTAAATCTCTCAGCTATGGGATTCGCGAAACAGGGGCAACGTCAATTGCGGCGAATTTTGCAGGCCCCGCGTATCATCCCCATGATGCTCCATTATCGCCTCTTGGCCGGGAAAGGACGATGTGCGAATGACAATCAGCGATCTGGGAAATACAATGAATTTCCAACTCATGACATTAGTCTTACTGTGTCACAAAATTCATTTGCAGCAAGGTGATGCCTGGTAGTATTGAATAATACAGACTTCGGGCGATCGCGATGAGTGGAGATGTCGACGAATTTGACGCGTATCTGGATCATCTGGGGCAGGCGTTAGGGCACGCCGATCGCCATGCCGGCCTCAAGGGTTACTGTTCGGGCCTGGTGTTGCCGCTGTCGCGCAAGAGCGTCGAGCCGATGGCCGCGCACATTGACCCACTTCACGCGAGTGCGAAGCACCAGTCACTCCATCACTTTGTGGCCAAGGCAGAATGGTCTGACCGCGCGCTTCTGCAGCGGGTACGCGAATGGGTGATACCAGCGTTAGACGCGCACGCTGCTGAAGAAAACGGCTACTACTGGATCATTGACGACACCGGCTTTCCAAAGAAGGGACGTCATTCGGTCGGGGTGGCACGTCAGTACTGTGGGCAACTCGGAAAGCAGGACAACTGCCAGGTTGCAGTGAGCCTGTCGATCGCGACGCAACGCGGCAGCCTGCCGATTGCCTGGCAGCTGTATGTCCCCAGGGAATGGATTGACGACCGGGAACGTGCCCGTCGTGCGGGCATTCCCGACGATCTGGCCTTCGAGACCAAGCCTCAGATTGCGCTGGCCCAGCTTCGCGAGGCTATGGCATCCGGCATTGCACCGGGCATCGTGCTGGCCGATGCCGGGTATGGCGACGAAACCGCTTTCCGGGAAGGCGTAACGGAACTGGGTTTGTTGTACGCGGTAGGGATCCGGCCGGGCACCTCTGTGTGGGCACCAGGTACGGCGCCGCTTCCGCCCAAGCCCTGGAGCGGGCGCGGCAAGCCACCGACATTGTTGCGCCGTGCGCCCGGCCACGAGCCGATCGCCGTGAAGGAACTGGCCATGCAATTACCCGTAAGCGCCTGGCAATCCGTAACCTGGCGCGAAGGCAGCAACGCAGCACTTTCCTCGCGCTTTGCCGCCGTACGGGTTCGTCCCGCACATCGCGACTATTGGCGAAGCACCGTTCGCGACGAAGAGTGGCTGCTTATTGAATGGCCTGATGGCGATCCGGAGCCGCTCAAATACTTTCTCACTACCGCGCCCGAGGAGGCGACACTTGAGCAGCTTGTGTTCGTGACCAAAATGCGCTGGCGCATCGAGCGCGACTATCAGGACCTGAAACAGGAGTTCGGGCTCGGTCATTATGAAGGGCGAGGCTGGCGTGGCTTTCACCACCACGCCACCCTGAGTATCGCTGCGTATGGGTTTCTGATGGCTCAGCGACTCCGAATGCAATCAGATGGACGCGATAAAAAAAACTTCCTTGAACGCGCGCTGTCTGCCCTTCCCCCGGATTACATCCCCCGGGGCAGTCCAGCGCGCTCAACGCCACGTTCCTGATTCCATTACCACGTTGCGCATCCTGCTTGGACTAAGGCTCATGCAACGATGGCTCTCTTCCCGTACGGCAATAGAGCGCGCAACTAATTATGTGACACAGTAAGATTAAGGATAGCTATGGAAAATCACATGGAAGATGCAACGACGGACGCGGTGGTGGCACCGTTTCCCGTCATACCGGAATGGCAGGAAGCCGTGGATATTGAAGGCGTGAAGCTGTTCATGCACAGCTTCGCCGGCGGGTTGGCCGGTGCGCCGCTACGCACTTCGCGGTTCACGATCCTACCCGGTTGCAGGACGCTGGAAGACGAGCATGCGGTCCGGGAGATCTGGTTCATCTCCGAGGGTACCGTCGATGTCTGTTACGACAATGCATGGCATCGCGTGAGTGCCAGGCGAGCGGTATTTTTCGAATCGTGCAAGCCTCACTTCGCGAGGAATAACGGTGGTATCGAAGCGCAGATTTTCTCCGTGTGGTGGGCATGATGACTGACAGATACGATCTGGCGGTTGTCGGCGGTGGCATAGTCGGCGCATGGACCTTGTATCTGGCGACTCTACGCCACCCGCGATGGCGTATCGTGCTCGTCGATCGATACAGGGTAGGCGACGGAGCGACCGCCCATTCGGCCGGCGTGCTTCTCGCCACGGGGCGTTCAGCGCGCGAACGCAAGCTGGCGGCGATCAGCGCCGATCTTTACGGCGATGTACAGGCGCTGCTCGGTTTGAAAACGACCCAGGCCGACGTATTCTGGGTTGCCGACGCCCAATCTAGTGGTCTGCGTCAAACGGATTGCATCTTATTCAGCTTGGTGCGGGCACGCGTGACTTTCGCCAGAATGTCGGAAGCTTTAGCGGTCCAGATGAAGGGTTTTGGATCACC
>NZ_CADFGP010000042.1 GCF_902833905.1 Paraburkholderia tuberum STM678 | reverse complement strand
GCCAGCGCCTGCCGAGCATGCACCATCGCGCGCTCATAGTTTCCGCAGCCATACCGTGATCGTGCCAGCATCATGGTCGCCCAAGCCTTCGCATCGGGGTCGCTTCGCCGCTCCGTCAACGCGAGGGCGCGTTCCCCTGCCTCGACGGCGCCGACCGAATCGCCTAGCGAACCGAGCGCGAACGCCAGCCTTGATAGAACACGCGATAGGCGTACCTCGTCACCAAGCCCTTCGGCAAGATCTTTCGCGTTCTCCAGATTCGCGCGGTTCCGTGTCACTTCTCCGAGCGCATGCAGGGAGTGGCTAAGATCCCATCGGATGTCGATGATTTCTCCGAGTGTGTCGGCCGAGGACGGCAGGACCGCAAGGGCAGTCAGGGCTTTCTCGAACAAGACCGACGCCTCCCGATGTGCGGCGCGTTTTGCAGTATTGTGACCGGCACGCAGCCACAGCCGGGCTGCCTTTTCAGTCAATCCGGCCTGGGCGCAGTGTTCAGCCAGGATTTCCGGTTGTTGCTCCGCTACGTCAGAAAAATGATTCTCGAGTTCCATTGCGATGCGGGCATGCAGTTGCTGTCGCCGGTCCCGCAGCAGGGAGCTGTACGCGGCATCTTGCACCAGGGCGTGCTTGAAGGTGTATTCCGCATCCGGTGGTGCCCCGTGCNGACGAGATGGTCCAATGCGTCGTCCAGGCGCTCCGTGGGCATCGACGCGACCGCGCTGATGAGCTCATAGGAAAATTGCCGGCCAATTGCAGCGCCGATTTGTGCTACATCCCGCACCGGGGCCAGGCGATCGAGCCGCGCCATCAGCGAAGCGTGCAGCGTCATCGGGATCGCCAGTGGCGGCAGCGGACGATCGAGGACGTAGCGCCCGTTCTGCTCGCGCAGTACGCCGCTCTCGAGCACTGTCTTGGTCAGTTCTTCGACAAATAGCGGTATTCCATCCGTATGCTCGATGATCCGGTCTGTAATCTCTTTCGGCAGTGCCTTGCCAAGGGTTATCCGCTCGATCATCTCGGCTTGCTGCCGAGGGTGCAGACGAGTGAGAGTAAGGAGCGTCACCTCTGAGCGGCCGATCCACCGAGATACGAACTCAGGCCGGAACGTGACAATCAGCAGGACAGGCAGGGTTGCAATACGATCGACAAGATGGTCCAGCGCTTCGAGCGAGCTGGGATCGGCCCAATGCACATCTTCGAACAAAATCAGCAGCGGGTGGCGCATTGCCAGGCCCTTGATCTGCGCAACAATCGTGCTAAGGGTCCTATCTTTGTACTGCTGCGGCGTAAGATTCAGTGTTGGATATCGATCTTCCGTCGGAATCGATAGCAACGCCGCCACCAGCGGAACAGCTTCGCCCAGATTGTCGCCTGCGAACGCGAGCGCCGCCTCCAGTTTATCGAGGCGTTGTTCAGCCGTATCGTCGCGCCGCAGACCGGCCGCACGTTCGAGCTGGGAAATAAACGGGTAAAAGGCGCTTTCCTGATGGCGGCGCGAGCAGAAATACCGCAAGCGGTCGTGCGGCTCGAATTGAAGCCGCTCTTCAAGAGAGGTGGTCAGCCGCGACTTTCCGATACCCGGCTCGCCTGCAAGCAGCACAACCTGCCCCTCACCATTCTTCGCCCGCTGCCATCGGCGAAGCAACAGCCCGATTTCTTCGTCGCGTCCGACGATCGGCGTCAACGTGGTCGCGTGCAGCGCCTCGAAGCGGCTTTCGACCCCGCTGGGGCCGAGTACTTGCCAAACCCGCACCGATTCGTCAAAACCCTTCACGGTCACGAGGCCCATGTCGCGGTAGTCAAACAGCCCAGCCGTCAGCCGCTGCGTGCTCGTAGAAATCACCACTGTTCCGGCTTCGGCCAACGTCTGCAGCCGGGCAGCGAGATTGGGTGTCTCACCGACGACGCCAGGCTCCTGGGCTTCGCCCTCACCCGTCAGATCACCGACTACCACTACGCCGGTGGCAATCCCGATCCGCACCCGCAAACTTTCGTCGATCCCGGAATCGAGATTGCCGATGGTTCGCACCAGCGCCAGCCCAGCACGTACAGCCCGCTCGGCATCGTCCTCATGCGCTTGAGGATAACCAAAATAGGCCAGCACACCGTCACCCATGTACTGGGCAATGACGCCACCGGCCTTGGTAACTACATCCGCGCAACCCCGGTAATAAGCGGCGAGGATCTTCCGCATGTCTTCAGGATCGAGCCGCTTCGAGAGGGCAGTCGAGCCGACGAGATCGCAAAACACGACGGTGAGTTGGCGTCGGTCCGCGTCATCTCGTGGCAAGGGCGTGGCCACGGTTGGAGATATTGCAGCGGCGCTGTCGCCAAGCTGGTTAATTGCACGCAACATTTTGCGGCGATGGCCAAGCAAGACGCCAAGATCCTTGAGATCCTGGTCCGTCAGATCGCGGAGGACCGAGGGATCGATACCATTCTCGGCAAAGCTATGGACATACTCGGACAAGCCGAGTGATGCCAGCCACTCTTCAATGCTTCCCACCGTTTGTCTCCTGAAGACGGCTGCCTCATGCAAGGGTAGGAAAAATATTTGTTCCGCGCTTGTCGACAATCAGGGGCCCGGCCGGATGCAACCAAACAGTTTGATTCAAGTTGTCGTCCGGTGCGATTGACGTACGATTTATTCGGCGTCTGACGAATCCAGAACCGGCTGTAAGATCGTTGCTTGTCCGTGGACCGTGCCCACGGCTGCGTATCAGACCTTCAAGCGGCGGCTTGGGCGCAGGACGTCCGGGATGGATCGCAGGTTCGCGTTTGCGTGGGCGCTCGACCGTGTCCCAGCGCGAGGGGCCGTTAATATAACTGGAGCGGCCCTCTGAACGGCCGAGTAAGAACGAGGGCGAACGGCTGCACTTGGCCGTCTGCGGCCGCATAACACCGGCCGGGACCGGCCCCCGTGGTCACGATCAGTGGGTGGGCGCCGTTCAATCCTCGCCGAACCCCTCATCAGGGTGCAGCGCTTCGAGCGGCTCAAGGATCGTCCTCACCCGCGTGAGTTCCATGACAAATTCATCAATCAGATCGAGTGCGTCCAGCACCCGCTCGGGCAAGGCGCCTTCGCGTCGCGCCGGCACTGATGGTGCGCCATTCAGCACCGAATGTGCCATGCTGTGGATCTCCAGTAGATCGTCACGTAGCCCCTCGGGATCGTGAAGTTGGGCGCGGAGACGATCGACGATATCGACGGCGGCCAGCAGGCGGGTGGTGTCGTAGCTCGATTCGAGCCGCTCGAGCGCGGCGGTGTCGACATCGCCGAAATAGGTCGTAGTGATGGCCGGGCGTGCAGTCATTGGCGGGATGCGTAGGTGCGGGCACCATGGCCGAACAGCGGGTCCCTGATCCAGGCTTCCGGCCGGCGATCCAGATGCAGTTTATAGTGGCCGAAGCGCCGGATGTTGTGGGTCGGATACGGGCTCAGAAATTCGATGTCTTCGGCGCGCACTTTCTCGCCGTTTGCCGCCATCTCGCGCAGCGCCTGCATCATGTCCACGGTGTTCTGCAGGATCACGGCCGATGCGACCAGGTCGTTGTAGCGTAGCCGCTTCTGCTGCTCCTCCGGCTCGTTCTCGGCAATCACATCACCACCGAACGACAGCCATTTGGAGAAGCCATTGTACGACTCGATCTTGTTCGTGTTCGCGGTGACCTCCTGCCGCAATTCCAGACTGCCGATCCACTCGAGCAGGAACACCGTGCGCACGACGTTGCCGAGCTCGCGTGCGGCCAGATACAGCCGGTTCTTGCGGCTTTCGGAGCCGAGCCGGCGCAGCAGCAGCGGCGACGAGATCGTACCTGCCTGAATCGACAGCGCGACCTGCATCAGTTCCTGCCAGTGCTGCTCGATCAGCACCCAGTCGATCGTGGCGGTGAACAGCTTGTCGATGTGCTTGTATTTGGCCTTGCTGTCCGGCCGATACAGGACGAGGTCCTTCCAGTTGCGAATCCGCGGCATCAGGTTGATGCCGAGCAGGTACGTGAATGCGAAAACGGCGGCCGACTGGCCCTGCGTGTCAGCATGAACGGTGTCCGTCTTGACCGACAGCCCCGCCTTCAGGAGTCCCTCGATCACATAGATCGCTTCCCAGACGCCCGGCGGAATGAAGTGCTGGAACACCGCGATATAGTTGTCGGCGACGTGCCGGTACGCGACCGCGCCCATTTTCCGGTAGCGGAAGTGATAGCCGGCCAGCAGGTTGTTGTCGTAGAAATCGTATTGCGTGCCGTCAGCCGCCACCGTCTTGCCATCGCCCCAGTGTTTCGGCAGGTCCAGCCGCAGGTACAGTTCGATCAGTTCACGTTGTGCGGTCTCGAGCTTGTCCAGGCTCATATGCCGACGGTTGACGAACGACAGCATATGCGCGGTGACATCGGAGTCGAGATGGCGGGCCGCCTGGGTCGGGCCGAGATTGCAGCCCATCGCGAAAATGGTCAGCAGGTAGCGCTCGGCGGCCTTGCGAATCTGCGGATCGCTCCCGGACAAGGGCCCGAAGTGCCGCGTGAAGTGGGTCCAGTGCTCGATGTTCGCGAGGATGTCCAGCATGTTCCGCGTCGGCAGGCGGGTGTTGAGCCGCTCCTGTAAAGCGATCGCACTCGCCGGGATTTCCTTGGCGACGGTTTTGCGCAGGATCGGCTCACCGTGACGGTCGATCACGACGTGCTCGCGCTTGTGCGGTAGTTCGGTGTCGAGCTTGTGGCAGGCGTCGGTCAACCATTGACGAAGATCGAGCACGAAGTCACTGCCAGTCGTTGGCATGCCGAGCTTGTCGCAGTAGTCGGGCAATTGCTGCTCGCATTGCCGCCACGGCAGTAGGTGGTCGCGATAGTCAGCGTAGGCGTCGGAGCCCGATACGCACAGATCGCCGACCCGAAGTTCCTCGGCCATGTATGAGAACACGCAGAGCTCGAGATACCGGCGGTTGGTCGGCGATCTGTCGCCGTGCGAGCGCCGCACGAGCTTGCGCCACCGCGGCGCGGCGAAGCTCACGGCGACGTCCGCATCGATCCACTCGCGATGCAGCGATTCGTTCTCCATCACCGCATCGAGTGCGTTCAGCAGCGAGCGGACTGGGCTCGTCGAATCCCATTCGAGCGTACGGGCCACGCGCATCATGACCGAACGGTGTGCCTTGAAGTGCTTCCAGAGCAGCGGCAGATAGTTGCGGCCACTGAACGCGCGGATTGCCGCACAGCTCTCGCGCAAGGGCTCCAGGTCACCTTTCGGCGCGAGCAGCTTCCTGACCGCTCGGGCGATGGCCGTCTCGTCGGATTCGTCGGCGAGGATGTCGGCCACGCCGTCGAGCAGGACCACGAGGTCCTCGACCTGATCACGCTGCTTGCGCTGGATCACGTCCAGCTCGTCGCTCGCGCGCTTGTGGATCGCGGCCATCCGTCGCACGAACATGTCGGCGAGATCGTCGCGGGCGCGCACGCGCATGCGGTTGAGCAGCGCGACGATCAGTGTGTAGCGCTTCTCGGGGAGCGTGTCATTCCTGAGCGCGGACGCGTCGAGCGCCATCGCCTGATTCGCGAGCGAGCGCAGCTTCGAGGCCGGAATCCCGGCGACGGCCAGTGAAAAATCGCCGAGTTCGTCGAGCCAGGCAAGCTGATCGATCAATATGTCCAGATGCTGGCGCGATGGGCGTTTCGCATGCCGCTTGATGCAGTTGTAGGCGGTCTGCCGGCTCGACAGGTCGCGGGCGAGTAGCCGATCGAGCGCGAGTTTCTGTTCATCGGTCAGCCGTCGCGTGACGCGCTTGAACAGTCGGGACTGCGCCCGGGCATGGATCTGTTCAGTCAGCCGGTCGAGCGTCGAGAACGCCGGCAGCTCGATATCGCGCGCGATCAGCTCGTCGATCGTCGCGTTGATAATGTCCACCGGCTGGTCCATCTTCAGCGACGCCGTATGCGCTGCCCGTGTCGCGATCGCGTTCGCGTCGGTGCCGTAATACGGCTTCACGTCGAGCCAGGTGCGAACCGCCGCGTAATGCCGGAACAGCGTTGGGGAGGTCTCAGTGTCGTAGCCGAATTGCACGGTGTCGCCGATATCGGCGGCTGCCCGAACGTGTTCAACGACGCCGGCCGAAATGGTATCGAGCGGAGGGAAATAGTGCAGTTGCTGAAAGACCTTCAGCAGCACCAGCAGGCCCAGTCGAGGTCGCTCGCCGCGCGTTGCCCGGCGTGCCCATTCGAGCTCGTCGGGCAGTGGCGTGTAGCAGGTTTGCAGTTCCCGGGGCGCTAGGACCTCGGGGAAGCGCGGGTACGCGGTGCGTTCGAGGGTAGCCATTGCGGATCGTCCGGATCGCAGAGGGCCGCTCAGATTAGCGCAAGAAGAATCAGACGTTACTGCACAAATTGTAATAAACGGCGCAGTCTTTATAACTACAAGAATTATGATAGGAATTTACGCTTACCTTGTTCGTACCCCAAAAGGCGCCTCACCCTGCCCTCCGCGCCCGCTGCTGACGCTGAATCTTCCGGATCCGGTTTTCCCGATGCCGACGAGCTTGCCGTGCTGCGCGCGTGGTACGCCGGCGTGTCCGTGCGGCAGGCCGTGGCGCGTTACCTGCCCTCCGCACTCGGTGACGGGAAATCGGCGCGCGGCGTCCTCGGGCGCATCCGCGGCAAGCTGCTGGACGTTGCGCGCGCGGCCCATCGCGACGATCTCGTCGCACTCCTCACTCATCCTGTAGCGGGACGCGAGCAGCAAGCGAAAGGCGTGGCGCAGGCGATCGATGCGCTGCGCACGGCGCGCTCTCCGGAACCGCAGATCGCCGACGACATCGCGCAGTGGTTTTCCCCGCGCGCGGTGCGCGTACTGCACGCGTACGGCATCACGACGCTCGCCGATCTCACCGTGCGTATTCCGCGCCGGCGCCAGTGGTGGAAGGCCGTGCCGGGGTTCGGCACGGCGAGCGCCCGTTCGATCGAGGCGTTCTTCGCCGCCTGGCCCGCGCTCACGGACAGGGCGCATGGGCTGGTGGTCGCGAGCCAGCGCGGCGACATCGTGCCGTGGGAAACCCTCAAATTGCCGCACGAGGTCGACGGCTCCGCCGGCACGTTCCGCGCACCGCCCGCCACCTGCACGCTCGACGCGTCCAACGACTACGAGGCCGTGCAGACGTGGCTGTCCCTGCACGAGTCGCCCGCCACGCAGCGGACCTACCGCAAGGAAGCCGAGCGGCTGATCCTCTGGGCCATCGTCGAGCGCGGCCGCGCGCTGTCGTCGCTCACGACCGAAGATGCGATCGCGTACCGGACGTTCCTGCGCCATCCGGCGCCGCGGGGACGCTGGATCGGCCCGGTGCGCCCCCGCACGTCACCGGACTGGCGGCCGTTTAACGGCACCCTCTCGGCGCGCTCGGTCGCGCACGCGCTGTCGATTCTCGGCGCCCTGTTCCGCTGGCTGGTCGAACAGCGCTACATGCTGGCCAATCCGTTTGCAGGCATCAGGGTGCGCGGCGGCAGGACGGCATCGACGCTCGACGCGTCGCGCGCCTTTACCGACGGGGAATGGGCGCTGGTACGTACGATGGCCGAGGGGCTGGAATGGTCTCACGGCTGGACGGTTCCGGCCGCGCAGCGCTTGCGGTTCCTGCTCGATTTCGGCTTAGCGACGGGTTTGCGCGCGAGTGAGCTGGTCGGCGCGACGCTCGGCCACGTCGAGACGGACGCACGCGGCGAGCACTGGCTGCGCGTCACCGGCAAAGGCGGCAAGATCGCACGGGTGGCGCTGCCGCCGCTCGCGTGGGACGCCCTCGCCCGCTATCTGGCCGGGCGCCAGTTGCCAACTACTACGGCGCGCTGGCGGCCGGACACACCGGTCATCGGCAGCCTGGAAGCAGACAGTGACACGGCCATCAGCAGTGTGCGGCTGTGGAGCGTGCTCGAGCGCTTTCTCGTCCTTGCCGCCAATGCCATCGAGACCGATCACCCGCCGCTCGCGGAGAAGCTGCGCCGCGCGAGCCCCCACTGGTTGCGGCACACCCACGCTACCCACGCGCTCGGCCACGGCGCCGAACTCACCACGGTGCGCGACAACCTGCGGCACGCTTCCGTCTCCACGACCTCGATTTACCTGCACAGCGACGAAGTGAAGCGCGCGCGGCAGATCGGCGAGGCTTTTACAACCCGGAGCTGAGAGTACCACCTCGCTTCGCGAACGCGAATGTCAGGAGCCGCCCGTTATGCCCGCCTGCGCGCGTCACGATGCCCCGCAGCCTGTACCCTGATGCCGGCGGCAATCGCCAACCTCATCAGACCGATACGCATACCGCTTTAACCGCATAAACGACAACGCCCTGAAACCCGTCATGGAAAAACCTGAATTCGAGCCGCAGATTCTGGCAAGCCGCCAAGGCGTGTCATTCCGCCTCGTCAGAGGGCAAACCCTCGTCGAATGCGTCATCACGACCGCAGCGCTCGAGGCTCATTTCTGGCTTGAAGACCGGGCCGACGACCTGCGGATCCTCAGGACCTTCCGCGACGGATATAGCCGCATCCGCGCGATCGCTGAACGCAAGCTGCTCGCGCACCCGGGCGCACGCGTCGAACTGACACCTGACGATTTCGGGCGCCACTGATCAAAGCGAGCACGGCAGGTGACGCCACATCGTTGTCCGCCAGGAAATCACGGGTTGCTCAACCCGCATGCCCTTTTCGGACGGACCAGGGTCGTGGCCCGCTATCCCATCCTGCTGCCAGACGGGGTGGCGGCGAAGCCAGGCGGAGGGCGCCAGCGCTTGACAGTTAGTTGCGTCACGAGCATCGGACGTGAGTACGCGCGGGCTGCTGCGCCGTCTCTGGCGCGTAGCCGAAACGGAAAAGCCGACGGACGTTGCGACTGGGCCTTGTACTGAGCCATTCGCCTGCGACGATAGGCTGCCGGGAAAAGGTCCCTTGCGGGGCCTATGAGCCTATGAGCGACGCGCGGCGATGCGTCGCGTTCGCATGGCGTCGACTGGAGATCTGCGTCTGCCCGTCAGCAGTCTGAGGCGGAGCACACTCCGGTTTTTCTGAAGGACGGTCATCGAGGCCGTGACGGTTTTGCGCGTGAGACCGACGCGCAGACGAACCACCTATTCCTCCCTGAACGATAGCTCTATGCCAATCCCGCTCTCTGCCGACGATCGCGTTTCTCGCGATTCGGAGGGCGGGTGACGGAGCAGTCCGGTCCGTGGCGCCAGCTTCCCGAGTGCGGCATTTCGGCCATTGCCGACGTTGGAGAGGACTGGATTCTACGTCGGCAGTGGACGGATTGCCGACGGTGGCGGTATCGAGGGGCCGGGCGGCAGCTTCCTGCATCAGCGAACTCACACTCCCGACCCGTTGCAGCCGGTCGAGCAGTCTCTGTTCTAAGGGTAGGTATCGGAGTGGAACGGTCATTCCGTGCCGTCGCCTGGGGGACAAGTCATCGGCCTCTGCGGACGCTTAGACCCGTGAGTTGGTGAGGCGGCTTACGCCGTGCAAGGATGACGTCTTGCTCGACCCTCGAATTGCTCTCGAACTTAAGTTTGATTTCTCTATAAGCAATCAGCTTGTCGTTCACCAGATCGAAAGGAAGCGCCCGCAAGGTTAGGGATGGTGTTCAGAACTCGTTTTGCCGCACTGAGCCATCCACATAGGGCCGATGCGGTGGAAGCGGTGCGGCACCTGGCTCGAATGCAGCGCTACGTTCGGCATAAGGAAGGCGCCGATTGCCTGCCCGCGCGGGCGGCTTTTGCGCTCATGCAGCGGCCTCGCGCATCAGTCGTTCGCGCGTCATCCACAGATTGCTTAGAGCGAACAGCGTGTGCAACTCTGCGGGTTCTTCATCAAGCCGCAATAGCGCACCTTTAGATGCCACCGTGCGCGGCGATGAACATGGCGACGGCCGACCGGCAATAGGATTCGATTTCGTTGTCATCCTCTGCTCTCGCCTCATCGAAGCGTGCGACAAGCAGAAGATCGGATCCTTTGAAAAGCGCGGCAAACAAGCGGGCGGATCGGAGAGCATCGGGTACGTTCAGAATCGCTTTCGCGTGCAACTGACGCAACACGGCCTCGATTTGGGCGATGACATGGGCGGGCCCGGCTTCGTAATGGAGCTTGCTTAACGACTTTTGATTCGTCTTGTCGGCCAAAACCATGGCTTCGACACTGCGGACGTCCGGGCTCAACAGCGTGCGAAGCAGGGATGATCCCACCGCCATGAGCTGATCTTCGGCTGAACCGTCGACGCTTTCAGAAAGGGCCTGGGGTGCAAATTGATGGCAGTGGGCCACCATGGCCGCGCTGAACAGCGCCTCCTTGTTCTCGAAGTGCCGATAGATGCTGAGCTTGGATATCTTCGCCCGCTGCGCGACCTTGTCCATGGTCGTCGCTTGAAAACCCAATTCCACAAAGAGTTCGCAGGCGGCGTCGACGATCGTTTGGCGAAGCGCCTCGTTGGCGGGCCGGCCGCGCCGGCTCTGGCTGTTTTCGGTCACAGCAATTCCAGTACTTGACAGTATTCAAATTCTTGCACTACGATACCACGCAGTATCTTAAATGTGCAAGCCAAGGATAGGTTTCACCAGTTGCCCAAATCAGGTTTCCCCGGGGCGCCTGGCGATATCGAATGCGGGATTGTGGGGCCGATCAATACAGCCATCAGCAACTTTCTCGCCAATGCCGAAGCCCTACTCGCTGACCGTCTCAAGCGCGTATCGCTGGACGATATTGCACACCACGCCCAGCCCACCCCTCCAATCACAACACGGAGCCCATCACCATGGATGACGTCATCATCATCGGCGGCAGCTTTGCCGGCCTCGCCGCCGCCCTGCAGCTCGGCCGTGCCCGCCGCAAGGTCACGGTTCTCGATACCGGCCGGCCGCGCAACCGCTTTGCAGGCCACTCGCATGGCTTGCTCGGCCACGATCACAAGCCACCGCTGGACATCCTGGTCGAGGCGCGGCAGCAGTTGACGCGCTATCCAACGATCAGGCTGGTCAATGCCCGGGCCGAGAGCGTGTCTGGCGCCATCGACGATTTCTGCGTCGTCACTGACGATAACGAAAGCCTGAGGGCGCACCGCCTGATCCTGAGCTATGGCGTCGCCGACCAGATGCCTGATGTTCCGGGCTTTGCCGAAAGCTGGGGCACGTCCATCGTGCCCTGCCCCTATTGCGACGGCTTTGAAGTCGCCGGCCAGCATTGGGGCCTCGTCTGGTCCAGCCCGCAGTCGCACCAGTCTGCCAGGCTGTTCCGCGATTGGACGGACAAGCTGACTGTCTTCGCCGATGGTCATGACATTGCGCCCGATATCCAAGTCGATCTGGCGCGTCGCAACATACCTGTCGTCGATGGCCGGATCGTCGAGATCGCCCATCACAAGGGCCATATCAACACCGTCAATCTCGATACCCGCCGCAATGTCGCGGTCGACGTCCTGTTCGCCCATCCGCGCAACAAGCCGTCCGCACGCCTGCATGAATCACTGGGCCTCGCCACGGTCGATACGCCCACCGGCATCGTCCTCAAAGTCGACGAGCGCCGCCAAACCAGCATGCCCGGCATCTACGCCGCTGGCGACCTCGCCACGCCCTTCTTGCCCTCGGTCACCCAGGCTTCATCGCAGGGCGCGATGGCGGGTATCTTCGCCCAGCAGTCGATGGTGGTTTGAGAGCACAGATCCCTGCTCTCGTTGCGTCGTCGCCTTCGAAAAGGTTGGCGTAAATCGACGCGGCGAAAGGCGGATCGTCGAGTCAAGGAGATGACATGGCAAAGCAAAGTGCTGATCAGGTGGGTGACTGGAATGGTCAAAGCGGGGAGCGCTGGGTCGCCAACCAGGCCCGGCTCGACGCTCTGGTGGCGGTGTTCGGCCAGGCCGCGATCGAAGCCGCCGCGCCCGCGACGGGTGAGCGCGTGCTGGACATCGGCTGCGGCGCGGGTGCGTCAAGTCTGGCTCTGGCCGCTCGCGTCGGCGCGGGGGGCCAAGTGCTGGGCGTGGACATATCCGAACCGCTGATCGATCGAGCGCGCGCGCTTGCGCGCCACGATACGCCGGCCCTGTTTCAGGTGGCCGACGCCAGCAGCGCAGAGCTGCCCGAAGGCGCGTTCGACATTCTGTTCTCGCGTTTCGGCGTGATGTTTTTCCCCGATCCGACAGCGGCGTTCGCCCATATGCGACGCGCGCTCCGGCCGGGCGGCCGGGTCGCTTTCGTCTGCTGGCGCGGTGCGGCCGAGAACGATTGGATGCGACTGCCGGTGGGCGCGCTCAAGGACATCGTCCCGCCGAGCGCGCTCCCCGATCCCGAAGCGCCCGGCCCGTTTTCGTTCGGCGACCGGGAGCACGTGGCGCGCATCCTGACGGCGGCCGGTTTCACCGAAATCGTTATCTCGCCCTTCGACGCGGCCGTCCCATTCGGCGAGGGCGAAACGCGGGACGCGGCGATCGACGACGCAGTGAGGATGACGCTTGAGGTCGGCCCGCTGTCGCGTGCGCTCGCTGGTCAGCCCGACGACATCCGCGCCCGTGCCTCCGCCGCAGTTCGTGCCGCCTTCGCGAGCCTCCCCGGCGAGGGGTCGGTGATGATCAACGGCGCGGCATGGGTCGTCATGGCACGAAATCCGGCAAGCTGACAGGGATTAACAGGGGAGATGCCTCCGCTCGGTGGAACAGGGCGTCTTTGGCCGGCCAGATTGATGTCCCTTCTGGCCGCTGAACGAGCGCTCGCCTTGCGACAATCAGATGGCCGGTTGCGAAGCAGAGCCGACGCCTGAGCGGCCTTCCGGCGGCGCATGTGACCGGCAGTTTGTGGCCGAACCGAGCCAGATGCCGATTCGCCCGAGTTCGCCCCCCTTTGCGGACATCCGGCGCCCGGAGGACAATGCCCTTGCGAATCTCTTCCGAGGCTGCCCAACATGGCTAAATTTCAGCCCGATGGATGGCATACCGTCACGCCCCGAATCGTCGCACGGGATCCGGAAAACCTGATCACATTCATCAAGATGGTGTTTCAGGCACAGGGCGAATTCCGTCACGGGCGGCCTGCCGAACTCATGATCGGCGATTCCGTCGTGATGGTTAGCGGCGCAGACGGCCTTCGCGATCCGATGCCGGCATTTCTGTATGTCTACGTCGAGGACGCCGATTCGACCTACCAGCGAGCGATTGCGGCGAATGCGATCTCACTCGAAGTTCCGACCGACATGCCATACGGCGACAGGCGAGCAATGGTAAGAGATCCGTGGGGAAACACATGGCAGATTGCCACACATCAGCGCGACCTCTGTACTGCCGAGATTCGTTCAAGGTAGGACGTTACCGACAGCAGCACTTTTCTGTCGGTTCGTCTATTCGCTAAAGCTCAAGAACGGTGCGGCACGCTCGGTCGACGTTGGGTGTTTTGCCTCCCGACGAATGCCGTCACCCCTTCGACGAAACCGGGCTCATCTGCGCAATCGATCCATTTGCGCCGTCCGCCAACCAGATGCGCCGGCAGACTGACGTCGTAGGCAGAGCGGTGTCGCTTCGGTGCAAGCCTGGCAGCGATCCGGACTTACTTAGGATGACCACTTACTGGCCGAATACGCGTTTGAGTGTCAGACTGTTTTTCACGGTTGTCACGCCCGGCACGGCTTCGGCAACCCCGGCCGCCCTGTCGATCTGCGCTGCATCGGGCACCGTGCCAAACAGCGTCACCGCGCCACCTCTCGCACGGACACTGATGTTTGAAGCACTGATCTCCTTGTCCTTCATGAGCGCAGCGCGTACCTTCCTGCCGAGCGCGCGATCAGCCTGTCTGGAACTCGTCGAAGCGCCGCTGCCCGGCGACGCCATGACGGTTGACGCTGGCCCACTGCCCGATTCGCCAGGCTGGGACCATGCATCGATCCATGTCGTCACGATCAGTGCGCCGACCGCCAGTTTGAGTGCCCTGATTACCTTCATTGCTTTCTCCAGTCTTCCTAAGTCTTGCGGGATCCCCGTTGGAATCGCTGTTCTGCTACCGCGTGGCGAGCCGGCACGCTTCACCGGCCAGAGGTCTTCATTTCGAGCCCAATACGGAGGATCCCTAGAAGTAGTGGCGTATCCCGAGCATGACCGCCGTCGTCCCGAGGCCCGGCGCGACGGGCTGGCCGTACGTAATCGTCTGCGTCATATCTCCGTGGTTGTTCACCCAACCCACCTGGCCATAGAGCAAAGTGGCCTTGGACAGACTGTATTCGGCGCCTCCGGCGACCTCGAGCGATTTGTTGGCCGAATTGTTCGCGTCCTTCAGGTAATACACGCCACTGGTGAGCTTGAATGCCGGTGAGAACTGATAGCCGAGGCCGGCCGAATACAGGTCGAGGTTGACCAGATTCGCGTGCGCCGGATTCCTGCCGTTGGAATATGACGCGGAAATGGAGAAGGCGTGATAGGTGTACAGCGCCCCGAGGTAGTAGAGGCGGTTGTTGGCGAGTCCGGTGGGCACCGTCGTCGGTCCGGGATTGGTGTCGTGACCGTTGTAGTAGACGGCTCTCAGATTGAGGCCATAGTTCGAGTATTTGAGCACGGCGGACTCGCGCGTGCCGCCCTGGAAGCTGCCTGCCACACCGCCGGGCGCATATTCGAGCGCTGCGGACACGCCAGCGAATGTCGGCGACTCGTAGACGATCGCATTGCTGTCGTACAGCGCGCCGATCGGTCCGTTGGTGCTGGTGCCGGACCAGCCTGCGGCCTGGTTCATGCCCAGCCATGCCGTCAGGATGCTGCCGAAATACTGGCCCGCCCGCACGTCGGTATCGGCCATCGCGTAGGCCATCGGCACGATCTGGCGACCGAAGTTCACCGTACCGAACGGTCCCGACACGCCGAGCGTCGCGAACTGGTTGAACTGCGCCACCGCGCCCGGCGTATCCGCCAGGCCGAACTTGCCGGTGCCGCTGTCGAACGACCCCTGCAGCTTGAAGTTGACGTGATAGCCGCCGCCAATGTCCTCGGAACCCTTGAGCCCCCAGATACTCGCGTAGATCCCGCCATCCTTGTAGCGATATACCTTGCCCAGATTCTTCGCCGTAGGGCTGAACGAGGCCGCCGAGGTACTTTGATATAGCAGACCGGAATCCACGACGCCGTACAGCGTCACCGACGACTGCGCATAGGCCGGACTTCCAAGGACGGCCACCGCGGCCGCAGCTACCCATTTCAGTTTCATTGCGTCTCCAGTTTTGTAGCTTTAATCCACCCGTAACGACGTACGTTCAAGACGTACGTTCAATACTCAACACGCCAGGCCACCTGCTTCCTTAAGTCGGCAACAGATAGTCCTGAAACGCTTCGCGCAGCTGGTTCTTCAGCACCTTGCCGGTAGCGCCAAGCGGCACCGCGTCGACAAATACGACTGCATCCGGCGTCCACCATTTCGCGATCTTTCCTTCGAAGAACGCCAGCAATTCTTCGGCTGTGACCTGTGCACCGGGCTGTTTCACGGCGACAAGCAATGGCCGCTCGTCCCACTTCATATGCTTCGCCGCAATGCAGGCCGCGCTCGCTATCGCGGGATGCGCGGCTGCGAGGTTCTCGATCTCGATCGAGCTGATCCACTCGCCGCCGGACTTGATCACGTCCTTGCTGCGATCGGTGATCTGCATGAAGCCGTCGGCGTCGATGGTCGCGATATCGCCGGTCGGGAACCAGCCATGCGCGTCGGCATCGATCCGCAGCGGGTTGCCACCTTCATTGCGGAAGTAGTTGCGCACCACCCATGGGCCACGCACCAGCAGATCGCCCGAGCTCACGCCGTCCCATGGCAGTTCCTGACCGTTCTCACCGAGGATCTTCATATCGACGCCAAATACCGCGCGCCCCTGTTTGGATTGCAGGGCGCAACGGTCTTCCGGACCCAGTGCGAGGTGCCTTGCTTTCAACGCGCCGATGGTCCCGAGCGGACTCAGTTCGGTCATGCCCCATGCGTGCAGGACCTCCACGCCGTACCCATCCTGGAACGTGTGAAGCATGGCGGGCGGGCAGGCTGCGCCGCCAATGACGGTGCGCTTCAGGGTCGAGAAGTTCAGGCCACCTTGCTCGAGCCAGGTCAGCAGGCCTTGCCATACTGTCGGCACGCCAGCCGCGAAGGTGACCTGCTCGGCTTCGACGAGTTCGTAGAGCGCTTGGCCGTCCAACCCGGGGCCGGGGAAAACCAGCTTGGCCCCGACCATGCACGCGACATACGGAATGCCCCACGCATTGACATGGAACATCGGCACGACCGGCAGGATCACGTCGCGCGCCGAGCAGTTCAGCGCATCCGGCAGTGCGGCAGCGAAGGTGTGAAGCAGCGACGAGCGATGCGAGTAGAGGACGCCCTTCGGGTTGCCCGTGGTACCGGACGTGTAGCACAGCGCACAGGCGGTATCCTCGTCAAAATTCGGCCACACGTAGGTCGACGAGCTGCGCTCGAGCAGATCTTCGTAGCACAGCAGGTTGGCAATGCCGGTATCCAGCGGCATATGCGCGCGATCGGTCATCGCGACAAACGCCTTGACAGTCTTGCAGCGGCCGGCAATGGTCTTGACCAGCGGCAGGAACGTCAGATCGAAGAACAGGACCTGATCTTCCGCATGGTCGACGATGTAGGCGATCTGGTCTGCGTGCAGGCGCGGATTGATCGTATGCATCACTGCGCCCATGCCGGATATGCCGTAGTACAGCTCCATGTGGCGATAACCGTTCCAGGCGAGGGTGCCGACACGGTCGGACGGCCTGATGCCCAGACTCGTGAGCGCATTGGCCATCTGTCGCGCGCGCCGGTGACAGTCGCGGAAGGTGTAGCGATGGATGTCACCCTCTACCCGCCGCGACACGATCTCCGTATCCCCATGATGGCGATCGGCATGCACGATCAGCGAGGAAATCAGCAACTGCTTTTGCAGCATCAAACCGTTCATTTCGTCCGTCCATTCTTTAATGCAGAGTCACGAGCCGACATCGCCCGAGGCAGCATTCGAGCCATTGGGCGCCTGCGGTCTTTTACCGCCGGTCAGTCGTCTTTTGTCAAAGCCGATCTCCAGAAGCGTTCACAATCCTATTCGCAGAACTGATTGTTATGGCAGATGCTGAAGAGGTCGATGCAAGGATTTTCAGGCGTGATCGCTTCAGGTCACGCGGCGCACCCGGTCATATCACCACGCCGCCATTCGGGCTGATCACCTGGCCGACCAGGTAGTGGTCGCCGGCCAGATAGGTCACCGTCGAGGCGTATTCCTCCATCGTGCCCAGGCGTCCGGCTGGCACCACTTGCCAGAACTGGTTGCGCTTTTCCTCACCGGCGGCCTCGAAGTATTCCGTGAATTCGGGAGTGGCCACACCCCCAGGCGCCATCGCGTTGACGAAGATATTGGCGCCCGCGACTTCGGCTGCGACCGACTTTGTGAAGGCAACCACCGCACCCTTGGTGGCGCTGTAGTGCGGGCTATGGGCGCTCATGGCCGAGATGCCCGCAATCGACGCGATGTTGATGATCCTGCCGTCGCGCTGCGGCTGCATCAGCCTGAGCGCTTCGCGGGTGCAGTAAAAGAGGCCGTGCACGTTGACGTCCCAGTAACGATGCCACTCCTCGTCGCTGATGCTGCTGGTGAAAGCCAGCGATTGCCGCTGCACGGGCGTGGTGAGATAGGCGTAATGCCTGTTGCGGCGCGCCGTATCGATCGGCGTGTTCGGCACGAGCGCGGCGTTGTTGACGAGAATGTGCAACGTCCCGAAACGCTCGACGATCGCGGCGAACAGGTTGGCGACTTCGCTGCTGGACGAGACGTCGCAGCGCAGCGCCAGACACGGCGCGCCGGCCGCTTGCACGGCAGCGCGCGTTTCTTCGAGAGCCGGCATGTCGATATCGCAGATCGCGACCCGTGCACCGGCGCGGGCCAGATCAACGGCGATGGCACCGCCCATCCCACGACCGGCACCGGTGACGAGGGCGACACGCCCTTCCAGATTCCGACGTTGGTCTTGCATTTCCATTACCTCGCAGGTTGTATGTTTTGCAGCGCGAGCGCACGCTGCCTGCGCGAGGCGCGCGCCGCGAGGGCGAAAAACAGCGCCGAACTGATCGTCAGCACGTCAGTGGCGATCAGGACACCCGTCAGCGGAGCGGTGGCGCCAGCCTTGATGAAATGGTCGGCGGCCATCCCGATGACCACGGTGCCGATGGCAAGGGCGAATACGTTGATCGAGAGCATCGTGAAACCGAAGATCGTCGAGCGCATCTTCTGGGGTGCCATGCTCATGATCGCCGCCGCGCCCGGGCCGTACACCGCCAGCGGCAGGAAGAATCCCGCGCACATGCCGATGTAGAACAGCGGCGAACTGACCGGGACGAAACGGCAGGCCAGCATCAACGGCGCGCAGATCACGACAAGGAGCGCCATGAAGCTGGCGTGTCCGCCGCGCAGTTTGCTCGCCACACGATCGCCCATGACGCCACCCATCACCGCGCCCAGCGTGCCGAACACCAGTTGTAGCGCGCCGATCCTGGTGGCAATGCCAGCCGCGTTCATGCCGCGCTCGTTGACGAGCCACAACTGCGAGAAGGAAAAGCTGGCAAAAACGAGGTGCACCAGTACGAAACCAACGATCACGAAGCCCAGCGCACGGTTGCCACCGACGGTGCGCAACACCGCGAGCGCCTGGGCTACGAACGGCGCGCCGCGTTCCTGCGGTGCGAGCTGGCTACGGTCTTCCTTGAGCAGCGCCAGCGGCAAGGCAACGGCGACGCCGACGATGCCAAGGACATAGAACGTGGTCCGCCAGCCATGCGTGGCGCCAAAGCTGCCGGCGAGCAGGAAACTGCAGCCGACGCCCATGGGTATCCCCATGAAGAACAGCCCCATCGCCGTGCCTCGTCGCTTCTCCGAGAAGAGTTCAGCCAGCAGGGCCACCGCGGCAGGTACCAGCGCCGCCTCGCCGCTAGCGACGAAAAAGCGCGCCACCACCATCTGCTCAAAGCTCTGGGCATGGCCCGAGGCCAGCGTGCAGGCGCTCCAGATCAGCACGCCGGCGGCGATGACCCGGGTGCGGCTGAAGCGGTCCGCAAGGGTGCCCATGAACATCGCCATCACGCCGAAGCTCAGCACCCATACCGCGCCGACCAGAAAGCCGTATTGCGTGTTGCTGAGCGCCAGGTCTTTAATGATCTGCGGCGAGAAACCGAGCAGCATATTGCGGTCGATGTGTGCCAGCAGGTGGATCACCAGTAGCGACGCCAGAACCGCAGAGGGGCTTTTCTTCCAGAACATCATCTGTCTCCATGCCTGAGAGGGTTCAGAGCGAGGCGCAACGCGATACGCTGCCGCGCTGCGCCCCGTTATCCCCGCTCAGGCGACCTTGCGTGCCGGCACGTCGCGCCGGCCGGGCGTGCGATTAGGGACCATGCGCAGGTTGTCGAGCGTCTCGTCGACCGAACCCCACTGGGTGCCGATCTGATAGATGCGGTGGGCATCCTCGCCGCTCGCGATGTCGCGATTGAGCTCGCGCGCAATGCGCACCATCTGCTCGATCTGCTGCACTGAAGTCGCCCGCTCGCCGTTCGGGCCGAACAGCGTGTCTTCGATACCGACCCGTACATGCAGGCCCAGCGCAATCGCCAGCGTATTCATCGGCACCACGTTCCGGTTCAGCGTTTCGAACGTAAGCACCGCGCCCTCCGGGGTGCGGCGGGCAAACTCGATCATGTCGGCGGGATGCAACCCGGCCGCGCCGCCGCCAATTGCCACGTAATTGATATTCAGCGGACCGCTATACGCACCGTTGCGAATAAGACGCTCGACCGTTTCGAGTTGCGTCAGATTCCCCAGCATGAACTGCGGCTGGATGCCGTTGGCGACGAGACGCCTGATGTGTTCGACGTGCCATGAGGGATTGGACGGCACGATCATGTCGCGATAGGCAGCCTGCAGCGCCGGGTTCATGAGCGAGGTACCCGCGATGTCGGCCTCGGTCATCAACTCCATCACGTTCATCTGGCTGGTGTTGATTGCGACGGTGACCTGATCCGGACGGGGGTTCAACTCCGCGAGCATGTGACGTGTGTCATCGTTTTGCCATTGGGCCGCTTCGCCTTCATTCTCCGGCGCGAATGAGATCGAGCCGCCGACCTGCAGCACCATCTTCGGCACAGCATCGCGCAGACGGGCAAGCATGTCGTTGAACTTCGACAGACGCTTGCTGCCCTTGCCGTCCTCCTCGCGCACGTGCACGTGCAGCACGCTCGCGCCTGCGTTGTAGCAGTCGACGGCCTTCTGCACCTGCTCGTCCATCGTGACCGGGATATCGTCCGAATCGCCGGGGATCCATTGCGGCCCATAGGGCGCCACCTGGATCACGAGTTTTTCCTGGTTTTCAGGCAGCAGGGAGTCGTCCATGAAATGCATGGTCTGTGTTCCTCTTTGAAAATTAATGAAGTGACGGCGCTGACGTCAGGCAACGGCCTGCGCAGCGTCGACGTTTGCCTTCTCGAAGGCGGCCAGTTCTTCCAGCAGGATCGGCGCGCCGAGACTGGAGGAATGAATGCCAAGGACGCTAACCGCCTGTAAGACCGCAGCGATTTCTTCCCTGGTGGCGCCCAGTTCGAGCGCGCGGCGGATGTGACGGCGTGTGCCCGGCGCATACATATGCGTGCAGGACGCGTCGACCGCGATGGCGAGGAACTCGAACACCTTCGGTTCCAGCACACCCGACATCACGGCGTGCATGCCCATCGCCATGAATTTCTCGGCCCAGACAGGATCGAGTTCTGCAATGGCATCCCAGGCGGGATTCCAGTTGCCGGTTGCGCGCAGCTGATCGCAGACCGGGGTCGCGCTGCGGCTCGTCTCATTGCTCATTGTTTCGCCTCCTCTCGAACTTCTCGAATTTCCGTACGCGTTGGTCATCACGCGTCTCTGGAGGCAAGTATCGGATACTGGCAAATAGCGGTTTGACAGATTGAGGCAAAAAATTTACATTTTGATGCACGAGGGAAAACCATATGTCCTATCTGCTTCGCAGTGCCTCCCTGACCAGTTACGTCGAAGTGGCCCGATCGGTGGGCCTTGATCCTTACCAGCAGTTAAGTGATGCCGGCATTGACCGTTCCGCGTTGCTGAACCCCGACATCATGATTCCGGCCGAGGCAGTGGCGCGGTTGCTGGAAACCTCCGCCCGGGCCGCTGCCGTCGAGGATTTCGCGCTGCGCATGGCCGAGACCCGCCACCTCTCCAACCTTGGCCCTCTCGGTTTTGCGATGCGGGAACAGCCGACGTTGCGCCGCGCGCTCGAATCGATGGCGCACTATCTGCGCCTGCAGAACGAAGCGGTGGTGATGCGCGTCGAGGAAACGGCAGGACTCGCCATCATCCGCGAAGACCTCATGGGCGGCATGCCTGGCTCGATGCGCCAGGCAACGGAGTTGATACTGGGCGTCCTGTACCGGACGCTGGGCCTGGTGCTGGGCGCCGCCTGGAAGCCCCGCACCATCTGTCTCACGTACAGCGCTCCAGCCAGCCTCGCCATGCATACGCGTGTATTTGGCGCGCCCGTTGAGTTCAACCAGGATTTCGACGGCATCGTGTGTCTCGCAGCGGATCTCGACGCCGCGATTCCAGCTTACGATCCGGTCATGGCGCAGCAGGTGCGCCAGTATCTGGATTCGATGCTGCTTCAGTCCAACGCAACCATGTCCGACAAGGTCAGGAAACTGGTCATTGCACTTTTGCCGTCTGGCACCTGCTCGGCCGACCGGATCGCGCAGCATCTGGGCGTGGATCGCACGACCGTGAATCGCCACCTCGCCCGTCAGGGTGACAGCTTTCTGTCGATTGTCGATGCGGTGCGGGTTGAACAGGTGATGCGGTATGTCAGTAGCGGCGACCGGCCGCTGTCTGAAGTGGCTACGCTGGTAGGCTTCTCATCGCTGAGCGCGTTTTCCCGCTGGTTCAACGGCCGCTTCGGCTGCAGCGTTTCGACGTGGCGCCGCAAAAATGCACAACGAAGTGCTGGGGCCCGCGATGCATCGCCTGGCTAACCATCGCGTTGGGCCGCTGATTCTCTACCCTTGCGCCCCAGTGCCAGCGATCGTGACTATCGTTTGCGATTGCGCCCATGCCGCACAGGGCACGGCCAGAAGGATGATCCAGGCAGACTGGATAAGCCTCGCGCGAATGGAGCAATTCATCGCTGACCTACCGGAGTTGTCCCGCCCAAATGATTTTCACGACAGCATCTGCGTCGTGTCGAGTTCCACCCTGTCGACAAGCCTTCGCCATCTACTGACCCAGTTGCCACCGCAGCACGGGGGCGTTGCTCCGGCGGGCATGGCCCATACCCCGCCAGGTCCGAAGTCGTATGTGGGACCGAAGCTGACGGGGTTGCTCATCTGAAGTTCTGGACGTGACATACCCCCTTTCCGCGTGGGGCGCGGAATGGCTGACGACGACCCGCAGAGCCGGTCTGAAACGCGTTAGTCGTAGCGTCTGAAGAATAGCCGCTGGCGTGGCGGATGCATGCCGATACCTCTGCTTTTTGCGCTTTTTTGACCGGGCGTTTGTGGCCGCTCGTCCTGTGGGACCCTTCTGACGCGCTTCTTCTATCCCTTAGGTTGTGCGTTGTTCAAGTGCCCAAGGCTAATATTTTCCCGATGAAATATAAGCGGTCTCGTAAGCGATTCTTGAACTGGACTCTAAGGCTTGCTAAATTTCAGGGACACTTCCAATGTAAGTTGATGCGGCGATCGATAAGCAAAGGGGAAAGATCTATGGCTGTCGTCGTTCACAACATCGCTGTGGGTCATTCGAGCTGGAGCGTGGCGTGATGCCGAACCAGGCGGCGCCCGGTACGTGCGCCTATCAGCATATCGTGCGCGCCCAAGGTATCAGCCTGTCCTACGGCAAGATACGGGCGCTGTCCGGCATCGATCTGGCCATTGGGCGGAACGAGATCGTCGGCCTGATCGGTGATAACGGCGCGGGTAAGTCGACGCTCATCAAGGTACTGACTGGTGTCGTGCGGCCGAGCACGGGCAAGCTGTTCATCCGGGACGAGGAGGTCGACTGGAACCGCTTTTCGGTGCGCGAGGCGCACCGACTGCGCTTCGAGACGGTCTATCAGGAAAAATCGCTGGGCGAGAAGCAGCCGCTGTGGCGTAATTTTTTTGTCGGCCGGCAGATCACCAACCGGTTCGGCTTCATCAAGGTTGCCGAACAGCGGCGCATTGCCAACGATATTTTGAAGCGCCAGCTCGGTTTCCGCGGCGTGGGGATCGACGCGGATTCGCTGATTGCGAAACTCTCCGGTGGCGAGCGCCAGGGCATCGCGATCGGACGGGCGATGTATTTCGACAGCGATCTGATCATTCTCGATGAACCAACGGTTGCGCTTGCCATTAGCGAGGTACGTAAGGTTCTCGACTTCGTACGGTCGATCAAGGAGTCCGGCCGCGCCTGCATCTACATCGAACATAACCTCGCCCATGTGCACGAGCTCGCCGATCGGCTCGTCGTGCTCGATCGTGGCCGGATCGTCGCGGATATGAAGTCGGGTGAGATGAGCCTCGAGGAACTCACCCGGTTCTTGATTTCGCTACAGCAGAGCGGGCACGGGCCGGCGCTGGCTGCGGGGCAAGGACGTGAGTGATCCGATAAAAGACGAACAGCCGGCGCGGCTGGTGCGTTTTCGCCTGCCGGATTTTGCACGCATAGAGGGAGTGCCGAGCCTGGTCGTGTTCGCGTTGGTGGTCGGCCTGTTCATGGCAACCGCACCGCGCGTCTTTTTAGGCTGGCCAATCTACTTCTCCTTCCTGACCACCGTGCCACCGCTGGCGGTGTTGGCGATCGGGCTCACTCTGGTGGTTGCGGCGGGGGAAATTGATCTGTCCTTCCCCTCCGTGATGGCATTCTCGGGCTTCCTGTTCGCCTGGTGCGTGAACACCACCGGATCAGCCTGGCTAGCCATGATCGCGGCATTGGCGGGCGGCGCGCTGGTCGGCGTGGTGAACGGGGTGCTGGTCGCGGTGGTCGGTGTGCCTTCGATCATCGTGACAATCGGCACGCAGTTCCTCTGGGCTGGGGTTGCTTCGATCCTGTCCGGCGGGCTCTCCAATGCGCTACAGGAGCTCGCCAACGGTTCAGCCTATGCAGTATTCGCGGGCACGTTGTTCGGTGTGGTCCCGATGCAAGCGCTCTGGGCGCTCGGGCTTGCAGCGTTCATGTGGTTCATCCTCAATCGTCACCGTTTTGGCGAGCACCTGCTGTTCATCGGAGACAACCGAAACGTGGCGAAGGTCGTGGGCATCAATGTCGTGCGTGAGACAGTGAAATTGTTCACGCTGATGGGTGTGCTGGCCGGTTTCGCCACGGTGCTGCTCACGCTCGAGAATCTGAACTATTTTTCAACCCAGGGGCAGGGCTATCTGCTGCCGGCGCTGGCCGGCGTGTTCATCGGCGGAACCTCGGTGTTTGGTGGCACGGCGACGATCGTGGGTACCTTCTTCGGCACTTTCGTGATTGGCATGCTGGAGGCCGGAATCGTTGCGACAGGTATCGCCGGCTTCTGGGTACAGGCGATCGAAGGGGTGGTGTTCATCGTCGCTGTGACGCTGCATCTGTTGGTAGAGAATCCCGCCAAGCTGCGCGTGTTGCGCGAAAGATTCAGGCTTGGGGGGCGATAAAGCCGTTAAATCAGGAGAAAGGAGCAGAAATGATCAAGATCATGACGGGATCCCTCCTGGGGGCGAGTATTCTCGCGTTTGGCCTCGCGCAGACGGCCGGTGCCACTGAGCCGACCACGACGGGGCCGCTCGGCGCCGGTATGACAATGTATATGCAGATGGGCGGAAACCCTGGCGACGGCGCGACGCTGCCACGTCAGACCGGGGCTGCGGACGCGGGGCATGCCTTAGGCATCAAGGTGATCGAGCAGTTCTCGGCCTGGAGCCCAGAGACAATGCTTGCGCAGTTTCGCCAGGCGATGGCGGCGCATCCGACGTGCATCGGCATCATGGGCCATCCGGGCGATCCAGCCTTCGCGCCACTGATCAAGCAGGCGGTAGACCAGGGCATCATCGTTACCGTCGGCAACACGCCGCTACCCGAGAACCAGAAACTTTACGACGCGAAGGGCTTCGGCTACGCCGGCGTCGAACTCTACGTCGGCGGGCAGATCACCGCGCAGGCGATGCTCAACGCTGGGATCAAGAAGGGCGACGAGGCGCTGGAATACGGTGTGTTCAACGAGAGTGTGCGCAGTCAGTCTGACCGTGGTCTTGCCGAAACGCTGGAGAAGGCCGGCGTAAAGGTGACCAGGCTCAATATCTCACCTCAGGTGGATTCCGATTCATCGCTCGCCGTGCCGATCCTGGTCGCCTTTATCCAGGCGCACCCTAATCTGAGGGCGATTGGGACTCAGCACGGCGGTGTAACCGGGTTCATTCCGCAGGCGCTCCAGCAGGCTGGCAAGAAGCCGGGGCAAATCATCATTGGTGGCATCGATCTGGCACCGGCCACGATTTCGGGGCTGCAGAGCAAATACATTACCGCGACGCTCGACCAGCAACTCTATCTGCAAGGCTTCCTGCCGGTCACGCAATGCGTGCTCTCGGCTGCTTATCATTTCGCGGGACTGACCATCAACACCGGCGCGGGTGTCCAAACACCTGCGACGATCGACTCGCTCATTCCGTTGATCAAACGCGGAATCCGCTAAGGTCGGATGATGCGAGATGGAATGGCGTGTGCGTTGCCGTCACACACGGATCAGGGTTGGCGTTTGCCGCGACCACCAGCGGGTTTGCCAGCCGGCTTACGTGAACCCGCAGCTGGCTTGCTGGCGGGTTTGCTGCGTGGCTTTTGCACGCTGAATGGGCTACCGCTGGACAAGCTTGTGCCTTTACCCGCGGCCACAGCGCGTTGCGCTGCAGGCTTGCGTTTGTTTTCGCCACTTTGCGGGCGCGGTTTTTTGCTGAGCACCTGCATGGCGCCCGGCGCAGCTTGCGGCACTTTGGGCTTCTTAGGCTTTTTGGGTTTCTTGATGATCTGGCCCGTCGCGCTAGTTTGCGGCACGCGGTGTTCGGCTTCAAAACCCGGCTCTTCTTCACGGCGCAGCGTTTGCCGGATCAGCGCTTCAATCGCGGCCAGTTGCGGGGCTTCATCGGCGCACACAAGGGACACCGCCACGCCGCTGGCGCCCGCTCGGCCGGTACGGCCAATACGGTGCACATAGTCTTGCGCCACGATCGGCAGATCAACGTTGATCACCAGCGGCAGATCGTCGATATCCAGCCCGCGCGCAGCCACATCGGTAGCGACCAGCATATGTACTTCGCCCGTCTTGAAGCGCTCCAGCGCACGCAGGCGCGCGGGTTGCGGTTTGTCGCCGTGGATGGTGTCGACCGCATAGCCCGCTTCATCCAGCATGGCCGCCAGGTAATCCACGCCATTGCGGGTTTTGACGAACACCAGCGCGTGCTTCCAGTCGTTCTCAGCCACAAGGTGCATGAAGAGGTCGGGCTTGTTCTTTTTATCCACCGGCACCACCCACTGCTTGATCTTGCTGGCCGTGGCATTGGGCGGGCTGACGCTGATATTGACCGGGCCGCGCAGAATGCCCGCCGCCATGGCGCGGATCTCATCGGTAAACGTGGCAGAGAACAGCAGGGTCTGGCGCTGAGCGGGCAAGGCAGCAAAGACGGCGTTGAGCTCGCGCGCAAAGCCCAGATCCAGCATGCGGTCGGCTTCATCCAGCACCAGCGTTTGTACCTGATCAAACTGCACCGCGTTCTGGCGATGGAGATCTAGCAAACGGCCCGGCGTGGCGACGAGCACGTCCACGCCTTTGCGCAACTTCATCATCTGCGGGTTGATACTCACACCGCCGTAGGCGGCCAGAAATCGTAAGTCGAGGCCGTTGCCGTAAGCGATAAAGCTTTGCAGCACTTGTTCGGCCAGTTCACGCGTGGGCACCAGCACCAGAACCCGCGCGCGGTTGCTGGACACCGCCGGGCCGTGTTGCACCAGCCGTTGCAACAGCGGCAGCGCAAAACCCGCCGTTTTGCCAGTGCCGGTCTGCGCCGCAGCCATGACGTCCTTGCCACTGAGCACAGCAGGAATCGCCTTGGCCTGCACCGGCGTAGGTGTCTGGTAATTGAGGTCCTGCACATTGCGCAGCAAGGGATCGATCAGGCCAAGCGAGGCAAAAGACATTGGCGTATTCCGGGCTAAAGCCGCAATTCTAGCGGTTACCGCCTGAACCGTCGGTCTCTGGATGGCCCCTGCAAATCCCGCCGGAATGATATATGATGGTCATCATGAAAAATCCACCCATCACCCGGAAGCCAGCCAGCCGCAAGGAAATCACGCATGAGCGCATCGTCGAGGTCGCCGCACGCGCGATTCGGCGCAGCGGCTACGACGGCACGGGCGTGGCTGACATCATGAAGGAGGCAGGTCTGACGCATGGCGGCTTCTATGCCCATTTCCCGTCGCGCGAGGTGCTGCTTGCCGAAGCCGCTGACCGCGCCGGAGCTGAATCCGTGGCGCTGTCGGAGCGTATCGCCGCGTCCGTGCCGCCGGAACAGGCGTTGCCGGCGATGATGCGCGCCTATCTGTCGAAGGAGCATTGCGAGAGCATCGCGACAGGTTGCCCGATCTCTGCCCTCGGCTCGGAGATGCCGCGCCAGGCGCCGGCCGTACGGCGCGCGGCCACCCGCCGCATCAAGGAGATGATCGATGTCGTTGCGCGCCAATTGCCCGATTGGGGTCAGCCAGGCGCGCACGAACAGGCGCTTTTGATGGTCGCCACAATGGTTGGCACGATGGTGATGGCGCGTGCCGTCGACGACCCCAAACTATCGGAGAGTTTTCTTGAAGCGGCATTGAAAAAACTCGCACCGACTGATGCGTAAATACGCCGGCCCTGTGCCGGTTTTCGTTGGACCGCAAATATGACTGTCATCATATTTTAGTGAAACGAATGCTCAACCAACCACGCAAAGACATCTTGGGAAGAACATCATGCAAACCAAAATAGCGCTCGTGACGGGCGCCTCGTCGGGAATCGGCGAAGCCACGGCAAAGCGGCTTGCGAAGGCCGGATACAAGGTCTACGGCACCAGTCGGCGCGGCCAACGAGCCGGCCAACAGTCGTTCGACATGCTGCCGCTCGATGTGACCAGCGATGCATCCGTTGCAGCCGCCGTCGCCGAAGTGCTGCGCCTGCAGGGCCGCATCGACCTGCTGGTGAACAATGCCGGTTTCGGCGTCGCCCCTGCCGCCGCGGAAGAGAGTTCGATCGACCAGGCACGCACGATCTTCGATACGAACTTCTTCGGGATCATCCGCATGACGCGTGCTGTCGTGCCTCATATGCGGCGACAACGCAGCGGCCGCATCATCAACATCGGTTCCGTGCTCGGTTTTCTGCCAATGCCCTATATGGCGCTGTATTCCGCCACCAAGCACGCGGTGGAAGGTTATTCGGAGTCGCTCGACCATGAGTTGCGTACGCTGGGCATCCGCGTATCGGTCATTGAACCTGCCTACATCAAGACGCCTTTCGACGCGAACTTGATCGCGCCCGACGCCCCTCTCGACGAATACCGCGAGGTGCGCTCGGCCGTGGACAAGCGAGTGAAGGAAGTGGTCGAGGGCGCCGACGGTCCCGAGGTCGTGGCCGAAACCGTACTGCAGGCCGCCGTCGCGGCTCGTCCGAAACTCCGCTATACCGCTGGCGGACTCGCCGCCCGTCTGCGATTGCTGCGCAGATTCGCGCCCGCTGGACTGGTGGACGCCGGTATCCGCAAAGATCTGCGGCTGGCAACGTAGACGACGTGACTGTCTCCTCCCTGTTCAAAGGCTCTGCATCCGTGCTATTGCCAGCGAAACAACCAGACTTAACGAGCCACTGACAAGGAACCATGATGCAAGCATTCGTCGTCGATCGATATGGACGCAAGAACGGCTTACGATCCAGCGATATGCCGGTTCCAGAGCCGCGCGAGGACGACGTATTGATCCAGATCCACGCCGCGGGCGTGAACCCGCTCGATGCCAAAATCAGAGACGGAGAGTTCAAGCTCATTTTGCCCTATCGTTTGCCGCTGATTTTGGGCAACGATCTGGCAGGGGTTGTCGTGCGCGTCGGCTCGCGCGTGCGGCGATTCAAGCCCGGCGACGAAGTCTACGCGCGCCCGCACAAGGATCGCATCGGCACTTTCGCGGAATTCATCTCGGTCAAAGAGGATGGCGTGGCCCTCAAGCCGACAGCACTCACGATGGAGGAAGCGGCTTCAATCCCGCTGGTTGGATTGACCGCCTGGCAGGCGCTGATCGAAAAAGGGCAATTGAAGAAAGGGCAGAAAGTGCTGATACATGCCGGCTCGGGCGGTGTCGGCAGCTTCGCCATTCAACTGGCGAAGCATGTGGGCGCGACCGTCGCGACAACAGCGAGCGCGCGGAATATCGAACTGGTGAAGCAACTCGGCGCGGATATCGTCATCGATTACAGGAATGACGACTTTGCGGCCATCCTGAAGGACTACGACCTGGTACTGGATACGCAAGGCGGCAATGCGCTCGAGAAGTCGCTGCGTGTGCTCAAGCCGGGTGGCAAACTCATCGGGATCGCCGGTCCGCCTGATGCCGAATTTGCGAAAGAGATCGGTGCGTCGTGGTTCCTGAAAACGGTGATGCGCTTTCTGAGTTATCGCATCAGGAAGGCCGCGAAACGTCATGACGTCAGCTATACATTTCTCTTTATGCGGGCCAGCGGAGAACAGCTCAGCCGGATTGCCGCACTGATCGACGCGCGAGCGATACGACCCGTCATCGATCGGGTCTTTCCGTTCGAGTCGACCCAGGAGGCTTTGGCTTACGTCGAAACCGGACGTACCAAGGGTAAGGTTGTCATCAAGATCCGATAGTCAGCGTGAAGCAGGGCAAATGGCAAAAGAGGCGCGATCGAAAAGATCGCGCCTCTTTTTTCAGCGGACCCCGATCGCCATCACGTCAATCGATCGCCCTACCCGCGGTCTCTCGCATGAACGGCAACGGCAGCAACGACACGACGCTGCAACCGATCAGATACCACGCCGGCGCGAGATTGCTGCCCGAAATCTGGATCAGCCAGGTCGCGAAAAACTGCGCGAAGCCGCCGAAGACCGACACGCCGAGGCAGTACACGATCGACATGCCGGTCGCGCGGATCGCGCGCGGAAACAGCTCGGGCAGCATCACGATATTGGGCACCGCGGTGAACGTGACGAGCAGCGCGAGGCCCGCGACCACCGCAAGCAGCACCGGCACCGTCGGCGACGCGTTGATCGTCATGAAGGCCGGGTAGACGGCGAGAATCAGCAGCACGCGCGATACCCACAGCACGCGCTTGCGGCCGACCCGATCCGACAGCGCGCCCGCGAACGGCGAGCAGATCACCGTGACCACCGCGCCGGTCCACGCGGCCCACAGCGCGGTCGCCATCGGCAGATGCAGGATGCGGATCGCGTACGTCGACAGGTAGAACAGCACGATGTAGTTCGCCGCGGTGCCGCCGATCGTCGTCAGCACGCCGGTCGTGATCGAGCGCGCGTGGTCGCGGAACAGGTCGCGCACAGGTAGCGACGGAACTTGCGCAGCGGGCTTCGCAGCGGTATCCGAAGCAGCCTGCGCAACAGCGCCGCCAGACGCTGCCGTGCCATCTTCAACACCCGGCAGCGTCTCGTCGAGATGCCGCCGGATATAGATGCCGACCGGCCCCATCGCCATGCCGATCACGAACGGCACGCGCCAGCCCCAGCTTTCGAGCGCGGCCGGCGACAGCGTCGCGGCCAGGGCAACGCCGAGCAGCGAGCCCGCCACCGTGTTCATCCCCTGGCTCACGAACTGCCAGCTGCCGTAGAAGCCGCGCGTGCGATCGCTGCCGTATTCGAGCAGCAGCGCCGTCGATGCGCCCACCTCGCCGCCCAGCGCGAAACCCTGGATCAGCCGCGCGAGAATCACGAGCAGCGGCGCCGCGACGCCGATCGCCGCATAGGTCGGCGCGAACGCGATGATCGCGGAACCGAGCGTCATCAGCCACAGCGTCAGGCTCATCGCGGCCTTGCGTCCGGCGCGGTCCGCGTAGCCCCCCAGCACGATGCCGCCCACCGGCCGCATGATGAAGCCGACGCCGAACGTGCCGACCGCGAGCATCAGCTGCACGAGCTGACCTTCGACCGGGAAATACAGCTTGCCGATAATCGTCGCGAAGAAGCTGTAGATCGTGAAATCGAAAAACTCGAGGCCGTTGCCGAGCGTGATCGCGGCGATCGCCTTCGCGTGGCCGACGCGCTTTTTAGGTTCATCGGCGAGGCGCTGCGCATCGAGCGCATCGAGCCCATTGGCGCTCGCGGACCGCGGTGTGGCTGAATAGTCCATCTGTGTCTCCGTCATTATCTTGTGGCTGCTACGGCAAGGCGCTCGCGCGCCGCCGCCGCGTCAAACGAGGAACGTCTGCGCGAGCTTGACCCAGTAGGCCGCGCCGGTCGCGAGGCAAGCGTCGTTGAAGTCGTAGCCGGGGTTGTGGACCATGCAGCCGCCCTCGCCGTCGCCATTGCCGATGATCAGATAGCTGCCCGCGCAGCGTTCGAGCAGGAACGCGAAGTCCTCGCTGCCGGTCAGCGGTTGCATGTCGTGAATCAGCCCGTCGACGCCCAGCCAGTCGAGCGCGACCTGGCGCGCGAGCGCGGTCATGGCCGCATCGTTGACGAGCACCGGGTAGCGACGCTGATAGTCGACCTCGGCACGCGCGCCGAACACGGCCGCCTGCCCGGTCGCGACCTCGGTGATGCGCTGCTGCAGATGGTCACGCACCTCGGGCCGCAGCGCGCGCACCGACAGGCGCATCTCGGCGGTTTCGGGGATCACGTTCGGCGCTTCGCCCGCGTGAATCGCGCCGACCGTGATGATCGCCATATCGAGCGGCGCGATGTTGCGCGACACGATCGACTGCAGCGCGAGCACGATCTGCGCGCACACGACGACCGGATCGACCGCCTTGTGCGGCACCGCGCCATGGCCGCCGCGGCCGATCACCTTGATGATCACCGTATCCGACGACGCCATGAACGACCCCGGCATGAAGCCCAGCTTGGCCGTAGGAAAACCCGGCATGTTGTGCATCGCGAACACGGCGTCGCAGGGAAACTGTTCGAACAGGCCGTCGTCGAGCATTTTCTTCGCGCCGGCGAGCCCTTCCTCGGCCGGCTGGAAGATCAGATTCAGCGTGCCGTCGAAGCTTTTTTCGCGCGCCAGATGCCAGGCGGCGGCGAGCAGCATCGCCGTATGGCCGTCGTGACCGCATGCGTGCATCTTGCCGGGCAGCTTGCTCGCGTACGGCAGGCCAGTGGTTTCTTGGATCGGCAGCGCGTCCATGTCAGCGCGCAGGCCGAGCCGGCGGGTGCCGTGGCCGAGCTTCAGTTGCCCGACCACGCCGGTCTGCCCCAAGCCGCGATGGACGCTGTAGCCCCACTCCCGCAGGCGGTCGGCGACCAGATCGCCGGTTGCGAACTCCTCGTAGGCGAGCTCCGGATGCGCGTGGATGCTGCGTCGCAGCGCGATCATTTCCTGTTCGACTTCGGCGATGCCCGCCGGAATGACCATCGTGTTCATGCCGTCTCCTGTCGATCGGACCTGGCGCTTCAGCGCTTAGTCCGATCCCGTGCAACTGGTTGCGCCCCTGTCAGCGTGAACCCAGCATAGCGGCGCCGATATTCGGGCGGCAGGCGTAGAATCGTTGCGGTGCCAACCCTTGGTTGCCCCCGTCTCGCCTCTCATTCGAATGAAACTGCATCAGCTCAATACCTTGGCGGCGATCGCCGATACCGGAAGTATCCGGGCGGCCGCCCGCTCGCTGGGGCTTTCCCCGGCCGCCGTGACCAAGGCGATGCGCGAGCTCGAAGCCGATCTGCACGCGCCGCTCGTCGTGCGCAGCGCGAGCGGTGTCGCGTTCACCGAGTTCGGGCGCGCGCTCGTCGTGCATGCGCGGCTCGTGCTCGGCCAGTTGCAGCGCGCGCAAGCCGAGATCGAGGCGTTGCGCGGAGCTGCCGCCGGCAAGCTGTCGATCGGCGTCACGCCGTGGGTCGCGCTGACTTTTCTGCCGCCCGCCGTGCGGCGCTTTCGCGAGCGGATGCCGGAGGTGCAACTGGAATTTTTCGAAGGCCTGCTCGCGGTCGTGCAGCCGCGTCTGCGCGACGGCAGCCTCGATTTTTCGATCGGCCGGCCGCCGCCCGCGTCGCCGCAGTCGGAGTTTCAGAACGCGCCGCTCTTTTCGACGCACGCGGCGGTGGTCGCGCGGCGCGACCATCCGAAGGCCGGTTGCCGCACGTTGCTCGACCTTCAAGACGCGGAATGGATACTGAACTGGGACCCGGCGAGCCGCGAGTCGATGTCGAACAATCTGTTCGTCAAGCGCGGCATGCCGGTGCCGCACACGATCGTGCTCGCGCATTCGCTCGCGATCGTGCTCGGCTTGCTCGCGCACACGGATATGGTCAGCGTCTTTCCGTGGCCGCTCGTCGAGGTGATACGCGCGAAGGAAAACCTGTGGGCGCTGCCGCTGCGTGAAACGCTGGACGAAACCATCGTCAGCATCACGTCGCGGCGTGGCGCGCCCACGAGCCCGGCGGCCGCCTGCTTTCTCGACTGCCTGCGCGAGACGATCGACGAAGGCGCGCGCTCGCAGGACGCGCCACAGCGCCGCCTGTTTCATTCGATCGAGCTGTTGCTGTAACGGCTGGCGCGGTTTTTCATGCGGCCCGCCGCGTGGTCAATCGAGAAACTCTACCGCCCGCTTTCTGAGCATCGCGCTGAAATCGTCGAGCCAGCCGATCGACAGACGCCAGCTCTGCCAGTACAGATCGACGTCGATATGCTTGCCCGGCGCGATCTCGACCAGTTCGCCGCGCTGCAAATGCCCGGCGATCATCCGCTCGGGGCACATACCCCAGCCGAGGCTCATCACGCACGCGCGCAAAAAACCGGCGACGTGCGGAATCCAGTGCAGCGGCGGATCGAGCTCCGCGCGCGTAATGCGCCGCATGAAGCGCTTTTGCAGCTGATCCTTTGGATTGAAGTCGACGCACGGCGTGCGCCGCAGGCTGTCGCGCGTGACGCCGTCGGCGAAATAGCGCGCGAAAAACGCCGGCGAGCACACCGCCAGGTATCGCATGCGGCCGAGGCGCGTCGAGCGACAGCCCTGCACCGGTTCGGCCTGCGTCGTGATCGCGCCCTGCACGCTGCCGTCGCGAATGCGCTGCGCGGTGTAGTCCTGGTCGTCGATGACAAGGTCGAGCAGCATTTCGCGTTCGACGCAGAACGGCGCGACCGCGTCGATGAACCAGGTGCCGACGCTGTCGTCGTTGACCGCGACGCGCAGTGCCGGCCACTGCTCGACGAGCGCGCCGGGCAGTGCCGGCATGCGGCCGTTCAGCTCCGCTTCGAGCAGTTGCACGCGTTCGGTATGGCGGCATAGCAGCGCGCCCGAGGTGGTCGCGACGCACGGCTGCCCGCGCTTCACGAGCACGCTGCCGACGCGCTCCTCGAGCAGCTTGACCCGCTGCGACACCGCGGACGGCGTGATATTGAGCTCGCTCGCGGCACGGTCGAACGAGCCGTGGCGGATCACAGCGGCCAGCGCGTCGAGCAAGGCGTAGTCGAGCATTAGCATTCCTTAATCGGCATTAAGCAAATTAGCTTCTCTTATGAGATGCCAACCCGCAGACTAGCGCTGTTGGATTTTCCCGTCTATCCCCGCTGCTTTCCTTTTTCCGGACCATTTATGAACTGGTTGTCTTTTTCCCATGGCGCGGCGCTGTGCGCGTCGCTGATCGTTACGATCGGCGCGCAAAACGCGTTCGTGCTGCGGCAGGGCATCATGCGCTCGCATGTCGGCAAGATCGTGCTGTTGTGTACGTTGTCCGATTTCATTCTGATCGGCGCGGGCGTCGGCGGCGCCGCGGTGCTGATGGAGCGTTTCCCGCGCCTCGTGCACGCGATGCTCTATGTTGGGCTCGCGTATCTCGCCTGGTTCGGCATCGGCGCGCTGCGCCGCGCGGTGCGGCCCGGACACGCGGTGCTCGATGGCTCGGCCGGCGCGTCCCGCGATCAGGCGCCGCCTGCGCAACGCGCGCTGCCGATCATCCTGATGACGCTTGCGTTCACGTGGCTCAATCCGCACGTCTATCTGGACACGTTTCTGTTGATCGGCACGGCCGGCGCGCGTGAACCGGAAGGCGCGCGGGTCGCCTTCGCGCTCGGCGCGATGACGGTCAGCGCTGTGTGGTTCGTCGCGCTCGGCTATGGCGCTCGCATGCTCGCGCCGCTGTTTCGCCGCGCAACCGCGTGGCGCGTGCTGGATGGCGCGATCGGCAGCATGGTGTTGCTGCTCGCGTTCACGCAATTGCGTTGAGCGTTCGACGCGGGCCTGATTTCAGCGCCGATTCTTGCGGCTCGCCTCGCGCGGCGGGCGCATCGGCTTCGTCGCGCGGCACGAGGTTCATCAGCCGCGCGAGCACCGGCCACTTCAGCAGCGACTGCTGGCAAGCCTCCTTCGCCTGGGCATCGAAATAGCGCCCCGTCTCGACCTCCGGCAGACGCGGCGCGAGGCCGCCGATGTCGTCGACGGGCCAGCCGCCGCGCGCGGTGGACCGCTGCGCTTGGCGGGCGGCGCTCGTCGGCTATCTGATCGTGAATCGCTGGAACGTCGGCGGCAATCAAGCGATGGCACATCTATTGCTGAAATCCGCTCGCCGGCATCTCACCCGTGAAGCCGCGTGACGTACGCAACGGGGCGCCGTTCAAACGTCATTTCAACAATCCACCGGTGGAGGCACCATGCTTCGATACGCTGTGATTTTCTTCATCATCGCCATCATCGCCGCAGTGTTCGGCTTTGGAGGCATTGCCGCGGGCGCAACCGAAATCGCCAAGGTGTTGTTCTTCATCTTCCTGGTGATCTTCCTCGTCACCCTGCTGATGGGCGTGATCCGACGCTGACGGCTGCATACAGCGTTCGGTGAATTCACGCCTCGCCCGATGCGAACTGGCCACGCTGCGTGGGTACCGCGTTGAGGATTGCGCGGCCGCTTCCGCCGTTGCAATACTTGCCGCAGCATATTGCAATAGTTGCCGAAGCATCGGGCGCTTCAATTCTGCTCAGGCCGCATACGTCTGCGGCGTCATGGAACGCGATCTGCTGCGTGGCCGGTCGCGGCGTATCGAGTGCGAGTTGCGCATAGCCACGCCTCGCGGCCCAACGTTCGGCGAACGCGATCAGTAACGTGCCGATGCCGCGCCCCTGCCATGCGGGATCGACCGCGAACTGACGCAGGCTCGCGACATCGCCGTGCCGGTATAGCTCGCACGATGCTTCGCCATCCGAAGCATAAAGCGTCATCGTGCCGACGATGTGTCCTTCATACACCGCGACATGACACGTGCAATTGAGCCCCTGCGCGCCGAGCGGCGCAAACGCGCGACACCCATAGCGGACCGGAACGGATTGCGGATGGCTTGCGCGACGCTTCGCGTTGAGCACCTCGTACTGACTGGATGCCCGACGTGTAGGGTTGGCCCTGTCGTTCACGAGATGTTTTCAGCCTCGTACAGACGACGGCCCGCCGCATCCTTGCTGCCGAGGATGGGCTGAAAGTCGATCGGCCACTGGATGCCGATGTCGGGATCGGACCACAGCAGGCAGCGCTCGAGTTCGGGGAACCAGTACTCGGTGGTCTTCCACATGCATTCGGCGACATCGGACAGCACGACGAAGCCGTGCGCGAAACCGGGCGGCACCCAGATCTGCCGATGGTTGGCTTCGCTCAGATACTCGCCGCTCCATTTGCCGAAGTTCGGTGAGTTCAGGCGCACGTCGACCGAGACGTCGAAGATCTCGCCGCGCACGACGCGCAGCAGCCGCCCCTGGGGACGCTGCACCTGGTAGTGCAAGCCGCGCAGCACGCCATGCACGGCGCGCAGATGGCGGTCCTGCACGAAGTTGAAACCTTGCGCGACGTCGTCCGAAAACTCGTCCGCGCTGAAACTCTCGAAGCAGAAGCCGAACTCGTCGATGAACACTTCCGGCTCGATGAGTTTCACCTCCGGCAATGCCGTCGCCATGACCCTGTTGCCCATCGCCACTGTGCTCGTAAAAAGGCTGGCCAGCGAACATACGGCCGCTCTCGCGACCGCGTCCGACAGACGAGGTGCGCCCGCAACGCGGGCGCCCTAACGCATGCTAAAGATACATGCTACGCCTCACTGGCCGCCCGGCTGCGGGCGCGATACTCGGTTGGCGACAAAGCCATACGCTTGCGGAAAATTTTCGCGAGACGATCGCCGTTGCCGGTGCCGCTGCGGCGCGCGATCTTGTCGACCGGCAATTCGGTCTCGGTCAGGAAGTTGCACGCGATACGCAACCGCACCTGCAGCAGGTAGTCCGACGGCGTGATCTGCATCTCGTGCTTGAAACGGCGCAGGAAATTGCGCTCGCTCATTGCGGCGACCTGCGCGGCATCGGCGACCGAGACCGGACGGTCGCAGTTGGCCTCCATCCAGCGCGCGGCCGCGCGAATCTTTTCGGCGACGCTCAGCGTGCCGCCCTCGGCCGGCAGCGGCACCCACGTCGCAGCCATGCCGGGCATCACGCGATCGGCGACGCTGCGCGCAAGCTCGGCGCCCAGGTCGCGCTTGATGAACATCAGCGCGCTGCGGGCGCAGTCGTGACGGTCGTTGGCCGCGCTGAACGCGCCTTCGCTGGCGCTCGCGCCCGGATAGCGGCTCATCAGGCCGTCATGCTCGGTCGGGCCGGCCGCTTCGAGCACGAGGCGCCCCTCGCCGATCGTTTCGATCGCGCGTGTGCGCGATTGCACGGCGCGCAGCCAGTTCAGCAGGCGTTCGTCGCGCGCGGCCACGTGGGCGCCGTAGCCGCCAGCGATGAACAGCACGTCGAAACCGCCGCCAAAGCGCGTGTCGATGTGGTCAGTCCAGATGCGCGCCGACGACGAACTGGCGACATTGCCGCCGTCCATCGACAGGAACTGCACTTCGTAGGGCGGATCTTCGCCCGCTCGCGTGCCCGCGAACTCATTGGCGGTCTGGAACATTTCCACGACGGTACCGGGGCCGAGCAGCCAGAAGCCGTCGAACAGCAGAATGCCGATTCGCCGCGCTGCAGTACGGACGTTCAAAGCGGGCGTGTGTAGCCACGTAATTCTCGTTGTATCAAGGTGCATGTGCGGCATGATCTTCCCCAAACGGTCATACGTTGCGGACCCCGATTTGCCCCGCCATCAGACGGAACGAGAGAATGCGTTATTACGGCGAAAAAGCAGACTCACGCCGCATAAAGGATTAAGCGTGATGTTAGCGGAATGGATCGCTATAGTAAATTTGAAAAACGAGTTTCATCAGGACAGCCCATGTCTGAGGAAAAGCGGTTATTGAGCGATTGATATAAGCGCGCGACAGGCCGGGCAACTATGCAAGCCGCGCGAAGAGCTTGAGGAGATCTTACCGCAAAGCCTTGATGGACGGCACTCTCGCGCATTCGGACAAAGTTGCCGATAATGCGAAGCCCGGCCATTGCGCGTTACCGAGTACGTTTCTTGCGCGGTTCAAAAATGTTTCAATTGTGAACTGCTTATCGCCCTATTATGTCCGGCCAATTCGGTAGTTTATTCGCAAAGCGTAAATTTATTGCCCGCGGCATTAGGCATTTCCGTGGCATTCGCTCCGCACGACAAATTAATATCAAAATGCTGATTTATGGGGGGTTCTAAAAATGTTTCTATTTTGAAACATCGCTGGCCTCTTTCGTATGATTTAAAAGCGCGCATGCGCCGCATTGATCGAACTTCGTATGATTGGATGCAGCGCAGCAATCATATGTGGCGGACACGCGACGAGGCGCCGGCCGTTGCAACCTGCGAAGGTTGCAACGGCCGCGCCACCGCTCGTCACCGTGCCTCAGCCATTCGTCCCTTCGCCGGCCAGCGTCGCCGCAGCGGCCGTGCGCGCGAGCACCGGCCGCAGAGCCTTGCCCGTGTGACTCGCGGCCACGCGCGACAGGCTTTCCGGATCCGTTGCCGCAACGATCGTACCGCCGCCCACACCGCCCTCCGGACCGAGGTCGATGATCCAGTCCGCTTCGGCGATCACGTCGAGATCGTGCTCGATGACGACGACGCTATGCCCGCCATCCACGAGCCGGTGCAGCACGCGAATCAGCTTCGCGACGTCCGCCATGTGCAGGCCGACCGTTGGCTCGTCCAGCACGTACAGCGTGTGCGGCGGCTTCTGGCCACGCCGCGTGATGTCGTCGCGCACCTTGCTCAGCTCGGTGACGAGCTTGATGCGCTGCGCCTCGCCGCCCGACAGCGTCGGCGATGGCTGACCGAGCGTCAGATAGCCGAGCCCGACGTCTTTCATCAGTTGCAGCGGATGCCCGATGTTCGTAATCGACGCGAAGAACTCGACCGCTTCGTCGATTTCCATGGTCAGCACGTCGCCGATGTTCTTGCCACGCCACGTGACCGCGAGTGTCTCCGGATTGAAGCGCTGGCCGTGGCAGACGTCGCACGGCACCTTCACGTCGGGCAGGAAGCTCATGCCGATCGTGCGCACGCCCTGGCCCTCGCATGCGGGGCAACGGCCCTCGCCCGTGTTGAACGAGAAACGCGACGCGGTATAGCCGCGCGCGCGTGCCTCCAGCGTGCCCGCGAACAGCTTGCGGATCGCATCCCACACGCCGATGTAGGTGGCGGGACACGAACGCGGCGTCTTGCCGATCGGCGTCTGATCGACTTCCAGCACGCGGTCGATGCTTTCCCAGCCGGTGACCGAATCGCAGCCCTGCCATATGTGCGTGACGTTCAGCGGCGCGCGCGGCGCCGAGCGCGCGAGCACGCTCGAACGCCGGTTCGCGGCCGGCTTCTCCCCGGCGGCCGCGCGCGCGCGGCGCGTGGCCGGCGACGACAGCACCGAGCGCCCGACCGCATCGAGCAGATTGGTCATCAGCACGTCGCGCGCGAGCGTCGATTTGCCGGAGCCGCTGACGCCCGTCACCGCGACAAGCCGCGCGAGCGGAATGCCGACCGTCACGTCGCGCAGGTTATGCAGCTTGCCGCCATGCACGGTCAGCCAGTTCTCCGGCACCGCGGCCGCACGCTTGCCCGGCGCGACGACCTCGCGGCGCGGCTGCAGCGGATGCACGATCGGCTGCGCGAGGAAACGCCCGGTCAGCGAATCGGGCTGCGCGGACAGGTCCGCGACGCTGCCCTGCGCGATCAGCGTGCCGCCGCGCTTGCCCGCGCCCGGCCCGATATCGATGATGTGATCCGCGCGCCGGATCGTATCTTCGTCATGCTCGACGACGACGAGCGTATTGCCCTTGTCGCCGAGCTTGCGCAGCGCGTTCAGCAGAATCTGGTTGTCGCGCGGATGCAGACCGATGGTCGGCTCGTCGAGCACGTAACACACGCCCTGCAGATTGCTGCCGAGCTGCGCGGCGAGCCGGATGCGCTGCGCTTCGCCGCCCGACAAACTCGGCGCCGCGCGATCGAGGCTCAGATAGCCGAGCCCGACTTCTTCGAGGAACTGCAGCCGGCTGCCGATTTCGCTGACCACGTCGCGCGCGATTTCGGCGTCGCGGCCCGTCATCCGCAGCGTATCGATCCACGCGCGCGTGTCGGACACCGTCCATTGCGCGACATCGACGATCGCCTGCGAGTCGAACGTGACCGCGCGCGCGACCGGATTCAGACGCGTGCCCGCGCAATCCGGACACGGCTCGTCGACGAGTCCTTCCGGTTCCTGCTCCTCCGAGGGCAGGCTCTGCTCGCGACCGCGATTGTCGTCGTCGACGATCGTGTCGTCGTACGCGGCCCGCTGCTCGCGCGTCAGCGACAGCCCCGTGCCGACGCAGCTCGTGCACCAGCCATGCTTGCTGTTGTACGAGAACATGCGCGGATCGAGCTCGGGGTAGCTCGTGCCGCACACCGGACACGCGCGCTTGGTCGACAGCACCTTCACGTCGCCGAGCTTCGCGGTGGACTCGCCGCCGTTGAGCGCGTCGTGCAGACCGTCGAGCGGCGCGAGCAGATGCATGATGCCTTTACCGATGTCGAGCGTCTGATCGAGCGCTTCGCGTAGCTCCGCTTCATGATCGGCCGAGATGACGAGGTCAGCGACCGGCAGCTCGATCGTGTGCTCGCGGAAACGGTCGAGCTTCGGCCACGGATCGACCGGCACGAACTCGCCGTCCACACGCAGATGCGTATTGCCGCGCGCTTTTGCCCATTTCGCGAGGTCCGTATAGACGCCCTTGCGGTTCACGACGAGCGGCGCGAGGAAGCCGACATGCTGGCCCTTGTGATCGCGCAGCAACTGCGCCGCGATTGATTCGGCGCTTTGCGACGTGACCGGCGTGCCGTCGTGAATGCAGTGCTGCAAGCCGAGCTTCACGTACAGCAGACGCAGGAAGTGCCACACCTCCGAGGTCGTGGCGACGGTACTCTTGCGACCGCCGCGCGAGAGCCGCTGCTCGATCGCGACGGTCGGTGGAATGCCATACACCGCGTCGACTTCGGGCCGTCCGGCTGGCTGCACGATCGAGCGCGCGTACGCGTTCAGCGATTCGAGGTAGCGCCGCTGACCTTCGTGGAACAGGATGTCGAACGCGAGCGTCGATTTGCCCGAGCCCGACACGCCGGTGATCACGTTGAACTTGCCGTGCGGAATGTCGACGTCGAGCGCCTTCAGGTTGTGCTCGCGCGCGTTGACGATGCGCACGACGTCCTCGCCTTCGATCGCGCGACGTGCGCGGGCCGCGCTCAGGGCCTTCTGCAGCGGGATGCCTTGGGGCTCCGCCGCGGTTGCGGTGTCCATCGCGCGGTCGTATTGCAGCAACGCCTCGCCGGTATGCGATTCGGCGCACGCTTTCACTTCGTCCGGCGTGCCCGCGCACAATACGCGGCCACCGCCGTCGCCGCCTTCGGGACCGAGGTCGATGATCCAGTCGGCCGCGCGGATCACGTCGAGATTGTGCTCGATCACGATCAGCGAATGACCGCTCGCGAGCAGCTTGCCGAACGCCTGCATCAGCTTCGCGATGTCGTCGAAATGCAGACCCGTGGTCGGTTCGTCGAACATGAACAGACGCTTCGCGATCACCTGCTTCGCGCCGCGTGCGCCGCGCGCCTGTGCCGATTCCGCGAGAAAGCCCGCGAGCTTGAGCCGCTGCGCCTCGCCGCCCGACAGCGTCGGCACGGGCTGGCCGAGCTTCACGTATTCGAGCCCGACGTCGACGATCGGCTGCAGCACGCGCAATACTTCGGCGTCCTGCGCGAAGTACGCGGCAGCCTCGCTGACGGTCAGTTCGAGCACGTCGGCAATGCTCAACCCGCGTGCCGGCTGGTCGCGCTCGATCTTCACCTCCAGCATTTCCGCGCGATAACGGCGCCCGTCGCAATCGGGGCAGCGCAGGTACACGTCGGAGAGGAACTGCATTTCGATGTGCTCGAAGCCCGAGCCGCCACAGGTCGGGCAGCGGCCGTCGCCCGAATTGAAGCTGAACATGCCGGGGCCGTAGCCGCGCTGTTGCGCGAGCGGTGCCTTCGCGAACAGCTTGCGGATTTCGTCGAACGCGCCGACGTAGCTGGCCGGATTCGAGCGTGCGGTCTTGCCGATCGGCGACTGGTCGACGAACACGACGTCGGTGACCCGGTCCGCGCCGTTCAGCGCCTTGAACGCGCCCGGCGCTTCGGTGGCGAGCCCGAAGTGGCGCGCCATCGCCGGATACAGCACGTCCTGCAGCAGCGTCGATTTGCCGGAACCCGACACGCCGGTCACGCAGACGAGCCGCTGCAATGGAATTTCGACCGTGACGTCGCGCAGATTGTGCTCGCTCGCACCTTCGAGCACGATGCGCGGCGTGCTCGCGTCGACCGCGCGACGCGACCAGTGCGCGGCATCCGCGACATGGCGCCGGCCGCCGAGGTACTCGCCGGTCAGCGTGCCGGTCGAGCGGATCGCCTCGGGCACGCCGTCGAAAATGATCGAGCCGCCGCGCTCGCCCGGTCCCGGACCCATGTCGATGAGCCGGTCCGCCGCGAGCATCACCGACGGATCATGCTCGACCACGACCAGCGTATTGCCCGCGTCGCGCAGCCGGTGCATCGCTTCGACGATGCGGTTCAGGTCGCGCGGATGCAGGCCGATGCTCGGCTCGTCGAGCACGAACAGCGTCTTGGTCAGCGACGTGCCGAGCGCGGTGGTCAGGTTAATACGCTGCACCTCGCCGCCCGACAGCGTGCGGCTTTGCCTGTCGAGCGTCAGATAGCCGAGACCGACGTCGCATAGATACTTGAGGCGCGTGCGCACTTCGGCGAGCAGCAGCTTCAGCGCGTCGTCGAGCAACGCGCTCGGCAGCGTGATGCCGTCGAAGAAGCGGCGGATGCGCTCGATCGGCATCAGCATGAGATCGTGCACGGTCAGGCCCGGCAACGCCTCGAGCTGCGCGCGCGACCACTTCACGCCGCGCGGCATGAAGCGCTGCGCGGGCGCGAGCACGTCGTTCGCATTGGCCTTGCTGCCGAGGCGCCACAGCAGCGATTCGGTTTTCAGACGCGCGCCGCCGCAGGTTTCGCACGGCGTGTAGCTGCGGTATTTCGACAGCAGCACGCGGATATGCATCTTGTACGCCTTCGATTCGAGATAGTCGAAGAAGCGTTTGACGCCGTACCAATGCGTCTGCCACTTGCCGTTCCAGTCCGGCGAGCCGTTGATGACCCAGTTGCGTTCGCGCTCGCTGAGCTCGCCCCACGGCGTGTCGCGGCGGATGTCGGCTTTCGCCGCGTAGCGCATCAGGTCGTCCTGGCACTCCTTCCACGCGGGCGTCTGCATCGGCTTGACCGCACCTTCGCGCAGCGTCTTGCGCGCGTCGGGGATCACGAGACCGAGGTCGACGCCGATCACGCGGCCAAAACCGCGGCAGGCATCGCAAGCGCCATAGGCCGAGTTGAACGAGAACAGCGCGGGCTGCGGATCGGCATAGCGCAGATCGCTTTCGGGGCTGTGCAAGCCGGTGGAGAAACGCCAGATGCGCGGCTCGGCGGCTTCGGCCTGCGGCTCGTCCGAGGTAGCCGGCAGCACGTAAAGATTGACGCGCCCGCCGCCGCGCTTCAGCGATGCCTCGATCGCCTCGATCGCGCGTGCTTTATCCACCGAGCGCAGCCGGAAGCGGTCGGCGACGACGTCGAGCAGCTTGCGCTTGCCGGTCGGCGAATCGACTTCGCGCTGCGCCTGCACGCGCGTATAGCCGCTCGCCGACAACCACTGCTCGACCTCCTGCGCGGACGCCGACTCCGGCAGCTCGACCGGGAACGTGACGACGAGCCGCGGCTCCTCCTGCGCGGTGCGCTCGAGCAGTTCCGCGTAGATCGTCTCCGGCGTGTCGTGCCGCACCAGATACGCGCTCTGGCGGTCGAACAGCTCGGCCGCGCGCGCGTACAGCAGCTTCAGGTGATCGTTGAGCTCGGTCATCGTGCCGACCGTGGAGCGCGAGCTGCGCACCGGGTTGGTCTGGTCGATCGCGATGGCGGGCGGCACGCCGTCGACGCGGTCGACCTGCGGCCGATCCATCCGGTCGAGGAACTGGCGCGCGTACGCGCTGAAGGTTTCGACGTAGCGGCGCTGACCTTCCGCATACAGCGTGTCGAACACGAGGCTCGACTTGCCCGAGCCGGACGGCCCCGTGACGACCGTCATTTCGCCGGTGCGCACGTCGAGGTCGACGTTTTTCAGGTTGTGCTGGCGGGCGCCGCGAATGCGAATCGTGCCCTGGATCTTGTTGCCGCTCGGGTTGCCGCCTTGGGGAGTGTCAGCGAGGGTGTCAAGGGTTGCGTCGTTGGAGGACAATTTTTCCGACCGTCTGAAGGAGTGGGTCACCTCTCACGGCCGGCTCTCGCGACCGCGCAAGTTCGGTGCAGCCGGGTCGGCGCGAGGAGCGCCCGGAAGCCTAGCTTTAGGGGGATACTATACTGTATGTTTATACAGTTTTCCATGGCGGGCTCGGGCGCGCATTGCGCCCTGATCTCGGGAACCGGAACTCGTTGGACTAATGTGCAATTAGCTAGACCCTAAAGCACGGAATTGATTGGACTATCGGGAATCTGCAGAAGTCAGTGGCCTACCGCGCGGCGGTTGTCCGCGACATTCCGGTCCGTTGTTTGCGGTGGGCGACTATGGTTTGCATCACGGGCGTTGCGCGCCTTCTTTCGTTCGTTTGTGATTCGGGGCTTTGCACCGTCTTTTCACTACTGCGGAGTTCGGAGCGGGTGCAGTCGGCCAACGCGATTGATTCCGGACACAGATCGGTCGTTCGCCCCAGCGCTCGGATTGCCGACAAACCAAACTCAACAACTCGAAAAGCATGGCAAAAGCCAATCTCAGTGTCGAACAGATGCGCGCCGCGATTCCAAGACTGCAAAAGCGCATGGCCGAGCTTCAGGCGGCAGAGGCCAACGATCCTGGAATTAGCTCCCTTGAAAAGAAGCTGGGCGACGCTCTGTCGGAACTGTTCAGCGGCACTCAGACTGGCAACGCTTCCGTTGTCATGCGCTTATCGATGGGAGCTATCGCATCGAGTAGCCGCTGCTGCATCGGTCATGGCATGGATCCAGACGAAGCGTTTTCAGGAACTCGCCGCTTCGTACACTTTGACGGCACACGAGATTGGATTGCTGCGCATTGCCCTGCCGACGCCTCCGGCCGAGGATAAGTTCTCGGTCTATGTGGGCGATGCTGAAAACGCGTTCTCTCGCGAGCACACGCAATGGCAAGCTCGTCGCGACGCCGATTGAAGGCAGAGGCCCGTCCGAATCGTTGAACGGCCGTCTCGGCGTTGAAATCGATGAATCCGCAAAGGCCGAAAACTTCGCGTTGGAGATCGGGCGGTTTTCGGAGTCAAGCAGTCGTTCAGATGAACACTCAGCTTGCAGGGCGAGCGGCGAAAACTGGCCGACTGCTGCCCGCTGGCGTCTCAAGCTAGGACCGCCTTGCCGCCGAGCATTTGCATCAACGACCTTGCGTTACGCTGCCCCTAATCCTCGTAATTGTTGTTCTCTCCGCCGACAAGCGTTGCCCGCGACAGCGAGGGACCGCGAGCGAGATAGAACAGTCATCCCATCATCCGCAACGGCCGCAACGGCCGCCACGTGCTCGACACTAGCGATCTCGTCAAAGCGGGCAGCGTTCCGAATCAATCGGCCGCCGAGATGGATGCGACATAGTCGCTCGCCGTTAGTAACTGCGCAGTGCACATAAGATCCTGACTAGCTCGTCGACACACGTTGATGGGTTCGTGAGCCCGCGGCCTTGCCCATGCGCCCGTAGCCGTTCCGCATTAGCGTATGCCCGATCAAGATGCTGCATCGTTGCCTCGAAAATACCGTGACGTCCCTTCTCGTAGCCTTGCAAGTAGCGATCGCGGAGTAGGCGAAACACGTCGGTGCGGTGTATGTGGGCCTCATGTGCCTGGAAATGCAGCAGAAACCACAGTTCGAAGCACGGATTGGAGGGGATCGCGGAAAACACGATCGGTTGTCCAAGATCATTTGGGTATTTGCCGTCGAGGGTTTGCGCCGAGTTCAGCGCTTCGACGTAACGTTGATGGTCGTCGCGGTCGATGACACAAAACACGCGTTCCCACTCGAGCGTTTCGCGGCATCGGTCGCGTGCATATTCCACCACCTGCAACGGCGTCGTTCCATAGGGGCTGTTACAGACCCGTATGTGTGCGGAACTTAGACGGTGAAAACGCCTGATCTCTTCAAAATAGTTAACCTCGGTCTTTTCTCCCTCGGTAACAATCAAAATTCGATCATAGGCGGGCCGTTGTGGCTTCTTCCGTTGAAGCTGGCTCGCTCGACGTTGCCGCGGATGATTGTCACGCCCCAAGACGTTCGTCTCCCGCAACGAATTCCGACGTCAGCGGCAGCGCGCCATATCGACCCTGTAGGTAACCCCGCCCGAGCGCTTCGTTCTTGCGGGGTGAGAAATCAGTGAGCGGCACGAGCGTACTCGCCTGATCGCGGCCCTTCTCCATCAGCCAGATCTGATCCCGCCGGAAGATTCCTGCATCGAGTAAGGCTGTATCGTGCGTGGTAAAAATCAGCTGTGCCGCACGACGCCCTTCGGGTGGCCGATGGTGGAATAGACCAATCAGGAACTGCACGATTTGCGTATGCAGGCTTCCATCCAGTTCGTCGACAACGACGGTTCGACCGGTCTGGAGCGCTTCGACCACCGGGGCGGCAAATGAGAACAGTCGCTGTGTGCCGGTCGATTCTTCCTCGTATTGAAGCAAAGCCTGCCCGTTTGGTCCCTTATGGACGAACACCGGGAATTGAACCTCAGATTCTGAAACAGCGTGCTCCGGCCGGTCGTTCCGGATTTCGACATTGAATCGATGTTGTTTACGTGTCTGGACGCTCAGATCCGAGATCCCAAGGTCAGCGGACGCCAGGAAATTCAGGAGCATCGGTTTCGCTACATCATTGGTGATCCAGGCGGTCGATTGGTCAGGGGTCGGCTGCATGTTTGCGCCGATGACCAGGAGGTCCTGCACAATCCATTTATACACAGGTAGCAGGCTTTCACTATTGAGCTGGGCTGAGGTGGACAGAAACAACGCGTTGCGTCGCGTTGCGTCCTGCCAGACCTTTTTCTTGCCCGTCAGCGATGCGCCGAACTTGTATGTCGCGACCTTCGACGTAGCGTCGTAAGCTCGCTCAAACCACACCTGCGACTTGTGTGTCTTATAAACAAGCAACCATTCTTCGGTTACGCCGGCCGAATCGGCAGCGAAGCCGTATTGGTAGCGCGTCCCATCGAGGACGAATGTGAACTCGAATTCCGAGGGAGCCGAGGCGGAGCTGGTGTCCAGCTTGAACGGAAAGTGATTGAGAGGTTGGCCTGGCATCAGCGCCGCAGACGTCGCCACAAACGACTGAGCATATTGCATCGCACCCACCAAAGCAGATTTTCCGCTTGCATTGGGGCCATAGATCGCTGCGCTGCGTAGCAAATCCGGCGCGCTGGCAGTCCCCGACGGCACCGTGTTCGCGTCCCTTTTTTCCTGATCCGCGCTCGCAGCCATGCTGAGACACAGATCGCCCCGAATCGACCGAAAATTTCGGACGCGAAATTCGACCAACATGATCGCCTCCGTAGTATGAAGGAGGATTTTGCACGAAATCCGCAAAAAAACAATCCATTTTTATCATGCAATGCCTTTCGGCGATCTTTTTGCGAGGAGGGCTGACTGGCGGACGCCGGGATGACTAAACGACACACCGAAGGACAGCAGCCAATGCAAGGAAAGGTCCGTCACAGCAACAAGCGTGGAGGCGTGTTTGAGCGATTGTTCGACCCGGCGCGAGAATTTCAGGCAGTGCAATCAATCGTGGACTCGACGGTCCGCACCCTCGGGGACCAGTCATCCAGCGCACCAATGCTAACGTCTCGTCTTGGCCGATGCTGTTGAAAAAGTCGGCCACGTCTAAATCGCGAGGTTTTAATGGGCCGCTTTACCCTTACCCAAGGGCTTCGGGCGGCTTGTAGGCCGATCTGAGAGGTCGATTTTTTTGCTGTTGCTCGACAAACCGTCAGTCGCGACTTTTTCAACGGCATCGGCCGCAGGCAGCCTTTCGCTTAGCGTGCGATTCGGGCTGATCTTACTTTCGGTTGGTCCAACCATGTCCGACGCAATTCCCGCAAATTCAACGTATTCCGCTCCGCGTCAGCGATGAGCGTGGCCGAATTCGTTAGCAACTCGTTGATTTCCAACGAGGCCCAGTCCAACGAATTCAGTTTCCTTTCACCCGAAACGGCGGAACGACGAAATCGCCGCGCCGCGATCACGGCGCCTGGCTAGCCGACCGCGCTTTCCACCTGCGAGCACCCGGCCGCATCCGGCGTCGCGCAACCCGCCGGTGTGCCACGCGCGACACCGTCGCCATGCGCATACGCAACGCAGCGCCTCGCCAGCACGTCGGTCGGATCGACCAGCCGCACCACGCGCCCGCCCGGACACGCGAGCACCGGTTCGCGCAACAGCAACGGCAACTCCGTGCACGCGAGCACGATCACCTGCGCGCCCTGCGCGAGCAGATCGTCGACAGCCGCCGCGAGGTCGTCGCAACAGTCGCCCGCCGTGTGCCCCGCCTTCACGCCGCGCGGGCCGTAGATCGCGTTCATCAGACGCGCTTGCGCAGTGGCGGACGGCGCGATCTGCACCAGGCCGCGCGCGTCGAGCGCCTGTTCGTAGACGCGGCTCGCGAGCGTACCCGAGGTGGCCAGCACGCCCACTTCGCGCAGACCTGGAAAGGTCTCGCGCAGATAATCGGCGGTACAGGTCAGCATATTGACGATCGGCACGCGCAGCGCCGGCTCGAGCCGCTCGACGAACGCATGCGCGGTATTGCACGGAATCGCGATCAGATCCGCGCCGCCGTCCTCGAGCGTCTTGCAGGCCGCGTACAGCGCGAGGGTGGGATCGTCGCCGCGCTCGAGCAGCGCCGCGGTGCGGTCGGGGATCTGCGGGTTCTGCTCGACCATGATCCGGATATGGTCCTGGTCGCGCGCGGCCGGCGTGTTGCGCACGACCTTGGCCATGAAATCGACGGTCGCGGCCGGCCCGATGCCGCCGACCACGCCCAGGCGGAACGCCCGCTCCGGCTGCGTGTACTGCGCCGCCGCGACATAGCGCGCATACACCTGGTTCGTATCGACGAGCGGCACCTCGATGCGCCCGAGCGCGCGCAGCACGAGGCCGATCTCCGCGAGCCCCGGCGCGATCACGTCGACGCCCTGCGCGACCAGATCCGCGCACGCCGCGCGCAACAGCTCGACGGGCCGCCCGTGCAGGCGCCCATCGCGGATGCCCCCGACACCAAAGACGGCGCTCGTCACGCCGTCGAAACCGGTGTCGTTGCGCGGATAGCACACGTCGAACCGCCCGGCTTCGAAGTAGCGCTCGAACAGGCCGTTCGCGCGAATCGCCGCCGACGTCAGCACGCCGATTCGGCGCGCCGACGGATAGGTGCGCCGCACGTGCGCGGACAGCGCGATCAGGATGTTGGCGACCGGCACGCTGACGTTGGCCGCGAGTTCGTCGATGAAGGTGTGGCTCAGAAAGCATGGCAGCACGATCGCGTCGACGCCTCGTTTTTCGAACGCGCGCATCGTGTCGAACACGTGGATCTTGAACTGCGGGTCCGTCGCCTCGGGCGCGGCGGGCCCCTGCCACGCGCGCGGTTCGAAAATCAGATCGAAGGGGCGCGCGGCGCCTTGCCGGCGCGACGCCGTGCTAATCCGGCTGAGGATGTCGGCACTGGCGAACTGCGCCGCGCCCGTCGCCACACCCAGCGAACGAAAACGATTCATGATCAGATCCCCCGGTCGTTCTGTGCGTCCACCCTCGATCACGGGCGGCTTTCTGCGCTCTTGAGAATGACATTATGCGAGGCGCACATGTCCAGGCGTTAACCACGAAAACGCATTCCTTTGCGTTTTTCGCTCCCTCAGCTCACCGGCTCGAAAATCTCCCGCAGCCACTGCGCGAACACCCGCACGCGCGACGACAACTGCCGGTTCTGCGGATACAGCACCGACACCGGCATCGGTGGCGGCGGATAGTCCGCCAGAATGACCCGCAGCCGCCCCGCCGCCAACTCGCCATCCACGCGGTAACGCGGTACCTGCACGATGCCGAGCCCGGCGAGGGCCGCGCCCGTGTACAGTTCGGCGCCGCTGACCGACACCGCCGACGGCAGCACAAGCGCGGCATCCCGCCCGTCGACACGGAATTCGAGCGGCACCGGCTTGCCGGTCGCGCTCGACACGTAGTTGACCGCGCGATGCGTCGACAGCGCGTCAGGATCGGCCGGCTCGCCATACGTGGCCAGATAGGCAGGACTCGCGACCGTCACCTGCTGCAGTTGCGCGACACGCCGCCCGACCATCGACGAATCCTGCAGCACGCCCGCGCGCAGCACGCAATCGATGCCCTCGCGCACGAGGTCGACGAGCCGGTCGTCCTCGCCGATCATCAGCTCGATGTCGGGAAAGCGCGCGAGAAACGCGGGCAGCGCCGGCACCACGAAGTGCCGCGCGAGCGTGCCCTGCACGTTCACGCGCAACAGCCCCTTTGGCGCGAGATTGGAAAACGCCCCCTCGGCCTCCTCCAGATCGGCGATCAGGCGCACGCAGCGCTGGTAGTGCGCTTCACCGTCGGGCGTGAGCCGCACCGTGCGGGTCGTGCGTTCGAGCAACCGCGCGCCGAGCCGCTGCTCGAGGCGCTTCATCAGGTTGGTGACGGTCGCGCGCGGAATTTGCAGATCGTCGGCGGCGCGCGTGAAGCTCTGGCGCTCGGCGATCCGCACGAATACGCGCATTTCCTCGAAACGGTCCATAGCGGCGGATTATTAAAGCAAATGGAATGATGATGGCGAGTGTAATCTGATTATCTCAGCGCGCAAAGCGTTCATGATTCACCTCACCGATCCACCACCTTCTATGAGGAAACCAATCATGAGCACGAACCCACAACCGAAAGTCGCCATCGTCACGGGCGCATCGCGCGGCATCGGCACGGCGATCGCACAGCGGCTCGCGAAGGACGGCTACGCGGTCGCCGTCAACTACGCAGCGAGCGCGGGCGAAGCCGACGCGCTCGTCAGTGCGATCCGCGAAGCTGGCGGCAAGGCGGTCGCGGTGCAAGCCGACGTGTCGAAGCCCGGCGACGTACGTCGCATGTTCGAGATCACCGAACGCGAACTCGGCAAGGTGGATGTGCTCGTCAACAACGCGGGCGTGATGAAGCCCACGCCGCTCGCCGACACGCCCGACGCACTCTACGACCAAACCTTCGACATCAACGTGCGCGGCACCTTCAACACGCTGCGCGAAGCGGCCGCGCGCCTGAACGACGGCGGGCGCATCGTCAATTTCTCGACCAGCGTGCTCGCGCTGAACCTGCCCGGCTATGGCATCTACACGGCGACCAAGGCAGCCGTCGAAGCGTTCACGCGTGTGTTCGCGAAGGAACTGCGCGGGCGCAACATCACAGTGAATGCGGTCGCGCCGGGACCGATCGCGACCGCGCTGTTCCTCGAAGGCAAGACCGACGAGCAGATCGAGACGTTCGCGAAGATGCCGCCGCTGCAACGCCTCGGCGAGCCGGAAGACGTGGCGGGCGTGGTCGCGTTTCTGGTCGGCCCGGATGCGGGTTGGGTCAATGGGCAGGTATTGCGGGCCAATGGCGGTTTGGCTTGATGGGATGCGCTGGTCCAGCGTGCGGCCGCGCTGGACCAGCGCATTGCGCCGGCTGCGGCGCCTGGAACGTGGTCGACCCGCCGCTCAAACCGCCTTTGGATTGCGTTCCGCGAAGCCTTCCTGATGCCAGTACGGATACGCGGGGCGCACCGTGCTGGCCGCATCGAGCTTCGCGACCTGCTCCGGCGTCAGATTCCAGCCGACCGCGCCGAGGTTTTGCCGCAGTTGCTCCTCGTTGCGCGCGCCGATCAGCAGCGTCGCGACGGTCGGCCGTTGCAGCAGCCAGTTCAGCGCGATCTGCGGCACGGTCTTGCCGGTTTCGGCGGCAATTTCGTCGAGCGCATCGAGCACGCGGAACAGATAGTCTTCCGGCACCGGCGGCCCCATGTCGGCGGTCTTGTGCAGACGGCTCGTCTCCGGCAGCGGCTGGCCGCGCTTGAGCTTGCCGGTCAAGCGGCCCCAGCCGAGCGGGCTCCACACCACCGCACCGACGCCCTGGTCGACACCGAGCGGCATCAGCTCCCACTCGTAGTCGCGCCCGACCAGCGAGTAGTAGGTCTGATTCGCGACATAGCGCGGATAGCCGTAACGGTCGGCGATATCGAGCGACTTCATCAGATGCCAGCCGGAGAAATTCGACACGCCGATATAGCGGATCTTGCCCGCGCGCACGAGGTCGTCGAGCGTGGACAGCACTTCGGGGATCGGCGTTTTCGCGTCGAAGCCGTGCAGCTGGAACAGGTCGATGTAATCGGTTTGCAGACGCTTTAGCGCTGAATCGACCGCCTGGATCAGATGGAAGCGCGACGAGCCGACGCCGTTCGGATCGTCGTCGAAACGAAAGGTCGCCTTGGTCGACAGGATCGCCTTGTCGCGCTTGCCCTTCAGCGCCTCGCCGAGCACCGACTCGGACGCGCCCTTCGAATAGATGTCGGCGGTGTCGAACATCGTGACGCCCGCATCGAAACAGATGTCGATCAGACGCCGCGCTTCGGCGACGTCGGTCGCACCCCACGCCTGGAAAAATTCACCCTTGCCGCCGAATGTACCGGTGCCGAGACTCAGCACCGGCACCTTGAAACCCGATGCACCCAGATGTCTGTATTCCATTGAAGAACTCTCCGTGGCATTGCCATCGATGAACGGAGGTTCAGTCTACGCGTGTGCGCCCAAAGGCGTCACGAAGGCGGGGCGCTCAGATCCCCCAATGCATCGCGCACGGCATCGATCACGCCGCCCCAATCGCCGAGCGCCGGTTGACGGAACAGACGTGCGCACGGATACCACGGCGTGTCGCTGCGTTCGAGCAACCAGCGCCAGCAGGTGTCGAAGCGGTTCAGGATCCAGACGGGTTTGTCGAGCGCGCCGGCCAGATGCGCGGTGGAGGTGTCGACCGAAATCACCAGATCGAGACTGGCGACGAGCGCGGCGGTATCGGCGAAATCGTGCAGCAGCCCGGTGTAATCGGCGACGCGTTCACCGTAGGCGCTTTCGGCTAATTGCGGTGCGGCCGCGCCCTTCTGCACGCTGAAGAAGCGAACGTTCGGCACCTCGAGGAGCGGCGCGAGTTGCTCGAACGTGAGCGACCGACGCGCGTCGATCTTGCGCAGCTCGGCGATATGCGCGCGGTTCTCGCCGGCCCAGACGAGGCCGACTTTCAGCGGCCTGATTGCGTCGGCATCCGCGTTGATGTTGCCGTCGTGTTCGATTCGCTCACGCCATTCGCTGACGGCCGCCGGCTGCGCAAAAAGATACGGCGTCGCCGCCGGAATGCTCGCTTCGTTCGTGCCGAACGCAAGCGGCAAGCTCAGCAGCGGGCAATGACAATCGAACGGCGGCAACGGCTGCCCCGCTTCGATCAACTGATCGACACCATCGAGCGTCGACAGCAATCGCAACAACGCGCCCGGCACTTCGAGCACGACCTTCGCGCCGAGCTTCGCAACGAGCGGCGCATAGCGGCAGAACTGCAACGTGTCGCCCAGGCCCTGCTCCGCATGCAGCAGGATCGTTTTGCCGTCGAGCGGAACATCGCCGAGCCACAACGGCTGCGCGAACGCGCGCCTGCCGGCCTTGATGCGGCTGCGCTCCCAACGCCATTCGTATTCGCGCCAGCCGGTATCGAAGCGGCCCATTTGCAGCAGGCACAGCGCCTGGTTCCAGTGCGTTTCGACCGACACCGGATTCAACGCAAGCGCGCGCTGATAGCTCGACAACGCCTGTTCGCGCTGATTCAGATCGATCTGCGCGAGACCGAGGTTGTTCCATGCATCGACGAAAGCAGGCGCAAGTTCCAGCGCGCGTTGGTAGCAGTGTCGTGCTTCGTGCGGCTGGTTCAGATCGCCGAGCACGTTGCCGCGATTGCTCCACGCATCCGGATAGTTCGGCTGCAACGCGAGCGCCTGGTCGCAGCTATCGAGCGCATCGGCATAGCGGCCGAGATCGCGCAGCACGCATGCGCGATTGTTCCACGCCGGCGCAAACTCCGGCACGAGCGAAAGCGCGCGTTCGTAGCTCGCGAGCGCATCGAGCGGACGGTTCAGCGCCGCCAATGCGTTGCCGCGATTGTTCAACGCATCGGCGAATTTCGGCTGCATCGCGAGCGCCCGCTCGGCACACGCGAGCGCTTCGTCATGGCGCTGCAACGCGTTCAGCGCATAGGCGAGATTCGAATGCACGGCCGGCTGTCTCGCGTTGACCACGAGCGCCTTCTTCAGCAGATCGATGCCTTCCTGCAAGCGGCCCGTTTGCAGCGCGAGTTCGCCGAGCCAGCGCAACGCGTCGCCATGCTTCGGCTTCAGTTCGAGTATCTCGCGATACAACTCCTCGGCTTCGACGAGCGCGCCGTTCTGCTGGAGCGCGACGGCTTGTCGAAGCAGATGGTCCAACTGTTGCGGCAGACTGGCGTGCTTGCTCATGCGGTACCTGGAATCGGAGGCGCGAAGAATCGTCGGAAGAAGCGCACGATTATCGCCGAAAAGCCCGGGTTCGAAGTACCGCCGCCTGCCGCGTAGCGACGTGACGCCGCTTATTGCGCGGCCACGGACAGATGCTTGCGCTTCGCGAGATCCTGCGCCATCGCATAGTGCTGCTGGATCGTCGGCAGCGCCTGTTTCGCGGCGGCCGTCAACTGCTCGTCGCGGCCCGCTGCGATTTCCGCCTGGAAAGCGGACAGTGCCTTCTGTTCACCCGCGAGCGCGACCTGCTCGATGTACACCTTGTCGAAGTCCGCGCCGCGCAGGTGGTTGATGCTTGCGAGCACGGCCGAATCGGGATCGTTCTTCGGCACGTCGACACCGCGCGGACTCGCCGCGCGCAACGCGTCGGTGATCTTCGCGTCGTCGCTCGACACGCGCTCGGCGAAGGCCTTCACGTCGCGGTCGGCCGAACGCGCGGTGGCGATACGCGCGGCATCGCGCTGCGTCGCGACGGCTTGCGTGCCGTCCGCGATGAAGGTCTGGTCGGCGGCATGCAGGCGGCCCGTGTCCGTGGACGCGGCGCTCTGCGCGCTGGCCACCGAGGCGGCCGTCAGAAGACCACCGAAGCAGGCAACGGCGGCGATGCGGGCCAAAGCGACGGAAGGGACGGAAGGCAGGCGGATCATACGTTCTCCTTGAGGTGAAAGCATCTGAAAGCAAAACGACGGACACGTGTGCGCCGCGAACGAAGCGTGCGATGCAAAACGCTGCGGACTGCTTGCGAGCCCAGCGCGGCGCCACGCTTTTATCGCTGCCGATTCTAGAAGCCACACCGTCGGGCAGGTGAAACCCTGCTGTCGCTTCTGTAACCTTAGGTAACCCTCATATGAATGCGCACACGTTTGCCGTATTCGCGTGAATCGCGCGCGCCGCTCGACGCTGCCACGCAGTGCTGAATTTTTCGCCATCGGCGCCGATAACCAGATACAGGCACGCTCAGCACCGCTCAGCACCGCAATTCTGGAGAACGATTCCGATGGCAGACGACCACCGTGCCAATCACGAGCGCCACACCGAACGCAGCAACCTGACGAGCTCCAACAAGTTCGAGTTGCTGCTATACCGCCTCGGCCACGTGCCGGGCAGCGACGCGCACGAGTTGTATGGGATCAACGTGTTCAAGGTCCGCGAAATCTCGACGATGCCGACCGTCACGCCGATCGCCGGATCGTCGCCTTACGTGATGGGCGCGGTCGACATTCGCGGGCAGATCATCCCCGTGATCGATCTGCCGCGGCTGATGGGCTGCGAGCCGACGCGCGGCCTGAACATCCTGCTGGTCACCGAGTTCGCGCGTTCGACGCAGGCCTTCGCGGTCGAGGAAGTCGACGACATCGTCCGGCTCGAATGGAACCAGGTGCTGTCGGCCGATGGCTCGGCGGGCGGCAAGCTCGTCACGAGCATCGCGCGCATCGACGGCAATACCGGCGACTCGCGCCTCGCCCAGGTGATCGACGTCGAGCAGGTGTTGCGCGACGTGTTCCCGTCGCAGCATCCGAGCGTCGATCCGGCCTCGGTCGGCCAGGCGCTCGGCATCCGCCGCGGCGCGAAGATCCTCGCCGCCGACGACTCCGGCTTCGCGCGCAAGCTGATCGAACAGGCGCTCACCGCGATCGGCGCTGACTACATCATGACGAAGACCGGCGAGGAAGCGTGGCAGACGCTGCAGCAGGTCGCGCGCGAAGCGCAGAAAAACGGCGCGCGCGCGAAAGACACCATCGCGCTCGTATTGACCGATCTGGAGATGCCGGAGATGGACGGCTTCATGCTGACGCGCCAGATCAAGGCCGATGAACGCACGCGCGATATTCCGGTGATCATTCACTCGTCGCTGACGGGCGCGGCCAATGAGGCGCATGTGAAGAACGCGGGCGCCAACGGCTATGTCGCGAAGTTCGCGGCGAGCGAGCTCGCCGACGCGATCCGTGATGCGCTGGGCGCCGCGCCAGCGAAGGCGGCGGCGGCTTGACGTCTGGAGTGTCGAGCAGTGAATCGGGTCGCCGCGCTCAACGATGCGCGGCAAGCTCGATCGAGAAGTCCATCCGGCCGATCTCGACGCCCATCGTGTTGAGGCGCTGCGGCGCATCGACGACCGCGACGTGCGCGAGATGCGTGTTCTCGACGGATTCACCACGATAGATCGTCGCCGCGACCGGCGCGGCGGGGTGCAGTTCGGACTGGCTCATGCGGTTCGTCTCCTCGTCGTGTCATGGATCGGGCGATGGCGCCCAGGCCCTGGCAATCAGGCGCTCGCCGCGAGCGCCTCTTCGCGCTCGAGCGTGCGCGTGTGCCGCAGTTCGGGAAAGAACCGCATCCACAACAGCGCGATCGCGATCGTCGCGACACCGCCGACCAGCACCGCCGGCTGCGCGCCCCACCATCCCGCGGTCAGGCCCGATTCGAACTCGCCCAATTGATTCGACGTCCCGATGAACAACGAATTGACCGCGCTGACGCGGCCGAGCATTTCATCGGGCGTGCGCAATTGCACGAGCGACAGCCGCACCACCACGCTGATCGTGTCCGACGCGCCGAGCACCATCAGAGCGAACAACGACACGAGGAACTGATGCGACAGCCCGAACACGATCGTCGCGATGCCGAACACGATCACGCCGCCGAACATCGCCGCGCCGGGCCGGTTGCGCAATGGAAAATGCGCGAGCCAGATCGTGCCCGCGAGCGCGCCGATCGCCGTGCCCGAGCGCAACAGGCCGAGACCGAGCGGGCCCGCGTGCAGCACGTCGCGCGCGAAGATCGGCAGCAACGCGGTCGCGCCGCCGAACAGTACCGCGAACAGATCGAGCGACAGCGCGCCGAGAATCATCGGCTCGCGACGAATGAACGCGATGCCCGAAAAGATCGATTCGAGCGTGACGGGCGCGCGGCTCGCCGGCTTCATCTGCAACGGAATGCTCCACACCGACGCGGCCGCCGCCGCGAACGTCAGCGTGCACGCGAGATACGCGGCACCGGGACCGATGCCGTACAGCAGACCACCGAGCGCGGGCCCGGCGATCTGCGCGGTCTGATTGGCGGACGTCGCCCACGCGGTCGCCTTCGGCAGATAGCCGCGCGGCACCACGGCCGGCAGCAGCGACGCCACGGCCGGCGATTCGAACGCGCGCGACGCGCCGACGCAGGCAGCCAGCACGTAGATGACCGGCGCGCTGATCCAGCCGCCGAAGGTGCCGATCGCGAACAGCAATGCAGCGACACTTTCGAGGCTCTGGCAGACGGCGGCGATGCGGCGGCGATCGTAACGATCGGCGACATGGCCGACGACGAGCGTCAGCAGGAACATCGGCAGAAACTGCGCGAGACCGACGAGGCCAAGTGCGAACGCGCTATGCGTGAGCGCGTAGACATGCCAGCCCATCGCGACCGCGAGCATCTGGAACGACAGCGACGACAGGATGCGGGTGCACCAGAAACGCTGGAACGGCGGGTGTTTCGGCAGGCTGAAATGCGGGGAATCGGCGGGATCGATGGAGGCTGGGGGCATCGGTTGTTGCTCGTGACGGGGCGCATCGGGGCGTGGGTTGGGCGGGCGCTAGTTTAGAGCAAGACCGGAGGGCATGCACAAAGGAGGCTGATCTCGAACCAGTGGAGACGCCCATCGTCGAAATGGGACGCCATACCTAAACCGTAGCCCGGCACATCGGACACCCATGTGCCATCGAAAAGATTGAAAGCCAATTGTGGCCTGGCTCTTCAGTTGTATACAGATCCAGTTCGGTTCCTTTCAATTTGGCGCCTCGATTGATCGTCAAGTTTGCCGATTACAGTGCATCAGCGCGCCGCATGTCACGCGACGGGTGTTAAATCGAACGCGCGTCCGCATCAATGGGCATGATTGGGCATCAGTCGGGCTCGCCGCGCGCTTCGCGGTGCGTATATTTATGCTTGATGTATCGATGTGAACTGCCGGGCTGTTTGCGGCTATGATTGTGCCCCGTGGGCAGCCGCCCGGCTGGCGGCACGCCGGCCCAGTCCCACCGGCCAGCCACACCGTCTAACACTCGAACTCCCGGAGGGCATCGAATGGTACTGGGGTGGCTCGTCCTACTTCCGTTCATGGCCGCGGCGCTCATTGCGCTCACGAGGCCGCGCGCCGCCGCGCTCTGCACCTGGATCGCGTTCGCGACGGCGCTGTTCGGCTGCGCGCTGCTGCTGAGCGAGCGCGTGGGCATGGGCGACCACGACGTGCTGCAATGGCGCCATGAGTGGATGCCCGACATCGGCCTCGCGCTGTCGCTGCGCCTCGATGGCCTCTCGTTCATGTTCGCGTTGCTCGTACTCGCGATCGGCCTGCTCGTCTTCATCTACGCACGCTACTACCTCGCCGGCAGCGATTCGTTGCCGCGTCTGTACCTGCTGCTACTGCTCTTCATGGGCGCGATGCTCGGCATCGTGCTGTCGAACAACCTGCTGCTGCTCGTCATCTTCTGGGAACTGACGAGCCTCGTCTCGTTCCTGCTGATCGGCTTCTGGCCATCGCGGCCCGACGCAAGGCGCGGCGCACGCATGGCGCTCACCATCACCGGCGCGGGCGGTCTCGCGCTGCTTGCGGCCGTGCTGTTGCTCGGCCACGTATGCGGCAGCTACGAGCTGAACGACGTGCTCGCCCAGCTTGACAAGGTGCAGCACGATCCGCTCTACCCGGCCATTCTGCTGCTCACGCTGTTCGCGGCGTTCACGAAGTCGGCGCAGTTTCCTTTTCACTTCTGGCTACCGCACGCGATGTCGGCGCCTACACCCGTGTCGGCCTATCTGCATTCGGCGACGATGGTGAAGGCCGGCGTGTTCCTGCTCGCGCGTCTCTATCCGGTTTTCGAAGGTACCCACCTATGGGCGTACACGGCGACAGTGGCCGGGCTCGTCACGCTGGTGGGCGGCGCGGGGATGGCGTTGTTGCAGCGCGATCTGAAGGGCCTGCTCGCCTATTCGACCATCAGCCATCTCGGCCTGATCGTGCTGCTGTTCGGCCTCGACACGCAGCTCTCGACTGTCGCCGCGCTCTTTCACACGGTCAACCACGCGGTGTTCAAGGCGTCGCTCTTCATGGCCGCGGGCATCGTCGATCACGAAACCGGCACGCGCGATCTGGGCCGTCTGCGCGGCCTGCGCAGGTACATGCCGCATACGGCCGTGCTCGCGAGCGTCGCGTCGCTGTCGATGGCCGGCGTGCCGCTGCTCAACGGTTTTCTCTCGAAGGAAATGTTCTTCGGCGAAACACTCGCGCAAAGCATGTTCGGGCCGCTGAACCTCGCCGTGCCGGTCATCGCGATCGTGGCGGCGGCGCTCTCCGTGGCGTACTCGCTACGTTTCGTCTGGGGCGTGTTTTTCGACGGCGAGACGCCGCGCGATCTGCCGCACTATCCGCCGCACGAGGCGCCGCGCTTCATGCGGCTGCCGGTCGAGATTCTCGTGGCGCTGTGCCTGCTGATCGGCCTGTTCCCGCAGCAAAGCATCGGCAGGCTGCTCGAATCGGCCGCGTGGGTCACGCTCGGCGGCAAGCTGCCCGACTACAGCCTGAGCCTGTGGCACGGCGTCAATACGCCGCTCGTGATGAGCGCGGTGTCGTTCGCGGCGGGTGCGGCGCTCTTTTTCCTGCGCCGCAATGCGTTCCGCCACCGTCGCACGGCGCTTACCGAGTTGAACGCCAGCGAAATCTTCGACCGCTTCGTGCAGCGTCTCGAACAGTGCGCCGGCGTGATCGTGCGCTTGTTCGAGACGCGCTCGCTGCCGGCCTACCTCGCATGGATGATCGCGGCGATGCTGATCGTGCCGGGCGTGCCGCTCGTCGCGCTCGACACCTGGAGCGGCAGCCACGCGCGCCTGCCGCCCGATCCGTTCACGCTGGGCGGCCTCGTGCTGATGGCGTTGCTCGCCGTCGGCGTGGTGTGCGTGCGTGCGCGCACCCTTTACGCGCTCGTGATGCTGAGCACCTGCGGCCTGCTCGTGTCGCTCGCCTTCGTGCGCTTCTCCGCGCCCGATCTCGCGCTCACGCAGATCTCCGTCGAACTGGTCACGATCCTGCTGCTCGTGCTGGCCGTCTATTTCCTGCCCGCGCTGCAACGCGCCGTCGAGCCGCTCCCCGTCCGGCTGCTCAACGGCGTGCTCGCGCTCGCGGGCGGCGCGCTGCTCGGCGCCGTATCGTACAGGATCATGACGAGCGCGCCGCTGCCCGGCATCGCTCCGTACTTCCTCGCCAATGCGCTGCCCGGCAGCGGCGGCCACAACGTCGTCAACGTGATCCTCGTGGATTTCCGCGGCTTCGACACGATGGTCGAAATCAGCGTGCTCGTGGTCGCGGGGCTCGCCGTCAAGGCGCTGCTGCGCGGGCTGCGCCTGAAGTCGCCCGATGCGGGGCCGGATGGCCGGCCATGGTCGTCGCAATCGCATCCGCTGATGCTCGCGATCCTCGCCCGGCTGATGCTGCCGCTCACCGTGCTCGTCGCCGTGTTCGTGTTCCTGCGCGGCCACAACCTGCCGGGCGGCGGCTTCATCGCGTCGCTGATCCTCTCGATCGCGTTGTTGCTGCAGTACGTCGCGAGCGGGGTGCTGTGGACCGAGTCGCGCATCCACCTCAACTACCGCGCGCTTGCGGGCTTCGGCATTCTGATCGCCGCGGCCACGGGGCTCGGCAGTCTCGCGTTCGGCCAGCCGTTTTTGACCAGTGCGTTCGGGCACCTGCACGTGCCGCTGATCGGAGAGATCGAACTGTCCACGGCGATGCTGTTCGATCTCGGCGTAACGGGCGCGGTGGTCGGCACGACGCTCACGATCGTCTCGCACCTCGGCGTACGCGACAAGGACATGCAGTCCGTGGAGAAAAGCTGATGGAAGCCGCCTTTGCCATCGCGATCGGCGTGCTTTGCGCGTGCGGCATCTACCTGCTGCTGTGCGCACGGGTGTTGCCGGTGATTCTCGGCATCACGCTGTTCTCGTATGCGATCAACCTGTTCCTGCTCGGCATGGGCCGGCTTGCGATCGGCAAGCCAGCGGTCATCGCGGCGGGGGCGCAATACGTCGATCCGGTGCCGCAAGCGCTCGTGCTGACGGCCATCGTGATCGGCTTCGCAATGACGGCCTTCACCGTGGTGCTCGCGCTGCGCTCGTTTTCGATCACGGGCAACGATCACGTCAATGACGAGGAGACGCCCGTCGAATGAACCACGTTCTCCTGCTCCCGATCCTGATTCCGCTCTTTTCCGCGGGCGTCATCGTCGTGCTGCCGCTGCGCGCGAAACGCCTGCAACGCGCGCTGAACGCGCTCGCCATCATCGCGCTGCTGCCCGTCGCGTGCCTGCTGATGGCGCGCGCCGCGCAAGGCGAGATCGCCAGCTACGCGCTCGGCGCATGGCCCGCGCCGTTCGGCATCGTGCTGGAACTCGACCGGCTCGGCGCGCTGATGCTGGTGCTCACTGCCGTGCTGGCGGTCTGCTGCCTGCTCGGCACCTCGAGCGAGGACGCGAGGCGCGGCCGCTATTTCCGTGCGCTGTTCCAGTTCGAGCTGATGGGCCTGAACGGCGCCTTCCTCGCGGGCGATCTCTTCAACCTGTTCGTGTTCTTCGAGCTGCTGCTGATCGCGTCGTACGCGCTGCTGCTGCATGGTGGCGGCGCGCGACGGGTGCGCAACGGGCTGCACTATCTGTTGATGAACCTCGTCGGTTCGTCGTTCTTTCTGATCGCGATCGGCGTGCTCTACGGCGTCACGGGCACGCTCAACATGGCCGACATGGGCGAACGTCTGGCGCGTCTCGGGCCGGAGTCGCTGCCGCTCGCGCAGTTCGCGGGCGCGACGCTGATGCTCGTGTTCGGCCTCAAGGCCGCCGTGTTTCCGATGTCGTTCTGGTTGCCGCAGGCCTACCGCAGCGCGATCGGCCCGGTGGCCGCGCTGTTCGCGATCATGACCAAGGTCGGCATCTATGCGATGCTGCGCTGCGACGCGCTCGTGTTCGGCGCGGCGGGCGGCGTGCTCGATGCGTTCATGCATCAGTGGGCGTGGTGGCTCGCGATCGCGACGATCGTGTTCGGCGCGCTGGGCGCGTTGGCGGTGTCGAGTCTCAAGACCACGACGGGCTATCTCGTGCTGGTTTCGGTGGGTCTGCTGATCGCGGCGATCGCACTACAGACGCCGCTTGCATGGAGCGCGCTGCTCTACTACCTGATCAGCACGACGCTCTGCACTGGCGCGCTGTTCCTGCTCGCCGACACGCTCGAACCCGAGCAAGCCCCGACCCCGCACGCCGCCCATGCCGCCGTTTCCGCCGATGCCAATTCGATCGAGCCCGGCTCGCTCGAAGCGCTCGACGACGCGGCCGCGGCGGCCATCTCGCCCGACCCGGACGGCGAAGCGGTGGCGACGCTGGCGCGGGCGCAGCCGCTGCAGGTCGAGACGGCCGGCGCGCTCGCCGTGCTGGTCGGGGAACCGGCTCACACCGAAGCCGAAGCTACGGTCGAAGCGGTCCCGCGCACGCATGCACCGTGGCCGTCGAACCTCGCCGCGCTGCTCTATCTGATCGCCGCGGTGGGCGCCGCGGGCCTGCCGCCGCTGTCCGGGTTCCTCGGCAAGGCCATGGTGCTGGCCGCCACGCCGCTCGGCGCGGCAGTCGTGCTGTGGCCGGCCGTACTGCTGTCGAGCCTGCTCTCGATCGTCGCGCTGAGCCGCACGGGCACGCGCCTGATGTGGGCCGCGCCGGCCGAGCGCGCCGCCGCCGGCAAAGAGGAGCGCGCACCCCGTGGCAGTAATGCGAAGCTCGCCGCCTGCGCGATCCTGCTCGGCTGTGTCGTGGCCATCACGCTCGGCGCGGGCGCGGTGCGGCACTATCTCACCGATACGGCGACACAGCTATTCGATCGCGCCGCCTACGTGCACGCGATCCTGCCCGCGGCGCGCTCCTCGCCACCAGCGGCCGCCGCGACCACGGCCGACGCACAAGGGAACTGACGATGTTGAAAAGGCTCTTCCCCCACCCGTGGCTCGCGGTCTTGCTGATCATCTGCTGGGTGCTGCTGATGAACGACGTCTCGCCGGGCAATCTGCTGCTCGGCGCCGCGCTCGGCTACGTGATCTCTTTTCGCGTCGCCGAAGGCTTGTGGCTGCGACCGGTGCGCTTCGGCCGACCGTGGCTGCTCGTGCTCCTCGCCTGGCATGTGTTGGTCGATATCATCGTGGCCAACGTCGAGGTCGCGCTGCTCGTGCTCGGCCCGACGCGGCGGATGCGCCCGGCGTTCATCGAAGTGCCGCTCGACAGCACCCACGAGATCGCGCTCACGGTGCTTATCAGCGTGGTCTCGCTGAGCCCTGGCACGCTGTGCGCCGAACTCAGCGACGACCGCACGCGCCTCTGCGTGCACGTGCTCGATCTCGGCGACGAAGCGGCACTCATCGCGCTCATCAAGTCCCGTTATGAAGCCCCATTGATGGAGATCTTCGCATGCTAGCCATCGTGATTCCGATCTCGCTCGCGATCCTCGGCATCGCGTTCCTGCTCGCGCTGTGGCGCCTCGTGCGCGGGCCGTCGCTGCCCGATCGCATCGTCGCGCTCGACACGCTCAACATCAATGCGATCGCGTTGATCGTCGTGTACGGCATCAGCTTGCGCTCGACGGTGCTCTTCGAGGTTGCGCTTCTGATTGCCGTGATGGGTTTCGTGGGTACCGTCGCGCTCACCAAGTACCTGCAGCGCGGCGACATCATCGAACTCAACTAGCGTGGGGTATGCCGATGGAAACTTTTGTCGAAGCGATCGTTTGTTTGCTGCTGCTGGCCGGCAGCCTGTTCACGCTGGTCGGGGCGGTCGGGCTCGCTCGGCTGCCCGACTTCTTCATGCGGCTGCACGGTCCGACCAAGTCGACCACGCTCGGTGTGGGCGGCATCGTGCTCGCGTCGGTGGTGTATTTCAGCGCGCATAACAACTTCGCGAGCCTGCACGAGTTGCTGATTCCGGCGTTTCTGTTTCTCACCGCGCCGATTAGCGCACATATGCTGGCGAAGGCTGGGATTCAGCAGGGAGTGACGCTGTCGGAGGCGACGCGGGGGCGGCCGCCTGTTACGGGCGCTTGCGCGGAACGGGGGAATACGGGGGAGTTGCGGGAGGGGGATGAGGGGTGATGTGGTAAACAGCACCGTTCAGGAAACTAAACTTGTGTGTAGAATCGACGTTAACAACGATGTGACAGCCCCTTAAAACCCAACCCCGAAGGAGATTCTATGGTCATGAAAGGAAAGACCGGGAACATCCACGGAGTCGAAGTCAAGGCCCGGGCAGGCGTACAGCTCCCGACAACAAAGGTCAATGCAAGCTCCGCGGATGGTCGTAAGCAGATCCTCAATGCAGCCAAACGCGTGTACGAACAGCATCATGCTGTCATTCAAGCGCTGGCAAAGAGATGATTCTTGATGCGGGTATGGTCGTGATCGTGCACGACTTTATTCTCTCCCGCGAACCAGGACTCGTTGGCACGACGAACAGGGGCACCTTGGAGGGTGCCCTTGGTCGTATTGAGAACCGCATTCACTATGGCGGACTGGAGGATGTCTTTGAGATCGCCGGGCTTTACGCAGAAGCGATCGCGCGCGGACACGCTTTTTCGGATGCCAACAAGAGGACGGCGCTGGTTTCGGCGTTAACCTATTTGCTTATTGAAGGGTACGCAGTCCGTCGTACTCAGGCGCTCGAAGAGATCATGGTTGACGTGGCTGAAGGCAGGCTTGACTACCAGGATCTCGCAAACATATTTTCTTCTCTTGCCTCGCCGATCGAACTGCCAGAAAGCCTTAGGCATAGGCCTGAATGAGCCCCGCCCCGAGCGGGGCTTTTCATTTGTTCCCCGGTAAGTCTCTTTGTCGAGCCGAGCCCCGGAAAACCCCGACCTGTGTTGTTCGTAGACGACGCATCGAAATGGCCGCCGACGGGTGGGAAATTGCACCGCGTGCACGCGTGTGGGTACTGGTGCGGGTAGAACGAAAAACGGGCCGAAAGGCCCGTATTCATTTGACGTCCTGGCGGAGAGAGGGGGATTCGAACCCCCGATAGGTTATTAACCTATACACGCTTTCCAGGCGTGCGACTTAAACCGCTCATCCATCTCTCCGGCGGGGAGCCGAATTATAGCAAACTTCGCGCCCTGCGCCACACCCTGGCCAAAGCCCCGCGCAAACCGCCTACGGATGCCGGATATAGTCGACCAGCGCGATCGTATAAGCGTCCGCCTTTCGATCGAGCAAACTCACCCCGATCGCCACGAGAAAACCCGCCGGCACACCGAACACGCCCGAACTGATCGGCTCGATGCCAAACCAGCGCGCACCCGTGAATCCCGTCAACTGCGTGAAGAACGGATACGTCGACACGATGTAGTAGATGCACACGACAAGCCCCGCGACCATCCCCGCCACCGCGCCGAGCCGCGTCGTGCGTTTCCAGAACACGCCGAGCACGAGCGCCGGAAACAGACTCGACGCCGCCAGCGAAAACGCCGCCCCGACCAGAAACAGAATATTCCCCGTATTCAGCGACGCCACGTACGACGCGAACAATGCGACACCCAGCAGCAGAATCTTCGAGATCGTCACGCGCCGCTGGCTCGACGCGTTCGGATCGACCATGTGGTAGTACACGTCGTGCGATAGCGCGTTCGCGATCGTCAGCAGCAGACCATCCGCGGTCGATAGCGCCGCCGCGAGCGCCCCCGCCGCGATCAAGCCCGACATCACATACGGCAGCCCCGCGATCTCGGGCGCCGCGAGCACGACCATATCGGGCTGCATCTGGATCTCGCTCCAGCGCACGATACCGTCGCCGTTCGTATCGGCGAGGCTGATCAGGCTCGGTTCGACCTTGCGCCATTGCATCAGCCACTGCGGCAGATCGGCGAAATGATGGCCGACCAGATTCGACAGGATCTCGTACTTGATCAGCACCGCCAGCACCGGCACGGTCAGATAGAACAGCGCGACGAAAAAGAGCGTCCAGCCGACCGAGCGCCGCGCCGACGCCACCGAAGTCGTCGTGTTATAGCGCGTCAGGATATGCGGCAGGCTCGCCGTGCCAAGCGACAGACACAGCAGCAGCGATAGAAAGTTACGCGCGTGCGTGCTCCGGTCTTCCTCACCGACAGCAGGAAACGGTTCCTGCATCGGCACCGGCGCGCTCGCCCGCATCAGCATGTCGTCTCGCTTCTGACTCCAGACGATCTGCGCGGCGGCGGCATCGCGCGGAAACTGTTCGAGCGCGCGCTCGCGCTCGTTGATCTCGCGCAACGGACCGTTATGGCGGCGCAGATCGGCGACCTCCTGCGTGAGCCGCTGCTTTTCCTCGATGAACGATTGCGGCAGCGTATCGAGCCGCAGTTGCATCAACGCGGCGCGGCGTCGATAGTCGTCGCGAACGCGCTCCTCGAGCGGCGCGTCGCGCACCTGTTTCTCGAGCCCTTCCATGCGCTCCATCAGGCGCCCGTAGCTGAATTGCGGCACCCAGCCGAGGCCGTCCTTGTGCGCGATCATCGATACCGGTATCAGCATCGCGAGGATCAGGATGATGTACTGCGCGACCTGGGTCCACGTGACGGCACGCATGCCGCCCAGAAACGAGCACACCAGAATGCCCGCGAGCCCGCAGAAAATGCCGACCGCGAAATCGACGCCGATAAAGCGCGTCGCGATCAGCCCGACGCCCTGGATCTGCGCGACCAGATAAACGAACGAGCACAGGATCGCGGCGAGCGCCGCGAGGCCGCGCACCGCGTTGCTCGAATAGCGCGTGCCGAGAAAATCGGGAATCGTGTAGCGCGCGAGCTTGCGCACATACGGCGCGAGCAGGAACGCGACGAGGCAATAGCCGCCGGTCCAGCCCATCAGGTACGCGAGGCCGTCGTAGCCGGTCGCGTAGATCGAGCCGGCCAGACCGATGAACGACGCGGCCGACAACCAGTCGGCCGCGGTCGCCATGCCGTTGAACGCCGACGGCACGCGCCGCCCCGCTACGTAGTATTCGACCAGGTCGGACGTGCGCGACAGCACGCCGATCACCGCATACACCGCGATCGGCACGAACAGGAACACATAGCCGATCCACATCCCGGGACCGGTGCTGCGCTCGATGCGCCACATCACGTAGACGAACAGCAGAAAGCCGAGCGTATAGAGCGCGTACGAGCGGATCAGCCGATGCGTGAGCTTCATCGGCTCAGCGCCCGCGCGCGGCCGGCGCGGCCTTGCCGATCGCGACGTCATCGTTCGCGCCGGTGGTGGAATCCGCGGCGGGACAGCTTGCCGCATCGCGCTGCGAATCCGCTTCGAACGCGTGCTGCAACTGACGATCGGCGCGCTGCATCAGCACGATATAGACGACGATCAGCGCGAGGTAGATCAGGATTGCGCCTTGTACGCCAAAGTAGAACGGCAGCCTGAAGCCGCCTGCGTGCACCTGCGCGAGCGCGGGCGCCAGCAATGGCACGACGAAGGAGACGAAGAAGCCAAGCGTCATCAGCACCGCGATCAGCGCGAGGTTGAAACGCCAGTACTTGCGATGCACGAGCGCCATCGCCGCCGAGACCGGTGGCGGTTCGGGCGGGGGGTTCAACCTGGCGTGGGAGGATAGGTGCGGCGCGGCCATGCGCCTATGTATCAAAAAGGCATCGGCGAGGCAATCGGGATTGTCCGCGCAACGCCGCGATGCAAGCCGTCCGCTCGAATAACGGGTCTGCGCGGCGTGCCCGCAAGCGTGTCGATCGACACCGCCGCCGCCGTCCGCGCAGATCCGCTTACAACGCTTTAAATCGACTCGCCGAGCTGATCGAGAATCGCCGGGTTTTCCAGCGTCGACACGTCCTGGGTGATTTCCTCGCCTTTCGCGAGCGAACGCAACAGACGACGCATGATCTTGCCCGAACGCGTCTTCGGCAGGTTCTCGCCGAAACGGATGTCCTTCGGCTTCGCGATCGGACCGATCTCCTTGCCGACCCAGTTGCGCAGGTCGTTCGCGAGCTTCATGGCCTCTTCGCCTTGCGGACGTGCACGCTTGAGCACCACGAACGCGCACACCGCCTCGCCGGTCGTCGCATCGGGGCGGCCCACCACGGCGGCTTCCGCGACGAGCGGATTGGCCACCAGTGCCGACTCGATCTCCATGGTGCCGAGACGATGGCCCGACACGTTCAGCACGTCGTCGATGCGGCCCATGATCGTGAAGTAGCCGGTCTCCTTGTCGCGCACCGCGCCGTCACCGGCGAGGTAGAGCCTGCCGCCGAGCTCGTCGGGGAAGTAGCTCTTCTTGTAGCGTTCCGGATCGCCCCACACGTTGCGCAGCATCGCCGGCCACGGGCGCTTGATCACCAGAATGCCGCCCTGCCCGTTCGGCACGTCCTGCCCGGTTTCGTCGACGACCGCGGCCATGATGCCCGGCAGCGGCAGCGTGCACGAACCCGGCACGAGCGGCGTCGCGCCCGGCATCGGCGCGATCATGTGGCCGCCGGTCTCGGTCTGCCACCACGTATCGACGATCGGACAGCGGCCGCCGCCGACGTTCTCGTAGTACCACACCCACGCTTCCGGATTGATCGGTTCGCCGACCGTGCCGATGATGCGCAACGTCGACAGGTCGTAGCTCTTCGGATGCACTTTAGCGTCGGCCTCGGAGGCCTTGATCAGCGAGCGGATCGCAGTAGGCGCCGTATAGAACAGCGTGACCCTGTGCTTCGCGATCATCTGCCAGAAGCGCCCGGCGTCCGGATAGGTCGGCACGCCCTCGAACACGACCTGGGTGCCGCCAAGCGTGAGCGGCCCGTACGTAATGTAGCTATGGCCGGTGATCCAGCCGATGTCGGCGGTACACCAGAACACGTCGGAGGGGCGCCAGTCGAAGGTCCATTTCAGCGTTTGCGCGGCCCACAGCAGATAGCCGCCGGTGCTGTGCTGCACGCCCTTCGGCTTGCCGGTCGAGCCCGACGTATAGAGGATGAAGAGCGGATGCTCGGCGTCGACCCATTCGGGCGCGCACTGGTCCGACTCGGCCTGTGCGAGTTCGTGCATCCACAGGTCGCGCCCTGCGTCCCACGCGACCTTGCCGCCGGTGCGCTGGTACACGATCACGCTCCTGACCTTCTCGCAGCCGCCGAGCGCGAGCGCTTCGTCGGCGATGTTCTTCAGCGGCAAGGCCTTGCCGCCGCGCATCTGTTCGTCGGACGTGATCAGCGCGACCGCGCCGACGTCGACGAGCCGCTCGTTGAGCGACTTCGACGAGAAGCCGCCGAACACGACCGAGTGCGTCGCGCCGATCCGCGCGCACGCCTGCATCGCGACGATGCCCTCGATCGACATCGGCATATAGATGACGACCGGGTCGCCTTTCTTCACGCCGCGTTTTTTCAGCGCATTCGCGAAGCGCGATACGCGTTGCAGCAGATCCTGATAGGTGACGTTCGTGACGCTACCGTCGTCGGCTTCGAACACGATCGCGACGCGCTCGCCGTTGCCGGCCTCGACGTGACGGTCGATGCTGTTATACGACGCGTTCAGCTGGCCGTCTTCGAACCACGTGTAGAACGGCGCCTTCGATTCGTCGAGCACCTTCGTAAACGGCTTGTGCCAACTCAGCGTCTCCTTCGCGAGACGCCCCCAGAAGCCTTCGTAGTCGCGCTCCGCTTCGGCGGCGAGCGCCCGGTACGCGTCCATGCCGGAGATCGTGGCACCCTTCGCAGTGTCAGCGGAGGGCGGAAAAACGCGGCGTTCCTGAAGAACCGATTCAATCGCAGACATCGACAACCCCTTGGTGAAGATGAAACGTAAAACCTGTACCGGCGCGCGGCGCGCGCGGGCCTTATCCTGTTCGAGCCGCCACGAGCGGCGCTGTCTCCCACCTCGCGATACCGTCGAACGCGCGTGCGTGCGGCATCGCAACATCCGTGCATGCGGGCGCCCTGCGCGATCCTATTCCGCGTCAAGGCTTAACCATAAGCGCTGCAACTTACCGGCCACTTACGCGCATCGTGTTGATCTGCAAGCGAAAACCCTTAGATCGCGCCAGCCAACGACGCAGTTACGTGTTGATCAGACGAGATGCGCGCGAAAAAGATCGCCCGTTCTACAGAACCTTCTACGCTCACTCGCAGCACATTGCATACCGGTGATGCGAACTCGACGCACCGCCAGCACGCCCGCTTTCGCACCCTTATGCTCTCTCGCACGGCCTTTTACAATGCTAACTGAACTAGTCAGTATGACTCCGCGAGGTAGAGGCTGGCCCGCCGCGAGGACTCAAACGCGGGTTAGTATTTCTGCCAGAGCCGCACGGTGTGGAC